>NZ_AXAZ01000022.1 GCF_000473065.1 Bradyrhizobium sp. WSM1743
GGAGCCGTCCGCGCCGCCATTGGCTCGACGCTCTTGCGATCACCCGGCAACATCAGGCCAGTGCAATAATCGCGCAGCGGTCTCGTCCGCTCCGCGTGACCGATCACGCTACCAAGCCCCGCCACATACTCCGCAAACCGGGTTTTGCTGTCTCCGCCTTGATCGAGATTCATCTGGCCCTCCGCGCGCCAAACATTGAATCCCTACAAATACTTGATTCTCAGCCTCAACGGCTGCGGCCGGATGACTCAGTAAGACTAGGCCGCTCTGGTGCCCCGGACGCAGCGCAGCGCTTCTTCAGCGGTGCGCTGCAGAGCCGGGGCCCATTGCAGCCCCGAGGCTAGCGGCCTCCAGGTCCCGGCTCGCACTTGGCGCGTCCGGGACACGAGACTAGTCCTGCTGCGCCTCGCTGAACGTTGCCCGGAACGGATGCCCCGGATACACGCCGACGATGCGGAATTCGCGCGAGAAGAATTTCAGCTCCTCGATCGCGAAGGCGAGGCCCTTGTCATCGGGGTGGCCTTCGACGTCGGCGTAAAACTGCGTGGCGAAGAAATTGCCGTCGACCATGTAGCTCTCGAGCTTGGTCATGTTGACGCCGTTGGTGGCGAAACCGCCGAGCGCTTTGTAGAGCGCGGCCGGCAAATTGCGCACGCGGAAAACAAAAGTGGTGACGAGCGGGCCGGTGCCTTGGGACGCCCATTTCGGCTCGCGTGCCAACACCACGAAGCGCGTGGTGTTGTGGGCCTCGTCCTCGATGTCCTCGGCGAGGATGTCGAGGCCGTAGATCTTTGCAGCAAGGCGCGAGGCGATCGCGGCGACTGTCTTGTCCTTGCGCTCGGAAATGTCGCGGGCGCTGCCGGCGGTGTCGGCGTGCACGATCGGCTTGATGCCGAGCTTGCGGATGATGCGCCGGCACTGGCCCAGCGCATGCACATGGCTCTCCACGCTCTTGATGTCGTCGAGCTTGGTCCCCTTCACCGCCATCAGCTGGTGCCGCACCGGCAGAAACCATTCGCCGACGATGAAGAGGCCGGAGGCCGGCAGCAGGTGATGGATATCGGCGACGCGGCCGGCGACCGAGTTCTCGATCGGGATCATGCCGAGATCGGCCTCGCCCGAGGAGATCGCCGACAGCGCGTCTTCAAACGTGGCGCAGGGCATCGGTTCGGCGTCGGGATAGGCCTCGACGATGGCGATGTGGGAATTGGCTCCGGGTTCGCCCTGGAATGCGATCTTCATCTTGCTCATGGTCGGCCTTGTAACAGCGCCTCAGGATTTGGAAAGGATGCTGCGCGCGGTTTCGAGATCGGGCGGCGTGTCGACGCCGCGGGGTACGCTGTCGACGATCATGATGTCGATGCGCATGCCGGCCTCCACCGCCCGGAGCTGTTCCAGGCTCTCCTGGCGCTCCAGCGGCGAAGGCGGCAGCGATACGAACCGCTCCAGTGCGGCGCGACGATAGGCGTAAAGGCCGATGTGGTGGTATCGCGGTCCGTTGCCGTAAGGGGCTGTCGCGCGGGTGAAATAAAGTGCCCGCATCCGCTTCGGCCCGATCGGCGAGCCGATCGCCTTCACGACGCTCGGCGCGAGGTCCTCCTCCTCGGTGTGGATCTGCGAGGCCAATGTGACGATGTCGACTGCGGGATCGTCAAAGGGCGGCAGCACCTCGCGGATGGTCGCCGGCGTGATGGTCGGGAAATCGCCTTGGAGATTGATCACGATCTCGGCCTTGCCCTCGGGATCGAGCTTTTGCATGGCCTCGTGGATGCGGTCCGAGCCGGAGGGGTGGTCGGGGCGGGTCATCACAGCCTCGCCGCCATGGGCGGTGACCACGGACGCGATCTCTGGCGTGTCGGTTGCGACAGCGACCCGGCCAATCGCAGCGGCCTCGGCGCGGCGCAGCACATGCACGATCATCGGCAATCCCGCGATATCGGCGAGCGGCTTGCCGGGCAGGCGGGTGGCGGCCATGCGGGCCGGGATCAGCACCAGGATGCGAGGATCGGTCATCGGGTCAAGAGCCTGGAAACGGTGCGTTTTCCGCGCCGAGAAATGGGGTGGGGACGGGCTGAAAGCCGGCTCGCTTATACGGGTTGCCAGACCCCGGGCAAACCGATATCTCAATGGCAAAACTCGGGGAAACAATAAGGAACGTTTTTGATTCTCCCGAGGCTCGTCCTGGCGGCCATCTGGGCCGCTGTTTCCTTCTTGCGGTGGGGCCTGGCCGGAAATGGACTCTTTCGAACTCAATAAGATTCTCGGCGCCGTGCTCGGCACCTGTCTCGTTCTGCTGGTGACGAGCTTCACCGCGAGCGCGCTGTTCTCCCCCAAGATGCCGGAAAAGCCGGGTTTCGAGATCGCGGTGAAGGAAGATGCTGGCCACGGCAAGGAAGGTGGCGCCGCCGCCGCAGCCTCCGAGCCGATCGAAAAGCTGCTCCAGACTGCCTCCGTCGAGAAGGGTGCTGCCGCCGCCAAGAAATGCGGCGCCTGTCACACGTTCGAGAAGGGCGGCCCGAATCGTGTCGGTCCGAACCTCTATGGCGTCGTCGGCGAGAAGAGGGGCGAGGGCCGCGGCGGCTTCAACTTCTCGGCTGCCATGAAGGCCAAGGGCGGCACCTGGACGTTCGACGATCTCAACAAGTTCATCGCCAACCCGAAGGGGTTCATCCCGGGCACCGCGATGGGCTTCGCCGGCATTCCGAAGGACTCCGAGCGCGCCGACGTCATTGCCTATCTGAATTCGCTCTCGGACCATCCTCAGCCGCTGCCGACCGCGTCGAAGTAAGGCCTCCAGAACCCATTTCGGAATGTGCGGCCGGGCTGAAAAGCCTGGCCGTTTCCTTGTCCGGGCCTCGCGACGACGTTATCGGGGCGTTTGGCCGCATCCGATAGGCCACCGGGGCTTCCAAGATGAGGAAAAAGCAACATATTCGGTCGAAACCTCGCCTATATTGGGAACTTAAAGGAGTAGCCTCCTTCAAGACAGGGATGTTGATTTGGCCATTACCCGACGCGATCTCCTGCTCACCGGCACTGCTGCCGCAGCGCTTCCCGCCCTTGGTTCCGTCGCGGGCGTTCCCGTCGGCTCGGCGCAGGCGCAATCAGCAACTGAGCTGCCCTGGCGCCATGCGCTGTCGCTGTTCGGGAAAGTCAAGTACCCCGCCGATTTCAAGCGCTTCGACTATGTCAATCCGGAAGCGCCGAAGGGCGGCTTCGCGCGACAGATCGCCGTCGGCACGTTCGACAATTTCAACATCGTCGTATCAGGCGTGAAGGGGCAGGTCGCCGGTGCCGTCGCCTTCATCTACGAATCCCTCACGACGCCCTCGCTCGACGAGGTCTCGACCGAATACGGTGCGCTGGCCGAGGCGGTCAGCCACCCCGACGACTTCTCCTTCGTCACCTACCGCTTGCGGCCGCAGGCGAAATGGCATGACGGCAAGCCCGTCACGCCGGATGACGTGATCTTCTCGCTCGATTCCTTCAAGAAGCACCATCCGATGTACTCGGCATACTACAGCCATGTGGTGAAGGCCGAGAAGGTCGGTGAGCGTGAGGTGAGGTTCGTGTTCGACGCCCCCGGCAACCGTGAGCTGCCGCAGATCGTGGGGCAACTGATTGTCCTGCCGAAGCATTGGTGGGAGGGGACGGACGCGCAAGGTCGCAAGCGCGATGTCTCCGCCACGACGCTGGAAGTGCCGCTCGGCTCCGGCCCCTACAGGATCAAGGAATTCGTTGCCGGGCGCTCGATCGCGCTGGAGCGCGTCAAGGACTATTGGGGGCGCGACTTTCCCGCCAACGTAGGCCGCAACAATTTCGACGAGCTGCGCTATGAATATTTCCGCGACGCCACTGTCGCGATCGAGGCGTTCAAGGCCGACCAGGTCGATTGGCGCACCGAGAACAGCGCGAAGAACTGGGCGACCGCCTACGACTTCCCGGCCGTCGCTGAAAAGCGCGTGATCCTCGAGGAGTTCGCCAATCGCAGCTCGGGCGTGATGCAGGCCTTCGTGCCGAACCTGCGCCGTGCCAAGTTCAGCGATCCACGCGTGCGGCGTGCGCTCAATTACGCGTTCGATTTCGAGGAGATGAACAAGCAGATCTTCTACGGTCAGTACAAGCGCATCAGCAGCTATTTCGACGGCATCGAAGATCTGATGGCGACCGGCCTGCCGCAGGGGAAGGAGCTCGAAATCCTCGAGACCGTCCGCGCCCAGGTGCCGCCCGAAGTCTTCACCACGGCCTACACCAATCCGGTCGGCGGCAGTCCGGAGGCCGTGCGCGACAATCTGCGCGAGGCGCTGCGCCTGTTCAAGGAGGCCGGTTATGAGGTGCGCGACCGCAAGCTGATCGATGTCAAGACAGGCGCCCAGTTCTCCCTGGAATTGCTGAACTCGGATCCCAGCTTCGAGCGGATCACGCTGTTCTACAAACCGTCGCTGGAGCGGCTAGGCATTGCCGTCACCGTCCGAACGGTCGACCCGACTCAATACGAAAACAGGACCCGCGAGTGGGATTTCGACATCGTCACTAATTCATGGGGCGAGTCGCAGTCGCCAGGTAACGAGCAGCGCGAGTTCTGGTCGTCTAAGACGGCCGATATCGCCGGCTCGCGCAACATCGCAGGCATCAAAAATCCCGCGATCGACAAGCTGATCGAGCGGGTCATCTACGCCACCGATCGCGACGATCTCGTCGCCGCGACCAAGGCACTTGACCGCGTGCTGCTGTGGAATCACTACGTCGTGCCGCAATGGAATTATCCAAAGGTGCGCACCGCGCGCTGGGATCGCTTCGGCCGGCCGACGGAACTGCCCAGATACGGTCAGTCCGGCTTCCCCTTCATCTGGTGGTACGACGCAGACAAGGCGGCACGGATCGCGAAGAAGTCGTGAAGGACATTTCCCGCATGACGCAGATGTCACGCCGCCATGTGTTGGTCTTGGGTGTCGGCGGCGCCCTCGGGGCGTCCGTCGGCGCGCCGCTGCTGCACGGCGCGCGCGCGTCGGAAGCGGCGACCGAGGCGCACGGCATCTCGGCGTTCGGCGATCTCAAATATCCAGCCGACTTCCATCATTTCGATTACGTCAATGTCGACGCGCCGAAGGGCGGTACGTTCTCGCTGATCCCGTCGGTGCGCTCGTACAACCAGTCCTACCAGACCTTCAACTCGCTCAATGCTTTCATCCTGAAGGGCGACGGCGCGCAGGGCATGGACATGACGTTTGCACCTCTGATGGTGCGGGCAAACGACGAGCCCGATGCGATGTATGGGCTTGCCGCCAAATCCGTGCAGATCTCGCCGGACAAGCTGGTCTATCGCTTCACCATGCGGCCCGAGGCGAAATTCCACGACGGCACCAAGCTCACCGCGCACGATGCTGCGTTTTCGCTAACGGCGCTGAAGACCAAGGGACATCCGCTGATCATCGTGCAGATGCGCGACATGGTCAGCGCGGAAGCGCTCGACGATGCGACGCTCGTCGTCACTTTTGCCAAGGGGCGCGCGCGCGACGTGCCGCTTTATGTCGCCGGCCTGCCGATCTTCTCGAAGGCGTACTACGCGTCTCGCCCGTTCGATGAATCGTCTCTGGAGACCCCGCTGGGCTCGGGTCCGTATAAGGTCGGCAAGTTCGAGGTCAATCGCTATATCGAGTATGAGCGGGTGAAGGACTGGTGGGCTGCCGATCTGCCGCCCTGCCGCGGCACCTACAATTTCGATGTCGTGCGCTATGAGTTCTATCGCGACCGCGATGTCGCCTTCGAGGGTTTCACCGGCAAGAGCTATCTCTATCGCGAGGAGTTCACCTCGCGCATCTGGGCGACACGCTATGACTTCCCGGCTGCGAAGGATGGCCGCGTCAAGCTGGAGGTCGTGCCCGACGATACGCCGTCCGGTGCGCAGGGCTGGTTCATCAACACGCGGCGCGACAAATTCAAAGATCCGCGCGTGCGCGAGGCCCTGATCAACGCCTTCGATTTCGAGTGGACCAACAAAACCATCATGTATGGCGCTTATGCCCGTACGGTATCGCCATTCCAGAACTCGGACCTCATGGCCGGCAATGGGCCTCCTTCGCCGGAGGAGCTGAAGCTGCTCGAGCCCTTCCGCGGTCGGGTTCCTGACGAAGTGTTCGCTGCGCCGTTCACGCCTCCGGTGTCGGACGGCTCCGGGCAAGATCGCAGCCTGTTGCGCAAGGCGCAGCAACTGCTGAACGAAGCCGGCGTGCCGATCAAGGATGGCAGGCGAGTGCTGCCGAATGGCGAGGTGTTCAGGATCGAGTTCCTGCTGGATGAGCCTTCGTTCCAGCCGCACCACGCGCCCTACATCAAGAATCTCGCGACGCTTGGCATCGAGGCGAGCGTCCGCCTGGTCGATGCCGTGCAACACAAGGCGCGCCAGGAAGATTTCGATTTCGACATGACGATCCAGCGCTTCAGCATGTCGGCGACACCAGGCGATGCCATGCGCGCGTTCTTCTCCTCGCAGGTGGCGAACACCAAGGGCTCGTATAATCTCGCGGGCGTCGCCAGCCCGGCGATCGATGCCATGATCGAGAAGATCATGGCGGCCGACAGCCGCGAAGAGTTGACCGTCGCCTGCCGCGCTTTCGATCGCCTGTTCCGCGCCGGCCGCTATTGGGTGCCGCAATGGTACAACAAGACGCACCGGCTGGCTTATTGGGATCAGTTCGGCCATCCGCAGAAGCTGCCGCGCTATGCCAACGGCGTCGGCGCGCCCGACATCTGGTGGCATGAACCGGCCAAGGCGGCCAAGCTCGAGCAGGCAAAATAGCCATGAGCGCCTATATCGCCCGCCGCATCCTCCTGATGATCCCGACCCTGCTCGGGATTCTCTTCGTGTCCTTCGTCGTCGTGCAGTTCGCGCCGGGCGGCCCGGTCGAGCGCGTGATCGCGCAGCTCTCGGGCGCCGATACCGGCGGCACGTCGCGCATTTCGGGCGGCGGCGATTTTGCGCAGCGCGCACCTGGTCAGGTCGGTGCCGGTGGCGACGCCATCAACTCGAAATATCGCGGCGCGCAGGGGCTCGACCCCGATTTCATCAAGAAGCTGGAGGTGCAGTTCGGCTTCGACAAGCCGGCACCGGAGCGCTTTCTGCTGATGGTGTGGAATTTCGCCCGGTTCGACTTCGGCAAGAGCTATTTTCGCGACGTCAGCGTGCTTCAGCTCATCAAGGAGAAGCTGCCCGTCTCGATCTCGCTTGGCATCTGGCTGACGCTTCTGACCTACCTGATCTCGATTCCGCTCGGCATTCGCAAGGCCGTGAACGACGGCGCGCGGTTCGACACCTGGACGTCGACGGTGCTCGTGCTCGGCTATGCGATTCCCGGCTTCCTGTTCGCGATCTTGCTCATCATCCTGTTTGCCGGTGGCTCGTTCTTCAACTGGTTCCCGCTGCGCGGACTGACATCGGACGGCTGGTCGCAATTTCCCTGGTACTGGAAGATCCTCGACTATTTCTGGCATCTGACGCTGCCGCTGATCGCCATGGGGCTTGGCGCGTTCACCACCATGACGTTCCTGACCAAGAACTCGTTCCTGGACGAGATCCGCAAGCAATACGTCATGACCGCGCGGGCCAAGGGCTGCAGTGAGGGCCGCGTGCTTTATGGCCACGTCTTCCGCAACGCGATGCTGATCGTGATCGCCGGTTTCCCCGGGACCTTCATCCACGCCTTTTTTTCAGGCTCGCTTCTGATCGAGACCATCTTCTCGCTGGACGGGCTCGGGCTGCTCAGCTTCGAAAGCGTGCTCAACCGCGACTATCCCGTGGTGTTCGGCACGCTCTACATCTTTTCGCTGGTCGGCCTCGTGATCAATTTGATCTCCGACCTAACCTATATGTGGATCGACCCTCGGATCGATTTCGAGGCGCGGGAGGTCTGATGACGATTACCGCGCCGACGCCGATCGAGACCACGGCCAAGTCTCCGCTGGGAGGGGTCGTACCGATCACGCGCAAGCCCTTCGCGCCTTCGCCACTCAACAGGCGGCGTTGGCAGAACTTCAAGGCCAACCGGCGCGGTTACTGGTCGTTCTGGATCTTCATCGGCCTGTTCGTGATCTCCCTGTTTGCCGAGCTGATTGCCAACGATCGGCCGTTCTTGATCAAGTTCGACGGCCGCCTGTACTGGCCCGCCTTCGTGACCTATTCGGAAACGACCTTCGGCGGCGATTTCGAGACGGCGGCCGACTACCGCGATCCCTATTTGCAGAAGCTGATCAAGGACAAGGGCGGCAGCATCGTCTGGCCGCTGATCCGTTACTCCTACGACACCCACAATCTCGACCTGCCGACGCCGGCGCCGTCGCCGCCGACCTGGATGCTGACGGAGAAGCAGTGCAAGCCGGTGGTGGAGAAGAAGGGGCTGAAGAGCTGCCGCGATCTCGAATACAACTGGCTCGGCACCGACGATCAGGGCCGCGACGTGGTGGCGCGATTGATCTACGGCTTCCGCATCTCGGTGCTGTTCGGCCTTTGTCTCACGATCGTTTCGTCCGTCATCGGCATCGCGGCGGGAGCGGTGCAGGGCTATTTCGGCGGCCGGGTCGATCTCATCTTCCAGCGCTTCATCGAGATCTGGACGGCGATTCCCTCGCTCTATCTACTCCTGATCCTGTCCTCGGTCCTCGTGCCCGGCTTCTTCGTGCTGCTCGGAATCCTGCTGCTGTTCTCCTGGGTCTCGCTGGTCGGGCTGGTGCGGGCCGAGTTCCTGCGCGGGCGCAATTTCGAATACATTCAGGCGGCGCGGGCGCTCGGCGTCTCCAACCCGGTCATCATGTTCCGTCACCTGCTGCCGAACGCGATGGTCGCGACCATGACGTTCCTGCCATTCATCGTGTCGAGCTCGGTGATGACACTGACGGCCCTCGATTTCCTCGGCTTCGGCCTGCCGCCCGGTTCGCCCTCGCTCGGCGAGCTCCTGTCGCAGGCCAAGGCCAATGTGCAGGCACCATGGCTCGGCTTCTCCGGATTCTTCTCGGTCGCGATCATGCTGTCGCTGCTGATCTTCATCGGCGAAGCCGTGCGCGACGCCTTCGATCCGCGCAAGACGTTCAGGTAAGCTAATGGACGCGATAAACCAACCCCTGCTTGCCGTGCGCGACCTCTCGGTGGCCTTTCACCAGGGCGGCGCCACCACGCTCGCGGTCGACAAGGTCTCGTTCCAGATCAAGCGCGGCGAGTGCGTGGCGCTGGTCGGCGAGTCCGGCTCCGGCAAGTCGGTCAGCGCGCTCTCGATCTTGAAGCTGCTGCCGTACCCGAACGCCTCGCATCCTTCGGGCAGCATCCGTTTCAAGGGGCAGGAGCTGATCGACCAATCCGAGCAGCAGATGCGGGAGATCAGAGGCAGCGACATCTCCATCATCTTCCAGGAGCCGATGACCTCGCTCAATCCGCTGCATACGATCGAGGCGCAGATCGGCGAGATCATCCAGCTGCATAATCCCACCAGCAATGCCGAGGCGCGCAGACGGACGCTGGAGCTGCTGACCCAGGTCGGCATTCCCGAGCCCGAGACTCGGCTGAAGAGCTATCCGCACCAGCTCTCCGGCGGCCAGCGCCAGCGCGTGATGATCGCGATGGCGCTCGCCAACGAGCCGGATCTGTTGATCGCGGACGAGCCGACCACGGCGCTCGACGTCACCGTGCAGGCGCAGATCCTGGCGCTGCTTGCCGAGATCCGCTCGCGCCTCGGCATGAGCCTGCTGTTCATCACCCACGATCTCGGCATCGTCCGCCGCATCGCCGACACGGTTTGCGTCATGAAGGGCGGCGTGATCGTCGAGCAGGGGCCGGTCGAGCAGGTCTTCAAGACCCCGAAACATCCCTATACGCGCGACCTGCTCGCGGCGGAGCCGAAGCCCGATCCGGCGCCGCCGCAGCCGGGTGCGCCGGTGGTGATGTCGGCCGATGATCTCAAAGTCTGGTTTCCGATCAGGCGCGGCTTGATGCGCAAGACGGTCGGCCACATCAAGGCGGTTGACGGCGTCAGCGTCGCCGTGCGCAAGGGCGAGACCCTCGGCGTCGTCGGCGAATCCGGCTCGGGCAAGACCACGCTGGGGCTGGCGCTGTTGCGGCTGATCTCCTCGAACGGCCGCATTGTGTTCCTCGGCAATGACATCCAGGGTCTGCGCTTCAAGGAGATGCGCCCCTTCCGGCGCGACATGCAGATCGTGTTCCAGGATCCGTTCGGCTCGCTCTCACCGCGCATGTCGGTCGCCGACATCATCGCCGAGGGCCTCTCCGTGCATCAGCCGAACCTGTCGCGCGAGGAGCGCGAGGCGCGGGTCGTCAAGGCGCTCGAGGATGTCGGGCTCGATCCGGATACGCGCTTCCGCTATCCGCACGAATTCTCCGGCGGCCAGCGCCAGCGCATCAGCATCGCGCGAGCGGTGGTGCTGGAGCCGGATTTTGTCGTGCTGGACGAGCCGACCAGCGCGCTCGACATGCTGTTCCAGGCGCAGATGGTCGATCTCTTGCGCGAGCTCCAGCGCAAGCGTGACCTCACCTACATGTTCATCTCGCACGACTTACGCGTCGTCGCCTCGCTCGCCAGCCATCTCATCGTGATGCGCGGTGGCAAGGTGATGGAGGAGGGGCAAGCTGCCGAGCTGTTCAGGAATCCGAAGACGGATTACACCCGCGCGCTGTTCGCCGCGGCGTTCCGGCTGGAAACGGCCGGGAATGGGTCGGTGGCGACGTAGGAATTGGCGTCATTCCGGGGCGCGCGTAGCGCGAACCCGGAATCCAGAGATGACGGCGCGAGATTCTCAGGTGCGCAATTGCGCACCATAGTTCACGCGCTGCGCGCGTGCCCCGCAATGACAAGAATAATCAGAGCCGCTTGACCGCCACGACCTCGCTGCCGGCCTGCCTGATCCGCGCAATCGCGGGCTCGATCGGTTCGATCACGGTCGCCATGTGATAGGCATTGGCGTGAACCATGGTGTTGCCATCGCGGACGATGGCGACATGGCCCTTCCAGAAAATCAGGTCGCCGCGCAGCAAGCTGCCTCGCTCACGCGGCTCCAGGGTACGTCCGAGACCCGCCAGCTGCATGTCGCTGTCGCGCGGGCAGCCGATGCCGGCAGCGGTCAACGACACCTGCACGAGGCCCGAGCAATCGATGCCGAGGCTGCTCTTGCCGCCCCACAGATAGGGCGTGCCGACGAAGCGCTCGGCGACGGCAACGATATCCGGCTCGCGATGATCTAGCGGAACGAGATGCGTCTTCGGCAAGAATGCCCCGTCGCGCGTCACGGCGAAGCTGCCATCCTCGCGCACGATTGTCAGCTTTGACCCCAGTACCAGCGTGTCGGCGGGCGGCAGCTTGATCGACGGGCCGGGAAACGCAAACGTCCGAAGTACGCTGACCATGTGCGTCGGCGCGGCCGTCGGCTTCAAGAGCGCCGCGTCGGGAAGCCAGCCGACATAGCCATCGCTCTTGAGCTGGCCCCAGGCCCAACCCTCGCCGTTGCGGTCGTAGACCGTGACGCGCTCGCCGCGCAGCGTCTCCGTCATCAGCATCGCGCTCGAGGACGGCTGCTCGCGCACCGGCGCGATCGCTTCGATCACCTCGAATTCTTCCCCGGTGACGAAGCGCTCCGCTTCGACCTTGCCTTCGAGATATTTCGCGGCGATATCGCCCCGCGCCGGCGTCAGCCTTGGATCGTGTCTTGGATCATGCATAGCGCTCGCTCAGCAATGCGTAGATGGCGCGCGCGGCCTGGCACTCGCCGCCCTCGGGCCGCGCCGGCTTCGCCGATGGCGTCCAGCCGTAGATGTCGACATGCAGCCAGCTCTTGGCGTGCTCGATGAAGCGCTGCAGGAACAGGGCGCAGGTGATCGAGCCGGCAAAGCCGCCCGACGGCGCATTGGTGATGGTGGCGGTCTTGGAGTCCAGCCACGCATCGTAAGGCAGCCACAGCGGCATGCGCCACAATGGATCGTTCTCCTTCACTGCGCAGCGCGCGACGTCGGCGGCCAGGGTCTCATCATTGGTGTAAAAGGGCGGTAAATCCGGCCCGAGCGCAACGCGCGCCGCGCCGGTCAGTGTACCGAGGTCAATCAGAAGATCCGGCTTCTCCTCGTCCGCCAGCGCCAGCGCGTCGGCAAGCACGAGCCGGCCTTCCGCGTCGGTGTTGCCGATCTCGACCGTGATGCCCTTGCGCGACGTAAAGATGTCGAGCGGACGGAAGGCATTGCCCGCGACAGCGTTCTCCACCGCCGGAATCAGCACGCGCAGTCGCACCTTCAGCTTCGCATCCATCACCATGCGCGCCAGCGCGAGCACGTTGGCGGCGCCGCCCATGTCTTTCTTCATGATCAGCATGCCGCTCGACTGCTTCAGGTCGAGCCCGCCGGTGTCGAAGCACACGCCTTTGCCCACCAACGTCACCTTGGGATGTTCAGGATCGCCCCAGCCGATGTCGATCAGCCGCGGCGCGCGGCTAGAGGCCATGCCGACGGCGTGGATCAACGGGAAGTTCGTCTTCAGATCCTCGCCGCTGGTGCAGGCGAAGCTTGCGCCGAACTCGGCGGCGAGCGCCTGGGCGGCTGCGGCGAGTTCCGACGGGCCCATGTCGTTGGACGGCGTGTTGATGAGGTCGCGCGCGAGCATTGCGGCATCGGCGATCCGCTCGATCTCGGCCGCGTCGACACCGTCTGGCGGCACCAGCCGGACCTCGGGGCGATCAGCCTTGCGGTAGCGGGCGAAGCGATAGCATCCCAGTGCGAAGGCGAGCGCCGCCAGCCGCGCATCGTGCGGTTCATTGGCAAAGCGATAGGTGCCCGGCGGCAGCAGGCCGGGCAGGGCGCCGGGTCGGAACAGGTCGCGCGATCTGGCACCCGCGTCTTCGAGTCCGAACAGCACCTGTGCGATGGCGCCGTCGGACGCGGGCAGCGCCAGATAGCCGCCTGGCTTGGCGGCAAAGGCGCTCGCGCTCGCGAACTGGCGTTGCGCCGGCGGCAGCGTCTCGGCGACCTGATCCCAGCTCGATTTGGTGACGAAGATGATCGGGGTGGCGGTGGGTGACGTCTCGAAGACAGAAGGCATTGGCGGGTCCGGATCGTCGGATCAAGCAGGTCATGCGAACGGACGAGACTTCGCAGAGTTTCGCCGCCGCTGCAATCGGCTTTGCCGTCACCGTTCAGCGAGCCGCTACTCGCCGCAAGGGGGCCATGCTAGGTTCCGGGAGCGGCCGCCAGATGTGGAGATCGCCGGCGACCGACGAGGAAGCGCCGGGAGGAAATGCGATGGAATTCGTGTGGAGCGTGGTCACATTCATCGGCCAGGCCGTCGAGGCGATTCTTGGCTATGTCGAGCATCACCATTGGATCTTCGCGTTCCTTGCCGGCGGTTACGTCTTCTATCTCCACGACCGCTCCATCCACGCGCGATTCGATGCGCTCGACAAGCGCGTCGACGAGATCCGCAAGCGGCTCGCCATCGAATATTGACCTGGCGAGACGAAACCGTCCTCGGGCGGATCTCGTATCTCACGCCGAGAACTGCCGTTCGCATGGACACAATCGCAGGGCTTTACTAGCGCCTTGGTTGTGGCATTATTGACGAACATTTTAGATTGTGTTGCTCGCTCTGCATGCTCCGAACGCAGACACGCGGCGGCACGTGATTGATACCTGCCCAGCTTCATTCTTGGCTGATGCGGCCTGAATCCGTTGGTCGAAGCATTTCTCTCATCGTTTGGGCGGCGCAGCATTTGCAGATGAGCGGCGCAAAATGGATAGATCGTTCGTTATTGCGCAGATTTCCGACCTGCATCTGGACGGGTCGGGCCGGCTGCTCCCGACCATCGAGACACTCACGGCCGCGATTCGCGAGAACATGACGGGCGTCACGGATGTCCCCGATCGCATCCTGCTGATCACGGGGGATCTGGTGGACGACCCGACGCCGCGCGCGCTCGACGAGGCGCTCGCCGTCATCGCGTCCTTCCGGCAGACCGGGCTGTTCACCGACATCCAGGCCGTTGCCGGCAATCGCGATGCCAAGCGGCCGAGCCAGCGTGCAGGCCGTCATGACGCATACGATTATCTGCACCTGCCGCGGACCTCGAAGAGTATCTACTACCGGCAGGCAGGCCTCGACCTGGTGCTGCTCGATTCCAATCGCGCAAGCCTCATGACGCTCGCGAGCGGCAAGATCGACGAGAGCGCTTACCAGGCGATGGTCGCAGATTCCGCCCGGCTGAGCGCCGAGCTCGCGGGCAGCATGGGTTGTGCGGGGCGTGCCGATTATGCCGAGCCGGCGGAAAACCTGGTGCGTGTGCTGGCCCTGCACCATCATCCGCTGCCGCAGGCGACCGGCGAAGGAAAGCGCTTTCTCGGCGTGCCCGACGAACCGCTGATGTATCTCGCCGCACCCGCGACCTTCCTCGAGGCCGCCACCTCGATCAACGTCGATCTGGTTCTGCACGGTCATCGCCATGTCGAGGGACTGACCCGCTATTCCATTCCCGATCCGCGCGCGACGTCGCGCGAGAGCGGGGAGGCGTTCTGGCGCACGATCTACGTGGTCTCCTGTCCATCCTCGACTGGGCAAGCCGGCGATGCTGCCGGCTTCAACCTCATCCATTTCGGCCTCGCGTCCCGTGCCGCGCGCACGGAGCACCGTTTCGCGATCACTCGCTATTCAAGGCAGCGCAACGATTCCGTCTTCAGGCCGCTCGATTCGAACCTGCCGGACGGCGTCATCAGGCTGCCGGCAGGGCGGGACTTTTCCCGTGATCCGGCAGTCCAGTCGGCGATCGACGCTCGGCCTCGAACTGGACCTCGGCGGTGAAGGGCCGCCGTAACAATCGCCGCCGTGAGAGCGGTGGGCCCGAGACGGCGTTAACCGGCCGTTAGGGTTAACATTCTATTGCTGGCGCGTTCGGCTCGGTCGAGCGGCTCGAGAGTCAAGGCGTCATGCGTCAACGGATCAGTCTTACCCGGCTACTTGCCTCCACGTCGCTGGTCGCGACGATGGCGATGGGCCTCGGCGGCTGCACGGCCATGTCGAAACTCTCCGAGGTAACGGGCTCGGTCGGCCCTCGGGCGGAGGCTACTCCCGCCGATCGTGCGCCCAGCGATCCAGCGCGTGCCGTCGAAGTCTACGGCGACCGCTACCGCGCCAATCCCAAGGATGCCGACGCCGCACTCGCCTACGGTCAGGCCTTGCGGGCCAACGGCCAGCGCGCCCAGGCCGCCGCCGTGCTTGAGCAGGCGACCATCGCCAATCCCGGCAACAAGGCGCTGCTTGCCCAGTACGGCCGCGCACTCGCCGACAACGGTAATTTCCAGCAGGCCTACGACGTCCTGTCGAAGGCGCATTCGCCCGACAATCCGGACTGGCGCCTGCTCTCGGTACAGGGCACCGCGCTGGACCAGATGGGCCGTCATGAGGAGGCGCGATCCTATTACGCGAGCGCGCTGAAGATCGCACCGGGCGATCCCGGCGTGCTCTCCAATCTCGGCCTGTCCTACATGTTGTCTAGAGAGCTGCCGAAAGCGGAAGAGGCGCTGCGGCAGGCCTATGCCTCGCCGCGTGCGAGCGCCCGGGTGCGGCAGAACCTCGCCTTGGTGGTCGGCCTCCAGGGCCGCTTCGCGGAAGCGGAGACCATCGTGAAGGCGGACCTGCCACCGGATCAGGCCGCGGCCAATGTCGCCTATCTCAAGGATATGCTGAGCCGCAGCGACGCCCCGCGCGGCGCACCGAAGCGGACGCCGGTTGCTTCGCTAAGCCAGCCCGACTGATCAGATCTGATCTTCCTGGCCTTCGTGGCGGACCGTGCGGTCCAGCCCGGCTCATTGCATCTCCGTGACCTTGATGGCGGTGGGTCCGAGAATGACAACGAACAGCACCGGCAGGAAGAACAGGATCATCGGCACCGTGAGCTTCGGCGGCAGCGCGGCCGCCTTCTTCTCGGCCTCGTTCATGCGCATGTCGCGATTCTCCTGCGCCATGACGCGCAAGGAATGGCCGAGCGGGGTGCCGTAACGTTCCGCCTGCTGCAGCGCCAGACATACCGACTTGACTCCCTCGAGCCCGGTCCGCCGTGCCAGATTCTCATAAGCGACCTTGCGATCCTGCAGATAGGACAGCTCGGCCGTGGTCAGGGTGAACTCCTCCGACAGCGCGATCGACTGGCCCACGATTTCGGTCGCAACCTTCCGGAATGCCATCTCGACCGACATGCCGGATTCGATGCAGATCAGGAGCAGGTCGAGCGCGTCGGGAAAGGCACGCTTGATCGAGAGCTGGCGCTTGGAGATCGCATTCCTGAGGAACAGCATTGGCGCCTGAAGGCCGAGATAGGCGGCGCCGACGCAGATGCCGATCTTGATCGGCATCGCCTGCTGCATATGTGCGATCACGAAGACGTAGAGGACCGAGCCGATCAAGAGCACGATCGGGGCGACCATGCGGGCAAACAGGAAGGTGACATAGGGCGCCTGGCCACGGTAACCTGCCATGATGAGCTTGTCCCGCGCAGCTTCCTGCGCGAGCCATTTGGTCAGGTTGAAGTCCTCGACCACCTTGGAGACGAGTTGCTTCGGCGTCTGGCGCAGCGAGACCTTCTCGTTCTTGTTAAGACGCTCACGCTCGCGCTGCCGGATGCGCTCACGCTCGCTCGCCACCGCCTTCATGCGCTTGGAGAGGCCCTCGCCTGCGAACAACGGCATCACCAGCGTATAGACGGTGGCGCTCGCGGCGATGGCCGCGAGCAGCATGGTCATGAAACGGACGTCGTGCAGTTTCGAGACGAGGAATTCGACCATACGACACCGTCAGAAATCGAAATTGATCATCTTCTTCATCACCAAGATGCCGATCGACATCCAGACGACGCAGCCGACCAGCATCAGCTGTCCGGTTGGATGAGTCCAAAGTACCGAGATATATTGCGGCGTCGTGAGATAGACCAGGAACATCACGATCGGCGGCAGCGAGCCGATGATGCCGGCCGAGGCCTTAGCCTCCATCGACATCGCCTGGATCTTTTCCTTCATCTTCTTGCGGTCGCGCAGCACCTTGGAGAGGTTGCCGAGCGCTTCGGAGAGGTTGCCGCCCGACTTCTGCTGGATCGACACCACGATGCCGAAGAAATTGGCCTCCGGCAGCGGCATGCGCTCGTAGAGCCGCGCGCAGGCCTCACCAAGGGGCATGCCGATCGCCTGCGTCTCGATGATGGTCAGGAACTCGCTGCGCAGCGGCTCGGGCGCATCGGCGGCCACGACCTTGATCGATTCGAACAGGGGAAGGCCCGCCTTGATGCCGCGGACGATCACGTCGACCGCGTCGGGCAGCGCAGCCAGGAACTTGGTTTCGCGACGCTTCTTCAGGAAGCCGAGTGCCCAGCGCGGCAGGCCGAAGCCGCCGGCAAAAGCAAGCCCGGCGGCGCCGATCAGGCCGCCGCCGCCGAACAGAGCGGCCGCGAAGAATACGCCCGCCACGACGGCGGACACGATCCAGAATTTCTGCGGCGTCCAGTCGAGCCCCGCCTGCGACAGGCGGACGCTGAGCGGAGCGCTCTTCTCCTGCGCGCGCCGCGCCTCGAGGTCCTTGAGCGTGGTCTCGACCTGCTCGCGGCGCGAGCGCTGGGTCTTCTCGGCCTGACGGGCCGTGGGCGCCTCGGCGCGCGCGACCGAGGCGCGCCGGCTTTCCGCCTTTCGTTCCCCGGACAGCAGCGGATAGAGGAAGACCCAGGCGATGCCACCGACCGCTGCGGTGGCGAGGAAGGCGAGGGCGAGGACCTGCATGTTCATGGCGGTGCTGACCTGCTCATGTCTTCGGAGCGACTTCCGCCGCGTCCAGCGCCGCGGCAAGGCGCTTCTCCTCGCCGTAATAGCGAGCGCGTTCCCAGAACCTCGGACGGCCGATACCGGTCGAGCGGTGTCGGCCGATGATCTTGCCGTTGGCGTCCTCGCCGACCATGTCGTAGAGGAAGATGTCCTGGGTGATGATGGTGTCACCTTCCATGCCCATCACCTCGGTGATGTGGGTGATGCGGCGGGAACCGTCACGCAGGCGTGCGGCCTGAATGATGACGTCGATCGAGGCGCAGATCATCTCGCGGATGGTGCGCGAGGGCAGCGAGAAGCCGCCCATTGTGATCATGGATTCGCAGCGCGACAGCGCCTCGCGCGGGTTGTTAGCATGCAGCGTGCCCATCGACCCGTCATGGCCGGTGTTCATGGCCTGGAGCAGGTCGAAGGCCTCGGGTCCGCGGACCTCGCCGACGATGATGCGTTCGGGCCGCATACGCAGGCAGTTGCGCACCAATTCGCGCATGGTGATCTGGCCCTCGCCCTCGATATTGGGCGGGCGGGTTTCGAGCCGCACCACATGGGGCTGCTGAAGCTGGAGCTCGGCGGCGTCCTCGCAGGTGATGACGCGCTCGTCGTGCTCGATGTAATTGGTGAGGCAGTTGAGCAGCGTGGTCTTGCCGGAGCCGGTACCGCCGGAGATCAGCACGTTGCAGCGGACGCGGCCGATGATCTGGAGGATCTCGGCGCCTTCCGGCGTGATCGCGCCGAATTTGACGAGCTGATCCAGCGTCAGCTTGTCCTTCTTGAATTTGCGGATGGTAAGCGCGGGGCCGTCAATCGACAGCGGCGGCACGATGGCGTTGACGCGAGAGCCGTCGGCGAGGCGTGCGTCGCAGATCGGCGAGGATTCGTCGACGCGCCGGCCGACCTGGCTGACGATGCGCTGGCAGATGTTGAGAAGCTGTTGGTTGTCGCGGAAGCGGATGCCGGTGCGCTGGATCTTGCCGCCGACCTCGATGTAGACGGTGTTGGCGCCGTTGACCATGATGTCGGCGATGTCGTCGCGCGACAACAGCGGTTCGAGCGGGCCGTAGCCGAGAACGTCGTTGCAGATGTCGTCGAGCAGCTCCTCCTGCTCGGCGATCGACATCACGATGTTCTTGATCGCGATGATCTCGTTGACGATATCGCGGATTTCCTCGCGCGCGGACTCCGAATCCAGCTTGGCGAGCTGGGCAAGGTCGATGGCCTCGATCAGTGCGCCGAAGATGGTCGCCTTGACCTCGTAATAATTATCCGAACGCCGGCTCTCCATGGCCGGAGGTGGCGGGGCCTTGGCGGGAGCGAGCGGCGGCGAGGTGACGGCCGGCGGAGGCGGAGCGCGCGACACCGTCGGCGCCTGAGCCTGGGCAGGCTCGAGCGACACGGCGCCGGGCTTGGGCGCCCGAAAGTCGGTGTCTGTTCCGCTACGCTTACCGAACACTTAACAACTCCATGCGGCGGCTTATCTTCCCCGCAACTTCTCAATCAGAGGTGAAAGCAGGGACGACTTTTGTTTCTTGGTCTCGCTGCGGCCGGTCAGGCGTTGGGCGATCTGCAGGAACATCTCGATCGACTTGTGATTGGCCGAGATCTCCGCGATCATCTGGCCGTTGTTGGCCGCCGAGCCGAAGATCTGCGGCTCGAACGGGATCGAGACGACCGGCTGGCTCTCGATCGCCTTGGCGAACTCAGCGGCGGCGATTTCGGGCCGTTTCGGCACGCCGACCTGGTTCAGGCAGTAGAGCGGCGGCCGGTCGTTGGGGCGCGCGGCCTTCAACAGATCGAACAGGTTCTTGGTATTGCGCAAATTGGCGAGGTCGGGCGCGGCCACGATCAGGATGTCGTCCGCTCCGATCAAGGCCCGTTTGGTCCAGCCCGACCATTGATGCGGAACGTCGAGCACGATGCAGGGCATGGTGGAGCGCAGCGTGTCGAACACGGCGTCGAAAGCGTCGGTGCCGAAATCATAGACCCGGTCGAGCGTCGCAGGCGCCGCCAGCAGGCTGAGATGGTCGGTGCATTTCGACAGCAGGCGGTCGATGAAAGCCGTGTCGACGCGGTCCGGCGAGAACACGGCGTCGGCAATGCCCTGCGGCGGATCCTGATTGTAGTCGAGCCCGGCGGTGCCGAAGGCGAGATCGAGGTCGGCGACGACGGCGTCCATCGCGAGGTCGCGCGCGATCGCCCAGGCGACATTGTGGGAGATGGTGGAAGCCCCGACGCCGCCCTTGGCGCCGACCACGGCGATGATGCGGCCGACCGCCTTGGCTTCCGGCGCCGAGAACAGGTTGCAGATCGAGCGCACGACGTCGATCGCGCCGGCCGGCGCGAGCACGTAATCGCTGACGCCGCGGCGAACCAGCTCGCGATAGAGCGTGACGTCGTTGATGCGGCCGATCACGACCACGCGGGTGCCGGCGTCGCAGACGGTGGCGAGCTGGTCGAGCCCGCCCAAGAGATCGCTGCGGCCGTCGCTCTCGAGCACGATCACATTCGGCGTGGGGGCCGAGCGGTAGGCCTCGATGGCGGCCGCCATGCCGCCCATTTGGATCTTCAGATGGGCCTTGCCGAGACGGCGGTCCTCGCCGGCCGACTGTACCGCGGCGGCAGTCTCCACGGTCTCGCAGAAGGCCTGGACCGAGACGCGCGGCGCGGGCGCAATATGCTCCTCGACCGGTGGAGGAGCTGCTGCCGGCTGCTCTTCTTGTGTCTGGCGCGCGTAGCTGATCATCTGCCGGTGTCGCTGAGTTTGGCCTTGTCGGCCTCGGGATAGGTGGTCGCCGTCGTCGTTCCCTTGCGATATTTCTCGAGACCGGTGATGCGCCGCGGCGTGTATGACGGGGTTTCGGGCCGCGGCTGCTCGAGGTCCGACGGATTGTCGACCATGGCCGCGAGGTTGCGCTGATAGGCGCAGCCGTAATTGTAGTAATCCTTGTTCTCGAACCACCGCTTGTTCTTCATCGAGGGGCCGATGTCCTCCGGCCACAGGCCGCAGGGACCGGCGACCGCCGCGATCTTGGAATAGGTGAGCCGGATCGGCGGCAGGAAACGCTTGTCTTCCGGCTGATACGGGTGAACGCTGACGCCGCGCGGCGGAACGCCTGCCGCCGTCAACATCGCCTGGATCTCACGCATCGTATCCGCGACCGGACGAGCATTGGGCGTATTGGACGGCACGTCGATGCGAATGGCGCCGGTGCCTTCGTGCAACCATGCCGATGCGACGCCCATCACGTCGGCGCGCTGGGCGGCGGTCAATCCACCGCGGGCATGGCCGACGAAGACGACGATCGAGCGGTTCTGCTCCTCGACCGCGATCGGATGGCGCTGCTTGTAATCGTCGGGAATGGAGGCCGTGACGACTTCGTCGTGCTGGCAGCCGCCGAGCACGAGCGCCATTCCGACGAGCGCGCCACCGAGGCGGGTGGCGCGTTTGCGAAGCTGGGGTGGTCTTGTGGTCATCGTGAAGTCCCCGTTCCGCCTCAGTCGGTGATGAAGCCGTAGGTGCCGCGGTAGTTCTTGGCCGGTTCGGTCCGTCCGGGCACGCCGTAGAGCCGGTTGATATTGCCGATCAGCTGGGCCTGCGGATCCGCAGGCGGGGCGAAGCCATCATCCGGCCGCGACAGATCCTTCGGTGCAACCGCGCGAACGACATAGGGCGTCACGATCACGACCAGCTCGGTCGCGTTGTTGACGAAGTCGCGGCTGCGGAACAGCGTGCCCAGGATCGGGAGCTGCATCAGTCCCGGCAATCCGCTGACCGCCTGCTTGGTCTGCTGCTGGATCAGGCCGGCCATCGCCATCGCGCCGCCGGAGGGAATTTCCAGCGAGGTCTCGGCGCGGCGGGTCCTGATCGAGGGCACCGTCAGCGAGTTCACCGAGGTCGGGGTCACCGCCTGCGACAGCGTGATCGCATTCTCGTTCGACAGCTCCGAAACCTCGGTCATCACCCGCAGGCTGATCTTGCCTTCGCTCAGCACAACGGGGGTGAAATTCAGCGAGATGCCGAACTTCTTGAAGCTGATCTGGGTGGTACAGACATGGGTGGTGGGGTCGCACGCATAGCCAGCCGGAACCGGGAATTCACCGCCGGCAATGAACGTTGCCGACTCGCCGGAGATCGCAGTCAGGTTCGGTTCGGCCAGCGTGCGGATCACGCCCGCGGTTTCCATCGCGCGCAGGGTGGCCTGCACCGACGGCGCGGCGCCGAACTTCGTGGTCAGGTTGTTGCCGTCCACGAGGTTCTTGCCGAGGGCCGTGAACGGATTGGAGTTGGAGAAGCTCACCACCGACGTGCCGTAGTTGAGGTTGGCGGTCAGGTCGATGCCGAGCTGCTTGATGATGCTGCGCTGGACTTCCGCCACCGTCACCTTGAGCATGATCTGGTCGCGGCCGCGCACCACGATCGAGTTCACCACCTTGTCGGCGCCGCCGGCCAGGCGCGCGGCGAGATCGTTGGCCTGCTGCGCTTCCATCGGGTTGGCGGCCGTGCCGGTCAGGACGATGCCATCGCCGAGGCCATCGATCTGGATGTCGGAATTGGGCAGGACCTGCTTCAGCGCGGCCCGTACGCCGTTGAGGTCGCGCTTGACCGCGATGTCATAGGCCGCAATCTGCTGACCGGCGGAATCGAAGAACACGATGTTGGTCTGGCCGACCGCGGCGCCGATGATATAGGCGCGCTGCGCCGAGCGGACCACCGCATTGGCGATCTTGGGATCGGCGACCAGCACGTCCTTGATGTCGCGCGGCAGGTCGATCACGATGGACTTGCCGACGCCGAGCGAGAGGAAGCGCGCGTTGATCTGGCCATCCGCAGCGGCCGGCGCCACGGGGCGGTAATCGGCAGCGACCACCGGGGCGATCGCCGGGTTGAGCGCCAGCGCGAGAGCGGCCGAAAACGACAGGGCGCGGACCAGTGAGGTTCGCATCGTCGCCGAATCTGCCCTGCATTTCATATCGACTGTCTTCATCGTGCCTTAGCCGTCTGACTTGGAATGCCGTAGCGAATGATCGAAACGCCCTCTCGCTTCTGCGCGGAGTCATCGAGCGTGATTTCACTCATCTTGACGTCAACGATACTGCGCAGCGCCAGCGACAGCGTGCCGCTCTGCCGCGCGGCGGAGAGCGTTGCGGTCTGCGCGGGACTGAGCTCGAGGGTGACGGTCTTACCGATCACCGCGTTCTGGCCGTCCTTCTCCTTGGGCGCCTGGTCGATGGCGAGGACGCGGATATTGGTGAGGATGATCTCGGAGGTGACGACGTCGGGGGCGCCGCTGCTCTGGTCCGGATTCTTCAACCGGCGCGTGAGCAGGACGTCGACGCGATCGTTGGGCAGGATGAAGCCGCCTGCGCCGGTCTCCGGCGAGATCTCGGTCGAGATCGCCCGCATCCCGGTGGGCAGGATTGCCGCCATGAAGCCGGAGCCTTCGGCCTTGACCAGCTTCTGGTCGCGGATCGGCTCACCCTGAATGAACGGAGCCCGCGCGATCGAACCGGCCACCTGGGTCGCACCATCGGGGCGCTCGTTGCGGCGGATGAAGGTGGTGCTGGCGGTCGCGGCCGGCCAGGTCTGCCATTGCACGTCTTCCGGCTTCACGGTCTGGCCGAGGCCGATGTCGTTCTTGGCCACGAGGACGTCGATGGTCGGCAGCTGCGCGACCGGAAGCGGAGGCGGCGCAGAATTGTCGGTACCGCTCGCCAGGTACGCGGCGACGCCGCCGGCGCAGATGGCGACCGTCAGGACGACAAGGCGTGCCCTATTCATACGCTTCAACTTTCCAACAATACGCCGCGACGCTGCCGCCGCCCTAATCGGCAGTTGACCAGCTATTCGTCAAAGCATGGTTAATGAGGCGTATCTAAATCGCCTTAACGCCGGGTTTACCCGATGCGTTCAGCGCAGTGCGAGGTGCGCGAGGTCGACCGCCTTCACCCATTCGGTCTCCGGGTAGACCATCAACGCGCTCAGCGCGAGCGCGATGCCGTAGGGAATGCCGCTCTCCTTGGCGTGCAGCCGCGCGAGCCAGGCCTGACCCGCCAGCCCGTAGGGCAGCGGCCATTGCCGGAACTGGAGCAGGAGCAGCGTCAGCGCGCCGCCGAACAGCGAGGCGTAGAGCAGGAAGTTCATCAGATGCGCAAAGCCGAACCAGAGCGCGACGGACGCCGCGACCTTGGCGTCGCCGCCGCCCACCCAGCCCATCGCAAAGCAGGTGAAAGCCACGACCAGCAGAAGCGCACCGGCGCCGACATGACTCAGCATCTCGTAAGGTGCCATGCCACCGGCGAGGGCGAGCACGAAGAAGCCGGCCACCAGCGCCAGCGACACGCGGTTCGAGATCGTCATCGTGAAGAGATCGCTCGCGGCGGCGAATGCCATCAGGGCCGGGAAGAGCAGAAGGCGCGCAAGGTCGAGGATCATGGGCTGCGTCTTGAGGCCTGGGTTTTCCGCGGGAGCTGGCGTCGCCGGATGCTAGCGCGCAGTGCTAAACAAACCGAAAACGGCGGCGGGGCGGGCGGCCAAGGCCGCCGAATGTGCCTTCACCAGAAGCTGGCAATGCGCGCGGCGAGCGCGACTGTCGCGAGCAGCAGCGCAAGGCAGATCCAATAGGCCGGCGAGCTGGCCTGCGCCGCCTCCGCCTCGTGCGCCGCGACTGCGGTATCGGTTCTGAACTTGTGCAACGCCACTGGAACTCGCCGTCTTCAGAAAAACAAACGCCCCGGAGATCCGGGGCTTTTGCCGTCGTTCGTCGGTCGCTTACTTCAGCGACGTGCTGATCGAGGTGAACTTGGTGTTCAGCGTGGTGCCGAGATTGTTGACGACGGTGATGATGGCTAGCGCGATGCCGGCGGCGATCAGACCGTATTCGATGGCGGTAGCGCCGGATTCATCCTTCGCGAAACGCGCAATCACGTTCTTCATGAACAAAACTCCGTCTAGGTGGGATCGCCTCGTTCGGCGCTGTCTTTGACGCGATGACCATGAGAGCCGAGCTCTTTCGGTAGAGTTAATTCGATCGGGTAAACCCATGCCCGGCGCGATGCTTTTGCCCAGAGTGAATTTCGCCTTAAGACGGCAGCTGCAATTCGTTTCGGTTCCGCATGCATCGGCAGCGCGGCGCCTGCTTCACTCTCCCTTAAATTTCGCGGAGTAGGCCTAAGCAATACTGGAATTCGCAAGAGAGGCGACGATGTCGAGCCTGCCCATGCAAGTCGCCCTGATGCTCGGCGAGACCATCGTGAAGGTGATCCCTGTCACCTTCGTGCTCGCGGCCGTCTTCACAGTGCTGGAGCATTTCTGGGCCTGCAATCCCGGCGCGCCGTGGTGGCGCAAGCGGGAGATCGTCACCGACATCTGCTACTGGTTCTTCGTGCCGGTGTTCGCCCGCACCATGCGGATCGGACTTCTGATCGTCGGCGCCAGCGCCGTCTTCAACATCCACGACGCCGACGAACTCATCGCCTTCTACGAGGATGGCCATGGTCCGCTGGCGCAGCTGCCTCTGTGGGTGCAAGCCCTGTTGTTCCTGGTGCTGTCCGATTTCATGCTGTACTGGCTGCACCGGCTTTTCCACGACGGCGGCTTCTGGAAGTACCATGCCATCCATCATTCGTCGGAAGAGATCGGGTGGATCTCCGCGGCCCGCTTCCATCCCGTCAATCTCTTGCTTGGGACGATCAGCGTCGACGTCGTGCTGCTGATGGCCGGTATCTCCCCGAACATCATGATCTGGGTCGGCCCGTTCACCACCTTTCATTCGGCCTTCGTGCACGCCAACCTGAACTGGACCTTCGGTCCGTTCAAATACGTACTGGCGACGCCGGTGTTCCACCGTTGGCACCACACTTCGCTCGAAGAGGGCGGCGACACCAATTTCGCCGGGACGTTCCCGATCTGGGACCTGCTGTTCGGCACCTTCCGCATGCCGGAGGGGAGACTGCCACAGGATTACGGCAAGGACGAAGCGACCATGCCGAAGGAGATTGGGGGCCAGCTCGCCTATCCGTTCCGCCATTAGGAGGGTAGCGGCCCGCAAATGCCCGTCCGTTCAAACAATAGTCGGCGAATTTGCGGAACGTTCACGAATTAGAGGCAGGTTGGCCGGGTCGGGCGCCGGCTCCGCCGTGTCGAGTCGCTTCTGCCGGTTTGTGACGTCCCGGGGGTAAGAGTATGCGTAAAGAATTGCTGCGCCGTCATGCGCGCGTCTGTCTTCTGGTTGCCGCCGCGGTGCTGGCATGGCCGGCCGCTGGCCTTGCCGAGCCCACCGCCGACATCATTGCCGTCAATGTCGACCAGGCCAAGCTGGTACGGCTGCCCGGCAAGGTGGCGACCATCGTGGTCGGCAATCCCCTGATCGCCGACGTCACGCTCCAGCCGGGCGGCATGATCGTCGTGACCGGGAAGGGCTACGGGGCCACCAACTTCATCGCGCTCGACCGGGGCGGCGAGATTCTGGTCGACCGCCAGATCCAGGTTGAAGGTCCGAGCGACCGGCTCGTCACCGTCTATCGCGGGATCGAGCGCGAGTCCTACAGCTGCGTACCGCTTTGCCAGCGTCGCGTGACGCTCGGCGACAGCGATACCTACTTCAACAACACGATGAGTCAGGCCGGCTCGCTGAGCAGCAGTGCCAGCGGCGGTGGCGGTGCCGGCGCGGCCGCGAAACCCAACTAGCCGACCGGCGGGTCTGCCGGAGCGGCATCCCGCCAGGCTGCTTGCGGAATCGGGGGCGGCGTCTCTCCGCGCGCCGTGTTTCCATGTGCTTCGGGGGCGCATCTGGTTAACGCATTCCTAACGGCGCGGTCCGCCGGACGCGGATCGCCTGAAACACTTAGACAATCAGTTTCCGCTATTGAACGGGCAGATGATCGCCCGTTGCTGGGGAATTTGACGAGATGCCATCGCCTGCACCTACGAGATTCACGCTCCGGAAAGCGCTGGCCCGGTTTCGCGGCAACCGCCGCGGCTCCGCAGCCGTCGAGTTTGCGCTGGTCGCACCGATGTTCTTCGGGTTGCTATTCGCCATCATCGAGACGGCACTGATGTTCTTCTCGGGCCAGGTGCTCGAGACCGTCGCGCAGGACTCCGCGCGCGCGATTCTGACCGGCCAGGCGCAGGCACAGGGCGGCTCGGTGGCGGCCTGCCAGACCACGCCCAACACGGTCTCTGCATGCGATCAGACGTCGTTCAAGACCTATGTCTGCAGTAAAATCCCGGCGCTGTTCGATTGCAGCAAGCTTTACATCGACGTTGTCAGCACCAGCTCCTTCGGGACGCTCAGCCTCACCAACTATGGTGATTCCTGCAATTTCAACCCAACCGGCATGCAGTACAGTGCCGGGACCTCCGGCCAGGTCGTCGTGGTGCGCCTGTTCTATCAGTGGCCGCTCATCGTCACCGGCCTCGGCTACAACATGGGATGCAGCAACAAGCGGCTGATGGTGGCGACAGCGGCGTTCAAGAACGAACCCTTCTGAGGCAGATGGATCTGAGCGGATCGATGCAGGCGATTGCGAATATCTGGAGGAATGCACGTCGCTCGGTGCGCGACTTCGTCGCGGACAAGCGCGCGCTCGCGGCGACCGAATTTGCGGTCATCGTACCGCTGATGTTGGTCATGTTTTTCGGCACCGTCGAATTTTCGTCCGCCGTGGCGATCGATCGCAAAGTCACGCTGATCGCGCGGACGCTGTCCGATTTGACGTCGCAGTCGACGACGCTCGCCGATGCCGACATGAAGAACACGTTCACGGCAAGCATTTCGGTCATCATGCCTTACGACGCTACGCTCGTGAAAGGCACGATTTCCCAGATCTACATCGACGCCAACAGTATCGCCACGGTCCAGTGGAGCAAGGCCGGCACCATTGCGAGCGGCGCGACGCAAGCCACTCTGGCGACCTCGACTCGGAAAGCCGGCGATAAGGTCACCGCGATGATTCCCCCGACGCTGTTGATCCCGTCGAGCTATCTCATACTGAGCGAAGCCAACTACACTTACACGCCGACCGTCGGTTACGTGTTGAAGTCGAGCATAACGCTGAGCGATCTCTCCTACACGCGGCCGCGCCAAGTCACCTGCGTGCCCTACAACGGCGTACCATCGACGTGTTGAAATTTGCGAGCCGACCCTGAAATGAAAAAGGCCGTGCGTGACGCACGGCCTTTTGTTTGCTCTGCCTCGCTCGAGCCGATCGGGGCCACGGGCCCGGCGGGCTCAGCTCGCAGCGCGGAGGTTGTCCGCCGCCGACTTGCCGGAGCGGCGGTCGGCCACGATCTCGTAGGAGATTTTCTGGCCTTCGCGCAGCGAGCCGAGACCGGCGCGCTCCACGGCGCTGATGTGAACGAACACGTCTTGGCCGCCGTCGTCGGGCTGAATGAAGCCATAGCCCTTGGTTGCGTTAAACCACTTCACGGTTCCCATGCTCACGGGGGTAGTCCCTTCTCAGATAACACAGTGTCAGAGCCCGCTTGCGCGGGCAGGTTAGATCGAATTTCTGGAAGGGTCGTCAGCGTGTCTGAACCGGCTGTACCGGTGGATGCTAATGTCGTCCGGCCGAAAATCGATTAATTCATTTTATCGAAAACAGGGGTCCGAAACAATCCGGACACGCACGATTTTTTGATCCGCCGTGAGTCAACGGCGGATCAACATACAGGTCGGAATTTTATCCCGCGCCCCAGCGGCCGACTTAGCGGCGGCGGAACTGGCCGCCGCGCTGTCCGGGCCGGGGCGGTCCGCCCGCCGTGCTGGGACGTTCGTCCTTGTGGCGGAAAATCAGCCGGCCCTTCTCAAGGTCATAGGGCGACATCTCCACCGTCACGCGGTCGCCCGCGAGCGTCTTGATGCGGTTCTTCTTCATCTTGCCGGCGGTATAGGCAACGATCTCGTGTCCGGCGTCGAGCTGCACGCGGTAGCGGGCGTCGGGGAGGATTTCGGTGACCAGTCCTTCGAACTGGATCAGCTCTTCCTTAGCCATGAATTTCTCCAGGTCGTGGACGGCTAGTGCGAATAGGGTTTGCGGTTCGGTTGGCTGTTTGGCCGACTCTCGCGGCGCAAAAAGGCAACGCCTTGTATCCCATCAGGCGTCCCGGCGCTATGCGCGGAACGGTGTTCCGGACGTTCGAGAGGCGATGAATGCATCTTACCACCGGAGCGGCGGCGGCGAGAACCCTTCGAGGCATTCGGGCCGCTGCCGGGCCGCCCGTCGGCATGCCTCGCCTCGGCGTGCCGACCTTCACCGTGCCTGCCGTCGCCCTGCTTGCCGGCGCTATGGTGGCGCCCGTCGGCGTGCCGTTCGTCGGCACGCCGCCCGTCACCATGCCGTGCGCCTTGCGGGCGCTGGCCGGGGCGGCCGCCCGGCCTGCCCTGTCGTTGCTGCGACGGGGCGGGCCCGGCATCGCGGCGGCCGGCGTCGGTGCGGTGGTCCTCCCGCGGCAGCGCCACGCGGATCAGCCGCTCGATGTCACGGAGATAGCTGAGCTCCTCTCCGCCCGCAACGAGCGAGATCGCGGTGCCGTCGGCGCCGGCGCGCGCGGTGCGGCCGATGCGGTGGACGTAAGTTTCCGGCACGTTGGGCAGATCGAAATTGATCACGTGGCTGATGCCGTCGACGTCGATGCCGCGGGCGGCGATGTCGGTGGCGACCAGGGTGCTGATCTCGCCCGAGCGGAACTGAGCGAGCGTACGTTCGCGGTGATTCTGCGATTTGTTGCCGTGGATGGCGTTGGCGGCGATGCCGGCCTTGGCCAGCGTCTTCACCACCTTGTCGGCACCGTGCTTGGTGCGGGTGAAGACCAGCGCGCGGTTGATCGCCTCGTCCTGCAACAGCTTGGTCAGGAAGGCGGGCTTGGCCGTGAAGTCGACCTGCAGGATGCGCTGGTTGATCCGCTCGGCGGTCGAGGACACCGGGGTCACCGCGACGCGGGCGGGATCACGCAGCATGGAATCCGCGAGCTCGGCGATGTCCTTCGGCATGGTGGCCGAGAAGAACAGCGTCTGCCGTTTGATCGGCAGCTTGGCGACGATTTTGCGGATGTCGTTGATGAAGCCCATGTCGAGCATGCGGTCCGCCTCGTCGAGTACGAGGAATTCAACACTCGAAAGCTTCAATCCGTTGCTCTGCACGAGGTCGAGCAGGCGGCCGGGGGTGGCGACCAGCACGTCGACGCCCTGCATCAGGGCACGGACCTGGCGGCCCATCGGAACGCCGCCGATGGCCAGCGTCGAGGACAGGCGGATGTGGCGGCCATAGGCGTTGAAGCTGTCGAGGATCTGGCCGGACAGTTCGCGGGTCGGCGACAGCACCAGCACGCGGGCGGTCTTGGGCTGAGGCTTGATGCGGTTCTCGAGCAGACGGTGCAGGATCGGCAGCGCGAAGGACGCGGTCTTGCCGGTGCCGGTCTGGGCGATGCCGACGACGTCGCGGCCGGTCAGCGCCAGCGGGATGGTCTGGGCCTGGATCGGGGTCGGGGTGACGTAGTTTTCTTCTTTGAGGGCGCGGGAAATGGGATCGGCCAGGCCGAAGTCCTGAAAGGAAGTCAAAAGAGGGGTTCTTTCCATGTCAAAAGCGGGCGCCCACGCTGGTTCCGCGTGGCGCGCGCAAAGGTGTCGAGAAGACACCTGCGTGTTTGGGGTGTCGGATGGCTTGGGTGGCTATGGGGCAAGCCAGAGGCCCGGAGGGGCTTAAGAACACGCGGCTCGCTACGACCCTTGATTCGCAAGAGGTCTCCTCCGCTCATATGGAACATCGAACGGGCGCTTTCAAGGCAAGTCGGCCTCAAACGGCGGTTGCGGTGCAGAAATAGTTATGCCGGAAATTTAGCCAGATTTGGCAATTTGCTCAGAAAATAACCTGCCTGCCGCTTTCGCATACATTTATGTTGTCTATAATTTAGGCGACTTAGCTGCGGCGAAACTTCGATTTCTGACAATTATGTCAGCAGAATCAATAAGTTGATAGGTGCTCAGGCCATGGCATGGTTCTTGCGATTCCATTAATCGCAGGCGGCCGTGGGGCCGTTTCGCAGCGTTTTCACGTCTGCGTCAGGGAGATGAGACACTCATGTTTAGCAAATCCACTCACGATATAGCGGCGTCATTTAGCCGCCGCGGCGTGCTCGCCGCGACCGCCGGACTGTTGCTTGGTCTGGCTTCATTGACTGGCGCGAAGGCCGCGGACGACACCATCAAGGTCGGCGTGCTCCACTCCCTGTCCGGCACCATGGCGATCAGTGAAACCACGCTGAAGGACACCATCCTCTTCCTGATCGACGAGCAGAACAAGAAGGGCGGCGTGCTTGGCAAGAAGCTGGAAGCCGTCGTCGTCGACCCCGCGTCGAACTGGCCGTTGTTCGCCGAAAAGGCGCGCGAGCTGATCACCAAGGACAAGGTCTCGGTGGTGTTCGGCTGCTGGACCTCGGTGTCGCGCAAGTCGGTGCTGCCGGTGTTCAAGGAGCTGAACAACATCCTGTTCTACCCCGTGCAGTACGAGGGCGAAGAAAGCGAGCGCAACGTGTTCTACACGGGTGCTGCGCCGAACCAGCAGGCGATCCCCGCCGTCGACTATCTGATGAAGGAAGAGAAGGTGAAGCGCTGGGTGCTCGCGGGCACTGACTACGTCTATCCACGCACCACCAACAAGATCCTGGAAGCCTATCTGAAGTCGAAGGGTGTCGCCCAGGAAGACATCATGATCAACTACACGCCGTTCGGTCACTCCGACTGGCAGACGATCGTGGCCGACATCAAGAAGTTCGGCTCGGCCGGCAAGAAGACCGCGGTAGTCTCGACCATCAACGGCGACGCCAACGTTCCTTTCTACAAGGAGCTCGGCAACCAGGGCATCAAGGCGAAGGACATCCCGGTCGTGGCGTTCTCGGTGGGTGAGGAAGAGCTCGCCGGCATCGACACCAAGCCGCTGGTCGGCCATCTCGCCGCCTGGAACTACTTCCAGTCGATCAAGACAAAGGACGGATCGAACGAGAAGTTCATCAAGGACTGGCAGGCGTACACCAAGAACCCGAAGCGCGTGACCAATGACCCCATGGAAGCGCACGTGATCGGCTTCGCCATGTGGGTGAAAGCGGTCGAAAAGGTGAAGTCGACCGATCCGGACAAGGTGATCGACGCGCTGCCCGGCATCGAGGCGCCGAACCTGACCGGTGGCGTGTCGAAGATGCTGCCGAACCACCACATCACCAAGCCGGTGTTCATCGGCGAGATCAAGGGCAACGGCCAGTTCGACGTGGTCTGGAAGACCCCGGGCCTCGTCGCGGGCGATGCCTGGTCGAAGGAGCTTGACGGCTCCAAGGACCTGATCGGCGACTGGGTCGGCAAGAAGTGCGGCAACTTCAACACCAAGACCAACAAGTGCCTCGGTTCGGGCTCCTGATCCGGATCTGACACTCCAATTGCACGACTGGAGAGGGCGGCGATCCCGCCGCCTTCTCCTCTCATTTCTGCCGGGGTCATTCACAGTGCCAGCCCATTTGTCTGCCCGTCTCTGCTCGCTTGCACTCGCGCTGTTTCTGATCGCGTTCGCGCTACCGGCCTTCGCCGGTCCGTTCGAGGATGCGGTCGCCAAATTCGCCAATGACGATTTTTCCGACACGGAAGAGGCGATCGGCGTGGTCGCGGGCAGCGGCAACAAGCTGGCTTTCCCCATCATCAGCGCGCTCCAGGACGGCCGCCTCATGGCCGATCCTGATAGCAAGAAGGTTTACGTCACCGGCGCCGACGGCAAGTCGATCGACGCTGCGACCGGCGAGGCCGTCGCCAGCGTTCCCGACAGTGCGAGCGCGGTTCGCCTCAACAACCGCCTGCGCCGCAGCGTCGACGCCGCGCTCGGCAGCCTGACGCTGCAGTCGCCGGATGTCGGAACGCGCCTGCAGGCTGCGCAGTCCGTCTTCAAATCGCATGAGGAGACCGCGCTCGAGGCGGTCGAGGCCGCGCTCGCCAAGGAAAGCAACAGATCCGTCAAGGCCGCGCTCGGTGAGGCCCGCGCCGCGATCCTGCTGTTCAAGTCCGATGCAACGGAGGTCGAGAAGCTCGAGGCCGTCGCCACCCTCAAGGCGCGCGGCGATCAGGAGGCGCTGGCGCTGCTCACCGGCATGGGCGATCAGCCAGCGTCGGTGACCAAGGCCGCGGCGAGCGCGATCGGATCGATCCAGAACTCACTCGCGGTCTGGTCCATGGTGCAGAACGCCTGGTACGGCCTCTCGCTCGGCTCGGTGCTGCTGCTCGCCGCGATCGGGCTCGCCATCACCTTCGGCGTGATGGGCGTCATCAACATGGCCCATGGCGAGATGGTGATGTTAGGGGCCTACACCACCTTCGTGGTGCAGGAGGTGATCCGCAGCCGCTATCCCGGCCTGTTCGACTATTCGCTGCTGATCGCCGTACCGCTCGCCTTCCTCGTCGCCGGCGCCATCGGCGTGCTGATCGAGCGCAGCATCATCCGTTTCCTCTACGGCCGGCCGCTGGAAACGCTGCTGGCGACCTGGGGTCTGTCGCTGGTGTTGCAGCAGGCGGTGCGCACCATGTTCGGCCCGACCAACCGCGAGGTCGGTAACCCATCCTGGATGAGCGGCGCGTTCGAGCTTGGCCAGATCACCATCACCTATAACCGGCTCTGGATCCTTCTCTTCACGCTCGCGGTGTTCGCGATCCTGCTCGCGATGCTGCGCTACACCGCACTGGGCCTCGAGATGCGCGCCGTGACGCAGAACCGCCGCATGGCGGCCTCGATGGGCATCGCCACCTCGCGCGTCGACGCGCTCACCTTCGGCCTCGGCTCGGGCATTGCCGGCATCGCCGGGGTGGCGCTGTCGCAGATCGACAATGTCAGCCCCAATCTCGGCCAGAGCTACATCATCGACAGCTTCATGGTCGTGGTGTTCGGCGGGGTCGGCAATCTCTGGGGCACCCTCGTTGGCGCCTTCACGCTCGGCATTGCCAACAAGTTCCTGGAACCGGTCGCCGGCGCCGTACTCGGCAAGATCGCGATTCTGGTTCTGATCATCCTGTTCATTCAAAAGCGGCCGCGCGGCCTGTTCGCGCTCAAGGGCCGTGCGGTGGAAGCATGACCCCTCACATGCTGACGCGATCGCTCGACCGCAGCGCGACGATCTTCCTCGCCGTCGTTGCGGCCTGCGGCATCCTCATCCCGCTTTCCAACCTGCTGCTGCCCGTGGGATCGTTCCTGCAGGTGCCGACCTATCTCGTTGCGCTCTGGGGCAAATATGTCTGCTACGCGATCCTGGCGCTCGCGATCGACCTGATCTGGGGCTATTGCGGCATCCTCTCGCTCGGCCACGGCGCGTTCTTCGCGCTCGGCGGCTATGCCATGGGCATGTACCTGATGCGGCAGATCGGCACCCGCGGCGTCTATGGCAATCCGATCCTGCCTGATTTCATGGTGTTCCTGAACTGGCAGAAGCTGCCCTGGTACTGGTACGGCTTCGACATGTTCTGGTTTGCCGCGCTGATGGTGCTGGTCGTGCCCGGCCTGCTCGCCTTCTGCTTCGGCTGGCTCGCCTTCCGCTCCCGCGTCACCGGCGTGTATCTGTCGATCATCACGCAGGCGATGACCTACGCGCTGCTGCTCGCCTTCTTCCGCAACGATTTCGGCTTCGGCGGCAACAACGGTCTGACCGACTTCAAGGACATTCTGGGCTTCAACGTGCAGGCGGAGGGCACCCGTGCCGCGCTGTTCGCGCTGAGCTGCCTGGCGCTGATCATAGGTTTCCTGATCTGCCGCGCCATCGTCTCGTCCAAGCTCGGCAAGGTGCTGATCGCCGTGCGTGACGCGGAATCGCGCACGCGCTTCCTCGGCTACCGCGTCGAGTCCTACAAGCTGTTCGTGTTCACGGTGTCGGCCTGCATGGCCGGTGTCGCCGGCGCGCTCTATGTGCCGCAGGTCGGCATCATTAATCCGAGCGAGTTCGCTCCGGGCAATTCGATCGAGGCGGTGATCTGGGTCGCGGTCGGCGGCCGCGGCACGCTGGTCGGCGCCGCGCTCGGCGCCGTCGTCGTCAACTACGCGAAGACGTTCTTCACCTCGGGCGTGCTGGCACCGTACTGGCTGTTCATGCTGGGCGCGCTGTTCATCCTGGTGACGCTGCTGCTGCCGAAGGGCATCGTCGGCACCTTCAACGCCTGGTGGGATTCGTCGAAGGAAAAACGCACTGCGACTTCCGTGAGCGCCGCGGCTGAAGACGGCGTCACCGAACCCAAGATGATGGCGGAGTAAGCGGTCATGAACGTCATGGACACCCGCGCAACGTCCGCGATGCTCTATCTCGACGGCGTGCACGTCTCCTTCGACGGCTTCCACGCCATCAACAATTTGTCGCTGACGCTCGAGCCCGGCGAGATGCGCGCCATTATCGGCCCGAACGGCGCCGGCAAGACCACGATGATGGATATCATCACCGGCAAGACCAAGCCCGACGAGGGCACGGTGCTGTTCGACGGCGTCACCGACCTGACGCGCCTCGACGAGACCCGCATCGCCGAGCTCGGCATCGGCCGCAAGTTCCAGAAGCCGACCGTGTTCGAGAGCCAGACCGTGCAGGACAACCTCCTGCTCGCGCTCAATGTCGATCACTCGGTGCGCGGCACGCTGTTCTGGCGCGGCAGCAAGGCGGAGTCCGAGCGTATCGACAAGGTGCTGGAGACGATCCGCCTCACCGAGGCCCGCAACCGCCTCGCCGGCAGCCTCAGCCATGGCCAGAAGCAATGGCTCGAGATCGGCATGCTGCTGGCGCAGGATCCAAAACTGCTGCTGGTCGACGAGCCCGTTGCGGGGATGACCGACGTCGAGACGCACCTGACCGCCGAGCTGCTGAAAGAGATCAACAGGACCCATACCGTGATGGTTGTCGAGCACGACATGACCTTTGTGCGCGAGCTCGGCGTCAAGGTCACCTGCCTGCACGAGGGCACGGTGCTCGCGGAAGGAACCATCGACCAGGTCTCGTCCAACGAGCGGGTCATCGAAGTCTATCTGGGACGCTGAGCGATGCTTGAGGTCAAGGACATCAACCTGTTCTACGGCGCGGCGCAGGCGCTGCGCGGCGTCTCGATTTCGGCCGAGCCCGGCAAGGTGACTTGCGTGCTCGGGCGCAACGGTGTGGGCAAGACCTCGCTGCTGCGCGCCATGGTCGGACAATATCCGATCTCCTCGGGCGCGATCGTGTTCGATGGCAGCGATATCACGGGTCTGAAGCCCTATGAGCGCGCGCGCAAGGGTATTGGCTTCGTGCCGCAGGGCCGGGAGATATTTCCGCTGCTGACGGTCGAGGAGAACCTCAAGACCGGCTTCGGCCCGCTCAAGCGCGAGGACAAGCACATTCCGGACGACGTGTTCTCGCTGTTTCCGGTGCTGCAATCCATGCTCGGCCGGCGCGGCGGCGACCTCTCCGGCGGCCAGCAGCAGCAGCTCGCGATCGGCCGCGCGCTGGTGATGCGGCCAAAACTCCTCCTGCTCGACGAGCCGACCGAGGGCATCCAGCCCTCGATCATCAAGGACATCGGCCGCGCCATCTCGTACCTGCGCAATCTCGGCAACATCGCCATCGTGCTGGTCGAACAATATCTCGACTTTGCCTGCGAACTCGGCGACAGTTTCGCGGTGATGGATCGCGGCGCGGTGAAATTCACCTGCGACCGTTCCAACCTCGACGCGAGCGAGATCAGCCGCCAGATGGCGCTGTAAGCCGGAAAAGACCTGCCGCGACCGGCTGGGGAGACGGATGCGCAGCGAACTGTCGGCCACGTCCACGCTATTCGAAGCCAACCGCGCCCGTGGCACGGTGCGCTTCGACGTGCATGCGCGCGATGGCGTGACGCGGCGCGGCGGCTTGCATGAATCCGGCTCGCTCCGCGTCCGCTTTCCTTCGCCGGAAGATCAGGGCTTGTCCGGCGTGTTCGTGAACACGGCCGGCGGAGTCGCCGGCGGCGATCGCTTCGACATCGAGATATCGGCGGCGGACAGCGCGCGATTGACGATGACCACGGCGGCGGCCGAAAAGGTCTATCGTACGCCGGGCCCGGCGGCGCAGCTCAATATCGCCCTGAAGGTCGGCGCAGGCGCGCATTTGTCCTGGCTTCCGCAGGAGACGATTCTGTTCGACCGCGCCCGCGTGCAGCGCCGCTTCGACATCGCGCTCGACGAGGCGGCCTCGCTTCTGCTTTGCGAGATTGTCGTATTCGGCCGTACCGCCATGGGCGAGCGGATGGAGCATGGCGAATTCGTGGACCGTTGGCGGATGCGCCGCGGCGGCAAGCTGGTGTTCGCAGAAACCGTTAGGCTGGAAGGCGACATCGGCGCCAAGCTCGCGCGATCCGCGATCGCCAAAGGTGGTGCGGCGATCGGCACGGCCCTGATCGTGCCCGGCGATGAGACATTGATCGAGCGCATCAGGGAGGCGTCGCAGCCTTTCTCCGGCGAGGTCGGGATATCCGCCTGGAATGGCTTTGCAATGGCGCGGTTCTGTGCCCAAGATGCGGCGCGCTTGCGCGCCGACATGATGGCCGTGCTGGCGAGCACCGGTGCCGCCTTGCCGCGGCTCTGGCTGAATTGACCGGCTGAATTGACGTGTTGAACGGAAGAGATTTCGCATGAACCTGTCTCCCCGCGAAAAGGACAAGCTTCTGATCTCGATGGCGGCGATCGTGGCGCGCCGCCGGCTGGACCGCGGCGTCAAGCTCAACCATCCCGAGGCGGTTGCGATCATCTCCGATTTCATCCTCGAAGGCGCCCGCGACGGCCGCACCGTCGCCGAGCTGATGCAATCCGGCGCGCAGGTTTTGACCCGTGACCAGGTGATGCCGGGCATTCCCGAGATGATCCACGACATCCAGGTCGAGGCGACCTTTCCCGACGGCACCAAGCTCGTCACCGTGCACGAGCCGATCAGGTAGTCGTCATTCCGGGGCGCCCGCGGGGGCGAACCCGGAATCCAGAGGTTTTGGTTTCGAGATTCCGGGTTGTCGCTGCGCGAGCCCCGGAATGACGAGGAGGATAGAATGATCCCCGGCGAACTCTTCATCCAGGACGGCGAGATCGAGCTCAATGCCGGCCGCAAGATCGTGACGCTGACGGTGGCCAATACCGGCGACCGGCCGATCCAGGTCGGCTCGCACTACCATTTCTTCGAGACCAACCTGGCCCTGAAATTCGACCGCAAAAAAGCCCGCGGCATGCGTCTCGACATCGCCGCCGGCACCGCCGTCCGCTTCGAGCCCGGCCAGACCCGCGACGTCCAGCTCGTCGCCCTGGCCGGCAAGAAGACCATCTACGGCTTCCGCGGCGACGTGATGGGGAAGCTGTGATCCGATGTGAGGTGAGCACGCCGGTCGGACTCCCTCCCCCCTTGCGGGGGAGGGTTGGGGAGAGGGGTATGCCGCACGACGAGGTCAGCGAGATTCAGCGCCATCGCGCCAAACGATTGAGGCGCGAGATGACTCGCGCAGAGACGCTGCTGTGGCGCTATCTGAAGGCCGATCGCCTCGCAGGTCTGGCCTTTCGCCGTCAGACGCCTATGGGCCACTACATCGCGGATTTCGTCGCTCATTCCTGCAAGCTCATCGTTGAAGTCGATGGCGAGAGCCACGACTTCGAAGAACGTATCCGGCACGATGAACAGCGCGACCAATGGTTTGCATCCCGCTGCTATCGCGTGCTGCGTTTCACCAATGACGACGTGATGAGAAATCTCGAGGGTGTTGTTCTTTCCATTCTTGAGGCAGCGGAGCAAGCGGCACCCCTCTCCCTAACCCTCCCCCGCAAGGGGGGAGGGAACCCCAACGCCAGCGCGTCCCTTACCTCTGATACCGATACACCAGAGGAGCCATGATGCATTGTCAGGTGAGCACATTGGTCAAGCTCCCTCCCCCTTTGCGGGGGAGGGTTGGGGAGAGGGGTATGCTGCGCACTCCGACGGGAGTGATGTGGCATGTTCGCTGTGTACTCAACGGTCTGGAGGAGCGATAAGCATGCTCTCGCCAATCCGCCTCGTCTCAGAAGCCGCCGAGCTCGCCGCGCGCCGCCACAACGGCATGGTGCGCAAGGGGCGTGGCAAGGAGCCCTATATCAATCACCTCGCCGAGGTCGCGAACCTGCTTGCGACCGCGACTGACGGTACCGACGCCGAGCTGGTCGCGGCCGGCTGGCTGCACGATTCCATCGAGGACACCGACACCACACGCGAGGAGCTTGCTCAGACATTCTCAGAGCGAGTCGCCTCCCTCGTCGTCGAATGCACCGACGATATGAGCCTGCCGAAGGCAGAGCGACGGCAGAAGCAGATCGAGGACGCTCCGCACAAATCCCCCGGCGCAAAGCTGATCAAGATCGCCGACAAGGTCAGCAATATCGGCGCGCGCATTCAGTCCGATCCGACCGCTGAAGAGCGCGAGGAACTCGCTGACTACAGCGGCTGGGCCGAGCAGGTCGTGGCGGGTTGCCGCGGCGGCAATGCGTGGCTCGACGAGAAATTCGACGATGCCGTCAAAGCAGCGAGAGCTTTGCTGTGAGCGCTCAGACAACATTCAAACGCAAACGGGGCTGGTGATGTCCGTCAAGATAAAGCGATCCGTCTATGCCGACATGTTCGGCCCCACCACCGGCGACAAGGTACGCCTCGCCGATACCGACCTCATCATCGAGGTCGAGAAGGATTTCACCACCTATGGCGAGGAGGTGAAGTTCGGTGGCGGCAAGGTGATTCGCGACGGCATGGGGCAGTCGCAGGTCACCAACAAACAGGGCGCGGCCGACACTGTCATCACCAATGCGCTGATCGTCGATCACTGGGGCATCGTGAAGGCCGACGTCGCCATCAAGGACGGCATGATCTCGGCTATCGGCAAGGCCGGCAATCCCGACATCCAGCCGGGCGTCACCATCATCATTGGTCCGGGCACGGACGTGATCGCGGGCGAAGGCAAGATCCTCACCGCCGGCGGCTTCGATAGCCACATCCATTTCATCTGCCCGCAGCAGATCGAACACGCGCTGATGTCTGGCGTCACCTCGATGCTGGGCGGCGGCACCGGCCCTTCGCATGGCACGTTCGCCACCACCTGCACGCCGGGGCCGTGGCACATCGCGCGGATGATCCAGTCGTTCGACGCCTTCCCAGTCAATCTCGGCATTTCCGGCAAGGGCAACGCCTCGCGACCCGCCGCGCTGGTCGAGATGATCAAGGCCGGCGCCTGCGCGCTGAAGCTGCACGAGGACTGGGGCACGACGCCGGCCGCGATCGACAATTGCCTGTCGGTGGCCGACGATCACGACATTCAGGTGATGATCCACACCGACACGCTGAACGAATCCGGCTTCGTCGAGGACACCATCAAGGCCTTCAAGGGCCGCACCATTCATGCCTTCCACACCGAAGGTGCCGGTGGCGGCCACGCCCCTGATATCATCAAGGTCGCCGGCCTGAAGAACGTGCTGCCGTCCTCCACCAACCCGACGCGCCCGTTCACGCGCAACACCATCGACGAGCATCTGGACATGCTGATGGTGTGCCACCACCTCGATCCCTCGATCGCGGAAGATCTGGCGTTCGCTGAAAGCCGCATCCGCAAGGAGACCATCGCGGCCGAGGACATCCTGCACGATCTCGGCGCGCTCTCGATGATGTCCTCGGACTCCCAGGCCATGGGCCGCCTCGGCGAGGTCATCATCCGGACCTGGCAGACCGCCGACAAGATGAAGAAGCAGCGTGGATCACTGCCGCAGGACAAGGGCAAGGACAACGACAATTTCCGCGTGAAGCGCTACATCGCCAAGTACACGATCAACCCCGCGATCGCGCACGGCGTGTCGAAGCTGATCGGCTCGGTCGAGAAGGGCAAGCTTGCCGATCTCGTGCTGTGGTCGCCGGCCTTCTTCGGCGTCAAGCCGGACTGCATCGTCAAGGGCGGCACGATCGTCGCAGCGCCCATGGGCGACCCCAACGCCTCGATCCCGACGCCGCAGCCGGTGCATTACCAGCCGATGTTCGGCGCCTTCGGCAGAGCGCGCACGGCATCGTCCGTGGTGTTCACCTCCAAGGCTGCAGTTACCGGCGGCCTTGCGCGAAAGCTCGACATCGAGAAGAAGCTCTATGCGGTCCAGAACACCCGCGGCAAGATCTCCAAGAAGAGCATGATCCACAACGACGCGACTCCCAATATCGAGGTCGATCCCGAGACCTACGAGGTCCGCGCCGATGGTGAGCTATTGACCTGCGCGCCCGCCAAGGTGCTGCCGATGGCGCAGCGATATTTCATGTACTGAAATAGCGCCTCGGTGCATGTCCCAAGAGTGTGTTCGGAGTGCGTGTCCGGGGACGGCTTTTCGGTTTTGCGTTCGGTCCCGCCTGGTCTAATGTCCCGCCCGGTATCGTAACCCTTAGAAGAAAAGCCGGGAGGACTTCTCGTGATCTACGTCGTCGCCACTTTGACCATCAAGCCCGAGACGCGCGCCGAATTCATCGCGGCCGCCACCGCCTGCATCAAGGAGACGCGGAAGGAGCCCGGCAATATCGCCTATGATTTGCATGAAAGCGTCACCGATCCCAGCAAGATGGTGTTCGTCGAGCAGTGGGAGAACGCCGAAGCGCTGGTGCCGCATCGTGGAATGGAGCACATGAAGACGTTCGGCCGCGTCGCGGTAAAGTGTTTCACGGCACCGCCGAAGATCGAGGTGATCACGCCCGAAAAGGTCGAGACACGGTAACGAGGTAAGACGCATGATCCGGGCGACGCAGGTCAAGGGACAGCACCGCTTCACGGAAGCGCCAGCGGACACGGTTGTGCTCGATTTCGACGACCGGCATCGCCGCCGCATGGCAATGACGGGCACGCGGGGGCTCGAATTCCTGCTCGACCTGGAGCATGCCGTCGCGCTGCGCGGCGGCGACGCGCTGGTGCTGGAGGATGGCCGGCTGATCGAGGTGGTGGCAGCTGCCGAGCCGCTGCTGGAGATTCGCGGTCGCGATCCGCACCATCTCATCCGCGTCGGCTGGCATCTCGGCAACCGTCATCTGCCGACGCAGATCATGGCCAAGGCCTTGCGCATCCGCCGCGATCACGTGATCGAGGCCATGGTGAAGGGTCTCGGCGCCCGCGTGATCGAGATCGAGGCGCCGTTCGATCCCGAGGGTGGCGCCTACGCGGACGCCGGCCACGCGCACGGACACGACGACCATGCGCACCACGATCACGGCCATCACCACCACGATCATGGCCACGAGCACCATGACCACCACCATCATGATCATGCCGCGCATGACCATAGTCACGAGCACCATCATCACCACGACGAGAATTGCGACCATCCCGACCATCACCACGGCCACAAGCATGCTCATGACCACAAATGAGCCGGTCGGCGCCGGTGGCCTCACCGAGGGCGAGGCGGCGGCGCTGTACCGGTTGATGACCTGGCTGTCGCCGGCGTTCCCGGTCGGCGGTTTCTCCTATTCCAGCGGCCTCGAATGGGCGGTCGAGGCGGGCGACATCACCGACACAACGACGCTGGCGGATTGGCTCGATGCGATGCTCGGCGACGGCTCCGGCTTCTGTGACGCGACGTTTCTGGTCCACGCCTATCGCGCCGCGGAAGCAGACGAGACTGGTGCTTTGAACGAGATTGCCGAGCTCGCCGCTGCCTTCGTGCCGTCGCGCGAGCGGCAGCTGGAGACGACCTCGCAGGGCCGCGCCTTCATCGACATCTCCCGCGCCGCGTGGGATGCGGAGGGCCTGGATGCCATGGTTGCGGCATGCAGCACGCCACTGGTCTATCCGGTCGCCGTCGGTGTGGTCGCAGCTCAGCACGGCGTGCCGCTGGCGCCGACGCTGCACGCCTTCTTGCATGCGCTGGTCTCGAACTGGATCTCGGCGGCGAGCCGCCTCATTCCGCTCGGCCAGACCGACAGCCAGCGCGTGCTGGTGCGGCTGGAAGCGGCGGTGGCCGCCACCGCCACTCGGGCGCTGAACGCGGCATTGGACGATCTCGGCAGCGCGACCTTCCGGGCCGATCTCGCCAGCTTGCGCCACGAGACGCAATATACGCGGCTGTTTCGGTCGTGATCCGTGCGGCCTTTTAACCCATCGAGAGAGAGCGAATTACATGTCGAAATCTCACGGCCCCTTGCGTGTCGGCGTCGGCGGCCCGGTCGGATCGGGCAAGACCGCGCTGATGGACCTGCTCTGCAAGACCATGCGTGAGCGTTACGACATTGCGGCGATCACCAACGACATCTACACCAAATGGGATGCCGAGTTCCTCGTACGATCGGGATCGCTGACGCCGGATCGCATCGCCGGCGTCGAGACCGGCGGCTGCCCGCACACCGCGATCCGCGAGGATGCTTCGATGAATCTTGCCGCGGTCGCGGACATGCGCGCCAAGTTTCCCGGACTTGATCTCGTGCTGATCGAGTCCGGGGGCGACAATCTCGCTGCCACTTTTTCGCCGGAGCTGGCCGACCTCACCATCTACGTCATTGACGTCGCCGCAGGCGACAAGATCCCGTCCAAGGGCGGCCCCGGCATCACCCGGTCCGACCTCCTGGTCATCAACAAGACCGACCTCGCGCCCCATGTCGGCGCCTCCCTGGAGAAGATGGAGACGGATGCCAGGCGCATGCGCGGCGAGCGTCCCTTCGTCATGACGAACCTGAAGAAAGGCGAAGGGCTCGACCGGATCGTCGGCTTCATCGAGGCCAAAGGCGGCCTGAAGCGGGCGGGGTGACCGGACGCGACCACTTGGCGCAGGCGCTTTTCGCCGTTAACGCCTGGGCAGCGCCGCAACCGCGGAACAAACTTCGGACACGGCGATTAACTACCTCCGGCGCCCGGGGCGAATTCATCCCATCCAGACCATCGGCCGGGCGGATTAAGCTTTTCAGGCGACCCAAGTTGCGTACTGATGCCTCCTCCTCCATTATCTCCGCCACTGGGGTTTACCCTGTTTCGGCACATGGCCGTTCGAGCGGCGTTCATATGCTCTGTGTTTATTGCCGACCTCCTGCTTTCGCCTGAGTAGTCGCGTGGTCAGGCTGGGTTTCATTATCGGCTTCATCGCTCTGCTCGGGGTCTTGCTCTCCGGGCTTGCAGCCTATCGCGTTCACGACCAGGAGCTGGCGCTGGATCGGATCGCGCTCGCGCGTGCGATCGACGTTCATGCGAGTCTGGTTCAGGACCGCCTCACCGAGCGGGAGCTGCTCGCGCGTGTCGCCTCGGGCCTGTTCCGCGCGCCATCCGTGATCAAGCCGAACATGCTCGAGCCGCTGCGCTCGGCGATCTACGCCTTCAAGACCGATTTCGTGGTGGCCGGCTGGATCGCCCGGCTGAAGCCGAACGAGCTTGCGGCGGCGCAGGCCGCCATCGCCGGCGCCGGCTTCCCAAATCCGCAGATTCGCTCTTATGACGACAAGCCGATCAATCCGGCCGAAATCACTCAGCCGATCGACGTGCTGATGGACCTCGAGCCACGCAGCAACGAGACCAAGACGCTGCCCGGCCGCAGCTACGATCAGGATCCGGTTCGCAGCGCCATGCTGACGCGTGCGCGCGTCGAGAAGAGGTCGGTTGCCTCGGACCCGGTGCCGTTGATCCGCGGGAACGACGCGATCGGCATCATCGTGGCTGCGCCGGTCATTCCCGAGGGAGCAACGGAGCCGGCCGGATTCGTCACATTTTCCTACGAGCTCGCCTCGCTGATGCTGACCAATGACGACATGTCGTTGTTCGCGGTCGCGCTTAGGGATCCGCGCAAGGAAGGCGGCGAGCTGATCGCCAACGACCAGGGCGTGGTCTCGACGCGCATGGCGGCCGACGGACCGCCGCCGTCGGCGACGCGCACGGTGAGCTTCGGCGGCCGTGATTGGCAGCTCGGTTATTACGCGAAGGCCAACTCGGTGCGCCGCGCCGAGCAGACCGCGATCATCGTGGCGGCGATCGGCTTTGCGATCACGGCAATGGTGTGCGGCCTGTTCGGTTATGTCGCCTACAACAATCTGCGGCTCAGCCGGGAAATCCAGGTCAGAATCGGGTTCGAGCGGCGGCTGACGGCCGTCATCGACGAGCTCAACCATCGCGTCAAGAACATCCTGGCGGTGATCCAGTCGATCGTGACGCGCACCTTGCGCCACGGCTCGGACATTGACATCGCGCGCGAGCTCTTGATCGGGCGCATCCACGCCATGTCCAACGTGGTCTCGCTGCTCAGCGAGAGCCAGTGGCAGGGCGTCAAGCTGAAGGGCCTGTTCGAGGCGCGCGCCATCCCGCATGCCGACCGCATCGCCGTCACCGGTCCTGATATCGCGGTCAGCGCGCGCGCGGCGCAGAGCCTCTCGCTCCTGTTCTTCGAGCTTGCCTCGCACTCCGACGAGGGCCTGTCGCTGGTTGGAAAGCATCCGCACATCACCGCCGCCTGGTCGGTGACGGGCGAGGAGGGCGAGGAGGTCTTCCACTTCCGCTGGGAGGAGTTCAACACCAGCGAGGCGACGCGCCGGCCCGATTCCGATTTCGGCCTGATCCTGCTCGACCGCGTCGCGCCCGAGGCGTTAGGGGGCACCGCCAAGCGCTTCTTCACCGACGTCTCCTACGTCTATGAACTGACCGCGCCGATGGAGACGGTGGTCGACATGACCGAGCGCGACCGCACCGACAAGATCTCGGCGCCGGTCAGGCCGGTGCGCAGCTAACCCTTCGGCCGCAACACGAGGTCGACAAGGTTACGCGCGTAAGCCGGCGTGACCGGCGCGATGCCGAAAACGTAGCGATAGAACAGGCTGCCATAGATCGCGTCGTAGAGATCTTCAGGAAGCCCTTCGGCCAGAATGCTGCCATCCTTCTGGCCCGCGGCGATCATCTCGACCAGTGCGTCGCGGCGGAATTGCAGATAGCGCGCGTAGAACAGCTCGGCCGAGCCGGTCTTGGAGATGCATTCGGAGATGACGGCGAGCTGGACCTTGCCGAACTCGCCCTGGAGTGCCTCGGCATAGGCCGCCGCATGGCGGCGCGCGCGTGCCGCGGGGCTGCCTGAGCTCGCCGGCGGCAACGGCAGCATCTGGGCGGCGTGGTGAAGAAAGGCGTCGATCAAAAGCGCCTCGCGGGACGGCCACCATTTGTAGATCGTCATCTTGGAGACGCTGGAGTGCCGCGCGACCGCGTCGATGGTGGTGGCGGCAAGGCCGGTGGAGGCCATCAGTGCATAGGCGCTTTCGAGAATGGCGTTGCTGGTCTCGATGGATCTTGGCCGGCCGCGCCGGGGCGCGCTGTCAGCCTCGTCACCCCCGCCTTTCGCCATCGCCACGCCTGGTCTCCTCACGCAGATTCCCGGCATAGCGCAGCCACAGCCTTCGGCCTAGCAGAATCGCACGATTTTGTGCCTAGAGCATGATCCCAAAGCGCGATCACAATTCATCCCAATCTCATCCTAATCTCATCGCGCTTTAGGCCTGCTGCCGCAGGGCGGCGGGCAGGTCCTGCCGCCTCGACCAGGTCACGTAGTAGGCGACCGCGGTCATCGCGGCGAAGCCGATGATGCTCACCACGATCTGCATCACCACCAGATTGGGCCCGGTGATCAGGATGAGATGGCCGGCAAAGGACAGGAACACGCCGACGCAGAACACGGCGAGCCATTCCTCCCCGCATCGGATGACCGCCTGAAGCGGCTTCAATCGCAGGCCGGGGTGATCGGCCGGGACAAGATGGGTTGCGAGGAAGGCGAGCGCGAGGAAGTGAACCACGCGATAAAGCGCGAGGTTCTCCTTGTCGGTCGGCGTGATGCTGTCGAGGAGAAGGTCAGGCAGATAGGCGGACAATCCCGGCGAATGGCGCAACAGGGTGACCGCCATCGCGAAGACGAGATAGCTCCCTGCGAGTATCCGCAGCCAGGGGAGGTCGCGCAGCGCCCGCCCGGGCGCGCCTGTGACGGCGAACCAGCCGCCCAGCACCATCAGCATCTGCCAGCAGAGCGGATTGAAGGTCCATTCCTGGTCCGGATAGACCCGGAAATTCCAGTCAAACCAGCGTGCGGCAACATACAGCGCGACCGATGCCGCAAGCGTCACGTTGGGCCGCCGCAGCAGGCCCCACAGCACAAACGGAAAGAAGGCCATCAGCGGGATCATCAGCTGAAGCAGGTCGAGGTTCAGCGGCTCTTCCTGGAGCACGAGACCGCGGATCAGGATGCGCAGCGGGTGCTCGAGAATCCCCGAGATGTTGTATTCGTGGATGATCTCCGGCGCCATCGATTGCGAGGCGACATAGGCGATGGCGTCGATATAGATCACGAACAGCACGACATAGGCGGCATAGAGCCGCCAGACGCGGCGAAAGATTCGCGTCGCCGCGACCACGTAGCCGCGCTCCAGCGCCATCCTGCCGTGGATAATGGCGACGCCGTAACCCACCACGAACACGAAAAGGTCCGCCGCACCGCTGAAGCCGAAATTGCGCAGCGTCAGCAGGTTGACGACGTTGTTCGGAATGTGGTCAACGAATACCGACCAATTGGCAATGCCGAGCGTCAAATAGAGCCTGGCGTCGGGTTGGAATGCGGCGAGGTTCGCCTTGACGGACGGTTTCATTGAGTAAAATAGCTTTGGGAATCAGGATGATGCTTTTACCGGCAACCGCCTGCCCATCCGAGTAGCGTTTCCGTGAACGGCAGGCATTCGTGCCGGATGGCGCAAAATTGCGCGGCGTCGCCTCTGTCGATTTCGGATAGATGCGCTCGCAGGACTTACGACGAAATCCTTTAACCCGCTCGGACCATTACTCGGCAGGTTCGGCTGATGCCTCCTCGGACGCAGCGGCGCGGCTCGCCAGGATGCCGAGGGCGACCCCGCCGATCGCCAGGATCGGCAACAGCCGCTTGATCCCGATGGCGCGAACGATCTGAAGCCCGGTGGCGAGGAGCATCGGATCTGCAAGCATGCTCTGCGCGGCCGACTTCGCGGCGCGCTCGGCCGCGATCCGGGCGCGCTTCTGCACCTCGCGCTTGTAGCCCCAATAGGAGCCTGCCGCGGCCAGGGTCAGCAGGAAGAAGATGCCGGCACCGGTAAGACAGGCCGGCACCGGGCCATATCTCTGCAGGACCGAGATGAAGGCGGCGGCGCAAAGGAAGCCTGTCGTCACCAACAGCGCGAAGGCCGCGCCCGCGGCAAGGGAGGTCAGCCGAACAGTCGCGCCGGTGGATGCACTGATCCCGTCGATGATGCGCTGAAACATGGCCTTGCTCCTCAATCCCCCACAAGCCGAACCGCCACACGCCGGCACCGGCGGCGCGGGCAGCGCCGCCATCTCAAGCTCCGTTCGGCAAACCTACCTGCGCCAGGCGACGCCGATCAGGAAGCCGATGCCGAGCGCGAGGCCGACGGTCGCGAGCGGCCGCTGCGTGATAGCCTCTTCCAGCGTCTCCTCGATCGAGCCGTAGGCGTCCTGTGCTGCCTCCATCATCGCGCTGCCGCGCTCCGACATGTCGTCGATCGCGGTATCCATGTTCTCGCGCGCCTGGCGATAGCCGCGGCGAGCCTGCTTGCTCGTGGAATTGGCAAAGGTGTTGAGTGCGTCGGTGATCTGCTCGGCGAGGGCGGCGATATCGCTTTTCACGGCTGCTACATCCTTCGCGAGGCGTTCTCTGGTGGCTTTGTCGGTCCAGTCTCTCATCCCGGCTTCGGCATTGCTCGTGGACATCGGGAGCTCCAAACTGTTGACGGCTGAGATGGGCGGAGAACGTTTCGTCGACGGGTAAGTTCCGTTTGCTGAAACCGGTCAGGCTTGCGGGAGCTGCGGCGAATTCTCCGGTAACAGGTGCTCCTTCAGGATCAGTGCGACGATCAGGAGCGGCGACGACAGGAACGCGCCCATCGGCCCCCATAGCCAGGTCCAGAATGCGACTGCGAGCAACACGGCGAGCGCGTTCAGGGCGAGCCGTCGCCCGATGATCGTCGGCGTGATGAAGTGCCCCTCGAGAAAGGTGAGGCCGCCGAAGGCGAGCGCGGCCATCAGGCCGCCGCCGATGGTCGGAAAGGCCATCAGCCCCACCACGACCAGCACTGCGAACATCGCCACGGGCCCGATGATCGGGATGAAGTTGAGCGTTGCCGCCAGCGCGCCGAGCCCGGCCGGACTGGGCATTCCGGTGAGTGCGCAAATGAGGCCGGTGGCGATGCCGACGCCGACATTGATGAGGGTGACGGTCAGGAGATAGTTGCCGAGATGGACCTCGATCTCGTTGAGAATCCGAAGCGTGCGCAGCCGCGCGTCATGATCGCTGAAGGTCATGATCATGGCCCGCCGCAGGTCGCGCCAGCTTGCGATGAACAGGATCAGGGTGACGAAGAACAGCAGGAATTCGGTAAAGGTCGGTGACAGGAATTCCAGCGTCGGCTGCACCCACTCGATCTTGGGCATCTGGAGGCTCGGCAATTCTTCCGAGCCGCCGAGCATGGCTTGCATCTCCCGCCACAGTGAAACGGGCCGGTCGAACACGTGCAACTTGTCCTTCAGTTGCGCGCCGAGCTCCGGCAGGCGGGTGCTCCACTCCATCACCGGCGAGGCGATCAGCGCCACGATGAAGGCGACCACGGTGGTCACCGCGACCACGATCAGGACGGCGCCGACGCTGCGTGGGACCTTGCATCGCTCAAGGAGGCTCGCCGCCGGAGACAGCATGGTGCCGGTGACGAACGCCATCACCACCGGTAGGAAGAACGCCTTGCCGACATAGAGCACGGTGACGGTGGCAATCAGCAGGAGGCCGGCCAGCGCGAACGCGACGAATTCGGTGCGGCGGATCACCGGCGGCAGCTCAGCATGGCTCTCGGGAAGCGGATTGCCTTCGCTGTTGCCGGGAATCAGACGCTCGCTGGGAAGGACGCGCACAATATCTCTCCCGCACGGAAACGCGATCCGCGCGCCCATTGATGACCTCACAACGCGTGGACGGGGTGCCGGTTCCATCGCGGCCTCGTGAACAGCTGCTCGCTTGACTGTGACGTCGCTGCCGCACGCTGTGCCGGAACTTAGATCCAGCCGCGGGAGTTTGTTGGGCAGTGCGTCACCCTGATGCACGCATCCAACGGGGCAGCACATGACAAGGTTGTTTGCAGTCCGTCGCAGCTTCTCGCCGCGCGTCGTTACCGCATTCGTTTTCGCAACCGCTCTGCTCGCAGTGCCCTTAGGGACCGCGAGCGCGCAAACGTTCGGCTACGCGCCGATGCAGCCGCGGACGTACCCGCAGGACCAGGGTTACTCTCAGGACGACGCCAACGAGACGCCGCAGGCTGCCGACGAGGACGCCCAGTTGCCCGACCGGCTGCGCAAGCAGGTCGTCAGCTTCGACAGGAGCGAGCCGGCCGGTACCATCTTCATCGACACCAACAACACCTATCTCTATTACGTGCTCGGCAACGGCCGCGCGATCCGCTACGGCGTCGGCGTCGGCCGCGAAGGTTTTACCTGGTCCGGCGTGCAGAGCGTCAGCCGGAAGGCCGAGTGGCCGGACTGGCATCCACCGGCCGAAATGATCGCGCGCCAGCCCTATCTGCCGCGCTTCGTCGCCGGCGGGCCCGGCAACCCGCTCGGTGCGCGTGCGATGTATCTCGGCTCGAGCCAATACCGCATCCACGGCACCAACGATCCCTCAACCATCGGCAGGTTCGTTTCGTCCGGCTGCATCCGCATGACCAACGAGGACGTCATCGACCTGTTCAACCGCGTCAACATCGGCGCCAAGGTCGTGGTGCTGCCGAAGAACGCGCCGCTGATGGCCAGAGGTGGCGATCCCCTGCGCAGGCGTCCGGCCGTGACGACGTTGCCCTCGGGCCGACATGCGTTGAACATCACGACATCGGCCGTCAACTAAGCATGAGCGAGGTCATATGAGCAGAGGCCTGGTTGGCAAGGTGGCTGGTGGTACGGCGATCTTGATTGCTGTCTCCGCCGGTCTGGTGTCGGCGCCGTCGGCGCATGCGGAGGATTTCTTCTCGGCGTTGTTCGGCGGCTTCCGGATGCGGCCGCCGCCGGAGCTCCGGATGCCGTTCCCGAATGATGACATGCCGCGCTATGAGGTGCCACGCCAGCGGGCCTCCTATGGCGGCACGGCCTATTGCGTGCGCGGCTGCGACGGCCGCTATTTCCCGGCGCAGGGCGCCGACGCCGAGAGCAAGGCGCAGTCCTGCAAGAGCTTCTGCCCGGCTTCCGAAACCTCGCTGGTCTACGGCAGCAATATCGACGACGCCACGACGGAGAACGGAAAGTCCTATTCCGACCTGCCGAACGCGTTCCGCTATCGCAACGAGATTGTCGCAGGCTGCACCTGCAACGGCAAGGACCCGGTCGGCCTCGCCCAGGTCAAGGTCGAGGACGACCCCACCCTGCGCAAGGGCGACATCGTTGCCGGCGCCGGCGGCCTCGTGGTCGCGACCCGTAACGCCAACGACCGCCGCGGCGTCGCGATGAACTTTTCGCCGCTGCCGGAGTCGGTGCGCGCCAAATTCCGTCAGGTCCCGGTGGTGGCGAAGGAGTAGGGCGCAGGACGTTGGCTGAGTTGCCGCGCTACCAGCCTTACAAAGCCTGTCATCCCGGACAAGCGCGCCCAAAGCGCGCGCAGTTCCGGGACCCATAGCCACAGGGCGTAGTTTGGCGCAGACTCGGAGTTGCCAGCTCGTGCGACAATTGTCCGCTGTGGCCATGCGTCCCGGATCAGCGCTCGCTGTGCTCGCTTGTCCGGGACGACACCGATCGTGTTGCGCCGTCGTACCCTACGCCGCGCGGATCTTGCCCAGGAAGTCGCTGACCTGCTGACCGAGCTGGCGGCTTTGCGTCTCCAGCATCTCGGAGGCCTGCTTCACGTTCTCCGCGGCACCGGCTGCGGTGTCGGCATCCGCCTTGACGCCGGTGATGTTGTCCGAGACGTTCTTGGTGCCCTGCGCCGCATATTGCGTGCTGCGGGTGATCTCCTGCGTGGCTGCGCCTTGCTCCTGCACCGCGGCCGCGATGGCGGTGGCAACTTCGTTCACCTCGCCGATGATGCCGCCGATCGTCTGGATCGCGTTGATGGCGTCGCCTGCGACCTTCTGGATGTCGGCGATCTGCTCGGAGATTTCCTCGGTCGCCTTCGCGGTTTGGCCCGCCAGTGACTTCACCTCCGATGCCACGACCGCAAACCCGCGCCCCGCTTCTCCGGCGCGCGCCGCCTCGATCGTGGCGTTCAACGCCAGCAGGTTGGTCTGCGCTGCGATGGTGTTGATCAGCCCGACGACCTCGCCGATCCGCCCCGCCGACTGCGCCAGCCCCTGCACCGTGCTGTCGGTCTCGCGCGCCTGGTTGACGGCCCGGCTGGCGATGCCGGCGGCATGCGCGGCCTGCTGGCTGATGTCGTTGATGGAGGCAGAGAGCTCCTCGGCGGCCGCCGCGACGCTCTCGACGCTGGTGGAGGCCTCGTTCGAGGCCTTGCCTGCGATCTCGACGCGTTCATTGGTCTGGCGCGACACTGCGGACAGATCGCCCGAGGTCTTGCGCATCTCGCCGGAGGCCTCGCTCAGCTCGCCCAATGACTTGCGCACCACGCCTTCGAACTCGCCGACATACGCTTCCATCGCGCGCTGGCGCGCGGCGGCGCCGGCGTTGCGCTCGCGCTCCTGCTCCTCGATCTTGAGCTTGTCGATCGTTTGCTGCTTGAACGTCTCCAGTGCGCCGGCGAGCGAGCCGATCTCGTCGTGCCGGTCGAGATAGCCGCTGTCCACGGTGAGGTCGCCGCCGGCGACCTTGAGCATGGCATCGCGAATCCTGTGCAGTGGCGTGATCACGCGGCGGCTGACGGCGAGCATCGCGGCGCCCGTGAACAGAATCGCGGCAATCAGCAGCACAAGCTGGGTCAGCAGCGATTGCAGCGCCTGCGCCCGCTGGCTGGTGGAATGGTCCCTGGCGGCGCCAAGCGCGGTATCGGCGAGCTTGATCGCGCTCGCCATCCGGCCGACCGAGTAGGGGCTCCACTGATTGGCAGTCATCGACGCCTTCTCACCCTTGGCGATTGCGGCGATGATGCCGTCGCGCGTGGCGAGATATTGCGGGTCGAAATAGGACGATTTGGTTTCCGCCATGGCTGCAGCCAGCGCCGGCGGCAATTGCATGCCCGATGCGGCGAGCTCGGTCGCGCTCCAGGCCGCCTCGGTGCCGCCGACCCATTTGGTGAGAGCGAGCTGGACCTCGGGCGCGATCTTGCCGCTGTTGAGCGCGTTGCCGACGATCAGCGAGGATTCACCCGCGTTGACGCGCAACAGCCAGGCCATCTGCTTAATCATCAGCAGTTGATCGATCATTGCGTCCTGATGATTGACGCGCGCGGCCAGCACCGGCGACAGCTTTTCGAGGATGGCCATCAGCCCGTCCTCGCTCTCGAGATACTCTTTGACAAGCGCCGCGCGACGCGATGTCCTGGGCTTGGCGACCTCAGTCCAGAACTCAGCCTGCTGCGCCAGCAGCGCCTTGTTCAGCCGGCCGAGATCGGTCACCGCCGTCCCACCCCGGGGCAAGTCGATCGAGGGTAAGATCTCGATCGCGCGCGCCAGGGCAGGCATCAGCTCGCCGCGGATGCCGCGGATGTATGTCTCGATTTCCTTGTCCATCTGGATGTCGGAGGTCAGCTGACGGCTGCTGGTCGAGCGGTCGGAGCGGATGTTCGCCATCGCCTTGAACACATCGGCAGAGGCCGTTGCTACCGCGACGATCCGGTTCGCCTGCTGAAGCCGGCTCCATGAATTCCAAGCACTGATCGAGAAGCCGATCACGACGACGAGTGCGGTGGACAGGATCACCGCTTTCAGCAGCGTGGAGACGGTCAGGCGGTTGAGCATCGGATACCCCGGTACGCGTTTCGAAGTTCGTGGCCCCGAACGGCAGCCCCCTTTACGAACTTCGAACGACCAAAGGGATGCACGATGGATGCGCATGCCAAGGCAGGCGCTCGCGGTGCATTTGGCCTCAAAAGGGTAAAGACTTAGACAGTGATACTGCCGTACAATTACGGGGGGCATTGCCGGACAGGTCGAAATGCACAGAATTACAAAGGGTTGCAGGTGCGGAACCGGCGCGCCTTGCAAGCGTTAGGACAACGTCAGCAACCTGCCTGAAGGGGGTCCCAGCGATGCTGGTCGGCGTACTCGTCACCTTTCTCGTCGTCATTCTCGTGCTTTATCTCATCAACATGCTGCCGATGGACGGCCGCGCCAAGCAGATCGCACGCGTGATCGTCATCATCATCGGCATCGTGTCGTTGCTGAAATATCTCGCGGTATTCTAGCGAAGCTGTCGTTGCCCGGATGAGCGAAGCGATATCCGGGTGCCGCAACAAAGGTCCCGGATGTCGCTGCGCTCATCTGGGCTACGAATGCAACAAAAAGCCCCGGCTTTCGCCGGGGCTTCGTTCGTGCTGCCTCAATGCAGCGATTTGAGCCAGTCGTCGACGTCCTGACGAACCTGGTCCTTGGCCTTGCCGTAGCGTTCCTGCAGCCTGCCCTCGAGCTGCTCCCGACGGCCTTCGATCAATTGGAGGTCGTCGTCAGTGAGCTTGCCCCATTTCTCCTTGGCGGAGCCCTTGAACTGCTTCCAGTTTCCTTCGACGCGATTCCAGTCCATGACCATCTCCCATGGGTTGATGGCCGTACAACGCGACCGGCGAGCGGCCGTTCCGCTGCGGGCCGCGACGTTTCGCCCAACAAAAAAGCCCCGGCGTACCGGGGCTTTTGGTGTGCGATTGATCCGTTCAGCCCGCAGCTTTCGCCTCGCGGCGGCGGGCGGTGAGGATGTATTCGGTGTAGCCGTTCGGCTGCTCGCGGCCTTTGAAGATGAGGTCGCAGGCGGCCTTGAAGGCGACGCCGTCGAAGGCTGGCGCCATCGGCTTGTAGATCGGGTCGCCCGCGTTCTGCTTGTCGACGACGACCGCCATGCGCTTCAGCGATTCCATCACCTGCGCCTCGGTGATCACGCCCTGGTGCAGCCAGTTGGCGAGATGCTGGCTGGAGATGCGCAGGGTTGCGCGGTCTTCCATCAGGCCGACATCGTGGATGTCGGGCACTTTGGAGCAGCCGACGCCCTGGTCGATCCAGCGCACGACATAGCCCAGAATGCCCTGGCAGTTGTTGTCGATCTCCTGCTTGACGTCGTCGGGCGCCCAGTTCGACTTCGACACCGGAATGGTGAGGATGTCGGAGAGCTTTGCGCGCGGCCCGCCCTTGGTCAGCTCTTGCTGGCGCGCGATCACGTTGACCTGGTGGTAGTGCAGTGCGTGCAGCGTCGCCGCGGTGGGCGACGGCACCCACGCGGTGGTGGCGCCGGCCTGCGGATGGCCAAGCTTCTGCGCCAGCATGTCCGCCATCTTGTCGGGCGCGGCCCACATGCCCTTGCCGATCTGGGCGTGGCCAGGCAGGCCACAGGTCAAGCCCATGTCGACGTTCCAGTCCTCATACGCCTTGATCCAGGCCTGCGCCTTCATCTCGTTCTTGCGGATCATCGGGCCCGCTTCCATCGAGGTGTGGATCTCGTCGCCGGTGCGGTCGAGGAAGCCGGTGTTGATGAACATGATGCGCTTGGAGGCGCGCTGGATGCAGGCCTTGAGGTTGACGGTGGTGCGCCGCTCCTCGTCCATGATGCCGACCTTGAGCGTGTTCTCGGGCAGGCCCAGCATCTTCTCGACGCGGTCGAAGATCTCGCAGGTCAGCGAGACCTCGTCGGGGCCATGCATCTTCGGCTTGACGATATAGGCAGATCCGGTGCGGCTGTTCTTGACCTTCGAATTGCCCTTGAGATCGTGGATCGCGAGCAGGCCCGAGACAGCGGCATCGAGCAGGCCTTCCGGGACTTCCTCGCCCTTCTCGTCCAGCACCGCGTCGGTGAACATGTGATGACCGCAATTGCGCATCAAGAGCAGGCTGCGGCCGTGCAGCTTGAGCTCGCCCTTGCCGTCAGGCGTCTTGTAGAGCCGGTCGGCGTTGAGCGAACGCGTCAGCGTCTTGCCGCCCTTCTCGAAATCGGCCGACAGCGTGCCGTTCATCAGGCCGAGCGTGTTGCGGTAGACCAGCACCTTGTCCTCCGCATCGACCGCGGCGACCGAGTCCTCCATGTCGAGGATGGTGGAGACCGCGGCTTCCATGGTCATGTCGGCGACGCCGGCCGGATCGTCCTTGCCGATCGCGCTGCTGCGGTCAATCTTCACCTCGATATGCAGGCCGTTGTTGACGAGCAGCACTGCGCTCGGCGCGGCCGCATCGCCCTGGAAGCCCGCGAACTGTGCGGCGTTCTTCAGCGCGGTGGCGTTGCCGCTCTTGAGCTTCACCGCGAGCTGGCCCGCGACCACGTTATAGGCAGTGACGTCGGTGTGCCTGCCGGTCGCGAGCGGCACGGCGTTATCGAGGAACGCCTTGGCCTTGGCGATCACCTTGTCGCCGCGCGCCTTGTTGTAACCCTTGCCGCCCTCGGACGGGTCGTGCGGGATCGCATCGGTGCCGTAGAAGGCATCGTAGAGTGATCCCCAGCGCGCATTCGCCGCGTTCAGCGCGTAGCGCGCGTTGGTGAGGGGCACGACGAGCTGCGGGCCGCAGATCTTGCCGATCTCTTCGTCCACATTGGCGGTCTCGACCTTCTGCGTCGCCGGCTCCGGGACGAGATAGCCGATCTCCTTCAGGAACGCGGTGTAGGCGTCGAGGTCGAACGCCTTGCCCTTGTTGGCGCGGTGCCAGTCGTCGATCTTGGCCTGCAGCGTGTCACGTACGGCCAGCAGCGCGCGGTTCTTCGGCCCAAGATCCTTGATGATGGCGGCGACCCCGGCCCAGAACGCATCCGGCGCGATCCCCGTGTTCGGGGCCGCTTCCTTGGCGATGAAGTCAAACAGGACGGGAGCGATCTTCAATCCGTGGGCGTCGACGCGTTTCATGATGGGCTTTCTTGTTGGAAATGGCTGTTTTTGGCTGCTTTTGACCCGACAGCAGCAAAATGCGCCCACAGGGGGACGGCTTTCGGGACCTATTAGCCCCAAAATCGGGGCGGTGAGAAGACCCCCGGGGGTTTGTCAAAATGTCAAGGAGAGGGGGCAAGGCGCGCACAGCTGTCATTCCCCGCGAAAGCGGGGAATCCAGTACGCCGCGGCTTCTCCGTATCCCATCGCTGTCTCTGGAATACTCGGTCGCCCGGTCACGCCGGGCGACGACAGCGGGGGCTGGGATAGCCTCAAATATTCGCCGCTAAATCCACGAGTTCGTCGAACAACACGCCTGATGTCTTCAGCATCTGCTCGATCTCGTCGGCCGCCTCCGCAACCGTCCGCTTCGACGTGTCGATCACGAGCTCGGCTGCCTGCGGCGCTTCGTAGTCGTTGCCGATGCCGGTGAACGAAGCCAGCGTGCCGGCGCGGGCCTTCTTGTAGTGGCCCTTGGGATCGCGCTCCTCACAAACTTCGGCCGGCGTCGCGACATGGATTTCGCGGAACGCGGTGTCGGCGATGCGGCGCGCAGTGGCGCGGTCCTCGCGGGCGGGCGAGACAGCGGCGACGATGGCGATATGGCCGTTGCGGGCAAGATGCGTCGCGACCTCGGCGAGCCGTCGGATGTTCTCGCTGCGATCCGTGGCGGAGAAGCCGAGATCGCTGTTGAGCCCGGCGCGCATCGTGTCGCCGTCGAGCAGGATCGGCGAGCCGCCATTGGTGAATAGTCTTCGCTCCAGCGCTCTTGCCAGCGTCGACTTGCCGGAGGCAGGCAGGCCGGTCAGCCAGACCACCGCGCCGTTGTGGCGGTAGCGCGCGGAGCGTTCGTCTGGACGCAGCGCCGATTCCACCGGCACGATGTCGACAGGCACGGCGCGTTGGCCAGCATCGACCGACAGCACGAGGCCGCCGCCGGCGATGCGCCCGGAGACTTCGATCACGAGGCGCCCGGTGCGGGGATTCTCCGTGTAGGGATCGGTTGCGATCGGGTTCGACAGCGAGATGTCGATCTCGCCGACATGGTTGCGGCCGATTGCCTTGTTCTCGCTGCTCGAGAGCTCGCCGGGATCGACCGCCTTCTCGATGGCGACGACGGTAGCGCGGCTTTCCTTCGGTCCGCAGCGTACCAGCAGCTGGTCACCCTTGGCGAGCGGCTTGTCGTGCAGCCAGAAGATGCGCGCGCGTAGCCGGCGCGTCTCGCGCGGGGCGGCGCCCGCATGCGCGATGATGTCGCCGCGCTCGATGAACAATTCGCGGTCGAGCGTGATGCCGACCGAGCGGCCGGCCCCTTGCCGTCCCGCAACCGGCGTCACCGGCCAGCTCTCGACCGTCTTGATCCTGGCGATCTTGCCGGCCGGCATGATCACGATCTCGTCGCCGGCGACGAGGCTGCCGGATTCGATCCGGCCGGCGACGATGCGGCGGTCGTCGAACTTGTAGATCGCCTGCACCGGTAGCCGCAGCGCCAGCGCTTCCAGCGCCCGTGCCGGCTCGAGCCGGTCAAGCGCCTCGACCACGGTCGGGCCCTTGTACCAGGAGATGCGGCCGGTGCGCTCCGCGACGCCGTCGCCGTCGCGCGCGGAAATCGGGATCACGGCAGTGGGCTTCACGCCGAGGCCATTGAGATGCGCGGAGATCTCGTCGCTGATCTCCTTGAAGCGATCGGCGGAGAAATCGACGCGGTCCATCTTGTTGACGACGACGGCGACCTGCTTCACGCCGAGCAGATGCAAGAGATAGCCGTGGCGCCTTGTCTGGTCGCGCACGCCTTCGAGCGCGTCGATGATCAGCACCGCGCCGTCGGCCTGCGAGGCGCCGGTGATCATGTTGCGCAGGAATTCGGCGTGGCCGGGCGCGTCGATCAGCACGATGTCGCGCGAATTGGTGCGGAAGCGGATCTGCGTGGTGTCGATGGTGATGCCCTGGTCGCGCTCGGTCTGGAGCGCGTCGAGCAGGAACGACCATTCGAACGGCATGCCGCGCCGCGCGCTGACGGCTTTCAGCATCTCGAGCTTGCCCTCGGGCAGGCTGCCGGTCTCGTGCAGGAGGCGGCCGACCAGCGTCGACTTGCCGTGGTCGACATGGCCGACAATGACGATGCGCACTTGCGGACGCGTGGTGCCGTTCGGAGTCGCAGGCGAAGCGGGGGTGACGATCATGTTCATACGACGCTCGCGTCCTTGATCAGAGATAGCCGGCGACGCGCAGGCGCTCGAAAGCGTCCTCGGTCTCGTGGTCGAGCGCGCGTCCCGCGCGCTCCGGCACCTTGGTCTGCTCGAGCTCGATCAGGATCTCGTCGATGCTGGACGCCGTCGAATTCACGGGGTTGGTGATGTCCTGATCGCCGAGCGAGCGATAACGCTTGCCGTCCTTGGCGAGATACAGCGGGATGATCGGGATGTTCTCGCGCTTGGTGTAGGCCCAGATGTCCGCCTCGGTCCAATGCAGGATCGGGTGGATGCGCAGATGCGCGCCTTGCGGCGGCGAGGCGTTGAAATGATCCCAGAACTCCGGCGGCTGGTCGCGCACGTCCCAATTGCCTTCCAGGCCGCGCGGCGAGAACACGCGCTCCTTGGCGCGGGTTGCTTCCTCGTCGCGGCGGATGCCGGCGATCAGGCCGTCGAAGCCGTACTTGGCGAGCGCCATCTTGAGGCCCTCGGTCTTGCGCGCGGCGGAACGGGCGGCCGGCGGCAGCGTCGGGTCGACGGCGTCGATGGGCGGGCAGGGTTCGACGCGCAGATCGAGCTCCCACTCCTTCCCGTAATGATCGCGGAAGCGATACATCTCCGGAAACTTCTTGCCGGTGTCGACATGGAGCGCCGGAAACGGCATGCGGCCGAAGAACGCCTTGCGCGCCAGCCAGATCATGACGTTGGAGTCCTTGCCGAGCGACCACAACAGGGCAATCTTCTTCAGCCGGGCGAAGGCTTCGCGGAAGATGTAGATGCTCTGCGCCTCGAGCTGGTCGAGATGGTCCATGCTGGGCGCAACATCAGCAGAAAATTCTTGCGAGCCTGAGCGGGTGATGGGGGCGGGGCTGCTCACTCCGACAACTGCGGAATCGTCCTTGAGAAGATGCATCTCTGCCACTTTGCGTTTGGAGCCGAAAATTCTATAGTTGCGGCGCAGAAGAGAAGAAAAAAATTTCTCTTTGCGCGCTCGAAACGACACATATATAGAAAATAATTCCAGTCAACCCCGGATGTGGGGGAAGCGAGTATCGCATGCGGTTCTTGCCGGTGTTTCTCGATCTCAAGGCCGGTCCCGTGGTTCTCATCGGCGCGGGTGAGCTTTTGCGCGCCAAGCTGCGCGTGCTCGCCGCCGCCGGTGCGCGCCTCCGCGTGCATGCGATCGACGGCAATCATGAGTTTGGGCTCGGTGCGCAGGATGCGGCGCGCGTTGACATCGCGGTCGGTGATCCGCTGACCACTGATCTCTCCGGCGTTATCGCCATCGTCTGCGCGGGCGCGGGCGATGTCGGCGTTGCGATGTCGATGCGGGCGAAGGCGCTCGGCCTGCCCGTCAACGTCATGGACGATCTCGAGCACTCCAGCTTCATCTTCCCGGCGATCGTCGATCGCGGCGATGTCGTGGTCGCGGTCGGCACCGGCGGTACTTCGCCGGTAGTGGCGCGGCGTGTGCGCGAGAAGATCGAGGCGCTGCTGCCGGCGCGTATCGGTGAGCTCGCCGAATTCATCGGCACCTTCCGCAAATCCATCAACGAGCGTATCGCCGAATTTCCGCTGCGCCGCCGCTTCTGGGAGCGCGTCATCGACGGTCCGATCGGCGCCGCCGTGCTTGCTGGCCGCAGAGGCGAGGCGGGCGCATCGCTCGAGGCGATTGCCGATCCCTCCGCATTCGCGCGCGCCGATAAGCCGGAAGGCTCGGTCGCGCTGGTCGGCGCCGGCCCCGGCGACCCTGACCTTCTCACCATCAAGGCGCTGCGCGCGCTGCAGGATGCCGACATCGTCTTCCACGACGAACTGGTTTCGCCCGAGATTCTCGACCGCATCCGCCGCGACACCACGCGCGTTGCGGTCGGCCGCCGCGTCGGCAAGCCCGGCATCGGCCAGGACGCCATCAACAAGCGCATGATCGAGGGCGCGCAAGCCGGCCAGCGCGTGGTGCGGCTGAAGGGCGGCGATCCCTTCGTGTTCGGCCGCGGCGGCGAAGAGGTCGAAGCGCTGCGCGCTGCCGGCGTCGCCTATTCGATCATTCCCGGCATCACCGCAGGGCTCGGCGCCGCCGCCGATTTCGAGGTACCGCTCACCTATCGTCACGAAGCGACCCGCATCACCTTCCTCACCGCACACAAGGCGCGCGATGCCGAAGCCGTGGACTGGTCGATGCTGACCGACACCAAGATGACCCTCGTGGTCTACATGGGCATGACCGCGGCGCCTGCCGTGCGTGCAGGCCTGTTCGCGGCCGGCCGCTCGCCAGAGACGCCGGTCGGCGTGTTCGCCCGTGTCACGCGGCCGGATACGCAAGGCGCGATCGGAACGCTGCGCGACCTGCCCGAGCTCGTGCGGCGGATCCATGGCGGTCCCGCCATTCTCATCATCGGCGACGTGGTCCGGCATGCCGGCTCGCTTCGCCGCCAGACACCCAAACAAATCATCTCTGACCTCATGGATGCAGCCGAATGACCTCTCCGCTCGAACAGAAGAAGATCAAGATCGCCGGCCCCTCGGTCGTGACCGCCAACCGCACCTGGGACGGCATCGTGGTCTACCGAACCGCCGCCAAGGGCTGGTCCGCGGACCTGTCGGAAGCCGCGATCGTGCGCAACTCCGACGAGGCCAAGGCGTTGCTTGCGGAAGCCGTGGCCGATGACGTCGGCGCCATCGGTCCCTATATCGCGCCTGTGCAGGTCGGCGAGGACGGCGAGATTGTGCCCGGCAATCTGCGCGAACAGATCCGCCGCACCGGCGTCACCATCGGGCAGCCGGCCCAGGTTTAAGGCATTCTCTTATGTACGCTTACGACGAAATCGACCGCACGCTCGTCAACGAGCGCGTCTCGGAGTTCCGCGACCAGGTGAAGCGGCGCCTTTCCGGCGAGCTCACCGAGGACGAGTTCAAGATCCTTCGCTTGCAGAACGGCGTCTATCTCCAGCTGCACGCCTACATGTTCCGCGTCGCTATCCCCTACGGCACGCTGGCGACGAACCAGCTGCGGGCGCTCGCGCACGTCGCGCGGAAGTACGACCGCGGCTATGGCCACTTCACCACGCGGCAGAACATCCAGTTCAACTGGATCAAGCTCGCCGAATTGCCGGATGCGCTGGCCGATCTCGCCAAGGTCGGCATCCACGCGATGCAGACCTCCGGCAACAACATGCGCAACGTCACTTCGGACCAGTGGGCCGGCGTCGCGCCCGGCGAGATCGAGGATCCGCGCATCTGGTCGGAGCTGATCCGTCAGCACACCACGTTGCATCCGGAATTCTCGTTCCTGCCGCGCAAGTTCAAGATCGCGATCACGGCGTCGGATCATGACCGCGCTGCGATCAAGATCCACGACATCGGCCTGCGGCTGATCAAGAACGAGAAAGGCGAGACCGGCTTCGAGGTTCTGGTCGGCGGCGGCCTCGGCCGCACCCCGTTCATCGCCAAGACCATCAAGCACTTCGTGCATGGCCGCGACATCCTCAGCTACATCGAGGCTATCTTACGCGTCTACAACCAGTATGGCCGCCGCGACAACATCTACAAGGCGCGGATCAAGATCCTGGTGCACGAGCTCGGCATCGAGAAATTCTCCCGCGAGGTCGAGGACGAGTGGCAGCAGATCCGCAACTCCTCGCTCCAGATCGACGACGAGGTGATCGAGGACATCCGCTCGCGCTTTACTTATCCGGCCTACGAGAAGCTGCCGCACATGCCGGACGAGCTGCGCCAGGCCGCGGCCGACCCTGATTTCGAGGCGTGGCGCAAGAACTCGGTGGCTCCACACAAGGTGCAGGGCTATTCGATCGTCACGATCTCGCTGAAGCCGACCGGCGGCCCTCCGGGCGATGCCACGGCCGAGCAGATGGATGCGCTCGCCGATCTCGCCGACAAATATTCCTTCGGCGAGATCCGCGTCGGCCACGAGCAGAACCTGGCGCTGCCGCATGTCGCCAAGCGCGACCTGCCGGCGCTGTGGAAGGCGCTCGACAAGCTTGGCCTGGCCACACCTAACGTCAATCTGATCACCGATATCATCGCCTGCCCCGGGCTCGACTATTGCTCGCTGGCGAATGCGCGCTCGATCCCGATCGCGCAGGAGCTGACGCGGCGCTTTGCCAATCACGAGCTCGCCAACCTGATCGGCCGTCTGCACATCAACATCTCGGGCTGCATCAATGCCTGCGGCCATCATCACGTCGGCCATATCGGCATTCTCGGCGTCGAGAAGAACGGCGAGGAGGTCTACCAGATCACCATCGGCGGCCGCGCCGACGAGAACGCCGCGCTCGGCACCCTGATCGGTCCTGGCGTCAAGTTCGACGAGGTCGCCGACGTCGTCGAGGACATCGTGGAAGCCTATCTGGCGCTGCGCGAGCGGCCCGAGGAGCTGTTCATGGACACGGTGAAGCGCCTCGGCGTCGAACCTTTCAAGGAGCGCGTCTATGCCACTCGTTAACGGCGGAAGAATCGTCGACGACAGCTTCGTCAAGCTGGCCGTCGACACCCCGCTGCCCGAGGGCGGCGACATCCTGGTGCCGGCCGAGCGCTTTCTCGGCGAGGCCGATGCGCTGCTCAAGCGTTCGGGCAAGGTCGGCGTGATCTGGCCGAACAATCGCGATATCGCCGAGCTCGTGCCGTATCTCGGCAAGATCGCCGCGGTCGCGCTGGTGTTCCCGACCTTCCGCGACGGGCGCGCCTACAGCCAGGCGCGGCTGCTGCGCGAGCGCTACAACTATCGCGGCGAGCTGCGTGCGACCGGTCAGGTGCTGCGCGACCAGTTTGTGTTCATGCTGCGTGCCGGCTTCGATGCCTTCGAGGTCAAGAAGCAGGCCGACGCGGAAGCCTTCATGCAGACCGCCAAGCGCTATTCGGTGTTCTACCAGCCGACCGGCGATGGCCGCATCACGGCGCTGCACCGGCGCATGCAGCTGCGTCACTCCGAAGGGGTCGGCACGTGAACGCGATCGCGCCTCAGGTTTCGTCGGTGTCTGCGCTGCCGTCGGCGGAGGAGCTCGATCGCGCCCTGCGCGATGCCTCGCCCGCGGAAGTCATCGCGGCGGCGTTGAAGACGGTCGGGCGCGAGAAGCTTGCGCTGGTGTCCTCCTTCGGCACCGAATCGGCGACGCTCTTGAAAGTGATGGCGGATGTCGACCCGGCGATCCCGGTGATCTTTCTCGACACCGGCTGGTTGTTCGAGGAGACGCTGGCCTATCGCGATACGCTGATCGCGGCGCTGGGTCTCAAGGATGTGCGCTCGATCAAGCCCGCCGAGGAGGCGCTGTCGCGCGAAGATCCCGACCGCGACCTCTGGTTCTCCGATCCCGACGCCTGCTGCCGCATCCGTAAAGTCGAGCCGCTGGCGCGCGCGCTGAAACCGTTCGATGCCTGGCTCAACGGCCGCAAGCGTTTCCAGGGCAATGCGCGCGCCGACATTCCGGTCGTCGAGGACGACGGCGCGCGGTTGAAGTTCAATCCCTTCGCCAATGTATCGCGCGAGGAGATCGAGGCGATCTTCACCCGCGCCAAATTGCCGCGTCATCCATTGGCCGCCTCCGGTTTCCTGTCGGTCGGGTGTATGCCTTGCACCAGCAGAACGGCCGAGGGCGAGGATGCACGTGCCGGCCGCTGGCGCGGCCGGGCCAAGACAGAATGCGGCATCCACACCATGAAGATTTCGTAGCACAGTCACGCTGCCACGCTTCAAACAAGAAAATCCGGTTCCGTTGACTTAAGCGCGTTTCGCCCCGAGTTATGCCTGCCATCGATGACGCCGACGTCGTCGAGGTGAATGGAGATGGACATGATGCGCCGTATCGTTCCGCTCGCTGCAGGACTCCTCTGGGCAAGCTCGGCTCTCGCCGCTGACATCAATTTGCTGAACGTGTCATACGATCCGACGCGCGAGCTCTATGTCGAGTTCAACAAGGCATTCACGAATGCCTATCGGAAGGAAACCGGCAAGAGCATCGAGATTAAGCAGTCGCATGGCGGCAGCGGGTCGCAGGCGCGCGCAGTGATCGACGGCTTGCAGGCCGATGTGGTGACGCTTGCGCTCGCCTATGACATCGACGCGATCGCCGGCAAGGGTCTCACCGCTGCCGACTGGCAGAAGCGACTGCCGCAGAATTCGTCGCCCTACACGTCGACCATCGTGTTCCTGGTACGCAAGGGCAATCCCAAGGGCATCAAGGACTGGGACGATCTGGTCAAGCCGGGCGTTGCCGTGATCACGCCGAACCCCAAGACGTCAGGTGGCGCGCGCTGGAATTACCTTGCAGCCTGGGGCTTTGCGCAGAAGAAGTACGGCTCGGCCGACAAGGCCAAGGATTTCATCGGCAAGCTGTATCAGCAGGTTCCGGTACTGGACACCGGCGCGCGCGGCGCCACCGTGACCTTTGTCGAGCGCGGCGTCGGCGACGTGCTGCTCGCCTGGGAGAACGAGGCGTTCCTTGCGCTGAAGGAGTTCGGCGCGAACAAGTTCGAGATCGTGGCGCCGCCGCAATCGATCCTCGCCGAACCGCCGGTCGCCATCGTCGACAAGGTCGCCGATAAAAAAGGCACCCGAAACGTCGCCGATGCCTATCTCCAATATTGGTACACCAAGGAGGGGCAGGAGATCGCCGCGCGCAACTTCTACCGTCCGCGCGATGCCGAAATCGCCAAGAAGCATGAGAATGCCTTCGCCAAGGTCGAGCTGTTCACGATCGACGACGTCTTCGGCGGCTGGACCAAGGCGCAGAAGGAACATTTTGCCGACGGCGGCGTTTTCGATCAGATTTACAAGAACTGATCGCGCGCTGTCGTAAGACGCTTTAGCAGGGGGCCTGGTGAGCGCACTCGCAGCACGACGCCGGACATTGCCGGGCTTCGGTCTCACCATGGGACTGACGCTTTCCTGGCTGTCCGTCATTATCCTGATTCCACTCGCCGGCCTGTTCCTGAAATCGCTTGAGCTCAGCCCCGATCAGTTCTGGAACATCCTCTCCAGCCGCCGCACCCTGAACGCGCTCCGCGTGTCGTTTGGGCTCGCCTTCGCGGCGGCCTCCGTCAATCTCGTCATGGGCAGCATCATCGTCTGGGCGCTGGTGCGCTACCGCTTTCCGGGGCGGCGCATCTTCGATGCCATCGTCGACGTGCCTTTCGCGCTGCCGACCGCGGTCGCCGGCGTCGCGCTGACCGCGCTGTTCGCCGAGAAGGGCTGGCTCGGCGCACCGCTCGCAGCGCTCGGCATCAAGGTGGCGTTCACGCCGATCGGCATCTTCGTCGCCATGATCTTCATCGGCATTCCCTTCGTGGTGCGCACCGTGCAGCCGGTGCTCCAGGATCTCGACCCCGAGATTGAGGAAGCCGCGGGCAGTCTCGGCGCCAGCCGCGGGCAGACCATTATCCGCGTGATCCTGCCCTCGCTCGCACCGGCGCTGCTCACCGGCCTCGCGCTCGCCTTCGCCCGCGCGGTCGGCGAATATGGCTCTGTGATCTTCATCGCCGGCAATCTGCCCAACGTCTCCGAGATCGCACCGCTCCTCATCGTGATCCGGCTCTCCGAGTTCCGCTATGCCGATGCAACCGCCATCGCGGTGGTCATGCTCATCGTCTCCTTCGTCATCATCTTTGCCGTCAACCGGCTCCAGCGCTGGGCGCGGAGCCGGATCCCGGCGCGCTGAGGGCGGATCATGACGATGCAGATCGCAGATTCCGTGTCGCTCTCGGCTTCCGACGCCAAGGCACGTGCAAAGGCGCGCGCGGATGCGGCGGCAGCGCGCGACAACCTCCGCACCGAGCCGCGCGCGGTGCGCATCGTCATCATTGCGCTGGCGGTGATCTTTCTTACCGTCTTCGTGGTGCTGCCGCTCGTCGTCGTGTTTGCGCAGGCGTTCTCGAGAGGCATCCTCGCCTATTTCGCCGCGCTCGCCGAGCCGGAGGCGCTGGCGGCGATCAAGCTGACGCTGATCGTCGCGGCGATCTCAGTAGGCCTCAATCTGCTGTTCGGCGTCGTCGCCGCCTGGGCCATCGCCAAGTTTGATTTCCCGGGCAAGACCTTCCTGATCACGCTGATCGACCTGCCGTTCTCGGTGAGCCCGGTGATCTCGGGCCTCGTCTTCGTGCTGCTGTTCGGTGCGCAGGGCTATTTCGGCACCTGGCTGCGCGACCACGACATCCAGATCCTGTTCGCGGTGCCCGGCATCGCGCTCGCCACCACCTTCGTGACCTTCCCGTTCGTGGCGCGCGCGCTGATCCCCTTGATGCAGGAGCAGGGCACGCAGGAGGAAGAGGCCGCGATCTCGCTCGGCGCCTCCGGCCTGCAGACCTTCTTCCGCGTCACCCTGCCCAACATCAAATGGGGCGTGCTCTACGGAGTCCTGCTCTGCAACGCGCGCGCGATGGGCGAGTTCGGTGCGGTCTCCGTCGTCTCCGGCCACATCCGGGGCGAGACCAACACCATGCCGCTGCTGGTCGAGATTCTCTACAATGAGTACCAGTTCGTCGCCGCCTTCGCGATCGCCTCGCTGCTGGCGATGCTGGCACTGATCACGCTGATCGCAAAAACCGTTCTCGAGCGCCATCTGGATGAAGGACAAGATGCCAGTGACCATTGAAGTCAGGAATCTCGTCAAGACCTTCGGCAGCTTCAAAGCCCTCGACGGCGTCGATCTCAAGGTCGACGGCGGCGAGCTGGTGGCGCTGCTCGGTCCGTCCGGCTCCGGCAAGACCACGCTGCTGCGGATCGTTGCTGGGCTCGATTGGCCGGATTCCGGCGAGGTCTTCATCAGTGGCGAGGACGCGCTGGCACAAGGTGCGCGCGAGCGACATGTCGGGTTCGTGTTCCAGCACTATGCGCTGTTTCGACACATGACCGTGTTCGAGAACGTCGCCTTCGGTCTACGCGTGCAGCCACGCGCGGTCCGCAAGGACGAGACTGGGATCCGGACGCGCGTCAAGGAGCTGCTCGATCTCGTGCAGCTCGACTGGCTTTCCGACCGCTATCCGAGCCAGCTCTCCGGCGGCCAGCGCCAGCGGATCGCGCTAGCCCGCGCGCTCGCGATTGAGCCGCGCATCCTGCTGCTCGACGAGCCGTTCGGTGCGCTCGATGCCAAGGTGCGGAAAGAGCTGCGCAAATGGCTGCGCTCGCTGCATCACGAGATCAACGTCACCTCGATCTTCGTCACCCACGACCAGGAGGAGGCGCTTGAAGTCGCCAACCGCGTCGTGGTGATGGACAAGGGCAGGATCGAGCAGATCGGCTCGCCCGACGACGTTTATGAGAGCCCGGCGACGGCCTTCGTGCACGGCTTCATCGGCGAGTCCATCGAGCTGCCGGTCCAGATCGAAAGCGGCGTGATCAGGCTCGGCGACCGGCCGCTGCGGCTTGCTGCCGACGGGCTTACGTCTGGCGCGTCACGACTGTTCGTGCGGCGACATGACATGCTGGTCGGCCCGGCCGGCAGCGGTGCCTTCGAGGGCGCCGTGCAGCATGTCCGCAATTTCGGTCCCGTGCAGCGCGCCGAGGTCGCGCTGTCAGGCGGCGAGACCATCGAGATCGACGCTCCGCGCGAGAAGGAACTGCGGGCCGGCGACACTATCGGCCTCAATCCGCGCCGCTACCGGATATTTGCGGGCTAGGACGTCGTCATTCCGGGATGATCCAAAAGACCAGACCCGGAATCTCGAGATTCCGGGTTCAGTGCTCCGCACTGCCCCGGAACGACTTCGTCGATTTTCCTCAAAATTCACCTTTCAGCCACGGTTGGTATGCAACAACGGCCCCTCATTTGGGGGCCTCTAAACATGCGCGCTGCGGCCGCAATTCTCATCACTTTGCTGCTCGCCGGCTGTGCCGGCAACGAAGCGCCGGTCCAGCAGCCGTCGATGTATACGGACATGGCGGTCCCGGGCGCCAAGCTCGACGCGCAGGCCGCCGCGGTGATGATTTCGCAATACCGCCAGAACAACATGCTCGGCACGGTCGTGATCGACCCTGATCTGATGCTGCTCGCCGAATCCCAGTCCCAGGCCATGGCTGCGGCCAACAAGATGGACCACGACGTCCGCGCGCCGCTGGCCAAGCGCCTTGCCACCGGCGGTTATCCTGCCACGGTTGCGGTCGAGAACGTTTCCGCCGGCTATCATACGCTGGCGGAAGCTTTTTCCGGCTGGCGCGACTCGCCTCCGCACCGCGCCAACATGCTCAAGGGCGGTGTCACAAAATTGGGCATTGCGGCGAGCTATGCTCCCGGCACCAAATACAAGGTGTTCTGGACCATGATCCTGGCCTCGACGGAGCCTCGATAAGCCAGACTTGATCCGGGATGCATTGACGCCGCGGCGGAGTGTCGCCACGGTGGCTCGCCTTTTGCTATTGTTTCCTTATGACCGATCATAGCCCGGAATCCGCCAGTGTCCCCGCGAATGCGCAACGCGTCCTGGTCCTCCAGGGCGGCGGCGCGCTCGGCTCCTATCAGGCCGGCGCCTTTCAGGCGCTGTGCGGCTACGGCTTCGAGCCGGAATGGGTCGCCGGCATCTCGATCGGCGCCGTCAACGCCGCCATCATCGCCGGCAACGAGGGGCGCACCCGCGTCGAGCGGCTCAAGGAATTCTGGGAAATGGTGTCGGCCCCGGTGCCGTGGAAGCCGGTCGGCAAGAGCGACCACAGCCGCGAGCTGTTCAATTCGACCAGTGCTGCGCTGATTGCGACGTTCGGCGTGCCTGGCTTCTTCACACCGCGCATTCCGCCGGCGCCGCTCTGGCCGCCGGGGCATCCCGAAGCGGAAAGCTATTACGACACCGCGCCGCTGAAGAAGACGCTGGAGCGTCTCGTCGATTTCGATCGCATCAACGATCTGAAGACGCGGCTGTCGGTCGGCGCGGTCGGCGTCACCTCGGGCAACTTCAAATATTTCGACAATTACGAGTTCAAGAAGCTCGGCAAGAAGATCGGCCCCGAGCACATCATGGCGTCCGGCGCGCTGCCGCCGGGCTTTCCCTCCGTCGTCATCGACGGCGAGCATTATTGGGACGGCGGCATCGCCTCCAACACCCCGCTCGACTACGTGCTCGACGCAGAGCTCGCGCGCGACATGCTGATCTTCCAGGTCGATCTGTTTTCCGCCCGGGGCGATTTGCCGAATTCGCTGCTCGAGGCCGCCGAGCGCGAGAAGGACATCCGCTATTCCAGCCGCACGCGCATGAATACGGACAAGAACAAGCAGATCCACAATGCACGCCGGGCCGTACGCGACCTGATTTCCAAATTGCCCGATTATCTCAAGAACGACCCTTCCGTCGAATTCCTTGCCAAGGCATCACGTGAGAGCACCATCACGGTGGTGCATTTGATCTATCGCAGCAAGAACTACGAATCCTCGTCCAAGGATTACGATTTCTCGCATGTCGCCATGGTCGAGCATTGGGAAGCCGGCGTCCGCGACGTGCACCTGTCGATGCGCCACAAGGACTGGCTCGAGAAGCCGCAGTCCGGCGAGACCATGGTGACCTACGATCTCACGGGGGACGTCACCGCGCCCCCGCCAAAAAGGAGCGAATGATATGGGTAGTCTGTCAGGCAAGAACGCCGTCGTGACCGGGTCGACCAGCGGCATCGGGCTTGCTTACGCGCGCGCGTTCGCCGCCGCCGGAGCCAACGTCGTCATCAACGGCTTCGGCTCGCCCGAGGATATCGAGAAGGAACGCGCCAAGATCGAATCCGAGTTCGGCGTGAAGGCGATCTACTCGCCTGCCGACATGACCAAGCCGGCCGAGATCGCCGGCATGATCGCGCTCGGCGAGAAGACCTTCGGCTCGGTCGACATCCTCGTCAACAATGCCGGCATCCAGTTCGTGTCGCCGATCGAGGAATTCCCGCTAGAGAAGTGGGACCAGATCATCGCGATCAACCTGTCCTCGGCGTTCCATGCCATCCGTGCCGCCGTCCCCGGCATGAAGAAGAAAGGCTGGGGCCGCATCATCAACACCGCGTCCGCACATTCGCTGGTCGCCTCGCCCTTCAAGTCGGCCTACGTGTCGGCCAAGCACGGCATCGCCGGTCTCACCAAGACCGTGGCGCTGGAGGTTGCGACCCACAAGATCACCTGCAACTGCATCAGCCCCGGCTACGTCTGGACCCCGCTGGTGGAGAAACAGATCCCCGATACCATGAAGGCGCGCAATTTGACGCGTGAGCAGGTCATCAACGACGTGCTCCTCGATGCGCAGCCGACCAAAGAGTTCGTCACCTCGGAGCAGGTCGCCGCACTGGCCCTGTTCCTGTGCAGCGATGATGCCGCCCAGATCACCGGCACGAACCTGTCGATCGACGGCGGCTGGACCGCGGAGTAAGCGCTCGATGCTGTAGGGTGGGCAAAGGCGCGCCAGCGCCGTGCCCACCATTTTCCGCGATTGAGAAAGAGCGGTGGTCACGCTTCGCTTTGCCCACCCTACGAAAGCGAGAACGAGGCGGCCGCCTCTCGTTCAATGCGTCCACGCCAGTGCCGTCACGATCACCGACGACAAGTTCAACTCCGCAAACATGATCTTGCCGGCGACCACGAACAGCACGCTGGCAAGCGTCAGGCGCAGCACGGACTCGGGCACGCGCGTTGCGCTATAGCTGCCGACGACGATGCCGGGCAGTGAGCCCATCAGCAGCACGCCCATCAGCGCCCAGTCGACATCACCGAGCGCCCAGTGTCCGATGCCGGCAACCAGTGTCAGCGGCACCGCATGGGCGATGTCCGAGCCGACGATGGTCGCCATCGGCAGGCGCGGATAGAGCAGCAGCAAGACGGTGACGCCGACCGCGCCGGCACCGACCGACGAGATCGAGACCAGCATGCCGAGCACGATGCCGGTGAGGACGGTCGCAATCGCAGTGGTGCGCTCGCCGACCTGCTCGAGGCGCTTTCGATAGCGCTCCATGATCGCCTTGCGGAAGATCAGCGACGTCGCAGTCAACAGCAGCGCGAAGCACAGCACGAGATTGACGAGGCTGCGCTCGACATCGCTCTTGAGGTCGAGCTTCCACAACACGAGCAGCGTCAGCGCGCTTGCCGGAATGCTGCCGCAGGCGAGCCTCAGCACCGCCGGCCAGTGTACGCTGCGCGACCAGCCATGCATCACGCTGCCGCCAGTCTTGGTGGCGGCGGCATAGAGCAGGTCGGTTCCGACCGCGGTGGAGGGGTGGACGCCGAACAACAGGATCAGCAGCGGTGTCATCAACGAGCCGCCACCTACGCCGGTCATGCCGACGAGCAGGCCGACACCGAAGCCAGAGGCGACGTAGAGTGGATCAAGCATGTCCTGGGAATCTTAGGTTGATCTCGTCGGTTGGGCAATACGACGTAGAATAAACTTTCCCCAGGGCGCAACTAGTTGGGAGGAATAAGAAAAATCATGCTTGCGAGAGAGGGGGCGAGGGGCGTTTCACCTCTTTTCCGGGGTTACTGCGAAACAGCCGTCCTCAGGTCCGAGGTGAAGCATACTGCCTTTCTGGCTCATTCAGTCCCGCAAGGGGACGCCGTGACGTGTGGCGGATGTGGACGATATGAATGACCTCGCCACTGACACGGTAGAATATCCGGAACGGATAGCGGACGACCGTTACCACGTGGACTTGTGAACGGTGTGCGACCCGCGGCGATGAGAAAGGCGCACCCCGGATGCGCTCGATGACATCAGCAAATCTTTGTCCGATGGCGTCGGCGATCGCTGGGCTGGCGTTGCTGGCATAATAGGCCGCGCGATGTCTTCGAGGTCAGCAAGCGCCTCTCGGGTCCAGACGACCCTCATCCACGCCGAAATTTCGCGAAGACCTCCGCGACCTCGGAGTCCGTAGCGACCTCGCCGCGATCTATGGAAGCCAAGGCCGCGTCGATGTTCCGCAATTCTTCCTGTGTCGCCACATATTCGCCGCCGAGCAGTTCGCTCTCGATTTCGTTAGCAATCGCAACCAGCTCGTTCTGAGCCTCTTCAGGCCAAGTCTGGGCACGTTCCAGAAGGTTTCGCAGATCGCTTGCAGCCATGAAGCGAAGCATATCAGGTGCCGAAGAGCTTTCCAATCGCCGCAAGCCGACAGCTAGCGTCCAAACGCCAGCACGTGCAGGCCGAGGCGCTGCCGCACGATCCAGAACAGGAGCACCGTCTCGAAGGTCAGCGAGATCGAGGTTGCGGCCGCGGCGCCGTGGCCGCCGTAGCGCGGTACCAGCGCAATGCAGAGCACGACGTTCATCACGAAGGCCAGCGCATAAGCCAGCGCGCAGATCTTCTGCTGGCCGAGCATGTTGAGCAGGCGCTCGACGGGCCCGATCGCGGCGCGCACCACGAGGCCGATCGCGGCCACGAACATGATTTCGTAGCCGATCACAAATTGCGGCCCGAACAGCCATAGCAGCGGCTTGCCGAGCGCCAGCAGCACGATGGTCGCGGCCAGCGACGGCCAGAACGTCCAGCCGATGGCATGCGCCACATAGGCCGACAGGCGCGCCTTGTCGCCGAGCGCGTTGTATTCCGCAAATCGGTGCGCTGTCGTCGCCGACATCGCGTAGTGGATGAACGAGACCAGCGCCAGCGTCTTCACCACGGCAAAATAGACGCCGACCTCGTCGGACGGGCGGAACTGCTGCAGCACCAGCACGTCGGTGTAGGACAAGAGCAGGTAGAAGCTCTCGACCAGCAGGATCGGCAATGAGACGGCGAGCCAGCCGCTGACGTCATAGGCCTTCGGTCCCGGCTCGATGTGATCGGCGAGCTTGCGGTTCAGCACCACCATCTGCCCGGTCATCGCGATCCACACTGCGCCCAGGCTCGCGACCATCGCCGCGACCGCGCCGAGATGATAGCCGAGCAGGAAGGCCGCGGCCGTGATGCCGATGATCAGCGCTTGGCGGATGATGAATTGCGGCATCAGGCCGAGCTGCATCCAGTCGTGCGAGCGCGCGATGCCGTCTTGGGTGTTGGCGACCACGAAGGCGGGCAGCGTCATGCAGCCGATATAGAGCGGCAACACCTCGGCCGGATCGATCCAGGGCGACAGCAGTTTGACGATGCCGGCGAGCCCGAGCGACACCAGGGTGGATACGGCAAAGGTCAGCCAGCGGCTGCCGGAGAGGAAGCCGCGCAGCAGCGCATGCTCGCCGCTGGTCCGGTACTCCGGGATGATCTTCTGCGCGGAGGCGGAGATACCGAAATCCATCATGCTGCCGAGCAGCAGCACCCAGGTCCAGACATAGACATAGATGCCGTAGTCGGACGTACCCATCCAGCGCGCCAGCAGCACCTGGGAGACATAGGCAAGGCCCGCGCTGATGACGCGGATGACGAAGATGGTGCCGGCGAGCCGCCGCGTCAGCGACGCCTCGCTTGATCCGCCCGCGAGCTTAGCCCGCACCCGCGCGATCAGCCCGGCCGGTCCGGTCGTTGCGGGTTGTGCATCCATCACGGCCAATTCGAAATAGGTCCTCGGGCATCCCGCATGCTGCGGCAGGCCGGGACTTAGCAACCATTCGTTAAGATTCGGTTGGGTGAAGACGCTATAGCCCCACGCTCCGCTGTCGTCCCGGACAAGCGCGCCTCAAGCGCGCGCCGATCCGGGACCCATAACCCCAAGGAGAAGTTGGAGCGCGAGCTGGCAATCACGAGTCTTCATCAAACCACGCCCTGTGGCTGGGTCCCGGATCCGCGCTTACGCTTGTCCGGGACGACGGCTGAATGCGGAGCGCCGGCAGAGCAACGCATTTGCCGTTGTCCCGACCCCTGTGCGCAATTGCGCACCAGGCCGGGACGACGGGCTTCACTCCAAATTCGTATTGAACTCGTACGCCTTCTCCGGCCCGACCAGCGTGAACTTCAGCGCCGCGCCGTCCGGCTTGGCGCCTGGCGGCAGGCCGTCGAGCTCGAACGAGAAGCGCATCACCCCGGGCGGGCTGGGCTGCACCGGCGCCGGAATCGGCAGCGCCCAATCGGGTGTTGGACCTTCCACGAACAGGTTGACGTTGCGGCTGTCCGGCGTCACCACGTCGACCACTACATTCTTGGGCCCGTCACGCTTGACGTCGCGGATGGTGAGCGGATTGGGATCGCCGATATTGGCCGGCTTCGGCACGGTGTCGAGCGCGGCACGCAAGTTCGCATCCTCGGTCGAGGCGACGCTGCTGAAGCCGAGCTCGGCGCTGGCCTCGACCGGAATGCAGAGTTTCTCGCACACCGCGTAATTGATCTCGGCGCGCAAGGTCACCGGCTTGTCGGCGGCCTTGGCGACGATGCGCAGGGGCAGCACGACCTGGTTGTGATAGCCGATCGAATGGCCGCCCGCGCCGTCGTCGAATTTCAGCGGCGCCGGCCACATGATCGTCACCGCCTCGACATTGTCGGACTTCGAGAAGTCGAACCTGGGTGGAACGCCGGAATCGCCGGGCGTACGCCAGTAAGTCTTCCATCCCGGCTGGAGCTGGAACGCGATACCGCCGAGCAGGACGGCGCCGCTGCGCGATCCCGCCAGCAGCCGCACCGCGGAATGTCCGTCGTGCTGCCACGGCGAAGCGTCATCGGCACGGGCGGCGATGGCCAACGACCACGCAAGCAGGGTGGTTGCGACGCCAATCGCCGCACGCAGGGGAACTCTTGTGAGCATGGCACGTCTTTACAGGGTCGGCCCAGGCCAAACCATTGAATTGCTTGTGATGGATGCACTTGAATCAAGCCGCCGCAAGCCTTGATTTGACAGCTGCCCGGCCCGACATCAGGATAGGAATTGAAACCGGAGTGCTTCACCGATGGCTCCCACAGGCAAGAGGACGGGCGAAGGCACCCGAAGCTCGGGCCCCGCGCTGCCCAATTCGGCCGGTTATCTCGACGGCCGGCTCCTGATCGCAATGCCCGTGATGGGCGATTCCCGCTTCGAGCGCTCGGTGATCTACCTCTGCGCCCATTCCGCCGAGGGAGCGATGGGCATCATTGTGAATCACCCCGCCGGCAGCATCGACTTCCCCGAGCTGTTGGAGCAGCTCGGCATCATCAAGAAGGGCGAGCACATCAAGCTGCCGGAGAATGCCGAAAGCATGAAGGTGCTGCGGGGCGGTCCAGTCGACACCGGCCGCGGCTTCGTGCTGCATTCCAGCGACTTCTACATCGAGAACGCGACGCTGCGGATCGACGAGGGCGTCTGCCTCACCGCGACCGTCGACATCCTGCGCGCGATCGCCAACGGTTCCGGCCCCAAGCACGCCATCCTCGCGCTCGGCTATGCCGGCTGGGCGCCGGGCCAGCTTGAGACGGAGATTCAGAGCAACGGCTGGCTGCATTGCGATGCGGATGCGGATCTGATTTTCGGCGACGATGTCGACGACAAATACAACCGCGCTCTGCAGAAGATCGGCATCGATCCCGGCATGCTCTCGAACGAGGCCGGGCACGCGTAGCTGTTGCTACAACCTCCGCCGTCGTCCCGGACAAGCGCGCCACAAGTGCGCGCAGATCCGGGACCCATACTCCCAGGGAGGAGTTTGGGGCAGGCCGGTCACCACGAGTCTTCGCCAAACCACTCCCTGTGGCTATCGGTCCCGGATTGCGCTTGCGCTTGTCCGGGACGACAGCTGAATGTGGAGCGCCGGCAGTGCAACTTAGTCGCTGCTGTCCCGGCCCCCGTGCACAATTGCGCACCGCTTGTGCGGGACGACAGTGGAGCTACTCCGCCGCCTGCTGCTGCACCGTCGGCTCGGTCCCCGCCACCGTCGCGCGGCGCATGTCGCGGGGCTGGGACTGGTCGTAGCGGCGGACGCGGTGCATGGTCTGTCGGTTGTCCCACATCACGAGATCATGCAGCTTCCATTTGTGGACGTAGACGAACTCTGCTTGCGTTGCGTGCTCGGTGAGATCGCGCAGCAGGAGCCGGCCCTCCGGCACGCTCATGCCCACCACTTTGCCGGCATGCGATGACAGATACAGCGACTTGCGGCGATGCACCGGATGCGTCCGCACCAGCCGTTGCAGCACCGGCTTGAACATCTCTTTTTCCTCGTCGGTATATTCGGTGAAACCGAGCGATCCGCGCGAATACATCAGCGAGTGCTCGCAGACGAGGTCCTCGATCTCCGCCTTGGTCTCCTCGTCGAGCGCATCATAGGCCGCACGCATGTCGGCGAATTCGGTGTTGCCACCTTTCTGGTTCACCACGCGTGCCGATAGCAGCGAGAATTTTGCCGGGATGGGCCGAAACGAGCTGTCGGAATGCCAGAGGCAATTGCCGAGATTGAACAGATGCGTGCGGCTGTCCTTCGGCAGTGGCTTGCCGTCCTTGCCGAGATTGGAGACGTCGTTCAGGCCGGATTGCAGCCGGTAGTCCTTCTCCTTGGTCACGGTGCCGCCGCGCGCGTCCTCGCGCTGGCCGAAATTCAGCGCAAAGGACATCTGCTGCTCGTCGGTGATGTCCTGGTCATGGAAAACCAGCACCGCATATTTGTCCATGGCTGCCTCGACCTCGCGCGCCTGGTCAGGTGTGAGAGGCTTGCGCAGATCGAGGCCGGAAACCTCGCCGACAAAATGTTTTTGAAGCTGCCGGATGGCAATCGTCATGACGTTCTCTCCCGCGTGCCGCGAGCGGTTCGTCCCGCTCTGTCGGCGAAAAAGCTACTCCCGCACTCGCAGTTGTCAACGCGCGGCGCGCATGGCTCTCACGCATTCCGCGCCATCAGCCCGCCATCGACCGGGATCACCGCACCGGTGAGGAACGACGCCGCCGGCAGGCACAGGCTCAAGGTCATATGCGCGACCTCTTCAGGGGCGCCGTAACGGCCGAGTGCGGTGCGGCGCTTGGCGTAGATGGTCTTGTGCTCCTCGGAAATGCGGTCGGTGATGGCGGTGCGGATCGGGCCCGGGCAGATGCAGTTGACGGTGATGCCCTCGCGGCCGAGCTCCACCGCGAGCGAGCGGGTGAGGCTCGCGACGCCGCCCTTCGCTGCCGAATAGGGGCTGTGCAATGCGGTGGCGCCGAGTGCCTCGGTCGAGGCGATGTTGACGATGCGCGGGCTCTTCGACTTGCGCAAGTAGGGCAGCGCGGCGCGAATGATGCGCGGATGCGCCGTCAACATCACGGCGATGCCCTTCGTCCATGCGTCCTCATAGGCCTCGTCGTCGATCGCGACACGCACGGAGATGCCGGCATTGTTGACGACGATGTCGAGCCCGCCGAAATGCGCCGCGACATCTCCGACCACGCGCGTGATCTCGCCGCCGTCGGCGACGTCGAGCTTCCATGCCCTTGCCGCGCCACCGCTCGCCGCAATTTCCTTGGCGACCACATGCGCGCCTTGCTCGTCGAAATCCGTGACGGCAACATTCGCACCCTCGGCGGCGAACACGCGCGCGGTCGCGCGCCCCATGCCGCTGGCCGCGCCGGTGACGAGAACGGTGAGGCCCTTCACGGACCGGCTGAGCTCCCTGGAGTCGGACATGCTGTTTCCTCGCGCTGGGCTTGTTCTTATGATTGACAAGGCTGGCATCGATCCGCAGACAGGTCAAACAAGCAAGACAAAAGGGGAGGTCGCAATGGCGAACGAGCTCGATTTCTCAGGCAAGCAGGTGCTGGTGGTCGGCGGTTCCAGCGGCATCGGCAACGGTATCGCGCAGGCCTTTCGCGCCAGGGGCGCAGGGGTTGCCGTTTGCGGCACGCGTGCTCACGCAACGGAATATTCAGCTGAAGAAGGCTCCGATCTCGATGGTCTTGCTTACGCGCAGCTCGACGTCAGCAACGCCGCGGCGATCGAAGCGTTCAAGCCGTCGTTCGATCGCCTCGACATCCTCGTGCTCGCGCAGGGCGCGGTGATCTATCGCCGCGGCGAATTCGAGATGAGCGGCTTCCGCAAGGTCGTCGAGGTCAACCTGATGAGCCTGATGGCCTGCGCGAGCCGCTTTCATTCCATGTTGCGGGACGCCAAGGGCGCGCTGATCATGGTGTCCTCGACCGCGGCCTATCATTCGACCATGGGCAATCCTGCCTACAATGCCTCGAAGACCGGTGCGGTCGGATTGACGCGCACGCTGGGCGAGGCCTGGGCCGAGGACGGCATCCGCGTCAACGGCATCGCGCCCGGGCTCGTCGACACCAAGATGACGAAGGTGACGACCGACAATCCGAAGCGCCTCGAAGGCGCGCTTGCGCGCATCCCGCTGCGGCGATTGGGCACGCCGGCCGACATGGCGGGCGCGGCGCTGTTCCTGGCTTCGCCGCTGTCGTCCTACATCATCGGCCAGACGCTGGTCGTCGATGGCGGGCTTATTCTGTAGGCAATCGCAAGGAACCGCGCTGCGTCTGATCGGTTACTTCGGCTGATCACCGAGGAGGATTATCATGGACGCGGATCGGATCATTGGATCAGCCAAGGAAGTAGCGGGCGGCGTGGAAGGCACTGTCGGCGAGATGGCGGGAGACGCAAAGACGCAGGCCTCAGGCAAGGCGCGGGAAGCCGCGGGCACGGTGCAGAATCTCTACGGCCAGGCCAAGGATGCCGTGCGTGAGGCCACGGACACCGCGACGAGCTACGCCAAGGACGCCTATGAGAGCAGCGGCGACACCTTCCGCGATGGCACGCAGGCGCTGTCGAAGAAGGTGCAGGACAACCCGCTTGGCGCGCTGCTGGTCGCCGGCGGCATCGGCTTCGCGCTGGCGCTTCTGATGTCGCGCCCCGCGCGCCGCCCGCCGCCGCGCTGGCGCTATTACGGGTAAGTCACCGTCACGTTATTCCGGGCGCGCCTCTCTTGGCGCGAGCCCGGAATGCGTCCATCGGTATCAATGATCGGGCGTATTGGATTTCCGGGCTCGCGCTACGCGCGCCCGGAACGATATCTCAAATCAACAAAGCGATTACCGGAACATCTCCGCCGATCGCCCGACGTTGCCCGGCGGGCGCGGAATCCCTGGATTTGAGTTCGGATTGCGCGGCCCTGGGGCCGGCGTCAATTGACGTGGCGGCGGAGGCTGCGGCGAGCCGAAGCCGAAGAAATCCCGGAATGAGGGCGTTGCCTGCGCCGGCTGCTGCGGCGGGACCTGCGGCTTCTTCGGCGCGAGCTTTGGCGGCGCGATCGCCGCGGCCGCTCCCGGCGAACCCTGAGCCGCACCGCCGTCGGGCGTCGTCGCCGCCATCGGCGTATCGCCCTTGGCCTGCTCGCGGCCGACTTCCCGGCGCGGCCAGGCATAATCGTCGGCGCGGCCGGCCGGAGCTGCAAGCGGCTCACCCTTCACCATCGTCTTCGCAGCGAGCGCATCGACGGCAGCGGGACGCGTGCCTGGCCCGCCCAGCAATTGATCGGTCGAAATCGCGGCTGCAACCAGCGGCACGATCGGCCCCGCGAGCGGTCGCGGCGCGGGCTTGCCCGGCTCGGCGCTGGTATCGGGGGTCGCAGGCTCGCTCGGCAGCGCGATCGGACCGGAGCGTCCTGCGAGGAGGCGCGTGATCTCGCGCTCGACATAGTGCGCGAGCTTGCGCGCGCCAGCCTTGGTGAAGTAGACGCCGTCGGAGCTGCGGAGCTGACGGATCTGGCCTTCGAAGTCTGGGCCCTTCTGCAGAAAGCGGCCGGCTTCGTCGACAAAGCCGTCCCACACGTCGACATAGGTGATGCCGGCCTTGGCCGCGCCCTCACGGTACAGCGAATCCAGGAACAGCGTGTCCGCCGTGCCCTTCGGTCCGCGAACTGCGGGGAGGCCGACCCAGAGCACCGGCACGCCCTTGGCCTTGAGGACGCCCGCGAGCTCCTCGATCTTCTTGCCGTAGAGCTCGACCCAGCGCTCGTCGCGGAATTCGTAGAGGCCGTTCGGGTTGCGCGCGGTCTTTTCCGGCGCGGCCGCCGGCGTGTCGGCATTGTCGGCGTCATCCTGCGGCAGGTCGGCATCGGCAGGCTTGTCGTCCGGCTTGGCAGCGGTGTCGGGCTTGGCGTCGCCGGGCTTCGCCGGTTGCTTGGCGCGCGCGCCCTTGTCGTTCTTCTTGTCCTTGTCTGAGGCCTTGTCCGACTTGTCGGCGGCGGGCTCGCGGATGGCGATGCGGTCGTTGAGGCCGAGCATGACGACGATCACGTCGGGCTTCTCGGTCTCGAGAATGCCCTTCGCCGCCGCGGTCCAGTCCGCGGGCTCACCCTTGGGCTGATACTTGATCAGGCCGGACGTGGTCTTGTGCTTGCGGATCACGCCCATGTCGGGCTGCTCGGCGTAAGCGTCTTCCAGGCCGTAGGCGAGCCAGTCGGCCATGGCATCGCCGATCACCAGCACGTTCTTCTCAGGAATCGTGTCGCGCTTGGCGGGTGCCGGCGCGCGGGAAAAATCCTGGCGTGGCGCCTGCGGCGGCTGCTGCTGGAATGGTGCGAAGAAATCGCCGCCGAACCAGCCGCCACCTCCGCCGCCCCGTGGCGGGGGCGGGGCCGAACGCTGCGGCGGGCCGCCGAAGCCGGGGAAGTTGAAGAACTGCGCCGAGGCAGGTCCCGCGACCGAGACCAGGATCGCAAGCGCTGTCCCCAGCGCGATCAGCGGGCCGGTCTCGGTCAGCGCCTTGAACAGGGACTTCTTCGACATGCGATCTCGGGCACGCGCAGTGGGGACGGGAGCAGCTCGATATAATAACGGAATCAGGCGCCAAACGGGCAAATTCTCTTCCAGATTCTTGTCCCATACACCGGGGAACACCAGTCCCGGTCAAGGCTGACAGCCAAAATCCCCCTTCAGGGTTACTTTCGGCGCGATTTTACCGCCCGCGCAGCCGGTCCAGCACGTCCGACGACGCAAATCCGTCGGCGGGCACCCCGATCGAGGCCTGGAAATTGCGCAGGGCTTCCCTTGTCTGGCCGCCGAACTGGCCGTCCGGGGTGCCCTTGTAGAAGCCGCGCTGGGCCAAGAGCTGCTGCAGTTCCAGCCGCTCGGTGCGCGACAGCTCGCGCTCCTGGCGCGGCCAGGGCTGCACGAAGGGCTGCCCGCCGCGCAGGCGGTCGGCGAAATGGCCGATCGCCAATGCATAAGCTTCGGCCGGATTGTACTTCATGATGACGCGGTAGTTCTGCAGCATCAGGAAGCCCGGGCCCTGCGCACCGGCCGGCGCAAGCAGATAGGCTTTCTCCGCCGGATGCGGGAAGGGCTGGTTGTTCGGACGCTTGAGCCCGAGCTTGTCCCATTGCGCGATCGGCATCGCCTTGGCGCGGTCGGCCAGCATGTAGTTGAAGCCTTGCGGCACCACGACCTCGTAGCCCCAGGTCTGGCCGGGCTGCCAGCCGTCCTTCTTCAGATTGTTGGCGGTCGACGCGATCAGGTCGGTCGGATTGTCGACGACGTCGCGCCGGCCATCGCCATCGCCGTCCACCGCAAAGCGCTTGAACGCGGTCGGCATGAACTGGGTCGGGCCGAACGCGCCGGCCCAGGAGCCGCGCATCTGCTCGGGACGCAGATCGCCGCGGTTGAGGATCTCCAGCGCGGACAGGAACTCATCCTTGAAATAGGCCTGGCGGCGGCCGATACAGGCGAGCGTCGCGGTCGATTGCAGCACGCTGCGATCGCCCATCTGCGTCGAGTAATTGGACTCGATGCCCCAGATCGAGGCGATGATGTAGCGGTCGACGCCGGTTGCCTTCTCGGTGGCGTCGAACTGCGCCTTGTATTTGGCGAGGATCTCGCGGCCCTTGGCGAGGCGGTTGTCGTTCACCAGGATGTCGAGATAGTCCCAGATCGATTTGGTGAACTCCGGCTGGGAGTCCATGAGATCCATGATGCGCAGGTCAGGTGAGAGCCCGGCGGTGAAGCGCTGAAAATTCTCCTGCGTGACGCCGCGCCGTGCGGCATCGGGCCACATCGCGGCGACGCAATTGTCGAAATTGCCGGCGGCCTCGCGGATCGCGGCAGCCGTCATCAGCGGATGGCCGGAGGCGCCGTCCTCGCCGCTCCAAGGCAGTGCTCCCGTCTGTGGGCCGCTGGGCGCTGCTTGCGTCGGCGCCGAATTCTGGCCGGAGAAGATGCCGCCGAACAGATTGGACAGGCCGTTCTGCGCCTGGGCGTGTGCGCATACCGGCATCAGCAAAGCTGCCGCGATCATCGCTGTGCCGGCCAGAAATCCAACCCGTCCTGCCACTGATTGCATCATGTCCCACCCGTCGGCCTGAAAATCCGCCACAGGAGGCCTGGTTAGCGTTGCCAATAGCTTAACAAAGGTGAAATTTTGGTGGCGGCCTTTTTCTTAACTCTGTCGGGGCGAGGCCCCACATCCGCCTTTGTTGGCGGCTGCAAACAGGCTAGCAAGATGCCATTGCTCCGTTCACGTCCTCAGGTATTCGATCGATCACATGAAAATTCGCAAAGCTGTATTCCCCGTCGCCGGCCTCGGCACCCGCGTCCTGCCTGCCACCAAGGCGATGCCGAAGGAAATGCTGACCATCGTCGACAAGCCTCTGATCCAGTACGTCTATGACGAAGCGAAGGAAGCCGGCATCGAGCACTTCATCTTCGTCACCGGCCGCAACAAGGCTGTCATCGAGGATCATTTCGACCGGATGTTCGAACTCGACGCCACGCTGGCCGCGCGCGGCAAGAAGGCCGAGCAGGAGATCCTGGCGCAGAACCAGCCCGACGCCGGCGCCGTCAGCTTCACCCGCCAGCAGGCGCCGCTCGGTCTCGGCCATGCCGTCTGGTGCGCACGCGACATCGTCGGCAACGAGCCGTTCGCCGTGGTGTTGCCCGACGAGCTCGTGCTCAACACGCCCGGCTGCCTGAAGCAGATGATCGAGATGGCATCCTCGCTCGGCGAGAAATCCAATTTGGTCGCGGTCGAGGCGGTACCCGACCATCTGACCCATCAATACGGCATCTGCGGCGTCGGCAAGCGCAATGGCAAGATGTTCGAGGTCGACGGCATGGTCGAGAAGCCGGCCAAGGGCACGGCGCCCTCCAACCTCTCGATCACCGGGCGTTACATCCTCCAACCTGAGATCTTCAAGATCCTGGAGACCCAGGAGCGCGGCGCCGGCGGCGAGATCCAGCTCACCGACGCCATGATCGGGCTTGCCAAGACGCAGAAATTCTACGGCGTCGAGTTCGAGGGCGAGCGCCATGATTGCGGCTCCAAGCCCGGCTTCCTGCGCGCCAACATCGCCTACGGCATGAAGCGCCCGGAATTGCGCGACGGGCTGATCGCCGAGATGAAGAAGTATCTGGGGCAGTGACATCGAAGGCGAACGCCTTCGACGTCATCCCGGGATGGTCCGAAGGACCAGACCCGGGATCTCGAGATTCTCAGGTGCGCAACTGCGCACCTGAGTTCGATGCTTCGCATCGCCCCGGAATGACAGTCTAGCTCACGCCACCAGCGACAGCTGCGGTAAGCTGGCAACCACCGACTGGTTGCGCCCGCCGGCTTTGGCGGCATAGAGCGCCTTGTCGGCGGCGGCGACCAGGATCGACCACTCCATGCCGGCGACGGGGACGAGGCTGGCGATGCCGCAGGACACCGTCGACATCGCCTGATCGTCGGACCAGCCCTGCACCTTGAGGCGGATCGTCTCGGCCACCCTGAAGGCATCGGCAGCCGAGGTGTTCGGCAACAGCACGGCGAATTCCTCGCCGCCATAACGCGCGGCGCAGTCGCCGGCGCGGCTCACCGAATCGGAAATGCAGATGGCGATCCCGACCAGCACCTGGTCGCCGGCCTGATGGCCGAACGTGTCATTGTAGGCCTTGAAATGGTCGGCATCGATCATCAACAGCGCGATCGGCGCTTTCTGGCGCATGGCGCGCCGCCATTCGGTGTCGATGACGGAATCGAACTTGCGGCGGTTCTTCAGGCCCGTGAGCGCGTCCGTCGTCGCCATCTCCTCGAGCTTGCGCTCGGCCTCGGCGCGCCGGCCGATCTCGCGCGCGAGCACGAGCGTCGAACCGAGCACGAACAGGATGAGCGCCAGCACCACGGCGCCGATGCGGAACGCCTCCTTCTGCCAGAGTGCGAACACTGTGGCCAGGGGTTTGCCCGCCACCACGAACAGCGGTCCGCTGTTGCTGCTGCGGACATAGAGCCGCGGCGTCGGATCGACCGGGCCCTGTCCGGAATAGGAGGCGCCGGCCGGGAGGTTGTCGGCCTTCCAGTTTCGGCGGTCGTTCAGGTTCGTGCCGATGATGTCGAGATCGAACGGCCGCCGCATCATGATGGTACGGTCGCGCCTCAGCACGGTGATGGTGTCGTCAGGATCGAGGTTCAGACGCTCGAACAATTCGTGGAAATAGCTGAAGCGGATCGAGCCCGCGACGACGCCCATGAAGCCGCCGTCGGTATCGCTGATGCGCCGGCTCAGCACGATGGAATAGGCGCCGCGAAACAGCATCGGGCGGCTGATGAAGAGCCCGACCCCGGAATTGTCGCGATGAATCCTGAAGTAATCCTCCTCGCTCCGGTTCTCGGGGAGGGGATCGAGCGTGGAGGCGTCGATGGTCAGCCGGCCCTCGGCATCGAACACCTGGATGGCGCCGAAATGCTTGGCGGTGATCGCATGGTCGAACAGGATCAGGTGGCGGATCGGCTTGGAGACCGTCGCCAGCTCGGACAGCAGCATGTTGGCAGCGACCGCCTTCAGCGACAGATCGTAGATCTCGATGTTGCGGCTGATGTCGGACTCGATGGTGGTCGCGAGGTTCTCCAGCGTCTGGCGGGCGAGCGCCTCCTCGCCGCGGCGCATGTCAAGCATCACGTTGACGCAAATGGCGGAGAAGCCGATCACCGTCACCACGGACGAGATGATCAGCAGCTTCGCCGAAATCCGCCACGGCCGGCGGGCCGTGACGTCGCGCCATCCAGACAACATCGTTCGCTCCTGGCACTAGTGGATGCGCCCGAAAGCTTGAGTAGTGTTTAAGGCAGGACGGCGCTGCCGCAATGAGTTAAGAATCGGTGTATGCGGCGCACGGTTTTGGGCAGCCGCATGTGAGCGGGACGAGAGGACGATTGTGAACGACTACCACGCGTTGCGCGATTATCTGATGCGGCAGAAGCAGGAGGAGTTCGTGCTGAGCTTCGAGCAAATCGAGGAGATCATCGGCGCCGCGCTGCCGCGCGCGGCGCATCGCGCCTCCTGGTGGGATAGCCTGCGCAGCCCCGACATCCAGATGCCGCAGCGCGAAGCCTGCCTCGCCGCCGGCTTCGTGGCGACGCGCATGCCGGACGGTGCGAGCGTGCGGTTCAGGAAGCAGAAGGCTGAGCGGCGGCGCTAGCGCGTGCGGCACGCTGCCACCCTCCCCTGGAGGGGGAGGGTCGGCTCACATTGAGCGCAGCGAAATGTGAGACGGGGTGGGGTGACGGTCTCTCCACATCCAACAGTGCCCGTGTGGAGAGATCACCCCACCCCGCTCGCGCTGCGCGCGATCGACCCTCCCCCTCCAGGGGAGGGTAAGAGCAGTCAGCTCGCCGCTTCCAGCCGCACTTCCGTCAAGAGGCGCATCGCGGCATCGGCGTCCATCGGCTCGCCGAAAGCAAAACCTTGCGCGTATTCGCAGCCCATCTGGTAGAGCTCGACCGCGTCGGAATCGGTCTCGGCGCCTTCGGCCACCACGTCCATGCCGAGGTCATGCGCGAGCGCGATGATCGACTTCAGGATCACCGGGCGGGTGCCGCGGCTGGTGGTGCGCACGAAGGACTGATCGATCTTGATGGTGTCGAACGGGAAGCGCTGGAGATAGGCCAGCGACGAGTGACCGGTGCCGAAATCGTCGAGCGACAGCCCGGTGCCGAGCTCGCGGATCCGCGTCAGCATCTGCGCGGCGTGCTCCGGATTCTCCATCACCAGCGATTCCGTCAGTTCCAGCTTGAGCGTGCCGCGCGCGACCGAGGAGCGCGACAGCACGGTGCGGATGTCGTGGATCAGATCGTGGCGCAGCAGCTGGCGCGAGGAGACGTTGACGGAGGCGAAGATCGGCTCGCGCGAGCGCATCGCGCGCTGCCACACCGCGAGCTGTTTTGCGGTCTGGTCGAGCACGAACATGCCGAGGTCGACGATCAGGCCGGTCTCTTCCGCGATGGTGATGAACTCCGACGGCGCCATGCGTCCGAGCTTCGGATGATCCCAGCGCGCCAGGGCCTCGAAGCCGGCGACGGAGCGATCCTCCAGCCGCACGATCGGCTGATACAGGATCGTGATCTCCTGCCGCTCGATGGCGCGGCGCAATTCGCTCTCCAGCGTCAGGCGGTCGGTTTTTCGCGCACGCATTGCTGGTTTGTACACATCGATGCGATCGCCGCCGATGCGCTTGGAATGATACATCGCAAGCTCGGCGTCCTTGATGATCTCGTCCGTCAGCTGAACCTGCGGATCGGAGAGCGCAAGGCCGATCGAGGCGGTGAGGAAGATCTCGCGATCGTTGAAGGCGATCGGCGCGCGGATGGTCTTGCGGATGGTCTCGGCGAAATTGGTGATCCGCGCCGGATCCTGCTCCGACAGCAGGATCAGGCCGAACTGGTCGCCGGCGAGCCGCGCCAGCGTGTCCTGCGGCTTCAGGATGCGGGTGAGGCGGCGAGCGAGCGTCAGCAGGATGGAATCGCCGACCGCGATGCCGACGGAATCGTTGACCTGCTTGAAGCGGTCGAGGTCGATCACCATCAGCGTCGGCCGCAGCGTCGGCACGGTCTTGGCGAAGTTTGCGACCGCGCCGAGCCGGTCCATGAACAGTTTTCGGTTGGGCAGACCGGTGAGGTTGTCATGCACGGAATCGTGCAGCAGGCGTTCCTCCGCGTTGCGCAGCTCGGTGACGTCGGTGAGCGTGCCGACCACGCGCGAGACCTCGCCGTCGGAGCCGACGACGGGGCGGGCCTTCAGCGCGAACCACATGAAATGGCCATCCGGCGTGCGCAGGCGGAAATCCTGCACCAGGCGGCCGCGGCGCTGGTCGAGCACGCTGTCGAGCGCGGCACGGAAGCGGTCCTGGTCGAGCGGATGCAGCACCTCAAGCCAGGACGCTGCCGGGCCTTCCAGCGTGCCACGCTTGAGGCCGAGCAGGGCTTCGGTCTCGGGGCTGGTGAAAACCTTGTCGGCGGAGACGTCCCAGTCCCAGATCAGATCGCCGGAGCCGGCCAGCGCCAGCGCGCGGCGCTCGATGTCGGAGACGACGCCGGTGGTGGCGCCGCCGCCGGCAAAGGCGTGCTGCATCACCGTGAAGCCGATCAGCATCACGATTAGCACGAGGCCGCCGAGCAGGGCAGGGCCGACGATGTCGTTGGTGACGGAGCCCGCCACCGTCATGCCGGCCGCGACCACCCAGACCACCAGGAGGAACCAGGTCGGGATCAAGAGCACGGCGCGGTCGAAGCCGTGGGTGGAGAGATAGACGATCAAGGCGAAGCCGGCGAAGGCGATCAGCACCAGCGAAATGCGCGCAATGCCGGAGGCCACCGCCGGATCGAACAGCGCGAGCGCCACCAGCGAGCCTAAGAACGCGAGCCAACCGACCGTGATGTGCGAATAGCGCACATGCCATCGACTGAGGTTGAGATAGGCGAACAGGAACACCAGCAGCGTTGCGGCCAGGATCGCCTCACCCGCCGCGCGCCAGATGCGCTCGGCGTTGTTCGACATGTCGAGCACCTTGCCCCAGAAGCCGAAATCGACGCCGATATAGACCAGCACCGCCCAGGCCAGCGCCGCCGCCGCCGGGAACATGATGCTGCCCTTCACCACGAACAGGATGGTCAGCACCAGCGCCAGGAGTCCCGAGATGCCGATCACGATGCCCTGGTAGAGCGTGAAGGAATTGACCTTGTCCTTGTACGCTTCCGGCTCCCACAGATAGAGCTGCGGCAGCTTGTCGGTGCGCAGCTCCGCAACGAAGGTGACGACGGCGCCAGGGTCGAGCGTGATGCGGAACACGTCGGCGGTGGCACTTTCCTGCCGTTCTGGCCGGTCGCCGATCGAGGGCGTGATGGTCGCGATCCGCGACAGCCCGAGGTCGGGCCACAGCAACCCTGAGGAGACGATGCGGTAATGCGGGGCGACGATCAGGCGGTCGAGCTGGTCGTCGGTGTTGTTGGCGAGCGCGAACACCACCCAGTTCTGGCCGCCTTCGCGGGCGCGCACCTCGATGCGGCGGACGATGCCGTCGGTGCCGGGCGCCGTGGAGACCTGGATGCGATCGGCATCGCTGCGCTGATGCTCGAGCACGCCGGTGAGGTCGATCGCGGGCGCGTCGCTACGGACGCTGACGGCGTCGAGCGCGCGCGCGGGATACGCGGCGACAAGAATCATGAGGCCCAGCGCGATGGGCGCGAGGCACCTGATCAGACGCAAGGTCAGCTCTCCGCGTTCGACGCAAACTCTTCAGTGCAAGGCGAATCTAAAAGGCGATGTCAGACCGGACCGAAGTGGTTCGGTGCATCGCGATAGATGCCACGAAAGCGAGGAAAATCAAAGGGTTTCCGGCTTGCCCTGTGGGTCGGTGGCCTAGGCCTCCAACACAATTTTGCCAATATGTGCGCTCGTCTCCATGCGCCGGTGGGCGTCCGCCGCCTTTTCCAGCGGGAAACTGCTGTCCATCACCGGCTTGATGCGGCCTTCGCGCAAAAGCGGCATCACTTTCTGCTCGATCGCGGCCACCATTGCCGCCTTGTCCGCATTACTACGGGGGCGCAGCGTCGAGCCGGTATGGGTCAGGCGCTTGACCATGACCTTGGCAATGTTGACGCTGACCTTGGGGCCGTTGAGGGTCGCGATCTGCACGATCCGGCCGTCGACCGCCGCGGCATCATAGTTGCGATCGACATAGTCGCCGGCGACCATGTCCAGGATCAGGTTGACGCCAAGATTGTTGGTCTCGGCCTTGACCACGGCGACGAAGTCTTCGGTCTTGTAATTGATGGCGCGGTCGGCACCCAGCTTGAGGCAGGCGTCGATCTTGTCCTGCGATCCCACGGTGACGAACACCTTCGCGCCGAACGCCTTCGCGAGCTGGATTGCCATGGTGCCGATGCCGGAGGAGCCGCCATGGATCAGCAGCGTCTCGCCGGCCTTGAGGCCGCCGCGCTCGAACACGTTGTGCCAGACCGTCATCAAGGTTTCCGGCAGCGCGCCGGCTTCCTTCATCGACAGCGCCGGCGGCACGCTCATGGCCTGGGCGTCCTGGGCGATGCAGTACTGCGCATAGCCGCCGCCGGCGACCAGCGACATCACCTTGTCGCCGACCTTGTGCCGCTTGGCGTTGCTGCCGACCGCCACTACTTCACCTGATATCTCGAGGCCGGGAAGGTCGCTGGCGCCGGGCGGCGGCGGATAGGCGCCGGAGCGCTGTGCGACGTCGGGACGGTTGACGCCGGCAGCCTCGACCTTGACCAGGATCTCGTCGGGCCCGGGCTGCGGAAGGCTGCGTTGTTCCGGCACCAGCACCTCCGGTCCGCCGGGTTTGGAGATGGCGACCACGGTCATTTGCGCGGGCAGCTTGTCCATGATGTGTCCTTGAGCAAAGGTGCGGGATGCAACGAGGCCCTTGCTTAGCCAGCGCGGTGCAGGCTGGCAACCGCCTCAGCCGTGTGACAGGCGCGAACGCAGGAGGAACGAGGATGCCGATCGAAGACGAGGACCGCCCGCGCAGGAAGATCACGCACGACATCGGCCAGGATCTCTCACTCTTGTCGGTCGAGGAACTGACCGAGCGCGTCGCGCTGCTCAAGGCCGAGATCGCGAGGCTGGAAGAAGCCGCCACCAAGAAACGCGCCTCGCGCGATGCGGCGAACAGCTTTTTCAAGTCGTAGTCGCCGCCACACAACGACTGTCGTCCCGGACAAGCGCGCCCCAAGCGCGCGCCGATCCGGGACCCATACTCAAAAGGGCGAAGTTGTCGCGCGAAACCGGCAACTCCGAGTCCCGTCACCACATCCGCCTGTGGCTGGGTCCCGGATCGGCGCTTACGCTTGTCCGGGACGACGGCGAATGTGTTGCGCAAGCCCGTGCAAAATACCCGCTGCTTGACTTGCTGGCTCCCGGTGCGACGGCTGCGAATTTGTTCCGCACCGCACTCGGTCACTGGCCGACATGGCTAACGAACTCTCAAAAAATTAGCTCGTTTACTTCAGATTAAGCTTTCGGGTTTATGACCGGAACTGTCCTCGTTTGGACACCGAGTGGCTCCTGTCCACTCTGTTTGACGCCTCCCTGTTATCAACTTTCAAAGCCGCCGGTCTCCGGCGGCTCTTTTTTTGCTCTAACCACAGTTGCATTCCGAGCAATGACCCGCGGAAACCATATCCGCGCTTGTCACTGGACTCCGCGCTTCCAGCGCGCAATGATTTGTTCATCATAAGCCGGCGCCAAAGCCGGACAGTCAAACAGTTGCGTAAGAGGCGTTAACCATGGAACGTTTGCAGGCCGAGGGCGCTCTCGTTCAACTCAGCGAGCGGTTCACCAATTCTGCGGCGTTCGGCAGTCTGTTCCGTGAGGGCATGGACCTCGTTGAGGAAACCGCTGCCTATCTCGACGGCGCCGGCCGCGTCGAGGCCAAGGCGCTCGACCGCGCCGTCAGCCTCACCTATGCGACCGAGAGCATGCGTCTCACCACGCGCCTGATGCAGCTTGCTTCCTGGCTGCTGCTGCACCGCGCGGTGAAGGAAGGCGAGATGACGCTGAGCCAGGCCAACCGCGAGAAGACCAAGGTCAAGCTCACCGCTGCCGATCCCGGCCCCGCCGACACCATCGAGAAGCTGCCGGCGCAGCTCCAGGACCTGATCCATCGCTCGATGAGCCTGCAGACCCGCGTGCGCCGCCTCGACAGCACGATCCACACCCCGCCGGCGGAACACTCCGCGATCGGCAACCCGCTGGTGCCGCACCTCAACGCGCTGAAGGCCGCGTTCGAGCGGTAAGTCTCACGCTGTCATTCCGGGGCGCGCGACGCGCGAACTATGGTGCGCACTTGCGCACCAGAGAATCTCGAGATTCCGGGTTCGGCTCTGCGAGCCGCCCGGAATGACAGCGAAAGAAAACAAAAACGCCCCTGGTCTCCCAGGGGCGTTTTTCGTCTCAGCCCTTGCGGGCGGCTCAATCCTTCTTGAGAAAGCCCGAAAACTTCTTCTGGAAGCGCGAGACGCGGCCGCCGCGATCCATGATCTGGGCGGAGCCGCCGGTCCAGGCCGGGTGCGACTTCGGGTCGATGTCGAGGTTCAGCGTGTCGCCTTCCTTGCCCCAGGTCGAGCGGGTCAGGTACTCGGTTCCGTCGGTCATGACGACCTTAATCGTATGATAGTTCGGGTGAATTTCGGCTTTCATGGCAATTCCTCGGCGCCCCGGCGCCTACTTGGGTGGCTAGCGAATGACGGATTTGGGCGGCTCTATACCTCACGAGACCCCGCAAAACAAGCCATGCCGGGCTGTTGAACCGGGGTTTGCCCCTAAGGGACATCCCGGATTTGCCACTACCCCCACACCGGCCTATTGGGAGCGAACCAATACAATAGGTCGGATATGATGAGCGCAGTGGAACGGCTTGATGACCAGGATGTCGAACGGCCTGCAATGAACTCCGCGGACATCCCGTCGATCGAGGCGGAGCTGATCGAAGAGCCTGCCAAGGGCCGCGCCAAGCTGCGGCCGCTGCTTGCGCTCGCGCCCTATGTGAGCCGCTATCGCGGCCGGGCGGCGCTGGCTTTCGTCGCGCTCACGATCGCAGCGCTGACGACGCTGCTGGTGCCGGTCGCGGTGCGCAGGATGATCGATTTCGGCCTGACGCCTGAGGGCATCGAGCTGATCAACAGCTACTTCTCGGTGATGCTTGCGGTCGTCGCCGTGCTCGCGGTGGCGAGCGCTGCGCGTTATTACCTCGTGATGACGATCGGCGAGCGCATCGTCGCCGATTTGCGCCGAGACGTCTTCGCCCATCTGCTGTCGCTCTCCCCCGCCTTCTTTGATTCCGCGCGCAGCGGCGAATTGATCTCGCGGCTCACCGCCGACACCACTCAGATCAAGTCCGCCGTCGGCGCCTCCGTCTCGATTGCGCTGCGCAACCTGATGATGTTCCTCGGTGCCGCGGCGATGATGGTGATCACCAGCCCGAAGCTGTCGGGCTTCGTGCTGCTGGCGATCCCCTTGATCGTGCTGCCGCTGGTAGCTTTCGGGCGCTGGGTGCGGCGCCTGTCGCGCAATGCACAGGACACGCTCGCCGACGCCTCCGCCTATGCCGGCGAGCTGGTCGGCGCGATCCGCACTGTACAGGCCTATACCAGCGAGCAATTTGCCGAGAAGCGTTTCGGCGGCGAGGTCGAGCAGGCCTATGAAGCCGCGCGCACCTCGACCCAGGCCCGCGCCGTGCTCACCGCCATCATCATCTTCATCGTGTTCGCCAGCGTGGTCGCGATCCTCTGGATCGGCTCGCATGACGTCTTGACCGGCACCATCACGCCTGGCCGGCTCGGCCAGTTCGTGCTCTATGCGGCCTTTGCCGCCGCCGGTCTCGGTCAGCTCAGCGAAGTCTGGGGCGAGGTCTCGGCGGCCTCGGGCGCTGCCGAGCGCCTGTTCGAGATCTTGCACGTAGAGCCCGAGATCGCTGCGCCCGCCGCGCCGCGCGCACTGCCGGTGCCGCCGCGCGGCGAGGTCGGCTTCGACCGCGTCAGCTTCGCCTATCCGGCGCGTCCCGACGTCAACGTGCTCGACGCGGTGTCATTCACGGTGCGGCCCGGCGAGAAGGTCGCGATCGTCGGTCCCTCCGGCGCCGGCAAGAGCACGATTTTTCATCTGCTGCTGCGCTTCTACGATCCGCGCAGCGGGACGATCGCGCTCGACGGCGTGCCGGTCAAATCCGCCGATCCCCGCGATTTCCGCGCCCGCATCGCGCTGGTGCCGCAGGAATCCAACGTGTTCGCCGCGAGTGCCCGCGAGAACATCCGCTTCGGCCGGCCCGATGCGACCGATGCCGAAGTCGAGCGCGCCGCCGAGCTGGCGCATGCCGCCGAATTCATCCGCCGCCTGCCCGAAGGTTTCGAGACGGCACTCGGCGAGCGCGGCGTGACGCTGTCCGGCGGCCAGCGCCAGCGCATCGCGATCGCCCGCGCCATCCTGCGCGATGCGCCGCTCTTGCTGCTCGATGAAGCAACTTCCGCGCTCGACGCCGAAAGCGAGACGCTGGTGCAGACCGCGCTGGAAGAGCTGATGCGTCACCGCACCACGCTGGTGATCGCGCACCGCCTCGCCACCGTGCTCTCCTGCGACCGCATTCTGGTGATGGACCAGGGCAAGATCGTCGAGCAGGGCACGCATGCCGAGCTCGTGGCGGCGAACGGGCTGTATGCGCGGCTGGCGCGGTTGCAGTTCGAAGGGGCGTAGACGCCTCACACCGCGTCATTGCCAGCGAAAGCGAAGCAATCCAGACTGTCTCCGCGGCGGGATTCTGGATTGCTTCGCTTCGCTCGCAATGACGGCGGAAGTGCCGAGACCCTACGCCCGCCATACCATCTTCAACACCGGCCGCCCCGAGGTCGGGTTCACATCGTCGCCCGCATGGGCAAAGCCGTTGCGCTCGTAGAAGCGGATGGCGCGGCTGTTATCCTTGTTGACGAGCAGCGTGACGCCTGTCGGCGACAGGCGCTTGGCCTCGTCCACCAGCAGCCTTGCTGCATCGGAACCCCAATGGACGGGATCGACGACGAGCTGATCGAGATAGCCTTCGCCATCGATCGTGACGAAACCGACCAGCGCGCCGTCCTGTTCCGCCACCACGATCGAGGCCCTCGGCACCAGGTCCTTGCGCCAGCGCTCGCGCCACCACTCCAGCCGTGCTGCGAAGTCGATCTGCGGATAAGCCTGCTGCCAGGTGCGATGCCAGAGATCGATCGCGGCGGCCTCGTCCTCAGGGCGGTAGGGGCGGAGGTGAAGAGCGCTCACTACCGCTCCGTCAGCTTCAGCTCGATACGGCGGTTGCGCTTGTAGGCCTCTTCCGTGTTGCCGGTATCGAGCGGCTGGAATTCGCCGAAGCCGGCCGCGACGAGGCGCTGGGCGGGCACGCCGAGCGAGATCAGATATTGCACCACCGAGATGGAGCGGGCCGCGGACAGGTCCCAGTTGGACTTGAAGTTCGGGCCGTTGACCGGACGCACATCGGTATGGCCGTCGACGCGCAGCACCCAGGGGATCTCGCTCGGGATCTTCTTGTCGAGCTCGATCAATGCGGTCGCCAGCGTGTCGAGCTCGGCGCGGCCCTCGGGCAGCAACGTCGCCTGGCCGGTGTCGAAGAACACTTCGGACTGGAACACGAAGCGGTCGCCGACGATGCGGATGTCTGGGCGGTTGCCGAGGATGGCGCGCAGGCGGCCGAAGAATTCCGAGCGGTAGCGCGACAATTCCTGCACGCGCTGCGCCAATGCAACGTTCAAGCGGGAGCCCAGGTCGGCAATCCGGCTCTGCGATTCCTTGTCGCGCTTCTCGCTGGCGTCCAACGCTTCTTCCAGCGCCGCCAATTGCCGGCGCAGCGCGCTGATCTGCTGGTTCAGCACCTCGATCTGCGCCAGCGCCCGCGCCGAGACCGCCTTCTCCGAATCCAGCGCCTTGCCGAGCTCGGCGGTCTTGCCTTGTGCGTCGTTGCCGGCGGTGGCTAAGCCCTCATAGAGACCCTTGATGCGGTCGCGCTCGGACTCGGCCGAGGCGAGGCCCGCTTTCAATTGCGAGACCTGGTCGTCGAGCGAGAGCTTGCCGAGCTTCTCCAGCGACAACAGCTCGTTGAGCTGGGCGATCTTGGCGTTGAGCTGCTCCAGCGCCTTGTCCTTGCCGGTGACCTCCTGCGACAGGAAGAACTGCACCACCAGGAACACCGACAGTAGGAACACGATCGACAGCACCAGCGTCGACAGTGCGTCGACGAAGCCGGGCCAATAGTTGAAAGCGCCTTCGCTGCGGCGGCTGCGCGCTAGAGCCATATCCTACGTCTCCACTTTCGTGTCCCGGACGCGCTGCAGCGTGCAACGCTGCTCCGCTGAGCCGGGACCCAGCGTGTCTCTCGAATGGGCCCGGCTCAGCGGCGCATCATTCCGTGCTGCGTTGCGTCCGGGGCACAATACCGTCTCAACTCTTCTCGGGCTGGCGCGCGATTCGCTCCAAGAGGCGCCGGATCTCGCGATTCTGCTCGCCCTGGCCGTCGGCCCATTCGCGGATCATCTGCTGCTCGGTGCGCATGTGCGAGACCAGCGCCTGGATGGCTTCGGCAAGGCTCGCCATCGCCGCCGTGGTGCCGCGGCTGGCGCTGCCTTCCTCGAGCACGGAGCGCAGCCGCTCGAGCGTGGCCTGGAGCTCGCCGCTGGCGACGCCGCCGCCGCCGGACGCGGCCGCCACTTCGTCCTTGCCATACTCGCGCACGGTGGTGGCGAGCCAGTCTTCGAGGTCGGTGTAGAAGCGGTTCTGCGCCTGGCTCGATTGCAAATCGAGGAAGCCGAGGATCAGCGAGCCGGCAAGGCCGAACAGCGAGCTGGAGAACGAGATGCCCATGCCGCCGAGCGGGGCGGCGAGGCCCTCCTTCAGCGTGTCGAACAGGGAGCCGGCATCGCCGCCGACCTTGAGCCCGTCGATCACCTTGCCGACCGAGCCGACCGTCTCGATCAGGCCCCAGAAGGTGCCGAGCAGGCCGAGGAAGACCAAGAGGCCGGTCATGTAGCGCGAGATGTCGCGGGCTTCGTCCAGCCGGGTCGCGATCGAATCGAGCAGGTGCCGCATCGTGGTCTGGGTGATGGTCATCCGCCCAAAGCGCTCGCCGCCGAGGATCGCCGCCATCGGCGCCAGCAGCCTGGGGTGGCGGGCCGGGGCCAGGCCGGGATCGGCGATACGGAAATTGTTGACCCAGGAGACTTCGGGATAGAGCCGGATGACCTGGCGGAAGGCCAGCACGATGCCGATGAACAGCACTCCCCCGATCAGGGCATTGAGCCCGGGATTGGCGAAGAAGGCCTGGATGATCTGCTTGTAGAGCACCACGCCCACCAGCGTGCACAGCACCAGGAAGACCAGCATCCGCACCAGGAAGACACTGGGCGAGGACAGTTTGGTGTACTCGATATCCATGGTGGAGCGGGAAATGCCAGACCGCATGCCGGTATCATCCGTTACGAAGCTTGATTGCGGCGCGCACTATGGCACAGCGCCAGCCCAAAAAAAGCGCCGGATGCGCCGATTTCGGGGACAGCTCGGGGAACCCGGGCCCGAAAGCGGCGCATTGATAAGCGGGTCTCTGCAGAAGTCCGCCATTCGGGGGGTCGCATCAGCGTGGTTTCCGCGATCATCGGGACTGCCGAATGTGTGCCGCTGCCGGACGTCGTGATCCGCACCGCGGTCCAGCGCCTGTGCTCCCGCAGGGCGACGCGCCTGTCCGCCAGATGTTTGAGCGGATGACCAACTGGCGCAAGCTGATGACGCGCGTGCCGTCATGGCTCGCGCCGGAGGGGCGGTCTTCATGCAGGTCGTCACGCATCGGTCCGCCTCGCAGCTGAATGGGCGTCAGCCGCTATCGCATGAAGACCGCCGAGTGATTGCGCTGTTCCGTCGCAGCACGCGGTGATGGAACCCCGACTCACAATCAAGTGACACGGCAAAAGTCTTCTGAACTCAACAGCATAATCTGTGTGACAATGAGCCGCCCGCGTCATGCGTTGCATCGCAGCAGATGCATTCTATTTTGGCGGCATCAGTCGCGTGTAAAAGGCCCAGAACGGGCCTCGCGCGAGCATGATCAGTATCAACAACATCGGGGCACCCCACTTCATGTCAGGACTTCGCGCGCGATCGGCATGCGTTGCAATGATGCTCGCGGCCCTTGCGCCGCTGCTGGGTGCTTGCGACGAATCCAGCTCCGCCGTGTCCGCCGCCCAGCCGCCCGCCCCTGACGTCAGCATCGTCGTCGTCAAGCCGCAGTCCCGCGCCGTGGTGCGTGAGCTGCCGGGCCGCATCGCACCGACGCGGGTCTCCGACGTGCGGCCGCGTGTGTCCGGCATCGTGGTCGAGCGTCTGTTCCGCCAGGGTAGCGAGGTGAAGGCGGGCGATCCGCTTTACCGCATCGATCCGCGTCCGTTCGAGGTCGAGGTGATGGCCAACGAGGCCGCGCTTGCCAAGGCCGAAGCCGCTGCGATGCAGGCGCACCAGCAGGCACGCCGCATCGCCGCGCTCACTAAGGATCGCGCCGCGCCGGAAGCCGAGAACGAGAAGGCCATCGCCGCCGAACGCCAGGCTCAGGCCGAGGTCGAGGGACGCAAGGCCGAGCTTGCGCGCGCAAAGCTCAATCTCGACTACGCTACCGTGCGCGCGCCGATCGACGGTGTGGTGGGTGCGGCGCTGGTCAGCGAGGGTGCGCTCGCCGTGCAGAACGAGACCAACCTCGCCACCATCCAGCAGCTCGATCCGATCTATGCCGATTTCACCCAGTCTGTGACCGAGCTCAACCAGCTCCGCCGTGCCTTCGAGACCGGCGACCTCGAGCGCATCGCCGCCGATGCCGCCAAGGTGCGCCTGGTGCTCGACGACAACACCATCTATTCGCTCGACGGCAAGCTGCTGTTCTCCGACGCCAAGGTCGACGCCCACACCGGGCAGGTGACGTTGCGCGGCGAGTTTCCCAATCCCAAGCGCGAACTGCTGCCCGGCATGTATGTGCGGGTCCGCATCGACCAGGGTCTCGATTCCGATGCGATCGCGGTGCCGCAGCAGGCGATCCAGCGCAACGGCGGCGGCGGCAGCGAGGTGTTCGTGGTCAAGGACGACAACCACATCGCGGTGCAGCCGGTGCGCACCGGCTCGGTGCAGGATGGACTCTGGTTCATCACCGAAGGCCTGAAGGCCGGCGACAAGGTCGTGGTCGAAGGGTTCCAGAAGTTCGCGGCCGGCGACAAGGTCAAGCCGCAATCCTGGTCGGAAGCGGACGCAACCGCGGACAACCGGCACGCCCTTAAGCTCACGCGGTAACGCGCTATGCCGAGCTTCTTCATCGACAGGCCGATCTTCGCCTGGGTGGTCGCGCTGTTCATCTGCTTGATCGGTGCGATCGCGGTGCCGCTGCTGCCGATCGCGCAATATCCGATCATCGCGCCGCCCTCGATCTCGGTCTCGACCAGCTATCCCGGCGCCTCGCCGGAAAACCTCTACAACAGCGTCACGCGGCTGATCGAGGAGGAGCTCAACGGCGCCGCCAACATCCTCAACTTCGAATCGACCAGCGACTCGCTCGGCCAGGTCGAGATCATCGCCAATTTCCAGCCGGGCACCGATACCAGCGCCGCCTCGGTCGAGGTGCAGAACCGCATCAAGCGCGTCGAGGCGCGCCTGCCGCGCGCGGTGATGCAACAGGGCATCCTGATCGAGGAAGCCTCCAGCGCGGTGCTGCAGATCATCACGCTGAACTCGACCGACGGCAGCCTGGATGAGGTCGGTCTCGGCGACTTCATGATCCGCAACGTGCTCGGCGAGATCCGCCGCATTCCCGGCGTCGGCCGCGCCACGCTGTATTCGACCGAGCGCTCCCTTCGCGTCTGGGTCGATCCGGCCAAGCTCGTCGGCTATGGGCTGACTGCCGACGACATCAACAAGGCGATTGCCGCGCAGAACGCGCAGGTCGCCTCGGGCAGCATCGGTGCGGAGCCGTCGACGTCGAGCCAACGCACCTCCGCGCTGGTGCTGGTCAAGGGTCAGCTCTCCTCCCCGGAGGAGTTCGGCGCCATTATCCTGCGCGCCAATGCCGACGGCTCGACCGTGCGCCTGCGCGACGTCGCGCGCATCGAGGTCGGCGGCCTGAGCTACCAGTTCAACACCCGCCTCAACGGCAAGCCGACCGCAGGCCTGTCGGTGCTGATGTCGCCGACCGGCAACGCGCTGGCGACCGCGAGCGCGGTCGAAGCCAAGATGAAGGAGCTGTCGCGCTTCTTCCCCGCCAACATCACCTACGAAATCCCCTACAACATCACGCCCGTGGTCGAGGCTTCGATCAAGAAGGTGCTGTCGACGCTGGTCGAGGCCGTGGTGCTGGTGTTCGTGGTGATGTTCCTGTTCCTGCAAAACATCCGCTACACCATCATTCCGACCATCGTGGTGCCGGTGGCGCTGTTAGGGGCCTGTTCCACGCTGCTGCTCGCCGGCTACTCCATCAACATGCTCTCGATGTTCGGCATGGTGCTCGCGGTCGGCATCCTCGTCGACGACGCCATCGTCGTGGTCGAGAACGTCGAGCGCATCATGGCCGAGGAAGGTCTCTCGCCGAAGGAAGCGACGCGGAAAGCCATGTCGCAGATCACCGGCGCCATCATCGGCATCACCTTGGTGTTGATGGCGGTGTTCGTGCCGATGGCGTTCTTCCCGGGCTCGGTCGGCATCATCTACCGCCAGTTCTCCGTCACCATGGTCGCGGCGATCGGCTTCTCCGCATTCCTGGCGCTGTCGCTGACGCCGGCGCTGTGCGCGACCCTGCTCAAGCCCGTCGCGGCGGGCCACGGTCATGCCAGGCGCGGCGTGTTCGGCTGGTTCAACCGCATGCTCGAAGGCGGCAAGGAGCGCTATTCCCGCACCGTCGGCTTTTCGCTGAAGCGCACCGGCCGCTTGATGCTGGTCTATGCCGCGCTGCTGGTCGGCCTGTCCTGGGCCTTCGTCAATTTGCCCGGCGGCTTCCTGCCGGTCGACGATCAGGGCTTCGTCACCACCGACGTGCAGACGCCGTCGGATTCGTCCTATCCCCGCACCGAGGCCGTGATCGAGAAGGTCGAGAAATATCTCGCCGAGCGACCGGGCGTGAAGGACGTCACCTTCCTCACCGGCTTCAGTTTCTCCGGCCAGGGCATGAACACCGCGCAGGCGTTCATCACGCTGAAGGACTGGTCGGAGCGCGGGTCGAAGGATTCCGCCTCGGCGATCGTCAACGACATCAACCGCGACCTCTCCTCGATCCGCGATGCCAAGATCTCCGCGCTGCAGCCGCCGCCGATCGACAATCTCGGCAACTCCTCCGGTTTCTCGTTCCGTCTCCAGGACCGCGGCCAGAAGGGCTATCAGCAATTGATGCGCGCCGCCGACCAGCTGATCGCGGAGGCCAATGCGAGCCCCGTGCTGCAGAAGGTCTATATCGAAGGCCTGCCCGAGGCCGGCGTGGTCAATCTCGTGATCGATCGCGAGAAGGCCGGCGCCTTCGGCGTCACCTTCGAGGACATCAACAACACGATCTCGACCAATCTCGGCTCGAACTACATCAACGACTTCCCCAACCGCGGCCGCATGCAGCGCGTCGTGGTGCAGGCGGATGCCCGCGACCGCATGCGGACCGAGGACATCCTCAATTACAACGTCAAGAACAGCCGCGGCCAGCTGGTGCCGTTCTCGTCCTTCGCCACGGTGGAATGGGCGCGCGGGCCGACGCAGATCGCCGGCTTCAACTATTATCCGGCGGTGCGCATCTCCGGTGAAGCGAAGCCCGGTTTCACCTCGGGCGATGCGATCGCCGAGATGGAGCGGCTCGCCGACAGATTGCCGCGCGGCTTCGGCTATGAATGGACCGGACAGTCGCTCCAAGAGAAGCTGTCGGGCTCGCAGGCGCCGTTCCTGCTGGCGCTGTCGGTGTTCGTGGTGTTCCTGTGCCTCGCCGCGCTGTACGAAAGCTGGACGATTCCGCTGGCGGTGCTGCTCACCGTGCCGCTGGGTATCGTCGGCGCGGTCGCCGCAGCGACGCTGCGGAGCCTGCCCAACGACGTCTATTTCACCGTCGGCCTGATCACGATCATCGGCCTTGCGGCAAAGGACGCGATCCTGATCATCGAGTTCGCGAAGGACTTGCGGAAAGAAGGCAAGCCATTGGTCGAAGCCACCATCGAAGCCTGCCGCCTGCGCTTCCGCCCGATCCTGATGACCGGCCTCGCCTTCATCTGCGGCGTGCTGCCGATGGCGATTGCGCATGGCGCCGGCGGCGCCAGCCAGCAGGCGCTCGGCAGCGTCGTGATGGGCGGCATGATCGCGGTGGTGATCCTGGCGCTGTTGATGGTGCCCGTGTTCTTCGTCTCGGTGCAGCGCGTGCTGGGCGGGGATCGCGAGCCGGCGCCGGCGAGGGAAGGCGAGGCGTACGGACCGCCGGCGCGGGCGCACACAGGCCACTGAGGCATCCGTCCGTCATTCCGGGGCGCGCGCAGCGCGAGCCCGGAATCCATCGGGCCGTAATCACAGTCGATGAATGGATTCCGGGCCCGCGCCAAGTGGCGCGTCCCGGAATGACAGCGGAATGTGGAGCGCGAGTTTCCGTCTTACGCCGCCTTCCTTAGAATCTTCACCAATTCCCCGTGCACGAACTCATTGCCGCACACGACGTGCCCCGTCACAAGCGCATCGCCCGGCGTGTCGATGTCGCTCACGGTCCCGCCGGCTTCCTTGACCATGATCTGCCCGGCCGCGATGTCCCAGGGCGACAGATTCCGCTCCCAATAGCCGTCGAGGCGGCCGGCGGCGACGAAGGCGAGGTCGAGGGCGGCGGCGCCGAAGCGGCGGAGTCCCGCGACGCGGTTCTGGATCGCGGTCATCTCGCGGCGGAATTCCTCATGGTCGCCGCGGCCGATATGGGGCAGGCCGCAGGCCACTACGCATTCATTGAGCTGGCGGCGGCCGGCGACGCGCAAGCGCTGGTCGTTGAGGAAGGCGCCCTTGCCGCGCTCGGCGATGTAGAGCTCGTCATTGGCGGGGTTGTAGATCACGCCGGCGATCACGGTGCCCTCGCGCGCGAGACCGATCGAGATCGCGAATTGCGGGATGCCGTGCAGGAAGTTCGTGGTGCCGTCCAAGGGATCGACGATCCAGGTGTGGCTCTTGTCAGTGCCCTCGCGCGTGCCGCCTTCTTCGCCGATGAAGCCATAGCCGGGGCGGGCCTTGGCGAGATCCTGATAGAGGATCTCCTCGGCGCGCTTGTCGGCGAGCGAGACGAAATTGGCCGGCCCCTTCAGCGAGACCTGGAGATGCTCGATCTCGCCGAGATCGCGCTTGAGGCTGCGGCCGGCGCGGCGCGCGGCTTTGACCATGACGTTGATAGTGGCGGAGTACAGCATGAGCTTTCGGTCTTGATCGGGGGAAGCGGCGCGGAACCGCGCCTGTTTGAGGGATGGGGTGCCCTGCGAGGACGCCAAGGTCAAGTCATTTGGTCCCGAGCCACTTCCTGGCGGCGGCCTCGGCTTTGGAGCGGTCCTCGGCCGGCAGTTCGGAGAACTGCTTGTCGAGCTCAGGGTCGCCCTTGCCGGTCGTTTTGGCCACCAGGTGCCATTTGAAACCCTCGACCTTGTCCATGGATGTGCCCACGCCGTTGATCAGCACCCATGCCAGCCGGTTCTGCGCGATCGCACTGCCCTGGCGGGACGCCTTGCGGAGCAACGCGACGGCCGCCGGCTGGTTCTTCGGCGTGCCGGTGCCATTGAACATCGCGATCGCATATTCGACCTCGGCATCGACATTGTCGGCGAGCGAGGCTGCCTGGAGCAGCCGCACCGCGCGTTCCGGGTCCTTCGGCACGCCGGTGCCTTCCTTGTAGAAGGTCGCGAGTGCGTATTGTGCCTCGGGCAGGCCGGCATCGGCGGCCTGGCGCAGCAGCTCCGCTGAACGCCTGACGTCCTGCGGCAGCGTCTGGCCGTCCAGATAGAGCAAGGCGAGGTTATAGGCCGCCTTGGGCTCGCCGAGCTTGGCGGCGGAGGCCATCAGCTTGACCGCCTCGTTCTTGTCGACCGGGCCGCCGCGACCCGAAATGCGCAGCATGGCGAGTGCGAACATCGCCTCGCGGTCGCCGGCATCTGCCGCGCGCTTGTACCATTCGGCTGCCTTGGCGTAGTCGCGGCGGATGCCCATGGCGTTGGAATAGAGCTCGCCGAGCATGGTCATCGCCTTGGGATCGCCGGCTTGTGCGCGGGCGGTGGCGAGCTCGAACGCGGTCTTGTACTGGCCGCGCTGATAGGCGCCGAACACCAGATCCACATTGGGATCGTCGGTCGGCGGCGCGGGAATCACGGTCGCGGCCGGCTTGGGCGAGGGGGACGGCTTGGGAGAGGCCGACGGTTTCGGCGCGGGTGCGGTCTCCTTCTTCTTGGTGATCGCGTGCGGTTTGGCTTTCTGTTTTTCGGCGGGTGCGCTCGGCGTTGTGGCCGGCGGGGTGATCTGGAGCTGCGCGGCCGCGGGCGCCGTGAGCAGCAGCGCGGCCAGCATGGTGATGCAGGGGAGCTTCATGTCGGGCGCTAGCCGTGCTCCTGGCGAGCAGGATTTTGGCCGGCCGGCGCCGTCGCATGGGCCTTCTTGATCGCAGCATCGACTTCGATCAGCGCGGCCTTGGGCCCGCGGGGATCGGCCCAGATGAAGTCGCCGACCAGCACGAAATCGGCGCCGCTGGCGGCGAAATCGTAGGCCTCTTCCAGCGAGGTCGCAAAGCCGACGCAGGGCGGCTCGAACAGCTCGGCCCACCAGTCCAGCCGCTCGGCGATGGCCTGGGATGACGGGCGCTGGCCTTTCGCATCGGGCTCGCCGAACAGCACGTAGTCGGCGCCCATCTCGCCCGCGCTCATGGAATCGTGGCGCGTGGCAAGCCCGCCGACGCCGGCGATGCGATCGGGCTTGAGCGAGGGCATCGCCTCCTCCAGGGCGGCGATCCCGGAGAGATGCGCACCATCGGCGCCGCCGCGCGCGACGATTTCAGGATGGCTATCGACGAGAAGTGCTGCGCCTGCCTTCTGCACCGGCGGCGCCACCGCCTTGATGCGCGAGATCATGCTGCGCTGATCGGTCTCCTTGAGCCGCAGCAGCACGGCGGCGACATCGGCGGAGGCGAGCAGGCCCGGCAGCTCGGCGACCAGCGTCGCGGGATCATCGACCACAGGCATCGCGAGGTAGAGACGCGGCGCCGGGCGCGGCGGAGGCGGTTTGTTCGACAAGATCTAGGCTGCCTTCTGTTCCAGGCTGCTTTGCCATTCGCCCTTGGAAGCAAGGCCGTTCATCCGCGCGCGATGGCTGAAGGCGCGCTGGCCGGCCGCGACATTCTCGGCCTTGCCGGACCAGGCCTTCTGCGGCGCGGCCTGCAGCGCGCGGCCGTAGGAGAAGGTCAGGCCCCAGGGCAGCGCGCCGAGCTTGTGCATGGCGTTGAGATGCGCGGTCGCCTCCTCGTCCGACTGGCCGCCGGAGAGGAAGGCGATGCCGGGCACCGCCGCCGGCACGCAGGCCTTCAGCAGCCGTATCGTCTTCTCCGCGACTTCTTCGACGGACGCCTGCTTTGCGCACTTCTTGCCGGAGATCGCCATGTTCGGCTTCAGCACCATGCCTTCGAGCGCCACGCGCTGCACGCGCAGCTCCTGGAACGTCTTGTCGAGCACGCGTTGCGTCACCTCATAGCAGCGATCGATGTCGTGGTCGCCGTCCATCAGCACTTCCGGCTCGACGATCGGCACGATCTGCGCGGCCTGGCACAGCGCGGCGTAGCGCGCTAGCGCGTGGGCATTGACGCTGATCGCGGTCATCGAGGGGATGCCGCTGCCGATGTCGATCACCGCGCGCCATTTGGCAAAGCGCGCGCCGCGCTCGTAATATTTCTTCAGGCGTTCGGCAAGCTTGTCGAGCCCGACGGTCACGAGCTCGCCCGGGCACATCGGCAGGGCTTGCGTGCCCTCGTCGACCTTGATGCCGGGAATGGCGCCGCTCTGCTCGATCAGCTTGATCAGGGGCGTGCCGTCCTGGGCGTCCTGCCAGATCGTCTCGTCATAGAGGATCACGCCGGAAATATACTGGCTCATGGCGTCCTTGGAGCGAAACAGCATCTCGCGATAGTCGCGGCGGTTCTCTTCCGTCGATTCCACGCCGATGGCATCAAAGCGCTTCTTGATGGTGCCGGAGGATTCGTCGGCTGCAAGGATGCCCTTGCCGGAGGCGACCATGGCGGTCGCGATCCTGTTGAGCTCAGTCAGATTCATCGAGAGGTCCTCCCAAAACGATTCTGCCCTTGCCCGTGAAAATAGACCGTTCTCGGGCAATTGCCGAGTTAACGTTCGTCGCAGGGTAAAGGGGCTTTCTGTCATTCCGGGATGCGCCGAAAGGCGCAGGCCCGGAATCCATAACCCCAGGCTGTGGTTATGGATTCCGGGCCCACGCTTCGCGTGTCCCGGAATAACCCGGGAATGGGCTTGAAGCGGCTTACGCCACCACGCGATCGCTACGCGACCTTCGGGTCCAGCTCGCCCTTGGCGTAGCGCTTGGCCATCTCGGCGGTGGTCAGCACCTTCTTGATCTTGGAGGCCTGGCCTGCGGTATTGAACTCCTGCAGGCGCTGCTTGCAAAGCTTGGTCATCGCTTCCATCGCCGGCTTCAGGTACTTGCGCGGATCGAACTCTTCCGGGCTGTCCTTGAGCACCTTGCGGATCTGGCCGGTCATCGCCATGCGGTTGTCGGTGTCGATGTTGATCTTGCGCACGCCGTTCTTGATGCCGCGCTGGATCTCGCTCACCGGCACGCCCCAGGTCGGCTTCATCTTGCCGCCATAGGCGTTGATGATGTCCTGCAGGTCCTGCGGCACCGAGGAGGAGCCGTGCATGACAAGATGCGTGTTCGGCAGCTTGCGGTGGATCTCCTCGATCACGTTCATGGCGAGGATGTCGCCGTCGGGCTTGCGGGTAAATTTGTAAGCACCGTGAGACGTTCCCATCGCGATCGCGAGCGCGTCGACCTTGGTCTCCTTGACGAACTTCACGGCCTCGTCCGGATTGGTCAGCAGCTGGTCGTGGCTGAGCTTGCCTTCGGCACCGTGGCCGTCTTCCTTGTCGCCCATGCCGGTCTCGAGCGAGCCGAGCACCCCTAGCTCGCCCTCCACCGAGATGCCGCCGAGATGGGCCATGTCGGTCACGGTCTTGGTGACGCCGACATTGTAGCCCCAGTCGCCCGGCGTCTTGCCGTCGGCCTTGAGCGAGCCGTCCATCATCACCGAGGTGAAGCCGGCCTGGATCGCGGTCATGCAGGTCGCCGGCTCGTTGCCGTGGTCGAGATGCACGCAGACCGGAATGTGCGGATAGATCTCGGTCACCGCATCCATCATGTGCTTGAGCATGACGTCGTTGGCGTAGGAGCGCGCACCGCGCGAGGCCTGGATGATGACGGGCGCATCGACCTGGTTGGCCGCGTCCATGATCGCCAGCGCCTGCTCCATGTTGTTGATGTTGAAGGCCGGTACGCCGTAATCGTTCTCCGCCGCGTGGTCGAGCAGTTGACGTAACGTGATCCGAGCCATCTGTCTTTTTCTCCCGTTGGGGCCTGCAAGGCCGCTTGCTTACTTGATGCGCAGAACTTCGACGCCGGGCAGGGGCTTGCCTTCCATCCATTCAAGGAACGCGCCACCGGCGGTCGACACATAGGTGAAATCACCGGCCACATGAGCCTGGTTGAGCGCCGCGACGGTGTCGCCGCCGCCGGCGATCGAGATCAGCTTCTTGGCCTTGGTGCGCTCGGCGGCGTGCTTGGCGGCCGCGACCGTGCCGCGGTCGAACGGCTGCATCTCGAACGCGCCCAGCGGTCCGTTCCAGACCAGCGTCGCCGCATCGTCGATCGCCGCGTGGACGCGCGCGACCGATTGCGGGCCGACGTCGAGGATCATGCCGTCGGCCGGGATCGCATCGAGCCCATAGGCATGCGACGGCGCGTTCGCGGCGAAATGATAGGCGACGGTGGCGTCCACGGGCAGGATGATGGCGCAGTTGGCGGCTTCCGCCTTCTCCATGATGCGCAGCGCGGTCGGCGCGAGGTCCTTCTCGGCCAGCGACTTGCCGACCGCAACGCCCTGGGCGTGCAGGAAGGTGTTGGCCATGCCGCCGCCGATCACGAGCGCATCGACCTTGGTGACGAGATTTTCGAGCAGGTCGATCTTGGTCGAGACCTTTGCGCCGCCGATGATCGCGATGACCGGCTTGGTCGGCGAGCCCAGCGCCTTCTCCAGCGCATCGAGCTCGGCCTGCATGGTGCGGCCGGCATAGGCCGGCAGCTTGTGGCCGAGACCTTCGGTCGAGGCGTGGGCGCGGTGCGCGGCCGAGAACGCGTCACTGACCCAGATATCGCCGAGTTTTGCCAATTCCGCGACGAAGGCCGGATCGTTCTTTTCCTCTTCCTTGTGGAAGCGGGTGTTTTCCAGACACAGGATGTCGCCGTCCTTCAGGCCGGCAATCGCCTTGGCCGCGGGCTCGCCGATGCAATCGTCGGCAAACGCAACGGGCTTCTTCACCACCTTCGCCAGTGCCTCGGCGACGGGCTTGAGCGAGTCCTTGGCATCGCGTCCCTTGGGCCGGCCGAAATGCGCGAGCAGGATGACCTTGCCGCCCTTGTCCGAGATTTCGCTGATGGTCGGCGCGACGCGCTCGAGCCGGGTCGCGTCGGTGACGCGCCCGTTCTCCATGGGCACGTTGAGGTCGACGCGCAGCAGCACGCGCTTGCCCTTCACGTCGACGTCGTCGAGGGTGCGGAATTTGTTGGTCATCTGAGAGGCCCTTGTCCCGGGCGCACTGCGGCGCGCAGCGCTGCTGTGCAGAACCGGGATCCACGTTGCGGCGAGTCCCGCGGTTGAGATGGGTCCCGGATCTGCGAAGCCGCGCAAGCGCGCTGCATCGCGTCCGGGACACGAGACCTACGTTCTTAGATCACCTTCGCCATCGCGACGGCGGTGTCCGCCATGCGGTTCGAGAAGCCCCACTCGTTGTCGTACCAGGACATCACGCGCACCAGCGTGCCGTTCTGCACCTTGGTCTGGTCCTCGTGGAAGGTCGAGGAGTGCGGGTCGTGGTTGAAGTCGATCGAGACGTTCGGCGCGCTGGTGTAGCCGAGGATGCCCTTGAGCTGCTGCTCGCTGGCGCGCTTCATCGCCGCGTTGACTTCCTTGGCGTCGGTGGCGCGCTTGGCGACGATCTTGAGGTCGACGACCGAGACGTTCGGGGTCGGCACGCGGATCGCGACGCCGTCGAGCTTGCCCTTCAGCTCGGGCAGCACGAGGCCGATCGCCTTCGCAGCACCGGTCGAGGTCGGGATCATCGACATCGCCGCCGCGCGGCCGCGGTAGAGATCCTTGTGCAGCGTGTCCAGCGTCGGCTGGTCGCCGGTATAGGCGTGGATCGTGGTCATGAAGCCGGTCTCGATGCCGACGAGATCGTTCAGCACCTTGGCGATCGGCGCGAGGCAGTTGGTGGTGCAGCTTCCGTTGGAGACGACGAGGTGATCCTTGGTCAGCGTCTCGTGGTTGACGCCGTAGACGATGGTGGCATCGGCGCCGTCGGCGGGCGCGGAGACCAGCACGCGCTTGGCGCCGGCGGTCAGATGCGCGGAGGCCTTGTCCTTCGAGGTGAAGATGCCGGTGCACTCCAGCGCGATGTCGACGCCGAGATCCTTCCACGGCAGCTTCGAAGGATCGCGCTCGGCGGTCACCTTGATCTTGCCGCTGCCGAGGCTGATCGAGTCGCCATCGACGGTGACGGTGCCCGGGAAGCGGCCATGGACGCTGTCGAAACGGAGCAGATGGGCGTTGGTCTCGACCGGGCCGAGATCGTTGATGCCGACGACCTCGATGTCCTTGCGGCCTGACTCGGCGATAGCCCGCAGGACGTTGCGGCCGATGCGGCCAAAACCGTTAATTCCGACGCGGACTGCCATGTTTCGTCTCCTTCAATGACCGTTGTCATCCCGCACAACACGCTACTAACGCGCCTGCGAGGGTTTTTTAGGGGCGGACGCCCGGTTCGGCCGGGCGGTGCTTGATCATATGGGAGATTAGGTAGTCCTTTTTTGCGGCAAGCTCAACTCTCAGGAAACGCGCTTCAGCACAGCGTTAACTGCGGCCTCGGCGGTAATGCCGAAATGCTTGTAAAGCTCCTTGGCAGGACCGCTTTCGCCGAAGGAATGCATGCCGACGAATTCGCCGTCCTGGCCGATCACGGCATCCCAGCCCCAGCGCACGGCGGCCTCGATCGCAATCTTGACCGGCGCGTTGCCGATGATTGCGGCGCGTTTCGCCTCTGGTTGCGCTAACAACAGCTCGAGCGAGGGAACAGAGACGACCCGTGACGCGATGCCGCGCTCGGCGAGCTGCTTTTGGGCCGCGACTGCGATCTCGACCTCGGAGCCGGAAGCGAACAGCGTCACCTTGGCTTCGCCCTGGGCTGCGACCAGCTCATAGGCGCCGGCCGCGCAGGGATTGTCGTTCGGTGCGGTGGTACGCAGCTGCGGCAGGTTCTGCCGCGTCAGCGCCAGCACGGTCGGTCCGTCCACGCGGTTGAGCGCGAGCTCCCAGCACTCGGCGACCTCGATGGCATCGCACGGACGGAACACGCGCATGTTGGGAATGGCGCGAAGCGCGGCGAGATGCTCGACCGGCTGATGGGTCGGGCCGTCCTCGCCGAGGCCGATGGAATCGTGGGTCATCACGTAGACGACGCCGGCGCCCATCAGCGCGGCAAGGCGCATCGCGGGACGTGCGTAGTCGGTGAACACCAGGAACGTCGCACCGTTCGGTGCGAAGCCGCCATGCAGGAAGATGCCGTTCATCGCGGCGGCCATGCCGTGCTCGCGGATGCCGTAATGGATGAAGCGGCCCTTCGGCGTCTTCGCTGAGAAGGCGGTCGCCGACTTCGCCTTGTTGTTGTTGGAGCCGGTGAGATCGGCGGAGCCCGCCAGGAACTCCATCGGCATCGCGGCGGCGATCGCCTCGATCGCGGCTTCCGACGATTTGCGCGTGGCCGCCGTGAGCGGCTTCTCCAGCAGCTCCTTCTTGTGCGCACGCAGCGCCTTTGCCAGTGAAGCCGGACGCTCATGGCGCAGGCGCCGCTCGAACTCGGCGCGCTTGCGGCTGCCGAGCTCACCGAGCCGCGCCTCCCATTCCTGCCGTGCCGCGGCGCCGCGGCTGCCGGCCGCGCGCCAGGCCTTCAGCACGTCATCGGGCACGGAGAACGGTTCGAGCGAGATGCCGAGATTCTCCTTGGCGGCCTTGAGCTCGTCGGCCCCTAACGCCTCGCCATGCACCTTCGCGGTGCCGGCCTTGTGCGGCGCGCCGAAGCCGATGGTGGTGCGGCAGGCGATCAGCGTCGGCTTGTTCGATTTCTTGGCGCGCGTGATGGCGTCGGCAATCGCCGCCTTGTCCTGGCCGTCGATCTTCTCGGCGGCCCAGCCCGCCGACTTGAAGCGCTTCACCTGGTCGACGGAATCGGCGATCGAGGTCGGACCGTCGATCGAGATGCCGTTGTCGTCATAGAGCACGATCAGCTTGTTGAGCTTCCAGTGCCCGGCCATCGCGATCGCTTCCTGCGACACGCCTTCCATCAGGTCGCCGTCGGAGGCGAGCACATAGGTGTGGTGGTCAACGATCTTCTTGCCGAACTCGGCGGCGAGCATCTTCTCGGCCAGCGCCATGCCGACCGCGGTCGAGATGCCTTGGCCGAGCGGGCCGGTGGTGGTTTCGATGCCGTTGGTGCGGAAATTCTCGGGGTGTCCGGGAGTCAGCGAGTCGACCTGGCGGAACTGCTTGATCTGGTCCAGCGTCATCTCGGAATTGCCGGTCAGGTACAGCAGCGAATACAGCAGCATCGAGCCATGGCCGGCCGAGAGCACGAAGCGGTCGCGATCCGGCCAGGCGGGCGCGGCGGCATCGAATTTGAGGAACTGCGTGAACAGCACCGTGGCGATGTCGGCGGCACCCATCGGCAGGCCGGGATGGCCCGATTTCGCCTTCTCGACAGCGTCCATCGAGAGCCCGCGGATCGCGTTGGCCATACGGGTGTGATCGACCTGCGTATTCGCCATACGGGTGGCATCGAGCTGCATCATGATGAAAATCCGTCTGAAATGAGGTGCTTGATGGCCGTGCACGCCGCGCGGGGTCGAGCCTAGCGGCCACGGGAGCTGGGGGCTGGATAGCACCTCGGTTTCGGGAGTCCAAGGCAATCAAACGCCGGTTTGGCCGCAAAAATCGGTTATCGGTGCATAGTTTCGCGGCGGCGTTGCGCTGGGCTAGCTTGCCACGTAAATTTCTGCTTCTAACCGCTTGCCGAACCGAGTCTTTTGCCGGACGGCAAGCTCCAGGGAAAGGCCACTGGGCAAAGGCCGCCAGGTTCCGCCGCTGACTGCATGAACGATCGCGTGTCCAACAGCTCTGCCATGACGGAGTCTTCTGCCGTCGAGATCGAGATCGCGACCCGCAGGCTCATGGCGGCGCTCGACGCGCTCGAAAGCGCGGTCGAGCGGCGGCGCGATGCCGATCGCGACGAGAACGAGCTTGCGGCGCGGATCCAGGCGCTCGGCGCAGACCGCTCGCGCCTCGCCGACGAACTCGATGGCGCGCTGGTGAAGGCGCGCAAGCTCGAGCGCACCAATCGCGAGATCTCCGACCGGCTGGATTCCGCAATCGTCACGATACGCTCGGTGCTCGATACCGGAGAGGATGGATGAGCCACATCAACGTCACCATCAACGGCCGGCAATATCGCATGGCCTGCGAGGAGGGCCAGGAGGTGCGGCTGGTCAAGCTCGCCGAAACCCTGGAGACACGCATCCAGTCGCTGCGCGGAAAGTTCGGCGAGATCGGCGATGCACGGCTCACCGTGATGGCGGCGCTGACCGTGTGCGATGAACTGATCGACACCAGCAACCGTGTCCGAACCCTCGAGCAGGAATTGACCGAGCTCCGGGATTTCCGCAACGCCGCGGTCGAGCGCGCCCGGATGACGCAGACCGCCGTGGTCAACGCACTGAACGCCGCCGCCGAACGCATCGAGAAGTCGACCCAGGTCCTGAACCGCACCGTCGGCAATGGGATTGCGATTGGGTAGGCGAGAAGCCTCGACAGTTGATGCGAAGCCGGTGCGCTCCCTCCCCCGCTTGCGGGGGAGGGCTGGGGAGAGGGTGTCTCCGCAGGCGAGAACCCCCAAGAAGACAGAGCCCTCACCCGCGCCTTCGGCGCGACCTCTCCCGCACGCGGGAGAGGTTAAGCGAGCCGGCGGCGCGAGCAACTAACCCAAACACCATGCCGTCCTATGCGCCGGGCTGGCGATTCGGCAGTATCGTTGTTACATTGCGCAAGCGAGGCTGCGACGTGCGTCAGGAGCCATATATCCCCGGGGCCTTATCGATCCTTTAGGGAACTGTCCCTGGCCGGGCCCGTGGGTCCGGACATATGGTGCCCACCTACTTTCGTAGGGAACTCCGGGATCGAGTGCTTCAACGGCGTACGCGGCTTCGCACTGTTTTCGTTTTTTGGTTCGTGCCTGTCGAAATTGAGTCCCCGATACGCTTGCGGTTCAATTGAGGCTCGGTGTCATGCCCCGCCTAGTGCGCAATTGCGCACGGGGGGCGGGGCATCCAGTACGCCGCAGCGTCGAGGTCCTAGCATTGGCGTCTCTGGAATACTGGATCGTCCGCCTTCGCGGACGATGACGGCGGAGCAAGACTTCGCCTTCGGGGGAAACCGCGCATGTCCAACTCCAAATCCGAGCTCCGTGCCAAAGCCCTCGCCAAGCGCGATGCGCTGAGCGAGAAGAAGCGCGCTGCCGCGGCCGCAAAACTCGCCAAGCGTGGGCTGCCGTTCGAGCTGCTGCCCGGCAGCATCGTCTCCGGCTATTCGCCGATCCGCAGCGAGATCGATCCGATGCCGCTGCTCACGAAGCTCGCGGAGCAGGGCGCCAGGCTGGCACTGCCTTGCGTCACCGCGCGCGGACAATCGCTGATCTTTCGCATCTTCCATCCGAGCGACCGCCTGATGCTCGGGCCACTCGGCATTCCCGAGCCGTCGCCGGCAGCGGCCGAGGTCATCCCCGACATCATGCTGACGCCGCTCGCCGCCTTCGACCGCCTCGGCCATCGCATCGGCTATGGCGCGGGTCATTACGACTTCACCTTCGCGCATTTGCGCAAAGCCAAGCACATCGTCGGCATCGGCCTTGCGTTTGCAGCGCAAGAGATCGGGACGGTTCCGGCACTATCGCACGACGTCGCGCTGGATTATGTGCTAACGGAATCGGACGTGTTCGATTTCCGGAGTTCTGAAGTTGCGCATTCTCTTCGTGGGTGATGTCGTCGGCCGTAGCGGACGCGAGGCCGTCGCCGAATATCTGCCCGGCATGGTCAAGGACTGGTCGCTCGATTTCGTCGTGGTCAACGGCGAGAATTCGGCAGGCGGCTTCGGCATCACGGAAGCGATCTACCAGGAGTTTCTCGAGGCCGGCGCCGATGCGGTGACGCTCGGCAATCACGCCTGGGATCAGCGCGAGGCGCTCGTCTTCATCGAGCGCGCCGACCGCCTGGTGCGTCCCGCGAACTATCCGCGCGGCACGCCCGGCCGCGGCGCCGCCTTGGTCGAGACCAAGAACGGCAGGCATGCGCTCGTCGTCAACGCTTTGGGCCGCGTCTTCATGACCCCGTTCGACGATCCCTTTGCCGCGCTCGAGCGCGAGTTAGGGGCCTGTCCGCTGGGCGTTGCCGCCGACGCCATCGTGGTTGACTTCCATTGCGAGGCGTCGAGCGAGAAGCAGGGCATCGGCTTCTTCTGCGACGGCCGCGCCAGCCTCGTCGTCGGCACGCACACGCACGTGCCGACCGCCGACCACCAGATCCTCGCGGGCGGCACTGCCTACATGACCGATGCCGGCATGACCGGCGATTACGACTCCATCATCGGCATGCAGAAGGAAGAGCCGCTGCGCAGGTTCACCACGGGGATTCCGTCAGGCCGCTTCGAGCCGGCAGCAGGCGCTGCAACGCTCAGCGCCGTCGCCGTGGAAACGGACGACGCAACAGGCCTCGCGCTGCGCATCGCACCGGTCCGCGTTGGCGGCCGGCTGGAGCCCGCGACGCCGAAGTTCTGGTTGAG
>NZ_AXAZ01000023.1 GCF_000473065.1 Bradyrhizobium sp. WSM1743
CGCCGCGACGACGCCAGCGCGTCCGCAAAGCTCGGTTGCCCCACCTGCCGATATGCCATTCCCATCCCCTCCAATCGGTCTAGGGAATCGCAGATTCGCGAATAATGCAAAGCTCTCGCAAGCGGGAGAGGTGAGCGAGCCCGCGGCAATCGCTTCAACCTAATGCCATTCCCTTTAGCGCCGGCGGCGGAATGACGACGGCGGCCGCTTGTATGTCGCGGCAAAGGCATCGTTGAATCTACGGATGCTGCCAAAGCCGGCCGCAAACGCTATCTCCGCCAATGTCATCTCGGTCTGGTCGATAAGCCGCTTGGCTTCCTGCACGCGGCGCGTCGCGGCGATCTCACTCGGGCTTGCGCCGGCATGACGCATGAACAGGCGGAGCAGGTGACGCGGCCCGACGCCCAAGGCTTCCGCAAGCTCCGTCATGGTCGCGCGATCGAGAAAGCCGTCATTGATCAGGCGCATGCCGCGCGCGACGGTGGTCGCCGTCCCCATCCAGGCCGGCGAGCCCGGCGCGGTTTCCGGCCGGCAGCGCAGGCACGGGCGAAAGCCGGCTCGCTCGGCGGCCGCCGCGGTCGCATAGAAGGTGACGTTCTCAGAGCGGGCCGGACGCACCGGACAGACCGGCCGGCAATAGATGCGCGTCGAGCGGACGCCGGAGAAGAACAGGCCGTCGAAAGCGCGCGCACGCGCGAGGCGCGCCCGATCGCAGGTTTGCCAGTCGAGATGCGGTGGCAGCGTCTGCCGATGCGCCGAGCCTGTCGTCATGGCGAAATCATAGTTTCAAGGCGCCCCGCCGAGTAGCTGAAATCGGACTCGACCGGGCGATGAGGTCCGAATCCAGCCAGCCTGCGACGCCGCTCCGGACCATCGTGTCGATAGTTCCCGGAGCAGATCGCATGAGCACACAGGCGCAACAGACGACATCAGGGCAGACCCGCCTCGCGTTCGAGATCGGGCTCCTGCTGCTTCTCTCCTTGATTTGGGGCAGCTCATTCACGCTCATCAAGGTCGCGCTTCCGACGATCCCGCCCTTCACGATGGTCGCGGCGCGGGTGACGATCGCGGCCGTTCTCTTGATCCTGATCGCTCTCGCGCAGGGGCACGCCCTGCCGCGCCAGGGGCCGGTGTGGGCGGCTTTCGTCGTGCAGGGACTGTTGCAAAGCGCGCTGCCCTTCACCCTGATCAGCTGGGGCGAAACGCATATCACAAGCGGTCTCGCCGGCGTGCTCAATGCGACCCCGCCGATATTCGTGCTAGCGATCGCGATGTCGACCGGACGCGGGCGACAGGCGATTGGCGGCCGCAAGATCATCGGTGTTGCGCTGGGCCTGGCGGGCGTCGCCCTGACCATGCGGGTTGACGTGCGCTCGGGATTCGGCACCTCCGCGCCGCTGGCGCAGGCCGCCGTCCTGGCGGCGAGCTTCTGCTACGCGCTCGCTCCGATCTGGGGGCAGCGGTTCGCGGGCCTTCCCGCGATCGTCACGGCGGCCGGCGCGATGAGCTGCGCCGCGGCCTTGATGCTGCCCATCGCCGCTGTCCTCGATCGGCCCTGGACACTGGCGCCGACGCTACAGGCGATCACGGCGGTGCTCGGGCTGGCGATCGTCTGCACCGCGCTCGCCATGGTGATCTATTTCCGCCTGATCCATACGCTTGGCCCGCTCGGCACGACGAGCGGCAGCTACCTGCGCGCCGGCTTCGCCGTGGCGCTTGGGACCACGCTCCTTGGCGAGAGCTTCACCTGGTCGATGCTGGCCGGCATGACGTTTATCGTCATCGGCGTCATGGCGGTAACCGCCCCCCTGCGGAAGCCCCATGAGGGTAGCGCAATTGTCGGTTGAAAAATTCCGTCGACAAGGCAATGCTGGCGGCCGATGCCCGCCAGACCAGACCATGACAAGAGCAAGCCTGAGGAGGAGCCGCACTATCTCGGCCACCGCGAGCGGCTGCGCGAGCGCTTCTACAGCGCGGGCGCGGATGCGCTCAGCGACTACGAGCTGCTCGAGATGGCGCTGTTTCCGGCGCTGCCGCGGCGCGACACCAAGCCGCTGGCGAAGACGCTGATCAAGACGTTCGGCTCGTTCGCCGAGGTCGTGCATGCCCCGGTGGCGCGCGTACGCGAGGTCGACGGGATCGGCGAGTCCGCGATCAACCAGCTCAAGCTGATCGCCGCGGCGGCGCATCGCGTCGCCAAGGGCGAGGTCAACGGCCGCAACGCGCTGTCGTCCTGGAACGAGGTGATCGACTATTGCCGGTCCAGCATGGCTTTTGCCGACAAGGAGCAGTTTCGCCTGCTCTTCCTCGACAAGCGCAACCAGCTGATCGCCGACGAGGTGCAGCAGACCGGCACCGTCGACCACACCCCGGTCTATCCGCGCGAGGTGATCAAGCGCGCGCTGGAGCTGTCGGCAACCGCCTTGATCCTGGTGCACAACCACCCCTCCGGCGATCCCTCGCCGTCACAGGCCGACATCCAGATGACGAAGGCGATCATCGACATCGCCAGGCCGCTGGGGATTGCCGTGCACGACCACATCATCGTCGGCAGAAGCGGGCATGCCAGCCTGCGCGGGATGCGGTTGATCTAGAGATATCAACTATGTCGGCTCGATCCAGCGCTGCACCGCCTCGACTGTGTCGGCAGGCGTGGTGTTGAAGCAGATTGCGGCATCCGGCGCCAGGCGATGGACGAGGTTGAGCACCTTCTCGAACAGCAGCAGGCGCTCCCTGGACTCGCGCAGGCCGGCGCCGATCACGATGCAGTCGAAGCGCTCGTCGCGCAGTGCCGCCGTGACACCGGCTTCGGCTGTCGCGTCGAGATCGATCAGGCAGCTCGTGACCTCGAAGCCGAGATCACGCAGGCGCAAGAGCTGCGCCTCGATGTAGTCGCGCACGAGCTCCGGCGTCAGCTGCGGAAATGCGCTGTAGTCCGCATTGCCGGGTTCGATGCCGATCGCGAGGACGCGCTTGGCCATGCAGGACCTCCTTGCCGGACCGTCTCGTCTTGCTAACGGATGGACGGCCGTGCCGGTTCCCTGAACGGCGGGCGCCACGCGCTTTCCGTTCTACCAATGATTTCATGTCAACGCTGTAAGCCATTTCACATGCGCCGGGCCGGCGGCCTGCCAGATTTTCGCAAGATCACGCTGGAGTCACGCGTCGATCACGGCAGCCGGTTCACTTTGGCTTCCACGGCGACTCGATAATTCAGTCAATTTGCGGGAGCGGAAAATGATCTCATTCGAGAGTTTGAAGAACGAGTATGAGCGGAACTGGGCCGGCCTCGAGATCCGGCCCGGGCGCCTCGCTGAGGCCAATGCCGTCGCTCGCAAGGCCCTCAACGGCAAGGCGACCTATCAGCAGATCGAGCGGTTGACGGGCGTGCCCTGGCCTTTTGCCGCGCTCTGCCACTACCGCGAGTCCAACTTCGATTTCGACACGTATCTCGGTAACGGCGAGTCGCTGCATCGCGTGACGACGCTCGTTCCGAAAGGGCGCGGCCCGTTTGCCACGTTCGTGGACGGCGCCGTGGATGCGTTCCGAATCCAGAACTTCATTGGCGCGCACGATTGGAGCATCGCGCGGATGCTGTTCCGGCTCGAGGCGTTCAACGGCTTCGGCTATCACGCCAAGGGCGTCAATTCGCCCTATCTCTATGGCGGCTCGACCCTGTACGGCCCACCCGAGGCAAGGGCGGGAAAATTCGTCCGCGACCATGTGTTCGACTCCAATCACGTCGATTCCCAGCTCGGCACGGCGGTGATCCTTCATGCAATGATGGCGCTGGATTCCTCGATCACGCTCGACGGCAGCCCGCAATTCGCCGGCCGCAGCGAGCCCGAGGACGAGGTGGCCTCGACGGTCGCTCTCATGCAGCAGGCGCTCAACCAGCTCGGCGCCAATCCGCCGCTGGCCGAGGACGGCATCAGCGGACCGAAGACCAGGGCCGCCGTCTCGCTGTTTCAGCAGCAGAACGGTCTGAGGGATACCGGGCTTCTCGATGCCGCCACGGTCGCCGCAATCACGCGCGCGATGCAGCAGCCGGGCCCTGCCGGGCAGACCGGCGACCTGTCCCAGATCCTGAAGCGGCTGGAGGAGCTCGCCCAGGTGCTGCGACCGCCAACCGGCGGCGCGACGCTGCCAGCGATTGTGCCGAACAACACACTGCCTGCCACCAACGACCCGGTCAGCTTGTTCGAACGGCTGTTCGCCCTCATCAACAAGACGGCGCCCATGCCAGGACCAGTCACCCCGACGAGCCCCGCCCCGGTCGATCAGCTGAAACAGGTCGTCGACCTGCTCAGCACCCTGCTCAACAACGGCGGCGGCAAGCCCATGCTCGGTCAGGTCAACGGCGCGCTCGGCGAGACCATCGGCAAGCTGCTCGATGGCAAGAAGACCGCGCTCGGGATCGGCGGCTCGCTGCTCACAGCGCTGCTCTCGTCGGTGACGGCGAGCCCCAACGCCGGCGGCCTTGCCGGGCTGCTCGGGACGATCGTGTCGGCGGTACCGGGGCTCGGCCAGTTCATGATGCCGATCTCGCTCGCGCTCACCGTCTGGGGCGTGCTGGGCAAGATGGAGAAATGGGCGCAAGGCACCGCACCGCCGCCGAGGGTGACGACGTAATCTGCCGCCATCCTTCGAGACGCCGCCTACGGCGGGCCCTCAGGATGAGGTCCCGTTTCGCGGCGGGATCTCAGACCCTCATGGTGAGGCGCCCGCCAAAGCGGGCGTCTCGAACCATGCAGGCCGAGCACATCGGCGGCGCCTACTGACGCAGCATGATCAGGGGATCGGCGGTGTCGGGGACGCGCCGCCACTGGGCGTTGTCGTCGGCCTCGAACTGCCAGGCTTCGCCTGCTTTCGACATCAGGATGATCTGGCCGCGCTCGAGCCGCCATTGCGTCGGGTTGAACTGCGCGATCGTCGCATCGCATTTCGGCTTGAGGAAGACCTGGAAATTGTCCGGGCTCGCTTCGGTGTTGGTCAGCGTCAGCCCGCACACCGGCTGGCCGTTGCCGCGCACCATCGACCAGTCGCCGATCATCTGGTCCATCGATTTGGCCATCGAACGCGCGGCGGCGAGGTCCTGCAGGATGTAGACGCCCTCACCCTGGCGCAGGCCCTCGAAGATGCCGGCCTCGACCTCGGTGAAGTCGATCACGGCTTCGCCGGTCGCATCCTGCAAGCGAACGATGTCGAGGCCCTTCACGCTCCAGGCGACGATGTCCTTGGTGAAGGGCAGCGCGGACTTGCAGGCCGGCTCCAGCTCCAGCTTGAAGCCCTGACCCGCGGCATCAGCCTTGAGCGTGACGACGCAGGTCTTGCTGCGCTCGGTGGTCGAGAGCTCCCACTGTCCGGGCATCGACTTCTTCAGGGCCGTTGCATCCTGCGCATGCGCGATGCCGATCGCGGCCAAGGAGGCCGCGACGGCGAATGCAACAGCCCGAAGAACTCGCATCAGCGCCCCTTGAACGGCGTTTCGGCAACCGGCGTCAGCGGCGCCTTGCCGGCGAACCAGGCCTTGAGGTTGTCCACCACGAGCTGGTCCATCGCGTTGCGCGTCACCACCGAGGCCGAGCCGATATGCGGCAGCAGCACGACGTTCTGCATGGTCTTGAGCTCGTCGGGCACGTTCGGTTCGGCCGCAAACACGTCGAGGCCGGCGGCGAGAATGGTGCCGGATTTCAGCGCCTGGATCAGCGCCGGCTCGTCGACCACCGAGCCGCGGGCCACGTTGATCAGCACGCCGCGCGGACCGAGCGCCTTCAGCACCTCGGCATTGATCATCTTGTTTGTGCTGGCGCCGCCCGGCACGATCACCATCAGCGTGTCCACCGCCTTCGCCATCTCGATCAGGTCAGGATAGTGCTTGTAGGAGACGTCCTTCGAGGGATTGCGCGAGTGGTAGACCACCGGCACCAGCGAGGCATCGAGCCGGCGCGCGATGGCCTGGCCGATCCGGCCCATGCCGACGATGCCGACCTTGCGGTCGCGCAGCGAGCCGACGCTGAGCGGATAGTTCTGGGTCTGCCACAGCCCGGAGCGCACATAGCGGTCAGCCTTGATGAATTCGCGCAAGGTGGCGATCAACAGGCCCATGGCGACGTCGGCGACTTCCTCGGTCAGCACGTCGGGCGTGTTGGTGACGATGATGCTGTGCTCGGCGGCGTACTTGGCGTCGATGTGGTCGTAGCCGACGCCGAAGCTCGCCACCATCTCCAGCTTCGGCAGCTGCGACAGCGAATCCCTGTCCGCACGCACGGTGTGATAGGTCACGGCGACGCCGCGGATCTTGTCACGGACCGCCGGCGTCAGCCGCTCGAGGTCGCCGCGTGTTTCGGCCTTGTGCACGACGAAATGATCGGAAAAGCCGTTCTCGAGGATCGGCCGCACCGGCCCATAGACCAGAAGGTCGATCTTTTCGGACGAAATCGAACCGGTAGACATCAGCTTTCCTTTCCAAGCGCGCTCTCATGCCAGCGCCGTAAAACGAGGTGCGAAACTAGCGCCAGCACCCCATAGATGACAATCCCGGCCAGCGACAACAAAAGCAGCGCTGCGAACATGCGGGGTATGTTCAAGCGATAGGCAGATTCGGCGATCCTGTAGGCGAGCCCGGAGCCGGCGCCGGCCGTTCCCGCCGCGATCTCGGCCACGACTGCGCCGATCAGCGACAGGCCGCCGGCGATGCGCAGGCCGCCGAGGATATAGGGCAGCGCCGCGGGCAGCTTGAGAAAGCGCAGCGCTTGCTGTGGCGAGGCGCCGTAGAGCTGGAACAGGCCGGCGAGATTGCGGTCCACTGAATTCAGGCCGAGCGTGGTGTTGGACAGTACCGGGAAAAAGGCGACGATGAAGGCGCAGACCACGACCGCGGTCTGCTGCTCCAGATAAATCAGGAGCAGCGGCGCGATCGCAATCACCGGCGTCACCTGGAGCACGACGGCATATGGGAACAGCGAATATTCCACCCATTTCGACTGGTTGAACACCAGCGCCAGGACAATGCCGCCGATGCTGGCGGCGACAAACCCTTCGAGCGTCGTCAGTAGCGTGGTGGCGAGCGATTGCGACAGCACCGCCCAGTCCTTGATCAGCGTCAGGACGATGATGGACGGCGCCGGCAGCACGTAAGGCGGGATGTCCTTGATGCGAACCACGAGTTCCCAGGCAAGGAGGCCGGCCGCGAACACGATGATGGGCAGCACGAAGCGCATCGCGCGTTGCGCGCCGGACGGTTTCGCGATGACCGCAGGCTGCGCGTTCATAGCGTCGACTGCTCCGAATAGGACGGTGCCAGCGCGGCCGACACTCTTCGGCAATAATCGGAATAGGCGGCCGAGGTGCGAAACTCCTCGCCGCGCGGCTCGACCGTCTCGATGCGGATGTCGGCCTGGATGCGGCCGGGCCGCGCCGTCATGACGACGACGCGCTGTGACAGGTAGACGGATTCGAACACCGAATGGGTGACGAAGATGACGGTCTTGCCCAAGGACCGCCACAGCGCCAGCAGATCATTGTTGAGGCGGAAGCGCGTGATCTCGTCGAGCGCGGCGAACGGCTCATCCATCAGGAGGATATCGGGGTCGGTGACGAGCGCGCGGGCCAGCGACACCCGCATCTTCATGCCGCCGGAGAGCTCGCGCGGAAAGGCATCGGCGAAATCGGCAAGCCCGACGCTGGCCAGCGCCGCGCCGGCACGCGCGCGCCCCTCCGCCTTCGGCACGCCTGCGAGCTTCAAGGGCAGCCGCACGTTCTCGCGCACGTTGGTCCAGGGCATCAGGGTCGGCTCCTGGAACACGAAGCCGATGCCGTGACCTGGCAGCACCTTGCCCTCGTGCCGAGCCACCCGCACCGTACCTGATGACGGCGCGCTGAGCTCCGCGATCAGCCGCAACACCGTCGACTTGCCGCAGCCGGACGGCCCGAGCAGCGAGATGAACTCGCCCTTGCGGACAGCGAGGTCGAACGGACCAAGCGCCATGACGCCGTTGTCGTAGACCTTGGTCACGCCGCGCAGGCTGACGGCGAGAGCCGTCAGGCTGGCCTCGACCGCGGATGACGCGTTGCGCTCTACCATTGACGGCGGGCTGCTGCGTTTCGGGCGCCCTTCACCTCTCCCCGACGGGGAGAGGTCGGCGCGCAGCGCCGGGTGAGGGGGAGCAGGTCCCACGAGAGAACGTAACCCCTCATCCGCATCGCATCTGGCGATGCGATGCGACCTCTCCCTTCGGGAGAGGTGGACGATGCCGATGCACCTTGGTCCAAGCTCAGCATGCGTTACGGCTTGTTCGGGCGGAGCTCGACGCCGACGCCCTTGTTGACGAAGCGCAGCGTGTAGGACTTGCGGAAGTCGAGATCCGCCTTCACGACGCCGGCCTTCACCATCTTGTTGAAGAAGGAGGCATAGCGTTCGTCGCTCATCGCACCGATGCCGTTCTTCAAGGAGTCCCCGGAATCGACGATGCCGTGCTCCTTCATCTTGGCGACGGAATAGGCCAAAAGATCGTCGGTCATCTCCGGATTGAGCTTCTTGATCAGGGCGTTGCCAGCGGAATTGTCGCGGTAGATGTAGGTGTACCAGCCGATCATGGAGGCATCGACGAAGCGCTGCACCAGGTCAGGCTTCTTCTCGACGATGTCGCGGCGGGTCTCGATCAGCGTCGAATAAGTGTTGAAGCCGTAATCGGCGAGCAGCAGCACGTTGGGCTTGAAGCCGGCGGCCTTCTCCACTGCAAATGGCTCGGAAGTGACGTAACCCTGCATGGCGCTCTTGGGATTGGCGATGAAGGGCTGCGGATTGAAATTGTAGGGGCGGACGTTCTTCTCGCTGAAGCCGTATTCGGACTTCAGCCATTGGAAGTAGCTGGTCATGCCCTCCTTGGAGACGAACAGCGTCAGCGGCTTGAGGTCCTCGATCTTGGCGACCTTGGCGTCGGGCTGCGTCAGCATCACCTGCGGATCCTTCTGGAAGATCGCGGCGATGGTGACGACGGGAACGTTGTTGGCGATCGCGTCGAACGACATCAGCGTATTCGCGGCCATGAAGAAATCGATCTTGCCGGCGATCAGCAGCATCCGGTTGTTCTCGTTGGGACCACCGGGAACGATGGTGACGTCGAGGCCGTACTTCTTGTAGGTGCCGTCGGCGACCGCCTGGAAGAAGCCGCCATGCTCGGCCTCCGCGACCCAGTTGGTGCCGAAGGTGACCTTGTCGAGCGTTTCGGCGCACGCCGGCGCAAAGGAGGCGATAGCGGCCAACAGGCCCGCCGTTAACGCTCGCCGCAGATGAGAGGGGGTCATGATGGCACTCCGTCGATCGTGGCTGGCCGATGTGAAGGCAACGCGATAAAACCGCATGACATTGGGGGACGCGAGCCGGTCGGGCCCGCGTCCCCTCATACCCCAAATTACGTGACAAATTCGGGCAAAGAAACCTTGATGACGCCGTCCCGCGACTGGACCGAAATCCGCTGGGCCGATGCGCCCCCCGCGGAGACGTCGCGCTGGATCGCCGTGCTGCCGCTGGCGGCAACCGAGCAGCATGGCCCGCATCTGCCGCTCACGACGGACGTGCTGATCGCGGACGCTTATCTGGCTCGTGTGCGCCAGTTGTTGCCCGAGCGCGTTCCAGCCAGCTTCCTACCCGTCGAACCAGTCGGCATTTCCACCGAGCATATCGACTATCCGGGCACAGAGACGCTGCCGACCGAAATTGCGCTGAAGAAATGGACAGGGATCGGCGAGGAGGTTGCACGCCGCGGCGTGAAGAAGCTCGTCATCATCACCAGCCATGGCGGCAACAGCGCGGCCATGATGCTGGTTGCGCAGGATCTGCGCGCGCATCACAAGCTGTTCGTGGTGACGACGTCATGGTCGCGGCTCTCAGGCGCGGACAAATTGTTTCCGGCCGAGGAAGTGCGCCACGGCATTCACGGCGGCGCGGTCGAGACCTCGATCATGCTGGCCCGCTATCCGGGTCAGGTGCGCAAGGATGCGATCGCAAATTTTCCTGCGAGCAGCATCGCGATGGAAAAGCAGTATCGCTGGCTCTCGACGCAGCGCCCCGCGCCGTTCGCCTGGCAGGCGCAGGATCTGAACACCAGCGGCGCGGTCGGCGATGCCACGCTGGCGCTCCCCGAGAAGGGCGAGCAGCTGCTCGATCAGGGCGCGACCGCGTTCTGCGAACTGCTGACTGAAGTCGATAACTTCGACGTGAACAGGCTCGCGAAGGGACCCCTCGGCTAACCGGCATCCTCCTGGATTCATTCAGGAAAGATCGAGTCTCCGGGACCACATTTTCGGTGTTCGAACCGGACGCGAAGAGCCTCCGTCCAATTGGGCACGCGGGCCACAACGGACCGCCTCAACCCCGGATGGAGTTTCACATGTCGATCAAGACCAAGATTGCCGCCGCAGCTCTCGCTGCCCTCGCCGTGACCGGCAGCATCGCGTCCACCACCACTTCGGCCGAAGCCAAGCAGCCCGGCTGGGTTTGGGGCGTGGGTGCCGGCATCGCCACCGCCGCCGTCGTCGGCTCCGCGATCGCCGCCAGCAACGACCCCTATTACTACGGCTATCACCGCTGCGGCTGGGTCGCCCAGTACAACGCCTTCGGCCAGTACGTCGGCCGCGTTCGTACCTGCTACTGATCTGAGTACCTGAGGCCGATCTCCACGTGGATCCTGCGTCCGACACGGGCGCCTCATCCACCCCGTGTCGTGCCCCCGACCCCGCCCGACTGTCCCCCCGGGCGGGGTCATTCGTTTTGGGACCTGCGAATTTGTTGCAGCCGCGTCACACAGCGGTGCGAACCATCCTCCGCGGCAATGCGCGTCAGTTGCTATTGCGAATTAATCGCAATAAGGTTTGTCGCAGGTTCAGGAACTTGGGACGAAGCCGGGTCGAATCGAGATCATCTCGCCCGTTCGGGTGACTATCCGAGGCCTGATGACAGAATCGCCGCGACTCGGCAGGGATGGCGCGGCGGGTGGGACACATTCGCGTTTGGGGGCATGCGTTTTGGCGTTGAGAGGTCATAGACACCGGTGCTTGCGAACGGCCGCGGCGATTGCCACGGGCGTATTGGTTTTTCCGGCCGCCAGCCGCGCGGCCGACCTGCCGCTGAAGGCACCGGCCTGGAAAGCGGTCTACGACTGGACCGGCCTCTATATCGGCGCGCATGCCGGCTATAGCCGCGGCTCGTCGCACTTTGCCCTCAATGACGGCGCCGCCATCAACGACAGCGGCGTCTTCAGCGGCATGATCGGCGGCGTGCAGGCCGGCTACAATTATCGGCTCAACTCCGGCTGGCTGGTCGGTGTCGAAGGCGATTTCTCGTTTCCCAACTACATCACCTCGAATTCGATCGTCTCGTTCCTGGCGACACCGGCCAACACCGTCACGCAGCAATGGGACTACACCGCGAGCCTGCGCGGCCGGGTCGGCTACACCAGCGGTCCGTGGCTGGTCTATGCCACCGGCGGCTTTGCCTGGTTGGGGGAGCGCTATTTCGACACGCCGGCCTCCGGCGCCGAGGTGCCAAAAATCCTGAACACGCGGCCCGGCTGGATCGCTGGCGCCGGCATCGAATACGGTTTCGCGCCGCATTGGAGCGCGCGGCTCGAATATCTCTACAGCCGCTTCGACGGCGCCAATGTCGCCTTCGCCGCTACGGGCGCCCAATACACGTCCTCGTCGCTCGACTTCCAGCAGGTCAGGTTCGGCCTCAACCGCAAGGTCGATTGGCCGGGCGCGCCGAGCTACAACCCGAACAGCTCCCTGATCGACACGGAATCGGATCGCTGGGAGATTCACGGCCAGAGCACCTATCTGCCGCAAGGCTATCCGTCGTTCCCCGCCCTCTACACTGGACCGAACTCGCTGTCGCCGTCGCGGCAGGCCAAGGCGACGTGGAGCAACAGCCTGTTCCTGAACGCGCGGCTGTGGGACGGCGGCGAGGTCTATTACAACCCCGAGCTGCTCCAGGGATTTGGACTGAGCGACACGGTGGGCGTGGCCGGCTTCCCCAACGGGGAAGCGCAGAAGTCGAACTTCCCCTACCCGCACTACAACACCTCGCGCCTGTTCGTGCGCCAGACGTTCGGATTTGGTGGCGAGCAGGAGGAGTTTGCGAGCACGCAGTTGCAGCTCGGGCAGAAGGTCGACGTGTCGCGCCTCACCCTGCAGGCCGGCAAGTTCGCGGTGGTCGACGTGTTCGACGGCAATGCCTACGCCAAGGACACCCGCAAGGACTTCATGAACTGGTCGCTATGGGCGCCCGGCGCCTTCGACTATTCCGCCGACAAGGTTGGCCTCACCTACGGCGTCACTGCCGAGCTCAACCAGAAGCATTGGGCGCTGCGCGGCGGCTATTTCCTGATGGTCGCGGAGCCCAATTCAAATCATTTCGACACCAGGGTCGGGGAGCGCGGCCAGTACGTGCTTGAGCTCGAGACGCGCTTCTCGCTGTTCGGCCTGCCCGGCAGGCTCAGGACCATGGGCTGGGTCGACAGCGCCAACATCGGCAGCTTCCGCGAGACACTGGACAATCCCGCGCTCAATCTCGACATCGCGCAGACGAGGCGCAGCCGTCTGAAGTATGGCTATGTGCTCAACCTCGAGCAGGCAATCACCGAGGACGTCGGACTGTTCGGCCGCTGGAGCTGGAATGACGGCAAGAGCGAGACGATTGCCTTCACCGACATCAATCGCAGCCTGTCCGGCGGTCTGTCGATCAAGGGCACGAGATGGGGCCGGCCTGACGACGTGATCGGCATCGGCGGCGCGATCAACGCGATTTCGCAGGACTATCGCGACTTCCTCGCCGCCGGCGGCCTCGGCATTCTGATCGGCGACGGCGCGCTCAACTACCGCAAGGAGCGCATCCTCGAAACCTATTACGCCTATGCGCTGAACAAGAATCTCACTCTCACCGCCGACTATCAGCTCATCGTCAATCCTGCCTACAACGCCGACCGCGGCCCGGTATCGGTGTTTTCGGGCCGGCTGCACGGGGAGTTCTGAGCCTATGCACGCACGGGCTCGATGGCCGTTCACCTCTCCCCAGCGGGGAGAGGTCGATTTGCGCAGCAAATCGGGTGAGGGAGCGCTGCCCCAAGTGACACCGTAACCCCTCACCCGGATCCCATCTTCGATGCGATCCGACCTCTCCCTTAGGGAGAGGTATGGCGTGCACCGGTTGAGCCAAGACTCATTCCTTTTCAGAACAGCAGCGCGACGCCCGAGACCAACAGCAGCGCGAGCACGATCTTGCGGAACGCGGCCTCGTCAATCCGGCCGAACAGTTTTAGTCCCAGCCACGTTCCGGCGAACAGAAAGGGCAGGCCGAGCGCGAACAGCTTCGCCGTGTCGAGCGTGAGCGATCCCTTGACGCCGAGCCAGAGCGCCGCCATGGCGAACACCACGACTGCGACCGGCTGAAACGTAGCACGCTGCACGTCCTTGGGCAGGCCGCGCAGATTGCACCAGATGGTAACGACGATGCCGGCAAGGCCGGTCAGCCCGCCGAGCAGGCCGTTGACGAAGCCGACCGTCACGTCGGCCGCCGGTGGTACGGCCGTGGCGAGTTTGAGCTGCGGCCGGAGGAATGCATAGAGACTATAGGCGATCAGAGTAACTCCAACCACGATGCGGACACTCTTCGGATCAGCCCACGTCAGAAGCGACACCCCGGCCGGCACGCCGACGACTGCACCGATAATGAAAGGCCACAGCCGGCGCCAGTCGAGCGCCGCGCGCAGCTTCCAGACCGAGTAACCCTGCACCAGAAGACCGAAGCCGACGATCAGGCTGGCGCTCTGAAGCGGTGTCAGCACGTAGAGCCACAGCGAAGCTGCGACGAGGCCGAAGGCGAAGCCCGAGAGGCCCGCGACGAGCGCACCGGCGAACGTGGCGAACAGAAAAAGCGGAAGCTCGATTGCGATCCCGTCCATTGCTCGCTCCATAGATCGGCGAGCAGCGCTTGCGTGGAATCGCCACTTCACGGGGAGGCTGCGACATCCCCGAAATGCCAGCCTAGGCCAAACCTCATCTTTCCACAACGGACCTCTAAGCGGCCCGGATCGCATCCAGGAAATTTCCGACCTCGGTCTTGAGACGGGTGCGCTCGCCGGACAGCGATCTGGCTGCCGACAGGACGTTGGCGGAGGCCGATCCGGTCTGGCTCGCGTGGTGCTGTGCGTCGACGATGCTGGCGGAGACCTGCTGGGTGCCGCGCGTCGCCTGCTGCACGTTACGGGAAATCTCGCGCGTCGCCGCGCCTCCTTGCCGGGTTCCCCCGCCAGGGCAAGTGCGGCAAAATTGACGGCATTTGCTCGCCGAATACCTATATGAAGGCTCGTGCCGCCCGTTCGGCCACACTCCCTTGCCTCGGAATGTCAATGCTCTCGCTTGAACTCGTCATCGTCGTCGTCCTGATCGTCATCAACGGCCTGCTCTCCATGTCCGAGCTGGCCGTGGTCTCGTCGCGTCCGGCGCGGCTGTCGCTGCTCGCGGCCAAGGGCGTGCGCGGCGCCGAGCGGGCGCTGACGCTGGCGGCTGATCCCGGCAAGTTCCTGTCGACGGTGCAGATCGGCATCACGCTGGTCGGCGTGCTCTCCGGCGCGTTCTCGGGCGCGACACTCGGGCAGCGGCTGACGCAATGGCTGCTCGAGCTCGGCCTCTCCTCAGGGCTTGCCGACATCGTCGGTGTCGGCATCGTCGTCACGCTGATCACCTACGCCACCTTGATCGTCGGCGAGCTGGTGCCGAAGCAGGTCGCGCTGCGCGATCCCGAAAGCATCGCCGTCAGGGTCGCGCCCGCGATGCACGTGCTTGCGAAGATATCGCTGCCGCTCGTCTTTCTGCTCGACGTCTCCGGCAAGCTGATCCTCACGCTGCTCGGCCGCGGCGGCAGGGCCGAGGAGAAGGTCTCGGAGGACGAGATCCATCACCTCGTCAGTGAGGCCGAGAGCGCGGGGGTGCTCGAGCCCGGCGAGAAGGAGATGATCGCCGGCGTGATGCGGCTCGGCGACCGCCCGGTCGGCGCCGTCATGACGCCGCGCACGGAGGTCGACGAGATCGACCTGAACGACGATCCGGCGGCCATCCAGGAGGTCATCGCCAAGAGCCCGCATTCGCGCTTTCCCGTCTCCGACGGCGACCGCGACAAGCCGATCGGCGTGCTCCAGGCCAAGGACCTGCTCGTTGCCTATATGAACGAGCGCAACCCGGACCTGCGCGCGCTCGTGCGCGAGGCGCCCGGCATCCCGGTGTCGGCGGATGCGCGCGACGTGCTGACCATCCTGAAATCGGCTCCGGTTCACGTCGGTTTCGTCTATGACGAATACGGCGCCTTCGAAGGCATGGTGACAGCCGCCGACATCCTCGAATCGATCGTCGGCGCCTTCCATTCCGAGGAAGGACCGCCGGAGCCGGCCTATGTCAGGCGCGCCGACGACTCGCTCCTGATCTCCGGCTGGATGCCGGTCGACGAGTTCGGCGAGCTGCTCGGCGTCGAATTGCCGCCGCACCGCTACAACACGGTCGCAGGTCTCGTGCTGCAGCAGTTCAACGCGCTGCCCAACGCCGGCGACGCCTTCGACTTCGGCGGCTGGCACATCGAGGTGGTCGATCTCGACGGGCGGAGGATCGACAAGATTTTGGCGAGCCGGTTGAGTGAGGTCGAGACGGGGTGAATTGAGCGATAGCGCGAGCGCTTGCGCTCGTCGCCATAGCCACAGGAAGCGGTTTGGCGAAGATTCGACGTTCGGTACTGCCACCAACTGCAATCGATAGGTCACGCGGTATGGGTCCCGGATCGGCGCTTACGCTTGTCCGGGACGACAGCTGAATTTCTGGCGCGAGAATAGCCCCGCGGCCGGCATCTCACAGCGCCGGCTGGAACGTCTCGGAGCGCGCCATCTTCCAGGCGTCGCGGAAGCGCGGATCTTCCGTGCCTTCGAGCAGCTCGCCTGGGCGCAGCGCCGGATAGAGCTGCGCAAAGGACTTCACCTGGGTCGTCGAGGTCCGTTGGCTGAAATGGATCGGGCGCAGCTGCTGCGGATGTTCCAGGCCCGCCGCGGCGATCAGCTCGGTCAGCGAATGCAGCGTCGCGTGGTGATAGTTGTGCACGCGGTCGATCTTGAGCGGCACGTAGAGCGCGCGCGCGCGCGTCGGATCCTGCGTCGCCACGCCGGTCGGACAGCGATCGGTATGGCAGCTCAGCGACTGGATGCAGCCGAGCGAGAACATGAAGCCGCGCGCCGAGTTGCAATAGTCGGCGCCGATCGCCATCGCCCGTGCCATGTCGAAGGCGGTGGCGATCTTGCCGGAGGCGCCGATCTTGATGCGGTCGCGCGCATTGATGCCGACCAGCGCGTTGTGAACGAAATTGACGCCCTCGCGCATCGGCATGCCCAGATGATCCATGAACTCCAGCGGCGCCGCGCCGGTGCCGCCCTCGTTGCCGTCGACGACGATGAAGTCGGGATAGATGCCGGTCTGAAGCATCGCCTTGCAGATCGCCAGGAATTCCCAGGGATGGCCGATGCACAGCTTGAAGCCGGCCGGCTTGCCCCCGGAGAGGCGGCGCATCTCGGCGATGAACTGCATCATGCCGACCGGCGTCGAGAAGGCGCGGTGCGAGGCCGGCGAGATGCAATCCTCGCCCATCGCGACACCGCGGATCTTGGAGATCTCTTCCGAGACCTTCGCCGCCGGCAGCACGCCGCCATGGCCGGGCTTGGCGCCCTGGCTGATCTTGAGCTCGACCATCTTGATCTGGTCGTCGCCGGCCACGCGCGCGAACGCCTCGGGGTCGAAGCTGCCGTCGAGGTGACGGCAGCCGAAATAGCCGGAGCCGATTTCCCAGATGATGTCGCCGCCCATCTCGCGGTGATAGGGACTGACGCCGCCCTCGCCGGTGTCATGCGCAAAGCCGCCCTTCTTGGCGCCGGCGTTGAGTGCCCGCACCGCGTTCGGGCTGAGCGCGCCAAAACTCATTGCGGAGATGTTGAACACCGAGGCCGAATAGGGCTTCTGGCAATCGGGGCCGCCGATGGTGATGCGGAATTTTTCCTGGGCATGCGTCTTCGGCGAGACCGAGTGGTGCATCCACTCGTAACCCTCGCGGTAGACGTCCTCCTGGGTGCCGAACGGACGCTTGTCGAGCTCCATCTTGGCGCGCTGATAAACCACCGCGCGGGTGTCGCGCGAGAACGGCATGCCGTCCTTCTCGCTCTCGAAGAAATACTGCCGCATCTCCGGCCGGATCTCTTCGAGCAGGAAGCGGATATGCGCGGAGATCGGGTAGTTGCGCAGCACCGCGTGGCTCTTCTGCAAGAGATCGCGGATGCCGAGCAGCGTCAGCGCGCCGAAGATCAGGATCGGCACCAGCAGGATGTCGAAGATCTTGCGGTCGACGATTCCGATGCCGATCAGGAGCGCAGTGACCACCGCGCAGATCGTCAGCACGATGTAGCGCGGCGAGAAGGGCAGCAGCAGGGTTTCCAAAGTCCCCTCTTCCGCCAGCGGCAGGCGTTTCGGAGCTTCCTGCGTCTTGTTGTCGTTGGCCACGATTCCCATCCTCTCGCCAGCACGAGGCGGTACGATACGCCTTTGCCTGTCATACGGATATGACGCGGCCCTTGTTTCAGGCTAGCGAATTCGGCCGAGACAAATCAATCAGCTCGATGGGCGGGTTTTGCGGTGCAGCAGAGGGACGGGATTGGAGGGAGGCGCACCCTTAATGGGCTGCGCGTGGCCACACTGGATCCCACAAGCTCAGCTGTCGTCACGGGCAAGCGTCAGCGCAGATGCGGGACCCAACCACAGGATTTCGTGGCGAGAGAAAGCTGTCACTCCGAGTCCTCGCATAACCACGGCCTGTGGGTATGGGTCCCGGATCGGCGCGCGCTTTGGCGCGCTTGTCCGGGACGACGAGTGAGGGGATGACTAGCCGTTCGGCACGACGGCGAACGGCTCTTACCGCTCGACGAAGGCCTTCTCGATCACGAAATGGCCGGGCTTGTTGCCGCTTCCTTCGACGAAGTCGCGGCTCTCGAACATCGCCTTCAGCTCTTCGAGCATCGCCGGGCTGCCGCACATCATGATGCGGTCGGTTGCGATGTCGAGCGGGCCTTGACCGATGTCGTTGAAGATCTGCTCGGAGCTGATGAGGTCGGTGATGCGGCCGCGGTTCCTGAACGGCTCGCGGGTCACGGTCGGATAATAGACGAGCTTGTCCGCGAGCAGTTCGCCGAACAGCTCATCCTCCTGCAGGGTCGCGACGAGCTTCTCGCCATAGGCGAGCTCGGAGACCTGGCGGCAGCCATGCACCAGCACGATCGAGTCGAACTGGTCATAGACCTCGGGGTCCTTGATCAGGCTGGCGAAGGGCGCAAGGCCGGTGCCGGTCGAGAGCAGCATCAGCCGTCTGCCGGGAAGCAGATTGTCGGTGATCAGCGTGCCGGTCGCCTTGCGGCCGACCAGGATGGTATCGCCTTCCTTGATCTTCTGCAGGCGCGAGGTCAGCGGGCCGTCCTGTACCTTGATCGAGAAGAACTCGAGCTGTTCCTCATGGTTTGCGCTGGCCATGCTGTAGGCGCGCAGCAGCGGACGGCCGTCGACCTCGAGGCCGATCATGGCGAACTGGCCGTTCTGGAAACGGAAGCCGGTATCGCGGGTCGCACGGAAGCTGAACAGCGTGTCGGTCCAGTGGTGGACGGAAAGAACCTTCTCTCGGTAAAACGCGCTCATGATTTTCGATATTCCGAATACTGCGGTTTTAGGGCAAAAGCGTTGCCCCGCCCTGAAATCGGGGCGGTCACCATTTGCCATGGCGGAGGATTTCGCGTGTGTGATCTACGCCATTGAGACCAATAATCAACCTCGTTTCGGATGCAATTGATGCCGGTCAAACCGGCATTTGCGGCAGAACTGGTCAGATCATTAATGAATCTGCTGCCGGGCAGGCGCGGAGGGCAATTTCTTTCCTCCCTGATGCCTGGTTGGAGCACTTAATTTCCGTCGCCCTCGCGAGAATTTCATTAAGAATAGTTCTGATTTTCATCCCGATTGGCGCCGATTCCCGCATTTTTGCGGCTTTTGGCGACAGGAGCGACGAAGCACCATGGTAAGCGGCGAGCGAATCTTCGTTCAGGCGATCAGGCGCTATTGCGCCGAGCACGGTATCGCGGTCGATGCCCGCTCCGGTGGCTGGCTGATCGCGATGCGCCGGGGACCGAGGCGCCACTTTGCCTTCGGCTACGACATCGGCCTCAACAGCGCCATCGCCCACCGCCTCGCCAACGACAAATCGGCCACCGCCGAGGCGCTGGCGCTGGCGGGCGTGCCCTGCGTTCCCCATCAGCTCTTCCTCAATCCGAGGCTAGGCAAGAATGTTGTTGGCGCCGACTGGCGAGAGGCAATGCTCGTACTGCTTCACGACCATCCGCAAGGCGTGGTGGTGAAGCCGAACGAGGGGACATCGGGGCGATCGGTGTTCAAGGTGACGACAGAGGCGGAACTCGATCACGCGGTCGGCGAAGTTTTTTCGATGAGCGCAGGGCTCGTGATCTCGCCCTATGTCGCGATCGAGGACGAGGTCCGCGTGGTGCTGCTCGATGACGAGCCCCTCGTCGTCTACAGCAAGCAGCGTGGCTCGGATTGGCGGCACAATCTCGATGCCGGCGCACAGCCGGTGCTGCTGAAGGACGGCGAGGTTCGCGCGGCCTGTGTGAAGCTCGCGATCGATGCCGCAAACGCCATCGGCATCGCTTTTGCGTCGATCGACGTGGTCCGCGTTGACGGTGGCTGGCGCGTACTCGAGATCAACTCGGGCGTGATGATGGAGACGTTGGGCAAGCTGCATCCGGAGCTGGTGCAGGCGGCGTATGACGCGGCGCTGGACCGGGTGTTTGGGGGATGATAGCAGCCGCGACACAGGTGCCCACCCTCCCCTGGAGGGGGAGGGTCGGCTCGCAGCGCGCTAGCGATGCGAGACGGGGTGGGGTGACGGTCTCTCCACCTTGCACACTGCCCGAGTGGAGAGATCACCCCACCCCGCTCGCGCTGCGCGCGATCGACCCTCCCCCTCCAGGGGAGGGTAAGAGCGTCAATTATTCGCGCCCGCGGAATCGTCCATGGCCTTGAAGGCCTCCTCCAGCTGCAGCGAGATCGGCACGTTCAGGCGCTCGCCTGTGGGCAGCCTTGCGGTGAACCATTTGTTGTAGAGCGGGACGAGGTCGCGGTTGGAGCCGAGCTTGCGGAAGGCGCGCTCGACCACGGCGGCGAGCTGCGGCTCGCCTTTCCTGAACATGATGCCGTAGGGATCGTAGGACAGATAGTCCCCGACCACGCGAAAATATTCCTGCGCCTTGTGGCGCGCGATCAGTCCGTAGAGCAAGATGTCGTCGGTCGCGAACGCATCCGCCTTGCCGTCGTTCACCATCCGGAACGACTGCTCGTGATCCGGCGCGGTGACGATATTGAGGCCGAGCGAGAGCTTCTTGTCGACGGCGTGCATCGCCTGCTCGTTGGTGGTGCCCTTGGTCACCACCACGGTCCTGCCCTTCAAATCTGCGACGCCCGAAACAGCCGCCCCCTTCGGCACCATCAGCTTGGTGCCGGCGACGAACATCAGCGGCGAGAATGCGACTCGCTTGCCGCGCTCGGCATTGGCCGTGGTGGAGCCGCATTCCAGGTCGATCTTGTTCTGGAGCACGGCGTCGATGCGGTCGTCCGAGGTGACCTTGACGTAGTCGATCCTGAGATTGGGATCATCGACCTCGACGCCGATCTCCTCGACGATGGCCTCGCAGAGCTCGAGGCTATACCCGATGGGGCGGCCCGACTGATCGAGGAAGGAGAACGGCGGCGAGCTCTCGCGATAGCCGAGCCGCACGGTGTGCGCTGTCTTGATGGCCGACAGCGTCGGGCTGAGCCCTTCGCTGCCGCCAGTCTGGGCGACCGCTGTGGCCGCGAGCAACGATGCTGCCGCGACCCACAGGAAGCCGCCGATCACTGACCTTGCCAGTGTCTGGCCCATGGTTCGCTCCTACCCATGGCCGGCCATCGCGGGCACTTCGCCCGGGACCATGTCCTCAGGCACGACGTCGCTCGGTTCAAGCGCATGCTCGGGCCCGAGCTCGCCTTCCCATTTGGCCACCACCGAGGTCGCAAGCGTGTTGCCGATCACGTTGGTGGCGCTGCGGCCCATGTCGAGGAAGGTGTCGATGCCCATGATCATGAGCAGGCCCGCCTCGGGGATGTTGAACTGCGCCAGCGTCGAGGCGATCACCACGAGGGAGGCGCGCGGCACGCCGGCGACGCCCTTGGACGTGATCATCAGCGTCGCCAGCATCGCGAGCTGGGTGCCGAGCGGCATGTCGATGTGATAGCTCTGCGCGATGAAGACGCTGGCGAAGGTGCAGTACATCATCGTGCCGTCGAGGTTGAAGGAATAGCCGAGCGGCAGCACGAAGCTCGAGATCCGCGACGAGGCACCGAAGCGGTTGAGCCCCTCCAGCGTCTTCGGATAGGCCGCCTCCGAGCTCGCGGTCGAGAACGCGATCATCAGGGGCTCGCGGATCAGCTTCAACAGATGGCTGTAGCGCGGCCCGATCACGATGAAGCCGACGATGACCAGGATGGTCCACAGGATCGCCAGCGAGAGATAGAAACCGCCCATGAACACGACGAGCTTCCACAGCACGGCAAGCCCGTTCTTGGCCACCGTCGCGGTGATCGCGGCCCACACTGCGAGCGGCGCGAACAGCATCACGTAGCTCGTCACCTTCAGCATGATGTGGCCGACGTCGTCGATCAGCGCCAGAATCGATTTGGACCGCTCCGGCATCGCACCCATCGCCACCGAGAAGAAGACGGCGAAGATCACGATCTGGAGGATCTCGTTCTGCGCCATCGCGTCCGCGATCGAGGTCGGGATCAGATGGGTCAGGAATTTCTCGATCGAGAAGGCCGAGACCGGCAGGCCGGTCGATTGGCCCGCCGCCGGCAGCGTGCCGGGGAAGTTGGCGCCGGGCTGCAGCAGATTGACCATGATCAGGCCGAGCAGCAGCGAGACGAAAGACGCGCTGACGAACCAGCCCATGGTCTTGGCAAAGATGCGGCCGAGCTTGGAGCCCGAGCCCATATGGGCGATGCCGCCGACCAGAGTCGCGAACACCAGGGGCGCGATGATCATCTTGATCAGGCGCAGGAACATCATGGCGATCAGGTTGATGGATGACGCCCAGTCGGCGCGCGTGTCGGGCAGGAAATTGTAGATCGCCGACCCCATGACAATGCCGAGCACCATCGCCGCCAGAATGTATTGCGTGAACCTGTTGGACATCGCTTACCCCCACATACGCCGGCGCTTCATGATGTCGCAGATGCGGCGACGACGCAACACGCTTTGCGTGTGGTCGCGTTTTCAGGATGTTCCCGTTGTGAAATGGAACGCAGCGATCTAGCCTTCATGCAGCGCACAACACATGCGGCCTGCACGTTTTGTTTGCGGCGGCTGCATCAATAATCGTCAAGACAATCGAAGAGGGAACGCCATGAGTGGACACATCAATCGCCAGATTCTTTTGGTGGAGAAGCCCAGCGGCAAGCTCGGCCCGGAGCATTTCAAGATGGTGGATGGCACGGTACCGGAGCCGAAGGACGGCGAGGCCCTGCTGCGCGTGCGATACATCTCGCTCGACGCTGCCAACCGGGCCTGGATGCACGGCGCCACCTATCGTTCGGCCGTCGAGGCCAACAGCGTGATGGCCGGCGGCGCCATCGCCGAGGTCGTGAGCTCGAAGGCCGAGGGACTTGCGCCCGGCGACATCGTGTTCGGCGACACCGGCTGGCAGGAATATGCCGCGGTGCCGGCGAAGCATCTGACGAAGATGCCGAAGCTCGAGCCGATGACCCATCTGCTCAGCGTGTTCGGCATCGCTGGCCTCACCGCTTACTTTGGCCTGCTGGAGATCGGCAAGCCCAGGGAGGGCGAAACGGTCGTGGTCTCCGCGGCTGCGGGCTCGGTCGGCTCGATCGTCGGACAGATCGCGAAGATCAAGGGATGTCGCGTCATCGGCATCGCCGGCGGCACTGATAAGTGCAAATGGCTGATCTCCGAGCTCGGCTTCGATGCTGCCGTGGACTACAAGGACGGCGCGGTGTCCAAGGCGCTGCGCGCAGCCGCCCCTGGCGGCATCGACGTCTATTTCGACAATGTCGGCGGCGACATTCTGGAAGCCTGCCTGCCGCAGATGAATAATTACGGCCGCATCGCCTGCTGTGGCGCGATCTCGCAATATGACGGCGCACCCGCCGCGCACGGCCCGCGCGGCGTGCCCGGCCTGATCGTGGTGAAGCGGCTCGTCATGCAGGGCTTCATCGTGATGGATTACATGAAGGAGAGTCAGCGCGCGCTCGCCGACCTGCAGGCCTGGGTCAAGTCCGGCAAGCTGAAGGTGCAGGAGGACATCATCGACGGCCTCGAGAATACGCCGAAAGCACTGATCGGATTGCTCGCGGGCGAGAACCGCGGCAAGCGCATGGTGAAGCTCTAGCGCTGCCGTCGCTGCGTCGTCCTTGGCCACAATCTGCTTGCGGTAGCGGACAAAGCGGCCAATGATGCCCATGCATCGCATGGCTCGCAACGATTGCAATCGCATCATTTTTTAGAGCGCCGAACGGTCATTTGAGCGCTCCACCTATAGGGCAGGAACTCATACCGATGTTCGAGACATTGAAGCATGGCTCCACGCGCAGCGCGTTGCTGGCGGTAGCGCTGTTCGCAACTGCGACAGTGGCAGTCGCGCAAACACCGACCGAGGCCCAGAAGAGCGCTATCCGCTCCGCATGCCGGTCGGACTTCATGGCACGTTGTTCGAGCGTGACGCCGGGCGGCACGGAAGCGTTTCAATGCCTGCAGAAGAACATGTCCAGCCTGTCATCGAGATGCGAGACTGCAGTTCGCGCGCTCGAGCCGCCAGCGGCACCGAAGGCTGAAGCCGCTCCCGCCGCGCCGAAGACTGAAGCTGCGCCGGCGGCACCCGCCGCACCGAAGGCCCAGGCGGCGCCTGGCGCGCCGCCCGCTGAACCTGCCAAGCCAGCGGCGCCAGCGGCGGCGGCAAAGGCTGCTCCCGCCAAGCAGCCGAGCAGCGCGCAGGTCTCCGCCATCAAGAGCGCCTGCCGGTCCGACTATCCAAAAGTCTGCGCCGGCGTGACGCCGGGCGGCGCGGCTGCGCTCGAATGCCTGGAGAAGAACAAGGCAAGGGTCTCACCCTCCTGCCAAAGCGCGCTGGGCGCGGCATCCAGCACAGCGGCTACGGCGGCTCCTGCGGGTGCGGCTCCCGCGACTGCGCCCGCCGCGGCACCGACCACGATCGTGCTGCGGCCATTGCTCCCGCGCGAGGAGCTGTTCATCGCCAGATCGGCTTGCGGCGCCGATATCCGCACGCTCTGCGCCGGTGTGGCGCCCGGCGGCGGCCGGATCATACAATGCATTTCCAACCGGGCGGCATCGCTCTCGCCGGCTTGCAGGGACGTGCTCGCGCCTTTCGTCGCGAGATAAGACGAAGCGGACTATGTACGTCCGCAGCACAGACATGAATTGCGGCGTGCGCGACCGGACGTTCGCACGCCGGCGCGTGATTTCGCAGATCCTTTTTTGAGATCGTTTCGATCACGACCAGACCGGGAGGACAACATGCGTTCATTGCTGCTCGTTGCTTCTGCTCTCTTCGCCTTCGCCGCGACCATGACGATCGAGACCACCGATGCCAATGCGGTGGTGTGCGCCCGCGGCGTCTATCGCGCCGGCTGCGCCGGTCCGAACGCCGCCGTCGTGGTCCGCAAGCCCGTGCCCGTGGTTCGTTGCACCAGGGTGCTGGTGAACGGGGTCTATGTGAAGCGCTGCGTCTGACGCGCCCGGGTGGCCAATCCGGCCCGGTTTCGCTATGATTCGCACCTGACGGCTTCGGACACTCGGAAAACGTGTGCCCGGGGGCGAGCTTTGGCGTGCCGGCCTTGCCGATAATTCCGCTGGCGCCGGGCGCTGGAGCACATTAGTCTACCCCTAGATAGTAAGTATACTGTCAATTAGGGAGGCAGACGTTGCGGATCGCCGTGATCGGCGGGGGGCCCGGTGGGCTCTACTTCGCCTATCTCTGGAAGAAGCGTCATCCCGAGGATCAAGTCGACCTGTTCGAACAGAACCCGGCCGACGCGACCTGGGGCTTTGGCGTCGTGTTCTCCGACCAGGCCCTTGAGTTCCTGCGCGCCGATGACCCCGAGACGGTCGATGCGATCGCTCCGCATATGGAGAGCTGGGAGAACATCACGCTGAACCTGCACGGCGACAGCGTCGCCATCGACGGCGTCGGCTTCTCCTCGATCGGGCGCCTCGAGCTGCTCAAGTTCCTGCAGCAGCGCGCGCTCGATGCCGGTGTCACGCCGCGCTTCGATACGCAGATTCAGGCGATCGACCAGCTCAATGGCCACGATCTCATCGTCGCCGCCGACGGGCTGAATTCGCTGGTGCGCCGGGCCTATGAGGGCGATTTCGGCACCTCACTATCCTACTCCTCCAACAAGTTCGTCTGGTACGGCACGTCAAAGCGCTTCGACACGCTGTCGCAGACCTTCGTGAAGACCGACCGCGGCGCCTTCAACGCCCATCACTACCGCTATTCGCCGACCATGAGCACCTTCCTGGTCGAATGCGATCATGCCACCTGGCAGGCCTATGGTTTCGCCTACAAGGACGTCGAGCAGTCCAAGGGTGTTTGCGAGGAGGTGTTCGCCGACACGCTCGGCGGTCATTGCCTCGTCTCCAACAAATCGGTCTGGCGCAATTTCCCCTGGGTCTGGAACGAGCATTGGTCGTTCAAGAACATGGTGCTGATCGGCGATGCGCTGCATTCCGCACATTTCTCGATCGGCTCGGGCACGCGGCTCGCGATCGAGGACGCCATCGCGCTGGTCAAGGCGCTGGAGTCGGACGCGCATCTTGCGACCGCGCTGCACCGCTATCAGGCCGCGCGCAAGCCGATCGTGCAGAAGCTCGTCGATGCCGCGCGCACGAGCGCGTTCTGGTACGAACACTTCGCCGAGCACATGAAGCTTCCCCTGATGGACTTCGCCTACAGCTATATCACCCGCTCTGGCCGCATCGACGATTCCCGGCTGCGCGTGATGTCGCCGGCCTTCATGGCCCGCTATGAGACGGCCAAGAACGGCGGAGATGCACCATGAGCAACGGGATTCACGACCAGGTGCCGGCCGACAGCCCGGGCGCGCGCGAGATCGGCTTTGCCGTTCCTGAAATTTACAATGCCAGCCGCGTGCTGTTCGACAATCTCGACAAAGGCCGCGATGACAAGATCGCGCTCATCGGCCCGGCAGGCACGCGAACCTATGCCGAGCTCTGCGGCGAAGCCTGCCGCTGGGGCAACGGTTTCGCCTCGCTCGGCCTCAAGCGCGGCGACCGCGTGCTCTTGTTCCTCGACGACACGCCGGCCTACCCGGCCGCGTTCTTCGGCGCGGTCCGCGCCGGCTTCGTGCCGCTCCTGATTAACACGCTGACGCCGCCGGACCTCCTGCAATTCTATCTCGCCGATTCCGGCGCGGCTGTCGCGGTCGTCGAGTCCGAATTCTGCGCGCGGTTCAATGCGGAGGCCTGCAAGGACACGGAGCTGCGGATGCTGCTCGTCGTCAATGGCGAGGCGGGCGATCACGCGGCGCTGCGCTCGGTCGCGGCGGCAAGCTGGCTCGCGCAGTTCCCGACCGAGCTGGCGGAAGCGCCGACGCATCGCAACGAAATGGCGTTCTGGATGTATTCCTCCGGCTCGACCGGACGGCCCAAGGGCATCGTGCATCTGCAGCACGACATGGCCTACAGCGAAGCCGCCTTTGCGCAGAACGTGCTGAAGCTGACGCCCGATGACATCTGCTTCTCGGTACCAAAAATCTTCTTCGCCTACGGCTTCGGCAATTCCGTCACCTTCCCGTTCTCGGCCGGCGCCGCGACGCTGCTGTTGCCGGGCCAGCCGAAGCCTGCGTCGATCTTCGCGGCGATCGAGCAATACAAGCCGACGGTCTTCTTCGGCCTGCCGACGCTCTATACATCGCTGACAAAAGCCGAAGGCGCTGACGGAACGAATTTCTCGTCGCTGCGGATGGCGCTCTCCGCGGCCGAGGTGCTCTCGGCCGAGGTCTTCAACGGCTGGAAGACGCTCACCGGCCTCGAAATCGTCGAAGGCCTCGGCTCGACCGAGGTGCTGCACATCTACCTCTCCAACCGCCCCGAGCAGAAGAAGTTAGGTGCCGCGGGCTTGCGGGTGCCCGGCTACGAGGTCGCGCTGCGCGACAAGGATGGAAACGAGGTCGGCGACAACGAGGAAGGCATCTTGTGGGTGCGCGGCGATTCCAACACGCCGCTGTACTGGAACCGGCCCGACAAGTCCGCCGAAACCATTCGCGAGGGTGGCTGGATTTATACCGGCGACCGTTTCGTGCGTGACGCCGACGGCTTTCACTTCTTCCGCGGCCGCGCCGACGATCTCATCAAGATCTCCGGCCAGTGGGTCTATCCGCTCGAGGTCGAGCTGTGTCTCGCCGACCACCCCGACATCCGCGAATGCGCGGTGTTCGCCGCCGAGCTGCCGGACCGGCGCATGACGCTGAAGGCGGTGGTGGTGATGAACAATCGCGCGGTGGACCAGGGCGAAGCGACGCGCAGGCTGCAGGATTATGTGAAGGGCAAGCTGCTGCCCTACAAATATCCGCGCGAAGTGATCTTCATCGACGAACTGCCGAAGACGGGCACGGGGAAGATCGATCGGCAGGCGTTGCTGCGGATGTAGCAACCCCAACTCGTTGTCATCGCCCGCGAAGGCGGGCGATCCAGTATTCCAGAGCCGGTCGTGATTGAGCCGAGAAGCCGCGGCGTACTGGATTCCCCGCTTTCGCGGGGAATGACGGCGGAGAAAAGGCGACAGCGTCGCCCTATCCCTCTCCTCACCCCGCCTTCCCCAGATGCTCCAGCGCATCCTCCGCCCGCAGCGGGACGCGCGAGGCCTCGTTGTTGAGATCGACCAATTGCGCCAAGAGCCCCATCAGGGTCTTGCGGTCTGCGGGCTTCAGCGGCTCCAGCATGCGTGCCTGGGCGCGCTCGACGGCGGGGATGATCTCGCGCAGGATCGCCGCGCCCGACTTCGTCAGATACAGCAGCTTGATCCGCTTGTCCTCGGGCGCCGGCTTGCGCTCGATATAGTCCTTGGCTTGCAGCCGCTCGATCACGCTGCCGAGCGTGGAGCGATCGAACGCGATCACTGCCGAGAGCCGCGTGGCGTCGATACCGGGATGGGTATGGATCGCGACCAGCGCGGCATATTGCACCGGGGTGAGATCGAACGCCTTGCACTCCTCCATGAAGATCGAGACCGCGATCTGCTGCATGCGCCGGAACAAATAGCCCGGCGCGGTATAGACCGCGTCCATCGTGATCGGAGTGGCAGGCTTACTCGGCATCGGGCTGCTTCTCCGGTGCGGCATCGGCAAACGCCGGCAGCGCCTTGGCCGCGGCCTCGGCCTTGAGCAGGCGCGGATAGGCCGACACATCCACGCCGAAGCGGCGCGCGTTGGCGAGCTGCGGCACCAGGCAGAGATCGGCGAGCGTCGGCGCATCGCCGAAGCAGAACGGGCCCGGCTCGTCCTTGATCAGCGTCTCGCAAGCCGACAGGCCCTCGCGATTGACCCACGCCGCCCAGTCCTGGACCTTCTCCTCGGGCAGGCCGAGCTCGCGCAGCCGCGCCAGCACCTTCAGGTTCTGCACCGGATGCGTGTCGCAGGCGATCGCCAGCGCAAACGCGCGCACCTTGGCGCGCCGCAGCGCATCCTTCGGCAGCAGCGGCGGATTGGGGTGCGTCTCATCGAGCCATTCGATGATGGCGACCGATTGGGTCAGCACTGCACCAGCATCGTCCTCCAGCGCCGGCACCAGGCCCTGCGGGTTGATGGCAAGATAAGCGGGCGCGCATTGTTCGCCCTTGCGAAGATGATGCGGCAGATGCGCGGCGCCGAGCCCCTTCAGGTTCAGCGCGATCCGCACCCGATAGGCGGCGCTGGAGCGGAAATAGCCGTGCAGCTTCATCGAGACCTCCCGGTTTTCTGTCGTTCCGGGGCTCGCGAAGCGAGAACCTGGAACCTCGAGATTTCCGGATTCGGCTGTTCGAGCCGCCCCCGGAATGACGACGACCTTGTACGTTACTCCTCACATTGACGCTACCTAGATCGTCAGTATACTGTCAATCAACAAACGATCGGGAGCAGCAACCATGGAAGCCGTGACCAAGACGCCGGAACGCGAGGCGTTCTACAAGAAGATCGACGGCGAGAATCTCACCGCGCTCTGGACGGTGATGAGCGACCTGATCACGCCGGAGCCGAGGAGCGCCTGCCGCCCTCACCTCTGGAAGTTCGACGTCATCCGCGACTACATGCTTGAAGCCGGCAAGCTGATCGCGGCCAAAGAAGCCGAGCGGCGCGTGCTGGTGCTGGAGAACCCGGGGCTGCGCGGGCAATCCAAGATCACGACGTCGCTCTATGCCGGCGTGCAGATGGTGGTGCCCGGCGACGTCGCGCCTGCGCACCGCCACAGCCAGTCGGCGCTGCGCTTCGTGCTCGAGGGCAAGGGCGCCCACACCGCCGTTGACGGCGAGCGCACCGCGATGGAGCGAGGGGACTTCATCATCACGCCGTCGATGACATGGCACGATCATTCCAACGAGACGAATGAGCCGATGTTCTGGCTCGATGGCCTCGACATTCCTCTGGTGCAGTTCTTCGACTGCTCCTTCGCGGAAGGCTCGAAAGAGGACCAGCAGAGAATTACAAAACCCGCAGGCGACAGTTTTGCGCGCTATGGCCACAACCTCTTGCCGGTCGACGTCAAGCGGAGCTCGAAGACATCGCCGATCTTCAGCTATCCCTATGCCTACACCCGCGAGGCGCTGGAGAAGGCCCGCGCGAGTCAGGAGTGGGACGCCTGCCACGGGCTCAAGCTGAAGTTCAGCAACCCCGAGACCGGCGATTTCGCTATGCCGACCATCGGCACCTTCATCCAGCTGCTGCCGAAGGGTTTTAGCACCGCGCGCTATCGTTCGACCGATGCCACCGTGTTCTGCCCGATCGAAGGCCGCGGCCGCAGCCGCATCGGCGACACCGTGTTCGAATGGGGCCCGCGCGATCTGTTCGTGGTGCCGAGCTGGCACTGGGTGACGCACGAGGCGGACGAAGACGCCGTGCTGTTCAGCTTCTCGGATCGGCCCGTGCAGCAAAAGCTGGACTTGTTCCGTGAGGATCGCGGGAACGCGTGAGGGCAATGGCCTCATACCCGGTGTCGTCCCGGACAAGCGCGCCCTAAGCGCGCGCCGATCCGGGACCCATAGCCACAGGGAGTAGTGAGACGCGAAGCGAATAACTCCGAGTCCCCTGATCACGCTTGCCTGTGGTTATGGGTCCCGGGTCCGCGCTCTCGCTTGCCCGGGACGACGGTTGTGATTGCGGCTACCGCCAATGCAACAGCCGCGTCTCAAGCCAGCCGATCACCTTCCCCACCGCAAGGCCAAACACCGACAGGATCACCACGCCCGCGAGCAGCTGATCCGTCTGCATCAGATTGCCGGCCTGCAGCACGAAAGCGCCGATGCCGTATTGCGCGCCGATCATCTCGGCGCTGACGACGAGCAGCAGCGCGACAGATGCGGTGATGCGGAAGCCGGCGAGGATCGCCGGCAACGCGCCCGGCCAGATCACCTTGCGCACGATGGTGGCGAAGGGAACGTTGAAACTCTGCGCCATGCGGATCAGGTTGCGTGGCACCGCATCGACGCCGCTATAGACCGAAATCGCGGTCGAGAAGAACACCCCGAGCGCAATGGTCGCGATCTTCGGCTCTTCGCCGATGCCGAGCCAGAGGATCAACAGCGGCAGCAGCGCGATCTTCGGGATCGGGAACAGCGCCGAGATGAAGGTGATGCCGACGCTGCGCGCCAGCCGCGACAGGCCGATGGCGAAGCCGACGGCGACGCCGGCTGCTGTGCCCAGCAGCCAGCCGACGCCGATGCGCAGGAGCGAGGCGGACAGATGCTGCCAGAGCGCGCCCGAGACCGCGAGCTGGTAGATCGCACGGACAATTGCAGAGGGCGTCGGCAGAAATAGCGCATTGACGAAGCCGGCGCTCCCCGCCGCCTGCCAGATCGCGATGACGAGCGCGAGCGCGATCCAGCCGCCGAAACGGCTCGAGGCAGGCACGAAGCCCGCGCCACGAAAGTGGACGCGCCGCGTCGGTTCGTTCTTGGCCGCCGTCTCCGTTGCCGCGCGATCAAGCATGCTGGACCTCACGCTCGGCGTCGATGGCTTCGTTGCGGATCAGCGACCAGATCTGGTTCTGCAGCGCCAGCAGTTTCTCGCGCGCCGCCGCTTCGCCGCGCGCCGCGCGCGTCATCGGCACGATCACGACCTCGCGGATGCGGCCGGGCCGCCGCGACAGCACCACGATGCGGTCGGCGAGCCGCGCGGCCTCTTCGAGATTGTGCGTGACATAGACGGCGCCCATGCCGCCATCGGCGAGCAGCCGAACGAAATCCTCCATCAGCAGCTCGCGGGTCTGCGAATCCAGTGCCGAGAGCGGCTCATCCATCAGCAGGATCGCGGGCTTCACCGCAAGCGCACGCGAGATGCCGACGCGCTGGCGCATGCCGCCCGAGAGCTGTTTTGGATAGGTCTGGCGAAAATCGGTGAGACCGGTGCGGCGCAAGGCGTCTTCGACCAGCGCGCGGCGCTGCGTGGCCGAGAGCTGGGTGTGCAACAGCGGGAATTCGACGTTCTCTTCCACCGTGGCCCAGGGCAGCAGCGCAAAATCCTGGAACACGAAGGTCAGCGGATTGAGACTGTCCGCCGGCGGCACCCCGCGCAGCTCGGGCGCGCCGGAGGTCGGCTGCAACAGCCCGCCCAGGATCGACAGCAGCGTGCTCTTGCCGCAGCCGGAGGGCCCGACGATCGCCACCACCTCGCCCGCGCCGACGGTGAAGGAGACGTCGTCGAGCACGGCGAGCTCGCCGAAGCGATGGGTGATGTGGTTGGCGATCAGGTCCATGCGATGAGCTCGCCTTTCAATCCGTCATCCTGAGGCGCTCGACTTGCGGCTTGCCGCAAATCGGGCCTCGAAGGATGTACGGCCCGGATGCAGCTCGGCCGTACATCCTTCGAGGCTCGCAGGCGCAGTGCCGATGCACTGCGCTACTCGCGCCTCAGGATGACGGGTCTGGAAGGGCGAGCGCATCGATCAATCCGCCTTCACGAATTCCTTCGCGATGATCGCGTTCACGTCAAAGCCCTTGTCGGCAAAACCCTGCTCCTGCAGCCATTTGATCTGGTTGTCGACGTTCTTCACATCCAGCTTGCCGTCGGGATCGATATAGGCGCAGTTGCCGACCACCTGCTCGACCGGCAGATTGGTGTACTTGGCGATGATCTCCAAGAGCGGTTTTGTCTGCTCGTTGATCGGGGCGACCCCGTCTTTCATCGCGGTGAGGATGACGTCGTGATATTCGCGGTCGGCCTTGGCCAAGGCGCCTAGCAGTTTTGTCACCAGCGCCTTGTTCGTCAGCGTCTTCGGCGAGGCGAATACCGCCCCTAACTGCCAGGGCGTCTCGTCGCCGACCCAGCCCAGAAACTTCGCGCCGCCCTCATCCATCAGCTTTCGCGCAGTAGAGATCGGCAGCAGCGCGGCATCGACAGTTTCGCCCTTCAGCGCAGCGGCCGCATTCGACAGCGATTGCAGCGGCACGATCTTCACGTCCGCGAGCTTGAAGCCGTATTTGTCGGCGAGCAGGCCGAGCGAATAGTGAAAGCTCGATCCGACCTGCGTCACCGCAACGCGCTTGCCCGCGAGATCCTTCGGGGTCTTCAAGCCCGCGGCGTAGGCATTGTTGCTGGCGAAATAGCCGATCAGGGGATAGCCGGGCTTCTCGCGGCTCATGCCGCCGATCACCTTCAGCACGCCCTTGCCGGCGAGATTGTAGAGACCCGCGGTGAAGGCGGTGACACCGAAATCGACGTCGCCCGAAGTGGTGGCGACCGCGATCGGCTGCGCCGCGTCGAAGAATTTCAGCTCGACGTCGAGGCCGGTCTCGCGGAAATAGCCCTTGTCCTGCGCGATGAAGACCGGCGCGGAAGAGGACAGGCGGAGCACGCCGATCTTGGCCTTCAGCGCGTCTTCGGCCCGCGCCGTACCTATCGCCATGATCGCCATCAGGCCCGCAAGCGCGAGCCGCACCATCCCGATCATCCCGTTTCCTCTCGTGGTTGTCTTGCAGTCTGCTACAGGCCTTCAGGGACCGGCTGATCCCGCCCGATGAAGGCGCCCTGTTGTTTCAACGTTTCCTGCAATTTTTCAATGGGGATGTCACGCGGGATCCGGTTTCCGGACAGCGCCAGCGCCGCGGCGGAACCGGCAGCCTCGCCCATCACGAAACAGGCGCCGGAGACCCGCGCCGCCGACTGGCCCTCATGGGTCATCGAGGCACAGCGGCCGGCGACCAGGAGATTGTCGACGCCCTCGGGCACCAGCATCCGGTAAGGCAGCTCGTTGTAGCCTCGCGATTCCGGGATCGGCGGGAAGGTGAAGACGACGTCGCCGGGAACATGCGCCTCGATCGGCCAGCCATTGACGCCGATGGAATCCGCGAACGAGGCGCAGCCGAGCACGTCCTCGCCACTGAGCTGATAGCCGCCCTTGATGCGGCGGGTCTCGCGGATGCCGAGCTGCGGCGGCAGGTCGACGATGTAGGATTTTTCGAACCCGGGCACAGTGCGCAGGAATTCGAACGCGGCGAGCGCCTGCTTGCGACCCTCGATCTCGCCGCGGGTGAGATCGTCCGGCTCGACGCCGTTGATGGCGTGGCCGTCCTCGCGTGCGACTTGCGTAAAGTTCACCCGCCATTCGATGCCGGACTTTTGCGGCCGGACGATCGCGCTCTTGCGCGGGAATGTGTGGGTGCCGGCCGCAAGCGCCTTTTCCATCAATTGCGGAATGGTGCGCCAGGCCTCGCCCGCCTTCCCAGGGTCTATACCGTTGAGGCGGAGCATCATCGAGGGATAGAGCGGATGACCGTGTTCGTCGCCGATGTCGAATGGCGCGCCGGCCCACACCGCGAGGTCACCGTCGCCGGAGCAGTCGATGAAGATCTCCGCGCGCACGGCCTGCCGGCCGCCCTTGGTCTCGACCAGCAGCGCGTCGATGCGGCTGTTATCACCCATCACCACGCCGGCGCCGAGCGCGTGAAAGAGGATGTGCACCTTGTTACTTGCGAGCAGCTCGTCGGCCGCGATCTTGTAAGCGGCGGTGTCATAGGCCTGGGCATAGACCTTGCCGAGGATCAGATGCGGCGTGTTGAGGCCGTTCAAGCGATCGATCCGCGCCAGCAGCTCGGACGCCAGACCCTGCACCAGCCGCCGGTGCTCGCCATGGACATTGCCGTGCAAGCCGCAGAAATTGGTGACGCCGGCGGCCGTCCCCATGCCGCCGAGGAAGCCGTAGCGCTCGATCAGCAGGGTCCGCCGTCCGGCCCGCGCCGCGGACGCCGCCGCCACGATGCCGGCCGGACCGCCGCCGAGCACGACGACTTCATATTCGCCGTAGAGCGGCACTTTGCGCGCTGGTTCATCGATCGTCGTGGCCCGCATGGCGCGTTCGCTCCCAAAATCTCTTGCTTGGGGCGACTATGAATTAACGCGAGGGAGCGTACAATCCACCAAAATAGGCGATCAACTTTCGCGAATCGAGAAAGATCGACATGGACATCCTGGTGAACCTGCAGGCCTTCCTCGCCACCGCGGATGCCGCCGGCTTCTCCGCCGCTGCGCGAAAACTCGGCGTCGCGACCTCGGTCGTCGCCAAGCGCGTCACGCAGCTGGAGGCGCGGATCGGCACGCCGCTGTTTCACCGCTCGACCCGACAATTGCGGCTGACCGAAGCCGGGCAGCGCTACGTGCATCGCGCCCGCGGCGTGGTCACTGATGCCACCGACCTGCTTTCACGGATGGGCGAGAAGGGCCACGATCTCGTCGATCATCTGCGCATCAAGGCGCCGACCTCACTGACGGTGGCGCGGCTGGCCGACGTGTTCAGCGCGTTCCAGACCCAGAACCCGAAGCTCAAGCTCGATATCGTGCTCATCGACCGCCCGGTCGATCCCGTCACTGAAGGTTTTGACATCGCCATCGGCGCTTTCCCGCATTCCTTCGGCGGCGTGGTCGACGAGCCACTCTGCGCGCTCAAGCGGCTGCTCTGCGCCTCACCGGCCTATTTGAAGAAGCACGGCACACCAAAACATCCGCGCGATCTGGTCGAGCATCGCTGCCTCAGTTTTCTGCCGACCGGCCCGGAATGGGCCTTCGACGGGCCGCGCGGCCGCATCAACATCCAGGTCAGCCCGTTGCTCTCCTCCAACGAAGGACACGTGCTGGCGCGCAGCGCCATCGCCGGCAACGGCATCGCGCTGATCTCGCATTATCTGGTCGCCGATGCCCTGCGGGACGGGACGCTGAAGCCGGTGCTGCGCGACTTTCCGATTCCGGAATTGTGGGTGAAGGCCGCGATTCCCGAGCGACGGCGCAATGCGGCTGCCGTGCAGGCGCTGCTCACCCTGCTGAAAACGTCACTGGCGCCGTCGCTGTGAGCCGTGTCTGGCGTCACAAGATGGCGGTTGCCCTCAGACGACGGACCTGAGAGAAGGGCCGTCGCGCCCACTGTCATCGCCCGGCTTGACCGGGCGATCCAGTATTCCAGAGGCGTCAAACGTATACGGAGAGGCCGCGGCGTACTGGGTCGCCCGGTCAAGCCGGGCGACGACAAGCACCTTGGTTCACAAATGGATTCGACGCTTTTGAAATTCTTCCTTCCCGCTCTGATCGCATTTGCGATCTCAACCAGCCCCGCTGCAGCCTTGGAGCAAAACTGCCGCTTCATCCCAGCCAAGCCCGATCGCGAGGCCTGCTACAAGCGGCAGGAGGACGAGCTGGCGGCGAAGCGCAAGCCTGCACCTGCGACCGACGAGAGCAAGGCGCTCGAAACGCTGCGCCAATTGCGCCAGGACGACGATGCCGTCTATCGCAGCATCAACAACATCTGCCGCGGCTGCTGACGCTCAAGCTTTCGCACCGCCCCACTTCGCCGCACGCTTCTCGGCGAACGACGCCAGCCCTTCCGCGGCCTCCGCGCTCTGGCGCTTGAGCGAGTGCAGGTGCACGAGCCGCTTGTAGGCGGCATCGTCCACTGCCATGCCGCCGAAGGAGCTCTCCAGCGCTAGCTGCTTGGTCTCGGCCATCGCCTCCGGTCCATTGGCGAGCAGCTGCTCGACCACCTTGCTGCCTGCGGCCTCCAGCTCGGCGAGCGGCACCACCTCGTGCACGAGGCCGATGCGGCGGGCGTCCTCGGCGCCGAAACGCTCGCCGGTCAGCGCGTAGCGGCGGACTTGCCGGACACTGATGGCATCGCAGAGCTGCGGGATGATGATCGCGGCGGTCAGACCCCAGCGCACCTCGGTGATCGAGAACAGGGCGTTGTCCGCGGCGATGACGACGTCGCAGGCCGCGATCACGCCGGTGCCGCCGCCGAAGCAGCCGCCCTGCACCAACGCGACGGTGGGGATCGGCAAGGTGTTGAGCCGCTGCACGGCTTCGAACGTCGCCCGCGAGGCCGCCTCGTTCGCCTCGGCCGATTGCGGCCGCACGCCGTTGATCCATTTGAGGTCGGCGCCGGCCTGGAAATGCTTGCCGTTGCCCCGGAGCACGACGACGCGCAAATTGGGTTTCCTGCCGAGGTCGTCCATGGCCGCGAGCACGCCCGCGATCAACGCTCCGTCATAGGCGTTGTTCACCTCCGGCCGGTTCAACGTGACGGTCGCGACCCCACGCTCATCGAGGGTCCACAGGACGGGGCTGGCAGTCATCGGCGATCCTCCGGTCGTTTGTTTGCCCTGCACTATGGCCGAGGCAACGCATCCCGATCCATATCTTTCCGGCGTAGGGCAGCCGCGTCCATCGCATGGCGGCTTGTGTCATGCTGGCGGCGGACCGCACCAAGGGATAGATACGGGATATCATCATGCGCATCTGCATTTTCGGCGCGGGCGCCGTCGGCAGCCACATTGCGGTACGGCTGGCGCGCGCCGGCCATGAGGTCAGTTGCGTGATGCGGGGAGCGCATCTGGAGGCGGCTCGCGCCAATGGTCTCAAGCTGCGCGTCGGCGATTCCGAGGTCAGTGCCAAGGTGAACGCATCAGGCGATCCGGCCCAGCTCGGCCCGCAGGACGTCGTGATCTCGACGCTGAAGGCGACCGCGCTTCAGGGGCTGGTGTCCAGCATCAAGCCGCTGCTCCAGGACGAGACCGCGATCGTGTTCGCCCAGAACGGGATTCCATGGTGGTACGGGATCGGGCTGCCGCCGCGGCATCCGACCCCGCCCGACATTTCCTTCCTCGACCCCGGCGGCCGCCTGCGCGCCTGCATTCCGAAGGAGCGCATCATCGGCGGCGTCGTCTTCTCCTCCAACGAGGTGACCGCGCCCGGCGTGGTGCAGAACCTGACGCCGGACCGCAACCGCCTCCTGATCGGCGAATGCGACGACCGCAATTGCGAGCGGATCACGAAGCTGCGCGGCGTTTTCAACGATGCGCGGCTGGAATCGCCGCCGGTCGCCGAGATCCGCGAGGCGATCTGGTCAAAGCTACTGACCAACATGTCGCTCTCGGTGCTGTGCCTGCTCACCGGCCAGACCGCGCGCGGCGTGCGCGACGACCCTGCTTTCGCCGAGGTCATCCCGCGCATGCTGAACGAGGCCAACGAGATCGCCCAGCATTTCATTCCCGAGGTCAAGCGCGTCACCCGCAGCGGCCCCGCCCCCAACCACAAGCCGTCGCTGCTGCAGGATTACGAGCTCGGCCGCGCCATGGAGATCGACGTGCTGGTGAAGGCGCCCCAAGCCTTCGCGCGCAGCGCCGGCCTGTCGACACCGACGCTCGACCTGATCGCCGCGCTGGCGATCCAGAAGGCGCGCGACAAGGGGCTTTATTCGGCCTGAGCCTCAAGCGAGCCCGTCGATCCAGGCCGCGAGCGTGTCCAGCACCTCAGTGAGTGCCTCGTCATTGGTACGGCCCGATTTCTTCAGCACCGCGAAGGAGTGATCCCCTCCTTCGATTTCATGCAGCGTTGCCTTCGGGCCGAGCTTCTCGACGACAGGCTTGAGATAGCCTAGATCGGCAAGCCCGTCGCGCGTGCCCTGCAGGAACAGCATGGGGATTGCGATGCCGGCGAGGTGCTCGGCGCGCTCGCTCGACGGCTTCTTGGCGGCATGCAGGGGGAAGCCGAGGAAGGCGAGGCCTTTGACGTCAGGCAGCGGTGCCTTCGACTGCGCCTGCGAGGTCATGCGCCCGCCGAACGATTTTCCGCCAGCGACGAGCTTCACGCCGGGGCAGAGCCGCGCCGCCTCCGCGACCGCCGCGCGGATGGCGGCATGCGCAACAGCCGGCGCGTCAGGACGCCCCTTCTTCTCTTCCATGTAGGGGAAGTTGAAGCGGAACGTTGCGATGCCGCGCTCTGCGAGGCCAGCTGCGACCTTCTCCATGAAGGAATGCCGCATGTCCGCGCCCGCGCCGTGCGCCAGCACGTAGCAGGCGCGCGCACGATCCGGCCGCGTCAGCATCGCCGAGACCGTGCCGATGCGCTCGATGTCGAGCTTGAGCTCCGTCGTCTTGCTCGTCATGACGTCATCCAGGCCTCGCTCAACGGCGCGCGGCGCTCGCCGGCCATAGATAGTTCAGGACCTGATCAAGCGTCATCATGACCTCGCGGCGTCCGCTCTCGTTCCTCACAGAGCCGAATTTCTCTTCGAGCGCAAGCTTGGCAAAGCCGTGAACGGTCGACCAGGCCGCCGCAGCCGCCGTCTTCGCCTCCTTCGCAGTACCGGCGACCAGTTCGGACACGACGGTCTCAAAGGCGTGACCGGCGGCCCGGCTCGCCTGCTTCAAGCGCGCATCGTCGGCAACGAGACGCTTGTTCGCAAACATCATCTGGAAACGGCCCGGGTGCCTCAGCGCAAAATCGACATAGGCCAGCCCCTGGGCATGGAGCTTGTCGCGCGCGCCCTGCTTGCCGGAGGCCGCCGCGCGCAAGGCTTCGGCCAGCGCGTCGTAACCGCGGATCGCGACCTCGGTCAGAAGGCCCTGCGCATTGCCAAAATGATGCGACGGGGCAGCCGGCGAGACCCCGGCGCGGCGGGCGGCCTCACGCAGCGTGAAACCCTCGGCACCCTGCTCGGCCAGAATGGCTTCGCTGGCGGCGATCAGCGTCTCCTGCAATTCACCGTGATGATAGCCGGGCTCCGGCTTTGGCCGTGTCGCACCGGCGCTGCGTTTGCCTGAGGAGGCCTGCTTCTTCATGTAACTTGACACTGTTTAGATCGCGGCCTATCTATCTTAACACTGTTCAGATTGAGCGACCGGAGTTCGAAATGACCGAAATGCAGGATATCACCCCAAGCAGCCCGGTAAAGCGCCGTCATCTGGTCGGGGGCGCGGTCCTGGGCGTGCTCGCGGGAGCCGCCGGCGGCCTCGCCGGTGGCGTGGCGCTCGGCGAGAGTGCGACGCTGCCCCAGCAGAAGCCGAGCGGCAAGCGCCGATTCGAGGGCAAGGTCATCATCGTCACGGGGGGCACCTCCGGCATTGGTCGCGCCGCGACGCGGATGTTCGCGGCCGAAGGCGGCCGGGTCGCCTTCTGCGGCCGCAACGTCGAACGCGGCAAACAGGTGGAGAACGGGGTGCGCGAGGCCGGCGGCGAGGCCAGTTTCATTCGCGCCGATCTCCGCAACGAGGCCGAGGTGAAGACGCTGGTCGACAAGACCATCGAACGCTACGGCCGGCTCGACGTCGCCTTCAACAATGCCGGCATCTCGGTCGAGAAACCCCTGCACGAGTACAGCGCGGCTGAGTTCGACGACGTGATCGGCACCGACCTGCGCGGCGTGTTCCTGTCGATGAAATATCAGATCCCGCACATGTTACAGAAGGGCGGATCGATCGTCGTCACCTCGTCGTCCAACGCCATCGCGACCACGGCCAACCGCTCCGCCTATTCGGCGGCCAAGCGCGGACTGGTCGGCCTGGTTCAGGCCGCCGCGCTCGACTACGCAAGGTACGGCATCCGCATCAACACGCTGATCCCGGGCACGACGGATACGCCCTTCATTCGCCGCCTGTCGGGCATGGAGAATCTGCCCGACGCCGCCTGGCATATTGCCATCGCGCAATGGGCCAAGTCGCATGTTCCAGGGCTGCAACGTGTGGCAACGCCGGAGGAGATCGCAGCTTTCGCCCTGGTACTGGCCTCGGACGATCATCCCTACACCACCGGCGGTCAGTTCGTCATTGACGGCGGCAAGACGGCGCAGGCCGGATAACCCGTGGCGGCGACACTGCGCCGGCAGCCTGAAGACACAATCATCCCTATTCTTGGTTGGCCTACCAGAAGCGGGCGGGCTTGCGTCGGTCCCGACTGCTGTGGCACGCGTGATGTGCACGCGCCGTCCACGCCAAGATGAGGTAATCATGTCCTACCGCTCCTCCTGGATGACCGAAGAGCTCGACGTCTTCCGCGACCAGTTCCGGAAATATCTCGCCAAGGACCTGGCGCCGCACGCCGAAAAATGGCGCGAGCAGAAGATGGTCGACCGCTTCGCCTGGCGCGGGCTCGGAGAGATGGGCGCGCTCTTGGCGAGCGTGCCGGAGGAATATGGCGGCCTCGGCGCCACCTTCGCCTATGACGCCGCCGTGCTCGACGATCTCGAAAGCACCGTGCCGGAGCTGACCACCGGCGTCTCCGTGCACAGCGCTATCGTCGCCCATTACATCCTCAATTACGGCTCGGAGGAGCAGAAGAAGCGCTGGTTGCCGAAGATGGCGTCGGGCGAGATGGTCGGCGCCATCGCCATGACCGAGCCTGGCACCGGCTCGGACCTGCAAGCCGTCAAGACCACGGCGAAGAAGCAGGGCAATTCCTACGTTATCAACGGCCAGAAGACGTTCATCACCAACGGCCAGGCCGCCGATCTCGTCATCGTGATCGCCCGCACCGGCGAGGCCGGCGCCAAGGGCATCTCGCTGATCGTGGTCGAGACCGCGGGCGCGGACGGCTATAAGCGCGGGCGCAACCTCGACAAGATCGGGCTGCACGCCTCCGACACATCGGAGCTGTTCTTCGATAATGTCACGGTCCCACCGGAGAACCTGCTCGGCAAGGAAGAAGGCCAGGGTTTTGTCCAGCTGATGCAGCAATTGCCGCAGGAACGCCTCGCGCTCGCGGTCGGCGCCGTCGCCTCGATGGAGCGCGCCGTCAAGCTCACCACCGACTACACCAAGGAGCGGAAGGCGTTCGGCAAGCCGCTGATGGATTTCCAGAACACCGCCTTCACGCTCGCCGAGCGCAAGACCGAGGCGATGATCGCACGCGTCTTCGTCGACTGGTGCATCGAGCGCCTGATCGCAAAAGACCTCGACACCGTCACGGCATCGATGGCGAAATACTGGTGCTCGGAGAAACAGGTCGAGACCGCCGACGAATGCCTGCAGCTGTTCGGCGGCTACGGCTACATGCAGGAATACCCGATCTCGCGCATCTTCATCGATTCCCGCATCCAGAAGATCTATGGCGGCACCAACGAGATCATGAAGCTGTTGATCGCAAGGTCGCTGTAGGCGCCGTGCCGTCTCAATTCGGATGCCACCAGCGGCCGCCGATGACGACACCCTCCGAGACGATCTTGCTGTTACCGATCAAGTGCTCGCCGACGACGTCTTCATAGTCGAACTGGCCTTGCCTGACCGAGATCAGCGTGGCGTCGCCGACGCTGCCCGGCTTGAGGCTGCCGAGCTCGGGGCGCCGCAGCGCCATTGCCGCGTTCACCGTCGAGGCCGCGATGACCTCGGAGAGCTCCATGCCCATGCACAGGAACTTCGACATGGTCGTGACCTGATCGTAGGCCGGGCCGTCGATACAGAGCTGATGGATGTCGGAGGAGATGGTGTCCGGATAGAAGCCGTTGGCGAGCATGGCGCGCGCGGTCTTGAACGCGAACGAGCCCTTGCCGTGGCCGATATCGAACAGCACACCGCGCTCGCGCGCGTCCAGCACCGCCTTCTTCACCGTTCCCTGCGCGGTCGCCGGCGTATTGGGGAACGGGCGGAATGCGTGGGTCAGCACGTCGCCGGGACGCAGGCGGGCGAGCACGTCCTCATAGCTCGGCGGCGGATGATCGATATGCGCCATCAAGGGCATGCCGACCTCGTTGGCGACCTCGAGCGCGATGTCGAGCGGCACCGCGCCGGACGTGCCCGAAGAATGCAAGCCGACACGTACCTTGATGCCGACGATGAGGTCGCGGTTGGCGTCGGCCACCTTGGCCGCCTCGATCGGATTCATCAGCCGCAGCTCCTCGCTCTCGCCGACCATGATCCGGTGCGAGAAGCCGAAGATGCCGGCATGCGAGACGTGTAGGTAAGCGAGGATGCGGACCTGGCTCGGCTCGATCACATGCTTGCGGAAGCCGGCGAAGTTGCCGGGACCCGCGCTGCCAGTGTCGACGGAGGTGGTGACGCCGGAGGTGCGGCAGAATTCCTCGGCATCGATGCCGAGCGAGGTGCCGCCCCAATAGACATGGGTGTGGAGATCGATCAGCCCCGGCGTGACGATGAACCGTGAGACATCGCGCACATCGGTGCCCGGATCGGCCTTGAGCCCGCTCCCGATCGCCGCGATCTTGCCGCCGGCAAAGGCGACGTCGGTCACGGCATCGAGCTTCTGCGAGGGGTCGATCACCCGCCCGCCGCGCAGGATCAAGTCGAAAGGCATTGTCGTCTCCGGATGGAACAGTGAGATGTAGCCGGCATGTCAGCCGGGCCAGCGAGGAAGGAAGCCGCTTCTAGCAATTTTCGCGCCGAATGGCGTGGCAAACCGTAACGTGGACCGACATGGCGAAATCGGCTTGATTCCGACAGCTAAGTTACTGGCAAGGGACTATAAAGATTGGCGATCCCGGGAAGACTCGAACTTCCGAAAGGTGGCGGAGAGGGAGGGATTCTAATCCACTCTCCAGAATTGATCGAAAATCGTAGAAAATACAAAGCCTTCCGGACAACCTTCGGATTTGTGTGTACCGAATTTGGCCGACGATGCAAGCTGAGCGCGAGGTAGTAAGCTGCTCCGGCGGCCAACGAGCCCTTGCAGCAGAGAGTGCGGAACGCCTGGCACGGCGTGCACAGCCCAAAGATCCGGCGCGGCTCGTGGGATGGTGATCAGCGAACTCAAGGTCGTCCTCAGTGGGCGTGGCAGCACCGGATTTTCGCGCTAGCATTACCGCACGAGCCTTTTGCCGCGCCGGCGAGCCTGGCATTGCGACGACCTCTTCTCGTCTTGAAATTCTGCGACACCGGCCTGATACTTGGATCAAGTCCTTGGCCATCAGCACTCCGAGGAAGACGATCATGGCAATCCAGATCGTGATGGACAGCACCGGCGATAGCCGTCATTTTTTCAATCCAGACGACGCACGAGAGCTCGCGAAGGCGGAGCGGCGGTTCTACGAACTGGCCCATGCCGGCTTCACCGCGGCGGTCCGGACGGGTCCGGGTCAAGTCTCGCAAATGCGATCGTTCGATCCGAACGCGGAAGAAACCGTATTCTTTCCCAGGCTGGTCGGCGGGTGATCGGCCCGCGCCATGTTGGGCTTTAGATCATCTCGCCAACGCCGGCGCGCGAGAGCCATTCGGGCTCTCTTCATCAGACACGGCGCCGAGAGAACTCCGGAGGGCCGCTCGCTGCAGCTCTTGCGCGACTGGCTATCGCCCGCCCAGCGGGCTCAATTCGCGGGAAAGGGCTATTTCGAGGTCATCGGTGGCGACACTGGCAGGCAATATAGGATCTACGCGGGCGCGTCGACGAACGTCTGCGAGATCGACGAAAAGGGCCGCCCGACGCGCGGCCTGTGTTTCATGCCGCGTGGTAATCTGCCGGTCGGAGATGTTATGCTTTCCCAGAAGATCGCGCTGGAATGCTGCGAGAACCGCGCGCTCGAGCTGGCCAGAAGGTTCGCACCGTCCGGTTTCATGTTTCGGCGAAGTCGGCTCCTTGGTTGAGCCGTTACGCTCCTCCATCGGCGAAAGTTTTGCCGTGTCGGAGATCCAGGGCGAGCCGGATCGATCGGGACACCCGTCCACAACGCCGCCATGAAATTCGAGGCTACGTCGACCTCGGTATTAATTTCTAACTGCCGTCTGCTTCTTGTCGGTTGCTTTATAGCCTGCATGGTGTCGCCCTCAATGTGCGGGCCACCCGGGCCTGAGACGGCCAAATGGAATCAGAACGGATCGCGTACGTCGAGGAAATGCCAATATTTATTGGGTTTCTTGCGTCGGAATGACTGGCGATCCCGGGAAGACTCGAACTTCCGACCTACGGTTTAGGAAACCGCCGCTCTATCCGGCTGAGCTACGGGACCGCGGAACCCGAAAGCTGCGGGTTCGGCCTCCTCATAGCAGAGCAGGATGCGGTTCGCCAGCCGCAAGGCGGACGAGATCATCTGCAAGCTGAGCAAGGCGGCCGTACAATGCGCCCAGGTCCCTCTTGGCGGAGCAGCCCACATGATCGAGAGCATCAGCGCCATCACGCTCGGCACCCATGACATGGCGCGCGCCGTGCAGTTCTACCGCTCGCTCGGGTTCGAGCTGTTGTATGGCGGCGAAGCCGCAGCATTCACGAGCTTTCGCGCCGGCAGCGGCTATCTCAACCTGACGGCGCAGCCGGGCGACAAGCGCTGGTCCTGGTGGGGCCGCGTCATCTTCTATGTCACCGATGTCGAGGCGACCTATGAGCAGGCGCGCGCGGCGGGATGGCAGCCGTCGACCACGCCGCGCGATGCGGAATGGGGCGAGCGCTACTTCCATCTCAGCGACCCGGACGGCCATGAGCTCAGTTTCGCGCGGCCGTTGTCCTGACCGGATAAGTCGCAGTCGCTGACGTTCCAGAGAATAAGTGGCGCTGTCTCAGCCGCTGTGGCAAGCTGGGCGCGGTTTCCTCAAGCGACAATTGCATCTGGATTCTAACCAGGGAGGACGACCATGGTGACCTATGTCGTGCTGGGAAATTTCACCGATCAGGGAATCCGCAACGTCAAGGACTCGCCGAAGCGGGCCGAGGCCTTCAAGGAGATGGCCAAAACGTTCGGCGTGACCGTGAAAGAGATCGTCTGGACGCAGGGACGATATGACATTGTGACCGTGCTCGAGGCCCCGGATGAGGCTGCCGCGATGTCGCTCGGCCTTAGTCTCGGCGCACTCGGCAATGTCCGCACCGAAACGATGCGCGCGTTCTCGGCAGCAGATATGAAAAACATCGTCGGCAAGATGCTCTGACGTTCAAGCCCGCGCGAGCGCACTGGACCTGGGATGGTGTCCCGGAACAGGCCTCTCACGCCCTGATATTGTTGTCCTTCACCACCTTGCCCCAATAGGCGACCTGCTTGTCGAAGAAGGTCTTGAACGTGGCGCCGTCCTGGAGCAGCAGCGTCATGTGCTGGGTATCCTTGAGCTGGGCAGCGGTCGCGGGCTCGCTCAGGATCTCCTTGGATGCCGTCGCCATGGCAGCGACGACGTCCGGCGGCGTACCCGTGGGCGCGAAAACACCCCACCATGCCAGCGTCTCGAAATCGGGAAACCCGGCCTCGATCGCGGTCTGCGTATCAGGCAGGGCCGGCAGCCGCTCGCGGCCGAGCTGCAGGATCGGACGCAGCATGTTGGTGCCGAGCTGGGCGGCAACCAGCGCCGCCGATCCTGCGATGAGATCGACATGGCCGCCGAGCACGTCGTTCATGGCTGGCCCGCCGCCACGATAGGGCACGTGCATGATCTCGACGCCGGCCTTGCTGCCGAGCACGGTCATGGCGAGATGGCCGAGCGTGCCGATGCCGACCGAGGCATATTTCACCGCGCCGGGCGTCGCCCTGCAGGCCGCCACCACGTCGGCAAAGCTCTTGTAGGGGCGGCCGGCGCCGGCCGCGATCACGTAAGGCGCGGTGCCGATCAGCAGGACCGGCATCAGCTCGCGCTCGACATCGACCGGCGGCTTGTCGAGGATCGACGGGATCACCGCATGGGAATCGAACGTCACCAGGAACGTCGAGCCGTCCGCCGGGCTCTTGGCGACCTGCGCCGCACCGAGCGCACCGGCGGCGCCCGACTTGTTCTCGACCACGACGATGCGATTGAGCTTGGTCTGCAGATTGCTCTGCAGCAGCCGCGCCATCGCGTCGGTCGAGCCGCCCGGCGGGAACGGCACCACCAGCGTGATCTTACCGGCCTGCGCTGCTGCCGGTGCCATCGCGAGAATGGCAGGTGCAGCCAGCAGCGTGCGTCGTGTGATCGTCATGATCCCCTCCCTTGTACTCGCGCTGGGCTTATTTGCTCTCTAGCGCTTCAGGTCGTCCCGAAACCCGACCCCGGTTTTCTGTATTCTGGCCGAGGCGGACTGAAAATGTCCAGCACGCGGGCGCCATCGGGGCCGGCGCGCATGGTGTGCGGCACGTTGCCCGGCGTGCGCCAAAAATCGCCCTTTTTCACCGGGATTTCCTCATCGCCCTGGACGCGGATGGCGGAGCCGTCGAGCAGCACGCCCCATTGCTCCTCGGGGTGATGGTGCAGCGTGCCCTGCGCATGCGGCGCCAGCGTCACCACCGACAGCATCGCCTGCTCGCCGGAGAAGATGCGCGTGGTCACGCCGGCGGCGAGCTCGCGGAATAGCCCGTCACTAGTATCGTCGAGATTGTGGAATTCGTCCTTCTGGCTCACGCCGTCCTCCCTTTCTGCTTTCTATCTTGCCGTAGACAGACGCACGGCAGCCAGGAGCCGTTCCTTGAACTCACCTTTCAAGGTCACGTATACGCTGGACCATTTTCGGCTCTTGAACTCGCAGCTGCCGCGCGGACAATATTCTTGATCGTGATAGTCGCCGCTGAGAACGCCGAACAGGGTCATTCGGCTCCCCAACAGACGAAACAGGGCGCTGCCCGATGCGCCAAATGTGAACTCGCAGCTCGTTTCAAACGTCGACCAGTCCCTTACGTCGCGGATTTGGCACTCCTGCATCGTCTTGTTGAACGGCCCGTACCTGTCCCGCTTTCCTCTGGCTTCGATGTCATAGCCGACAACTGCCAGGACGCGCTCCAGCTCGACCAAAATATCGGTCCGCTCATAGATCTCGTAAGGCGTGACGTCCGCTGGAAATGCGAGCTTTACGACTGCCCAATCGCTGACAACCGCTTTCGGCGCGCTATCGGCGCAGGTGTCCATCCATAGGCTCGCCGACAACGGAATGGTCCGCCTCTCTGCCCCCAGATAATACTCGAATGTACACTTGTCCGGGGACGTATGGGGTTTGCAGAGATCCCGAAATGCATGAGCTGCCGTCGTGATCACGTCGCGCGCTCCCGTCACTTGAGCGCTGCTATCTCCGCCGGGACATCGCAGGACTCCACTTGCCGCAAAGCGGTTTCCGACCTCGTCCGGGGAGAGATCATTTGCTCTTGCGTAGGTCTCTTCCGTCATTCGCCGATCGCGCTCGGTCGAAGCAACCGGAACGATCGGCCGCGCAGGATGGCCATTGATGGCCCCCCGCCTCTCCCACGAACTAACCTCGTTGCTTGCAGAGACCCACAGAACGAGAAAGCCAGGCAGGACGACTGCGTAATTCCTCATCATTCAAAGCAACCTCAGCATCAAAAAGCATGAGAGAACTTCGTCCGAAATAAAGACCGTGAAATCACTTTCGAAAATAGCAATGGCCGACTTCGACTTGCAATCAGTTCAGCCATTGCCTTGACTTAAGCCCCGCGTCGATCAGGACTTGCCGTAGGAACCCTGGTAGCGGCCTTCGCGGATCGCCTTCATGGTCTCCTCCTCGCGCGCGACCTGGGCGCGGACGGCGTCCAGCAGCGCGGTGGCGCCCGCGGCGGGAAACGACACCACGCCGTCCTCGTCGCCAACGACGATGTCGCCGGGCGCGATCACGCTGCCGCCGATCGTCACCGGCACGTTGATCTCGCCGGGACCGTTCTTGTACGGGCCGCGATGGATCACGGCGCGGGCGTAGCAGGGAAAGTCGTCGGCCGCGAACGCCGCAACATCGCGGATCGCGCCGTCGATGACATAGCCTTCGGCTTTGCGCCATTGCGCGATGTTCTTCATGATCTCGCCGACCAGCGCGCGGGTCTCGTCGCCGCCGCCATCGACCACGATGACGTCGCCAGGCCCGACCAGCTCCAGCGCGCGGTGGATGGCGAGATTGTCGCCGGGACGGGTGCGCACGGTGAAGGCCGTACCCACCAGCTTGCCGCCGCGATGAAAGGGCCTTAGCCCCACTGCGCCCGGCAGCCGGGCGAGATTGTCCGAGATCACCGAGGTCGGCGCATGCCTGAAACCTTCGATGATATCGGCCGGCGGCTTCGGCACGCTGCTCGCTGCGATGGTGATCGTCATGTCAGTCCTTCCGTGTTTGTCTATTCGGCGTGCGCCGGCGCCTTCGCCGGCAAAATCCGGAAGGCGCGTCCCTCCTTCATCCACGCCGCGCGCTCATCGCGCAACAGCGTGCGACGAACTTTTCCGGAATCATCGCGCGGCGGAGCACTGACGAACTCGAAGCTTTCGGGGGAGCAGCATCAGTGGTTTGCACTTCCTTTTCTTGGCGTCGCCGCAGAGGGTGAGGCGCTCGCAACACAAGTGTAACAGCCTGCCGACGCGGCGCTGTGACTCCCACGCCACGTCAAGCATAAAATGTCAGCATCCCAGCCATGAAATTCCAGGGTTCCATGGGTGACAAGGCGGCGATAAAGGGGCAAAAATCCGGCTCGACTCAGTTCGGGTTGAGTTTGGCAAGGAATGCTCTCGTAGAATGTCGGCTGTCCTTACATCGCCTCGTGCAGCGCTGCTTCTCGTTGCCGCAGCAGGATTTTTCCTGCTGACGCATGCCGATGCCGAGGCGCAATGGTGGAAACGTGCGCCGGTTGATTTCGAGGAATGCGCCGACGCCGCCGAGAAGGCCGCAACCAAGACCGAGAAGACATCCGCGCTCGCCGACTGCAACGCCAGGTTTGCCGGCCGCCGCAAGCCGGGCGGCGGCTATTCCTATTACGACTTCCTCCAGGATCGCACCTTCGACATCGCCGGCCCCAATCCGACGCCGGAGGAGCAGAAGAAGATCGACGAAGCCTACACCGCCTATCTCGCCAATCAGCGTCGCAGCAATGAAGCGGCCCAAGCGACGGCCCGCCAGCAGCGTGAGCAGCAAGAGCAACAGGTGCAGCAGCTTCAGCAGGTCGCGCTGCGAGCCGACGTCGAGCGCGTGCCCATCCCGGTCGAGCGGCCGAAGGTCCAGCAGGCCGTAGGCGCGAGGGCAAAGAGCGCGCCGTGCACCAAGGGCTCGTTCTCCTGCGAATGGCCGCGGCTATCGGAAAGCCTGAACGATCTGAAGAAGCTGTTCAACCCGACACCGAGCAAGCCCGCGAAGAAGGGGTGAGCTGCGGCCACACACTCCACTGTCGTCCCGGACAAGCGTAAGCGCAGATCCGGGACCCAACCACGAAACTGAATTTGACGACGACTCGAGGTTGTCAGCCTCGCGCCAAACTTCTCCCTGTGGCTATGGGTCCCGGATCGGCGCGCGCTTTTGAGCGCGCTTGTCCGGGACGACAGCGGAGCATGTGGCTTCAGTTTGGATGCTTCTTCTTGCTGCGCTTGGATGTGGGCACCGTTGAGGTCGCCGGCGCCGTTGCCGTCGGTGAACCACCCAATTGCGACCTGCTCTCCTGCAATCGCCTGTCATAGCCGGGAGAGTTCACGACCGTCGGTGGCCTCGCATAGGCTAGCGTCGACGCGCCGCAGAACGCGGCCAGCGCGAACCCGATCATCAGACAACGCTTCATCGCGTTCCTCCTTCGCACTCACGCCGACCCGCGGATCTGCTGCGGCGTCAGCCGCGGCGGGCCGTTGCCGGCCGCCTCGGCTTGCTTGATCAGCGCAACAATACGGCGCATCAGCGGCACGTCGATATCGTTTTGCTCGGCGAGCGCGATGACCGCACCCTGGAGATAGTCGATCTCGGTCTTGCGGCCCTGCTTCAGATCCTGCCACATCGAGGAGCGCGCCTCGGGATCGATCTTGATCGTGCGTCCCAGGATCACGTTGAAGATCGCGTCTGGCAGCCGCAGCAGGGCCGGCGTCCAGCCCATTGGGATTGGCGTCGCCGAGACCGGCGTGATGCCAGACGCCTTCAGCGCGGCCAGCCCCTCTGCCATCTGGTCCGCGAACAGCCTTCGCCAGTCGCGGTTCGCCAGTTGCGCGGCGAGCGGCATGTCGGACAGCGCGCTGAGCGCATTGTTCAGGTTGATGATCAGCTTACCCCATTGCACGCCGGTGATGTCACCACTCCGACGCACCGTAAGGCCGGCGACCGAGAGCTTTCCGGCCGTGTTCTCCGCATCCTCTCCAATATGAATGTCGCCGGAGGTCGAGCGGTGGAAACGGCCCTCGCCCATCGCGATCACGTTGAACGGCACCATGCCGGCAAGCACGCGGCGGCCGCCGAGCCGCTCGCGCAGCACCGCGACATTGCCGATGCCGTTCTGGAGCGAGACGATGACGGCATCCTGCGGCGCATGCTGCGCGATCTGATCCGCGACAGCGGCGGTGTCGGCGCTCTTCACCGTCACCAGCACGATGCCGGCGCAGTGGAAGATCGCAGGATCCTCTGATAGCGCGAGCTGCCCCGCGCCAAGCCTTTTCTCGGAGCCGTCGAAATCGGTCAGCCGCAGTCCGAACCGCTCGATCTCGGTCTTTACCCGCGGCCGCACCAGCAGCGCGATACGGCGACCGGCAGCGGCCAGCATGCCGCCGGCGAAACAGCCGATGGCGCCGGCGCCGGCCACCACGATCGGTCGATCCGTAACCACTGAGCTCGCTCCCTGAATGACCGGCCCTTCGATAGCAGAGGCGAGGGCGGCTGCCCATTGGTTGCGACGCATCCGCCTTGTAACCGTCATGAGAGCCCCATATGTTTTCGCCCCGGGGGCAGTCAGCGGCGAGCGCTCGCCGAACGAGACGCCAAAGGAGAGCACCATGGGTCTACTCGACGTCCTCAACGGCATGCAGAACGGCCCGCGCGGCCCCAGCACGCCGAGCTCCGAGAAATCCTCCGGCGGCATGTCGCCGATGACCATGGCGCTGCTCGGCCTGCTCGCCTGGAAGGCGTTCAAGCATTTCACCGCCAATCAGTCGGGCTCAGCGCCGCAACCGTCACCGGCGCCCGCGCCTCCTCCGGTGAACGCAGGTGCGGGTGGCGGTCTGAGCGATCTGCTGAAGGGTGGCCTCGGCGGCCTGCTCGCGGGCGGCGCGGCCGGCACCGTGCTCAGCGGCGGGCTCGGCGATCTCCTCAACCAGCTGCAGCAGAGCGGTCACGGCGACACCGCGAATTCCTGGGTCGGCAAGGGCGAGAACAAGCCGATCGCTCCGGGCGATCTCGCCAGCGCACTCGGCGCCGACCAGATCGACAGCCTGTCCGCCCAGAGCGGCCTGTCACGCGAGGAGCTGCTCTCCGGCCTCAGCCAATATCTGCCGCAGGTGATCGACCATCTGACGCCGGACGGACGGCTGCCGACCGAGAACGAACTCTCGGAGCGAATCTGATGGCGGTCTCGGGAAGGGGAGCACACTCATGAGCATGGGCGGCCTGTTGTGGATCATCGTCGTCGGCTTCGTCGCCGGCCTCATCGCGCGCTGGCTTGCGCCGGGGCCGAACAATCCGAGCGGCTTCATCCTCACCACCATCCTCGGCATCGCCGGCGCCTTTCTGGCGACCTTCGTCGGCCAGGCCATCGGCCATTACAGCCCCGACCAGGGTGCCGGCTTCATCACGGCGACGATCGGCGCCGTGGTGGTGCTGTTCATCTGGCACCGGCTGGTGGCGAGCGGGGTGATCAAGGGGTGAACACATTCGGTGTCGTCCCGGACAAGCGCGCCCCAAGCGCGCGCGGATCCGGGACCCATAGCCCCAGGGAGTGGTTTGGCGAAGGTTGATAACTCCGAATCTTCGCGAAACCACTCCCTGTGGTTATGGATCCCCGCGCCCCGTGCGCTATTGCGCACTAGGCGGGATGACAGCGGAGTTTGGTGCGCGATCTCACGTAATCAAATGCATCCCTGCATCCATGCGCACGACCTCGCCGGTCATGTTGCTGGAGGCCGGCATCGCCAGGAAGCAGACGAGCTGGGCGATGTCTTCGGCGGATGAGGCGACCTTCAGCGGCACCTTCGCCACGACGCTGTCGCGCACCTGCTTGGCGCCGGCCTCGCCGCGGCCCTTGGTGAACCAGGGCGTGTCGATGTAACCGGGGCATACGGTGTTGACGCGGATCAGCGGCGCCAGCGCGCGCGACAGCGACAGCGTCATGGTGTTGAGCGCGCCCTTGCTCGCGGCGTACGCAATCGACGAGCCGACGCCGCTGATGCCGGCGACCGACGAGACGTTCACGACCGCCGACGGACGCCCCGAAGCCTTCGCAGCGGCTTCGAGCAGGCTGCGCGCGGCGCGCACCATCTGGAACGGACCGATGGTGTTGACGCCGTAGACCCGCTGGAAATCTTCCGCCGACAAGCCGTCGAGATCCGCGTGAGCCACGTGCTTGGTGGTGCCAGCATTGTTGACGAGAATATCGAGCCGGCCCCAGCCGCTAGCTGCAGCGACGATCTTGCGGCAATCCTCATCCTTCGAGACGTCGCCCTGCGCAACCAGCACCTCCGCCGCGCCGGCCTTGCGGCAGAGCTCGGCCGTAGCCTCTGCTTCCTTCTGGCTCGACGAATAGTTGATGACGAGCCGCGCCCCGCTCCGCGCCAGAATTTCCGCGGTTGCTGCGCCAAGGCCGGAGGCAGACCCCGTCACGATTGCGCACAAGCTGTCCTTTGCCATCCCGATCTCCTTCCCCTGTCTTTGATCGCGGCGTCCTGTTTAGCGAGTTTGCCGCGCCCTGCAAATCGAGCAAACTCCGCTAAGCGGAATTAGCCTTCTATTGGTCCTTGCGCCCATGCCCGCGCCGCAGGTTGACCTGCGATCAACGCTTGTCAGGGCCATGGCTTTTTCCGATCATCGGGCGCAAGAAGAACCCGCGCGCCGGCCCAAGGAGGCGGGACGCGCCAATGGCAAGACACGGGGAACGCTGTGGCGGAGAGTGACAATATCGTCGTCGAGACCGCGGAGAAGATCTTCGCCGATCTCGCCGATCCGCAAACCATCAACAACGACAAGACGAATGCGTGGCAGGCGCCGCTGTGGCAGGCGCTGAGCGAAGCCGGCTTGCCGCTGTCCTGGGTGCCTGACGATCTCGGCGGCTCCGGCGCGAGCCTCGCCGACGGTTTTGCGTTGCTGAACGCCGCCGGCCGCTTCGCGGTCGCGGTGCCGCTGGCCGAGACCATGCTGGCCGGCTGGCTGCTGGCGCAGGCCAGAATCGCCTCCCCCGAAGGCGAGATGACGGTCGTGCCGGCGAGCCCGAAGGATCGCATCACCGTCGATGCCGACGGCGCGCTCTCCGGCCGGGCCCGCGGCGTGCCCTTTGCCAAAGCGGCGAAAAATTTTGCGGTGCTGGCGCACGGCAAGGATGGCGCGGTCATCGCGCTGATCGATGCGATGAAGGTGCGGATCGAGGCTGGCCTCAATGTCGGCTACGACCACAGCGACACCGTCACGCTCGACAGGATTCAGCCAATCACCACCAAGCCCGCACCGAAGGGCCTCGACCAGACCACGCTGATGCTGATGGGCGGCGTCGCGCGCAGCCTCCAGATCGCCGGCGCGCTGGAATCGGTGCTCGACATCTCCGTGCGCTATTCCAACGAGCGCGTCGCCTTTGAGAAGAAGATCTCGAAATTCCAGGCGGTGCAGCACAATCTCGCGCGCCTTGCCGGCGAATCCGCCGCAGCGCTTGCAGCGGCGACATCTGCCGCCGACGCGATCGCGAATGCAAAATCGTTCAACGACGAGGTCTATCTCGAAGCCGCCTCCGCAAAAATCCGCTGCGCCGAAGCCGCGGAGAAAGGCGGCGGCATCGCCCATCAGGTGCACGGCGCGATCGGCTTCACCATGGAACACATCCTGCACCGCTATTCGCTGCGCGCGCTGGCCTGGCGCGACGATTTCGGCTCGGAGAGCTACTGGGCCGTCGAGCTCGGCAAGCTGGTTGCGAGCCGCGGCGCCGATGAATTGTGGCCGCTCGTGGCGTCGCGCTGATCGGGGAGAGAACACATGACCGCTGCCCTCCGTTTCGATCCGATCCGCCTGCCGGAGAAATGCGAACAATTGCGCAAGGAAGTGCGCGCCTTCCTCGCCGAGGAAATCGCTGCCGGCACCTTCGATCCGCACAAGCCCAACCGCGAGGACACCGATGCGCCGGAATTTTCGCGCCGGGTCGGCGCCAAGGGCTGGCTGGGGATGACCTGGCCGAAGAAATATGGCGGCCAGGAGCGCTCGTTCCTCGAACGTTATGTGGTGACCGAGGAGATGCGCGTCGCCAATGCGCCGACGCGGCGCTTCTTCGTCGCAGACCGCCAGAGCGGCCCGGTGCTGCTGAAATACGCGCCCGAGCACATCAAGATGGAGATCCTGCCGCGCATCTGCCGCGGCGAGATCTGCTTTGCCATCGGCATGAGCGAGCCGAACTCCGGCTCCGACCTGTTCGCGGCGAAGACGCGCGCGACCAAGACCGACGGCGGCTATCTCATCAACGGCACCAAGATCTGGACCTCGTCGGCACACATCGCCGACTACATGATCGCGATCTTCCGGACCTCGCCGCCGACCAAGGAAAACCGCCGTCACGGCCTGACGCAATTCTTGGTCAAGATGAAGCAGCCGGGCATCAAGGTGAACCCGATCGGCCAGATCACCGGCCAGTACGAATTCAACGAGGTCGTCTTCACCGATCACTTCATTCCTGATGATCACGTGCTCGGCGAAGTCGACGGTGCCTGGAAGCAGGCGACGAGCGAGCTCGCCTATGAGCGATCGGGCCCCGAGCGTTTCCTCGAGACGTATTACGTGCTGACGGAGCTGGTGCGCGCGGTCGGTCCCAATCCGGATACGCGCAGCGCCGAAGGCATCGGCCGCCTCGTCGCGCAGCTCCACACCATGCGGCGCATGTCGGTCTCCGTTGCCGGCATGCTGGAAGCCGGCAAGGAGCCGGTGGTCGAAGCTTCGATCGTCAAGGATATCGGCACGGTGTGGGAGCAGCAGCTGCCGCACCGCGTGCGCGATCTCGCCGCCTTCGTCGAGGAGACCGCGACCAACCGCGAGACCTTGGAGCGGCAGCTCGACTTCGCCATCAAGACCGCACCGAAACTCACCATCCAGGGCGGCACCACTGAGGTGCTCCGCGGCATCATCGCCCGCGGGCTTGGCTTGCGCTAATTCAATCGAGGATCATCATGAGCACGTATAAAGACATCGGCGTCGAGAAGGTCGGGCACGTCGGCACCATCGAGATCCGCCGTCCGCCGCTCAACTTCTTCGACATCTCGCTGATCAACCAGATCGCGGATGCGCTCGACGAGTTCGACCGCGACGTCGAGATCCGCGCCTCGGTTCTGTCGGCGCAGGGCAAGGCATTCTGCGCCGGCGCCAATTTCGGCGATCCGGCACGGCAGGCACAGGAAGCGCGCGAGGCCGAACAAGTCAAGAAAGGCGATCCGGCCGACAATCTCGGGCCGATCAGCCATCTCTACATCCAGGCCGTGCGCATCTTCCGCGCCAAGAAGCCGATCGTTGCCGCCGTGCAGGGGGCGGCCATCGGCGGCGGCCTGGGCCTTGCAGTGTCGGCCGATTTCCGCGTCACCTGCCCGGAAGCGCGCTTCTCGGCGAATTTCACCAAGCTCGGGTTCCATCCCGGCTTCGGCCTGACTGTGACGCTGCCCGAACTGATCGGCAAGAACAACGCCGAGCTGATGTTCTACACCAGCCGCCGCGTCACCGGCGAAGAGGCGGTGAAGTGGGGCCTCGCCAACGAGCTGGTGCCGCAGGACCAGGTCAAGGCGGCCGCGATGAAGCTCGCCGGCGAGATCGCCGAATGCTCCCCGCTCGGCCTGCTCTCGACTCGCGCCACGATGCGCAACGGCCTCGCCGACCGCGTTATGGCCGCGACCAATCACGAGCTCGCCGAGCAGACGCGCCTGCGCGCGACGGAGGATTTTAGGGAAGGCGTGAAGGCCACGGAGGAACGGCGCGTGGCGAATTTTAAAGGGCGGTAGCGTACCCCGACCCGTCATCCTGAGGTGCGAACTGCACGGTGCACAGCACCGTGCAGGGAGCCTCGAAGGATGAACGGCGCCGGTGGCCGTCGCCCTTCGAGGCTCGCCGAAGAGGCCGAGCACCTCAGGGTGACGGATAACGAAGCACCAGATCAGCTCACGCGAAACGTCACCCCGCCCAGCAAGAACTCATTCCCCGCAACCGCAAGGCCCTTCGCCTTTGCGGTATGCAGCACCTGCGCCACGTCAGTCACCCGAAACTCCAGCGCGCTCATGATCTCGCTGGCGCCCTTCACGAAGCGGAAGGTTGCGTTCGGTAGTCTCAATTCGGCATCGCGCGGCGCAACGCCGATGATCTTGCCCCAGTGCTCCGCCAGCGCCGCCGGATCCGGGCTCTGCATCTCCACCGCCGTCAGGGCTTGTGTCACATCCTTGCGGATGAATTTTTGCCAATCGGGTCCCGCCGGCGGATAGGCGCCCAGGATGTCGTCGCTGCCTTCGGTGTGGTTGAACTCGATGAAGGCGGCGCGGCAGTCGCGGGGGTGGAGCTGCACACCGTGATAAGGCGCATGGTCGATGACGTTAGCTGTACGCACGCCGAGCGCGTTGGCGTTGCGGCCGCGCTCGTCCGGGTCATCGCAGCAGAAGATCGCCATATAGCCGCCGCGGCCGCCGGTCTTCTCAATGAAGCGGCCGGCCGTGGTGCCGTCCTTGAAGGGCGCCACCACTTCCAGCAGGATCGTGTCGACCGGGAGCAGCGCGTTCTCCAGACCGTATTTCGCGACATTGCCGTCGCGATAGCAGACGGAAAGGCCCATGATCCTGGCGATATCCGTGATCACAGGCTCGAGCTGCGGCGCGACCAGGCAGATTTGACGCAGCCGGATATAGGGCGCCATCGTCATGCGCCCTTGAACGTCGGCTTGCGCTTCTCGACGAAGGCCTTTGCGGCTTCCTTGTGGTCCTCGGTGTCGCCACAACGGGTGTGATGGATCGCCTCGCCGTCGAAACAGTCTTCCAGCGCCAGATGCTCGGCATTGTTGATGTTGCGCTTGATGAAGCCGAGCGCGATCGAGGGACCCTGCGCCAGCGACAGCGCGAGCTCGTGCGCGGCGGCGTCGATCTCGGCGTCGGGCACGACCTTGGTCACCATGCCGATCGCGTGCGCTTCCCTGGCCGTGAGCACCGGCGACATCAGATAGAGCTCGCGCGCCCGCGCGCTGCCTAGCAGCTGGGTGAGGAAATAGGTGCCGCCGTAATCGCCGGAGAAGCCGACTTTGGCAAAAGCGGTGGTGATCTTGCAGGACTCGGAGGCGATGCGCAGATCGCAGGATAGCGCCATCGACAGGCCGGCGCCGGCCGCCGCGCCATCGAGCTGCGCCACCACGGGCTTCGGCATCTGGTGCAGGATGCGCGAGACCTCCATGCCGCGGCGGAGGTTTGCGAGCTTCTGCTCGAACGGCAGCGGCGCGCGGCCTGCTGCCATCGACTTGACGTCGCCGCCGACGCAGAAAGAGCCGCCGGCGCCCCTAAACAGCACCGCCCGCACCTCGGGATCAGCAGCCGCACGCTGGGCCGCCTCGACCAGCCCGGCGACCATCTCGGGGTTGAGCGCGTTCTTCCGCTCCGGGCGGTTCATGGTGATGGTGAGCAGCCCGCCTTCGAGCTTTTGCAGGACCATGTCGTTCATGGGGCGTCTCCCTGGTTGTTATCTAGCCGAGCTATCACCACACCGTCATTGCGAGCGAAGCGAAGCAATCCAGGAATATTTCCGCAGATGCAGTCTGGATTGCTTCGTCGCAAGAGCTCCTCGCAATGACGTCGTGACTTACGTCACGCCGTCACTTCTTCACCAGCGGGCAGCGCGACTGCTCGAGCGACTGGAACGCCTCGCTGCCGGGGACGGTGGCGAGCAGCTTGTAATCGTCCCAGCGGCCCTTGGACTCCGAGGGCTTCTTCACCTCGAACAGGTACATGTCGTGGATCATGCGGCCGTCCTCGCGGATCTTGCCGCCCTTGGCGAAGAAGTCGTTGATCGGCGTCTCCTTCATCACCTTGATCACCGCCGCGGCGTCGGTGGTGCCGGCTGCCTTCACGGCTTTCAGGTAATGCGTGACGGAGGAATAGACGCCGGCCTGCGCCGAGGTCGGCACCCGCTTGGTGCGCTCCATGAAGCGCTTCGAGAATGCACGTGTGTCGTCGTTGAGGTCCCAGTAGAACGCCTCGGCGAGCAGCAAGCCCTGCGCGGTCTCCAGCCCGATCGAATCGATATCGGTGACGAAGGCGAGCAGCGGCGAGACCTTCTGGCCACCCTTGGTGATGCCGAACTCCGCCGCCTGCTTGATGGCGTTGATGGTGTCGCCGCCGGCATTCGCAAGCCCGATCACCTTGGCCTTGGAGGCCTGGGCCTGGAGCAGGAAGGACGAGAAGTCCGACGTGTTGAGCGGATGGCGGACGCCGCCGAGCACCTTGCCGCCGGTCTTGGTCACGACGGCGCTGGTGTCCTTCTCCAGATCCTGGCCGAAGGCGTAGTCGGCGGTGAGGAAGAACCAGCTGTCGAGGCCCGACTTCACGGCCGCAAGGCCGGTCACATTGGCCTGGCCGTAGGTGTCGAACACGTAGTGGATGGTGAAGGGACCGCAGGCCTCGTTGGTGAGACGGATCGAGCCCGGGCCGTTGAACATGATGATCTTGTTGCGCGCTTTGGCGATCTCGCCGGCGGCCAGCGCGGTCGCGGAGGCCGCGACGTCGTAGATCATCTCGACGCCCTGGTTGTCGAGCATGTCGCGGGCGATGTTGGCGGAGAGATCGGCCTTGTTGAGATGATCGGCCGCCAGCACCTGGATCTTGCGCCCCAGCACCTCGCCACCAAAATCCTCGACGGCCATCTTGGCCGCAGTCTCGCTGCCGGGGCCCGTGATATCTGCATAGAGGCTCGACATGTCGAGAATGCCGCCAATCTTCAGCGGGGGCTTGTCCTGAGCCTGCACCGCGCTCGCACTGAGGGCAAGCGACGCAGCAAAAATGCCCGACAAAATACTCTTCATGAAAAAGACCTCCCTTATCGCGCCGTGCTCTGATGGCGGCTTGGTTATTGCTCTTGGTGATCGCTGTTGCCGCAATCATGCCGCATGCGCAAGGGGGCAGCAAGCGCGGGGCGCGCAGTGTGTGCACGATTGCCGCGCATGTTTTCCGCAAAGCGGAATGGTAAGACGCGGACAAACGCTTCCACGTCATTGCGAGCACAGCGAAGCAATCCAGAATCCCTCCGCGGTGGCAGCCTGGATTTGCTTCCGCCTTCGCCAAAGGCTTCGGCGGACAAGTCGCTGCGCTCGCAATGACGGAGTATGGCGAAGCCTCTTCGCGACCCACTACGCATGAGCTATGGTTGGCACGCAACGCAACCTCTCCGGGTCACGTGACACAACGGTTTCACTTCATCGTCGCATGTCTTCTTGTCGCGAGTAACTCGGCGCTCGCGACACCCTGCCAATTCGAGTCGCAAGGCGAAGGCCGCGTCGCTGCCATCATCGATGCGCGCAGCGTCCGTCTCGACGATGGGCGCGAGATCCGCCTGACCGGCATCGAGCCGACGGCGACCACGAAGCAGGCGCTGGCCTCGCTGCTCACCGGCCGCGACGTGACGCTGCGCAGCCCCGACGACACGCCCGACCGGTACGGCCGCCAGGGTGCGCTGGTCTTCATCGGCGAAAGCGACAGCTCTGCGCAGGCCACGCTGCTGGCCCGGGGCGACGCCATGGTCTCGGCCGAGATCGTGGACAAGGACTGCGCGGCCGCCCTGATGGCGTCCGAGGCCGCGGCACGACGCCAAAAAATGGGCAGCTGGGCTGACCCGTCGGCCATAAAAACGCGGAAAGTCCGGACGATATTTTGGCGGAGATCGGGCGCTTTGCGGTAATCGAGGGCAAAGTCCTGTCAGTCCGGCAAGCTGGGGCAATGACCTACCTCAACTTCGGACGGAACTGGACACGTGGCTTTGCCGTGACTATTTCAAAGCGCACGCTACCGGCGTTCGAAGGGCTGGCATCGCCTTTAAGTCCTTGGAAAATAAACGTATTCGCGTTCGGGGCTGGGTGGAGGGGAATACGGGGCCGCGCATCGCTGTGCGCCTCGTGGGGCAGGTCGAGTTGCTGGGCGCAAACGAGCCGACAGGGGTAAGGCCTTAAGACAGGCCAGGCACGGGTTAAGCGACGTGGATGGGGTGCTAGAACGGCACGTACGGAGTGAACGCCGCCGGCTGCGGGCGGCGCCGGCTGCGCTGTGCCTCGTCCTGGGCACGGCCCTCGCCGGTTGTGGCGATATGGGCCGGTTCCAGACCACGGCGACCCCGGCGACCGTCGTGATGCCGAAGCCGAAGCCCGCCGTCGCCCAAACCCCCGCCACCGAGAAGGAGCACGAACGCATCCTGGCGAGCTATGGCGGCACCTATGACGATCCCAAGCTCGAGGCGCTCGTCAGCAAGACCGTCGACCGGCTGGTCGCAGCCTCCGACCGTCCCGACCAGGGCTACAAGGTCACCATCCTCAATTCCGGCGCGGTGAACGCCTTCGCGCTGCCGAACGGCCAGCTCTATGTCACGCGCGGCCTGCTTGCGCTCGCCAGCGACACCTCCGAATTGTCCTCCGTGCTCAGTCACGAGATGGCGCATGTGCTGTCCAAGCACGCGGCGATGCGCGAGGACCAGGCCCGCCAGGCCGCGATCGTCACCCGCGTCGTCACCGACATGAGCAACGATCCCGATCTCACCGCGCTCGCACTGGCCAAGACCAAGCTCACCATGGCGAGCTTCTCGCGCAAGCAGGAGTTCGAGGCCGACGGCATCGGCGTCGGAATCTCCGCCAAGGCGCATTTCGATCCTTATGGCGCAGCGCGCTTCCTGTCAGCGATGGAGCGCAATGCCGAGCTGAAGGCCGGCAAGAGCTCGCTCGATCCGCGCGCGCAGGATTTCACCTCGTCGCATCCGGCAACCCCCGAACGGGTGCAGAACGCGCAGAATATCGCGCGGCAATACACTGCGCCTGAAGGCGCCGAGCGCGACCGCGAAAGCTACCTCGCCGCGATCGACAACCTCGTCTACGGCGAAGACCCCAGCGAGGGTTTTGTCCGCGGCCGGCGTTTCCTGCATCCGAAGCTCGGCTTCACCTTCCAGGCGCCGGACAATTTCACGCTCGACAACACCGCGCAGGCCGTGATCGGCGTGCGCGAGGGCGGCGCACAGGCGATGCGCTTCGACGTCGTGCGCGTGCCGGCCGAGCAGTCGCTCGGCGACTATCTGAATTCGGGCTGGATGGAAGGCGTCGAGAAGGCCTCGACCGAGGATATCACCATCAACGGTTTCCCGGCGGCGTCCGCCACCGCCAAGGGCGATCAGTGGCAGTTCAAGGTCTATGCGCTGCGCTTCGGCAGCGACGTCTATCGCTTCATCTTCGCGACAAGGCAGAAGTCGACCGAGAGCGAGCGCAACGCGCGCGAGACCGTCAACTCGTTCCGCCGCCTGACGCTCGACGAGATCCAGGCCGCGCGCCCGCTGCGCATCAAGGTCATCACCGTGCAACCCGGCGATACCGTGGAGTCGCTCTCCCACCGCATGGCCGGCGTCGATCATCCCGCCGAGCGCTTCCGCGTGCTGAACGGACTCGATCGCACCGCGCAGGTGAAGGTGCGCGATCGCGTGAAGATCGTGGCGGATTGACGCTGCGAATTCCGTCGTCGTCCCGGGGCGCGCTTAGCGCGAATCCGGGATCTCGTTCTGCAAACTCCGCCGTCGTCCCGGACAAGCGTAAGCGCAGATCCGAGACCCATAGCCGCAGGATTTGGTTTGGCGAAGACTCGGAGTGCTCAGCCAGCTCCATAACCCCTCCCCCGGGATTATGGGTCCCGGATCGGCGAGTTGAGTAGGAGGAGCCGCCTGCGCGCCAATCAGCGCCCGGTGTCCATATCCCCCTTCTCGCGCTGGCCGCTGAGCCAGAGCGCGAGCAGGGTCCAGAACGCGCCGGACAAGAGATACGCACCCGAGGCGATGACGCCGAGATTGGTGGCAAGCAGCAGCGCGACCAGCGGGGCAAAGCCGGCGCCGAACAGCCAGGCCATATCAGAGGTCAACGCCGAGGCGGTGTAGCGGTACGCCTGCCTGAAGTTCGAGGCGATCGCGCCGGAGGACTGGCCGAAGGACAGGCCGAGCAGGATGAAGCCGATCACCATGTAGATGGTCTCGCCGAATGCACCGGCATCGAGCAGTTGCGGCGCGAAGCCGCTGTAGATCGCGATCGCGATCGCCGATCCCATCAGCAGCGATTTACGTCCGACACGGTCGGCGATGATGCCGGAGACAACGATCGCGGCGACGCCGAACACGGCGGCGACGATCTCGATGATCAGGAAGCGCACCGGGCTTTCGCGGGTGAACAGGAACACCCAGGACAGCGGAAACACCGTGACCATGTGGAACAGCGCGAAGCTCGCCAGCGGCGCGAATGCGCCGAGCATGATGTTCTGGCCTTCGCGCGCGACCGTTTCGGAGATGCGCGAGGGCTGCAATTCACGGGTCTCGAACAACGAGGCGTATTCCTCGGTCGTCACCATGCGCAGACGGGCGAACAGCGCCACGACGTTGATGGCAAACGCAACGAAGAACGGATAGCGCCAGCCCCAGTCGAAGAAATCATCGGCCGAGAGGTTGCCGGCGAAATAGGCGAACAGCGCGCTCGCGACAATCAGTCCGAGCGGGGCGCCGAGCTGCGGCACCATCGCGTACCAACCGCGTTTCGAAGCGGGTGCATTCAGCGCCAGCAGTGAAGCCATGCCGTCCCAGGCGCCGCCCCAGGCCAGACCCTGCGCGATACGAGCCAGCGCCAGCAGCCAGATCGCGGCGACGCCGATGTCGTGATAGCCGGGCAAGAACGCGAGCGCCACGGTCGCGGTGCCGAGCAGAAACAGCGCCGAGATCAGCTTGGCCGTTTTGCCGTAGGCACGGTCGATCGTCATGAAAATGACGGTGCCGATCGGCCGGGCCATGAAGGCCAGCGCGAAGATCATGAAAGAATAAAGGGTGCCGGTCAGTTCGCTCGCGAACGGGAACACCAGGCGCGGAAACACGATCACCGAGGCGATCGCGAAGACGAAGAAGTCGAAGAATTCCGAGGTGCGGCCGATGATGACGCCGATGGCGATCTCGCCGGGACTGGCCTGGTCGTGGCCGTGCTCGCCCGTGTGGAGGTCTGCCATTGCGGGGGTCTGTGCCGTCGCCATTCGTGCGCCCTTAACGTCCTGAAAACCAAAGCCGAACGCCCGGCCGGACGCCAGGCAATCTGCCCCTGTTTGACCCAACCTCCCGCACTGCAACATTGGACAAATTGTCCAATGTCCGGATTGCTGCGCCGCAGCTACCCGTTGGCCCCGCAAAGGAAACTCATTCTCAAAGGCTCGGCCCGTGTCTCGTCTCAAGATCCTGGCACTACTACCTCTGGCTGCCGCGCTCAGCGGCTGCGACTACGTTGTGCTGGCGCCAGCCGGCGACATCGCTGCCCAGCAGCGCGATCTCGTTATCATCTCCACCGTCCTGATGCTCCTGATCGTCGTCCCGGTGATGGCGCTGACGGTGCTGTTCGCCTGGCGCTATCGCCAGTCCAACACGGCCGCTCGCTACGAGCCGGAATGGGACCACTCGACCAAGCTCGAGCTGGTGATCTGGTCGGCGCCGCTCTTGATCATCGTCTGCCTGGGCGCGCTGACCTGGATGGGCACGCATCTGCTCGACCCCTATCGCACCCTCGGCCGCATCCATGCCGAGCGCGCCGTGGACCAGTCCAAAGCCCCGCTCGAGGTCGACGTGGTCGCGCTCGACTGGAAGTGGCTCTTCATCTATCCGGACTACGGCATTGCGACCGTCAACGAGTTGGCCGCGCCTGTCGATCGCCCGATCAACTTCCGTATCACCGCCTCTTCGGTGATGAACTCGTTCTACATCCCCGCGCTCGCCGGCCAGATCTATGCGATGCCGGGCATGGAGACCAAGCTCCACGCCGTCGTGAACCACGCCGGCACCTATAAGGGCTTCTCGGCGAACTACAGCGGCGCCGGCTTCTCCGGCATGCACTTCAACTTCCAGGGCCTCGACGACAAGGGCTTTGACGCCTGGATCGCCAGCGCCAAGTCGGCCGGCGGTTCGCTCGGCCGCTCCGAATATCTCCAGCTCGAAAAGCCCAGCCAGAACGAGCCGGTGCGTCGCTGGGGCACGGTCGATGCCGATCTCTACCGCCTGATCCTCAACATGTGCGTCGAGACCGGCAAGATGTGCCAGAGCGAGATGATGGCGATCGACGCCAAGGGCGGCAACGGCCATGAGGGCCTGAACAACACCCTGCCGCTCACTTACGACAAATATGCGCGCCGCGGCACGGTGCTCGGACCGGAGCCGACTTTCGTCGCCGGCGCCTGCACACCGGATGCGCCGCAAGGCCAGACCACCGCGTCGATCAAGGCCCCGGCCGACATTGCGCCGCTCACCGGCGCCGGATTGAAGCGGCCGACCTTCACGCCGCTGAAATCCTCGTCCTTCTTCCTCGGACTGCGTCCGAAGTCAGATTCCTAAAGAGAACGCGCATGTCTCCTGAACTTCTCAAGCTCATCTTCGGCCGGCTCGGCTTCGAATCGCTGCCGCTGCACGAGCCGATCGTCGTCGGCACTTTCGTGGTGGTCGCGCTCGGTGGCGCCGCGCTGCTCGGCGGCCTCACCTATTTCCGGCTCTGGGGCTATCTCTGGCGCGAATGGTTCACCACCGTGGACCACAAGCGCATCGGCATCATGTACATGATCCTCGGCATCGTGATGCTGCTGCGCGGCTTTGCCGACGCGCTGATGATGCGCGGCCAGCAGATGCTCGCCTTTGGCGGCTCCGAAGGCTATCTCAACGCCCATCACTACGACCAGGTCTTCACCGCCCACGGCGTGATCATGATCTTCTTCGTGGCGATGCCGCTGGTCACCGGCCTGATGAACTACGTCGTGCCGCTCCAGATCGGCGCGCGCGACGTGTCGTTCCCGTTCCTGAACAATTTCAGCTTCTGGATGACGGTCGGCGGCGCGGTGCTGGTGATGGCCTCGCTGTTCATCGGCGAATTCGCCCGCACCGGCTGGCTGGCTTATCCGCCGCTCTCGAACATCGGCTACAGTCCTGATGTCGGCGTCGACTACTACATCTGGGCACTGCAGGTCGCCGGCGTCGGCACGACGTTATCCGGCATCAACCTGATCTGCACCATCGTCAAGCTGCGCTGCCCCGGCATGACCATGATGAAGATGCCGGTGTTCACCTGGACCTCGCTCTGCACCAACGTGCTGATCGTCGCCTCCTTCCCGGTCCTGACCGTCGTGCTCGCGCTGCTGTCGCTCGACCGCTACGTCGGTACCAACTTCTTCACCAACGACTTCGGCGGCAGCCCGATGATGTACGTGAACCTGATCTGGATCTGGGGCCACCCCGAGGTCTACATCCTGGTTCTCCCGGCGTTCGGCATCTTCTCCGAGGTCACCTCGACCTTCTCCGGCAAGCGGCTGTTCGGCTACACCTCGATGGTCTACGCCACGGTCGTCATCACCATCCTGTCGTACCTGGTCTGGCTGCACCACTTCTTCACGATGGGCTCGGGTGCCAGCGTCAACTCGTTCTTCGGCATCACCACGATGATCATCTCGATCCCGACGGGCGCGAAGATGTTCAACTGGCTGTTCACGATGTACCGCGGCCGCATCCGCTACGAATTGCCGATGATGTGGACCATCGCCTTCATGCTGACCTTCGTGATCGGCGGCATGACCGGCGTGCTGCTCGCGGTGCCGCCGGCCGACTTCGTCCTGCACAACAGCCTGTTCCTGATCGCACACTTCCACAACGTGATCATCGGCGGCGTGGTGTTCGGCGCCTTCGCCGGCATCAACTACTGGTTCCCGAAGGCGTTCGGCTTCAAGCTCGATCCGTTCTGGGGCAAGATGTCGTTCTGGTTCTGGGTCACCGGCTTCTACCTCGCCTTCATGCCGCTCTACGTGCTCGGCCTGATGGGCGTGACCCGCCGCCTGCGCGTGTTCGACGATCCTTCGCTCCAGATCTGGTTCGTCATCGCCGCGATCGGTGCCGTCTTCGTCTTCATCGGCATCCTCTCGATGCTGATGCAGTTCGCAGTCAGCCTCCTCAAGCGCGAGCAGCTCAAGGACGTCACCGGCGATCCCTGGGATGCGCGCACGCTGGAATGGGCGACCTCCTCGCCGCCGCCGGACTACAACTTCGCCTTCACCCCCGTCGTTCACGACAATGACGCGTGGTGGGACATGAAGAAGCGCGGCTACCAGCGTCCGCTCACCGGGTTCAAGCCGATCCACATGCCGAGCAGCACCGGCACCGGCGTCATCCTCGCCGGCCTTGCCACCGCGATGGGATTCGGCCTGATCTGGTACATCTGGTGGCTCGCCGCCGTGAGCTTCATCGCGATGCTCGCCGTCGGCATCGGCCACACCTTCAACTATCACCGCGACTTCGACATTCCGGCTGAAGACGTCATCCGGACCGAGGACGCGCGCACCAAACTGCTCGCCGGAGCCAAGTAAATGACGATCGCTGTCAATCCCACCCAAACCGGCGAGCCGGTCTTCTATCTCGCCGACGAGCATCCGCATCCGGAAGGCTACAGCACCTCGCTCGGCTTCTGGATCTACCTGATGAGCGACTGCCTCATCTTCGCGATCCTGTTCGCCACCTTCGGCGTGCTCGGCGGCAACTACGCCGCCGGCCCCGCGCCGAAGGACCTGTTCGACCTGAACCTGGTCGCGGTGAACACGTCGATGCTGCTGCTGTCGTCGATCACCTACGGCTTTGCGATGCTGACGATGCAGCAGAACAAGATCGCCCAGACCCAGATGTGGCTGGCGATCACCGGCCTGTTCGGCGCCGCCTTCATCGGCATCGAGCTCACCGAGTTCGCCCACATGATCCATGAGGGCGCCACCCCGCAGCGCAGCGCCTTCCTGTCCGCCTTCTTCACCCTGGTCGGCACCCACGGCCTGCACGTCAGTTGCGGCCTGATCTGGCTGGTGACGCTGATGGTGCAGGTCCAAAAATTCGGCCTGATCGAGGCCAATCGCCGCCGCCTGATGTGCCTGTCGATGTTCTGGCATTTCCTCGACGTGGTCTGGATCGGCGTCTTCACCTTCGTCTATCTCCTGGGAGTTCTGCGATGAGCACCGATACCCACGCAGCCGGCGCGCACGATCATCACCACGGCGACGGCCACGCCCACGGCACGTTCTCGAGCTACATGCTCGGTTTCGTGCTCTCGGTGGTGCTCACCGCGATCCCGTTCTGGCTGGTGATGAGCGGTACGCTGCCGAGCAAGCAGGTCACCGCGCTGGTGATCATGGCGTTCGCGATCGTGCAGATCGTCGTGCACATGATCTATTTCCTGCACATGAACACGACGTCCGAGAACGGCTGGAGCATGATGGCGCTGATCTTCACCATCGTGATGGTTGTGATCGCACTGTCCGGTTCGCTGTGGGTGATGAGCCACCTCAACAGCAACATGATGCCGGTCCACCAGATGACGGGAATGAAGTGAGCAAGACTCTAGAGTGAGCAAGATTCGGACCGTGATGAGCAAGACAGGAGGGACGCACAGCGAGGCTGTGCGCGCCCCCGCCTTGTGGCTCACGGTCCTCTCGCTCATCGCCCTTGGACTTCTGATCGCGCTCGGCGTCTGGCAGATCGAGCGCCGCGCCTGGAAGCTGGCGCTGATCGACCGCGTCGAGCAGCGCGTCCACGCTCCGGCCCAACCGATCCCCTCGCCCGCTTCGTGGCCCACCATCAGCGCCGCAAATGACGAATACAGGCACGTCAGCGTCAGCGGCCGTTTCCTGCATGACCGCGAGACGCTGGTTCAGGCCGTCACCGAGGAGGGCCCGGGCTATTGGGTGCTGACGCCGCTCAAGCGTGATGACGGCACACTGGTGCTGATCAACCGCGGCTTCGTGCCGTCCGAGCGGCGCGACGTGTCGACGCGCAGGGACGGCAATCCCGACGGTCAGGTCGAGATCACCGGCCTGCTCCGCGTGACGGAGCCGAAGGGCGGTTTTCTCCGGAACAACGTGCCCCAGCACAACCGCTGGTACTCGCGGGACGTCGCCGCCATCACGACGGCACGCGGCCTTCATGACGTCGCGCCCTTCTTCGTGGACGCCGACGCCGGATCACAAATCGCCGGCGGTCCGATCGGCGGATTGACCGTGATCCGCTTTCCCAATAACCACCTGATCTACGCGCTGACGTGGTTTGCCCTGGCTTTCATGCTGGCCGGCAGGTTTTTCGTCACCTTCGGCGGCGGGCTGTTCCGCCGCAGGCGCTTCGTCCAGGAACCGGCTGGCGGCTCGGATGCCGCCGCCCGCAGGACGGGATCAGATGCTGGAACGATCGTCGAGCCGACCTGACGACGGGAAGACGCTTCCCCAAACACTTGCCCATGGCGGCGGGCCCGTCACGCTGCAATCGCAGGCGGACGCGCGCAGCGAGCTGATCGGCCCGGCTCCGACCGACGACGAGACCAACCGCAAGAACATGGCGCTGCTGATCCAGCTGCGCTGGACCGCGGTGGTCGGCCAGATCGTTACCATCGGTGCCGTGCATTTCGGCCTCGGGATTCCCCTGCCGCTGGAACGGATGGGCGCGGTGATCGGCGCGCTGGTGCTGCTCAACGTCTCCAGCCTGGTATGGGTGCGCCATCGCGCCGCGATCACCAACAACGAGCTCCTGGTCGCCTTGATGCTGGACGTCGCCGCGCTGACCGCGCAGCTCTATCTCTCCGGCGGCGCCACCAATCCCTTCACCTCGCTGTTCCTGCTCCAGGTGACGCTCGGCGCGGTGCTGCTCGATGCGCGCTCAACGTGGTCGCTGGTGGCGCTGACCTGCGCGAGCTTCGTCTGGCTGACATTGGCCTACCGGCCGCTCGACCTGCCGCCGAACCCGCTGAGCGAGACCTACAGTCTCACGATTGCCGGCATGCTCCTGGGCTTCGTGCTCAACGCCGTATTGCTGGTCGTGTTCGTCACCCGCATCAACAGGAATTTGCGCGAGCGCGACGCGCATCTGGCAGCGCTGCGCCAGCATGCCGCCGAGCAGGACCACATCGTGCGCATGGGCCTGCTCGCCTCCGGCGCCGCACATGAGCTCGGCACACCGCTCGCTTCGCTCTCGGTGATCCTCAGCGACTGGCGCCGCATGCCGGATCTCGCCGCCGACCAGGAGCTGGCCGAGGACCTCGCGGAGATGGAGACCTCGCTGCAGCGCTGCAAGTCGATCGTCACAGGTATCCTGGTGTCGGCCGGCGAAGCGCGCGGCGAAGGCTCCTCGCCGACGACGGTGACGGCTTTCGTCACCGCGCTGGTCGACGAATGGCGCAACGCGCGCTCGGCCCGCACGCTCTACTTCGTCAACACCTTCGGCGAGGACGTCGCGATCGTCTCCGACGTTGCGCTGAAGCAGGTGATCTTCAACGTGCTCGACAATGCCTATGAGGTCTCGCGCGACTGGGTCGAGCTGATGGCCGAGCGCGAAGGCGACAATCTCGTGCTGTCGATCTCCGACCGCGGCCCCGGCTTTGCGCCGGAGATGCTGGCGCAGCTCGGCAAGCCCTACCAGTCGAGCAAGGGCCGCGCCGGCGGCGGGCTCGGCCTGTTCCTGGTGGTGAACGTCGTACGCAAGCTGGGTGGCAGCGTGACCGCCGAGAACCACAGGAAGCGCGGCGCCACGGTGCGCCTGACGCTGCCGCTCGCAACGCTTGCGATCGGAGGGAATTTTGACGCCTGACCGTTCACTCATCGTCGTCGAGGACGACGCCGGCTTCGCCCGCACGCTGAAGCGCTCGTTCGAGCGCCGCGGCTACGAGGTCGTGCTCGCCGCCTCGATCGAGGAGGTGCGCCAAGTCCTGGAGGAGCGCAGCTTCGGCCACGCCGTGGTCGATCTCAAGCTCGGCGGCGCCTCGGGCCTCGCCTGTGTCGAGCTCTTGCACACGCACGATCCCGACATGCTGATCGTGGTGCTGACCGGCTTTGCCAGCATCTCCACCGCCGTCGAAGCGATCAAGCTCGGCGCCTGCCACTATCTGGCAAAGCCATCGAACACCGACGACATCGAGGCCGCCTTTCACAAGGCCGAAGGCAACGCTGAGGTCGCGCTCGATGCCCGGCCGACCTCGATCAAGACGCTGGAATGGGAGCGCATCCACCAGACCCTGATCGAGACGGAGTTCAACATCTCGGAGGCGGCGCGACGGCTGGGCATGCACCGGCGGACGCTGGCACGGAAGCTCGAGAAGCGGCCGGTGAAGTAGGATGTTTTCGCTGGCCAGCCGGTCGCGATCCTCCGCCCAACTGCGTGAGCGGAAGACGCAGTCCGCCACGTGCGATCCCGGAGGGAGTGCAATTGCGGCCTACGCTTCCGCCCTCGCTGTCCGAGCGTCAGCAGACGACATCACTAACAACACGACGATCGAGGGTGGCTCGCACTATTATTGCGCCGCCACGTTCCCGTTGGCGTCGCGGTCATTCTTCGGGTTGTAGCCGGAGTCGTGGAGATTCTGCAGGTACATGCCGTGATCGCCGCTGTTCGTACCGCCCATCCACCCCATTGGAGGCGGAGATGCGGAAGTGGCGGCGTTTGCGTTCACCGCGTGGTGATGACGGTGATGCGCTGCCGAGGCGGCAGAAGCCGAGAGAGTAACGATCGCGAGAGCGACGAGCAGTTTTCCTGTCATGGGTAGCACCTCCTAGATTTTGCCCCACTAGGTTTGGCCCCGTAGCGTTACAGGCCATAGCACAACCTAAGCGTTTGCGGAACTCGCAGCGTTCTCCGTCACCGCAAAGTGAAATGCGCCTCGACCTCAGCAATTCCTGCAGCAGAGTTGGTCACGCGCGAGGCGGTCACTGGCATCGCGTTGTCTTGCGCGATGGGTGTCGACGTGAAGGCGAATTGGGTGAGAGCAGCCCGTCCTCCCGTTTTCTGAACGGAGAAGGAGGCATTGGGCTACGCTTTCGCTGACCTTGCGAAGCGACGTCCATCAAACAAAAAGCCCGGCCGAATGGCCGGGCTTTTGATCTGTTGCGATCGACGCGACGTGGCGCTTACGCGGCCTCGTCGGCGACGGTGGTGTCGTCGCCATCGGTATCGTCGGTATCGCCCTCGGCATCCGTGTCGGCTTCGCCGTCGGCGGCTTCCGCCTTGGCGCTGGCGCGGCGCGGGCTCTTGGCGAGCTGGGCCTCGATCTCCTTGACCGCTTCGGTCTCGGTCGAGTGCTGCACCACTGCGATCTCACGGGAGAGACGGTCGAGCGCCGCTTCATAGAGCTGGCGTTCCGAATACGACTGCTCCGGCTGCGACTCCGAGCGATAGAGGTCGCGCACGACTTCGGCGATCGCGACGATGTCGCCCGAATTGATCTTCGCTTCGTATTCCTGGGCGCGGCGCGACCACATGGTGCGCTTGACGCGCGCACGGCCCTTGAGCGTCTCCAGCGCCTTCTTGACCAGCGCCGGATCGGAGAGCTTGCGCATGCCGACATTGGCGACCTTGGCGGTCGGAACGCGCAGCGTCATCTTATCCTTGATGAAGTTGATGACGAACAGCTCGAGCTTCGCACCGGCGATCTCCTGCTCCTCGATGGCCAGGATCTGTCCGACGCCGTGCGCGGGATAGACGACGAATTCGTTGGCCTTGAAGCCCTGACGCTGGGTCACGACCTTCTTTTCCTCGACCTTCGGCGCAGCAGCGGGCTTGGCGGCCGGCTTGGCGGCGGCGGGAGCCTTGGAAGGCGCAGCAGCAACAGGGGCCTTCGTCGCGGGCTTGGCAGCGGGGGCCTTGGCAGTCACGGGCTTGGCAGTCACAGGCTTGGCAGCAGCAGGCTTGGCAGCGGTCGCTTTCGCGGCCGGTTTGGCAGTCTTGTTAGGCATTGCGCTTCTTTTGTTCTTCGAGGACTTTGCAGCCGGCGCTTTCGTCGCGGTCCGACCCTTGGATGCGCTACGGCTGGCCGCGGCGACTTTTTTGGCCTCCTTATGGGAAGCCCTCGCTGAAGTACTCTTTTTACGCGTTTTCTGTGACACAGCCTGCGCGCGGAAACTGCCACGCCCCTGTTCGACATTTGGTTTCACGGGAACCCAGAGGGGCCAACGGGGCTGACGGGTTCGGCTTAATGTGCCCAATATAGCACATTTCCCGCAAAAATCAATGATTTAGGGGTCTTGAGGGCTGGTTTTCGCCGGCAACGCCGCTATTAGGGTTAAGTTTGGGCGCGATTTAGTCCCCAGAACCCGGGTTCGGAGAAAAATATTTCTCGAACTTGCCCTCCATGCCGTCGAATTCCTTGGCATCGGCGGGTGATTCTTTCTTCTGGGTGATGTTGGGCCAGCTCTTGGCGTAGTCGGCGTTGACCTGGAGCCACTTTTCGAGGCCGGGTTCCGTGTCCGGCTTGATGGCGTCGGCGGGGCATTCCGGCTCGCACACACCGCAATCGATGCACTCGTCGGGGTGGATGACGAGCATGTTGTCACCCTCGTAGAAGCAGTCGACCGGGCAGACCTCGACGCAGTCGGTGTACTTGCACTTGATGCAGTTTTCAGTGACGACGTAAGTCATCCAACGCTCCGAAAAGCTCTTTTAAGAGTCGCGGCTTGCCTAGCGCGGATGGCCCGGCGCCGCAAGGTCGGGAAGGCCCGATCATGACGGCTTTGTGTGTTTGATCGACCAAGAAATGAATAGGAAGCGCAATTAATTGCGCGTCCCGAGCTCTTCGTAGAGCACTCGTGCCGAGGCGGCATCGCCGCGGCGTTCGTTGAAGCCCGTCACCTTGAGGACGCGCACCGTGCGGTCGAGCGCGATGGTGAGCACGTCGCCGATCTTGATGGCATGCCCTGGCGAGGTCTCGCGCGCGCCGTTGAGGCGGACATGGCCTGTGACGACGAGCTCGGCCGCGGAGGTGCGCGCCTTCACCACCCGCGCGTGCCACAGCCATTTGTCGAGGCGCTGCCGTTCCGTCGTCGTGGGATTACTCCTTCCGCCCCAGCTGCTCTTTCAGCGCGGCGAGCTTGGCGAAAGGCGAGTTCGGATCGATCGGACGATCGCGCTCGCGCGGATTCGCGCTCGAAGCGTAGGGACGCAGCGAGGGACCGGACTCGCGATCGCGACGATCGCGGCCCTTGTCGCGGTCGCGGCCACGATGCTCGCGGCCGCCGTCGCGATCGCCGGGCTTGCCCTTGCCACGATCACGATCCTTGCCTTCGAAGCGGCGGTTGTTGTCGCTGCGCTGCTCGCGGCGGTCGCCGCCTTCTTCGCGGCCCTTGCGGAAATCTTTGCGATGCCCGCCGTGACGATGGCCCGGCTTCGCGCCTTCAGCAGCTTCGCCGGACGCGGCGCTCGCCGCACCGGGTGCAGCGCCAGCCTCGGCACCCGCCTGCGGTCGCGGCTGATGGTGGTGACGCTGGTGGCGATGGCGCTCGTGACGCGGCTTGCGATCCTCGTGACGCCCGGCCGGACGCCAGACCTCGACGAGCTCGGGCTCGGCGGGCGCGGCCGCAGCCTCAGGCGCGGCAGCGTCGGGCGATGCGGCAGCTTCCGTTGCGGCGGTCTCGGCAGCAGCAGCTTCGAGGCCGGCAGCCTCAGTGGACGCCGCTTCTGCGGGCGGCGCGATGCCGGGGGCATCTTCAGGTGTGACGGGCGCTTCTGGAGAGGCTTCGAGCGCCGGCTCCTCATGAGCCTCCTGTTGGGCGGGCTCGTCGTGCGGCTCCATGCCGGGCGCGTCTTCGACCGTGACGGATTCGGCCGCGGCTTCGGTCGATGCAGTCGCCTCCACCGGCAGGCCGGCAACGGCCTCCGCCGCGGTCTCGGTCGAGTTCTCCGCGCTGCCCTCGGCGGGCGGCGTCTCGGCCGGAACCGTCTCGGCGACCACGGGCTTTTGCGGCAACGGCGGACGCTTCTCCATGCGATAGCCGAGCGCGCGCAGCACGGAGGCAAAGTCTTCGCCGGCTGATCCCGTGAGCGAGGTCATCGCCTGCGTGACGACGAAGCTGCGGCCGTCGAACGCGCCGGCGGGCTTTTCGCCGGGCGAGTTCTCACGCCACGCCAGCGCCGGACGGATCAGATCGGCCAGCCGCTCCAGGATATCGACGCGCACGGCGCGCTCGCCAGCCTGCTTGTAGCCGAGCACGCGATAGGCATCGCGCGGCAGCTGCTTGTCGACGGGGAACGAGGTGCGCCCCGACGATGCCAGATGCTGCGCGCCCGACAGCGCTGAGAGATCGACATTGTCCTGCTTCAGCGCCCAGAGCAGCGCGGCGAGCGCACGCGCGGCGGGCTTGAGCAGGCCGGGGAAATAGATGTGATAGGCGCCGAAGCGGACGCCGTATTTCCGCAACACGGCACGCGAGGGCTGGTCGAGATCCTTCAGCTCGCTGGCGATCTTCGGACGCTCGAGCACGCCGAGCGCCTCGACCAGCTGATAGGCGATGCCGCGGGCGATGCCGGCGACGTCCTCGGCCTTGGACAGCTCGAACATCGGCCCGAGCAGCTTCTCGATATGGGTCTTGAGCCAGAGCTCGAGCCGCGCCTGCACCTTGTCGCGGGGGGCGCCGGTCAGGCGCTCGTCGGAGATGATGCGGATGCGCGGATGCAGCGCGTCGTCTGCGGCAGACAGCCGCGCCACGGCATCGCCGGTCCAGCGGATGATGCCTTCGGAGGTCAGCACGAACTGCTCGTCCGGCGCATTGCCCAGCTTCTCGGCGCGCGCGTTGATCTCGCCGGCGAGCACCGCTTGCGCTGCAGCCTGCAAGGCTTTCGCATCGGAGCCTGCTTCCGCCGCATCCGGTGCAAAGGTGAAGCCGTCGAGGCGGCCGATGACATGGCCTTCGACGATGACTTCGCCGGTCTTGCCGATTTCAGTATTCAAGCTCGTGTTCTCCCGCAGGCGGCGCATCAATACACTGGTCCGGCGATCAACGAAACGCTCAGTCAAGCGTTCATGGAGCGCATCCGATAATTTATTTTCGACCTCCCGCGTGATTCCCTGCCAGCGTTCGGGGTCTCTCAGCCAGTCCGGGCGGTTGGCGACGAAGGTCCAGGTGCGGATCTGGGCGATTCGGGCCGACAGCGTGTCGATATCGCCGTCGATGCGGTCGGCCTGGGTAACCTGGGCCTCGAACCAGGAATCGGGAATGCAGCCCTTCCGCATCAGGAAGCCGTACAGCGTCGTCACCAGCTCGGCATGGGCGGCCGGCGACAGTTTTCGGTAGTCCGGCACCTGGCAGGCGTCCCAGAGCCGCTCCACCGCCGCCTTGCCATGCGCGATATCGCGCACCTCGCCGTCGCGGGCGGCGTGGTCGAGCACGCGCATGTCCTCGGCGATCGGCGCGCGCGTCAGCGTCTCGTGGCCGGGGGCGAGGTTCAGCGACACCTGCAGCGCGCCGAGTGAGGAGAAATCCAGCTTGGCGTTGCGCCATTGCAGCACCTTCACGGCATCGAAGGTGTGGTTCTGCAGCGCGTTGACGAGCTCGGGCTCGAACGGCGCGCAGCGGCCGGTGGTGCCGAAGGTGCCGTTGCGGGTGGCGCGGCCGGCGCGGCCGGCTACTTGCGCGAATTCGGCCGGGGTGAGGCGGCGGAACTGGTAGCCATCGAACTTGCGGTCGGAGGCGAAGGCGACGTGGTCGACGTCGAGATTGAGGCCCATGCCGACGGCATCGGTGGCGACGAGATAATCGACATCGCCGTTCTGGAACATCGCCACCTGCGCGTTGCGTGTGCGGGGCGAGAGCGAGCCCAGCACCACCGCGGCGCCGCCGTGCTGGCGGCGGATCAGCTCGGCGATGGCGTAGACTTCATCGGCCGAGAACGCGACGATGGCGGTGCGGCGCGGCTGGCGCGTGATCTTGCGGTCGCCGGCGAATTCGAGGCTCGACAGCCGCGGCCGCGTGATCATGGAGACGCCCGGGAGCAGCCGCTCGATGATCGGCCGCATGGTCGCAGCGCCCAGCAGCAACGTCTCGTCGCGGCCGCGGCGGTTGAGAATGCGATCGGTGAAGACGTGGCCGCGCTCGAGATCGGCGGCGATCTGGACCTCATCGACGGCGAGGAAGGAGACGTCGATGTCGCGCGGCATCGCCTCGACGGTCGACACCCAGTAGCGCGGATTCTTCGGCTTGATCTTCTCCTCGCCGGTGACGAGTGCGACGCTGTTGGCGCCCGCCCGGTCGGCGATCTTGTTGTAGACCTCGCGCGCGAGCAGGCGCAGCGGCAGGCCGATCATCCCCGAGGGATGCGCGAGCATCCGCTCGATGGCGAGATGGGTCTTGCCGGTGTTGGTCGGCCCGAGCACCGCAGTGACGCCCGCGCCAGGCACTCGATCGGAAAGTGCGCGCTCGGAGGCGAAGGGGGAGGAGGAAAAAGCCATGTCTCGGGATTAGGTAGTGGCGATTTGGGCGAATGTCAGTGCTGGATGAGGCGGCGAGGGGGCTGGGCGTCCGTGATGTCTCCGAACGCTGGGCTGTAACCGCACCCGCTGCTGTCATCGCCCGGCTTGACCGGGCGATCCAGTACGCCGCGGCGATTGTGGCAGAGCCGAGAGGCCGCGGCGTACTGGATGNCCCGGTCAAGCCGGGGCATGACAGCGGAGAGTGCGGCACGCTCTCCCCAAATCCCGCGCAACTGTCTCACTTTGCGACGCTTTTCCCGTTCGCTTTAAGCTTCGGAACGACTCTAGAACGAATCGCGGCCGAATCGCTGACTCCCTGACGAGTCCTGTTCCGTTCACGCAACATGTCGCGGGACTCGTATTGGTTGCGCACTAGATGGAGTTTTGCGCGGCCGCACAAGCGACCGGGTTCGTTAAAGCTGGGGATGGCGCGGAGTCGAATCAGAATCGGGGCAGAGTCAAATGGATTCCCCGGCTGCGGACCCTGCCCAAACAAAAACTCCGAAAACAACCCCATGCACAGTAGGTAAGTGATTGATATTGCATGATCTCTTCACCCTCCCCTGGAGGGGTCCGGGACGAGCGTAGCTCGCCCGTGGGTCGGCTCACATGAAGCGAAGCGGAATGTGAGACGGGGTGGGGTGATCTCTCCCACGGACACTGTTCGTGTGGAGGGATCACCCCACCCCGCTCGCGCTGCGCGCGATCGACCCTTCCCCTCCAGGGGAGGGTTAAGAGCGCTACTGCGTCTTCGCCACCCTTGGCGGCTGGGGCGAAGTGATGAAGCTCGTGGCTTCCAGCATGGCCGGCCCGAGCGGCGTCGGCACTTTCAGCCAGAACGGGACCAGGATGCGCGTGCCGGCCACCGGCGCGAAGGCGATCTCGATATTGCGCTGGGCGGCGAGGTATTTGATCACGGGGCGGTCGGGGATGTAGCCCGCCACAGGCACGAAATAGAGCGCGCAGACCACGACCGGGCCCTTGTACCCTTTCTCCGCCTTCACACTCTCCATGCGCTTGAAATCGAGCTTGAGGTCGTAGCGCATGCGGCCGTCGAACACGGGAGCTGCGTTGTGGCAGGCCTCCGGCGAAACCGGATCGCCGGTGCCGGGCACGCGCAGGAGCGAAGCCGTCATCGGGTCCCAGACGCCGCGGCGATGCGCGTCAGTGACGACGATGCGGTCAGGATCGACCGGCGGCTCCGGCAGGATGGCAAAATCCTTCACATTGCCCTTGTCGAGGGTGATGCGGATCTCTTCGGTCTTCTTCTGGGTGGTAGTGGAGGCCTGATAGCCGGTCGCAACCAGCGCGCCGTTGACGACGCGCCCCTGGCTCGCGCCGGTGCCCGACCCGCCCGTGAACGACTTCAAAAGCCCCGTGGTGCCGCCGGAGGCCGCGGCCGAGAACACGTCGTCCTGGATATCGATGTTCCAGGCGCCCCTGCCGACGGGAATGCCTGATAGCGAGGCCTCATATTGCGCCTCGAGCTTGCCTTGCGCCGCGGCCGGCGCCACGCCCCACGCCAGGGCCAGCATGCACAAGGCAGCCAGCCAGCCGGCCAGGCGCAGACGGGCAAAAAGGGGCGTTGTCAGCACGAAACAATCCAATCGGGGCGCGATGCGCTGTTACTTAAGCCAAAAACCGCGGCAAACAATGTGTGGGGGCGTCTGAGCCCTGGGAACTCCACCGGATATCTCGGCGGCGAATACGCCCTTTATGTGATGGTAAGGCGCGACAAACATTGCCGTTTTTGTGATCGGGCGGTAGCCGCGGGCTCCCATCCCCCTCCCAATCTCCGCTGTCATGCCCCGGCTTGCCGCCTTCGCTGAAGCTTCGGCGGGCCGAGCACCCCTGTGGGCCTCGGCGTAGCCTTGGCGGAGCCGGGACCGGGGCATCCAGTACGCCGCGGCCCTCTGGTCAGCCGCGCTGCCGCGGCGTACTGGATCGCCCGGTCAAGCCGGGCGATGACACCTCGCGTGGGGCATAGCGCGGGCCACGAATCCCCGCCCAAAAACTTGACGCAAGGCCCCTTCCCCCCTATACGTCCGCCCGCTCCCTGCAAGGACGAAAGAATTTGCCCCCGTGGCGCCCAAAATGGCGGCCGCAGATCGTTGGGGGTTCAGGATAAGGAATTTTGCCATGTCTCGCCGCTGCGAACTGACGGCCAAGGGCCCCCTCGTCGGCCACAAGGTCAGCCACTCCAACATCAAGACCAAGCGCCGCTTCCTGCCGAACCTCGTCAACGTGACGTTCATCTCGGAAGCCCTCGGCCGCAACGTGCGCCTGCGCGTCTCCACCAACGCGGTCAAGAGCGTTGACCACAATGGCGGCCTCGATGCCTTCCTGCTCAAGGCCAACGCCGATGCGCTCTCCCCGCGCGCGGTCGAGCTGAAGCGCGCCATTCAGAAGAAGGTCGGCGACACCCAGCCTGCGAAGCAGGCGAGCTGAGATTTTCGGAAATTGGGCGGGGGCTAAGTTGCGTCGCGTGGCGTAGGCTTAGCCAGTAGAGTTTGAGTAGCGGCCGGATCGGAAGATCCGGCCGTTTTTGTTTGTGGTGAGACGGTAGGTCAGTAGCGCAGTGACGAAAGTGTACTTGCCCGCAAGGGTAGAACCGAGCATCCTGCGGTTGAGACCTCTCAGGCTGGGGCGGGAGGATGGACGTCGCCACTGAATTTAAGTCGAAGATACTTAGCCGGAGCAAAGAGCCCGAAGAATATCGAATTTACCGAGCAGGTCTCGAATGGGATCTGACCGATCCCATTGTTATTGACCGGGCGGAAGACTTTAAGTCGACTCCGAGATGGAGCGATCGTCTTACTCCGTACCATCACCAAGTAACCAACCTCATCACATTTTGCCGTCGTCTTCCAGTGACCTTGCTGGCGGACGACGTTGGCCTTGGAAAGACGATCAGTGCAGGCCTGATCATCAGCGAACTTGTCGTTCGATCTAGACTGTCCAAAGTCTTGATCGTTTGCCCAAAAATTCTCGCCCAGCAATGGAAGGAAGAACTGGAGGCCAAATTCGATATTCCCGGAATTGTTGCTTTTGGGAGAGACCTACTTACGGCTGAACCTGAGGAAGTCGGTGCGGTAATCACGACATACAACTCAGCTCGATTGTATCTCGAAAAGCTTCCGGAAGACCGCTTCCAAATGCTCGTCTTGGATGAAGCGCACAAGCTCAGAAATCTTTACGGTGTCCCTAACACTCCACAGGTCGCGAAGCGCTTTCGCAAGGCGCTAGAGCAACGAAGATTTCCCTACGTCCTGATGCTGACTGCCACACCAATCCAGAATCGACTATGGGACCTGTACTCCCTCGTTGACCTGCTGACCATCGCTCGTGGGCATGACAACCCCTTCGGCAGCGAAGGCATGTTCATCCGCAAATTTGTTGCGGATCCCCGGGACGGAGCACGTCAGTTAAAAGAAGAAGCCAGGGACGAATTTCGATCAATCGTCTACGGCTACATGTCCCGCGTACGCCGAGGCGATGCCAAGCTTTACTTCCCCGAAAGAAAGGTTTTGCGACACGAGGTAGATCCTACCGCGGCAGAACTTCAGCTTATCAGAGCGATCGCAAAGCCAATTCAAAAGCTCAATCGGCTTACTCAAATCTCGATCCTACAGGCGTTGACGAGCAGCCCCGAGGCGCTATCGGCACAGTTGGACAATATGGCCCGGAACGGAACTGCTCCGGCTGACCTTGCCGCGACAGTTAAGGGCATCGTGGCCGAAATGCCACTAACAGCAAAGCTTCTCGGTCTCGACAAACTCATACAAAAACTCAAGCAGGAGAACCCCGAAGGTTGGAGACTCGTCGTATTCACGATCCGACGAGAAACGCAAACTACAATCCAGAACTTCCTTGAAGGCCACGGGCTGAAAGTCGGCGTCATCAATGGTGACTCAGGGGAGCGGAATCAGGAGACCATTAAGCTCTTCCGTGAGACGCCCCCGCGCTATCGAGTCATTGTATCCACAGAAGCGGGCTCCGAAGGCGTCAACCTTCAGACGCGAATGTGTTGGTCAATTACGACCTGCCTTGGAATCCGATGATTGTCGAACAGCGAATCGGTCGCGTGCAGCGCCTCGCATCGACGCATGCATTTGTGAGCATCTACAATGTCACTCTAAAAGGCACCTTTGAAGATTACATCGTCGGTAGATTGATGGAAAAACTTCAAATGGCATCTCATGCCGTCGGCGACGTCGAGGCTCTTCTGCAAGGAGCGGACGTCGCCGATGGAGACGAAGATGGTGGTTCAGGGTTCGAAGACAAAATCTTGGATCTTGTGCTGGCCGCGTTGGCAGGAAAAGACGTCGAAAAAGCCACCAAGCTCGCCGAGAAAAGCATTGAGGATGCCAAGCTAGAGCTCGAACGCGAGGAGGCAAACATTAACTCCATGCTCGGAGGGATGGAGGAAGCCGAATATGACGGTCCACGCACTCCAACACTCCCCAAAAATGAACGGTCGCTAGATGCTCGCGAGTTCACGGCAGCGGCGCTAAAACTCCTCAAAGTCCAACTCACTGAGGAGCCCAATGGACTTCTTTGCGCTGAGGAGAATGGAGGACGCGAGTACATCAGATTCGCGGACCCCGCCGATACAGCCAAACGAACCACACTATACGCGCCGGGGACGCCCGCCTTTGAACGCCTTGTGAATCGCGTAGTTGCGAGCGGATTGCATGAAGTAGACGACCTCGACCCGGATCCAACCCGAGCGACGCGAGAGGTCGCACAAACCTGGGTTACTCAATTCGGTGGACATTATTCGTCCTCAGAAGTGACTGATGGCATCCGATTGTTCGATGGATCAGCTCTCCTGCGCGTTCGAGCCACCGTGGCTCATGACAGCTACGAACGCCTTGTGGGCGTCGACTGCAACAACCAAGATCACCGGACCGATCGGAGCAAGTCGGCGGTCAATCCAATTCCAAAAGCATTCGACAAACCTCAATCTCTTGGCATCGATATCGACAGACTTCAAAGAGCGGCGCTGTCCGATGACGGCATTTCCGAGTTCTCGCGCTTCTATCTAGAGCGCCGGGAACATGAGACCGCACGTGCGTCCGATGTGCGTAAGCGCAAGAAACTGGAAGACGAGTTCACACCTCGAGTGGAAATGACGCTCGTTGGACTGGACGGAAGACTGCATAGAGAGATCGGCGTAAAGGTAAGGTACACCATTGACTCAGAGGATGAATACGAGAGCCTCATTGTCATTCGACCATACGACAAATCGCTTATTCGAGCACCCGAACTCGGCCTGTGCTCTAAATCTGGCAAGTCTGTCCCTGACCAGTGCCTGGCTAGATGCGACGTGACCGGCGCCTACGCGCTCCGTCATCTTCTTAGAAAATCAGAAATTACTGGCCGTCTCGCCCTTCCGGAATTCACAATTTTATGTGGACATAGCGGCAAGCGCATTCTCCGTGAGGAGGCCGAGTTATCAGCTGTGACCGGAAAGCTGGTCTCGGCCGAGTTTCTCAAGACCTCAGCAGTGAGCGGCAAGAAGGCCGAGGCCGAGCATTTCCGAACGTGCGCCTTCACCAAGTCTGACGTTCTGATCGACGAACTCGCTGCCAGCGAAATCTCGGGTAAAGAATTCAGGTCGGACGAAGCGATGCAGTCATCGGTTTCGGAAAGGACGGGGCATAAGCAAGAGTTCATCTTTTGTCATGAGACGCGACGTCCCATAGCCCTAGACGAAGCAGAAAGGTGCGAGATCACTGGTCATCGTGTTAGAGCTGGAATTCTTGAAAGATGCGAACTAACCGGCAAAATGGTTCTGCCAATCGGTCTCGAGGCGTGTTCGTTAACCGGCAAACGAGCACTGAAGCGCTACTTCGTGAGTAGCAGCCTGTCCGGTCGCAGGCTCTTGGAGCAAATAGCTCAACGATCATCAACCGGAACGTTTTGCGCACCCTCAGAACGTCAAACGTGCGCGTGGAGCGGCCGCGCTGCCCACCCTGATGATATTCGTACTTGCGACCTAACGGGACTCTCCATCCACTTCGAATTCCTGACGCCACAAGCACCTTATCGGCTCAAGGCTCTAGTCGAAATACTCATTGGCATTCGTCGAAATACAGATGCAGTTGAAAGATGGCCTGAGATTGCCGGCCAACTCACGTCAGTTAAGAACGGAGGAAAGTATCAAGTAGAAGCCGCGGTGATGTCGCCGGACAATCGGCTCTTAGCAACGTCGTCAAAATCAAAAGCGATGTTTGGTTTCCGCGTCTATCAAGTCGGCGCACTGTACGATATTTCAACCAACACGATTATCGGACGCATCTGCGTTGGAAAGCGTGACAGAGAGAATTGGATAGAAGTCGCGCGTTAGTTTTTTCTTTCGGGGGGCACATGGATCTGAGTCACTTTCTACTGTTAGCGTCGTGCGGAACCAGTCTCGTCGGCGCCGTTTTCTCGCTTTTGGCTTATCTATCCAATCGTCGATTGGCTCATGAATTTTCGTTGGTGTCGTTAGGCAAATTGCTTCGCGACGAAACCGAACTGCTTCGGCGGGCAACTGAAGATCAATCACGAGGCGTAAGGGAAGAACTCGCAAATCTGCTAGCTAAATTTCAAGAAGCGATCATTGTCGGCTTCGGCAGCCTTGGACGGGGCATCAACGAGCAGATCAAAGAGTTTTCATCTCGACTCGATAGCGGAATTCTATCGATTGAGACACGGGCTGACGGCATCGCATCCAAATTGGACGCCGATATCGAGAAGATGAGATCGGAGGCGGTCGCAAACCGAGACAATCTACGAGGCATAATCGAACAAAAGCTCGATCAGAACTTGACGGGGCACGCGGACACGGCCCGAATTTTGAAAGATGAACTCAGCAACAGCTTTCATCGGCTTGGGGCGAGCGTAAATGACTCGTTCGCTCAATCTAGCCAGTTGCAGAGTGAACGTCTGGGCAATGTAAATGACACCCTGTCATCGCTCACTGAAAGACTTGAAAAGGCGCAAGAAGGAGTTCGCGCTACCGTGGAGGCCCGCCTTGAAGCAATTCGAAACGACAATGCCGCGAAGCTTGAACAGATGCGGGCGACTGTCGATGAAAAGCTTCACGACACTTTGGAGCAGCGGCTCAACAATAGCTTCAAGCAGGTCAGCGATCAGCTTGAGCAAGTCTTCCGTGGCTTGGGAGAGATGCAGAGCTTGGCCACTGGCGTCGGTGACCTCAAGCGCATGATGACAAATGTAAGAGCCAGAGGCACTTGGGGAGAGGTTACGCTAGCTAGCATCCTTGAGCAGGCAATGGCGCCCGATCAATATGAAAAGAACGTCGAAATAAGACCCGCGAGTAATCAACGGGTCGAATTTTCAATCAAACTCCCAGGGGGCGAAGGCGGCCCGCTTTGGTTGCCAATCGATGCGAAATTTCCGACCGAAGATTATGAACGGCTAATTGATGCTTCGGAGCGGGGCGACGTGGAAGTGGTCGATTTGGCCGGTAAAGCATTGGAGACACGGATCAGACATGCGGCAAACGACATCGCAACCAAGTATATACATCCGCCCTTCAGCACCGACTTTGGGATATTGTTTTTGCCCACTGAAGGCTTATACGCTGAGGTCATCAGAAGGCCGGGCCTTTCAGACTATCTTCAGCGCGAGAATCGAATACTCGTAACCGGACCGACAACCCTGCTTGCTCTTTTGAATAGCTTGCGCATGGGTTTCAAGACTCTCGCCATTCAAAAGCGATCTAGCGAGGTTTGGCAAATTCTTGGTGCCGTAAAGACCGAATTCAACAAGTACGGCACAATCATCGATAGCGTGCAAAAGAAGCTGCAAGAGGCTTCGAACACCATCGATAAAGTTTCGACTCGGAAACGTGCGATTGACCGCAAGCTACGCTCAGTCGAAATGCTGCCCGAAGTCGAGACGGCAGAACTCTTGGCGTCGCCAAACTCTGACGAACCTGACCCATCATCGATCGAAGAGTTGCAATCCGTCGGGACTGATTCTTAGCCGTAGATGCTTCCTCAGCGTAACCTCGCTTCTTTCAGTATCTCCGCTATACTCGCCCCGGTAGCATCACCCGGAGGCGCATCCCATGGAGTCCGCAGCCAACACCGACCACAAACCCACCGGCAAAAACCTCTCATCTGCTGTGACGCCACCGGCAAGGAGATCTCGGAGAACATCTCCAACGTCCTGAAGCTCTGTCGCTGCCTGCGCGAGCCGGACCGGACGCCGGCGCGGCAGATGGTGTCTTTCGATCCCGGGATCGGCGCGGTGACGGCATTCGTAAACGGGGCGCCGTGCGCGTTAACCCTCCATTAACCAACGCAGCCTAGCCTGCTGCAATCGTCCAGCCATCACTAGCTCGAAATGCCTTCCCGGTTCGCTCCAGGAGAAGCGCCGATGTGCGTTGAGTTGTTGACGTATGCTGATCTCAGTGCCCGCCTCGATATCTCCCGAGAGGCCGCGCGTTCGCTGGCGAGACGCCGCGGGTTGCCGCGTTCGCGGTCGACGGACGGCAAGGCCCTGGTGAGCCTTGATTTCTCCGAGCTCCGCTACACGCCCCGCCCACGACGCGGCCGCCGGGCCGACCCGATCGATGCCTCCCTGGCAAAGATCGAGGCCGTCAAGATGGAGGCCTTCAAGGCGGAGGTCGCGCGGCTCGAGATGTTGGTAGCCAGCACAAGGGCCGATTTCGAGCGCGAGCGCGAACGTGCCGATCGCCTCGCCGTCGAGCTGATGCAGGCGGCCGCAGAGACGGCGGCAGCCAATGCGTGGGCGGCACGACTGGAAGACGAAGTCGCGGTTCTGCGGACCGGTCGCCGGGCGGGCGGCGCGATCGCGGCACACGCCGCGCGTCGACTGGGACACCTGGCCGCCGCGATCGTGGAAGCAGACCGCGCGGCATGCAGGTAGCACTCGAGACTCATCTCCATCCCCGGCTTGCCGGATCAATCACGAGGTAAGCATGACTGCCATCACCGATATCCAGGAAATGAAGGCCCGCATCGTCGTGTTCGGGGTGGGCGGCGCCGGCGGCAATGCGGTCAACAACATGATCACGGCCGGGCTGCAAGGAGTCGAGTTCGTGGTCGCCAATACCGACGCGCAGGCGCTGGCCATGTCGAAGGCGAAGCGCCTGATCCAGCTCGGCACCAAGGTGACCGCGGGCCTCGGCGCCGGCTCGCAGCCGGAATTGGGACGCGCCGCAGCCGAAGAGGCGATCGATACGATCCGCGATCAATTGACCGGCGCACACATGGTGTTCGTGACGGCCGGCATGGGCGGCGGCACCGGCACCGGGGCTGCACCCGTCGTCGCCAGGACCGCGCGCGAGCTCGGCATTCTCACGATCGGCGTGGTCACCAAGCCGTTCTACTTCGAGGGCCAGCGCCGCATGCGCTTTGCCGAAGCGGGCATCGATGAGCTGCTGAAGACGGTCGACACCCTCTTGATCATCCCGAACCAGAACCTGTTCCGGGTGGCCAGCGAGAAGACCACATTCGCCGATGCCTTCGCCCTTGCCGACCAGGTGCTCTATTCGGGCGTGGCCTGCATCAGCGATCTCATTGTCAAGGAAGGGCTGATCAACCTCGATTTTGCCGACGTCCTCTCCGTCATGAAGGAGAAGGGCAAGGCCATGATGGGACGGGGCGAGGCGTCCGGCGAGAAGCGCGTGCTTGCCGCCGCTGTTGCGGCGATCTCCAATCCATTGATCGAGAATCCCTCGATCAAGCGCGCCAGTGGCCTCATCATCTCCATCACCGGCGGCAAGGATCTCATGCTGTACGAGGTCGACGAAGCCGCGACCCGCATTCGCGACGAGGCCGACCCGGACGCCAACATCATCGTCGGCGCATCCTTTGACGACAGACTCGACGGCATCGTCCGCGTCTCGGTGGTAGCGACCGGAATCGACAATCTCGACCCGGCGCCGCAGGCGCAACCGGTCGAAACCGCGCTCACGCAGCTCGCCGGCAGGCTGCGCAACGACGGCCGCCGCATCGCCGATCGGATTGAGCGCAGTGCTTCCCTTCCGCAAGTGGAAAGCCCGCCACTCCGCCCGCAGCCGCACCACCCCGTGGGGCCACCGGCAAGGCCGGGTCTGGATTATGCACGCCAGGCGGCCGACCGGCCGCTCGATCCTTACGGCCGCGCGGCTGCGCGCAACGCGCCGGATGATGCCGTTCTCGATATCCCGGCCTTCCTGCGCCGCGCCGCCAACTGAGCGGCGGCGGGAGCCGTCTGACTCAAGATGTAGCCCGCGAAGCCCGTCATGCCCGGCCTTGTGCCGGGCATCCACGTCTTTGTTCCAACTAAGCAAGAAAGACGTGGATGGCCGGGTCAAGCCCGGCCATGACGCTGTGGAAACTTAAGACGAGCTTCCCGAGCTGCACAACGCAGCGAATTCACGCGGCCGTGCTCCGCGGGCTCTCTGCGGTTTCCTGCTTGTCCGCCTCCTTGTCACGGGACAACCACGCCGGGAAGCGAAGCAGGCGCTCGTTGGTGTCTTTCGGCAGCTCGATGGGCGGCGCTTCATTGGCCGGACTCGGCAGGTCCAGCACTGCCTGTCCTGCTCGCACCGCATCGGCGCGCTGATCGAGTTCGCGCAACAGGGGATCGAGCACGCTGTCGATTTCGGTCGCCACCGACACCAGGAAACTGTTGAGCTCGCGCGCCTCGGGCACGACTGCCGCAGCCGACTCGATCGCCTTGGAAAGACCATCGACGACGGGTGCAAAGGCACCGGCGGCTTGCTTGATTCGCGCCTTTATCGCTTCGATTTCAACCAAAACGCGCTCACGCTCCCGTCTTTTCTTCTCCTCCGAAAGGCGGGCTTCAATTTCGGCGATCTGAGCCGTCAGGGTCGTGGCTTCTGATGCGAGTGCATCGCGTCTTCCGCGCGCGCGATCGAGATCGCGGCTGAGATTGTCCACTAAGTCGTCCTTTCCAAACATGGCTTTGCTCCGTACGACAGCCGTTTTGGTCTGCAGGACGGCCTTGGCGCGAACCGCCAGCCTGGCAAGCAAACGGAAGGCTGGGTCGGCCGAAACAGGCATCAACTTCGGTCGCGTCACATGGGCCGACATGGTGATCCCCCACTCGTCAACATTAGGCGACGGCATGGTTAACAAGTTGTTAATGTCAACAGATGATAGATGGGGCACCATGCCGGCGACGTCGCCTTCGTCTCCTAGCTGCCGTCCATTTCCGCTATACTCGCCCCGGTAGCATCACCCGGAGGCGCATCCCATGGAGTCCGCAGCCAACACCGACCACAAGCCCGCCGGCAAGAACCTCGTCATCTGCTGTGACGGCACCGGCAACGAGATCTCGGAGAACATCTCCAACGTCCTGAAGCTCTATCGCTGCCTGCGCAAGACGGACAAGACGCAGCCGCGGCAGCTGGTGTTTTACGATCCCGGCGTCGGCACGGTGACGGAGCCGACGACGTGGCACCGGCTCAAGGCCAACGTCAACCTGGTGCTGGGGCTCGCCACCGGCTATGGGCTCGATGACAACGTGCTCTCGGCCTACTGCTTCCTGGTTCAGCATTATGCGCCGGGCGACAAGATTTACCTGTTCGGTTTTTCGCGCGGGGCCTACACGGTTCGCGTGCTGGCGGGGTTGATCCACAAAATTGGGCTGATCTCGCCGGAGCAGGCGAACCTCGCAGGAAGCGGCCTCATTGCCTACAAGCAATATTCCGGCACCGGGCGCGGCAACGATATCGAGGACCTCAAGGACATCGCGATCGACGAGAGCGGGCCGCTGCCGAAGAACGAATTCGACCTCGCAGCGCAATTCGCGCGCATCACCTCGACGCGCTGGCCGACCATCCACTTCATCGGCGTCTGGGACACGGTGGCGAGCGTGATCGTGCCGCGACGCGACAATTTCTTCTTCCTGTTCAGCCTGGAGGAGCTCGCCTTCACGCTGCGCAATCCCAGCGTAAAAATCTTCCGGCAGGCGATCGCGATCGACGAGCGGCGCTGCATGTTCCGCCTGAAGCAGTACTGGGAGCCGCAGGAGTTCTGGAGCAACCGCTATGTGCCCGACGAGAAGAAGGTGCCGCAGGATGTCTTGCAGGTGTGGTTCGCCGGCGTGCATTGCGACGTCGGCGGCGGCTATGCGGAAGCCGAAAGCGGGCAGTCCAAATATCCGCTGCTCTGGATGATCGACGAAGCCGAGAAGGCCGGGCTGAAATTCAACCCGCGCACGGTGAACCAGCTCGCCTGGGGCATCCAGCGCAAGAACTCGCCGTTCAAATACGTGGAGCCCGCCTTTACCGGGAAGACGGGCGAGTTGCACAATTCGATGAATACGGCCTGGCGCGTGCTGGAGTACGTGCCGAAGAGCGCAAAGTACAAGGAATGGCCGGAGCGGAAGGTGGTGCTCGGCTTCTACATCCCCGACAGCGAGCCGCGCGTCATCCCCGAAGGCGCGCATGTGCATGAGAGCGTGTTGAAGCGAATGGCGGTGGAGCCGGGGTATCGGCCGGTGAATCTGCCGAAGGATTTCGTGACTGTGCCGATGCCGGTGGGGCCGCAGCAGGCGGAGGCGGCGGAGGACTCGCTGCCACCCTCCCCTGGAGGGGGAGGGTCGGCTCACATGGAGCGGAGCGACATGTGAGACGGGGTGGGGTGACGGTCTCTCCACGGCTGCGCTGCCCGTGTGGAGAGATCACCCCACCCCGCTCGCGCTGCGCGCGATCGACCACGGGCGAGCTACGCTCGTCCCGGACCTCCTCCAGGGGAGGGTGGGATCCCGCTACCGCCGCTTTCTTTATTTGCCGACACTTTTCATTAAAATTCTCCAGCCAACCTTAGTCTGATCGCATCTTCTCTTTTCCATCATTGGGACAAACCACCCGCCGCGATACCTGCGGAATTGGAGGAGACGTGCCAATGCATCCGCGAAAGTATGTCCGCGTGAAGCCCGCAGGGCTGGTGTCGCGGCAGGCCAAGATCATCACCGACCCGCGCGCGCCGGTGATCCCGTGCACGCTGATCGACTATTCGCCCGGCGGGGCCTGCGTCGATCTCGGCGGCCAGGTGAAGATTCCCGATCGCTTCGAGCTGCTGCACGTCAACACCAGGAAGCGCTGCCGGATTGCGTGGAAGCGCGGCACGCGGGTGGGCGTGGTGTTTTAGGGATATTGTGGGCTGGTTGCTTACCCTCCCCTGGAGGGGTCCGGGACGAGCGTAGCTCGCCCGTGGGTCGGCACGCGATCGAGCAAAGCGAGATTGCGTGACGGGGTGGGGTGACAGTCTCTCCACCGAAGCGGTGCCTGTGTGGAGAGATCACCCCACCCCGCTCGCGCTGCGCGCGATCGACCCTCCCCCTCCAGGGGAGGGTAAGAGAAGGCTACGTCCGCATCCTGGCCTTGGTGCCGGCGACGATCTGCATGGCGACGCCGGCGATCCAGCCGGCGAAGACGAGCCAGGTCCAGGCCAGGTGCGGATCGAGCCGGAGCACGATCACGGCGACGGAGGCGAGCGCAGTCAGCGTGGCGCAGAGCGTGCCGGCTGAACTGAGAAATTCCGCGGCGTCGATCTCGCTGTGCGCGTCGTCGAAAGGCATTTGCGGCGTGTCGATGCCGAGATAGAAGCCGACCGCGCCCAAGGCCATCATCAGCAGCAGGAATCCCTGCGTGGTGAGCGTGGGGATCGCAGATCCCACATAGGCGCCGACGAACAGGCCACACGCCGCCCCCGCCATCGCAAGAGCCACGCGCTCGAACACATGGGCAGTTTTGCGGATACCAAAACGCATGGCCGGCCTCCGTGAGGCGTTGAGCAACGGAGGTTAGGCCAGTTTTGCGGTGGGTGGAAGGCGAGGTGGTTTACGGATGCGTGAGGCGGCTGGACCGGTGGTCGCGCCACATAAACGCTGTCGTCCCGGACAAGCGCGCCTCAAAGCGCGCGCCGATCCGGGACCCATAGCCAAGGGAGGCGTTTGGTGAAGACTCGTCGCTACGCTTACCTTCCACGATCGATAGATCACGCGGTATGGCGACGAGCGCAAGCGCGCGCGGAGGTCCCGGATCTGCGCCGACGCTTGTCCGGGACGATAGCGGAGATTGGAGGGCCGCTGTCGCGCCAAACTAAGTCCCGAAGAAATCACCTCGCGCCGAACGTGGTCTTGCCGAACAGCGCCTTTTGCGTCGAGGGCTGCGAGCGCCAATATTGCGGGGGCGCTTCGACCTCGCCGCCGAGCGCGGCGGCGGCGTGCCAGGCCCAGCGCGGGTCGTAGAGCATGCCGCGGGCGAGCGCGACCATGTCGGCCTTGCCGGATGCCACGATCTCCTCGGCATGCCCAGCGTCCGTGATCAGGCCGACGGCGATGGTGGGCAATCCGGTCTCGCGGCGGATGGTCTCCGCGAACTGCACCTGATAGCCGGGGCCGAGCGGGATCTTCTGCAGCGGCGAGACGCCGCCGGAGGAGGCATCGATCCAGTCGACGCCGCGGGCTTTCAGCGCTCTCGCGAATTCGATCGTCTGCGCCAGATCCCAGCCGCCCTCGACCCAATCGGTCGATGACACCCTCATACCGACCGGCTTGTCAGCGGGGAACGCGGCGCGCACCGCGTCGAACACTTCGAGCGGAAAGCGCATGCGGTTCTGCAAGGACCCGCCGTATTCGTCGGTGCGCCGGTTGGAGATCGGCGACAGGAATTGATGCAGGAGATAGCCGTGCGCGCCATGCACCTCGATGGCGTCGATGCCGAGCCGCGCGGCGCGTTTGGTGCAGTCGACGAAGGCCTCGCGGATGCGCTTCAGGCCTGCCGCATCCAGCGCCAGCGGCGCGGCCTCGCCTTCCTTGTGCGGCACCGCTGACGGCGCCACCGTCTGCCAGCCGCCCTGCCCTTCCGGAATCAGCTGGCCGCCGTCCCAGGGCCGCGCGCTCGAGCCTTTGCGGCCGGCATGCGCGAGCTGCATCGCGACCGCCGCGGAGGAATGCTTGCGCACGGAGCTGAGGATCTGCTTCAGCGCGGCTTCGCAGGCATCGCTGTAGAGCCCGAGGCAGCCCGGCGTGATGCGGCCGATCGCCTCGACATGCGTCGCCTCGATGCAGAACATCGCAGCGCCCGACAGGCTGAGATTGTTGATGTGGGTAAAGTGCCAGTCGGTGGCGACGCCGTCCTCGGCCGAATATTGGCACATCGGCGACACCACGACGCGGTTCTTCAAGGTCAGGCCGCGCAGCTTGATCGGGTTAAACAGGGTGCTCATGCGGGGAGTTCCGGGAGATGGAGGGGCAATGCAGGGAGTGTAGTGAGCGACGCGCGGATTGCTAGGCGCGCGGGGGAATAGCGGGTCGCCTCGGCGTGCATTTCCGCAATGGCGGTGTGAGGCGAGCCAGCCTCCCCATCGTCATTGCGAGCGCAGCGAAGCAATCCAGTCTGCCTCCGCGGAAAGATTCTGGATTGCTTCGCTGCGCTCGCAATGACGGGGAGAGCGACTGCCCTACTCCGCCAGCGTGAATTGCAGCAGCAAGGTCCGCTGCAGCATCGAGAAATTGTCGTCCGACACCAGCGTCAGCACGGTCTCGCCGTCGGCGGTGACGTGGGCGTCGATGCCTTCCATGTTGTCGATCTCGTGGCCGAGATCGGCGGCGAACAGCGCGGGGCCGTCGACCAGCGCACCCGGCGCGATGGATTTGAGGGGGATCGACCGGATGCGGATGTTGACGCCGGTGAACCAGGAGAATTTGCGTTCGAGGATCAAGAGCTCGCCGGAGGGCAGCAGCACGGCATCGCTGATGTCGTATTTCTCGGTGCGGCGCACGCTGAATTGGCCGGGCGCGGGACCGCCGATCAGGAAGGCGAGGAGGTTGCCGTCGGCATCGAGCCCGCGCTCGGAGAACGCGATCAGCGTGCCCGCGAGCGGCAAGTTCTGGTCTTTGCCTTTCGGCACGACCACCATCGCCTCCAGCCCCTTGTTGGAGGGCAGCTTGCGCAAGGCCGGCGGGACACTGATCACCTCGCCGCGGGCGCGGGTGCCGCCCTTGGCAAAATCGTAGCGCAGGATCTGGTTGACGCGCTCGAGCCCGACATAGACGAGGTTGCCGTCGCGCGCGATCGATTCCGAATCCCACCAGAGGTGCTTGTCCGTGATCGGCCGCCCTTCGGCGCCGAGCAGCGGCGCGGCCTCGACGTCAGCGAGCCCGACCATGTCGCGGCCGGAATAACGGATGCTGCCGGTGAACCAGCCGCCCTGGTCGGAGATCGCGACGAAGCGCTCACCCTTGCCGTCGAGGAAGCGGATGCCGGACAGGCCGCCGAAGCCGCGATAGGACGAGGTCAACACCAGGCCGCTGCGATATTCCAGCGAGCCGAAGCGCGTGCGCGTGCGGTCGCGCGGTTCGAAATTGGGAATCGGACGCGCGTTGACCTCGACGCTGCGAGGCGCGGCGACGGCGTGCTCGACCTGGAGCTCGCGTGGCTCGGTCGCCGCTTGCGCCTGCGCGAGGCGGGAGAGCGCGAGAGTGGAGAATCCCGCCGCTGCGTGCCCAAGAAAGCTGCGGCGGGATGAAAGCGTGCTCACGAATGCAATTTGCGTCGCGGGCGACCGGCCGCTTGTGTTGGTGCGGTGTTGGTCTCGCTGAACAGCTCGGCGAGCTTTTCGGTGATGGCGCCGCCGAGCTCCTCGGCGTCCACGATCGTCACCGCGCGGCGGTAGTAGCGCGTGACGTCATGGCCGATGCCGATCGCGATCAGCTCGACCGGCGAGCGGGTCTCGATCTCCTCGATGATGTGGCGCAGGTGCCGCTCGAGATAGTTGCCGGGATTGACCGACAGCGTGGAATCGTCGACCGGCGCGCCGTCCGAGATCATCATCAGGATCTTGCGCTGCTCGGGCCGGCCCAAGAGGCGCTTGTGCGCCCAGTCCAGCGCCTCGCCGTCGATGTTCTCCTTGAGCAGGCCCTCGCGCATCATCAGGCCGAGATTTTTTCGCGCACGGCGCCAGGGGGCATCCGCCGACTTGTAGATGATGTGGCGGAGATCGTTGAGGCGGCCGGGATTGGCCGGCTTGCCGGCGGCAAGCCACGCCTCGCGCGATTGCCCGCCCTTCCAGGCGCGCGTGGTGAAGCCGAGAATTTCCACCTTGACGCCGCAACGCTCCAGCGTGCGTGCCAAAATGTCGGCGCAGGTCGCGGCGACCGTGATCGGGCGGCCGCGCATCGAGCCGGAATTGTCGAGCAGCAGCGTCACCACGGTGTCGCGGAACGTCGCCTCCTTCTCGTGCATGAAGGACAGCGGGTGATAGGGATCGGTGACGACGCGCGACAGGCGCGCGGGATCGAGGATGCCCTCTTCGAGGTCGAACTCCCAGGCGCGGTTCTGCTGCGCCATCAGGCGGCGCTGCAGCCGGTTGGCGAGGCGCGCGACGATGCCTTGCAGATGCGCGAGCTGCTTGTCGAGATAGGCGCGCAGCCGCTCCAGCTCGTCATGATCGCAGAGATCCTCGGCCGCGATGACCTCGTCGAACTTGGGCGCGAAGGCGTGATATTCCGGCCCGCGCGGCTCGTTCCTGCCATGCGCGTTCGGACGCGTCGCCTCGCCCGGCGTCTCGTCGTCGCCGAGCTCGCCGTCGTCGAACGTATCCGAGGTCGAGGCCTGCGCGCTTTCCATCGCGCTCTCGCTCATCTCCTCGCTTGTTGCCTGCGCCTGGTCGGCGCTCATCTCCTGCGCGGCGTCGGAATCGGGCGAGCCTTCGGCGCCGGACTGATCGTTGTCGCCGTCCTGGTTCTCGTCGTTCTCGTCATTGTCCTCGCTGTCGGCGTTGCGCTCGTCGCCGAGCTCGAGCGCCGACAACAGATCGTGCACGGCGTCGCCGAACCGGGTCTGGTCCTCGAGCACGCCGTCGAGCCGGTCGAGCCGCCTGCCGATCTTGTCTTCGAGGATGGGACGCCAGAGGTCGACCATCTTCTTCGCCGCCGTCGGCGGCGCCATGCCGGTCAGGCGCTCGCGCACCAGCATCGCCAGCGCGTCCGCCAGCGGCGCGTCGGCACGGTCGGTGATCTCGTCGAACTTGCCGCGATGGAAATGGTCGTCGAGCATCGCGGTGAGGTTTTTGGCAACGCCGGCCATGCGGCGCGCGCCGATCGCCTCGACGCGAGCCTGCTCCACCGCCTCGAACACGCCGCGCGCCTGCGGATTGCCGGGCATCAGCTTGCGATGAACCTTGGGATCGTGACAGGCGAGCTTGAGCGCGATGGAATCGGCGTGGCCGCGCACGATCGCGGCATCACGCTTGGTCATCTTGCGCGCCGGCTCGGGCAGCCGCGCCTTGCCCGGCGCAAGGCCCGGGCGCTCGGCGGCGAAGGAGACGTCGAGCTCGGGCGATTTCGCGATCGCCTTGAGGCAGGAGGCGACCGAGCGCTTGAACGGCTCGGTCGGCGCTTCCTTGTTGCTGCGGAATTTGGAGTTGGAGGTGGTCATCTCACCCTGTCCGTCGTCCCGGAAGGCCGGGACGACATCTCAAAGCTCAGCTCAGCGCGACGTTCACCGCCGATTCCGGCAGCTCCGCATTGAAGCAGCGCTGGTAGAACTCGGCGACCAGGGGACGTTCGAGCTCGTCGCACTTGTTGAGGAAGGTGACGCGGAACGCAAAGCCGATATCGCCGAAGATGTCGGAGTTCTCCGCCCAGGTGATCACCGTGCGCGGGCTCATCACCGTCGACAGGTCGCCATTGGCGAAGGCGTTGCGGGTGAGGTCGGCGAGGCGCACCATCTTGTTGACGATGTCGCGACCCTCCTGGCTGCGATAATGCTTGGCCTTGGCCAGCACGATCTCCACTTCCTCGTCATGGCTGAGATAGTTCAGCGTGGTGACGATCGACCAGCGGTCCATCTGGCCCTGGTTGATCTGCTGGGTGCCGTGATAGAGGCCCGAGGTGTCGCCGAGGCCGACCGTGTTGGCGGTCGCGAACAGGCGGAACGCCGGGTGCGGCTTGATCACCTTGTTCTGGTCCAGGAGCGTCAGGCGTCCGGAGACTTCCAGCACGCGCTGGATCACGAACATCACGTCGGGGCGGCCGGCATCGTATTCGTCGAACACCAGCGCGACGTTGTTCTGCAGCGCCCAGGGCAGGATGCCGTCACGGAATTCGGTGACCTGCTTGCCGTCGCGGACCACGATGGAGTCCTTGCCGACGAGGTCGATGCGGCTGATGTGGCTGTCGAGGTTGACGCGCACGCAGGGCCAGTTCAGGCGGGCGGCGACCTGCTCGATATGGGTGGATTTGCCGGTGCCGTGATAGCCGGTCACCATCACGCGGCGGTTCTTGGCGAAGCCGGCGAGAATGGCGAGCGTGGTGGCGCGGTCGAAGCGGTAATCGGAATCCACTTCGGGCACATGAGGATCGACTTCGGAATAGGCCGGGACTTCGAGATCGCTGTCGATCCCGAACACCTGGCGCACCGACACTTTCATGTCGGGCTGACCGGAAACTTCCTCAACTTTGGACAGGGCGGCGGTCGTCATCAATCCTCCGAGGTCCCGGGCGGTCCCGAAACCAGTTATTCGCACGTTGGCTGCGGCTGGGTGCTGGAAAACAACCTATCAGAGACAAGTGGCGGGCAGAAGCCCGCCCTCCAATCAAAGTTCCATTGTCTTTTCATTTAGATAGGCAAGGAACGCAGATTTTGGAGGGCTGCCTTGCGAATCACGCCCGCATTTCGCACCTGGGGAACGGCCCAGCCTACGCGAATGGCACTTTCGCCGGCTCTCCTTATCTATGTAAGGTCCAAAGCCCCGCACGCCAGCCCGCCACAGAGACGACGTGACGTCCTTCCTCGATCCCCTCATCTCCTTCGTCTCGGCCCATGCGTGGCTGGCCTATCTGATCCTGTTCCTGGCGGCGCTGCTCGAAGCCGTGCCGGTGGTGGGATCGGTGATCCCCGGCTCGACCATCATCCTGGCGCTGAGCGCCCTGGTGCCGGGCGGCGAGCTGCAGCTGCCATGGGTGCTCCTGGCGGCGGCGCTGGGCGCGGTGCTGGGTGACGGATCGGCCTATTGGATCGGGCACCGGCAGCAGCGCGAGATCCTCAACACCTGGCCACTGACCAATTATCCGCGCGTGGTCGCGGAGAGCGAAAGCTTCTTCAACCGCTTCGGCACCTGGGCCGTGTTCTTCGCCCGCTTCGTGCCGCCGATCCGCGCCTTCGTGCCTGTTACCGCCGGCGCGCTGGGCATGGCGCCGGCGAAATTCTACGCGGTGAACGTTCCCGCGATCCTGCTCTGGGCGCCGGCGCATGTGCTGCCGGGCGTGCTGGCGATCTCGGCGCTGCACGAATATGCCGGGCTGCATCATCATGGACATGTGGGCAAGCACATCTGGATTTTGACCGTGGTGGGGGTTGCGATCGTAGTCGGCCTTGCGATCTGGACCATCCGCCGCCGGCACGGCAGCGCGGTCGCGGAAGCCAAACCACGGGCCTGATGGCGCGACGCCCGGCGTCCGGTCGCGGCCTCGACCTTGCTCCTCTCAAGCACGACAGCCGAATAGCCGGCGTTGGATGAGGACCGCAGGCCGGCCAGCACGCACAAGAGGCGGGCAAACAGAGCTCTCCCTTGCTCAAATTGCGATCCGCTACGGATCCGCGATGCGCAAATGTTCGTCAGCGGGACACGTTGTCGATTAATTGCTTCACGGCGCATTGGCTTCGGATGACCCTCCAATCACAGGCTGGCCGTTGCGGCCGCCGACATGACCGGAGGTGGTTGCATGCGCGCGAAAACAGCTCTTCGCATGGTCTCGTTTGCGATCTCGGCCTGTGCGGGCATCTTGAATCCGGCTTCCCAGGCCAAAGCCGAAGAGGTCCTTAAGGCACGGCTTGCGCAGAACCTCGCACCGATCTCGGCCCTCGCGATTGTCGCCAAGGCGAACGGCCTGTTCGGCAAGCAGGGACTCGATATCTCGGTCTCGAATTTCACCAGCGGAAAGCAGTGCCTCGACACGGTGATGGGAGGAGGAGCGGATATCGCGACCACGGCCGAAGCCCCGGTCACGGCGGCCGCAATGGCCCAGCAGCCGATCGCCTTCGTCGCCGGCATGGAGTACTCGGATCTGAAGACGATGACGGCCGCGTCCGCCGCGATCAGGACCAAAGCGGATCTGCGCGGCAAACGCATCGGCTTCACAGCCGGCACGGGGAGCGAGGTCTATACCTCTGCTTTGCTGAAGGCGGCGGGATTGACCGCCAAGGACGTCACGCTCGTCAACCTTCGCCCCCAGGAGATGCTTCCCGCACTGGCGGCCGGGAGCATCGAGGCGTTCGACACCTGGGAGCCGCACCTGGCCAATGCAAAGAAGGCGCTCGGCGAGGGGGCCGTCCTGCTCGATACCAGGGGTCTCTACTCGGAGACCTTCAACATCGTCGTGACGCGGCCCTATCTGGAGGCAAACCCGGCAATCGTCAGCAAATTCCTGGCGGCTCTCATTGAAGCGGAAGGCTGGGTGAAGGCCCATCCGGACGAAGCGATCGACATTGTTGCCACCGCAACCGGCATGAAGCGCGACGAGCTGGCGCCGATCTGGTCGGATTACGTCTATCACGTGCGCCTCGACGACAAGCTGCTCGAGACGCTGAAGACGCACGCGGCCTGGCGGCTAGAGACCGGCAATCACCCGCCGGGGGCGGGGATGCCTGATTTCTCGAAGGTCATTGCGGCGGCGCCGCTGAAGGCGCTTGATCCCGCGCGTGTGACACTGTCGGCCAATCCATGAGCACCGGCGGGCACAACCGTGCGACGATGGCCGGACGCCTGAGCGTGCTTGTCGGCGCGCTCTCCGTGCCGGCTTTCGTCGGCGTATGGGAATTGATCGCGCGCTCGCGGATCGTCAACGCGGTGCTCTTCCCGCCGCCGTCGACGGTCGCTGTCGCCGTCCTTGACTGGATCCACAGCGGCCAGTTTTTCGGCGACCTTTCAGCGAGCCTGTTCCGCGTCACCGTGGGTTTTCTGATCGGGACGACGGGCGGGATCATGCTCGGCGTGCTGACGGGCCGGTTCCGGCTACTCTCGAGCCTGCTCTCGCCGTTGTTTCATATCCTTCGCCCGATCCCCCCGATCGCCTTCGTGCCGATCGTGATCCTCTGGTTTGGCTTGTCGGAGGCCGGCAAACTCTTTCTGGTCGTCTGGGGCGTGTTCTTCACCGTATGGCTCGCGACCCATATCGGCGTTCAGAAGGTCGATCGCGGCCTCATTCGCGCCGCGCTGATGCTCGGCACGCCGCGTCGGCAGATGCTTTCGGAAATCATCCTGCTCGGGGCGCTTCCCTACATCGTTGTCGGCCTGCGCACCGCCGTCAGCATCTCCTTTTACACGCTTGTCGCCGCCGAGCTGGCAGGCGCGTTCGCCGGCATCGTCTACCGGATCGAGATTGCGCAACAGAACATGCAGACCGGACAGGTCATGGGAGGGCTGGCGGCACTCGGACTGCTCTCCTTCGTCGCCGATCGTTCCTTCGCGGCCATTGCCGAGCGCGCCGTATGGTGGCGATGATGCACAACCCGCTTCGCCCGACCTCACCGCTCCGGCTCGTGGACGCTGTGCCGGAGCCTTCATCGGCAGTGCCGGAAGCGATCATCCGGGTCGAGGATTTGAGCATCGTGTTCGATGTGCCGCGCGGCGAGGTCATTGCGGTGGACCGGGTGTCCCTGGCCGTGATGCCGGGTGAGTTCGTCTCGCTGGTTGGTCCGTCGGGCTGCGGCAAGTCTACGCTCTTGAACGCGATGGCGGGCCTCGAGCGGCCGTTCGAAGGCGAGGTCACGGTGGCCGGCAAGCCGATGCTGGCACCTCGACCGGATATCGGGATGGTCTTCCAGCAACCGCATCTGTTCCCCTGGAAATCGGTGCGGCGTAACATCGCTCACGGACCGCGCGCGCTCGGCAAGTCGAAAACGGAGGCGCTTCGAATCGCCGACGACCTGATCGACATGATCGGGCTGACAAAATTCGCGAGCGCCTATCCGCATACGCTTTCAGGCGGCATGCAGCAGCGGGTGGCGATTGCTCGCGCCCTCGCGAACCAGCCGCGTGTGCTGCTCATGGACGAACCCTTCGGTGCTTTGGACGCGCAGACCCGGGCCGTGATGCAGGATAACCTGCTCGAACTGCGCGACCGGATCAACGCCACGATCGTTTTTGTCACCCATGACATTGACGAAGCCATTCTCCTGTCGGATCGCGTGCTGATCATGAGCGCCGGGCCGGGCCGCATCCTGCGGGATCTTTCCGTGGACCTGCCGCGCCCGCGCTCCAGCGCTATTCTGACCGACCCCGCCTATCTCGCGCTCAAGCGGGATTGCCTTGACCTGATCCGGACCGAAGGCCGCAAGGCGTTCGAGCAAATGGAAGCGGTGACCTAAAGCGCGATGGGCTCGCTCCAATTTGGCCGTTGCGAAGGCTGGCATAGCTCTTGAATGGATCTGCCCCAGCTACGAGGGAGCGGGCAGATGTCAGCGGCAACTCTCAAGACGACAGCGGGGATCATGCTGGCGGAGTCGGACGCTTTGGTCAGATCGCTGCCAGGCTTGCTCGACCATCTGAGCCAGGCCGACCGGCATCGTGTGCTGGCAATCGGTCGCCCCGAGGTTCTGGATACCGGCAAGCATATCTGGCGCCAGGGAGACACGCAGAACGGCATATATCTGATCGAATCCGGCCGGATCCGCAGCTATTACGCAGCACCTTCGGGGCGTGAGGTGACGCTCGCCTACTGGTTCGGCGGCAATTTCGTCGGCGGGCCCGACCTCTTCGGCTCCGGAGCGCATATGTGGTCTTCAGTTGCCATCGAGCGCAGCCGGCTCCTGTTTTTGCCTGGCCCCACGCTGCGCGAGCTTGCGCTTCAGTCGGCGACCATCGCGGTGGCGCTGCTGGATGCGCTGGCCTTCAAGGCAAGGTGCTACTCGGCCATGGCGCAAATGCTCGGCACACGATCGGTGACCGAGCGGTTGCAGCGTCTTTTGATCTTTCTCTCGAATATCTATGGCTCGCAGCACGGCCGCGAGATCGTGCTCGGCATTCCTTTCACCCATGGCGATCTCGCCAACCTGATCGGAGCGACGCGACAATGGGTGACGGTACAGCTCTCTCGCATGCAGGCGAGAGGCATCATCCGCTACGACAGGGGCCTGATCGTCATTCTGAATTTGCGCGCGCTCGACCTCGAAATCGTCTAAAGCAGAATGGTTTTAGATTGAATGATTGCCGCGGCGGTCGTTCACCTCTCCCGCTTGCGGGAGAGGCGTAGGCCGCCTCCGGCGGCCGTCATCTCAAAAGACGCCGAGGCAAAGCCTCGGCTATGGCGAAGCGCCGGGTGAGGGCTCTGTCCAAACGGGGGTTCTCGATTGCCGAAGCACCCTCTCCCCAACCCTCTCCCGCAAGCGGGAGAGGGAGTGCACTGGCCTCGTTGCCGCGATCAAGCCTCATCTCGTCATGCTTTAGCTGAAGGTACGCGAATAGACGTTCAGCCCGAACAGAGCGCCGCCATCGTCCCGCTGCCATCGCGAGGCGAAGTCCAGGAGAGCGTGGTCGTGCCATGCGGGTGCCAGCAGGGTGACGCCCATCGGCATGCCGCTGGTGAGCGTCGCATTGGGAAGCGCCACCGCACACAGATCCAGAAGATTGACGGAATAGGAGTAGTGACCAAGACGCGTATTGAGCGCGATGGGGTCTTTCAGCATTTCCGCAATGATGAAAGGACGCGGCGCAGTCGGCACGACCAGGACGTCGATCCGCTTGAAGAGGAGCTGGACCTGGCGCCGCAACTTCAGGAGACGATGTTGCGCCGCGAATGCGTCGGCCGCTGAAAATTGCGCTGCAGAATGCAGGACTTTGCGCGTAACCTCCAGCAGATCACCATGATCGATGTCAAAAAGCTTGCTGACCGCTGCGTAGCGTTCGGCGATCCACGGCCCCGAGAAGAGCATTTCGCCGGCCTCGGCGAAAGGCGTGAAGTCGATCTCGAGGGCCTCGCCTCCCAGTCCCACCAGCCCCTCGCAAGCCTGTTCGTAAAGCGCGTCGCATTCGGGCAACCCGAATGAATTGAGCTGACGGGCGGAAATGCGCCCGAAGCGGAATTCGTTGGGGACAGCGGATGACGGGCCGCGCGCTTCGCGGCTGTAGGGATCCTCTTCGTCGAAGCCCTCGATGAGCTCCAGCAACAATTTGCCCTCGGTGACGGAATTGCAGAAGATCGACGGACAATCGAGGGTGGGGCAGTTCGGAACCAGCCCGCGGGACGAGACAAGTCCGACCGTCGGCTTGATTCCGATGATGCCGTTGAAACCTGCCGGCACCCGGCCTGAGCCGCCAGTGTCGGTGCCAAGTGAAAAGGCAACGTGACCGGCCGCCACGGCGACGGCCGAGCCCGAGCTCGATCCGCCCGAGACATAGCGATCATCGGCCGCACTTGGGCAGGCACCGTGAGGTGACCGGGCGCCGGACAGCCCGGTTGCGAATTGATCCAGATTGGTCTTGCCGAGACAGATTGCGCCGGCCGCGGCGAGGCGCTCGACGCACCGGGCCGATCGCTCCGCAACATAGGTGAAGGACGGACAGGCCGCCGAGGTCGGCATGCCCTCCACGTCGATGTTGTCCTTCACGCCGAAAGGCACACCGAGCAAAGGCAGCAATTCGCCTTGTGCGCCTCGCCGTGCGAGAGCCTCGACCTCCGCCAGCGCCTCTTCCATGGGCCTCACATAGATCCAGCAATTGCGGTGTTGGTCACGTTCGATGCGCTCATATGCCGTCGCGATCGCCGAGCTCAGTTCGGCCGAGGTGCGAAGGGGGCGGCGGCGGCGAGTTAGGGCGGCGGCTTGCGACACAAATGGCTCCCGAGAAGATCGAAGGTGCTGCAAGCGTGCCCGGAGGTGGACGCGACGGAAAGCAATTAAGCGCTCCTGCTGCCGCCGTGAACCGGGCCGCAAGCGGGAGCGATCACGAACTCCCCGCCCTCCGTCCCGGCGCCGGTCCGACATACCTCGCTCTCGGCCGGATCAACTTGCCGAACTGCAATTGCTCGCTGGCATGGGCGATCCAGCCGACGCTGCGGGCCATCGCGAACAGCGCGAGCTCGCTGCCGGCGGGCAGCCGCAGCGCGTGCACGAGGACGGCGAGCGCATAGTCGATGTTGACGAATTCGCCGGTCGCTTCCGCGATGCGCTCCGGCACCTCGCGGGTGAATTTGCGCGGCGCGCCGGCGCGCGATAGGGCGTTGAGCAGCGATTGCGCCCGGGGGTCGCCGCGCTTGTAGACGCCATGGCCGAAGCCGGCGAAACGCTCGCCGAGCGCGACGCGCTCGCGCACCATCGGCTCGACGTCGCGGTCGACCAGCGTCTTGACGAGTTGTGAGGCCAAGACGCCTGCGCCGCCATGCTTCGGCCCTTTCAACGCGGCGAGCCCGGCGATGACGGCATCGTAGAGATTGAGGCCGGTCGAGGCCGCGCAGCGCGCGGTGAAGGTCGAGGCGTTCAGTTCATGATCGGCGAGCAGCACCAGCGCGCGGCGGATCAGATCGCCCGCGTGCTTGTTGTCCGCCGCCCAGGCGCGCGCGACCTGCTGATGCAGCGGCTCGGCCGACGGCTCGGCATTGAGCATGGTCGCAACCAGCAGGCGGACGATGCGCGCGCCGACCATGGCGCGGCCATCAGGTGCACGGGTGAAGGCGCGCGGATCGGCGCTCGCGGCCAGCGCCAGCACGGCGATGGCGCGGTCGATCGGCGCCGCCCGGCGCGCGGCCGCTGCGATCGTGCGCATCTCCTCGGAGATCTCCGGCTGATTGTCCGGATCGAACGGATCGACGCCGGAGACGTCCCAGAGCAGCGTCGCGGTGTGCTCCAGCGTGTCGCTCTCGGAAAGATCGACGCAATTGACGCCGCGATAGATCGCGCCCTCCTCGGTGATGGTCGAGATTTCGGTGTCCATCACCGGCAGGTCGGCGTCGAAGCTGCGCAGGCCGCGCGGCTCCGGCGACGGCACGCGGCGCTCCTTCAGCGCCCGGACATCCTCGGCGCGATATCGGTTCTTGCGCGAGTCCGGCGTCGGCTCGGAGCGGATCAGGCCGCGGCTGACATAGGCATAGAGGGTGGCCGGGGAGATCGCGAGCTCGGCGGCGGCTTCCCGGGCGGAGAGGTACAGCCCATCGGAATTTTTCATATTGATTTATGTAATCAAGATTGATCAATCTGTCGAGACGTCCGACCTTTCCACCGTGAAAGGAGACAGGCCATGAACATCCACCTCGCCAAAAGCCAGATCGGGCTGGACGGCGTTCCCGCGGCCGAGACCGTGCTGAGCCATGTCGACGGCGAGCGCGGCGAGCTGATCGTCGCCGGCGAGCATGTCGGCCGGCTGGCAAGCCAGTCGAGTTTCGAGGGCGTCACCGCCCGGCTCTGGAATGGCGCGCGCAAGACCGGCTTGAGCGAAGCCAATGTGCGGGCAAGCCTCGGCGTGGCGCGCGAGCGCGCCTTTGCGCGGTTGCCCGACCTGTTACCCGCGACGCACGGCATGGGCATTGTCGACGGGTTCCGCGCCGCGGTCGCCGGGCTTCGCACGGAGAACGGGCTCGAGCACGAGGCGACCATCGTCGGTGCGTTTCCGGTGATTGCGGGCGCGCTGGTTCGTCGCGCCAAGGGACTCCCGCCGGTCGCGCCTGATCCGAATGCGAGCCATGCGGCCGATACGTTGCGGATGCTGCGCGGCCCCGCGCCGGAGCCGCGCGAAGTCGCCGCGCTCGATGCCTATTTCGTCACGGTCTGCGATCACGGCATGAACGCCTCGACCTTCACCACGCGCGTGGTGGCCTCGACCCAGGCCGACCTGTTCGCCGCCGTCACCGCCGGTTACTGCGCACTCACCGGTCCGCTGCATGGCGGCGCGCCGGAGCCGGTGCTGGAGATGCTCGATGCGATCGGCTCCAGCGAGCGCATCCAGCCATGGGTGGATGCGGCGCTGGCGCGCGGCGAACGGCTGATGGGCTTTGGCCATCGCGTCTATCGCGTGCGCGATCCCCGCGCCGACGTGCTCAAGGCCGCGATCGAGCGGCTTTCAGCTGAAGGCGCCGACCTGCCCTTTGCCGGCGAGGTCGAGGCCTACATCCGTAGCGCGCTGCGCAAGAAGAATCCAGATCGGCCGCTGGAGACCAATGTCGAGTTCTTCACCGCGATCCTGCTCGATGCGCTGGCGATTCCACGGCAGGCGTTCACGCCGGTTTTCGCGATGGCACGCGCCGCGGGCTGGACCGCGCACGCGCGCGAGCAGCAGCGCACGGGACGATTGATCCGGCCGAGCTCGTCCTATGTGGGGGCGATGCCGGAAGCGTGAGGAAGCCAGGATGGAGCGGCGTACTTTCCCTCTCCCCTTGCGGGAGAGGGTGGCTCGCCGCTTCAGCGGCGAGACGGGTGAGGGGTTCTGTCCGCGAGTGAAACTCTTACAGTGAAGTTTGCGGAAGCAACCCCTCATCCGGCGCTTCGCGCCACCTTTCCCACAAGGGGAGAAGTGGAGACCGAGCGCGTGGAGCTAGCTGCGGCAAGATGGCCTACGCCTCGCGCACCACCGTCTTCAGATAATTATACGCCTTGATGATCTCGATCAGGCGGTCTTCGGTGGAGCGGTCGCCGCCATTGGCGTCCGGGTGGTGCTGCTTGACCAGCGCCTTGTACTTGGTCTTGACGTCGGCGAGCGTGGCATCGGGGCCGAGGCCCATGACCTGGAGCGCCTTGCGCTCGGCGTTCATCACCTTGCGCGTCTCGGCCTTGGGCTGAGCTTCGGGGCCGCGGCGCCAGCTGGCGCGGCCGTTGATCTCGGAGAACATGCTGAACGGATCGAAGGCGCCATCGATCTCGGCCTCCGATCCCTTCTTGCCGCCATTGGCGCCCATCTTCCAGGTCGGGCGATGGCCGGTCAGCGCATCCTTCTGATAGCGCGCGACGGCTTCGGCATTCATGCCGGAGAAGAAATTGTAGTTCTGGTTGTACTCGCGCACGTGGTCCAGGCAGAAGTGCCAGTACTCGCGCTGGTTCTCGCGTCCCTTCGGCGCCCGATGCGACCCCTTGTTCGCGCAGCCCGCCCACTCGCAGTTGACCACGGTGTCGCGCGGCTTCACCTCGGGCTGCTTGCCCCGCGGCTTCACGCGGATGGAGTCGAAGAACTTTGATGAATCGATCGGCATGGCTGACTTTGACTACGCAATGCAAAAACCTTCAAGTCTTGACATTGCAATTCGCTGAGCACCCGGTCGCTCTTACCTCGGACGTCCGGGTATTGACGGGTCGCGATCGCGCACCTTAATGGCACACATGGCTATGAAAGATACCATCAGCAACAAGTTGCAGGAAGCTTTCTTGCCTGAAAGCCTGCAAGTCGTCGACGAGTCACATCTGCATGAGGGCCACGCCGGCCATCGGCCGGGCGGCGAGACGCACTTCCGTGTATATATCGTGTCTGCCGCCTTCAAAGGGAAGAGCCGGGTCGACCGCCATCGCATGATAAATTCGGCGCTGGCCGCGGAACTCTCCGGCGGCGTGCACGCGCTCGCGATCAATGCGCAGGCGCCGGGGGAAGGGTAGCCTCCGTCATTCCGGGGCGATGCAAAGCATCGAACTACGGGGCGCAATTGCGCCCCTGAGAATCTCGAGATTCCGGGTTCGCCCTTCGGGCGCCCCGGAATGACGATGCAAGTCAGCAATGTAAGCAGACTAAAACGACGTCCCGGCCCTTCTTGGCTTTGCCTCTTCCAGCTCGGCCTCGCGCGGCACCGGTGAAATGCGGAGCGCGGTGATGCGGTTGCGCTCGCGGCGCAGCACGCGGAAACGGAAGCCGTGGAAGGTGAAGCTCTGGCCGCGGTCGGGGATCGAGCGCGCCTCGTGAATGACGAGGCCCGCGACTGTCGTCGCCTCTTCATCGGGCAGGTGCCAGTCCATGGCGCGGTTGAGATCGCGGATCGGCACCGAGCCGTCGACCACGACGGAGCCGTCCGGCTGGGCGCGCACGCCGGCGACCACGACATCGTGCTCGTCGGAGATGTCGCCGACGATCTCTTCCAGGATGTCTTCCAGCGTCACGAGGCCTTCAACCTCGCCGTACTCGTCGACGACGAGCGCGAAATGGGTCTTGCGGCGCCGGAACGCCTTGAGCTGCTCGGAGACGGGCCGCATCTCCGGCACGAACCACGGCGGCAGCGCGATGGTGGAGACGTCGATGCGCGAGGTATCGCCGTCGGAGGCGCGGATCGCGCGCAGCAAATCCTTGGCGTGCAGCACGCCGATGATGTTCTCCGGCTTCTCGCGCCACAATGGAATGCGGGTGTATTCGGTCGCCAGCACCTCGCGCACCAGCTCTTCCGGCGGCAGATCGGCATTGATCATCATCATCTCGGTACGATGGATCATGACGTCGGACACCTGGAGCTCGCGCAGGTCCAAGAGGCCGCCGAGCATGTCGCGGTCCTGCTTCTCGAACTTGCCTTCGTGGTGCAACAGGTCGACCGCGCCGCGCAGGCGCTCGGTCGGAGACAGAATGGCCTGATGCTCGCCGGCCAAGCCAAACAGCCGCATCAGCAGGCGCACGATGACCTCGACGATGCGCAGCAGCGGCCCCAGCACGTACATCGTCAGCCGCATCGGGCGCGCGACCGCGAGCGCCATGCGATCCGGCGCGTTGATCGCAATGGTCTTCGGCAGCACTTCCGCAAAGATCACGACCAGCGCAGTCATCACGCCGGTGGCGTAGAGCACGCCGACATCGCCGAACCAGGAGGTGAAGATGGCAGTGGCGAGCGCGGATGCCCCGATATTGGCGATGTTGTTGCCGAGCAGGAGCGCGCCGATCAGGCGCTCGCGCATGTCGAGCAGGTCCGAGACGACGTCGGCGTCGCGATTACCCTGCTTGGACAGCCGCAGCATGCTGGCGCGCGAGGCGCCGGTCAGCGCGGTCTCGCTCGCGGCGAAGAACGCCGAGACCAGCAGGCAGAGGACGACGATGGTGAATCCGAGCCAGTCCATGCACCACTCTAGTTACTTTTGACGCGTTTTCCTGACGCGACCTGTATCCACTTCGCTCGAAAACGCTTTGGCGAAATAAAGCTCAGCCGCGCATCAGGCCTTTTGCGCGAGCTTCTCTTTCAGGAAGTCGCGCACCGGCGCCGGCTCGACGTCCTTGGCGATCACCGCGCGGCCGACGGCCTCCAGCAGGATGAAGGTGAGCTTGCCGCGCTTGACCTTCTTGTCCTGCGCCATCAGCGCCATCAGCGCGTCGGCATCGGCGAGCCCTTCCTGCGCAAAGCCCGCGATATCCTGCAAGCGCGTCGGCAGGCCGGCTTCGATGAGATGGCGTTCGACGCGCGCCGCATCCTCCTCGCCGATCATGCCGAGCTTCGCCGAGAACTGCGCCGCCAGCGTCATGCCGATGGCGACGCCCTCGCCGTGGAACAGGCGGTCGGAGAAACCGGTCGCCGCTTCCAGTGCATGGCCGAAGGTGTGGCCGAGATTGAGCAGCGCGCGCTCGCCGGTCTCGCGCTCGTCGCGCGAGACGATTCCCGCCTTCGCGCGGCAGGAGGTCGCGATCGCATGCTCGCGCGCGGAGCCGCCCTTGAAGATGTCGGAATGGTTCTTTTCCAGCCAGGTGAAGAAGGCCTCGTCGCCGAGCACGCCATATTTGGCGACCTCGGCATAGCCGGCGCGGAACTGGCGCGGCGACAGCGTGTCGAGCACGGCGGTGTCGGCGACGACCAGCACCGGCTGGTGGAAGGCGCCGAGCAAATTCTTGCCCTGCGGCGAGTTGATGCCGGTCTTGCCGCCGACCGAGGAATCGACCTGCGCCAGCAGCGAGGTCGGCACCTGCACGAAATCGACGCCGCGGCGCAGGATCGCGGCGGCAAAGCCGGCGAGATCGCCGACCACCCCGCCGCCGAGCGCGATGACGAGATCGTTGCGCTCGATTCTGGCGGCGATCAGGGCCTCGCTGACCTTTTCCAGACCCGCATAGGTTTTCGAGATCTCGCCTTCCTCGACGACGATGCGCGAGGTCGGAATACCGCCTGCTGCGAGCGACGCTTCGGTCGGCTCAAGCCAGTGTTTTGCGACGGTGCGGTCGGTCACGATGGCCGTGCGAACACCGGGGCGCAAGGCTGCGACGCGTTCGCCGAGCGACGACAGCACGCCGCGGCCGATGACGATGTCATAGGCGCGATTCTCCAGCGCAACGTCGACCTTGACGGGATCGGAATGTTTCAACGGCGCAGTCATCGTACGGCACTCGCAACGTCGGCAGGTGGTTGGGCGGCCTGTCCGCCGCAGAGATGGGCGTGCAGCGCCGCGATGCATTCCTCGACGATTTTGTCGTGCGGCACGTCGCGCGAGGCGATCGTGAGGTCGGCATTGGCATAGACCGGCTCGCGCTCGGTGAGGAGGCGCGTCACGGTTCCCTCGGGGTCGGCGGTCCGAAGCAGCGGACGGTCGGCCCGGCGGCGCACGCGGCGCATGATGACGTCGTGGTCCGCCCGGAGCCAGATCGAGACCGCCTTGGCGGCGATGCGGGTCCGTGTCTCCTCGCGCATGAAGGCGCCGCCGCCGGTCGCCAGCACCACGGGGCCACCCTCGAGCAGGCGCGCGATCACGCGGGCTTCGCCGTCGCGGAAATGCGTCTCGCCGTGGCGCTCGAAGATTTCCGGTATGGTCATGCCGGCCGCCGCCTCGATCTCGGTGTCGGCATCGACGAAGGACAGCTTGAGCCTGAGCGCCATGCGGCGGCCGATGGTGGATTTGCCCACGCCCATCATGCCGACGAGCACGATCGAGCGCGCACCGAGCGCCGACAGGATGTCGGCCTCAGGCGAAGCAGGAATCGGCAACGCGGCGTCGGACATTGTCTCGCTCGATTGGATCTCGCTCGAACTGCCGCCGAATGCGGCATGGTTTGGCCACCTATACGACCCCGCAGGGGCCCTCGCCAGTGGACTCTTGCCACGAAACGGCGAACATGTTGGATGATTTCATTGGTTAATTTGCCGGCCAAGTCCCGTACAGAGACCCCAGAACGATGCCCAGCCTGTTCCGCTTCCTGACGGTCGTCGCCGTGATCGCCGGCATCGTCTATGGCGTGGTCTTCGCGCTGGCGAACTTCGTCAATCCGAAGCCGCGGGAAATGACGGTGACGATCCCGCCGGATAAGTTTCTCAAGAAATAGGAGCTAGCCTCCAGGGAATGCGCGCAAAGCCCTCCGACACCAAGCTCACCGGCCTGTTCCTCGACATGCTCGCCGCGGAACAGGGCGCCGGGCCCAATACGCTCGACGCCTATCGGCGCGACCTCACTGATTTCTCGGAATTTCTGGGCCGCGTCGGCCATAGTTTCGCGGACGCGGAGACGCAGATCCTGCGCGACTACCTCGCCGATCTCGATACCCGCGGCTTCAAATCCACCAGCGTCGCGCGGCGGCTGTCGGCGATGCGGCATCTCTACCGCTTCCTGCTGAACGAGCGCATCCGCACCGACGATCCCGCGGCGATCCTGTCCGGGCCCAAGCGCGGCCGCGGCCTTCCGAAGGTGCTGTCGATCGCCGATGTCGACCGCATGCTCCGCCGCGCCAAGGAGTTGAGCGAGGCGGAAGATGCTTCGCCCTCGAAACGGCTGCGCGCCTTGCGGCTCTATTGTCTGCTGGAGGTGCTCTATGCCACGGGCCTGCGCGTCTCCGAGCTGGTGGCGCTGCCGCGCTCGGCGGCCAAGCGCGACGCCCGCATGATCGTGGTGCGCGGCAAGGGCAATAAGGAACGCCTGGCGCCGCTCAACGACGCCTCGCGGCAGGCGATGGCGGACTATCTCGCCGCGACCGAGGCTGCAAAGGCCGACAAGAAGAACAGCGTGGCCGCCTCGAAATGGCTGTTCCCCTCGTTCGGCGAGAGCGGGCATCTGACGCGGCAGCATTTCGCCCGCGACCTCAAGGAGCTTGCGGTTGCCTCCGGCCTGCAGGCCCGGCTGGTCTCCCCGCACGTGCTGCGCCACGCCTTCGCCAGCCATCTGCTGCACAACGGCGCGGACTTGCGCATCGTGCAGACCCTGCTCGGACACACCGACATCTCCACGACCCAGATTTACACCCATGTGGTCGAGGAGCGGCTGAAGAGCCTGGTGCGGGATCTGCATCCGCTAGCGGAGAAGTCATAGGTCTCGTGCCCGGACGCGGCGCAGCGTGACGTAAGCGCGTTTACGCGCGTCTTCGACGCGCTATGGCGACGCAGAGCCGGGGCCCGTGCTCCTGTTGGGGTGGACGGCCCCCCGACGGCATCAGTGTGCCAGAATGAGGTCGGTTTAGATCTCAGACAAGGGAGCCGTCCGTGAGCGAGGTTATCCGAATTGGAGTGGATACGTCCAAGAGTGTTTTCCAGCTGCATGGGGTTGACGCAGCGGAGCAACCGGTGCTGCGCAAGAAACTGCGCCGGCGTGACATGCTGGCCTTCTTCGCACGGCTGCCGGCGACGAAGGTCGGGATGGAAGCCTGCGGCGGGGCGCATTACTGGGCGCGGGAACT
>NZ_AXAZ01000003.1 GCF_000473065.1 Bradyrhizobium sp. WSM1743
CGTCTGATGATGGACCCCAAGTCTTTGGCCCACCGCGCAGAACGAAGGATTCTCCCGATACGCCAGGAGCATCTGTGCTCGCGATACCCGGCTCGCCAGCTCGGTTCTCGACCGCGAAAGAGCCGCCAAAGTCGCTATCTCTTCATCACTCATTGCCAGTTCGACCGCTCGCCGCCATCCTGCCATGGTACAGCTCCTCGTTTCGCCGACCGCAAACGAGGAATCCGCCAACAACCCGTCCGTTCCACCAATTCAGCCCGCTCCATGTCCGCAGGTTTCACGGAATCGGTCGTCTAGACATCAACAGCGTGGGATTTGGAGAGACGACATGACACGAGCACTCGGACTGGTTCGGACAATCGCGCTGGCGACGGCCTTGTTCGGCGGCACGGCAGGGGCGCAGACCATCAAGATCGGCGTCAACGAGCCGCTCACCGGCGCGTTCGCGGCATCGGGCACTTACGTCGTCAATGGCGCCAGGATCGCCGCCGACGAGATCAACGCCAAGGGCGGCATCCTCGGCAAGAAGATCGAGCTGGTGATCGAGGACAACAAGAGCAACCCGACGGAAGCTGCCGCCGTCGCCGAAAAGCTCATCACCAGCGACAAGGTGCCGGTGCTGATGGGCGCCTGGGGCTCGAGCCTGACGCTTGCGGTGATGCCGAAGCTGATGGAGTACGAGACGCCGATGGTGGTGGAGACCTCGTCCTCCGGCAAGATCACGACAACAGGCAATCCCTTCATCTTCCGCATCTCGCCGCCCTCGGCGGTGGAGGCCGCCGCGTTCAAGGGCATCGTCGACAAGCTCGCGCTGAAGAAGGTCGATTTCCTGGTCATCAACAACGATTGGGGCCGCGGCACCGCCGAGGACTTCAGCAAGATGATGAAGGACAAGGGCATCACCATCGGCCTCGTCGAGACCATGGACCAGGGCGCGCAGGACATGAGCGCGCAGCTCTCCAAGATCAAGAGTTCGGATTCCGAGACTGTCATCGTCACGACCGCAGTCGACCAACTCACCCTCATCTTCAAGCAGGCCGCTGCGCTGGGCCTGAAGAAGCGCATCATCACAACAGGCGGCTCGCAGAACCCAGACCAGATCATCGCGCAAGCCGGAGCTGCCGCCAACGGCACCATGCATCTGACGACCTTCCTGCCCTGGTTCCCGGACAAGACGCCGAACCCGGAAGCCACCAACTATTTCATCACGGAATGGAAGAAGCGTGGCTTCGAGTTCGCCGGCTGCACCGAAAGCTTCCGTGGCTATGACGGCATCCGCACCGCGGCGGCCGCGATCGAGAAGGCCGGCAAGGCCGAGCCTGCCGCGATCAAGGCGGCGCTCTGGAACATCAACATCAAGGGGCTGAACGGCGACATCGTGTTCCGCAAGTCCGGCCCCGAGGGCAAGGAGAGCGGGCAGAGCCAGCCGAACGTCTATCTCATCGAGATCAACGACGGCAAGGTCGAGATGAAGACGCTCTAGCGCGTTCGTCTTGGGCGAGGGCGGCAGACCGACGCTCTCGCCTTCCTACGCGGGGCTATTGCATATGGATTCACGAAAACAGTCCGCGGCTTGCTCCGCCTCTCCCGCTTGCGGGAGAGGCCGCCGCGCTCGCAGAGCGCGGCGGGTGAGGGCTCTCACCATGCAGGGACATTGCCCGCAATCCTCGACAATCCCAACGCGGAGACACCCCCACCCCAGCCCTCCCCCGCAAGCGGGAGAGGGAGCCCAGTGCCGATGCCGCCGCATCGTGCACACCATATGCGATAGCCCTGCCTTCCTACGCGGGGCAGCCTTCTGTCACATGCGATAGCGCCATCTTGCTACGACACATCCGAGAACAGCCTTTGAGCGAATTCCTCCAGCATCTGATCAACATGCTCGTGCTCGGCGGCACCTATGCGCTGCTGGGCATCGGGCTGACCTTGATCTTCGGCATCATGAACGTCGTTAACTTCACGCATGGCGTGCTCTACACGTTCGGTGCCTACATCATGTTCATCGTGGTGCAGCAGCTCGGGCTGAACTTCTTCCTCGCGCTGCCGGTGGCCGTGCTGGCCGGATGGCTGCTCGGGGCGGCCATCGAGCTGACCTTGCTGCGTCCGCTGCGCGGCTCCGACATCGACACCACGATGCTGGTGATGATCGGCGCCTGGATCGCGATGCAGTCGGGCGCGCTGTGGATCTGGGGTGGCGTCGCCAAATCGGTGGCAACGCCGTTTCCCGAAGCGCCGCTGGTGCTCGGACCGGTGTCGGTGTCCTGGCTGCGCCTGTTCGTGCTCGCTGCGGCGGCAATGTTGATCCTGGTGACGTATCTCCTGATCAACCGGACCAGTCTCGGCCGCGCGATGCGGGCGACGTTCCAGGATCACGACACGGCCTCGCTCATGGGGGTCAATGTCGACATGATCTACACCTCGACCTTTGCGATCGGCTCCAGCCTCGCCGCCGCCGCCGGCGCGCTGCTTGGACCGGTCTACGTCATCTTCCCGCAGATGGGCGATCTCGCCGCGGTGAAGGCCTTCGCCATCGTCATCCTCGGCGGTCTCGGCAACATCACCGGCGCCGTGATCGGCGGTTTCATCCTGGCGCTGGCCGAAGAACTCGGCGCCGGCTACGTCTCGTCGGGCTATCGCGACGCCATGGGCTTTCTCATCATCATCGCGGTCCTGATCTTCCGGCCGACCGGCCTGTTCGCACGCGCGGAGCGCGTCGGATGAGGGCGATCATCACCATCCTCGCCGTCGCAGCACTTGCCTCGGTCCCGCTCTGGCTGCGCGATCCCTATCTGCTCAACGCGCTGATCACGACCGGCATCTTCGTCATCGGCGCGATGAGCCTCAACCTGCTGCTCGGCTTCACCGGCCAGCTCAGCCTCGGTCACATCGCCTTCTTCGGCATCGGCGCCTATGTCAGCGCGCTGACATCGCTCGGCTTCGACATTGGCCTGCCCGGAGGTTTTCGTCTGGTCCATGCGCCCTGGCCGCCGATAATAGGCCTCATGCTGGCGATCCTGGTCGCGGGATTGTGTGGCTATTTCGTCGGCCTGCTCTCGTTCCGCGTCCGCGGTGCCTATTTCGTCATCGTGACGATCTCCTTTGCCGAGGTGGTCCGGCTGGTCGCGCTGAACTGGGTCGAGCTGACGCAGGGACCGCTGGCGCTGACCAACATCCCCTCCATCGCGCTGCCATTGCCCGGCTTCGGCGAGCTGACGCTGCGTACCAAGATGCAGAACTACTATCTGGTTCTGGCCGTCGCGCTCATCGCCTATCTCCTGATCGCACGCCTCGTTCACTCCCATTTCGGCCGCGCGATGCGGGGGCTGATGGAGAACGAGACGCTGGCCGTCTCAGTCGGCATTGACGTCACTAGGACTCTGACGATTGCGGCCGTGATCTCGGCCGCGATCGCGGGTGCGGCCGGCAGCCTCTATGCGCACTACATTCGGATCATCGATCCTGAAGTATTCGCCTTCATCAACACCGTCACCATGGTGATCATGGTCATCAGCGGCGGGAAGGGCTCGCTGGCCGGTCCCGTCGTCGGCGGCCTGATCTTCGGGCTGCTGCCGGTGGCGCTTCGTCCCGTGATGGCGCCGGAAGCGCAATGGATCGCTTACGGCGGCGTGCTGATCGCGATCCTGTTCGTGCTGCCGCGCGGCATCGTGCCGTCGCTTGCACAGAGATTTAGCCGGCGACGAAGCAAAGCGACAGCGCTGGCGTCCGTCACTTTGGCCGAAACCGCTGCCAAGGAGCCGGCGTGATGACGGCGCGCAGCGTTGCCATGACCATCGATCAGGTCGCCGTCCTTTTCGGCGGGCTGGTCGCGATTTCCGACATGAGCTTTACGGTCGGCGAGGGCGAGATCGTCAGCCTCATCGGCCCGAATGGGGCAGGCAAGACAACGGCCTTCAACGTCATGACCGGATTCCTGACGCCGAGCGCGGGCCGCGTCACCTATCAGGGCAGGACGCTCACCGGGCTGAAGCCGCATCAGATCGCCGATCTCGGCCTGATCCGCACCTTCCAGCGCACCAGTGTGTTTCCGAATGATACCGTCTACGACAACATCCTGATCGGTCTGCATCGTCGCGGCCGCGTGCGGCTGCTCGACGCCATCCTCGGCCTGCCGGGCGCACGAGCCTCGGAGCGTCGGCTGCGGCAGCGCGCGAGCGAGTTGCTCGAATGGGTCGGCCTCGAACGCCGCGCGCAGGATGCGGCCGGCTCGCTCTCCTACGGTGAGCAACGCCTGGTCGGCGTTGCGCTGGCGCTCGCGGCGGAGCCGTCGATGCTGCTGCTCGACGAGCCTGTCTCCGGCATGAATGCCTCGGAAACGCACCGTTTCGTCGAGCTGATCCGCAGCATCCGCGACCGCGGCATCACGATTCTCCTGGTCGAGCACGACATGCCGATGGTAATGACGGTCTCGGACCGCATCGTCGTGCTCAACTACGGCCGCATCATCGCAGAGGGAACGCCGGACCTGATCCGCAACGATCCCGCCGTGATCGAAGCCTATCTCGGACATGGAGTGGGACATGCTTGAGATCCGCGACATGGTCTGCGGCTATGGCGGCGTCACCGCGCTGCGCGGCATCTCGCTCGACGTGAAGGCCGGACAACTGGTCGCCCTGATCGGCGCCAACGGCGCCGGCAAGAGCACGGCGCTGCGTGCGATTTCCGGCCTGGTGCCGCCACGCTCCGGGCAGATGAAGTTCGAGGGCATCGACATCACCGGTGCGAAGCCGCCGCGCGTGCTGGCCAGTGGGATTGCGCATTGTCCGGAAGGACGGCGCGTGTTTCCGCACATGAGCGTCGAGGAAAATCTCGACATGGGGGCTTACCTCCGTCGTGGTTCGGGGGAGATCGCGGCCGATCGCGACCGCATCTACGCGGAATTTCCGCGGCTCGCCGAGCGGCGGCGGCAGGCGGCGGGTACGCTCTCCGGCGGCGAGCAGCAGATGCTCGCAATCGGGCGCGCGCTGATGTCGCGGCCGCGGCTGATCCTGTTCGACGAGCCCTCGCTCGGGCTCGCCCCCAACATCGTCGAGCGCACCTTTGCGATCATCCGTGGCATCCGCGATGCCGGCACCACGGTGCTGCTGGTCGAGCAGAACGCCTTCGCCGCGCTCGAGATGTGCGACCACGCCTATCTGCTCGAGAACGGCCGCATCGTGCTGTCAGGCGCCGGCCCCGAGCTGATCGAGAACGAGCACGTGCGCAAGGCCTATCTCGGTGGATGATCAGGCGGGATGGGTTCCGGTTTGCGATCTCGACCGGCTGAAGGCGGAGACGATCGTCCGCGTCGCCGGGCGCGACCTGCTCCTGATCTGGAACGAGGGCAATGTTGTTGCGTGCGCACGTGCATGCCCGCACGAACAGGGGATTTGGCTCTAGGGCAGGTGAGGGCGGGGCGGCTGTATTGCCTGCGCCACGCGGCATCGTTCGATTTGCGCGACGGGGCGATCAATTCGGGATGGCCGAGCTCGCCGCTACGGCTTTATCCGGTGCGGATCACGGGCGAGCAAATCTGGATTGAGATGCAGGAGCGGCAGCCGGTGCGATGATGGCACTATGCTCCTGTTTTGCCCGACGAGTCAAAGCGGTGGCGGCGCCGATCTGCCTTGGAAAATCGTCCTGTGAAAACAACAGCATCTCTACTGTGCATGGGGTTGTTTTCGCAGTTTTTAGTCCAGCAGTCGCCGAGCGGCCTCCACCAGAATGCCGTCCGGCCTGCGCAGCGCCTCGAGAATGGTGAAATGGTCGGCGCCTTCGACCGAGATGAGCTTGCCCGGCGCTCCTGCCGCCGCGCGCCTGTCATGGAAGTCGATTGAATCGCAGACGAGAGCCGGCAGCTCGTTGCTGCCATAGGCGATGTCGAGCCGCTTGGGCGTCACGGGCAGGCGCAGCGGCGACAGCGCTACGATTTCCGCATCGGTCAGCTTCAGCGCGCTGTTGAGGCCGGTATCGCGGATCGGCGCGAGATCATAGACGCCCGAGATCGCCAGTCCGGCATTGACGCTCGGATGATCCAGCGCCATCGCCACGAGATGGGCACCGGCGGACCAGCCCGACAGCACGACCGGTCCGGCGACGCCGTAGGACGTGCCATGCGCGGCGAGCCAGTCGAGCGCGCGCGGGATTTCGCCGACGATATCGGTGAGCGACACCTCGGGCGCCAGCGAATAGCCGGGTATGGCAACTGACCAGCCATGCGCAGCGACGCCTTCGACCAGCATGGCGAACAGCTCGCGCGAATTGCGCTGCCAATAGCCGCCGTGCAGGAACACCAGGCAGGGTGCATCAAGCTTCGCGGCCGGATAGACGTCGACCTTGTTGTTGGCGCGCTCGCCATAGGGCAGGTCGAGATGGGACTTCAGCGTGCCCCGCAGGCGGCCAGAGGCTTCGTTGCGCTCGGCGATCAAGGCCGCGCTGTTCTTGACGGCCGCGTTGTTGTCATAGGCGGCGCTGCGTTCCGCCTGCGACAGCTCGGACCACCTGCTGCGGGGGTCGAGCGGCCGAACTGTCGAATGAGCGTCTTCAACCATGAAACTCTCCATTGCGGCCCTGGATAGCACCCTTGTTCAATTTGGTCCGGCTGTTCCGCGCGGATGCAATCCGGCTTGCCTCGCGTGATGCATTCGGCATGCCAGCATTCTGCAGCGATGACGCACGGGTGTCATCTGCTGGTATCTTATCGCGCCCGGCAGCCGTGCCTTCGCGAAATTGACGGTGCGTTTGGGAAGATCGGCATGGCGGCGGTCCGTTAAGTTTCCCTGGTGTCATTGAAGCGGAGAGCTGCGCGTTCGAGCGCGAGGCGGCCGACGCGTTGCGAGGGGACTTGATGAATCAGCCGGGTAGATTAGAGCGTTCGAGCCTTGGGCCTCGCGTTCTTCGCCCTCGTGCTGCTGCATCTGGCGGCAGCCCTGTTCCACGCCTTGGTCCGTCGCGATGGCGTGTTCGCGACGATCTCGCCCCTGCCGCAGCGGGAGCGGATGAAGCCCACCGAATGAGCCACCGCGGGCGTGCAATTCGGGAAAGATCCTTCGTGACGAAAAGACCGGCTGCCCGCCGTCTGGCTAGAAATCTCCGACCCTCCAACAAGGATGCCGACCATGACCAAAGCTGACCTGCAAAGCCCGACGGATCTGGGAGCCGATGCGAACCGTGACGTTCCAGCCGCGCTCCGAGCACTGCTGGCCGACGTTTTCGCGCTGTACCTGAAGACGAAGAACTTCCATTGGCATGTATCGGGCAGTCACTTCCGCGACTACCATCTCTTGCTCGATGAGCAGGCCGAGCAGATCTTCGCCATGACCGACGAGATCGCCGAACGTGCGCGCAAGATCGGCGGCACCACGCTGCGCTCGATCGGCCACATCGCCCGCGAGCAGCGCATTCTCGACAACGACGCGGATTATGTCGATCCACAGGATATGCTGGCCGAGCTGCGCAGCGATAATCAGCAGCTGACGCGAGAAATGCGCCGGGTCCACGAGCTCTGCGACGAATATGGCGATGTCGCCACCGCAAGCCTGCTGGAGAACTGGATCGACGAGACAGAGCGGCGGGTCTGGTTCCTGTACGAGACAGGGCGGAGCGGTCCGAATTCGTAAGCGCAAGGTTGTTAGCCATGATGACGCGGTCGACATTTACGCGCCACACCGAGATTGCCTGGCGCGGCGGTCAGACGCGGTCGACCCCGCGGCTGATTGCCGAGGAGATGGGCATCGCACTCACCTATAACGGCTCGACCATGCGCCGGCATTCTTCTCGATGGCAATTCCCGAAGCTGTTTGCACCCGATCTGCCGCGCGAGCGTGCCGAGTTCGTTGCGCTCTCCCAGGTCCCGGCTGCCGCGCAGGTGTTCGGCACCCCATTGACGGCGGCTGCGTGGAAGACCAAGCCGAGCTGGGGCATCGTTGCCGGCGGCGACCAGATCATCAATCCGGATCTGGAGCGCTGGTACTACGAGCGTGCCAAGAGTCACACCACGGTGATCCCGGGCGCGAGCCACTCGATCTACGAGTCGCACCCGAAGCAAGTGGCCGCTGTCATCACCCGCGCCGCACGCAGCATCGATCAGCCGGCCACTCGCTGATGCCGCATTCTGCCGGTCCTGACGCACGGCCGGCGGAGGAAAGGACGGCGGGCGAGACAGCACTCCCGCCGGCCTGACTGTCTCCGAAACGTGACGAACGCGATCGGAGAAGCGCTGACGCTCAGGGGCGCCAGTCCGGCGAAGGAAAGACAACCAGACGTTAGAGCCGGCAAGTCCCAAACAGTCTCGGTCGCGCGTTGTGTTGTGGAAAAAAGGGGCCGTCCCTTGGGGAGGACGGCCCCTGAATGCTCGTATGCCCAAGGAGGAGGGAGGCTCGAGCGGTGACTTGGGGGTCTCAGTCACTTCACATGCAGACAATCGTCGATCCCGCAGCCGAAGTATTTCACGAACCCCCGCCGTTTCTCATTTCGCATGATTGAGGAGAGGCCCGTGCACAGCACGCGGGACGGGGCACTTTGCGCTTCGAGGTCGGGTCGCCGCCTGAGAGTGTGGACGACGGCGCTCCGCTAGCGCGCGTGCCCGGCCGAAGTCGATAAAATCGACGCCGATTATGAGGTTTGCCGGGCCTGCCGGTATTTCCGGTCCACCAACCCGGTTGCCGAAATGCACGGATGAGGGCCGTTGCGCGGGGACGGATGGAGGGATTACGCCGCCTGGCCGGCCAGCGCCGCTTCGAGACAGCGGATGATCTCGTCGCCGCTGGAGGGCTTGCCAAGAAAGGAATGCGCGCCGGCCGCCATTACGCGCTGGCGCACGGATTCGCTTGGAAACGCCGTCATGAAGATGATCGGGAAGCGGCGGCCGGCGGCAATCAGCTGTGCCTGCAACTCATCGCCGGTGACGACCGGCATCTGCACGTCGGCGATCATGCATGCCGGATCATCTCCCGGCGCATGCTGCAAGAAGTCCACGCCGGACTCGTAGGGATCGGCCTCGTAGCCGAGCGAACGCACCAGGCTCGCAAGTGAAGTGCGAACGCCTTCGTCGTCGTCCACAATCGCAATCACAGGGGTCCTGGCCATTCGCGCACAATCCTGACCGCGGTGTTCCGCAAGGCAAAGAGGATATCTCCCGTTGCGCGGCCGATGGCGCCTTATGCACCCGAGGGCAGGCCCGCCGAAATTATACTCAGGTTTGGTCCGTAGTCCTGCGGATTTGGGAGATTCCGAGCGCCTCGGCCTTGCGAACGAGGTCGGCCAGTGACCTAACCCCCATCTTGCGCATGACGTTCCCACGGTGGATCTTGACCGTGATCTCGCTGAGTCCGATCAGTGCTGCCACCTGCTTGTTCATCAGGCCGGCGGTGACATGGCCCATCACCTCGCGCTCGCGCGGCGTCAGGGTCTCGTACTGGGCGCGGATGTCCTCCTTGGCGGCGGCTTCGGCACGGTGCTGCGCATCGCGCTCGAGCGCCGCCGTTACGGCGTCAAGCATATCCTGGTCGCGAAACGGCTTGGAAAGGAAGTCGACGGCGCCGGCCTTCATGGCACGCACCGACATCGGAATGTCCCCGTGGCCGGTCATGAAGATGATTGGATAGCTGATGCCCTGCCGGACGAACTGGCTCTGCAGGTCGAGCCCGCTCACGCCCGGAAGGCGGACGTCCAGCACGATACAGCCGGGGCCGTCGGGCAGCGAGCCGCCGAGCAATTCGGCCGGCGAGCCGAACAGGCGCGTCTGGAGGCCGACGGATCGGAACAGGCTGTCGAGCGAGGCACGGATGCCTTCGTCGTCGTCGACGACGATCACGATTGCGCTGGAGGGTTGGGCCGGTGGCTGCGCCTGGTTTGGTCGTGTCATGGCAAGGCGTGTTCTTGGCTGAGTGGCAATGTCAGGTGGAATGTCGTTCCCGAGCCCGGAGTGCTCGCCACCGACAATCGGCCGCCGTGAGCTTCCACTGTGGTTCGGCAGATCGCAAGCCCCATGCCCATTCCGCCATCCTTCGTCGTGAAGAACGGATCAAACAGGCGCGGCAGGTCGTCAGGCTGGATGCCCGGGCCGCTGTCCTGCACCGTGATCGCGAGGGCCTCGCTGTTCTCGCTGCCGGCACGCAGCGTGATGGTGCGAGAACCTGGCTGGCCGGACATGGCTTGGCCGGCATTGATCAGAAGATTGACCAGGACTTGTTGCAGCTGAACCCGGTCGCCGCGAATCGGCGGCAGGCCGTGCTGCGACTCGACGGTGAGGGCGACCTCGTCCTTGGCGAGCTCGCGCGCGACCAGTGCGGTCGCCTCCTCGATGATCTCGCCGACTTGCAGAATATCCCGCTGGGGCGGGGCCTTCTTCAGGAAGGTCCGGATGCGAGTCACGATCTCGCTGGCGCGGCGGCCCTGGGCAACGACATGGCCGATCGTCGTCGTAACCTCCTTGAGATCGGGTACATCGCGCCGCAGCCACCGCAATCCAGCCTCGCCGCTGGTGACGATTGCCGCCAGCGGCTGGTTCACCTCGTGCGCGATCGATGCGCTGAGCTCGCCGAGAGTGGCAAGGCGCGCAGCATGAGCGAGCTCGGCTTGCGCCGCGAGCAGCGCGTCCTGCGCCTGCCGCCGCTCGGTAATGTCGACGACGAAGATGAGCACGTTGTGATCTTCGTCGGACTGAGGTGGAAAGGTGATCGTGAACAGCACGGGGACCTTGCGTCCGTTGAGGCGCACGAGCTCGGTTTCACCTTCGTGAAACCGGTCGCCTTCCGCAAATGCCACCAGCGCGTCGAGGAAACTGCGATCGTTCTCGCCCAGCAGCTTGTCCACGTTCTGGATGAAAGCCGCGGAGCTGCTTGCCGCCGCCATCTTCTGCAGGGCAGGGTTGACATCGATGATCCTGGCAAGCCCGCGGGCATCCCGGATGAAATCGGGATGTCGTGCCAGATAATCGCGCAGATCCGCCCCTCCGGTCGGTAGCGAATCCAGCGCGGTCCGCAGTCCGCTCCAGTCTTCCTCGACGACGCCGATCCGGCTTGCATCGAACATTCGTCGGTATCGCTGCTCGCTCTGCACCAGCGCGTTGTGCGCCGCCACGCGGTCCGTGACGTCGGTGTGTGTTTCGAGCACGCCGACGGGCTTGCCTAGCTGGTCGCGCTGCAGGGCCCATCGGGCATCGACGGCGAGTGTGGCGCCGGCCTTCGTCCGTTGCTCCACCCTGCCTTCCCATCGCCCGGTATCGAGCAGGCTGGCCTCGATGACTTCCCTCCGGTCGGGATAGCTGGTTCGCAGAAGCCTGTCGGCGAGCTGCCCGAGCGCCTCGTCGGCCGACCAGCCGTAGGTCTGCTCCGCGGCCTTGTTCCAGAAATTGATCACGCCGGCGCGATCGCGGACGAAGATCATGTCGTGCGAGAGGTTGAGCAGGCGCGCCTGCGCCGCCAGGCGATTGGTTGCGGCATGATTCTGGAGCGCGAGCAGCGTCGTGATGGCGATGGCCGCGAGGCTCACCAGGGCACGAAGGGCCGGTGAGGCGATGGGCTCGAGATCATGCGATAACAGATATGCCGTGATCGTCAGGGCGGCACAGCCGATCGCGGCAACGATGATGTCAGTGCGCCGGTTCGTCCTCGCCGCAAGCAGGATCGCAACGACGTAGAGAACCGCGACCGCGCCCTCGAGCGGCGTCAGCACGTCGACCATGAAGACCGCCAGGGCGAGGACGGCGGACCAGAGCCGCAAGCCGGCGCGGCTCATGGATGAACCCGTGGGCTCATCAAGGTTCGTCATCGTCGCAGGCGGGGTTCTTCTCATTGCAGCCGCGTTGATGCCGCGATTTGATCGCGCCCACAATATCCCGCCAGCTGGTTTTCGTGCTCTCGTGGAAGACCTCGTGGATAGTTGAATCCGGCGTGGGCTCCGACAGCAAGAATCTCCTGCAGAATAGGGCTTATCGGTGATTTTGCCGATCGCGGACGCGTCAACTTACCGCAGGCCGGCGGAGCCGCAGGACTCGAGCGTCTGTAGATGCCGGCGAAGTGTTCCGCTCGCCCTCTCGCCCGGGATCATACTTACGTATGACGCGGTTAACCCGAGACCTTATCCATGCACCCGCGCGTAGAATGGAGCGCACGGATCGCCGAACTACTCTGCTCCCATCGCATTCGGACACGCCGGCCAGGCATTTCTGATGCGAATTGGGACAAGGAGGTTCGATGATGTCGCTGCAGATTTCATGCTCGCAAAATGCCAAGGATCCTGTCGCCGCCGCAGTCGACGTCTCGTCCATCGAGGGCCCGCGGCTGCGGCCATCGAGACGTACGCCACGCTCTGGCGAGGAGGCAGTGCTGCTCTCCCTCGTGCATCTCGATGTTGCGTTGGCCATCGAGCCGCCAGCGCCGGACGTGCGAGAATCTGGCGATGGCAGGCCGAGCTTCAGGGTGTCTGCGAAATGTCTTGCGCACGCATCCGCGGGGTCCGATCGGGAGCCGGGTGCGGAGGACTTCACCGACCCGGTGATGCGGCGCCTCTCGGATGCACTCGTCGCTACCAAAGCCATGCACCATCCGCATTCTGCCATTCTCGTCGACGCATTGCGTCTGGCCATGCTGACCCGCAAGGCCAGCCGGCGGACGGTGGACGGACGAGGCCTGTCCGAGCCGGTCGAGAGCGACCGCGAAGGGCAAGCCTGCCGGGTGGTGCGGTCGCTGCAAAAATGGCGCCTCAAGCGCGTCATGCAATATATCGACGACAATCTGGACGCGAAGGTCACCCTGCAGCACCTGGCCGCCGTTGCCGGCCTGAGCCGGATGCACTTCGCCGCGCAGTTCCGGGCAGCTGTCGGCATGCGGCCGCACGACTATTTGCTGAAGCGGCGGATCGAGCGAGCTCAGGAATTGCTGCAGCGGGCTGACGTCTCGCTCGTCGACATCGCCTTGAGCGTCGGGTTCCAGACGCAGGCTCATTTCACGACAGTGTTCAAACGCTTCGCCGGCAATACGCCATACCAATGGAGGAGCGCTCGTCTCGCGCAATCTCAGCCGCTGCCGCGCCCCGAAGCGAGGGCGTCATGAGCGGCGCCGGTCTGCAGGCCCTGTTGCTGCCGCTGCTCGGCATTCACTCGGCACTGGCGCACCACGAACTGATGGGATTGCTCGAGATCGCTCGTGTTCTCGGCGCCTCCTATCGCTTCGCGTCCTCGGGATCCGGGTTAGGCGCTCTCTACGGTCGCTTCACGCTGAACTTCTGCAGGATCGTTGTCGGAGGTGTCGTACACCAGGCATCGATGGAACGGTCGATCGGTGAAGCGGTCCCGCAGACCTGAAAGAGACAGGCACTGGACCGATGCCGGTCGACGGCAGGACTTACGCTCGCACGATAGCCTCGATCTCTTGCGCTGCTGTGAGGAGCGAGCGGTCTTGTCCGCGCGCGGCGATGATCTGAAGGCCGAAGGGGAGCCCGCGCCGATCCGTTCCACACGGAATCGAAATCGCCGGCAGGCGGGCATGATTGACAAAGGGCGTGAACACCGCGTGGGCACGCGGGCTTGCCGCTTTTCCGCCGATCATGTCCGGGCCGAGCTGCTTCAGCGGCCACGCGACGCATGGGACGGTTGGCGTCAGCAGCAGGTCGACCTCAGTGAAGAAAGCTGCGAAGGCATTGGCGACCGCGGTGCTCGCGAGCAGCGCTCCGGCAACGTCCGCACCCGACCAGGAGAGACCTCGCTCGATCTGCTTGGCGACATCGGGATCGAACACAGTCGGATCCTTACGGAAGGTATCGCCATAGAGCGCCGCCAGGCCCGCATGCTGAAGCGGCATGAAGGCATCCTCCGTGGCGCCTGCCGGCCAGACGGGATCGCGTTGCGCGATGCGCAGACCTGCCGCGGAAAGCCGGTCGACAGCGGAGGCGAGCCCATTCGCGACGACGTCGTCAATTGCGACATCGAGACCAAGGCGCGGCGAGAACGCGATGCGCTGACCGCCGATGTCTTTGGCCTGCTGCGCAACGACGGCAGAGTTCGGATCGCGCGGGTCGGCGCCGACCATAGTTTCGAACGCCAGTGCGATATCGGCCGCATCGGATGCGATCGGAGCAATGACGGAGAGGCCGAAGAAGGGCTCGGCGAAACCCGGCCCATAGGGGATTGCGCCATAGGACGGTTTGAAGCCGGCGACGCCGACATGGGCTGGCGGCCTGCGGCTTGAGCCGCCGGCATCGGTGCCGATCGCGAGCGGCACGAGGCCGGCCGCGACGGCCGCGGCCGGGCCGCCCGACGACCCGCCCGGTGTCAGCGCGGGATCGAGCGGATGCCGGGTCGGGCCGAATAGCTGAGAGGTGGTGACGCCCTTGCAGGCGAACTCGGATGTTGCGCCGATGCCGACGACGACCGCACCGGCCTTGCGCAGCCGCTCGATCGCAATGGCATCGCATGGCGCGATGAAATCGCAAAACAGGCGCGAGCCCTGCGTCACGCGCCAGCCGCCGACCCAGATGTTGTCCTTGACGATGACGGGGACGCCGGCGAGCGGCATCGTCTCGCCGGCACGCAGGCAAGCATCGACCGCTGCGGCATCGGCCAGCGTGCGTTCGGGATCGATCGTGACGACCGCCTTCAACGCCTTGGCGGTCTCAATGCGTGCGAGCGCGGCCTTCGCGGTTTCGGCGGCGCTCGTCCGCCCGGCGGCGACGTCGGCGACAATCTCGCGCGCGCTATTTGTCGGCTTTGTCATGGCCTCCCCATATCAGTGCCAATGTGCCGCCGAAGGCAAGGCATGCCAAGGCGAAGAAGGCCACGCCAAGGCTGGCCACACCATCCAGGATCGACACCAGCGCCGGCGCCGCAAGGAGGCCGGCATAGGATGCGGTCAGCACCGCGCCCGTGGTCTCGCCGATCCGGTCCTGCGGGGCGAGGCGGGCGATCTCGGCGATGAAGACGCCGTTCCAGCCCGACGCCGTCAGGCCGAACAACGCGGCAATGATGAACTGTCCACCGCGGCCGAGCGATCCGCCATTAAGGCCGAGCAGCGCGGCGCAGAAGGCCATGCCGAGACCGATGACGACGAGAACCATCCGCGAGGCCTCGAGGCGCATCGCCACATAGCCCCAGCCGAGACGGCCGACGAGGCCGCCGGCTTGCGCGCCGGCGAGCGCCATGCCGGCCTCGATATGGCCAAGGCCAAGCTCGCGCGTGCCGAGCGTGACGAAGACTGTGTTGAGCGACACCTGCATCGCGCTGAACGGCATCGAGGCCAGCGCCAGCGTCGCGATGCGCCGGTCTGCGGTCACCAGCCCCAGCCGGGCGCGCAGATCGAGCTTTGGCGGCGGGATGACCTTGCCGGCGTAGGCCGGCCGCAACCATTCGAACAGCGCGATCGCGAGCAGCGCCGAGAAGCCCACTACCGCGTAGCACCAGGCCGGTCCGAACGCGATGGCGATCGCGGGCAGGGCCAGCGAGCCGCAGACCGCGCCGATCTGGTTGCCGGTCTGACGCACCGAGAAGACAAACGCGCGCCGCTCGGCGGTGACGAGCCGCGCCAGCAGCGCTGCGCTCGCGGGCGTCTCGGGCCCCATGGCAAGGCCGAGGCAAAGGCCTGCGGCCAGCAAGGCGACGCTCGTTCCGAACGAGGCCAGTGCCATGCCGACGACGATGGCCGCCGCGCACAGGCTGGCGATCCGCAGCGAGCCAAGGCGCGCGATGAAGCCGCCGCCCCAGAACGAGGCGAGGATGCCGACCGAAAACACAGCGCAGGAGAACATCGAGAGCTGCCAGACCTCGATATGGGCGCGCGGGGCGACCACGCCTGGCGCGAACAGGGCCAGCGCGACGAGGGCCTGCAGCGAGGTCATCGCCCCCAAGGCCGGCAGCAACGCGGGCGCTGGCCGAGCGAGCGTGTTTCCGTCTACCATGGCGGCGTGCTCATGGGAGGAACATCGTGGCAGGCGGCATTTCCATTCACGCGGTCGATGTGGCGAGCGGACGCCCGGCGCAGGGGCTGCGCGTCGAGATCTGGCGGATCGACCCGGACCCGCTGCGCATCGCCGACGGACGGCTCGGTGGCAATGGCGTGCTCGATCATGCCGTCGCGCAAGGCGCCGGCGTGACGGCTGGCGAGTATGAGGTGCTGTTTCATCTCGGCGAGTTCTTTGGCGAGCGCGACGACTTCCTGACCGTGACGCCGTTCCGCTTCCGCATCAAGAACGTCGACGAGCATTTTCATCTGCCGCTGAAATTCACGCGCTGGGGCTATTCGCTGTTCCGCGGCGCCTGATCAGTTCGTCAGCCGCCGCGACAGGCCGGTGACGCGCTCCATCACCGCGACCAGCGCGACGGTGGCAATGATCAGCACGCCCGAGAGGGCCGCGATGGTGACATCCAGCTTGCCTTCGAGATCTTGCCACATCCGGATCGGCAGCATGTCGGTCGCGGCATCGCGCAGGAACAGCGAGACCGGCACATTGTCGAAGGACGACATGAAGGCGATGAAGGCGCCCGCGATGATGCCGGGCCGAATCAACGGCAGCACGATGCGGCGGAACGTATAGAGACGGCTGGCGCCGAGCACCGCCGAGCTTTCGAGCAGGGTCGGCTCGAGCTGGGCGAGCGCTGCAACCGTGTTGCGCACGACATAGGGCACGCAGACCACGGTGTGGCCGATCACCAGCGTCAACGGCGACACCGGCAGGCCGACCAGCGAGAACAGCATCAGGGCGGCAAGTCCGAAGGCGAGCGCCGGGAGCACCAGCGGCGACATGAAGAGGGAATCGAGCAGCCGTGCCGACAGCATCCGCGACCGCGAGATCGCAAGCGCCGCGGCGACGCCGAGGGCGACGGACAGGCCTGTCGCCCACAGCGCCACGATCAGGCTGTTCTTGGCGGCGAAATGGAGCTGCCAGGCATTCCACAATTCGGCGTACCAGCGCAGCGAATAGCCCGGCGGCGGGAAGCGCAGCGAGAAGCCGCTGGTGAAGGAGACGATCAGCACCACGAGCGAGGGCGCGATGATGATAACAAGCGCGATCACCGCGATCACGGTCATGACGAGCTCGAAGCTGATCGCCTCCCAGATACGCTTGCGGCCGCTCATCATGCGTCTCCATAGCCGCGCGACATGCGGCCGATCGTGGTGAAGACCGAGACGACTGCGAGCACGGCGAGCAGGAAGATGATCGAGATCGCGGCTGCGAACGGCCAGTTCTGCAGCGTCGAAGCCTGCTGGTAGAGATACATCGGCATGAACAGCATCTGCCCGCCGCCGATCAGCGACTGGGTGATGAAGGCGGTGATCGCGGCGGCATAGGTCAGCGTGCAGCCGGCGATGACGCCGGGCAGCGACAGCGGCAGCACGATCCGGAAGAAGGTGCGCCAGCTCCCGGCGCCGAGCGAGCAGGAGGCATCGTCGAGATTGGGGTCGATGCGGCCGAGTGCCGTGATCAGCGGCAGCGTCATCAGGGGCATCTGCACCTGCGCCAGCGCGATCACCACGCCGAACTGCGTGTAGAGCAGTTTTAGCGGCGTATCGATGATGCCGAGGGATTGCAGCGTCGCGTTGATGATGCCCTGGCGTCCGAGGATGACGATCCAGGCGAAGGTCCGCACCACGACACTGGTCAAGAGCGGCAGCAGCACGATCAGGATGATGATGGTCTGTAGCTTTGGCCCGACCCGCTGATACAGCCAGGCGATGGGAAAGCCGAGCACGAGGCAGACGGCGGTCACCTCGGCGCCCAGCAGCAGCGTCGAGCCGAGCACGCCCAGGCTGAAGGGATCGGTCAGGAAGTGCAGGTACTGGCCGAGCCCCCAATGGAGCCCGACCGTGTCGTTGTGCAGCGAGAGCCAGAGCAATTGCAGCAGCGGCGCGACGAAGAAGACCAGGAAGAACAGCGCCAGTGGCGCTGCCAATCCCATTCCGTAGGACGTCACGTCCCGTGATGCCGGTGCTGCGCCCATGGGTTAGATCTTGATCTCGCGGTTGAACCGCTCGATCCAGGCCGAGCGCTGCTCGTTGATCTTCTTCCAGTCCTGGAACACGAACTTCTTCTTTAGCTCGGCCGTGTCCTTAGCCAGCACGCGCGCGATCTCGCCGCCCATCGTCACCCTGGAGTTGGTCGGCACGATCAGATAGGGCGGGTTCATCAGCGTGGTCTGCACCTCCGGCGTCAAGGCCGCCTCGATCAGCTTGAAGGCGAGCTCGCGGTTCGGCGAGTTCTTGACGATGTGGATCGTGGTCTTGAAGGCGATGGCACCTTCCTTCGGCGCCACGAACTCGACCGGCACGCCGCGCGCTTTGAGGATCTGGATGGCGTTGAAATTGCCGGGCGAGATGTCGATCTGGCCCTGCTGGAACAACGTCGCGAGCGCGCCGGGATTGGCGGCAACGGCGGCGAGATTGGGCTTGAGCTCCTCCAGTGCCTTGAAGCCGGGATCGACATTGGCCTCCGAGCCGCCGCGCATCTTGGCGATCTCGACCAGCCAGCCGGTGCCGAGCGTCGAGTTGAGGTTGGTGATGCCGACGCGGCCCTTGAACTCCGGCTTCCATAGATCGGCCCAGGAGGTCGGCGGCGTCTTGACCGCTTCAGGATTGTAGGTGAGGCCGACGACCTGGAAGAACGGGGCAGGGCCCATCGGCTCCTGCGCCTCGGCGATCAGGTCCTTGTAATAGGCGCTCTTCTCGACCGGATAGGGCTCGACCAGGTCCTGGCCGATGGCGACGAGGGCGGGGCCGGGATCGTGCAGCATGACGTCGATCGGCGGATTGGACTTGGCGGCGTTGACCTTCGCGATCTGGTCGACCGAGAGCATGGGATCGAGTACCATCGCGGCGTCCGCGTTCGCCTTGCGGAAGGCCGGCACCAGCACGGCCTTGTGCGCTTCCTCCCAGCTTCCGGTGAAGGTCGCAAACACCAGCGGGCGGGCCTGGGCGTAGCTCAGGCCTGGAAACGCCTTCATGGCGCCGAGTGTGAGCGCCGTGGTCAGCAGGCTTCTGCGGTTCATGATCATGTCGAACTCCCCTCTGGACAAAGACTGGATCTAAAGCGTTGCGGGAAAGGCGTTGGCGAGTGACGGGGCAAGCGGCGCGAGGCGCACCGCCGCGCCGTTTTCCAGGGCGCGCGTCTCGCCGATGCGCGCCTGGGAGACCTTGACGCCGGAGCCGTCGGCGGTGGTGACCTCGTGCACGACGGTGGCGCCCAGCGGCAGCGACATGCCGACGACGCCGGCAAAGCCGGTCTCGTCGCCCACGAATTGCAGATGCTCGGGACGGATGCAGACCGTGACGCGGCCGCCTTCGCTGAGCGTACCGCCCGCGGGACGCGCGATGATCTCCGCGCCGGCATCGAGGCGCACCTTCGCCGCAGTGCGGTCCGTCGAGACCACGACACCGGGCATGCGGTTGGTGGAGCCGACGAAGGTGTTGACGAACAGGGTCTGCGGGCGGTCGTAGACGTCCGACGGCGAGCCGAACTGCTCGAGCTTGCCATGGCTCAGCACGGCGACACGATCGGCCATCGACAGCGCTTCTTCCTGATCGTGCGTCACGATCAGCGTGGTGATGCCGGACACGCGTTGCAGCCGCTTGACCTCGATCTGCATGTCCAGCCGCAAGTTCTTGTCGAGCGCGGCGAAGGGCTCGTCGAGCAGCAGGATCGACGGCTTGATCGCGAGCGCGCGGGCGAGCGCAACGCGCTGCTGCTGGCCGCCGGAGAGCTGCCGCGGCAGCCGCTCCGCCATGGTCGGGAGCTGCACCAGCTCCAGCAGCCGCTGCGCCTCGCGCTGGCGTGCGGCCTTGTCGATGCCGCGGGCAGCGAGGCCATAGGCGACGTTCTCGCTGATCGAAAGATGCGGGAACAGCGCGTAGTTCTGGAACACGATGCCGACCGCGCGCTTGTTCGGCGGCAGCGCATCGACGATGTCGTCGCCGATGATGATCCTCCCTTGCGTCTGCGCGATGAAGCCGGCGATGATGCGCAAGAGCGTGGTCTTGCCGCAGCCGGACGGGCCGAGCAGGGCGATGATCTCGCCGCCCTTGATGTCGAGATTGATGTTCTCGACCGCAAGCGCGCCACTCGGATACCGGTGGGTGACGGCGTCGACGACGAGCGATCGGCCGCTTTGCGCATCAGCCATGGTGTTGCCTCCCGTTGCCCCAGAAGAGTAAGCAAGTCTCGTGCCCGCGCCTGTCGCCTTTCGGCGTGCGATTTGGCATGGTGGCTCGATGAAAACGGATCGATCGATATGCGACCTCACGGCCACCGAGCTTGCGCGCGCCATTGCGCGGGGCGAGCTGTCCTCGTGTGAGGCCGTCGAAGCGCAACTGGCGCGGATTGCGAGCCTCGATAGTCAGCTGGCAGCGTTCGTGACGGTGGAGGCGGACGGCGCCCGCCGCGCCGCGCAGATATGCGATGCGGCCTCTGCGCCGATCGGCCCGCTGCATGGCGTGCCCATCGCAATCAAGGATCTCACGGACACTGCGGGACTTGCGACGACGTACGGATCCACGCTGTTCCGCGAACACATCCCGGCCGAGGACGATCTCGTCGCGGCACGGCTTCGGCGCGCCGGCGCGATCATTCTGGGCAAGACCAACACGCCGGAGTTCGGCTTCGGCGCGGTCTGCACCAACAGATTGCGCGGGCCGACACGCAATCCGTTCGATCCCGCGCTGACCTCCGGTGGATCCTCCGGCGGCTCTGCCGTCGCGGTCGCAACCGGCATGGTGCCGCTGGCGCATGGCACCGATTTCGGCGGCTCGGTGCGCACGCCCGCCAGCTTCTGCGACGTCGCTGCGATCCGGCCGACGCCCGGCCGCATTCCGTCGCCGCGCCGGCCGCTCGGCTGGGACATGCTGGCGACTCACGGCTTCCTGGCACGCGGCGCCGATGATCTCGAACTCGCGATGTCGATCTGCGCTGGAATCGATGCGAATGATCCGCTCTCGCTCGGCAGCATCGGTGATGAGCGGCCCATCGCTGGCCGTCCCCGGATTGCGGTCACGCCCGATTTCGGTGTAGCGCCCGTTGCGAGCGAGGTTCGTGCGCGCTTCGCTGCGGCTTGCGAGGCGCTCGCACGCGTTGCCGATGTCGTGCCGTCCTCGCCCGATTGTGGCGGGGCGATCGAAACCTTCCGCACCTTGCGCGCCGCGCACATCGCGAGCAGCTATGGCGAGTTGCTGAGGACGCGGCGCACGGAGCTCACTCCGACGGTGATTTGGAACATCGAGGCCGGCGCAAATCTGTCCGCGCAGGATTACCTCAGCGCCGAGCGCCGCCGCACCGCCATCTATCGCAGCTTCCGCGAGCTGTTCACCCGCACCGATTTCCTGGTCGCGCCGGGCGCATCCGTCTTTCCCTGGCCCAACGAGATCAGCGACGTCATTGCCATCGACGGGGCGGCGCTGGAGACGCCGATCGACTATCTCGCCGTCACTTTCATCGTGTCGCTGGTCGGTTTTCCGGTGCTGACCTTGCCGGTGCCGCGAGGGGAGAATGAGCTGCCCTTCGGCATCCAGATCGTCGCGCCGCCGGCGTGCGAATCCCGCTTGTTTGCCTTCGGCCGTATCCTCGAGAACGAACTGGGTTTTTCGCATCGCCGGCCGCCTCTCTGATCAGCTGTCGCGATGCTCAAGCCGGGCGGCAAGCGCGTCGGCAAGACCGGTGGTCGGTTTCGCCGCGGGCCGACGATACGTGCCCGCGGTTGCCTTGCGCAGGCGCAGCGCGACAAGCGCTTCGGCCTGCTTCACCGCGGCGACGACCTGATCGACCACGGGGACGGGGATCCGGTCGGCGACGCGCTCGGCGAGGCCCGAGAGCGGGGCGCCGGCAAAGATCAGCACATCGGCCTCGTCCTCGACGATGGCGCGCTGGGCGAGCTCGACCAGCACGTCTTCCTTTTCGGTGCCCACCTCGGAGATCGCCTGAAAGGGCGTATCGAGCATGCGGATGCCGGCGCAGCGCTCCCACAACCCATGGGCGCGCACGCAGTCCTCGTACCAGGGTCCGAGCGCTTGCGCGAAGGTGACGATGGCAAAGCGGCGTCCGGCCATGCAGGCGGTCAGCATGGCCGCTTCCGCCATGCCGACCACGGGAATGTCGAAGGTCTCGCGCGCGGCGAACAGGCCGGGATCGCCGAAGGCCGCGATGATCGCGGCATCGACCTTCTTGTGCTGCTCGGCCAGCAGCTCCAGCGCGATGGCGCCGCCGATCTGCGCCTCGGTGCGCGTCGCAATATAGGGCACGCCGCGGCTCGCGGTGCAGGGGATCAGCTCGGTGCCCGATGAGGCCGCGCGCTGCCCGACACCGAGCATCAGCTGCGTGACCTCTTTGCTGGTGTTGGGGTTGAGCAGCAGCAGCTTCATGATCAGGCCGCCGTCTGCTTCTGCTGGGATGTCGTGAGAACTTCGAGCAACGCCGTGCCGGTGCGGGCGACATGGGCGCCGAGCAGGCGGCCGGCTGCTTCGCCGTCGCGCGCTTCGAGCGCGGCCAGGATATCGGCGTGCTCGTCGACCGAATTGCTCCAGCGCCTGTCAGCGCCGAGCGCGAGATAACGCGCGCGCTCGGCGCGGGAGATCAGCGTCTCGTGCGCCTCGCGCAGCGGCGTGTTGCGGGCCATGCGGACGATGGTGTTGTGGATCTCGCCGTTGATGGCGAAATAGTCGTCGAGCTTGCCATTGCGGTGATGACCTTCCATGCGGGTCTGAAGCGTGCGCAAGCGGGCGAGGTCGCGCTCGGTGGCGCGCACCGCGGCGAGCTCGGCGGCGAGCCGCTCGATGCCGGCGAGGGCCTCGAACAATTCCGAGATGCCGTCGACCGCGATATCGGCAATGCGCGGGCTGCGGTTGGGGCGAAGCTCGATCAACCCTTCCGCGGCCAGCACCTTCATCGCCTCGCGCAAGGGGGTGCGCGACACGCCGAGCTCCTTCGACAGCTTGGTCTCCTGGGTCTGCGAGCCCGGCGGCAGCTCGCCGCGAATGATCATCGTCCGCATCCGCGCCGCGGCGCGCTCATGCAGGCCCATCCGCTTGAGTTTGGGCGACTTTCGCCCCTTTGGCGCTTCCGATTTTGGCTGCACGCGTGCCTCACTTCTCACGTTGATCTTAGCCGTTTCCGGCCTTCTGGCCTGCCTAAAATACTGACGTATCTCGCTGAAAACAATGGCATACCGCGCAAATTGTATGCAGCATGCAGAAAGCGGATTGCGTTGCGGCGCAGGGCGACGGATGATCCTGCGCAACGCGCGGATATCGCGCCTTCGAAGCGGAGTAAGCGATGCGGACGAGTTTGCGATTGGGTCTAATGGCAATGGCGGCAATGCTTGGCGGAAGCGATCTCGCCTCCGCGCAGACCGCGAAGATCAAGCTCGGCTACGCCAAATGCGCGCACTGCCTGCCGATGTCGCTGATTCCGGGCCTAGCCAAGAGCATCGAGGTCGAAGCCACCGGCTTCAACTCGGGCAATGACGTGCTGACTGCCCTGGTGTCGAAGAGCATCGACGTCGCGCAGGTCACCTATCTCCATTACATCACTGCGCTCGACAAAGGTTTTGACGTCGTCGCCGTCTCCGGCCAGATCAACGGCGGCTCGGAATGTCTCTCCTCCGCGAAGCTGAACCTTCCCGCCGAGGACTGGGCCACGTTCAAGACGACCGTTGCGAAGGCGAAGAGCGACGGTCAGCCGCTCAAGGTCGCGGCGTCCCGCGGCAATGCACAGGACATCCACATGCGCGGCGCGTTCCTCAAGCAGGGCGTCGATCCCAACAAGGACATCCAGTTCATCAACATTCCCAATCCATCCGATCATCTCGCAGCGCTCCAGCGCGGCGAGGTCGACATGATCTGCTCGGTCGAGCCGTTTGCCTCGCAGATCCGGCTCGCCGGCGCCGGCAAGCATTTTGTGCTGCCGTATGAGCAGGCTGCCGGAAATCTCACGAATCTGATCGTCACCCGTTCCGACGTGATCGCGAGCCAGCGCGCCGGCGTCCAGGGCGTCGTCAGCGCTGTGGTCGAGCTCGACAACAAGCTGATCGCAGACAAGGGGCCGTGGATCGAGGTCATCAACAAGCTCACCGGCCTCGACAAGAATGTGGCGACCGAGGCGCTGAAGAATGCCTCACCGGATCCGGCGATCCATCGGTCGCAGACGCTGGCGATCGCTGCGATGATGCGCGACCTCAAATACATCTCGAAGGACGTCTCCGCTGAAGCGGAGAAGAACATGAACTATTCGTTCCTGGAGCAGGCCACCGGGAAGGCCAAGAATGACCTCGGTTACTGACGTCTCGACCGCAGGGCCGGCGTTTCGGCTGACGCGGGCATTCCAGGGGCTCGAGCGGCTCATCGTGCCCGCGCTATTGATCGCGGGCTGGGAGGCCTTTGCCCGCAGCGGCATGCTTCCGCCGGCGCTGCTGCCGGCGCCGAGTGCGGTGCTGCATGCGCTCGGCGATTGGGTGTTCGGCTTCGACGAGACCACGCAGACCTATTCCGGCCACTGGCTGCGCGATGCGCTCGCCAGCGCGCTTCGCGTGTTCGGCGGCTTTGCGCTGGCAAGTGCGCTCGGCATCCTCGCCGGGGTCGCGATCGGCTGGTCGCGCTTGTTCGAGAAGACACTGGAGCCGACGCTGCAGATGCTCCGCCCGATCCCGCCGGTGTCCTGGATCCCGCTCGCGATCATCTGGTTCGGCATTGCCGACAAACCTGCGATCTTCCTCGTCTTCCTCGGCGCGTTCTTTCCGGTGCTGATGAACAGCATCCACGGCGTCAAGACCGTGGACCACAACCTCGTGCGCGCCGGCGCGATGATGGGCGCCAACGGCCGGCAGATGCTGACCGACATCGTGCTGCCGGCGGCGCTGCCGTCGATTTTCGCAGGCCTGCGCATCGCAGTCGGATCGGCCTGGATGTTGACGGTCACGGCCGAGATGGTCGCGGTGAAGAGCGGCCTCGGCTACGTGCTCTGGGATTCCTATTATTTCCTGCGCTACGACATCGTGCTGGCGGCGATGATCTCGATCGGGCTGCTCGGCTATCTCTCCGACCTCGGCCTCAAGGCGATCATGGCGCGCACGCTGCGCTGGCAGCAGACGACCACCGTGCAGGGCAGGGCAGGCTGATGGCGGCAATCGAGCTTCGCAACATCGTCAAGGTGTTCTCCGACAAGCGGCGCGGCCGTGATCTCTTGACGCTGGACAACATCAATCTCGATATCGAGGTCAACGACTTTGTCTGCCTGCTCGGCCCGTCCGGCTGCGGCAAGTCGACCTTACTCAACATCATCGCCGGCTTCGAGCAGGCGACGTCCGGCCGCACGCTGGTGGACGGCAAGCAGGTCGAGCGGCCCGGCTCGGACCGCGGCGTGGTGTTCCAGCAGCCGACCCTGATGCCGTGGCTGACGGCGATCGACAACATTGCCTTCCATCTCAAGCTCAAGGGCGTGGCCAAGACCGAGCGCCACCACCGCGCCATGGAGTTCATCGATCTCGTTGGTCTGCGCGGCTTCGAGCACCATCATCCGTCCGAGATGTCCGGCGGCATGAACCAGCGCGTCGGCATCGCCCGTGCGCTGCTGATGAACCCCAGCGTCATCTTGATGGACGAGCCGTTCGCGGCGCTGGATGCCCAGACCAAGCTCGAAATGCAGGAGGAGCTGGTTGCGATCTGGCAGAAGCGGCGCTGCACCATCGTGTTCGTCACTCACAGCGTCGACGAGGCCTTGGTGCTCGGCAACAAGATCGTGGTGATGACGAGGCGGCCGGGACGGATCCGCGAGGCCGTCAATTTCGACCTGCCGCGACCGCGCGACATCACCAGCCCCGAATTCAACGACGCCAAGCGCCACATCCTGGCTTTGATCCGGGAGGAGTCGACGCGGCTTGCGCAGGCGTCGTAAGGTATCGCCATGCGCAAGCGTCTCGGCATGATCACGCCGTCTTCCAACTCGGTGCTCGAGCCCGTCACCAGCGCCATGCTGCATGGCGGGGTTGATGTCACCGCACATTTCTCGCGCTTTCGCGTCACCGAGATTGCGCTCGATGCCGCCGCGCTCAGCCAGTTCGACGCATCCGTGATGCTACCGGCCGCGGACCTGCTGGCCGACGCCAAGGTTGACGCGATCGCCTGGAATGGCACGTCCGCAAGCTGGCTCGGGATTGGCCGCGACAGGAGCCTGTGCGAGGCGATCACGGCACGCACGGGTGTGCCGGCGACAACGTCGACGCTCGCCTGCATCGAAGCTGCCCGCGCGCTGGGTGCCAAACGCGTTGGCCTGGTCTCGCCCTACACCGACGACGTGCAGCGGCGGATCGGCGAGGTCTGGGCCGAGGAGGGCGTTGCCCCGCATGCCGAGCGGCATCTCGGCCTGCGAGACAATTTTTCCTTTGGCGAGGTTACGCCTGCGACGATCGCGGACATGATCCGAGCGGTTGCGGCCGAAGGCGCGGACGCCGTCGTGATTCTTTGCACCAACCTCGACGGTGCCGCGCTTGCGGCTTCGCTCGAACCGGAACTGGATATCGCCGTGCTCGACTCGGTCGCGGTCACGCTGTGGCGAACGCTTGGGCTCGCCGGCGGCGACATCAGGGGCCTTGCGCAGTGGGGCCGCATATTCCAGACATCAGCGGTCATCAAGTGACGGAGGCGCAAGTGACGCAGCTCGACCTCGCCATCCGCGGCGGCACCATCGTGACGGCCAGCGACGAGTTCTGCGCCGATATCGGCGTTCGCGACGGCCGCATCGTCAGCATCGCCGAGCGCATCGAGGGTGCGGTGCGCGAGATCGACGCGACGGGCCTGCTGGCACTGCCCGGCGGCATCGACAGCCACGTCCACATCTCGCAAGCCTCGGGCCCCGACGTCGTAATGGCCGACGACTTTGCCTCGGCGACGCGCGCGGCGGCGGCCGGCGGCAACACCATGGTGCTGCCCTTCGCGCTGCAGGAGAAAGGCACCTCGCTGCGCACCTGTGTCGAGAACTATCGCAGGCTCGCCGAAGGCGAGTGCTACATCGACACAGCGTTTCATCTCATCATCTCCGATCCGACCGCGGTCGTGCTGGGCCAAGAGCTGCCGGCGCTGGTCAAGGACGGCTACACCTCGTTCAAGGTGTTCATGACCTATGATGACCTCGTGCTCAGCGACAAGCAGCTGCTCGAGGTGTTCGAGGTCGCGCGCCGCGAGGAGGCGCTGGTCATGGTCCATTGCGAGGGCTATGACGCGATCCGCTTCCTCACCAGCAAGCTGGAGCGCGAGGGCCACATCGCATCTTACTATCACGGGGTGTCGCGGCCCCAGGCGGTCGAGCGCGAAGCGACACATCGTGCCATCAGCCATGCCGAAGTGATCGGCGTCCCCATCATGATCGTGCACGTCTCCGGTCGCGAGGCGATGGAGCAGGTGCGCTGGGCCCAGCAGCGCGGCTTGCCGGTTCATGCGGAGACCTGCCCGCAATACATCACGCTGACGGCCGACGACATGAAGGGCCTCAACATGGACATCACGGGCGCGAAGTACGTCTGTTCGCCGCCGCCGCGCGATGTCGAGAGCCAGCAGGCGATCTGGGAGGGCATCACATCAGGCGTGTTCCAGACCTTCTCGTCCGACCATTGCCCGTTCCGCTACGACGATCCCAAGGGCAAGCTGACGCCGAACGCCCGCACCTCGTTCCGCTGGGTGCCGAATGGCATCCCCGGTGTCGAGACGCGGCTGCCGATCCTGTTCTCGGAAGGCGTCTCGAAGGGACGCATCAGCTTGCAGAAGTTCGTCGAGCTGACCGCGACCAACCACGCAAGGATCTATGGTCTTTATCCGCGCAAGGGCTCGATCGGTGTCGGCTTTGATGCCGACATCGTTCTCTGGGATCCCAAATTGAAGAAGCCCATCCGGCAGGCCGATCTGCATCACGGCTCGGACTACACGCCCTGGGAAGGGTTCGAGGTCACGGGATGGCCGGTGACGACGATCGCCCGCGGAGAGGTGGTCTTCAACAAGGGCCGGATCGTCGGCGCCAAAGGTGCAGGCCAGGTGCTGAGCCGGGGCAAGTCGAGCCTGATCTGATCCAGCTCGACACGCCGCCAAAGCGCTCTAAAGCGGAATGGCTTTAGATTGAGTCGATTGCCTCGGGCTCGGTGCAACCTCTCCCGCTTGCGGGAGAGGTCGCGCCGAAGGCGCGGGTGAGGGCTTTTTCCTCTTGGGGATTGTCCCATCGCGGAAGCACCCTCTCCCCAACCCTCTCCCGCAAGCGGGAGAGGGAGTGCACCTCCGTCGTTGCAACGATCAAGCCTCAATTCATCCCGCTTCAGAAGGTCGCGGCCATTGCAGCGAGGCGTCGATGGGTCCTTTCACGGGCAGCGTCGATCGGCTGCTGCGGTCCGGTGGTTGGCCCGATCAGCACGAAACGGACATTGCTGATGCCGATGAAGCGCAGGATTTCCCGCAAGTAAGGCGTTGCCATATCGATGCGGCCACGGTTCATGCCGGTGGCAAAATCGCTGCCGCTGGCGATGATGACCAGTGTCGGCCGATCCTGCAGCAGCGGGAGATATCCCTGCGATGGATCGAACCGAAAGGTGAGGCCAGGCTGGACGATGATGTCGAACCACTGCTTGAGCTTGTAGGGAAGGCCAAAGTTCCACATCGGGGTCGAGATCAGCACGCGATCGGCGAGCGAAAAGCGCAGCGCCATTCGCTCGGCCTCGGCGAAGCTGTCACGTTGCGCCTCGGTGAAGGTCTCAGCCTTCAGGCGCGCATATTTGGCCTCAATAATAGGACCCGTGAACTCCGGCATCCGTTCACGCCAGATGTCCACGACATCGATGTCCCAATCCGGCCGCGCCTGGCTGAATCCGTCAAGAAAGACGCGCGCGCCGGCACTCGACTCGGACTCGGTGCGGGGCGAGCAGGTCAGGTGCAGGAGCTTTGCCACAGCTCATCCCAGCGCTCTGATGACGGTATCAGCCCTGGTCACGACCGCGACGTTCTGCATGGCAAAATTGATCGAGGCGTTGTGCCAGTCGGCATTCATGGTCGAGCAGCAATCCTCGGGGACGATCATGAAATAGCCCTTGTCGGCGCCGGTCCGCGCCGTGTGCTCGACCGACATGTTGGTCCACGCGCCGGTATTGATGATCATGTCACGGCCCGTGGCCTTCAGGATCGTCTCGAGCCGCGTGCCTTCCCAGGCGCTCATCCGCATCTTCTCGACGACGAAGTCGCCGGGCCGTGGCTCGAGACCTGATACCGGGGCCGCCCCCCAGCTTCCGCGCACCATCGCCTTGCTGTCGACGAGGCCCTCGAACAACGGTGCATTCAGCGTGACACCGGGTGCACCGGGTTCGACGACGAACCAGACATGGATGATGGCGACGCCGCGGGCGCGTGCGGCCTCTGCCAGACGGCGCACATTCTCCACGACATGCTGTTGCTTGGCGTGACCCGGCGCGCCTGACTCGGCGAAAGCGCCGCCGTCCATGATGACGTCGTTCTGGAGATCCTGGATGATCATGGCGCAGCGTTGCGGATCGAGCCGCATCTCGCCCTCGGTCAGAATAGGCGAGGCTGGCGATGGGCTCGGGCCGGTTCCGCCGCCAGCGCGCCTCCCGCTCATATAGGGCTCATGGCGCGGACCGACCTTGGTCGGGATTGCGTATACCGAATGGGTCGAGGTGAGATACAGCGTGCGGAAATCCGGTCCGCCCCAGGCGAGGTTGGCGACCAGCTCCGGCACACGGACCTTGCCGAGCAGCTCGCCGCGCGGCGAATAGACCCAGACGCCGCCGGGCGCGGTGACCCAGACATTGCCATGCTGATCGCACTTCATGCCATCGGGCAAGCCGGGCTCGAGCTCGGATTTGATGCCACTCGCAAACACCCGCGCATTGGACAGCGACCCGTCGCTGTTGACGTCGAACACGCGGATCAGCGCTTGCACGGTGTCGTTGACATAAAGCAGCTTCTCGTCCGGCGAGAAGCACAGCCCGTTTGGCTGATCGAACAGGTTGCGCTCGACCACGAGCTTCGGTTCGCCGCCGGGCACGACGCGATAGACGCCCTGGAACCCGAGCTGGCGCGGCCGCTCGACACCATAGACCGGCATGCGGCCATACCAGGGATCGGAGAAATAGATCGCGCCAGATGAATGCACGCAGACATCATTCGGGCTGTTGAGCTCCTGGCCGCCGAAATGCGAGGCCAGCACCTCGCGCCGTCCGTCCGGCCGTTCGCGGACCAGCGACGACGTCGCGTGCTCGCAGACGACCAAATTGAGCTCGGCGTCATAGGTCATGCCGTTGCATTTGTTCGAGGGGCGTTTGACCTCGACGACGCCGCGCCGCGCATCCCAGCGCCGCCGCACGTCGCCGGGCATGTCCGAGAACAGCAGATAATGATCGATCGGATGCCAGATCGGGCCTTCCGTGAAGTCGAAGCCGGTGCCGATCTGTGCGACCGGCGCGTAGGGATCGATCAGGTTCTCGAACTCGCTTCGCAACGTCACATGCGTCATCGGTTGATCCTCGACAACTCTAGGCCGGGAACCAGTTGCGCTGGGGGAGCGACTGCACGATCGGGCCGGGGACCTGATCATGAAGCCGGCCCACGACATTGCCGCCTTCGATCTTGGCGGGCCGGTCGTGGACGGGGAGCAGGTAGCGCGAATTGCTGAGCAGCTTCTTGATCGCCGCTTTTTCCGCGCGCTTGCTGGTGCCATGATTGCCGGTGGTGCGCGGCTCCCAATCGTGGATTTCATTGAAAGGCGTGACGATCTGGTCGTTGAAGTCGTAGATCACGTCGCCGCAAATGGTCGCGATGCCATCGGCGGTGTGGACGATGATGTTCATGGAGCCCTCGGTGTGCGCATTGGCGGCATCGCAATACACTCCGGGCATCAGCTCGATCGGACCGGTGATTTCGAGATCGAGGAAGCGCAGCGCGCTCTTGGTATGCAGGCGGTCGATCAGGTGCTTGATGTCAGGCGCGGGATACTGCGGGTGCATCAGACCGGAGACGGAATATTCGAGCTCCCGGCGGTTGAGAACGACGGTCGTGTTCATCGGAAACAGATCGTCCTTGCCGGCATGGTCGATGTGCAGATGGGTGTGGCAAACGAAGCGGACGTCGCCCATGCGGACGCCGTGACGCGCGAGCTGGTTCTCGATCATGTTCTCATGGTACTGAAGCCCCCGCATGCCCAGCGTCTCCATGATCTGGTTGGAGCGATAGCCGGTGTCGACCACGACCGGATAGGGGCCGCCGAGGATCAGGAAGCCCAGGGTGAGGACGCGGCGGGTGCGGCCGCAATCGCGGCCGAGCACCAGAAAGCTCGATTCCAGCTCGATATCGCCGTAGTCCAGGATCTTGATCTCCAGCGCCATTCGTTTCCCTCCTGTCCCGTTTCTTGTCTGTCAAATCCGGTAGACGCGCGTCGCCGTTGTCCTGAAGATCGCGTCCTGCTGCTCCGCGCTGAATGCGGCGGCGGCTGCGCGAAAGGCTCCGACGAGCTCGCGATAGCTGGTCCACAACTTCTCGATCGGGAAATTGGAGCCGAACAGGCAGCGTTCGGCGCCGAAGATCGCGACCGTGTCGGTGAGCACGGCCGCGATATGCGCGGGATCGTTGCGATGGATGAAGGTGCCGAGCCCGGACAGTTTTGAGACCACGTTCGGACATGTCGCGAGTCGGGCCATCCCAGCGCGCCAGGCCGCGCGTCCTGCCGGCGAGAGATCCTCCAGCATGCCGGCATGCTGAAGGATGAACGTCACGTCGGGGCAGGATTCGGCGAGCTGCGCCGCATCCGGCATCTGCGGTGTGAAGACCTGCAGGTCGAAGCTCCAGCCGTAATCGGCCAGATGCGCGATGTTGCGACGGATCACGAGATCGGCGCAGAGATCCGGACGCGCCGCGAAGCGGTACAGCGGGTTCTCGTGCCAGTGCAGCTGCATGCGCACCCCGCGCAGCAGCGGATAGCGCTTGAGGCGGTCGAGTTGCGGGCGCACGTCATCGGTCGCGAAATTGGCGTAGGCCACGATGGCGTGCGGCCAGCCGTGCTCGTCGGCGGTTCGCTGCACCCAGGCGGCTTCCTCCTCGAAATGCTCGGGCGCCCAGTTGGTCTGCACATAGACGGAGCGGACAACGCCGGTGTCCTTGAGATCGTCGAGATATTCCTGAATCGGATAATCGCGCCGGATCGGCTTGTATGGTCCGAAGATGCGGGGCTGCATGGGGCCGGTCAGCCAGGGTAGGTCGGCCTGCCGCCAGATGTGGTGATGGCCGTCGACAATATCGCTCACGCCGCTCTCCTTCGTCCCAGTGCGAGTAGATGCGCGACGATCGACCCGCTCGAACTGCCATCCACGAGATCGTCGACGAAGCGCTCGATCGCGACGAGCGCTTCGGTCTGCGGACGGAACGCGGGGCCCGTCGCAAGCGGGGTCAGCCAGCTCACGCGCCAGGCCCGCCGCGACAATTTCGCGACGGCGTCGCAAAGGGCGTCGGGCTCGCCGCGCTCGAGCCCGTCGGAAATGATGACCACGGCGGCGCCGCGGGCGTAGCCGCCGAACCGCGGGACCGCCAGGAACGCTTGCAGCGCATCGCCGATGCGGGTGCCGCCGTCCCAGTCGCTGACCAGATGTGCCGCGGCGTTCAGCGCCTGCTCGCGGCGCTTCAGCCGCAGCGCGCGGGTGACACGGGTCAGCCGCGTGCCGAAGGTGAAGACCTCGACATTCGGCGCTGCCTGCACCAGAGCATGCGCAAGCGTCATATTCTCCTCGGTGCGACTCTTCATCGAGCCGGACACGTCGATCAGCAGCAATATCTTGCGTGGCCGCTGCCGCCGCTTCAGATGACCGAGCCGCAGGATCTCGCCGTCGCTGCGGACGCTGGCGCGCAAGGTGCGGCGGAGATCGGCGAAGGGGCCGCGGCGCGCCCGCATGCGGCGGTGCCCGCGCCGTCGCGGCAAGCGCCGCGGGGCCTGGCGTGTCAGGCGCCGGAGCGCATCGGTCGTCGAGAGCTGGGCGAAGCGGCGCTCGACCAGCGCCTCGGTGCGCGTCGCCGTGAGGCCGGACTCGTTGGCGTCGTCGGAGAGCAGGGGCTCCTCGTCGCCGCGGCCTTCCTCCTGCAGACGAACCGTCTCATCATCCTCGCCGTCTTCGGCATGCTCGATCGCCTCGCTGCCGCGGAAATGAAGGTCGAACAGCCGGTCGAAGGTGGCGCGGCGCTCGGGCGGCGGCGCGAGGGTGGCGAGCGCAGACTGCCTGATGTCGTCGAGGTCGCGCGGGCCCAGCAGCGCGATCGCGGTGAGGAATGCGGTCGTCTGCTCCGGAGCCACGGCGAAGCCGTTGGCGCGCAGCAGCGCGACGAAGGATATGAAGACGCGGGCAGCGCGCGGAAGCTGCAGCTCGGTGCTCATGCGGTCGCCTCCGCGAGCATGGCATCGAGCCGCGGCGCGATGAAGTGCAGGTCCTCTTCGTCTTTCAGCGCCACGCCGATCGATCGCTTGAAGGCATCCGGCCAGCGCGCGCCGCCCTTGTTGAGGAGGGTCGCGGCCTCGGCCCACTCGACGGCCTCTGCGATGCCGGGCGCTTTGCTCAGCGGCTCGCGCCGCAATTTCTCGACGGCCGCGACGACGGCGCGGGCAGTGGTCTCGACGACACTGGATGCGCGCATCATGATGATCCGCGCCTCCCGCTCCGCGGTGGGATAGTCGATCCAGTGATAGACGCAACGGCGGCGCAACGCTTCGTGCAGATCGCGTGTCCGGTTGGAGGTGAGCACAACCACCGGCCGCTCGGCCGCGCGCACCGTGCCGCGCTCGGGAATCGAGATCTGGAAGTCGGAGAGGAATTCGAGCAGGAAGGCCTCGAACTCCTGGTCGGCGCGGTCGATTTCGTCGATCAGCAGCACGGTGGAATCGGGCGCGCGCAGCGCCGCCAACATCGGCCGCTCGATCAAGAACGTCTCGCCATAGATGTCGATGCTCTCATCGCCGGCCTGGCGGATCGCCAGCATCTGGCGCGGATAGTTCCACTCATAGAGCGCGGCGGATGCGTCGATTCCCTCGTAGCATTGTAGGCGGATCAGCCGGCGGCCGAGCACGGCAGCGATGGCCTTCGCCGCTTCCGTCTTGCCGACGCCGGGCGCACCCTCGAGCAGCAGCGGCTTGCCGAGGGCGAAGCCGAGATAGGCGGCAGTCGCAAGCCCTTCGTCGGCGAGGTAATAGGCTGCCCGCAGCGCCTTCTCCAGCGCCTCGGGGCTGTCGATGCCGACGATGTTGCTGCGAACCGCCACGACTGATCCTCTAACGCCGCGCCTGCGGCCGCGCGCCGCCCTGGGCCTTGATCGCCCGCAGCACCTTTTCCGGCGTGATCGGCAGCTCGTCGATGCGCACGCCGACGGCGTTGAAGATCGCGTTGGCAACGGCCGGCAGCACGGGATTGGCGCACATCTCGCCGGGCCCCTTGGCGCCAAAGGGACCATCGGGAGCAGGGCGTTCCAGCACCGCGATGTCATGCGGACAGACGTCGCCGGGACCGGGCATCAGATATTCGACGAAGTCGCGAGGCCCGTGAGCCGGATCGGGATAATAGGGCTCCGGCGTCTCGTAGAGCGCGTGACTGACGCCCATCCAGGCGCCGCCGACGAGCTGCTGCTCGACCAGGCGCGGGTTGAGCGCGCGGCCGAGCTCATAGGCGGAGTCCATACGGACCATCGCGACCTCGCCGGTCTCGTCGTCGACCTCGACCTCGGCGACGAGGCAGGCATGGGCGTAGCAGGTCGCCGGCGACATCTCACCGGTTTCGGGGTCGACGTCCGACAGTGGCACCAGGAAGATGCCGCGGCCGGAGATGGTCTTGCCCTGCTTGAACTGCGCGGCGATCGCGACGTCCTTGGTCGAGATCGAACGGTGCGGCGCGCCCTTGACGTGAATGTTGCCGCGGCCGTCGGTTTCGAGATCGGCGGCGTTGACCTCGAGCTCTTCGGCTGCCGCCTCCATCATCACGCCGCGGGCCTCGCGGGCGGCGGCCATCACGGCGTTGCCGACGCGGTGGGTGCCGCGGGAGGCGAACGAGCCCATGCAATGCGGGCCGGTGTCGGAATCCGCCGTGTCGACATAGACGTCCTCGACCGGCACGCCGAGCGTCTCCGCGCAGATCTGCCGCGTCACCGATTTCATGCCCTGGCCGAGATCGATCGACGACAGCGCGACCGTGAACTTGCCGCTCGGGTTGGAGTGCACCAGCGCCTGGCTCGGATCGCCGCCGAGATTCATGCCGATAGGATAATTGATCGACGCCATGCCGCGTCCGCGATGCCTGGTCATCTCAGCGTCTCCTGGTCCCGAACACGGACGAGAACCGGGTCGCGCCGTGCGATGGCGCGGCGGGACGCGGCGGAGGAGGTGGCGGCGTGGACGGCGGCGGTTCGCGCGGCGGCTCTCTTGTCGCGGTCACCGGCGCGCGGTCATAGGTCGTGCGCTGCTGCGCCGGTGCGGCGGGCCGGCCACGCGAATCCGTCGGTGTCGCCGGGATCACGGCGCGGCTGCCGCCGCCGTCCTTGCGCGAGGAGGCGCGCTTGAACTCGTCGCGGATCGGCCACTTGGCTTTTTCGGCCGCCACCTGCACGCATTCGATCAAGGCGGTATTCTTGGCCTCGCGCCGGTGCGCCTTCATGTCGCCGTCGCGATAGGCATTCAGAATCCGGAACTCCATCGGGTCCATGCCGACGAGGTTGGCAAGCTTGTCCATCTGGCACTCGATGGCAAAGTCCATCGCGGTAACGCCGAAGCCGCGCATGGCAGTGGCCGGCGTGCGGTTGGTGAAGACGCAATAGACGTCGCCATAGACGTTCGGGATGGTGTAGGGGCCCGGCAGGTGCGCGGCGCATTTCACCGCGGCATAGCTCGACAGCCGCGTATAGGCGCCGCTGTCGAAATAGGCGCGGATCTTGCGCGCGACGATGCGGCCGTCGCGCATCACGCCGTCCTTGATATAGATGCGTTCGGCGCCGCGTGGCGGGCCGTATTGCATCTCCTCTTCACGGCCGAACACGTAGCGGACGGGACGCCCGGTCAGCATGGCGCCGAGGATCGCGAGTGGCTCGGTCAGCGTATCCACCTTGCCGCCAAAGCCGCCGCCGACGGTGCCGCCGATGAAGTGGAAGGTGTTGGACGGCACGTCGAGGATCTTGGCGCAGGTATCGACGGAGAAGAACAGCGCCTGGGTCGAGGTGTAGACGACGTAGCGGCCGTTGGTGTCGGGCGCGGCGATCGCGCCATTGGTCTCGGTAGGCGCATGCTCGATCGGCGACATCTGATAGCGCTGCTCGAGGACGTGGTCCGCGGTGGCGAGCGCGGCATCGGCATCGCCAAAGCGCAGGCGCTGGTGATCGTAGACGTCGTGATAGATGAAGGCGTTCTTCGGATAGGTCTCGTTGACGACGGGCGCGCCGAGCTTGAGCGCATCCTCGACGTCGAACACGGTCGGCAGCGGCTCGTAGTCGACCCTGACCTTTGCGATCGCTTCGAACGCCTCCCGTTCGCTGTCGGCGACGATGGCGAGGATCGGCTCGCCCTTGTAGCGAACCTTGTCGACGGCCAGCGACGGCTCGTCGTCCTTGCCGAAGTTGATCAAGCTGAGTAGCGTGTTGAGGTTGCGCGGCACGTCCGCACCGCGAATGATCCGGCGCACGCCAGCCGAGCGTTCCGCGTCCGTGGTGTCGATGCGGCGCAGCTTTGCATGGGCATGGGTCGAGCGCAGAACCTTCAGGTGCAGCATGCCCTGCAGCTTATGGTCGTTGAAATAGCTGGACGTGCCCGTGATGTGCCCGAGCATGTCCTGACGCTGCGTGCCCTTGCCGATCTCCTTGAGATTGTCGTCGCGCTCGTCGGCGAAGATGTCCTTGCGTAGTTCCAGCATGGTCTGACCTCAGGCGCTGGCCCGACCGCCCGCGGCGGCGAGGATGGCATTGATGATCGGCTCGTAGCCGGTGCAGCGGCAGATGTTGCCGGAGATCGCCTCGACCACGTCGGCCCGGCTCGGGGCGGGATTGCGATCGAGCAGGGCCTTTGCGGCCATCAGCATGCCCGGCGTACAATAGCCGCACTGGGCGGCAAAATGATCGGCGAACGCACGCTGGAGCGGATGCAGGTTCGGGCCCTGCTTCATGCCGTCGAGCGTCTCGACCGAGCGGCCCGCGACCGTCTCGGCGAGCGTCAGGCAGGAGAGGTGAAGCTCTCCGTCGATCAGCACGCTGCAGGTGCCGCAGCCGCCCTGGCCGCAGCCAAATTTCGGCGTCAGATCGCCGATCAGCTCGCGCAGGGCGACCAGCAGGTTGGTGCCGCCATCGACGAAGATGGCGACGTCGCGGCCGTTGTGACGAAATTGCAGGGGTATTTTGGACATGGCGATCTATTCCTGTCCCGACAGCAGACGGCGCAGATGCACGCCGACGATCTCGCGGCGATACCAGGCGCTGCCGAGCGCGTTGTCGGATGGTGATGTCCCCTCGACTGCCGCGGAAGCCGCGGCCGCGATGGTGGCGGTATCCAGCGAGCGTCCCTCCAGCGCGCGTTCGGCGGCGCGGGCGCGGATCTGTGTCGGGGCCATCGAGCCCAGCGCGATCCGCGCGCCGGCGATCCGTCCACCGCTGATCGGCAGATGCGCGGCCAGCGTGATCACCGAGCCGCCCTTCGGCTTGATGCGGGCGATCTTGCGATAGCGAAAGGCCTCCGCACTCGCTGGCCGGGTGCAGGAGACCGAAAGCACCAGCGCGCCGGACTGCCGCTCGCGCGATTGCAGGAACTCTTCGAGAGCGATATCGCGCGTGCCGAAGCCGCCTTGCACCGCAACGGTGGCATCGAGCGCCAGCAGCGCCACGGTGAAATCGCCGTAAGGGTTCGGCGCGAAGAGATTGCCGCCGACCGTGCCCATGTTGCGCACGGCGGGACCGCCGATCGACTGGGCAGGGGTATGCAGGAAGGCGAGGTCCCGCTCTGCGAGGACGCGCGCAAAGGTGACACCGGCGCCTAGCGTGATGCGCGGGCCGGACGCATCGATCCGGGTCAGCGCCTGGTCCTGCGCGCGAACGATCGTCGAAATCGAGACATCGCCTTCGTTCAGCGCCCGCATCACCAGCGTGCCGCCGCCGAGATAGCGTGCGCTGCGATCCGAGGATAATGCCCCGGCCGCTTCGCCGACACTGGCAAAGGTCTTCACTGTCACGGCCATGGCTATGCGGCCTCCCTCAGATGGCGGCGGATTGCCTCGAATCCGGCCTGATAGATGTCTTCGGCGACCATGTGGGTAATGCGGTCCTTGTCCTCCGGCTTCGTGGTGAAGCGCGACTCCCAATGCCAGAAGGTGCGGTCGCCATCGGTCACCGGCAGCAGCCGCACATGGGCGACGTAGTTGAACATCGGGATCGGGGTATCGAGCAGGCAATAGCTGAAGGTCTGTTCGAGGTCGGACAGCGCAAGCAATTGCTCGCGCAGCTCGGAGCCGTCCTTGAGCTTGAAGCGCCTGACACAGCCGATCTTGTCGGAGGATTGCGCACGTTCGATCGATGAGGTCGCAACCGCCGGATGCCACCGATCGTGGCCGTTGAAATCGCGCAGCACGTCCCACACCGCGTCGGTCGGCGCGTCCAGGATCGTGCTCTTGACGATATGCGGCACGGCTAGCCTCCAAACACGCGCTTCAGCGCGTCGAAGCCGCCCTGGAACACGCCGCCGCCGATATTGTTGACGAGCTCGGTCTCCCGCTCCGGCGCGCAATCAAATTCTGCGGTCCATTCCAAGAAAGTCTGGTCGCCGTCGGTGACGGGCGTCAGCCGCAGGGTCGCGACGTAGTTCTCGACACCCATCGGCGATTCCAGGATCGAGTAGGTGCAGAACATGTCGTAGTCGGAGAGGCCGAGCAGCTTCTCGCGGATGCGATCGCCATTGCGCAGGCGAAAATCTCGCACACACCCGATCTTGTCGGAGGGCTCGCCGCCTTCGATCCGGCTTTCGGCGATAGCAGGATGCCAGTTCGGCAGGCCATTGAAATCGCGCACCCGTGCCCAGACGCGGTCGTTGCGGGCGTTGACGACGGTGGAGACGTAGACGCGGGCCATGGCTCGAACTCAGCCTTTCTTCTTCGGACCGCGCTCGGCCGGCGGCTCGCCGCCCTCCGCCGCAGGCGGGGAGACCGCGGGCTTGTCGCCGCCACCGCCGCTCTTGCGCGCGGCATCCTTGATGCCCTGCATGTCGCGGGCCTCGCGGATCAGGCCCGGCATCCTGGCGAGACTGCCGCCCTCGACGCCGATGTCGGACAGGATGGAGTCGATCAGCGGCGCCTGGACGCGGTAGCGGAGCGCTGAATCGATCACCTCGTCGGTGGCGCTGCGACCGCCATTGCCATTCCCGTGGCCGTTGCCGTTGAGGCCGTCGACCTGGAGGATGCGGATACCCTCGATCTTCTCCATCGGCTTGACGCTCTCGCGCACGATGCCCTCGATGCGATCGAGCAGCTTTCTGCGGAACAGCGAGTAGCGGGCCTGATCGGTCAGTACGTTCTCGGCCTCGTTCAGCATGCGCTGCGCCTCAGCCTCCACGGCCGCGCGTACGCGCTCGGCCTCGGCCGCGATGCGGGTCTCCTCGGCCTGTTTCTCCGCCAGCAGCACCTCGACGGTCTTGCGCCGCTTGGCGATCTCGCTCTCGCGTGCGGTGACGACGCGCTCGGCGGCTTCGGTTGCCCGCATCCGCGCCTCCTCGGCGGCGGCGCGCGCGGCCGACTCTTCCAGCGACTTCTGATGGATCGCGATCGCCTTCTCCATCAGCACCGTCTCGACGTCCTTCTCGCGGTTGACCTCGAGCTTGCGCAGCTCGCGCTCGCGGCCGATGCGGGCCTCGTCGAGGCCGCGGTCGGAGGCGATGCGGGCGCGCTCGACCTCCTCGCGCGCGGCGATTTCGGCCTCCTGCAGCGACTGCACACGAGCGACCTCGAGCTGCTCGATGGCGCGGCGCCGCTCGATGCGGGCGGCTTCCAGGGCCTGCTCACGCGAGACGTCAGTGGTCTCGACTTCCTTGCGCGCGACGATCTCGGCCTGCCGGACCTGGCGGTCTGCGTCGATCCGCTCGGACTTCTTGGTCGACAGCGCGATGACACGGTCCTCGTCCGCGATCTCGATCGCCTTCTTCTGCTCGATGTTGAGCACCTCGCGCTTCTTGGAGGAATTGATGCGCTCGGCCTCGATCGCCAGGTCGACCGTGATGCGCTGCCGCTCGATGGCGTCGCGCCGTTTCAGCTCGGCCGCCTCCAGGATGCCGGTGCGCTCGATCTCCAGCGCGCGGGTTTCGCGTTCGGCCTGGATCCGCTCGGCTGCAACCGCCTTCTCCTGGGCGATGCGGGCCGCCTCGATCGCCTCGCGCGAGGCGATATCGGCCTCCTCGACGGCGCGGTTGCGCGCGATCTCGAGCGAGCGCACGCGCTCTTCCTGCGCGATACGGGTGGCCTCCGTGGTCTCGCGCGCGGCGATGCCGGCGACGTCGAGTGCCTGGTTGCGCTCGATCTCCAGCTGCCGCGTGTTCTGCTCGGCGGCGATGCGCTCGGCGGCGAGCGTCCGCTCCCGGGCGATGCGGGCGGCCTCGACCGCGCGCTGGGCCTCGATCTCGGCCTCCTGGATGGTCCGCACCTGCTGGATCTCCAGCGCGCGGGTGCGCTCGTCCGAGGAGATGCGCTCGACATTGACGGTCATGGTCTGGGCGATGCGGGCCTTTTCGGTGGCCTCGCGTGCGGCAATCTCCGCCTCGTCGACCGCGCGCGTGCGCTCGATCTCGCGGCGGCGCGTCTCTTCCTCGTTGGCAATGCGGGCGTCGGTCACGACGCGGTCCTGCTGGATGCGGGCCTTTTCGATGGCCTCGCGCGCCGCGATCTCGGCCTCCTCGACCGTACGCATCCGCTCGATCTCGCGCTGACGCACTTCGCGTTCCGAAGCGATACGGGTGGTGTCGATCGAGCGCTGGTTGGCAATCCTTGTCTTCTCGATCTCCTCACGCGCCAGCAGCTCCTTCTCCTCGATGGTGCGGGTCCGCTCGATCTCCTTCTGGCGGGTCTCGCGCTCCGAGGCGATGCGGGCCTCGGCGATGGCCTGCTCATTGGCGATGCGGGCGCGCTCGATGGCTTCGCGGGCGGAAATCTGCGCCTGTTCGGCCTCCGTCTCGCGCAATGCCCGCTCGCGGGCGACTTCGGTGCGCTGAAGCGCGCGGCGCATCTCGATGTCGCGTTCCTGCTCGAGGCGCGCGGTCTCGCTCTCGCGCTCGATTTCCAGCGCCTGACGTTCGGCCTCGAGGTTGCGGGAGCGGATCTTGATCATCGAGTCCTGCTCGATGTCGTTGCGCAGCTTGCGCTTGGCCTCGATGTCCTCCATCAGGCGGGTCAGGCCTTCGGCGTCGAACCGGTTCGACGGGTTGAAGAATTCCAGATCGGTCTGGTCGAGATCGGTGATCGCGACCGATTCCAGCTCGAGGCCATTCTGCGCCAGCGCTTCGGCCGCATTGGTCTTGACCCGCGCGACATAGTCGCCGCGCCGCTCGTGCATCTCCTCCATGGTCATTTCGGAGGCGACCGAGCGGATCGCGGAGATGAACTTGCCGGCGAGCAGGGCATGCAGCTGCTCTGGCTCCATGGTGCGACGGCCGAGCGTGGCTGCGGCGATCGAGACGGCCTCCCGGGTCGGCTGCACCCGGACGTAGAAGTCGGCCTCGATGTCGACGCGCATGCGGTCACGGGTGATCACCGCATCCTGCTTCGAACGCACGATGCCCATCGGCAGCACGTTCATGTTGACCGGTGTGTAATCGTGGATGAACGGCAGCACGAAAGCGCCGCCATTGATCACCACGCGTTCGCCGAGGAAGCCGGTCCGGACGAACGAGGTCTCCTTGGAGGAGCGATGATAGAGCCAGTTCACGATATAGACGCCAACCACGATCACGATGATCGCGACGATCAGCCAGAGGATCAATTCACCGACCAACATCCCTGACATCTTTCCCTCCCTCGAACCCTTCAGGCGTTAGCGCGCGCCGATCGCCTTGAATTGACGTACCTGCTCCGTCAGCGCCCGCTCCACGGGCAGCCGCTCCATCGAGGACGCCCCGTAGAAGCCGTGGCAATGGCGGGTGTTCTTCATGATGAAATCGGCATCCGCGGGATCGGCGATCGGCCCGCCATGCGCGAGCACCAGGATGTCCGGATTGACGCTGAGCGCGGCGGTCGCCCAGGTGTCGATCTGCGCGGGACAGTCCTTCAGCTTCAGTGCGGTCTGCGCGCCGATCGTGCCGCCGGTCGTCAGACCCATGTGGCAGACGATGATGTCGGCGCCTGCGATCGCCATCGCGGCGGCCTCCTTCTCGCTGAACACGTAGGGCGTCGTCAGCATGTCCTTGTCGTGCGCCTTGGCGATCATGTCGATCTCGAGCGCGTAGGACATGCCGGTCTCTTCGAGATTGGCGCGGAAGGTGCCGTCGATCAGCCCCACGGTCGGAAAGTTCTGGACGCCGGCAAATCCGAGCGCCTTCAGCTGGTCGAGGAACACGTCGATGTCGCGGAACGGATCGGTGCCGTTGACGCCGGCTAGCACCGGCGTCCTGGTGACCACGGGCAGCACCTCGTTCGCCATCTCGACCACAATCGCGTTGGCGTCGCCGTAAGCCATCAGCCCCGCAAGCGAGCCGCGGCCGGCCATGCGATAGCGGCCGGAATTGTAGATGACGATGAGGTCGACGCCGCCGGCTTCCTCGCATTTGGCGGAGAGGCCGGTGCCGGCGCCGCCGCCGACGATCGGCTCGCCGCGTCTTGCCATGTCGCGAAACCTCTTCAGCAGCGCTGCGCGTTCAAACGTCGCCATCGGTCACCTCGCTAGTCTCCGCCGCGCGCCGGTGCGCCCGAACAGGGTTCGGAACGCGCTGACGATGGCGGCGGCGAAGTCGGGATCGTTGATGTTCTTGGGGATGCGAATGAGCTGGCGATTGCCGGTCTGTCGCACCGTGCGCTCCAGGGTGCGGAACAGCGCAGCATCGGCGTCCGCATCCCAGAATGGTTGGCCCCGCGCATCGAGCGCGGAAACGCCGCCCTCGGGCAGGAAGAAGCGCACCGGGCCATCCATCTGGTTGAGCCGCTCGCCGATCCAGCGGCCCATGCGCTCGTTCTCTTCGGCTGTCGTCCGCATCAACGTCACCTGAGGATTGTGGACGTGGAATTTGCGGCCGCGGTAGCGCTCCGGAATGGTGTCGGGCGCACCGAAATTGACCATGTCGAGCGCGCCGACCGAGCCGACATAGGGCAGGCGGCTGCGGATGATCGCGCCAAGGCGATCCTCGGTCGCCGGAAACACGCCGCCCATCAAGAGGTCGCAGATCTCGGTCGTGGTGAGGTCGATCACGCCGGCGAGCTGGCCGGACTCGACAAGCTTTTCCATCGATCGGCCGCCGACGCCGGTCGCGTGGAAGACCAGGCATTCGAAATCGTCGCGCAGCTCGGCGGCGATCTTCTGCACCGCCGGCGTGGTGACGCCGAACATGGTGATGCCGACCGCAGGCAGCCCGCTGGCCGCGCGCTCCGTCGCGGCACGCGCATCGAGCCGCGCCTTGACCATGCCGGCGAGCGCATTGGCCCCGTTGGCCAGCACGGCGCGCGAGATCGAGTTCAGCCCCTGCACGTCGGTGACCGAGTACATCATCGTGATGTCGGCGGGGCCGACATAGGGCCCGACGTCGCCGGAGGCGATCGAGGAGATGATCAGCTTGGGCACGCCGACGGGTAGCGCCCGCATGCCCGGGGCGACCAGCGACGCCGCGCCGGAACCGCCGGCCGAGATCACGCCGGCGACATTGCCCTGGCGCCGCAGCCAGTTGGCGAAGGCATCCGCCATAGCGGTCACGGCCGCGCCGCGGTCGGTGCCGAACACGGCGGATCCGCCGCGGCCGTGATTCAGCGCGATCTCCTGCGCGGAGACGTCGCACGACGAATGCTTGCCGCCGGTCGAGACGTCGACCAGCCGGGTGCGCAGGCCGCTTTCCGCGATGATGTCGCGGATGTAGCGCAGCTCGGCGCCCTTGGTGTCGAGCGTGCCGACGACCAGCACGACAGGGGGGCCCGAGGCCTGCGCCGCCACCGGCTCGCGCTTGCGCCGCGCCGTCTCGTCGAGCCGCGCGACTTGCGTCGAGAGCGTGCGCGCCGCGGCCTCGATGCGGGCGATCGGCACCGGCTGCGACCACCGGGTCGGCAGCGTCGGGTTGGAGATGTAGATGCGAACCGGCCCGTCGCGGCGTGGCGCCGGCGCCGGTCTGGGCTCGACGCCCGATGCGGCGATGTCGATCTCCGGCTCGAGCTCGGCGTGAAGTCCGACGCCGAGCAGGCGCTGCTGGAGCTCGCGGTCCGCGGCAAGGCGCGCGGAGTCGATGATGCGGTTGATGCGGCCGTTGACCATGATCGCGACGTTGCGCGAGATTGCGGTGGCGACGCCGATGTTCTGCTCGATCACGAGCACGGACATGTCGCCGTCGTCGCCGAGCTGCAGCAGCATCTCCTCGACCTGCGCGACGATGACGGGCGCGAGGCCTTCGGTCGGTTCGTCCATGATGAGCAGGTGCGGATTGGTGAGCAGCGCGCGCGAGATCGCCAGCATCTGCTGTTCGCCGCCGGAGAGCTGACCGCCGCCGTGATCCCTGCGTTCGGCGAGGCGCGGGAAAGTGTCGTAGATGCGCTCGACGGTCCAGGCACCGGGCCGCAGGCCGCCAGCGAGCCGCAAATGCTCGTCGACGCTGAGCGAGCGCCAGAGGCGGCGTCCCTGTGGCACGTACCCGACGCCAAGCCGGGCGATCTGGGCCGGCGGTCGCCGTGTGACATCCTCGCCGCGGACGCGGATCGATCCGCCGCTCACGGCCACCAGACCCATGATCGCCTTGCACAACGTGGTCTTGCCCATGCCGTTGCGGCCGACGACGGAGAACACGCCGCTCTCCAGCGTGAGATCGACGCCTTGCAGGGCGTGGGAGTGGCCGTAGTAGACGTCGAGGCCGCGGACCTCGAGCGCAACGGAGGAGCGGCGGGTCTCATTCATGGCCGCCTCCGAGATAGAGCTCCTGCACCTCCGGATCGGACTGGATCTCCTGCGGCAGGCCCTCCTTGAAGATGCGGCCGTTGTGCATCATCGTGACGCTCTCGACGACGCGCAGCGCCACGTCCATGTCGTGCTCGATGATGATGTAGCCGATATGCGCCGGCAGGGAGGTCAGGATCTCGATCAGCTCGGCCCGCTCGGTCGGCGACAGACCCGCGGCCGGTTCGTCGAACAGCACGAAGCGCGGGGCGCCGGCGAGCGCGAGCGCGATCTCGAGCTGCCGCTGCTGGCCATGCGCAAGCTCGGCCACGCGCTGGTCCTTCACGGCGGACAGATGCACGGCCTGGACGAGATTGTCGGCCGCGTGCATCAAGGCATCGTTCTGTCCCGGGCGCAGGAACGAGAAGCGTCCGCGCGAGACGCCGCGGCAGGCGAGATAGACGTTGTCCTGCACGGTGAGGCCCGGGAACAGGGCCGAGATCTGGTAGGTGCGGCGCAGCCCGCGCCGGATGCGCTCATAGGGCGGGAAGTGTGTGACGTCCTCGCCGAAGAAGCGGATGGTGCCGGAGGAGGGCGGGAAGTCGCCGGTGATGCAGTTGAACAGCGTGGTCTTGCCGGCGCCGTTCGAGCCGAGCACGGCGCGCCGTTCGCCCGGACGCACCGTGATGGTGACGTCGGTCAGCGCCGCCAGCGCGCCGAACAGCCGTGTCACTCCGCGCAGCTCCAGCGCTGCGGCGGCGCCGACTGCAGAGAGGCGATGAGCGACGCTATCCATGATGGCGCCCCCCACTTGAAGATGGCGCGTTCGACCGCTGGCTCTGACGCCAACGCTGCCACAGGCCAATGACGCCGTCCGACGACCAGAACACGATGGCGAGGAAGCCGAGCCCGATCAGCAAGCGGAAGCGGTTGCCGTCGAGCCCGAGCCGGACCAGGAAGTCGAGCGCAAACGTGCGCAGCAGCACGAAGATCAGCGCGCCGATGAAGGGACCGATCGGGCGCGTGATACCGCCGACGACGGCGATGATCAGCACATCGATGCAAGCGCCGACACTGACCGAGCCCGGCGAGATCTGGCGGTAGTTCCAGACCTGGAGGACGCCGGCGAGCGCGGCCACGAAGGACGCGAAAGCATAGGCGGCGATGCGGTGCGCATTGACGTTGAAGCCGAGCGCCGCCATGCGCCGGGGGTTGTCGCGTACGCCCTGAAGCGCAAGGCCGAAGGGCGCGCGCGAGAGATATTCGACCGCAAAATAGCAGAGCGCGGCGACCGCGAGCACGAGATAGTAGAAGGGGATGTCTGCGCGCCAGTTGACGCCCCAGAAGTGCGGCGTCGCCACGGTGTTGATGCCGGTATGGCCGTTGAAGATCGCCCAGTTCTGGTTGGTGAAATAGTAGAAGGCAGCGCCGATCGCGAGCGTGATCATGATGGTGTAGATGCCTTCGGTGCGCACAGCGAGCGCGCCGCCGAGCGTGCCAAACGCGATCGCCAGCGCCAGCGCCATTGGCACTGCAAGCCACCACGGCCAGCCCAGGCTGATATTGGCATTGCCGCTGACACCGAACACGGCGACCATGTAGGCCGAGAAGCCCGCAATGGTAAGCTGCATCAGGCTGACCATGCCGCCATAGCCGGCGAGGAACATCAGGCTCAGCGCCATGGTGCCGAGGATCAGCGTCGTCGCAAAGATCTCGATCAGAAAGAAGCCGCTCGCGATCAGCGGCATGATCAGGAGAATGACCGCGACGATCCACGCCGCGGGATTGTTGACCTCCGGCCACGTCCGGGCCGCGCGCTGCGCCATCGTGGCGGGGCGTACGGCGACGCGAGCATCGTGGGCGAGTGACATCTCAGCGCCTCGCCAACAGGCCTTGCGGCCGGATCGCCAGCACCAGCACCATGATCAGGAAAGTCACGACGATGGCGTAGGTCGGGATGTAGACCGAGCCGAGCTGCTCGGCGAGGCCGATGATCAGCGCGCCGAGCGCAGCGCCGGGGATGGAGCCCATGCCGCCTACGATCACGACGACGAGGGAAGCCAACAGGAAGCGAATGTCCTCGCCGGGCGACAATGACTGGAAGGTGCCGCCGACGACGCCGGCGATGCCCGCAAGCCCTGCGCCGAACGCGAACACCAGGACGAAGACGAGCTGGATGCGCACGCCGGTCGCAGCGAGGATATCGCGATCGTCGACGCCGGCGCGAATGATCATGCCGATCCGGGTGCGGTTGAGCGCGAGCCACATCGCCACACCGATGATCACCGAAGAGATGAAGATTACGAGCCGCACCAGCGGATATCTCAGGTAGACCGGCTCGCCCGAGGACTTGATCGCGGTGACCAGCGGCAACTCCACCGGGCCGATCAGCCAGTTCGGGGTCTGGATTTGATAGAAGTCACCTCCGCAGGCCCACAGCATCAGATCGGCAAACACGATCGAGAGCCCGATCGTCACCATGGTCTGTCTGAGATCCTGTCCCTCCATCCGGCGGAACACGATGACCTGCAGCAGGACGCCGACCAGGGCGGTCAGGATGAAGGCGACGATGAAGCTCAGGATCCAGGAGCCGGTCGAGGCGCTGATGGCGTAGCCGACGTAGCCGCCGAACAGATAGAGCGAGCCGTGGGCGAGGTTGACGTTACGCATCAGGCCGAAGATCAGCGTGAAGCCGCTGGCGACAAGGAAGTAGAGGCCTCCGAGCGTGATGCCGTTGAAGAGCGCGTTGAGGAAGATCCGCTTGCGGCCGATCGCCTCTTCGAGCCCCGGCGGCCAGACCGCGAAGATCAGCCAGAGCACCATCGCAATGGCAATAATCGCGATCAGCGCCCAGGCCGGATGACGTTCGACGAAGCGGCTCATGCTCTCGCCTCGTCTCGCTTGCGGCGCGGCAATCGCATATCGGAAGCGGAGTCACCGCGGCCCATCCTTCGAGACGCCCGCTTTGGCGGGCTCCTCAGGATGAGGGCAGAGTGTGCGGCAGCAGTTTCAGCGAGGCCGATGCCGATTAGCCTCATCCTGAGGAGACCGCGGAGCGGTCGTCTCGAAGGACGAGGCGCTTGCTCAGGCCGTTCCAAGAGATCTGCGATTGCTCTCCCGCATGCGGGAAGAGGTCGCACGGAAGGCGCGGATGCACTCCAACCCTCTGCCCGCAAACGGAGCGAGGGGGCATGCAAGCCGTTGCCGGCTGCGAGCCCTGCCATGGACCAACGTCCTCCCTGGACTCGCGATCATCTCGGGATCGCGTTGCCCGCATCCTAGCCAGGCGGCGAGGGCGACGTTTGATCGTGAGTATCTTTTCGTGGCCCGCGGTCAGGCCCGCAAAACCTTGGCTGCGCGACGATAATCGGTCGGGGCCATCCCGACATTGGCGGCGAAGAAGCGGGTGAAACCGCTTTGCGAGGAGAAGCCGAGATCGAAGCCGATGTCGGCGATCGGCGTTTCGCTGGCCACCAGCGCTTCGAGCGCCTGTTCCATGATCAGCGTATTGAGATAGAGGTTCGGCGTGAGGCCGGTCTGCACGCGGAACAGCCGGTAGAAATGCGGCCGAGACAGGCCGGATTCGCGCGCGATGGTGTCGAGCTCGATCTCGGCGCCGGGGCTTTCCGACATCATCTTGATGCATTTGCGCACGCGAAAATCGGTGACGGAGCCGCTTGCGCGCGGATCGCGCGCGATCTCGGCCTGCTGCCAGCTCTCGTCGTAACAGATGTCGATCAGCCGCCTCAGCTCGGAATCGAGGCTGGAGAGCGATGGTGCGCCGCACACGAGCGCGGCGGTCCGCCTGATGTGCTTGTCGAGTGCAGGCGTGCGCCTGAACTGGGTGCGGCCGAAGCGCAATCGGTCGGAGCCGGGGGCATCGGGCGCAAACCATTCGGCATTGACGTAGAGCACGAAGAAGATCGCGCCGCCGTCGAGATCGGCCGGCAGGAAGTTGTGCGGCTCCCATGGATTGACGGCGACGACGGAGGATTCGGTGAGATCATAATGCCCGTTGGAGACATCGATGCATGCCGGCATGCCGCCGACATGGAAGATCAGATGACCTTCACGGTGGGCGTGGATATTGAAAGGGCGGTTCAATTGATAAACCGTCGCCCGGCCGAAGCGGCCGTGGAAGACGGCGAGCGCACGGCTCATGCCTTCCCCTCCCGAAAGTTCTTGTCTTTTCGGCCAGCGTTCAACAACGCCGCCGAGATTGCAAGAGCGGAGAGCGACCGCGTCAGCAAGTCGCTCTCCGCCTGCGCCGGCAAGTATGATGCGTCAGTACTTCTTACATTCCGGGACGGTGCGGCCCGGCAACCCGATCTTCGCGAACACGGCCGGATCATAGCCGAGTGTCTGGTTCACGTTCGGGATCACCTTCACGACCTTGCTGAACAGTGCGCCCTTTCCGTCATCGACGACTTCGGTGACGAAGTTGGTGCCGATCGCCTGGCGGTTGGAGTCGAGCTTGATTTTGCCGTTCGGCGCGTCGAGCTCGATCTTCGCCAGCGCTTCCTTGAACTTCGCCTGGTTGTTGGAGAGGTCGCCATTGACCTGGCGCAGCGCGAGGATCAGCGCCATGGTTGAATCATAGTAGTTGGTGGCCAGCAGCGACGGGCTGGGGAAGCGCTTGTTGGGCGGGAAGGCGTCCTGATAGGCCTTCACGAACTTCTGCCAGCCGGGATCTTCCCAGGTGTCGGCCTGGCCGCTCGCCGCAATGGTTCCGATCAGCGCGTTCTTGGCGTTGCCCTTCGACGACAGGATGGTCTGGTCGATCATGATGGAACCGCCCATCAGATGTGCCTTGCCGCCGGCCTGCTGATACTGGTTGAGGAAGTTGACGGCGTCCGCGCCGCCGAGCCCGAGATAGATGGCATCGACGTCGTCGGGCAGGGCGGCGATCACGGAGGCGAAGTCCTTCGTTCCCAGCGGCACCCATTGCCGATTGGTGACCTGTCCGCCCATTCCGCAGAATTCGAGCACCAGCCCGAACACCTGGGTGTAGATGAAGGAATAATCCTCGCCGACGGTTGCGATCTTGCGATACTTCTTTTCCTCATAGGCGTATTTGCCGAGGCCGACCTGCCACTGCGCGCCGTCCATGTTGTAGCGGAAGAAGTTCGGGGCCGGATCGACATAGGTGGTTTCCTGCGCACCCGAGGCCGCGTTGATGAAGGTCAGCTCTGGGTGGGTTTTCGCGAAGTTCTTGACCGCAATGCCCTCGTCGCCGGAAAGTGGCGACAGCAGGATCTGCACCTTGTCCTGTTCGATCAGCTTGCGCACCGCGCGCACGGCGGAGTCCGGCGTTGCGTCGGTCGAGGCCACGATGAACTCGAGCTCCTTGTCGCCGACTTTCTTGCCCAGCACGTTGAGCGCGGTCTGGTGGCCGCGCATGCCGTCCTCGCCGAGCACCGTGTAGGTGCCTTCGAGCGTTGCGGTCACACCGACCTTGATCTTTTCCTGAGCTATGGCAGCGCCTGAAAGAAATAGGCTGCTCAGCGCGAGCAGTCCCACACAGCATTTCGACATTGTGCTCCTCCCCTTTGTCGTCGATTTTGTCGCCAACCGGCGCGACGCCCGCGGCTCTCAAAGGCTCGCGGATTTGACGGGAAAGCTAGCCGAAGTTGCATGCGGTGCACGCGTGGGCGCCTCGTTCGGCTTGACGGGCAGTCTCATTTTGGATGTTGCGGCGCAAATGGTTTCGCGGTGCAACAGGTGCGGGTTCATCCCGCGAGGAATCCTCCGTCCACCGCCACCAGGTTGCCGGTCGCATGTTGCGAAGCCGGCACAGGAAGGCGACTGCCCCGGCGATGTTCTCGGGCTGTCCCCAGCACTCGGCGTGGTCGGTGCGGCTAAGGCCGGGCCGTGGAAGGCACGTGGTGACTTCGCGCGCCTACTGAGATAGTGGCTCTGCGCGGTCCATCCCGATCGCAGGATTCGCAACATGACTGACGGCTTCACCATCCGCTCGATTGAGGCGTTTTGCCATCGCTATCCGCTGGCGACGCCGGTGGTGACCTCGTTCGGCAAGATGCTCAACCGTCCCGCCGTCTTCGTTCGTGCTGTCGACGAAGACGGCGTCGAGGGGTGGGGTGAAGCCTGGTCCAATTTTCCAGCGCCCGGCGCTGAGCATCGCGCCCGGCTCGTCAACGAGGTGCTTGCGCCCGGCCTTGTCGGTCGCAAATTTGGCAGTCCTGCTCAGGCTTTCGAGACCCTGACCAAGGGCACCGAGGTGCTGGCGCTTCAATGCGGCGAACCGGGACCCTTTGCGCAGGCGATCGCGGGCATCGATCTCGCGCTGTGGGACCTCTCCGCACGCCGCCAGCATTTGCCGCTTTGGCGGCTTCTGGGCGGGCAGTCCGACACGATCAAGGTCTATGCCAGCGGCATCAATCCCGGGGGTGCGGCACAGGCAGCGGAGGCCGCGCTCGCACGCGGTCACCGTGCGCTGAAGCTGAAGGTCGGCTTCGGCACTGAGAGCGACCTTGCCAATTTGGCCGCGCTGCGCGGCCTTGTCGGCGCCCGCATGCTCGCCGCCGATGCCAATCAGGGCTGGTCAATGGCGCAGGCGCTTCAGATGCTGCCGCGGCTTGCCGAATTCGATTTGCGCTGGTTGGAGGAGCCGATCCGCGCCGATCGCCCGCGCGAGGAATGGCGCAGCCTGCAGGCCGCAGCGCAGATGCCGATTGCCGCCGGCGAAAACATTTCGAGCGTCGAAGCCTTCAAGGACGTTCTGTCCGAAGGTGTGCTTGGCGTGGTTCAGCCTGATGTTGCGAAATGGGGCGGCCTCAGCCTCTGTGCTGGGCTGGCTCGTGATATCCTGGGGGCGGGCAAGACGTTTTGCCCGCACTATCTCGGCGGGGGGCTCGGCTTGCTTGCGTCCGCGCATCTTCTCGCCGGTGTCGGAGGTGATGGCTGGCTGGAAGTCGATGCCAACGACAACCCGCTGCGCGATCTGCTTTGCGGCTCGATCATCAACGTGAGGGAGGGGACCGTTATACTGGGCGAAGAGCCCGGGCTCGGAATAGTGCCCGATCTTCCCTCTATCGAGCGCTATCGCAGCATCTGAGCGACAGGGCCTGTGTCGCCGCCTGTCAATCCCATCGCATAAAAATATTTCGCTTTACCGAAATTCGGAAATGGCGTATGTAGCGCCGATCCCGGCTCAGTCTCGAGGGGCGATCATGAGGTCGTCATTGTCGCGAGCCGGGCTTGCGGTGGACGCAGCAGCGTCGTGTACGAGATGTCAAGGGCAGGGCGGATTGCTCTCCGTGAGCCCTAAGGCTTCGTGCGGACGAGCGGCGCTGTCAGGTTCGTCTCGCCTGTAAGTTTCGCAGCTCCGTCGACAGGGCTGGGAAAACTGCGGCGAAATGGCGGGCCGTGCGTACGGCAAAACCGTGTGGTCCTGGCCGTCGTTGCTACGGTCAAGCTCTTGCGGAGGCGGCAGTCGCGTCAACCGGCGCGGGTGCCGGTGACTTTCGCAAGCGCGAGGGAGGCCAGAAGGAACTCGGCTCCCGGGAGAGCACGGCATAAGCCGTCCGACCATCGCGCAGGGAAGGCCGAGTGATTGGCACCACCTGTATGCTGCTGTGCGGTTCTTCCTGCGTGTGCTCTCGCGCAGCGGACCGCGGGTGCGAGGTCAGCGCCCGGCCTTCCCTGCGCCCTCTTGGCTTTCAGAGGGTGAAGCGATCAGGCAAAGCTCGGGCGAAATGCGCCGCGAGAATGAATATGCACGTCTGCCACCACACACGCGCGGTCATCGCCCGGCTTGACCGGGCGATCCAGTACTCCGTGATGGCAGTGACTCAATCGAGAGGCGGCGGCGTACTGGATTCCCCGCCCCAGTGCGATTGCGCACGAGGCGGGGAATGACAGTGATACTTGGAGGGCGATTTCTCTGCCACACATTCCGTCATTGCGAGCACAGCGACTTGTCCACGGAAGCCTTGGCGAAGGCGGAAGCATCCGACATCGCCCAAGCCCGGACAGAGCTAGCGGCCCGCCTTGCAGAAGTTTTCTGCGATACGCTACATGCTCGCAGCCTGCCGCCGGTGAAATGTCTTCGAAGTAGGTAGCGAGCGAGTGGCGGCACTGACCGCACAGACGCGACGAATCCGAACGGAAGCGGCCATCGTCAGATTTCGGACGACGAGGGGGCTGCTCGCGCCTCCGAACTCCTTCATTGAAAATTCAGTAAAGTAGTTTGCTAAACACGCGGCTATGGCCGACCTTCCGGCTCCCCTGTTGTTCGGATGGGCTGGATTGCTCATGTCGGGGGACATCGGCGGTCGCATTCGACAAGATTTTCCGACATTTTCGCTGCAACTGCGAACATCCCGCTTGCGCGCGAACGCCATAAGTCTTTCGCCAAGCTCGCGACAAACGGGGCTTGACGAGCTCAAAAATTTAGTAATAGGTTTAGTTCTACAAAAAACTAAACATCACGCATCGGGCCGATGTGTGGGAGGAGCCCAAGCCATTCCGGAGCCGTCTCCGGATGCGGTCCGTCTCGTCCTTCACTCATCGCTCCTCAAACTCGGTTTCAGGGTCTTGGCGTCGTTCCGGCAGGAAGCGCCGAGCGGGTTAGATGCTCCAACGAGAGAGGAAACGGATATGCGGACATTCAATTGGCTGAGAAGCTCGGCGGCAACCACGGTCCTCGGGACGGCGCTGCTGGGGATATTTGGCGGAGGCGAAGCCGCAGCTCAGGGCAAGCAGCTCACGCTGTGCTGGGCGGCATGGGATCCGGCCAACGCGCTGGTCGAGCTCGGCAAGGACTTCACCAAGCAATCCGGCATCGAGATGAAGTACGAGTTCGTCCCATGGACGAGCTATGCCGATCGCTTCCTCAACGAGCTCAACTCCCATGGCAAGCTCTGCGACCTGATCATCGGCGACAGCCAGTGGATCGGCGGGGCCGCCGAGAACAAGTGGTACGTCAAGCTCAACGATTTCTTCGACAAGGAGAAGATATCGATGGATGACTTCGTCCCGGCGACGGTCGTGGGCTATTCGCAGTGGCCGAAGAACTCGCCGAACTATTGGGCGTTGCCGGCCATGGCGGACGCGGTGGGCTGGACCTATCGCAAGGACTGGTTCTCGAGGCCTGATATTCAATCGGCGTTCAAGGCCAAGTTCGGCCGCGACCTGGCGCCGCCGAAGACGTATGATGAGTTGAAGCAGATCGCGGCGTTCTTCCAGGGCCGCGAGATCGACGGCAAGAAGGTCTATGGTGCCTACATCTTCACCGAGCGCGGCTCGGAAGGCATCACCATGGGCGTGACCAACGTGCTCTACAATTACGGCTTCAGCTACGACAACCCGAAGAAGCCGTACCAGATGCAGGGCATCGTCAATTCATCCGACGCGGCCAAGGGGCTGGAGTACTACAAGGAGCTCTACAAGTGCTGCACGGCTCCAGGCATGACCAACGCCTACATGCAGGAAGGTCTGGATGCCTTCAAGTCAGGCCAGGTGGCGATGCAGATGAACTGGTTCGCCTTCTTCCCCGGCCTGTACAAGGATCCCAATGTCGGTGGCGACAAGATCGGCTTCTTCGTCAACCCGGCCGGTCCGAACGGACGCTTCACCCAGCTTGGCGGGCAGGGGATCTCGGTGGTCGCGACCTCCGACCGCAAGGACGACGCGCTCGCCTACATCAAGTGGTTTGCGCAGCCCACCGTGCAGCAGAAATGGTGGCAGCTCGGCGGCTACTCGGCCCTGAAGGCGGTGGTCGACGCGCCCGACTTCCCGAAGAGCGCGGCATTCGCTCCGCAATTCCTGGAGTCGATGGGCATCGTCAAGGACTTCTGGGCCGAGCCATCTTACGCGCAACTGCTGCTCGACATGCAGAAGCGCGTGCACGACTACGTCGTCGCCGACAAGGGCACGGCGCAGCAGGCGCTCGATCTCCTGGTCAAGGACTGGACCAAGGTCTTCAAGGAGCAGGGCAAGCAGGTCGCCTCGCAGTAACCCGCTCGTGTCAACCGAACAGGCTTCCCCTGGGTGCGTCCCGGGGAAGCCGCCCAGCCAGCCGATGGACAAGATGACCACGATCTCTCAACCCGATAATGCCGTGATCGCCGGCATGAGCGAGTCCGCGAGGTCCCGCGCGCCGCGCCGCGTGCGCGGCCTGTCCGACCGTGCCATCGCCTGGCTGTTCGTTGCGCCGACGATCGCGCTGCTGCTCGCGATCAATATTTTTCCGCTGATCTGGATGATCCGGCTGTCCTTCACCAGCCTCAACCTCAGCATGTCCTATCTGCCGCTGCGGTTCGTCGGGCTCGACAATTTCACCGACATTCTCGGCGACGAGGACGTCTGGTTCCGGCTGCAGACCACGGCGCAATTCGTGATCTGGTCAGTGACGCTGCAGGTGATCATCGGGTTTGGCCTTGCGCTGCTGATCAACCGCCAGTTCCGCGGCCACAGCTTCTGGACCACGATCATCCTGCTGCCGATGATGCTGTCGCCCGCGGTGGTGGGCAACTTTTGGACGTTGCTGTTGCAGCCGCAGATCGGTCCGTTCAACTACCTGATCAGCCTGTTCACGGGTGTGCCGCCGAGCTCGTTCAGCATGACCGGGCAGGTCTCGCTCGCACCCTGGACCATCGTGCTGGTCGACACCTGGATGTGGGCTCCCTACGTCATGCTGATCTGCCTCGCCGGGCTTCGCTCCATTCCCGACTACATCTATGAGGCGGCCGAAGTCGATCGCGCCTCGGCCTGGCGGCAGTTCTGGTCGATCACGCTGCCGATGACGGTTCCATTCCTGATGCTCGCCGTGCTGTTCCGCGCGATCGAGAACTTCAAGATGTTCGACATGGTCAATCTCTTGACGTCCGGAGGCCCGGGCTCGACCACCGAGCTCGTGTCGATCACGCTGAAGCGCGCCGCGTTCGAGAAATGGCGCACCGGGTATTCCTCCGCGCTCGCTATCATCCTGTTCGTGACCGTGTTCGGTGCCGCCAACATCTACGTCAAAGCGCTCAACAAGGTGAAGCAACGATGACCGCTGTCCTCACCAAGTCCACCGCTCACTCCATCGTGGAGGCCTCGCCGCGCGCGAAGACCGTGGCCGGTGGCCTCGTGATCCTCTACGCCGTGATCACGATCCTGCCGCTGCTCTGGATCGTCGCCACCGCATTCAAGTCGCAGAGTGACGCCATCGCCTATCCGCCGAAGGTGATCTTCCAGCCGACCCTCGAGGGTTACGTGAACCTCTTTACTGTGCGCACCCGCCAGACGCCGGATTTCATCGCCAAGCTGCCGCCGCCGGAGACGTGGTACGACAAGCTCGTGCGCCAGCGCGACATGGTCATTGCCGGACCGTCGAAGGTCGTGCCGCGCTTCGTCAACTCGTTGATCATCGGGTTCGGCTCGACGTTCCTGGCCGTCTTCCTCGGCACGCTCGCGGCCTACGCGTTCTCGCGATTTCGCATTCCGCTGGCGGACGATCTCCTGTTCTTCATCCTATCGACGCGCATGATGCCGCCCGTTGCCGTGGCGATCCCGATCTATCTGATGTACCGGCAGCTCAACCTCACCGACACCAGGCTCGGAATGATCCTGCTCTATACCGCGGTGAACGTCTCGCTCGCGGTCTGGCTGCTCAAGGGGTTCATCGACGAGATCCCGCGCGAATACGAGGAGGCCGCCCTCGTCGACGGCTACACGCGGCTCCAGGCCCTGCGCAAGGTGGTATTGCCGCAGGCCGTCACGGGGATCGCGGCAACCGCAATCTTCTGCCTGATCTTCTCGTGGAACGAGTACGCCTTCGCTGTTCTCCTGACGAGCGGCGAGGCACAGACCATGCCGCCCTTCATTCCCTTCATCATCGGCGAGGGCGGGCAGGACTGGCCGGCGGTTGCTGCCGCGACCACACTGTTCGTCGTGCCGATCGTCCTGTTCACCGTGTTGTTGCGCAAGCACTTGTTGCGCGGCATCACCTTCGGAGCTGTACGCAAATGAGCGGTTCTGCGGGTGCCAAAAGCGGAATGTCTCGCTGGTTCCTTCGTGGGCCTTGGGAGGCCGGCGCGATGACCCTGATCGGGGGCGGCATCGTCATGCTGGTGCAGCCGTGGTCGATCGATCTGTACAGCTATTCCTTCGCGACCATCCTCGCCGGCACGGTTGGCTACGTCATCGTCAGCCATTTTCCGGAATAGGGCGGCAGCCATGGCACAAATCCGCGTCGAAAACCTGCGCAAGTCGTTCGATCAGTTCACAGCCGTTGAAGGCTCGAACTTCACCATCGACGACGGCACCTTTTTCGCGATGCTCGGGCCCTCCGGCTGCGGCAAGACAACCACGCTGCGCATGATCGCTGGCCTCGAGCTGCCGACCGAGGGCAAGATCCTGCTCGACGGCGAGGACGTGACCTTCGACCGTGCATCCGCCCGCGACATCGCATTCGTGTTCCAGCTCTTCGCGCTCTATCCGCACATGAATGTTGCCGGAAACATCGGCTTTCCCCTGAAGTGCCAGGGCATGGGCCGGGGCGAGATTCGCCAGCGCGTCGAGGAGACCGCGCGGCTGCTGCGGATCGAGCATCTCTTGTCGAGCAAGACGTCAAAGCTGTCGGGCGGCGACCGGCAGCGCGTTGCGCTCGGACGGGCAATGGTGCGGCGGCCAAAGGCCTTCCTGATGGACGAGCCGCTCGGGGCGCTTGACGCCGAGTTTCGGCATCTGATGTGCGGCGAGCTTCGCGACCTGCACGACCGCATCGGCGCGACCACCGTCTACGTGACGCACGACCAGCTCGAAGCGATGTCGATGGCGGATCAGATCGCGGTCATGAACAAGGGACGGGTAGAGCAGATCGGCTCGCCGCAAGAGGTCTATGACCGGCCCGCCAGCATGTTCGTGGCCGATTTCATCGGCTCGCCGCCGATGAATTTCCTGCAGTTTGACAGCGGCCTGCGGTCGGGGGATCGGGCTGTCGCCTTTCATAGCGTCAGCGTCGAAGTCCCGGAGATCCGCGAGGATCGTGCGAGCGCACCACTGGCGCTCGGGATACGTCCCGAGCACATCCGCTTTGCCGACGAGGCTCCCGTCCGCGGCGAGGTGTTCGGTGCCGAATATCTCGGCACCACGCAGATCGTCACCGTCGACACGCCGCACGGACGCCTCGCGGCGCGGCTGCCCTCCAGCGCGTCGGTGCGGATCGGCGAGACGGTGGGTCTTGAATTCCACTCCGAGCGGCTGGCGCTGTTCGATGTCGCCAGCGGCCTCGCCGTTCGAACCGCCAATGAGGGGAGTGTGCGCCATGGCTGACGTCGCGTTGCGCAACATTAGCAAGCGTTTCGGCGCGGTCGAGGCGGTCCGCGAGCTTTCGCTGGCGGTGAAAGATGGAGAGTTTCTGGTCCTGCTCGGGCCGAGCGGCGCGGGCAAAACCACGACGTTGCGGCTGATCACGGGGCTTGAGACCCCCGACGCCGGCTCGGTCATGATCGACGGCCGCGACGTGACGCGTGATCCGCCGGGATCACGCGATATCGCCTTCGTCTTCCAGCAATATTCGCTGTATCCGCACCTCACGGTCTATGACAATCTGGCATTTCCGTTGCGCTCTCCCGCACGGCGCGTGCCGGAGCCGATCATCCGCAAGCGCGTCGAACGGACTGCGGAGCTGTTGCACATCGCAAGCAAGCTGAACAACCGTGCAACCCGCCTGTCCGGCGGCGAAATGCAGCGGGTGGCGATCGGCCGCGCGCTGGTTCGCGATCCCTCGATCTACCTGATGGACGAGCCGCTCTCATCGCTGGATGCGAAGCTCCGTGCGGAGCTTCGTCTCGAGCTCAAGCGGATCCAGCTCGAGCTTGGCGCGACCATTCTGTACGTGACCCACGATCAGGTCGAAGCCATGACGATGGCCTCCCGGATCGGGGTGATCAGGGATGGCCAGCTTCTTCAGCTCGGCACGCCGCGGGAGATCTATGAAAGTCCCGCCAGCAGCTACGTCGCCTCGCGCCTCGGGACGCCGCAGATCAACTTCCTTCCCGCCCGGCTGTTGTCCGACGTGCCGGTGCCGCCCGGAACGGAAACTGTCGGCATCCGCACCGAGCATCTTCAGGTTGCCGCGCGCAATGGTGGGCAGATGGTCGGCCGCGTCCGTCGCGTCGAGCACCTCGGCGAGCAGAATCACGTTCACCTGGACTATAAGGGGGAGACGCTGGTGACGCTCGCGGATCCGCATCGGCCGCTACGGGCCGGTCAGGAGGTCGAACTGCACCTGGTGCATCCGCTCTGTTTCGATCGCGCAGGACAACGCATCCCTGCGATGGTTCACTAGAGGATCAACTCGATGTCGTTGCAACCCGAGACATTCAAGTCGCTGGTCAAGGTGGCCGCCGAGCAGGTCATCGCCAGCGCCCCGGAGCTCACGACGCTGGATCAGGCGATCGGCGACGGTGATCACGGAACAAACATGAAGCGCGGCTTCGAAGCCGTGCTCGGCAAGCTCGATGCCATCTCGGCGCAGCCGCTCAACGAGGCGCTGAAGATGATCGGCAAAACCCTGGTGATGACGGTCGGCGGCGCTTCCGGACCGCTCTACGGCAGTTTCTTTCTTGCCGCGGGCGAAGCACTCTCGCATGACCGGCACTTGCCGGACGATCTTGCGGACGTCTTTGGCAGCGGCGTGAATGCGGTGAGCGCGCGGGGGCGCTCGCAGGCTGGCGAGAAGACAATGCTCGACGTGCTTGTTCCCGTCCTGGAAACCTTGAGGACGGGGGCCGGCCAGCCGGATCTGATCGCTCGGGTCCGAGCCACTGCTGCCGAAGCGGTCGAGCGGACCGCACCAATGCAGGCCACCAAGGGGCGAGCGTCGTTCCTCGGACCGCGCAGCGTCGGACATGTCGATCCCGGCGCACGTTCGAGCTGCGTACTCGTGCAGGCGGTCTGCGCGAGTCTGGAGGGGCAGCCATGACCGACACTGTGGGTATCGTGATCGTCTCGCATTCGAAGGATATCGCCAAGGGCACCGCCGACATGGTGCGGCAGATGGTCGGCAGCGAGGTCAAGGTGGCCTTCTGCGGCGGCAATCCCGACGGCGGGCTCGGCACGAGCGTGTCCCTGATCATCGACGCCATCAACGATGCCTGGTCGGCGAAGGGCGTCGCGATCCTCGTCGATCTCGGCGGCGCCGAAACCAACAGCGAAATGGCGGTCGAGATGCTGGAGCCCGCACGGCGCGATCTCGTTGTCGTATGCAACGCCCCGATCGTCGAGGGGGCCGTGATGGCGGCGACCGAGGCGGCAGGCGGCAGCTCGCTGGCCCAGGTGAAGGCCGTAGCCGAGGAACTCTCTGCCGACTAACACGTCGGCGAAGCGATGATGGATGATGAGCATGCTGGACAAAGCGGACGGACATATCTTCACCGGCAATGTGCGCCTGGTCCACGCGGTGGGCATGCACGCGCGCCCGGCGGTCAAGCTGACCAAGCTCGCCAAGAAGTTTCAGGCCCAGATTTCCGTGCGGGTCGCAGGCGCGGCCGAGTGGATCAACGCCAAAAGCGTCGTCAAGATCATGGCGATGCGGGCGGCTCACGGAAGTACGATCGAGATCAAGGCGTCAGGCAGTGACGCGGAAGCAGCAGTTGCGGCGCTGGTCGATCTGATCGCAACCGATTTTCCGGATGAGGCGTCCTAGCATGCAGGGAGGCGCGACAGGGCTGGCCTTCCGCGGCAGAACCGCCTCGATCGGCTTTGCCCATGGGCCATTCGTCCGTGTCGATGCGGGCACCAGCGGCGAGCGAGTCGCCGGTTCGCTGGTCGAGGAGGCGCTGGCCCTGCGCGGCGCGATCGACGTGGCAAGCGGGCAGATCGCGGAACTTGCCGCGATCGCCGGCGGTGAGGCCGCGCAAATTCTCGAATTCCAGGTCGCGCTCCTGGAGGATGAGGATTTCATTGAAGCGATCTTCGCGTCGATCGGGGAGGGAAAGGCGGCGGACGTCGCATGGCGTTCGGCGCTCGACACGCAGATCGCGGACTACAATTCGGCGGAGGACGAATATCTGAAGGCGCGCTCGTCTGATCTTGCCGACCTGCGCGACCGCGTGATCAACGTTCTCCGGGGAGGCGAGGGCCAGACTCCAAGAATTCCGAGCGGTGCCGTCGTCTGCGCCGACGATCTGCCGCCCTCGCGATTCCTGGAGATCGACTGGTCCGGCGGCGGCGGTCTGGCGCTCTTGCGCGGCAGCCCCACAAGCCACGTCGCGATGCTGGCGCGGGCGCGGGGCATCCCCATGGTCGTGCAGCTCGGTGCGATTCCGGGCGTCGGGGCCACCGCGCTGCTCGACGGCGAAAGCGCGACGCTCGAACTCGATCCCGGCGCCGAGCAGGTTCGTGTGTTCGAGAAACGGCGCGAAAGCCATCGTAAAAGCAGGGCGTCGGCCCGTGCGATCCTCAGGCGGCCGACGGCATCGTGGCGCGGCGAGCGGATCAAGCTGTTCATCAATATCCAGCGCGTCGACGATCTCGAGCATGCGGATGCGCAATATGCCGATGGCATCGGCCTGATGCGCACCGAGTTTCTGCTGACGAGTGGCCTGCCCGACGAGGAGACGCAGTTTCAGGCTTACGACGCGGTATTGCGTTGGGCAGACCGGCGACCGGTCACCATTCGGACGTTTGACGCGGGCGGCGACAAGCCCGTGCCGGGCTTCACGATGGATGGCGAAGCCAATCCCTTCCTGGGGGTTCGCGGCTTGCGGCTTTGCCTGGCCCGGCCCGACATCTTTACCGTTCAACTTCGCGCGCTCGCGCGTGCCGCCGTGCGCGGAAACCTCAAGGTCATGTTTCCGATGGTCACGTCGGCGGACGAGCTCGAAGCAGGGCGGAAGCTGTTCGCTGAAATCGTGCAGCGCTTGCAGGCGGACGGCATTGCCGCGATGCTCCCCGAGCTGGGAATCATGGTCGAAGTCCCGGCGGCGGCCCTGGCGATTGCGAGTTTCAAGGCTTCCTTCTTCTCGATCGGCTCGAACGATCTCGCGCAATATGCCCTTGCCTGCGATCGTTCCAATGGAGCTCTCGCCCCATTGATGGATCCACTACATCCGGCCTTGCTCGAACTGATCGCACGGACCGCGGAGCACGGGCGGCGCGCCGGCATCAGCGTCAGCCTGTGTGGCGATATGGCGAGCGATCCGCGTTTCATTCCCGCATTGCTGAACTGCGGCCTGCGCGAGCTTTCCGTGAATGCGTCGGCGCTCGCGCAGATCAAGCAGACGATCGACCGGCTGAGCAGCGGAGGTGGCCTTGGCTGATACGGCGATCGATGAGCCGGCGGAAGCCGGCGCTGTTGCGGTTTACAAGCGCATCTTCAAGGAAGTGCTGGAGAGCCGCCCGTCGGGCATGCGGCTGCGTCTGGCGCATGCAATGGGCAAGAATCGCAGTTTCGTCAGCCAGATCAGCAATCCGGCATATCCGGTGCCGATTCCGGTGCAGCATCTCAATACGATCTTCGATGTCTGCCACTTCCCGCCGCAGGCGAAGACTGCCTTTCTTCGCGCCTATGCACGCGCGCATCCGCGTCGGATCGGCCGGCTGACCGAAGGATCGCACGAGAGAACCTTGACGCTGCACTTGCCGGATCTCGGCAGCGCCAAGCGGAACGCGGAGCTCGATGCGCTGCTTCAGGAATTCGCGCGGCGCCTGATTGCCATCGTGCGCGAAAAATGAGGCGTGCGACCAAAGGGAAGAAGCGGGGAGGAGACAATGAAGAAGTTCATCAATTCAGTCGACGATGTGCTCACGGAAAGCCTCGACGGCTTCGCGGGTGCGCATGCCGATCTCGTCGCGCTCGGGCCGCAGCGGAAATTCGTGCGACGCCGTGAGCTGAACCCGAAGAAGGTCGCACTCGTGTCCGGTGGCGGCAGCGGGCATGAGCCGCTGCATGCGGGCTTCGTCGGCTATGGCATGCTCGACGCCGCCTGTCCGGGACAGGTCTTCACGTCGCCAACGCCGGACCAGATCGTCGAGGCCGCGCAGGCGGTTTCCGGTGAAGCCGGCGTGCTGTTCATCGTGAAGAACTATGCGGGGGACCGCATGAATTTTGAGATGGCGGCCGAGATCGCCGAGGGCCGCACGGCGACGATCGTGACGGACGATGACGTCGCGGTCGAGAACTCGACGCACAGCATCGGGCGCCGCGGCGTGGCCGGCACGCTGATCGTCGAGAAGATCGTCGGCGCGGCTGCCGAGAAGGGTGCTGACCTGAAAAGCTGCGTTGCGCTCGGTGAGCGTGTCAATGCGCGCACGCGCTCGATGGGCGTGGCGCTGACGAGCTGCACGGTCCCGGCCGCGGGCACGCCGACCTTTTCGCTTCGGGAGGACGAGATGGAGATGGGGGTCGGCATTCACGGCGAACCGGGACGCCGCCGCGTCAAGCTGGAGCAGGCCGATGCGATCGCAGACGAGATGACAACGGCCATCGCGCAGGATCTCGACGCGCGTGGTGGGGCCGAGGCCCTCCTGCTCGTCAACGGATTTGGCGGGACGCCGACGATCGAGCTCTATCTGATGTACAATGCGGCGCGGCGAATGCTCGAGAAGCGCGGCTTGCGCATCGCTCGCTCGCTGGTCGGCAGCTTCGTCACCTCGCTGGACATGGCCGGGTGCTCGCTCACCGTGAGCCTGCTCGATAGCGAGACCGCGGCGCTCTGGGACCATCCCGTGCGTACGGCCGCGTTGAAATGGTGACCGCGATTCTCCCCGGCGGAGAATCGGTTGGGAATGGTTCACTGCAACGTCCGCTCAGTTCTCCAGCCCTGAAACTTGCCGTGTCTGTCGGACGCGGTATTTTTTTGCGGGCCCTTTTCGAAGGAATTCGCGTCCTCCTCTCTGCAATGACATGGCGCCCTTTCTACCTGCCGCAAGAATAACGTAGGAGATGCGCGCCCTCGACCAGCACAATCACTGCGCCGGAGGGCAATGCGAACGCGGCGGGATCGGCCCGGTTTTCAGTTCGGTAGCATGAGTCGAATTATACTCACATTGCGAAGTGAGTATAATTGCGGCGGCTACGATCGCAGTAGTTCTGAGCGCTCTGCATGTGCAATCTCGCTCTCGTGTGCGCGACATGTGCACTGAGAATCCGAAGAAGCGATTTCCGCTTCCAATTCATGCATATATCGTCCTAGAAGAGCCAAGCTACGGAAGCCTCGTCAAACGAGAATTCTCAGTCGGTCCAATCACATGAAGGGTCGATCTGAGCTAAAATACCTCAACAAAATGAACGAGTTAGATCGAAAATTTGCCACGGCCCCCATGATGGATTGGACTGACCGCCATTGTCGCGTGTTCCACCGGCAACTGACGCGGCGCGGGCTGCTCTATACGGAGATGCTGACCACGGGCGCAATCATTCATGGCGACCGGGAGCGGCTGCTTGGGTTCGACGCATGCGAGCATCCGGTGGCGCTTCAGCTTGGCGGGTCGGATCCGCAGGAGCTGGCGCAGGCCGCGCGGATCGGCGAGGCGTTTGGTTATGACGAGATCAATCTCAATGTCGGTTGCCCGTCCGATCGTGTGAAGGACGGACGTTTCGGCGCCTGTCTCATGGCGGAGCCGGAGCTGGTGGCGAGGTGCGTTGATGCCATGAAGCGCGTGGTCGCTGTTCCCGTCACGGTGAAGTGCCGCATCGGGATCGACGACCAGGATCCGGAGGCCGCGCTCGATGTGCTCGCGCGTGCGGTGGTGGCGTCCGGCTGCGATGCGCTGATCGTGCACGCGCGCAAGGCCTGGCTCAACGGCCTGTCGCCGAAAGAGAACCGCGACATCCCGCCGCTTGACTATGATCGCGTCTATCGGCTCAAGCGGGCGATGCCCGGTGTGCCCGTCATCATCAATGGCGGCGTTCAGAGCATTGACGAGGCAAAGGCGCATCTTGCCCATGTCGACGGCGTGATGCTCGGCCGCGCCGCCTATCAGGAGCCGTGGCGGCTGCTCAGCGTCGATGCCGAGATCTTCGGCGAGACGGCACCGCACATCTCCATGCAGGACGCGCTCGAGGCGATGATGCCCTACATCGAGGAGCAGCTGGCGCGCGGCATCCGGCTGCACGCCATCACGCGGCATTTCGTCGGCGCATTCCATGCCGTTCCCGGGGCGCGCGCATTCCGGCGGCATCTTGCCGAGCAAGGGGTGAAGCCGGGAGCCGGTCTCGACGTGCTGCGCGATGCGATCGCGCGCATCGCCGCCCGCGCGCCGGCCGAAGCGGCGTAGATTCGTCTAGTCGACCGCCGTGCGGGAGCGGCGGGGACCGCTCTGGAGCTCCGGATACCCTGTCAGCATCAGCGTGTCCGCGCGCACGCCCCAGCTTTCCAGGCGGTCGAGGAAGCTCATGCCAAGCAGATTGGTCTTCATCTGGCCGCGTTGCACGACGAGGGCCGGCACCGACTTCTCGACCAGCTTGCCGACGGCGAGACGGTCGAGCGTGAGCCGGGCCGCCTTGGTGTGGCCGCCCGCGGTCTCGAGGTCGACATCGTATTCGAGCATCTCGAGCGGCAGCCCGATCGCCTTTGCGGTTTCCCAGGTCAGCACCACCGACGTTGCGCCGGTATCGATCACCATCGGTGCGGTGACGCCATTGATCTTCGCGCGCAGCGTGAATTCGCCGCCCTGGCCGCGCGGGATCTGGACGGCCGGCGCCGGGGAAGCGGCCTGTGCGCGAAAAATGTGCGAGACCTTGTGGCTGGCTCGCGCGATCTGGTCGGGATCGCCATAGGCGACGACGGCACCTGCCGTGCCGGCAAGCATGATCAGAACGAGCAGGAGGCGGATCATCGCGCGCCTCCGAAGGCACGCAGGCGGATCAGATGCGTTTTGGTGACCCTGCGATCGGCGCCAGTCCAGCTTCCGTCATGCGCGCCGGCAAGAGGGCCATGATCGCGAGCCGGTCCGCGCTTTCCATGGCATGCCAGCGCGCGATCTCGGGCAAGGTCCGGCCGCAGCCGAAGCACAGCTTGGTCTTGGGGTCGATCATGCACACGGCGACGCACGGCGTTTCTTTGCTCATACGGACATAGTGAGGGATGGTCGGGCATGTCTGCAAGCATCACGTTAAGAGCCTGTGCCAGCACTCATGATCGGCTTGTGGCGCGGCCGGCGTTTCTCGTCCGGCAGGACCGAACTCTCCGGCTGCAGCGGTGGAGAATCATCCGACAGCGGCGCAAGCGCGCTCATCACACGCTCCGGCGGGAACGTGACGATCACCTCGGTGCCGATGCGCAGCTTCGATTTCAGCGTGAACGTGCCGCCATGCAGGTCGATCAGGTTCTTGGCGATCGGCAGGCCGAGGCCGGCGCCCTGCTCGGCCGACTTGATCGAATTTGAGCCCTGGCCGAACGAGGCGAGCACGACCGGAATCTCGTCCTCGGGGATGCCGGAGCCGGAATCCTTCACCGAGAGATATTGTCCGCCCGAGGCGGTCCATCCCGCCTTGAGCCAGATCTCGCCGCCTTGCGGGGTGAACTTGATCGAGTTGGAGAGCAGATTGAGCACGACCTGGCGGATCGCACGCTCGTCGGCCCAAAGCCGCGGCATGGCCTGCTCGAACACTTCGTGGATGGTGATGCCGCGGCTCGAGGCACGCAGCTTCATCAAATGATGGCAGTCGGCGACGATGCCGACCAGCGACACCGCTTCCTCATTGAGTTCGTAGCGGCCGGCCTCGATCCGCGACAGATCGAGGATCTCGTTGATGAGGTTGAGCAGGTGGACGCCGGAATTATGGATGTCGGCGGAATATTCCTTGTAGACCGGCACCGCGTGGGCGCCGAAGATTTCGCTCTTCATCACCTCGGAGAAGCCGAGGATGGCGTTCAGCGGCGTGCGCAGCTCATGGCTCATCTGCGCGAGGAAGCGCGACTTGGCTACGTTGGCGGCTTCGGCACGGTGGCGCGCTTCGTCCGAGATTGCCTTGGCCTGTTCCAGCTCGCCGATCAGCGCGTCTTTTTCTGCGCGCGCTTCCAGCGTGGCAAAGGTGGAGGAGTGCAGGCGGTGCGCCAGCAGGACGAAATAACCTTCGGCGGCGAGCGCCAGCGCTGCCAGGATGTAGTTGTCGAGTGAGCCGGTCATTGCAAAGCTCAGCGCCATCGCGACCGCGACCGGCGCCGTGGCGGCAACGGCGGCGATCGGCAGATTGGCGGCGAGCATGCTCGATACTGCGATCACCAGCAGCATCAGGAACATCATCAGCGTTTCCGTGACCATGTCGAGCACGGGATGAATCAGGATCGCTATCCAGCACAGGCCATAGAGCAGGTCGAGCACGACGAAGCGCGTCCGCCATGCGCGCGTCGCGGCGGGCGAGGCGGGCTCGGTCAGGAAACGCCGGCAACTGCGGATCATGGCGCTGTGGATGCAGAGCATGCCGGCGGTCCAGGCCGCGGCCGGGATCGGCTGCATCCACAGCCCGAACAGCACGCCGGTCGCCACCACCAGCAGCATCACGACATAGGAGGCAGACAGCCGCGTCTGGGCGTATTGCCGCAGCATCTCGGCGTCGAAAGCCGGCCGGGTTCCACTGGTCGACGTTAACTTGTCGCGCGCCTCGCGCACCCGCTGCGCCGCAGCCCTTCGGCTGCTCGCCGATGGCGCGCTCACCGGCTCGGCCGGAAGCTGCACAACCTCAGGCTTTTCAGCGGGGTTACTCATCAAGCAACACGATTCCTGCCCACGCCGGACGCGGGCCTTCTGCATTGTCTATCTGTGGCAAGAAATCCTTAAGAGCTGACTTAAGGAGCTAAAGAATTACGTTAACCGGGCGTTAATTCGGATCTCGCCCGCACGGCTCAATGCAGCGCCGCGTGCTGCGCGATGTATACCATCGCCCCCGCCAGATATCCCACCAACGCCGGCCCCGCGATGCGGCGCGCGTACCACAAAAATTCGATCTTCTCGAGGCCCATGGCGGCAACGCCCGCGGCCGAGCCGATGATCAGGATCGATCCGCCGGTGCCGGCGCAATAGGCGATGAACTCCCAGATGAAGCTGTCGGGCGGGTATTGCACCAGATTGTACATGCCCATCGTCGCAGCGACGAGCGGCACGTTGTCGATGATGGCGCTCAGCAGGCCGAGCAGGATGACGATGATATCGAGACGACCGACCGTCGAATCGAGCCATTTTGCCAGCAGTTCCAGGACGCGAGCGTGCTCCAGGCACGCGACGGCCATGAGGATGCCGACGAAGAACACGATCGAGCTCATGTCGATGCGCGTCAGCGCATGGACGAGGGTGAGGGGCCGCCGCGCATCCTCGTCCTTGTGGCGGTGAACGATCTCGCCGACCAGCCAGAGGATGCCCAGCCCGAACAGGATGCCCATGAAAGGGGCGAGGTGCGTCACGGCCTTGAAAACCGGAACGGCGACCAAGGTGCCGAGGCCGAGATAGAACATCAAATTGCGCTCGAACAGCTCGACTTTAAGCACCTGCGCTTGCCCTTGCAGCGGCGGGACGATCTCCTTTCCCTTGAGCCAATAGCCGATGATTAGCAGCGGTATCAGCAGGTTGAGCAGTGACGGCAGGAACACCGACTTCATGATGTTGACGGGAGAGATCTGTCCTCCGATCCAGAGCATCGTCGTCGTGACGTCGCCGATCACGGTCCAGGCACCGCCGGCGTTGGCGGCAATCACGATAATGGATGCAAACAGCAGGCGGTCGTTTTTGTTGCCGATCAGCTTCTGGATCAGCGAGATCATCACGATGGTGGTCGTCAGATTGTCGAGGATCGCACTCAGGAAGAACGTCACGAAGCCGATGATCCACATCAGCGTGATCTGCTTCGTGGTGCGGATGACCGAGGTGATGACCTCGAAGCCGTTGTGGGCGTCGATGACCTCCACGATCGTCATGGCACCAATCAGGAAGAAGACGATCTGCGCGGTCGAGGCGACGGATTCGTCGAGCTGGTGGTTGACGAGCGAGGCGTCACCGAGGGCGAGCGCATAGATGGTCCAAAGCAGGCCCGCTCCCAGCAGAGCCGTAGCGCTTTTGTTGACGCCGAGCGGGTGTTCGAGCGCGATGGCAGCATACGCAACAATGAAAACGGCGGCGATCACGCTCAGCAACTCAGTCCCCCCATTCGTTCTTCTCGATGCGCCTGTCAGGCCTCCTCGTGCCGCTGGCGCCGCGTCGGGTCGTTGACGGTCGCGGTTGCCCGGCAGCCACCGTCAACGCGCGCCTCAGCGTTGCAGGCGCGCAAGCAGGCTCGACGTATCCCAGCGCTTGCCGCCCATCTTCTCGACCTCGGAGTAGAACTGGTCGACCAGCGCGGTTACCGGCAGATTGGCGCCGTTGCGGCGGGCTTCAGCCAGCGAGATCGAGAGGTCCTTGCGCATCCATTCGACCGCGAAGCCGAAATCGTACTTGCCCTCGTTCATCGTCTTGTAGCGATTTTCCATCTGCCATGACTGTGCGGCCCCTTTCGAGATGGTCTCGATCACCGCGGCGACGTCGAGGCCACTCTTCTTGGCGAAATGGATACCCTCGGAGAGGCCCTGCACCAGACCGGCGATGCAGATCTGGTTGACCATCTTCGTCAGCTGGCCGCTTCCGGCGGGCCCGAGCAGTTTGCACATCCGCGCATAGGCGCCCGTGATGATCGGCTCGGCGCCGGAATAGGCGTCCTGCGCGCCGCCGCACATCACGGTCAGCACGCCGTTCTCGGCGCCGGCCTGGCCGCCGGAGACCGGGGCGTCGACGAATTTGAAGCCGGCCTTGGTGGCGGCGGCGTCCAGCTCGCGGGCGACTTCGGCGGAGGCGGTGGTGTGGTCGACGAAGGTCGCACCCTTCTTCATGCCGGCGAACGCGCCGTCGGGGCCGATCGTGACCGCGCGCAGATCGTTGTCGTTGCCGACGCAGCACATCACGAAATCCTGGCCTTCGGCGGCGGCCTTCGGGGTCGGTGCGATCCTGCCGCCGAATTTGTCCGCCCATTCCTTCGCCTTGGCCGCGGTGCGGTTGTAGACGGTGACCTCATGGCCCCCTTTTTTCACGAGGTGTCCGGCCATGGGGAAGCCCATCACGCCGAGACCGAGGAAAGCGACTTTAGCCATTGTGGTACCTTGTCCGCAGTTTGGGTTTACGGTTCTTGCCAGGCGGGGGACGCCTGGGTTCCGCGGTGAGGGCGGATCGGAGGCGCACCATAAACCCTTGAGGGCAGAGGGCAACGGCTTCGTTTGGCGGCCTCCTGTGCTAGGATGCCGGACCTAAGGACTTCAAAACAAGGGAGCGAGAACATGGGCGGCGTGAGCGTGGGCGTCCTCGATCATTTCAACATCCGGACCCGGAATCTGGCCGAGACCGTCCGCTTCTACGAGGATGTGCTGGGTCTCGAGAAAGGCGCACGGCCGAATTTCGCCTTCCCGGGCGCCTGGATGTACAGCGAGGGGAAGCCGGTGGTGCACCTCGTCGACATTTCTCTGACCGCCGAGCCACAAAAGCCGGATTCCGGCGTTGTCCACCACGTCGCCTTCGTCAGTCGCGGCTTTGACGGCATGAAACAGCGGCTGGCGTCAAAAGGGATGAAGTTCGAGTCCCGCCAGGTGCCCGGCGGCGACCTCTGGCAAATCTTCGTCCACGACCCTAACGGGGTCATGATCGAGCTGAATTACGAGGCCGCCCGGGAGCAGGGGGCGGCGCCTGCCGAAAAAGCTGACGATATCGGCAGGCAGTAGCCTTTTAGGCGTTTCCGCTCTAATGGGGCATCCTCAACTCTAGGAGATGCGCTTTGAGCGTGACGCAGCAACAGGTTCTCGACAGCCTCGCCAGGGTCAAGTCACCCCGCGGGGTCGCGCTCACCCATGCCAATGTGCTGAGCGCGATCAGCGCGTCTGACGGCAAGGTGTTCTTCTCGATCAATGTCGATGCCGCCGAGGCAAGGGCCTGGGAATCGGTCCGAGCCGAAGCGGAGGCCGCCGTGCGCACCGTTCCCGGCGTCACCACCGTCATGGTGGCGCTGACCGCTGAGCGCAAGCCGGGCTCCGCGCCGCCGCCACCCCCGCAGCCGAGCCGCGGCACGCCCGGCGTGCAGCCGGCCCACGCCCACAAGCCTCCGCAGGGCGGTGGGTCGCCGATGGCGCGGCAGTCTGAGATTCCCGGCGTCGCCGCGGTGATTGCGGTCGCCTCCGGCAAGGGCGGGGTGGGCAAGTCGACCACGGCGCTTAATCTGGCGCTCGGCCTGCGCGATCTCGGCCTCAAGGTCGGATTGCTCGATGCCGACATCTACGGCCCCTCGGTGCCGCGCCTCACAGGCCTGCGCGAAAAGCCGGAGCTGAACGACGAGCGCAAGATGATTCCGCTTCGGCGTTTCGGCCTCGCCATCATGTCGATCGGCTTCCTGGTCGAGGAGGAGACCGCGATGATCTGGCGCGGTCCCATGGTGATGTCGGCGGTGACGCAGATGCTGCGCGACGTCGAATGGGGCAAGCTCGACGTGCTGGTCGTCGACATGCCGCCGGGCACCGGCGATGCCCAGCTCACGCTGGCGCAGAACGTGCCGCTCAAGGGCGCCGTGATCGTCTCGACTCCGCAGGACCTGTCTCTGATCGACGCGCGGCGGGGGCTTGCCATGTTCAAGAAAGTCAACGTGCCCGTGCTCGGCATCGTCGAGAACATGAGCTACTTCCAGTGCCCGCATTGCGGCACGCGGTCGGACATTTTCGGCCATGGCGGGGCGCGGCACGAGGCCGAGAAGCTCGGGGTACCGTTCCTGGGCGAGATCCCCCTGCACATGGCGATTCGCGCCACCTCGGACGCCGGCAATCCCGTCGTCGACAGCGAGCCGGACGGCCCTCATGCGGCGATCTATCGCGCCATCGCCGGCCAGGTCCGGGACCAGCTCAAGGGTGTCATCGCGGCGGCCTGAGCCGGTCGCCACGGCAAGCTGCGGGACATGCGACTTTCGTAGAGCCCCGTCATGCCATTGTCGCGTTCCGCAAGCGGGACTTCCGTGTTAAAGGCCCACGGCAGTCAAGCCCCTTCGGTTCGACGCGGTCCCAATGCGTCGCCGGAATGAGCGGCGGCAAGAAGAGAAGTCAAGGGGAAACGCCCCAGCAAGGAGAGACCTGAAGATGAAGCGTCGTGATTTTCTCAAAGTGTCGGCAGCAGGCGCGGCGGCGACCGCGGTGGCCTCGCCGGCGATCGCGCAGTCCTCGCCCGAGGTAAAGTGGCGCCTGACTTCGAGCTTTCCGAAGTCGCTCGACACCATCTATGGCGGCGCCGAGCAGGTGGCGAAATACGTCGCCGAGATGACTGACAACAAGTTCCAGATCCAGGTGTTCGCGGCCGGCGAAATCGTCCCCGGTCTCCAGGCCCTCGATGCGACCTCGAGCGGCACGGTCGAGATGTGCCACACCGTCTCGTACTACTACGTCGGCAAGGACCCGACCTTCGCGATCTTCGCCTCGGTGCCGTTCGGCCTCAACGCGCGCCAGCAGAATTCGTGGCTCTATCAGGGCGGCGGCAACGAGCTCGCCAACGAGTTCTTCAAGAAGTCGAACGTGGTCGGCTTCCCCTGCGGCAACACCGGCACCCAGATGGGTGGCTGGTTCCGCAAGGAGATCAAGACCGTTGCCGACCTCTCCGGCCTCAAGATGCGCATCGGCGGCATTGCCGGCCAGGTGCTTCAGAAGGTCGGCGTGGTGCCGCAGCAGCTCGCCGGCGGCGACATTTATCCCGCGCTGGAGAAGGGCACCATCGACGCCGCCGAGTGGGTCGGCCCCTATGATGACGAGAAGCTCGGCTTCGCCAAGGTCGCCAAGTACTACTACTATCCCGGCTTCTGGGAAGGCGGTCCGACCGTCCATGCCTTCGCCAATCTGGAAAAGTGGAATGCGCTCCCGAAGAGTTACCAGGCGATCCTCACCAACGCGACGGCCAATGCCAACAGCTGGATGGCCGCGCGCTACGACATGCAGAACCCGGCGGCGCTGAAGCGTCTGGTCGCCGGCGGCACCCAGCTTCGCCCGTTCACCAACGAGGTCCTGGAAGCCTGCCTCAAGGCGACCAACGAATTGTGGGCGGAGATCTCGGGCAAGAACGCCGACTTCAAGAAGTCGATCGACGCCATGCAGGCCTACCGCTCCGACGAATATCTGTGGTGGCAGGTTGCCGAATACACCTATGACAGCTTCATGATCCGCTCGCGCACCCGCGGCTGATCTACGGCTTAAGTCGTAAGACCGGTAGCCCGGCCTCCTTAAGGAGGCCGGGCTTTTTCTTTGCCGCAGTGCGTTCGGGATAGCATTCGGCCCGGCGATGTTCCATGCTGCCCCCAAGCCTCGGCAAGAAGGCTCCACAAGCAGATCCATCAGGGTAGGAAATCATGAAGAGAAGAGACTTCATCAAGGTCACAGGACTTGGTGCGGCCGGTGCCGCCACGCTCGCGGCTCCCGCGATCGCGCAGTCGATGCCGGAAATCAAATGGCGCATGCCGACGAGCTGGCCGAAATCGCTCGACACGCTGTTTGGCGGCGCCGAGATGATGTGCAAGATGGTCGCGGAGGCGACCGACAACAAATTCCAGATTCAGATCTTCGCGGCCGGCGAGATCGTGCCGGGCCTCCAGGTGCTCGACGCCGTGCAGAACGGCACTTGCGAGATCGGCCACACCGCGTCCTACTATTATTTCGGCAAGGACCCGACCTTCACCTTCGGCTCGGCCGTGCCGTTCGGTCCCAACATGCGCATCAACCAGGCCTGGTACATGCTGGGCGGCGGCCGCGACATTCTCAACGAGTTCTACAAGGGCTACAATGTCGTCTCGCTGCTCGCGGGCAACACCGGCTGCCAGATGGGCGGCTGGTTCAGGAAAGAGGTCAACACGCCCGAGGACCTCAAGGGCATGAAATTCCGCATCGGCGGCTTCACCGGCCGCGTGCTCCAGAAGCTCGGCGTGGTGCCGCAGCAGCTCGCCGGCGGCGATATCTATCCAGCGCTGGAGAAGGGGACCATCGATGCCGCCGAATGGGTCGGCCCCTATGACGACGAGAAGCTCGGCTTCTACAAGATCGCGCCGCACTACTACTACCCCGGTTGGTGGGAAGGCGGGCCGATGCTGCTCGCGTTCGTCAACCTCGACAAATGGAACGCGCTGCCGAAATATTACCAGAGCGTGCTGGAGCAGGCCGGCCACTACGCCAACAACTACATGATGGCACGCTACGACAACGCCAATCCGCTGGCGCTGAAGAAGCTGCTCGCGGGCGGCACCAAGCTGCATGCCTTCTCGCCCTCGATCATGGATGCCTGCCACAAGGCCGCCAAGGAGCTGCACGCCGAAGTCTCTGCGACCAACCCCAACTTCAAGAAGGTGCACGACTCGCTCGCCAAGTTCACGAGTGACGGTTACGCCTGGTTCCAGGTCGCCGAGGTCGGCTACGACATCTTCATGGCGCGGCGCTCGCAGAGCTGATCGTTCTGTCCGTCGCATGAAGCGCCCCGAAGCAAAGGCTTCGGGGCGCCGTCGTTGCAGCGTTCCCGGTGGGCGTCCAAACAAAAAACATGGAAAACAACCCCATGCACAGTAGGCGGGGATAGGTTTATCAATGACTTGGCGGCGTAGCGCGAGCTTCTGCGGAATTGCCGAATTCACTTGATGCGTCGGGCAAAACAGTGGCAGGATCTCATAATCGCATAATCCGAATTTGCGGCTCGGCGCCGGACCCGGGGATCCGATGAGATTCGATCCCGATCAAGTTCAGAGCGCACTGCGCAGGGCGTGGTCGCTGTCGACGGCCAGCCAATGGACGGCGAGTAATCCGGCGGCAGGACAATGCAACGTCACCTCGCTGCTCGTTCACGAGCTCTTCGGCGGTGACTTGTTGAAGACGCCTCTTCCGGCCGGCGATCATTTCTACAACCGGATCGGAGGTAAGCGATACGACTTCACGGCATGCCAGTTCGATCAGCCAATCGCTTACATGGACGCGCCCACAAATAGAGCCGACGCACAGTTAGGAGCGACGAACGATCAACTGGCTGAACTCAGAGTGGCGTTTCGGGAGCACTGGGCCGGACCAGGCTAGCTGCAGCAGCCGAGATTGCTCTTGTCGTTATCAGAGGTTCGCTTGTTGGCGGTTTCCGAGCATTAGGGAAGCGGCTAGCGAACGACGCCTGCCGCGTCTCTCGCGTTTGGCATGAGCCAATCGAGTCCGAGCAGGCCAGATTCGAGGATAACGAAGGCGGCAATGCCGCCGAGCCAGCCGAAAAAGACGATTGAGAAGGTGCCGAGCAAGATCGCGCAAAAGACGTCAGAGAGCACCTTGCAGATGCGGAAGTCTCGGTCTTGGCCAGTGTCTTGGCCAGCGTCTTGGCCAGTTGGGAAGTACGGCATCGGGCTGCTCCAGGTGCCAATCCTGAGCCTTGGATCAACCCCGTTCAGCGGCAGATGTTCCGCGGATCAATTCTTCGGCTGGCCGAAATCGAGTGGCGGTGGCAGTTCGATTTCCGGAATCTCGATTTTGATCTTGTCCAGATCCACCTTCGCAGGCGCGTCGAGCAGCCCCGTCACCGTTATCGGGAATGCGATGACAACGGCAACCATGATCGCCTGCAGGCCGATCCAAGGCATTGCGCCCCAGTAGATGTCCGAACTCTTGACCTCCTTCGGCGCCACACCCCGCAGGTAGAACAACGCGAAGCCGAAGGGGGGATGCAGGAAGGAAGTTTGCATGTTGACGCAGAGCATGACACCGAACCAGATCAAGGCGGCATCCGCGCCGACGACAGGGGTGAGCAGCTTGTGCGCGATCGGCGCAATCATGGGGATGATGATGAAGGCGATCTCGAAGAAATCGAGGAAGAAGGCGATGAAGAAGATGAACAGGTTGATGAAGATCAGGAAGCCCCAGACGCCGCCCGGCAGCGACGTCAGCATGTGCTCCAGCCAGACACCACCGTTGCAGCCGAGAAAGACAATCGAGAAGCAAGTCGATCCGATCAGGATGAAGGTCACCATGCAGGTGATGCGCATGGTGGTCTCATAGCCCTGCTTAACCAGGATGCGCAGGTCGGGGATCCTGATTGCCTCGATGCAGACCCACGCCACTGCGAGATAGGCAATTGCAAAGGCGATCTTGAACGGCAGATTCGGCGCGAAATAGATGCCGATCATGGTGCCGACACCAGCAGCGGCGACGCCGACGAACAGCACCTTGTGACCAGCCGAGCTGAAATCCTTGTGATGGATGACGGCGAGCACGATCGCGCCGACGGCGCCCATCGCGCCCGCTTCGGTCGGAGTGGCGAGGCCGAGCATCATCGTGCCGAGCACCACGAAGATCAGAACGGCAGACGGAATGATGCCCAGAAGACACTTGCGCCAGAGCGCCCAGCCCTTGAGCGTCCTCGCTTCCTTGGGCACTGCCGGGACATGGCCCGGCTTGACCACGCTCAGAACAAACGTGTAGCCCGCGAACAGGGCGATCTGGAGAATCGATGGCCCCCAGGCGCCCAGATACATGTCGCCAACCGACTTCCCGAGCTGGTCCGCGAGCACGATCAAGACCAGCGAGGGAGGCACCAGCTGGGTAATGGTGCCGGAGGCTGCGAGCACGCCGGTGATGTAACGCATGTTGTAGCCGTAGCGGATCATGACCGGCATCGAGATCAGCGCCATCGCAATCACCTGGGCAGCCACGGTGCCTGTGATCGCACCGAGGATGAAGCCGACGATGATCACGGAATAGCCGAGACCGCCGCGAACGGGGCCGAACAGCTGCCCCATCGAATCCAGCATATCCTCTGCGAGGCCGCATCGTTCGAGGATCGCGCCCATGAACGTGAAGAATGGGATGGCCAGCAGCAGCTCGTTGGCGAGGACGCTGCCGTAGATACGCTCCGGGATCGCCTGGAGAAAGCTGAATCCGAAGAATCCCTCGTGGATAGCAAGAAATCCGAACGAAAGTCCGAGCGCGGCCAGTGTGAAGGCGACGGGGAAGCCGATCAGCATCGCCACGACCAGCCCGCCGAACATCAGCGGCGGCATCATCTCAATCGTGATCATTGGGTCGGCCGCTCGTATTTCGCATCGATGGTGACTTCACCGCGCAAGGCGGCAGCGCGTTTGATGACCTCCGAGATACCTTGCAAAGCCACCATGAAGAATCCGGCCGGCAGGACAAACTTGATCGGCCACCGCAGGAGGCCACCGGCATTGTTGGACATCTCGCCGATGATGAACGAGTTGTAGAACATCGCCCATGACAGGTAGCTGAGGAGCAGGCACGCGGGGACGAGGAAAACCAATGTCCCGATCAGGTCCAGCCACAGCTGCCCGCGTTCAGACAGCATAAGATAGAGGATTTCGACGCGCACATGCTCGTTGCGCTTGAAAGTGTAGGACGAACCGAACATCACGACGACAGCGAACATGTACCACTGGGTCTCGAGCCAACTGTTGGAGCTGTAGCTGAAGGCGTAGCGGATCATCGCATTTGCAGCGCTGACCAGGCAGGCCGCGAGCACCAGAACGTTGCAGATGTTGCCGACCTTTTCGTTCAGCCAGTCGATAGCTGTACTTATCGCCAACAATGGGCGCATCGATCTCTTTTCCCCGCTCGCTGAGCGCTGCTCCCAAACGAGCAGGACCATGGTGCTGCATCAGCAGCCATCCACGTCTGCGCGGGAGCCAGTCCACTCTCCTGATGCTTCAGCTCGCTCTTGTTGTCGGTTTTATCCGAGACATGTGGATGTCCTGGCCGCGCGTGAAGCAAGTCAGCTTTACCGTCAGCAGTTTCCTGGTCAACCGAAAAATGGGCAATCTGTCGCGGCGAGCTCGAGGTACGTCTAACCCTCGACGTCATACTGCTTGCAGAGGTGATCGCCGATCTGGACCAGCATGGCAACGCATTCAGGGTAGCCGGGCCGATCCGAGGTGGCCCGATCCGCACTGGCTCGAAATTCCCAGCGCTTGCCATCGCGGAGGATCGAGATTGTCATCCCTTCGGGACAGTCGGCATGAATCTTCAACTCGGCCTTCGCCATGGCGATGAGTTCGCTTTCAGTCTTCACGGGTTTGCTCATAATGCCCATCCCTCGATCCGATGTGGAGACTTGCTGGTATCTGCAAAGCTAGCAACCTCTCGCGGAGGACCAGAAGCTGATTGGCTTACACGAACCTGACAAGAGGTCGGCTGCCCGTCAGATGTAGCCCATCAGTCTCTACACAGTGAGACATCCGGAGTGTCGCGTGGACAGAGATCCTCCGCGGTGTAGCATTACAAGCCGCCAATGTTGCTGAGCGCGCAAGACTTCATCTCGACGTCAGCGCGGTAGGTAGTTTTTCGGTGTTCCTTTCGCGGAACGATCAGGCTATCGGAATCTGGCAATCGGGCTGAAGTCGCGGCGGTATCAGGTGGGTTTCACCGCCGCTCCGACTTCGCGGTACTGCTTACCGGGCTCTACCAGTCCCGACGGGAATCCAGCTTTCATCGAACACGGCGGCTCTCGATCCTTGATCGAGAAGCCAGGGCGGCCGTTTCCGTTGGGGACTTATCAATGAGAATGGCAAATGAAATCGTACAACTCCTGGTGCAATCGGCCGGCAGTTGGCTTTTTGAAGGTAATCGTTCGGGCCTGAGCGATCGCGAATGGATGGCCTTGCGGTTTCTCGCCCTTGCAAACAGATTCTCGAAGACGCCGACTGCTCTCGCCAGCTTTCTGGGTACCACTCGCAGTGCCGCATCGCAGATTGCCGCCGTTCTCCTGGAGAAGCGATTGGTGGTCCGTAAGCCTTCTGCGGAGGATAAACGCTCGATCACGCTATGTATCACACGTGAGGGAGAGAAGTTCCTGGAGCGCGATCCGATCAATGCTCTGCGCGATCAGCTTGTGGCACTCGAGGACTCCGATCGATTTCGGCTGCGGGACACGCTTCGCCGCGTCCTGGTGGGGCTCGATGTTGCCGAGCGCCGTCATCATACCGACGTTTGCAACCAATGCATGTTCCTGGTCGAGAACGGAGCGGGGAAAGACCGTCATTTCAAGTGCCGGCTCTTTCGGAAATCCATAGCGGAGAAGGAGACGGCCTTGCTCTGCACCTATTTCGAGGCGCGGAGCTAGAAGGCTCACCTGCTCTGCGCGGAACTGTCCAGAAGGGCACGGGTCGTCCGGGCTCGACTGACTTACACGAAGCTGACAGGGCGGACGGCCGTCGGACACTTTTTCGCTGGCCGCCGCGGCCGGAATGGTGGAAGAGAGCGAAGATACCGCGCGGACCGCGCGGCGACCTGGTTATCCGTCGGGACTACGATGCGCCTTCTGATCGTCGAGGATAATGCCGAGCTGTCGCGGCTCGTTGCCGGCGGGCTGGCGGCGGCCGGCTATGAGAGCGACATCGTGGGCAGCGCGGCCGAGGCGCGCGAGGCGGTGAGCAGCGTCAGCTATGCCGCGATGATTCTCGACCTCGGCCTGCCCGACGGCGACGGCCTGTCGGTGTTGCGCGAGCTGCGCCTCAAGATGGAGCCGCTGCCGGTGCTGGTGCTGACCGCGCGCGGCGGCGTGCAGGACCGCGTCAGCGGCCTGCGTAGCGGCGCCGACGACTATCTCGCAAAGCCGTTTGCGATGGAGGAACTGGTGGCGCGGCTCGAGGCCATCCTGCGCCGACCGGGCCAGTTGCTCGGCCGCTCGCTCAGTCTCGCCAACCTCGTCTACGACACCGAGAGCCGCCAGATCTTCGTCGACGACCAGCCGCGGATCATCTCCGCGCGCGAGACCTCGGTGCTCGAGATCCTGCTGCGCCGGCAGGGGCGGGTCGTACCGAAGAAGAACGTCGAGGACCACATCTTCGGGCTCGAAGGCGAGGTCGCTTCGAACGCGGTCGAGGTCTATGTCTCGCGGCTGCGCAAGCAGCTGGCGGAACATGGCGCCAAGGTCGTGATCCACACCATCCGGGGCGTCGGCTATCTCATGACCGAGGAGAAATAGCGTGGCCCGGCTCGGATCCAGTGCCGGGTCCTATGGCAGGTCGCCGACGTTCAAATCGCTGATCTGGCGCATCGTGTTCCTCCACATCGTTGCGGTCGCGGTGGTCGCGATCTTCCTGCCGCTGGTGCTGTTCTGGCTGCTCAATTCCGAGATCGACCAGCTGCATCGCGATGCCATGCGCGCGCAGGCCGAAGTGCTGGCGGGGCGCATCGTCGCGCAGCCGGACGGCACGTTGAGTTTCAACCTGCCCGACAGCCTCAAGGGCCTCTATTCAGACGCCTATGGCCGCTACCAGTACGACATTCGCGACGCCGAGGGCCGGTTGCTGTTCTCCTCCCACCGGCGTTCTCCAGCGGTGGCAGCTCCGCGCTTGTCTGACACCATTTCCGGCGCCGGCGTCACCCGCGACATCGACGGCAGGACGGTGCGCATCCAGGTTGCCGAGGACCTCGCGCACCGCGACGTCATCATCGACGACATCGTCTCGAACTTCTTCCGGCGGGTAGGGTGGATCACCATCCCGATCCTCCTGATCCTGCTTGCCACCGACATCATCATCTTCCGTCGCGCGATTGCGCCGCTGTGGAAGGCCTCGGAGGAAGCCAGCAATATCGGCCCGGCGCGGACCGACATCCGCTTGCCGACGGCACAGATTCCACGCGAGATCATGCCGCTGGTCACTGCCGTGAACCAGGCGCTCGATCGTCTCGAGGGCGGCTTTCGCGTGCAGCGGCAGTTCACGGCGGACGCCGCGCATCAGTTGCGCACGCCGCTCGCGATCCTGCGCACGCGTATCGAGACGCTCGACGACCGTGCGGCACGGCAGGCGCTGCATGCCGACATCGAAACCATGAGCCGCCTCGTCGCCCAGCTGCTGGAGATCGCCGAGCTCGACACATTGGTGCTCGATCCCAGCGAGACCGCGGATTTGCGCGCCGTCTGCGCCGAGGTGGTCGGTTCGATCGCCCCGTTCGCGATTGCGCAGCACAAGGACATTGCGCTGAAGGGCACGGACGCGCCGGTCGAGATCCACGGCAATTCCGAGATGCTCCAGCGCGCGATCTTCAACCTTGCCGAAAACGCCATCAAGTTCACGGCGAAGGACACCTCCGTCGACGTCGAGGTGCGCGACGATGGTTCGGTGCGCGTACGTGACCACGGTCCTGGCATCCCGGAAGCCGAGCGCGAGCTGATCTTCCAGCGCTTCTGGCGCGCCGACCGCCGGCGCAGCGACGGTGCGGGACTGGGACTCTCGATCGTGCGCGCGGTGGCGGACGATCACGCTGGCACGGTTGCCGTGGAGAACCTTGCAGGCGGCGGCGCGGAGTTCACGCTGCGGTTCAGGCTGACGCACAAGGTGACATCTTCACCCTCCCCTGGAGGGGGAGGGTCGCTGCGCATGTAGCGCAGCGGAACGCGGAGCGGGGTGGGGTGACAGTCTGTCCGTATTGAACAGTGCCCGAGTGGAGAGATCACCCCACCCCGGCGCTTCGCGCCGACCCTCCCCCTCCAGGGGAGGGTAAGAGGCGGCTTGCCCTGCCGCTCGCTACTTCTGCGGCGGGCCGAGATCGAGCGGCGGCAGCTCGATCTGCGGCACCTCGATCTTGATCGTAGAGGGGTCGATGTTCGACTGGACGCCCTTGTAGTGCATCACCATCGACGGGAACGCGATCACCAGACCGACCATGATGATCTGGATGACGACGAATGGCACCGCGCCCCAATAGATCTGGCCCGTGGTCACAGGGTCCATCCTCTTGCCGGTGACGCGATCGATGTATCGCTCCTTCGGCGCGACCGATCGGAGATAGAACAGGGCGAAGCCGAACGGCGGATGCATGAACGAGGTCTGCATGTTGACGCCGAGAATGACACCGAACCAGATCAGGTCGATGCCGAGGTGCTCGGCCGCCGGTCCGAGCAGCGGGATCACGATGAAGGCCAGCTCGAAGAAGTCGAGGAAGAAGGCCAGCACGAACACGAACGCGTTGACGAAGATCAGGAAGCCGACCTGGCCGCCGGGGAGGGAGGTCAGCAGGTGCTCGACCCAGACGTGCCCGTTGACCCCGTAGAAGGTCAGCGAGAACACGCGGGCGCCGACCAGGATGAACACGACGAATGCCGACAGCTTGGCGGTCGATTCCGTGGCTTGCCGGATCAGGTCCCAGCTCAGTCGGCGCTTCGCGGCGCCGAGGATGAGGGCACCGGCGGCACCCATCGCGCCGCCTTCGGTCGGCGTCGCGATGCCGATGAAGATCGTGCCCAGCACCAGGAAGATCAGGAACAGCGGCGGCACCATGACGAAGGTGGTCTGCTGCGCCATCTTGGACAGGAAACGGAAGCCGGTGAGCTTGTCGATGACCCAGTTCACGACGGCGACGACGAACGCGAAGATGATGCCGTAGAACATGCTGAGCACGACATAATCGGCGCCATGCACGTCCGAACTCCGCATCATGAACCAGCCGAACACGCAGCTCGCGAGGAACAGCATGCCAAGGGAGACGAGGCCGCGGCTGCCACTCTCCTCGCGGAAGCCGATGGCCTCCTTCGGCAGGCCCGGCGTGGCCTTGGGGAAGATCATGCTGACGAGGAAAGCGTAGCCGGCGTAGAGGCCGGCGAGCACGAGGCCTGGGATGAAGGCGCCCTCATACATGTCGCCGACGGACTTGCCGAGCTGGTCGGCCATCACGATCAGGACGAGCGAGGGCGGAATGATCTGCGCGAGCGTGCCGGATGCTGCGATGACGCCGGATGCCACGCGGCGGTCATAGCCATAGCGCAGCATGATCGGCAGCGAGATCAGACCCATCGAGATCACCGAGGCGGCGACCACGCCGGTCGTCGCGGCGAGCAGCGCGCCGACGAAGATCACGGCATAGGCGAGACCGCCGCGGATCGTTCCGAACAATTGGCCGATGGTGTCGAGCAGATCCTCGGCCATGCCTGACCGCTCCAGCACCAGCCCCATGAAGGTGAAGAAGGGAATGGCGAGCAGCGTGTCGTTGTTCATCACGCCATAGACCCGCTCCGGAAGGGCCTGCAGGAAGTCGGGGTGGAATTGGCCGAGCTCGACGCCGACGATGGCGTAGAACAGGCCGACCGCGCCGAGCGAGAATGCCGCGGGATAGCCGAGCAGCAGCACGACGACCAGCGACGCGAACATGATGGGCGCCATATTGGCGATGATGAATGCGGTCATGATTTCCCCTAAACCGTCGCCAACGGCTACTTCTTCTCGATCGCTTCGACGAGGTGCTCGACTTCCGCCTCCAGGGCCGACACCTGGGATTCATGGGGATCCGGCATCAATCCGCGCATGACCGCAATTCGCTTGATCAGTTCGGAGATGCCTTGAACGAGCAGCAAAGCGAACCCGATCATGATCAGCGCCTTGGCGGGCCATTGGGGCAGGCCACCGGCATTGCCTGATTGCTCGTTGATGTGGAACGAGCGCTGGAAGAACGGCACGCCGGTGATGATCATGACGATGCAGAGGGGAACGAGGAAGAACAGGTGGCCGATCACGTCGATCACGTTGCGGGCCGTCTTCGGCAGTGCGTTGTTCACGATGTCGATGCGGATGTGCTCGTTGTCGAGCAGCGTCCAAGGCGAGCAGAGCAGGAAGACGATGCTGAACAGCACCCATTGCAGCTCAAGCCACGAATTGGACGAGGTGTCGAACGTCTTGCGGACGATCGCATTGACCGCCGAGATGATGACGGCGAGCACGATCAGCCATGCCAGGCGCTTGCCCGTCCAGCGCGTGAACGCATCAATCCTGCTGCTCAACTTTAGGAGCGCTTGCAACGATAGGTCCTCCCCCGATTGTGCCCCGGCCGTCTTGACTGCGCCGAGCGGGCGCGTGGCTTGTCTCGCCGCGCAGGCATGAGGCAGGCGCACCAAATCAGCGGGCGTGCCGCCAGTCAATCGGAAGTTTGTTGATAGTTAAGGGGAATAAGACCGTAATCCGACGGTGTCAGCCGCCGGTGACGCTCATGTGCCTGGAGACGCTGGGACGGTCGTGGCGGCGGTCGATGATGAAATCGTGCCCCTTGGGCTTCAGCCCGATGGCGCGGTCGATCGCATCCGCAAGCAACAGGTCGTCGCTCGATGCACGCAGAGGTTTGCGTAAGTCGGAGGCATCCTCGTGGCCGAGGCAGGTGTGCAGCGTTCCGGTGCAGGTGATGCGCACCCGGTTGCAGGATTCGCAGAAATTATGGGTCATCGGCGTGATGAAGCCGAGCTTGCCGCCAGTCTCGGCGACGCTGACATAGCGGGCCGGACCGCCGGTGCTCTCGGCCAGATCCGTCAGCGTGAATTGCTGGGCGAGCCGGGCACGCACCAGCGACAGCGGCAGATACTGGTCGATCCGGCCCGAGCCGATCTCGCCCATCGGCATCACTTCGATCAGCGTCAGGCCCATGCCCTTGCCGTGGGCCCAGCGCATCAGCTCGGGCAGCTCGTCCTCGTTGAGGTTCTTCAGGGCGACGGCGTTGATCTTCACGGCAAGCCCTGCGGCGCGCGCGGCCTCGATACCCTCGAGCACCTTGTCGATCTCGCCCCAGCGGGTGATCTCGCGAAACTTCTTGGGATCGAGCGTGTCGAGCGAGACGTTGATGCGGCGGACGCCGCAATCGGCGAGTTCCCGCGCGTGCTTCGCAAGCTGGGTGCCGTTGGTGGTCAGCGTCAGCTCGTTCAACGCGCCGCTCGACAGATGCCGCGACAGCGAGTGCACCAGCGTCATCACGTTGCGGCGGACCAAGGGCTCGCCGCCGGTGAGCCGCAGCTTCTTCACGCCCTTGGCGATGAAGGCCGTGCAGAGCCGATCGAGTTCCTCCAGCGTCAGCAGATCGGCCTTGGGCAGGAACGTCATGTCTTCCGACATGCAGTAGAAGCAGCGCAGGTCGCAGCGGTCGGTGACGGAGACACGCAGATAACTGATGGTCCGTCCGAACGGATCGGTCATCGCGCTCGACAGCGCGGCGCGGGGGCTCACGGAAGGTCCGTTCATACCAAATGCCTTGTCACTTACGGGCGACGGGCGCACCTTTGCTTCGGCGGTGCTGTCGACGCAATCTAAGCATCGGACGCGGCTAGGACAATCGGTTGGTATGCGTAAGTCAGCGCTTGCCCGCATTCGGATCGGGGAAGGGCGAGCTAGCTGCGGGGGCGGCCGGCGCTGCGGCGGGCTTTGGCTTCTTCGGCCGGTACGGCTTGCGGAGCGGCCTCGGCGGCACCGCCGGCGGGAGTCCGCGCGGGCATAGATAATGATAATAGAGGGTTAACGCAGGATTCCTGGAAATAACCCAGCCGTATCAGTTGGTTGGGAGGGACGATGCCGTCATCAGGCTGCTGGCGGCCGACGGCAGATCGCGCATGTGATGAATCAGCCGGTCAGGCTTCAGCTCGGCAATCGGCACGTCCGTGTAGCCGAAGCTGACCCCGATCACGGGAACTCCGGCCCGCCGGGCCACCCCGACATCGGTTCCGGCGTCGCCGACCATGATGCTGGCCTTCACATGGCCACCGGCCCGGGCCACCGTCTCGCGGAAGATGGTCGGATCGGGCTTCTGAACGCCAAAGGTGTCGGCGCCGCAGATCGCCGCGAAGCGGCGGCTGAGGTCGAGCTGGTCCAGCAGGCGCTTGGACAGCCATTCCAGCTTGTTGGTGCAGACCGCGAGCCGATGGCCCTGCGCCGCGAAATGGTCGAGCGCGGCCTCGAGCCCCTCGAAGGGGCGCGATTCGACCGCAATATGCTCGGCGTAATAGGCAATGAAATCCGCGGTCATCCGGTCCATGTCGGCGGGGGTGACGGTGCGGCCCTCCGCCTCCAGCCCTCGCTCGATCAGCTTGCGGGCGCCGGCCCCGATCATGTTGCGGGCCGAAGCCATCGGGACCGGCGGCAGGCCTTCGCGGTCGAGCACGTAGTTCAGCGCGGTGATCAGGTCGGGCGCCGTATCCACAAGCGTCCCGTCGAGATCGAAGACGATGGTGTGAGGGCAAGTCTTTTCGAAGGAGGTCATGATCCAAGCGCTACCGGCCCGGTCGTGTCCGTGCAAGGGGCAGGCCCATAAGATCACCTTATAGGCCTGTTCCCGCGAGAAAAACGAGGCTACATAGGCCGCCGAAAGCGGCCGCGATCGGCGGCGTATCCTTCCGAATTCAGAGGCGGGCGCACACGTGAATATGGACCAGTTGAAGCGGCAGGCTGCTGCGCGCGCCCTCGAGGAGGTGCGCGACGGCATGCAGCTCGGGCTCGGCACCGGATCGACGGCCAAACATTTCGTCGAGCTGCTCGGCGAGCGCGTCGCGGCCGGGCTCAAGGTGATTGGCGTGCCGACCTCCGAGGCGACGCGGGCCGATGCGGAGCGTTGCGGCGTGCCGCTGACCACGCTGGACGAGATCGACCATCTCGATATCACCGTCGACGGCGCCGACGAGATCGATCCCGAGCTCAATTTGATCAAGGGCGGCGGCGGCGCGCTGCTGCGCGAGAAGATCGTGGCGGCCGCCTCGGATCGCATGATCGTGATTGCCGACGACAGCAAGTGGGTGCCGACGCTCGGCAAGTTTCCGCTGCCGGTCGAGGTCATCCCGTTCGGCCTCGGGGCGACGCGCCGCGCGATCGAAAAGGCATTTGCCGAATGCGGCGTTTCCGGGCAAATGGCGGTCCGCAAGGCCAAGGACGGCCACGTTTTCGTCACCGATGGCGGCCACTGGATCGTCGATGCCCAGCTCGGACGTATTGTGAATCCCCCCGGTCTCGCCAAGGCGCTCAGCGCCATCCCCGGGGTGGTCGAGCATGGCTTGTTCATCGGCTTGGCCAGCTCGGCCGTTCTGGCGGGCGGCGACGGAATTCGCGTGATTGAACGGCGCAAGCCGAAAGGAGACCAGGAATGAAGAACGTGTTGAAATTGGTGCCGGCCGCGACTCTCGCTGTGGGACTGGCCCTCTCGGCCGCCCCGGCCATGGCGCAGCAGCCGGCGCCGGCCCCCAAGGCCGCCGCAGCACCGGCACAGCCGAAAGCCTCGCCGGCGGCGATCGCGGCGGCCAGGGAGATTCTGCAGCTCAAGAACGCCACGGGGATGTACACGGGTGCGGTGCCGGGCATGGTCGAGAAGACCAAGATCGCGCTGATCCAGCAGAACCTGAACTACCAGAAGGACCTCAACGAGGTTGCACCGATCGTGGCCCAGCAGCTCGCCGGCCGCCAGAACGAGATCGGTGAAGGCATGGCGCAGATCTACGCCAGCGAGTTCACCGAGCAGGAGCTGAAGGACCTCGTCACCTTTTACAAGTCGCCGCTGGGCAAGAAGCTGATCGAAGCCGAGCCGCGCGCCATCGGCCTCAGCATGGCCTTCATGAACTCCTGGGCCCAGAACTTCTCCGAGACGGTGATGGGCGCCTTCCGCGCCGAGATGCGCAAGCGTGGCAAGGAGATCTGATCGATACTATCTGATCAGAATCTTGATCATGCTCTAGGAGAGGTCGGAGTGGACAATGGCTGAATTCGACGTCGACCTCTTCGTCATCGGTGGCGGCTCGGGCGGCGTGCGTGCCGCCCGCATCGCGGCCGGTCACGGCGCCCGCGTGATGGTCGCGGAAGAGTACCGCATGGGCGGCACCTGCGTGATCCGCGGCTGCGTGCCGAAGAAGCTGTTCGTGATCGGCTCGCATGTCCGTCACGAGATCGAGGACGCCGCAGGCTTCGGCTGGACCATTCCGTCCATGAGCTTCGACTGGCCGACGCTGATCGCCAACAAGGACAAGGAGATCGCGCGGCTGGAGGCGGCCTACACGACGAATGTCGAGAAGTCGGGCGCGCAGATCGTCAAGAGCCGTGCGGTGATCGAGGACAAGCACACCGTCCGCCTGCTCGAGAACGACAGGAAGATCTCCGCGAAGTACATCCTCATCGCCACCGGCGGCGCGCCCAATCACGGCGCCTCGATCCCCGGCATCGAGCACGTGATCTCCTCCAACGAGGCGTTTCATCTTGCGAGGCTGCCGAAGCGGATCGTGATCCAGGGCGGCGGCTATATCGCGCTGGAATTCGCCGGCATCTTCGCCGGCTTCGGCTCCGACGTCACCGTGATCTATCGCGGCGACAACATTCTTCGCGGTTTTGACGAGGATGTCCGGACCCATGTGCGCGCCGAGATGGAGAAGCAGGGGATCACGATTCTCACCGGCTGCACGGTGACCAAGGTCGACCGCCACGGCGAGGGCTTCACCACCCATCTGTCGAACGGGTCGAGCATTGGCTCCGATCAGGTGATGTTCGCCATCGGCCGCCATCCCAACGTCGCCAATCTCGGCCTGGAGAAGGCCGGCGTCGCCATCAACCCCAGGAATGGCGGCATCGCCGTCGACCATTTCTCCAGGAGCTCGGTCGACAGCATCTATGCCATCGGCGACGTCACCCACCGTTTCAACCTGACGCCGGTCGCGATCCGCGAGGGCCATGCCTTCGCCGACACCGTGTTCGGCAAGCGCGAGGTGAGTGTCGATCATGCCAACATCCCAACGGCCGTGTTCTCGCAGCCCGAGGTCGGCACGGTTGGCCTGACGGAAACCGAGGCGCGCGCGCAATTCAGCCATGTCGACATCTACAAGACGACGTTCCGGCCCATCAAGGCGACGATGTCGGGCCGCGATACCCGCGTGCTGATGAAGCTCGTGGTCGACGGCGCGACCGACCGCGTGCTCGGCTGCCACATCGTCGGCGACGCCGCTGCCGAGATCACGCAAGCTGTCGCGATCGCGGTGAAGATGAAGGCGACCAAAGCCGATTTCGACGCGACCATCGCGCTGCATCCGACCGCAGCCGAAGAGCTCGTCACCATGCGCACCCCGACCGCACGCCATGTGCGGCAGGCGGCGGAGTAGCGACGGCGCTGAGCGGCTCTCAAGCGAACGAGTTCTTGCCAAATTTGGTGCGGGATAACCCTCTCCCCTTGGGAGAGGGAGGCTTCGCGGAACGCGAAGCCGGGTGAGGGGTCTCTATCCTCGCCAACCGTCGTGCAAGTGGAGAGAACCCCTCATCCGGCGCTTCGCGCCACCTTCTCCCACAAGGGAGAAGGAAGAAACCTCAGCGCCGACTAGCGAACAGTTTACCCGTACAAATATCCGACCGGCTTGCCTTCGGTGCGCAGGGGACGGATGTCCTTCTGCGTGATGATCTGGCCGGCGAGGCCGTCGATCTCGTCGCGCTGCGTCGGGGTCCAGCTGCGCAGCTCGTTCATGCCCTTGAGCAGGCCGAGGCGGAGGACCTGGGTGTTCTCGCCGACGCCGATGAGGCTGATGGAGTCCTTGCCCGCCGTCACCACGTCGCCGGCCGAAAGTTCAAAGCTCTCGCCGGCCTTCTTCTGAAATTCGGCCGTGCCGCGAATGACGCGGTAGATCACGACCTCGCCCTTGGCGAAACAGCTGGCGTCCGCGGCGATCGATGTGCTCTTCGGCAGCAGCGACTGACCGCGCGGGTCGGTCGCGATGATGTGGCCAGTGACGAGATGGCCGCTCGGAATCTCGATGCCGATGTCGCGCACGTAGACCGGCATCGCCGATTTGACCGCGCCGCCGGTGAGCGGCTTGAACAGCGCGTCCAGCGCCAGGGGATCCTGCAGCCAGAAGCCGGCATCGGCCGGCCGGTTGTGCAGCGGATGGCTCCAGGCCGCACGCGGTGTCTCGGCTTCGTTGATCTGATCCGGACCGACGATGGTCGGGTTGGGAAACGTGGTGGGATCGGTGATGAAGGCTTCGAGGAATTTACCCGAGTAGCCCATCGAGATCGGATCGGGCACCACGGTCTGCGGCGTCTTCAGATTCTCTTCGGTCGACAGGCCCGACCAGGTGTAGAACAGCTGGCGGTGCACGATCGCGCTTTGCAGCATCACCGCGCCGGGACCGACATTGTAGAAGCGCCCGTCATAGTCGAAGGTGAACGCGCCCGAGGTGACCAGCACGAGCTGAAAGCCGCCCGGCGGAAGATGCAGATGGAAATCGGTGGGGCCGGTGTCGGGCCGGTAGATCGGCAGATTGGTCGCGACCTCGTGCAGGAGGAAGGCCTCGTTGTTGGCGTGAAAGCCTTCATTGGCGCGGTTGTAGAGCGCCTGCGGCCGGTACGTCGCCTCGAATTTCGCATCCCGGTCGCGATCGATCGCCACGAAATCCTGATCATTGAGGCGCAGCCGCGCGCCGTTCGGATGGGTGAGACCGGTGAATTTGAGATCTCCGGCAGCATGCACGTTCATGGCATTCTCCGATCTGAGGCCATTCATCCCGGAGCTGGGCGCGCGTAACTTGCCGCTCCTTATCGTGGCGGGGCAGGGAATTGGCCTGATGCTGTCTTGCGAATTTTAGGCCAGTCGGAGCGCGGTGCGACGCTGCAGGCTCGTCGGCTGCTCGCGGCGCGAAAATAATCGAGATTGCACCTGAGGTTAGGCAACAGGGGGCGCCAACTTGCCCGGCCTGTCCGCGCCAGCCGCAAGTCGGGTGGAGCGACTTATCTTGTCCAATTTGTCGGCATGTCCTGCAAAGGGCGTGCAGCCTTTCCGGTTGCGGCGACAGGCAAATGCCGGCGGCTCAGATGCGGTTCATTCGAACGATCGACGGACGGTCCGCTCGGGCTTGCCGGACGGGCTATCGGTCCACTTCGCCATATCCAACGTGCGCACGTCGAAGCCTTCGCACCAGAGGCAGCTCAGCGCCGCGCGGCCTTTGGCCGTCAGCATCGGGACAAGCGCGTGACCGCAGCCGGTGCAGGATGTGATGCGATTCATGCGCTTCTCCGTGATCGTCGAATTCAGGAATGGCATTTTGGTTGCCGAAGCTTGCGCGGGCGCTATGACGGCGCGGGAGCGCTGCGTTCGGCGGGTGCAGCCGTCCCGGAGAGCGAACGTCAAGGTGCGGCGTGTCGCCCCGCCGTGACCCGCCGTGTCGCCCTGACCGTCGCCGTCGATATTGAGCCGCCGGACCCTGCGCTTTCCTAAGACGGGAGTCTTCCAATGCCGGTATGGACGGTTCTGCCTTGCCAGGTGACGTCGCGCGGCAAGCCGATATTGAGGGAAAGCAGACGGGCCATGCACATTCCCCGACGGAACCAGGCGGCTGCGCAACCCGGCGAATTCCAGATCGCTGCATCGTCAATCTGCATCCAGATCCAAGGTTTAGCACGTTAGGGGTTGTTAGACGTTGCTAGAGTGCCTTGCCATGGGCTGTCCGGGCGCCGATTTGAAGAGCTGAGGCGGAAGACGGGAGAGGCGCGATGGATGATCAAGCGACACTGGCGGCGCTCAGGCGCCATTGGGATGCTTCGGACGCCAATGATTTCGAGGCCGAGCACGACATCTATCGCGAGGATGCCGTGCTCGACTATCCGCAATCGGGCGAGCGCATTCATGGCCGCAGGAACATCCAGGAGAGCCGTTTTGTGCAGCCGAACAGGAAGCGCTTCACGGTCCGGCGGATCATCGGCGGCGGCGATCTCTGGGTGAGCGAGTTCGTGCTGAGCTATGACGGGGCGCCATCCTACGTCGTCAGCATCATGGAGTTCCTTGACGGATTGGTCGCGCACGAAACGCAATATTTCGGCGGCCGGTTCGATCCGTCACCATCCCGTGCGCATCTTGTCGAGCGGGTGAATTGAAGGAGTGACGCTTGTCGCCCATGTTCCGTCATTGCGAGCGCACCGAAGCAATCCATTCCGCGGTGGGATTCTGGATTGCTTCGCTGCGCTCGCAATGACGGTGTTGGAGCGGCGGACTCAAATATTGATCTCGTGCCCCGGACGCAGCGCAGCGCTTCTTAGCGGTGCGCTGCTGAGCCGGGGCCCATGCGGCGGCGAATGCGTGACCTTTTTGGTCCCGGCTCAGCGCAGCAACGCTTAGGGCGTTGCAGCGCGTCCGGGACACGATTCAGCAACACGGAACCGATGCGGCGGCTGGTCGCAGTCGCATCGCCTTGATTCCGACAGACCCGTCTTTATGTGTCGGGAGAACAAGAATCCGGGCCCCTCTGGCGAGGACGCCGACGACGTCGGTCAACCTCGTGATGTCGGATGACCTGTCCCGCGCGAATGCGATGGATCGGCCGATCGTCGGGCCTTTTTCGGTTCTCTCCGACCAGTCGTTCCATCGCAGCTCCGTGCGGCCATTTCGCAAGATCGAGGAGCAACGATGTCTGACGCCAAGCATTCAAATCCGAACGAGATCGAGATCGCGGATCCGTCCAGCCTGAATGAGCAGGCTGCGGCGGCGCTGGTCATTGCCGGCGCGCTGGTCGCCGTGGCCGACCGGCGCGTTTCGCCGGTCGAGCGCGACGAGGTGATCCGCTTCATCCGGGATCGCGGATTGGCGCCTCATATCGACGACGAAAGGCTGCTAGCAATGTTCGACACACTCGCCGACCGGCTGGAGGAGCCGGACTTTGCCAACGTCGTGATCGACACGCTGCGGCCGGTCTCGAACATGCCGCTGTCGTCGCATCTGATGGAGCTGTCAGAGCGCGTCGCGGCCGCCGACGAGGACGTCCATCCCCATGAGGTGCAGGCGATCAAGCTGTTGCGCCTGCTGACGCTGGCTCTACCGCGCGCAAAGCAGGTCGCACCGGCCCCGTCCCCCGCCGCAAACCACGCAGCCGCCGAGGAATGAGCATGACCACTGCCTCGGACGAGCGTACGACGGGAGCCGAGGGTGCCGCCAGCCAGATGGCCGGCGGCGACCCGCGCCTCGACAAGCTCGTCCATCGCCTGCCGCCGCGCATGGGCGACGCCGTCACCTATCTGCTCAAGCCGTCCAGCCGCTGGGTGAGAATCCCCTCGGGTGCGCTGCTCGTCGTCGGCGGCGTGTTCTCCTTCCTGCCGGTGCTCGGCGTCTGGATGCTGCCACTCGGCCTCGCGCTGCTTGCCGAGGACGTGCCCGTGCTGCGCTCCTCCCGCGCCAAGGTCCTGGATTGGGTCGAGCGCAAGAGGCCGCAATGGCTCGATCCGTCCGCATCGAAACCTGATCGATCATGACAGAGTTCATCACCCCCGATGCGCTGACCGCGCTGTTCCAAGTCGTCCTGATCGACCTCGTGCTCGCCGGCGACAACGCCGTCGTGATCGGTCTCGCCGCGGCGGGCCTGCCGGCCACGCAGCGCCGCCGGGCCATCATCGTCGGCATCGCCGCCGCCACTGCGCTGCGCATCGTCTTCGCCGGTGTCGCGACCCAGCTCCTGCAGATCATCGGCCTGCTGCTCGCCGGCGGCGTGCTGCTGCTCTGGGTGTGCTGGAAGATGTGGCGCGAGCTGCGCGAGCAGTCTGCGCATTCGGGGCAGCTCGCGTTCAGCCATGGCGGCGGCGCGGATGCTACGCCGGTACAGCGAAAGACCTTCGGCCAGGCGGCGGTGCAGATCGTTGCCGCCGACGTCTCGATGTCGCTCGACAACGTGCTCGCAGTCGCGGGCGCTGCGCGCGAGCATCCCTACATCCTCATCTTCGGCCTGTTGCTGTCGGTTGCGATGATGGGCGTCGCCGCCGATCTGCTCGGCCGCGTGCTCCAGAAGCATCGCTGGGTTGCCTATGTCGGGCTCGCCATCATCATTTACGTCGCCTTCGAGATGATCTATCGGGGCTCGCTCGAGCTCGCGCCTGTCATCGCGAGTCTCTGAGGCGCATGCCTGTCTGCAATCCGGAGTGATCAATGACGCCTGAACCCAAGGCACCTTCGGCGCTGGCCGCGCCGCAGCCGCCGATTGGCCTGTTTCCGAAGCTGATCTTCGGCTCGCGCTGGCTGCAATTGCCGCTCTATATCGGCCTCATCGTCGCCCAAGCGGTCTATGTGCTGTTGTTCTTGAAGGAGCTCTGGCACCTGGTCGCGCATTCGTTCGACGCCAGCGAGCAGCAGATCATGCTGGTCGTGCTCGGGCTGATCGACGTCGTCATGATCTCGAATCTGCTGGTGATGGTGATCGTCGGTGGCTACGAGACCTTCGTCTCCCGCCTGAACCTCAGTGGGCATCCGGACGAGCCGGAATGGCTCAGCCACGTCAATGCCAGCGTGCTCAAGATCAAGCTCGCAATGGCGATCATCGGCATTTCCTCGATCTCGTTGCTCAGGACCTTCATCGAGGCCGGCAATCTCGGCACCACGCGGAGCAATTTCACCGAGACCGGCGTGATGTGGCAGGTGCTGATCCACACGACCTTCATCATCTCGGCGATCGGCATCGCCTGGGTCGACCGTCTCAGCGAGAGCGGCCATCGCAAGGAGGCCAGCCACGGCTGATGAACATGGCCGCCTGAATGCCTCCCGAGCGGCCAACGCTCAGGGCTATCGCACTTGAAAGCTTTTTCCCTGCGGCCATCCTTCGAGACGCCCGCTTTGGGCGGGCTCCTCAGGATGAGGACGGAGTGCGCGGTAGCAATCTCAATAGGCGCTCACGCCAAATAGCCTCATCCTGAGGAGGCGCGTTAGCGCCGTCTCGAAGGAGAAGGCGTGCACGCAGGCTGCAGCCACAAGTCATTTTCAATAGCCTCTTCTTTCGAGATCGATAAAATTGTCTGCAATCCGTTCAGCGGTGGCAAACGCTGCGGACAAGAAGCTCGGCGCTTTAAACCAGAGCTTTGGAACCGATCTGCATCCTGCCTCGCAAAAGGGCAGGGCATCAGCATGTCAATTCTCAGGGAGATCGTCGCAGCGGTCGCGGGAGTCTACGCGCTCCTGTTCGTCTGCGACGCATTGTTCGGGGTCGGCGAGGCGCGCTTCGACGACACCTATTACAGCGCCAGCTTCTATGCGCCGCGGCCGAAGGAGTTTCGGTTCGCCATCGACACGCCGCCGGCCGTGCGCGTCAGCGAAGCGTTCGCACAGTTTGCGCCGGGCGACGCCAAGCCCAACAAGCGTTACTCGTCGCTGACGACGATCATCCGGTAGTGATGAGAGCTTTTCCCTGCAGCCATCCTTCGAGGCGCCCGCTTTAGGCGGGCTCCTCAGGATGAGGACGGAGTACGCGGCGGCAGTTTCAACGAGCGCTGACGCCGATTAGCCTCATCCTGAGGAGGCGCGTAAGCGCCGTCTCGAAGGACGAGGCGTGCGCACAGGCCGCCGCCATCAGTCAGATGCGATAGCCCTGCTCCGGGAGAGGCGAACAACCTCACTCCCCCTGAATCCACTCCGCGACGCCGCGCCACAGCGTGTCGCGGTGCTCGGGGCGGAAGAAGCCGAAATGGCCTATTCTCTTGGCGCCGACGTCGGACGGCTTCACCGTCAACACCTCCGGCCTGATCGCCGTGAATCCGTTTGCGAGCAGCTCGACCGCGGGGCGCGTGGCCCAGGGATCGTCGGAGAAGCATAGCGCGCGCAGTTCGCCCTTGAACTTTGCGAAATTATCCAGCGCCGGCAGCTTTGAATCGAACAGATAGCGCGGGCTCGAGACCCACTCGGCCCATTGCAGGAATACGCCCTTGGGCAAATCCTCGCCGATGCCGGCCCAGCCCGGCGCGTAACCGAGCGCGTGGGCCAGCGGCACGCCAATGAGGTTCATGAAGGCGTAGACCCGGTATTTTTCCGGCGAGGTCATCAGCCGCCAGGTTGCCGCCTGCGAGGCCACGAACGCGGCGCGCGAGATGTCGCTGTTGTTCTCGATCAACCCGAGCGCCTGGCCGCCGAAGGAATGGCCGACATAGGCGAGCGGCAGCGTATTGTACCGCTCGCGCATCCAGCGCACCGCTGCGGTGACGTCGAGCGCGGCCCAGTCGGACATCGAGGCCTTGAAGCCGACCAGCGATTTCGGCTGGTTGTAGCCGACCATCGCCGGCAGCCGGGAGTCGCCGATGCCGCGATAGTCGTAAGTGAGCACCGCGCAGCCGCGATGGGCCAGGTAGGAGGCAAAGCCCCGATAAATCTTGCGTGGCACGGCGGTCGCCGAATTGATCAGGACGGCATGGCGCTTGGCGCCGCGCGGCAGGAACAGGGTGCCGGTCAGCGCATAGCCGTCGGTCGCCGGGAAGCTGATCTCGTCGATGAAAACGTCGTCCTGTGCCGCGTCCATGGGCAGAAGCTGTCCTGCCAGTTTTCTTAGCCATCCCCAGCAAATGCGAATTTGGCTTTCGCCGCAAGGGTTTGCGGTGCGAAATGGATTTACAACTGGCGGGGCGTGGCCAGCCTGTGTATAAGGCGGCCCTCGCAACCCCTAGATCAGGTTGTGCTTTTTGCTTCACGGAGAGATTGCGATGTCCGAGCGGTGGACGCCCGAGTCCTGGCGCAGCAAGCCGGTGCTACAGGTGCCCGATTATCCCGACGCCAAGGCCTTGGCCGACGTCGAGGCGCAGCTTGCGACCTTTCCGCCGCTGGTGTTCGCAGGGGAGGCGCGCAATCTGAAGAAGGCCTTGGGCCGCGTTGCGGCCGGCGAGGCCTTCCTGCTCCAGGGCGGCGACTGCGCCGAGAGCTTCGCCGAGCACGGCGCCAACAACATCCGCGATTTCTTCCGCGTGCTGCTGCAGATGGCGGTGGTGCTGACCTATGCCGGCGCGGTGCCGGTGGTGAAGGTCGGCCGCGTTGCCGGCCAGTTCGCCAAGCCGCGATCATCGCCGACCGAGAAGGTGAATGGCGTCGAGCTGCCGAGCTATCGCGGCGACATCGTCAACGACATCGCCTTCACCAGGGAAGCGCGTATCCCCGATCCGCAGCGCCAGCTGATGGCCTATCGCCAGTCAGCGGCGACGCTGAACCTGCTCCGCGCGTTCGCCACCGGCGGCTACGCCAATCTCGGCAGCGTGCATCAATGGATGCTCGGCTTCCTCAAGGACTCGCCGCAGTCCCGCCGCTACAAGGAGCTGGCCGACCGCATCTCGGACGCGCTCAATTTCATGCGTGCCTGCGGCCTCGACCTCGAGAGCCATCCGGAGCTGCGCGCCACCGACTTCTACACCAGCCACGAGGCGCTGCTGCTCGGCTACGAGCAGGCCATGACCCGCGTCGATTCCACCACGGGCGACTGGTATGCAACCTCGGGCCACATGATCTGGATCGGCGACCGCACCCGCCAGCTCGATCATGGCCATGTCGAATATTTCCGCGGCATCAAGAACCCGATCGGGCTCAAATGCGGCCCGTCGCTGAAGCCGGACGAGCTCCTGAAGTTGATCGACGTGCTCAACCCCGACAACGAGCCGGGCCGGCTGACGCTGATCGGCCGTTTCGGCTCCGACAAGATCGGCGAGCATCTGCCGAACATGGTCCGCGCCGTGAAGCGCGAAGGCCGGGTGGTGGTCTGGTCCTGCGATCCCATGCACGGCAACACGATCACCTCGACATCGGGCTACAAGACGCGGCCGTTCGACCGCATCCTGTCCGAGGTGAAGTCGTTCTTCGCGATCCACGCGGCCGAAGGCACCCATGCCGGCGGCGTGCATCTGGAGATGACCGGCAAGGACGTCACCGAATGCCTCGGCGGCGCCCGCGCGATCACGGACGAGGATCTCAACGACCGCTACCACACGGTCTGCGATCCCCGTCTCAATGCGGAGCAATCCATCGATATGGCTTTCCTGGTCGCGGAGCTGCTCAAGCAGGAGCGTGCCGGCAAGGCCCTGCCGATTCCGGCCGCAGCGGGGCTCTAAAACCTTGCTGCGGATCTGGAAGGCCACGATCAATTCCCGCAACGGTCTGGCCTTTGCGTTCCGGTCGGAGCAGGCCGTCCGCGAGGAGATCTTTGCGCTCCTGCTGTCGGTGCCGCTCGCCTGGTTCATCGGCGCGACCGCGATGCGCGCGGTCGAATTGGTGTGCTCTGTCGCGTTCGTGCTGACGGTCGAGCTGCTCAACACCGCGATCGAGAAGCTCGCCGACCGGCTGACCATGGATCACGACAAGCAGATCGGCCGCGTCAAGGACATGGGCTCGGCTGCGGTTGGCGTTGCGCTCTTGATGACCGGCGCGTTCTGGATCATCGCCGTCATCGAGCGGTTGGGGTTCCTGTAACGCGCGGAGAATATCCATTGCGCGTGGGTGTCCGAGGTCCCTTCACCTCGGGAGAGGTGAAAGCGAGCGCTCGATGACCGAACGTCTCAACACATTCGCGGTCACGCTCGCCCAGCTCAATCCGACCGTGGGCGACGTGGAGGGCAATGCGGACAAGGTGCGCGCGGCGCGTGCGCGAGCTGCCGCCGACGGCGCCGATCTCGTGCTGTTTCCGGAACTGTTCATCGCCGGCTATCCGCCCGAAGATCTGGTGCAGAAACCGGCCTTCCAGGTCGCCTGCCGCGCCGCGATCGAAAGCCTCGCGCGCGAGACCGCCGATGGCGGGCCTGCGATGCTGGTCGGCACGCCCTGGGTTGAGGACGGCAAGCTCTACAATGCCTGCGCGCTGCTCGATGGCGGACGCATCGCTGCGCTTCGCTTCAAATGCAATCTGCCGAACTACGGCGTGTTCGACGAGAAGCGGCTGTTTTCGCGCGGCCCTGCCGCCGGTCCCGTCACCGTACGCGGTGTGCGGATCGGCGTGCCGATCTGCGAGGACATCTGGCTGGAGGAGTCCGAGGACTACGAGAACGTGGTCGAGACGCTGGCCGAGACCGGCGCCGAGATCATCCTCGTGCCGAACGGCTCGCCTTACGCCCGGGACAAGAACGACGTGCGCCTGTCGGTCGCGGTGGCCCGCATCACCGAGAGCGGACTGCCGCTGGTCTATCTGAATCAGGTCGGCGGCCAGGACGAGCTGGTGTTCGACGGCGCATCCTTCGCGCTTAACGGCGATCTCTCGCTTGCGGCGCAGTTGCCGGCCTTTGAAGAGAGCATCGCCACGCTGCGCTTTACCAGAAACGACGAGGACTGGTGCTACACCGGGCCGATCGCCGAGCAGCCCGAGGGCGACAAGGCCGACTACGCCGCCTGCGTGCTGGGCCTGCGCGACTACGTCGCCAAGAACGGCTTTCCCGGCGTGCTGCTCGGCATTTCCGGCGGCATCGATTCCGCGCTGTGCGCGGCGATCGCGGTCGATGCGCTCGGCGCCGATCAGGTGCATGGCGTGATGCTGCCTTATCGCTACACGGCCGCACACTCGATCGCGGACGCCGGCGAGCTCGCCGGCCATCTCGGCATCCGCTACGAGGTCTTGCCGATCGCGGAAGCCGTGAACGGGTTCGAGACCATCCTCTCCGGCATCTTCAAGAACCTGCCCCCTGATATCACCGAGGAAAACCTCCAGGCCCGCACCCGCGGCACGCTTCTGATGGCGATCTCCAACAAGACCGGCCTGATGGTGGTCACGACAGGCAACAAGTCGGAGATGTCGGTCGGCTACGCCACGCTCTATGGCGACATGAACGGCGGCTTCAACCCGATTAAGGACATCTACAAGACGCAGGTGTTTCGGCTGGCGAGCCTGCGCAATTCCTGGAAGCCGGATGGCGCGCTCGGGCCCGCCGGCGAGGTCATTCCCCCTGATATCATCACGCGTCCGCCGACGGCAGAGCTGCGCGAGAACCAGACCGATCAGGACTCATTGCCGCGTTACGACGTGCTCGATGCCATCCTCGAGCGCCTGGTCGAGCGCGAGGAGCCGCTGGATCAGATCATCGCCGCCGGCTTCGACCGCGAGATCGTCACCCGCATCGACCATCTGCTCAACGTCGCCGAATACAAGCGCCGCCAGGCCGCGCCCGGCGTGAAAGTGACACCCAGGAATTTCGGCCGCGACCGCCGCTATCCCATCACCAACCGCTTCCGCGACAAGGGGGAGAGGCTGCCCGCGCCGGACGAGACGCTGGTCTCGCGCGGCAGCAAGGCGTCAATAGACGCGTTCGAGGGCTGAACTCCAGCTTGAGCGACGGTGGGCCCTATGACGGGGCTGCAAAAAACAGCACCCTTAGGAAGTGCGTGTATTCGGATTCGAGCACCATGATCGACACAAATACCAACACCGCGATCGGCGGCAGCAGGATGGCATAGGCCAAGGCCAGCCGCTCCCAGGCCATGTGCATGAAGACGGCGACGATCAGGCCGGCCTTCAATATCATGAACAGCAGGATCAGCGACCACCGGAGATAACCGTGTAGGCCAAAGTAGTCGACGAGGTAGGAGCACGTGCTGAGGACGAACAGCCAGCCCCAGACCACGAGGTAGAGCTTGATCGGGTGCTGTTGCCCCTTGGCGTGAACGGCTGCCGTTGCGACTGCGCCATGCGCCGGAGCGTGGAGCTGTCCTTCCATGTGTACCGCCGCGTTTGTCATGCGCCGACCTCACCAAAGGTAGAAGAATGCAAAGATGAACACCCACACGAGATCGACGAAGTGCCAGTACAGGCCCGTGATCTCGACGATCTCGTAGTACCCCTTGCGGCTCGTGAAGAAGCCGCGCCTCTCGACGTCGAAGTCGCCGCGAAAGACCTTCCGCGCAATGGCGATCAGGAAGATCACACCGATCGTCACATGGGTGCCGTGGAAGCCGGTGATCATGAAGAAGCTCGCACCAAACTGCGGCGCACCCCATGGATTGCCCCAGGGCCGGACGCCTTCCATGATCAGCTTGGTCCATTCGAAGGCCTGCATCCCGACGAAGGTTGCGCCGAAGGCTGCCGTGACCAGCATCAGGATTGCGGTTCTCACGCGATCGCGGCGGTAGCCGAAATTGACGGCCATCGCCATTGTCCCGCTGCTGCTGATCAGCACGAAGGTCATGATGGCGATCAGGATCAGGGGGATGTGGTTGCCCCCGATATTGAGGGCGAAGACCTCGCTGGGATTGGGCCACGGCACGGTCGTCGACATGCGCGCCGTCATGTAGGAGAGCAGGAAGCAGCTGAAGATGAAGGTGTCGCTGAGGAGGAAGATCCACATCATGGCCTTGCCCCAGGACACGTTCTTGAAGGCACGCTGATCGGACGCCCAGTCGGCGGCGATGCCACGCCAGCCTTCAAGCCGCGCAGGCGATTGGCCCGGATTTGTCAGCACGGTCTCAGCCATCTGGTCGCGCCTCCCTAGCTCAGCAATTGGCGGCAGATGTTGACGAAATCGTCGGTCCAGCCGGTGAGAAGACCGAGCAGGACAAGCCAGACCAACAGCAGGAAGTGCCAGTAGATGGCGCACAGTTCCACGCTCAAGCGCATCTCGGCGATCTCGGCGCCACGCCACATCTTGGCTGAGGTTCGGCCCAAGGCCACCAGACCGCCCGTCAGATGCAGCCCGTGTACCGCAGTCAACAGGTAGAAGAAGGAATTCGCCGGGTTGGACGCCACGAAATATCCGGCGGCCCCGAGCCGCTGCCAGGCCAGGAGCTGCCCGGCGAGGAAGATCACGGCAGACGCTCCGCCGGCGAGCAGACCGATGATGACGCCTTCCGTATCATGTCGTCGCGCGGCCACGTACGACCATTGCAGCGCGACACTGCTCAGGACCAGAACGCCGGTGTTGACCCACAGCAGCCGCGGTACCGGCAGCGGCCGCCAGTCCACCACGCTCATGCGCATCGAGTAAGCGCTGATAAAGAGGACGAACAATGCGCTTGCGACAGCGAGAAACACGCCAAGTCCGACCTTCGCTGCCGGCCAGGCCATGGCATCGCCGCCAGGGAAGTCACCGGCCGGGCCTTCCTCCAGCCAGGGCTTGGCCGTCAGCCGCTGCTGCGACAGCCACCATCCGGCGATCACCGCAAGCACAGTCAGGAACAGGATGACGGCGCTCACGAAGCAGCTCCCTGAACGAGCTGCGTCGCGCGCGGCGGCTGGTTCTGTGGAATGAAGTCCTCCGCGGCGCCGGGTACACTGTAATCATAGGCCCAGCGGTACACGACCGGGAGCTCCTTGCCCCAGTTGCCGTGCCCTGGCGGCGTTTCCGGCGTCTGCCACTCCAGCGTCGTCGCCCGCCACGGATTGCCGCCTGAGGCCTCACCTTTGAACAGGCTCCAGGCCAAATTGAACAGGAATACCAGCTGGCTGAAGCCGACGGTCAAGGCCACCACGGAGATGAAGGCGTTCAGTGAATGGGCCGAGGACGGGATGAACGTTGCATCTCCGAGCTCGAAATACCGGCGCGGAACCCCGAGCAGTCCAAGATAGTGCATGGGGAAGAAGATCAGGTAGGCACCCAGGAAGGTGACCCAGAAGTGAAACTTGCCCAGGGCCTCGTTCAGCATCCGTCCCGTGACCTTCGGGTACCAATGATAAATCGCGCCGAGCACGACCATGATCGGCGCCACGCCCATCACCATGTGGAAATGTGCGACCACGAACATGGTATCCGAGAGGGGCACGTCCACGACGACGTTGCCGAGGAAGAGGCCGGTGAGCCCGCCGTTCACGAAGGTGATGATGAAGCCGAGGGCGAACAGCATCGGCACGGTAAGATGAATGTCGCCGCGCCACAGGGTCAGCACCCAGTTATAGACCTTGATCGCGGTGGGGATTGCGATGATGAGCGTCGTGGTGGCGAAGAAGTACCCAAATTGCGGGAACATGCCGCTCACATACATGTGGTGCGCCCATACGATGAAGCTGAGCGCGCCGATGGCCACAATCGCCCAGACCATCATGCGATAACCAAAGATGTTCTTGCGCGCATGCGTGCTGATCAGATCGGAGACGATGCCGAAGGCGGGCAGGGCGACGATGTAGACCTCGGGATGGCCGAAGAACCAGAACAGGTGCTGGAAGAGCAGCGGGCTGCCGCCGCCATATTTCGACAGCGTGCCCATCTCGACGAGGGAGGGCATGAAGAAGCTGGTTCCCAAGAGACGGTCGAGCAGCAGCATGACCGAGGCAACGAACAGTGCAGGGAATGCCAACAGCGCCATGACGGTCGCCGTGAAAATGCCCCACACCGTCAGGGGCAGGCGCATCAATGTCATGCCGCGGGTCCGCGCCTGCAGCACCGTCACCACATAGTTCAGCCCGCCCATGGTGAAGCCGATGATGAACAGGATCAGGGACGACATCATGAGAATGATGCCCCAATCCTGCCCGGGCGTTCCGGAGAGGATTGCTTGCGGGGGGTACAGCGTCCAACCGGCGCCGGTGGGGCCGCCGGGCACGAAGAACGTCGAGGCCAGCACCAGGACTGCGAGCAGATAGACCCAGTAGCTCAGCATGTTCACATAGGGGAAGACCATGTCCCGGGCGCCGACCATCAGCGGGATCAGGTAGTTGCCGAAGCCACCCAGGAATAATGCGGTGAGCAGGTAAATCACCATGATCATGCCGTGCATGGTGATGAACTGGAGGTACTGGTTGGCATCGATGAAAGAGAAGGTGCCGGGGAATCCCAGTTGCAGCCGCATCAGCCACGACAGCACCAGGGCCACCAGCCCGATGGCCGTGGCGGTCAGCGAATACTGAATGGCGATCACCTTGGCGTCCTGCGAGAAGACATACCGTGTCCACCAGCTCCGCGGATGATAGAGCTCGACATCGGGTACTTCGGCAGGCGGGATGCCGCGGATCCCTTCATATGGAATATCGACCATAGAAACCTCCTCGGTCGTTTCCATCGGGGTAAGGCGTTGGCCTCATGCACCCGATCAATCTTTGCGGCGGCAGCTTGCTACTTGCCGCCGGATTGGTACGTCGCCTTCACGACGGCTTTTGCCGGCGATAATTCTGCGAACGTTTTTTGTTGGTCCAGCCAAGCGTGGTATTCACCCTCTTCGTCGACGATGACCTTGGCCCGCATCTGATAGTGAGCAGCGCCACAAAGCTCCGCACAGAGGACATCAAACGTTCCGGTTCGGATCGGCGTCATCCAGAAATAGGTCACCATGCCTGGAACCATGTCCATCTTGGCCCGGAATTCGGGCACGTAGAAATCGTGCAGGACATCAACCGAGCGGAGGAGAACCTTGACCGGCTTTCCCACTTGCAGGTGCAGCTCGCCGCTCTCGATCACGACGTCGTCCTGCGCGTGGGCGTCGTCACGATTGAGTCCCATCGGATTGTCGGAAGCGATGTTGCGGACATCGGATGTGCCCAAACGCCCATCCTTGCCCGGAAGGCGGAAGCTCCATTGCCATTGCTGGCCCATGACCTCGACCTCGGTGGCATCCGCAGGCACCGTCACGAACTGGTGCCAGACCACGAGGCCAGGCGCCAGCATGGCCGCGACGCCGACGCCGGTCCCGACGCTCAGCCACCATTCGAGCCTTTTGTTTTCCGGATTGTAGTCGGCCCGTCTTCCCTCCTTGTGGTGAAAGCGGAAGACGCAGTAGGCCATGAAGGCGATCACCGCGACGAACACGAAGCCCGTGATCCAGAACGTGATGTTGATGGTGTGGTCGATATAGGCCCAGTTGGTGGCGATCGGCGTCCACCACCACGGGCTGTAGATGTGAAACAGCACCGAGCCGATCGCGACCAGAAGCAGTATCAGTGCGACAGCCATCCTGATCCATCCTTGCCGTTGAAGGCTACGGATACGAATCCAGGGCGGAGCTCATGTCTGTCGCGATGGCTGGCCTTTCTTGGTTGGCATTCATGCCATCGCCGGCCTGTTGCCTCGCCCATTCCACTGTTCGCGAAATCAAGAACGCTCGCGACCATTCAACTCTAAGGGCGTCTGCGTTCAAAATGGTACCAGCCGAACCCGGCGTCAATAGAGCATGTAGGCGTGCTGACCTGGCGTGGCGTTGCTGTCGGCCGAGAGGTCGGCGAAGCGTCAGTTGCGCATGTAAGGCTGGCGGGGTCTTCGGTGACGCAACGCACAAATCTGTGCAGATGCACAATTCACCCAACCGTGAGTTCAGCCGTGGCCTATGCGCGCTAAGCTCGCGCGGCAGGTCGCGACGGGTTCCGTCCGGCCAGGCTCGGTTACTGAACCTGGGTTACCGTACTTGACCCATCGCGTTTCCTGCTTATCCGGCGGACACGCGTGACTGGAAAGCGCGTGTCATCGAAACCGCGATTTTCAGCACGGGAGCTCCGTTCATGGCCACTCTGTACTCCCACGACATCAGGCGGCACGCATTCGGCGAAGCGGCCTCCTATCGCATTCGCAAGATCAGCTTGTCCGACCTGACCGAGGCCCTGCGCCTTGGTTGGGCGGATTTCCAGGCGATGCCGAGCCACGCGATCGTCGTGTGCCTGATTTATCCCGTTCTCGGTCTCGTCCTGTTCAGGATGGTGCTCGGCTATTCGGTGCTGCCGCTACTGTTTCCGCTGGCCGCCGGCTTTGCCCTGATCGGTCCTTTTGCTGCGATCGGTCTCTACGAACTCAGCCGCCGTCGTGAGCGCGGCGAGGAGGTCGAAGCATGGGATGCGATCAAGGTGCTGCGCGCACCGTCGTTCGGCGCCATGATAGAACTCGGTGTGCTCCTGCTGGTCCTGTTCGGGGCCTGGATCGGTGCCGCGAACGCGATCTATGTCTCAATCTTCGGTCATGCGGCGGCCGCAAGCATTCCCGACTTCGCGACGCGCGTGCTGATGACACCGGAAGGCTGGTCGCTCATCGTCGTCGGTTGCGGTGTCGGCTTCCTGTTTGCGCTTGTGGCATTGTGCGTCAGCGTCGTGTCATTTCCGTTGATGCTCGACCGGCATGCGACCGCGATCGACGCGATCCGCACCTCGCTCCGGGCGGTGGCGGCGAATCCGGTTGCGATGGCCGGATGGGGCCTCATCGTGGCGGCGCTGCTCGTGATCGGCTCGCTGCCGCTCTTCGTCGGTCTCGCTGTCGTTTTGCCGGTGCTCGGTCATGCCACCTGGCACCTCTATCGGCGAGTGGTTGAGCCGAATCCGAACCCACCGGACGCACCGCCGCCGCCCCCGAAGGGAAGGCGCTACGCAGCAGACTTTCCGGCCAATCTTTTCCCGTGGAGCCGCGAGGGCGAGCCGTAACAGCGGAAGCGGCCGCTTGCGCGGAGCGCGACAGAGAGTAACGCCTACTTCTGCTGCTGCGGCAGGAAGGTCGGGCCGACCGAGCGGATCGGCTTGTTCTCCGACGAGGTCGTGGGGGCTGCATCCGCAGGCGGTGTTGCAGCCGGTGCAGTCGCCGTCGTCGGCGCGGGAGCTGCGCCCTTCTTGGCATTGGCAGGCGTGCCCTTGTTGAGCCGCTGCTGCTGCATCTTCCTGGCGCTCTCCTCGGTGACGATGATGTCGCCCTGCTGCTCGGCTGCGGCCTTGTCGTCGGCTGATTTCAGCGCGTCCGCCCAGGTCTGGCCCGCCGCCTTGCAGGAGCAGGACGGGTTGAACTCGCTTCGGAATTTGAACGCGGTCGGCAGCGCGGTGTAGGGCTGGCCGCCGATCGAGACTGCCGAGTTCATGTCCTCGCCGGGATTGCGATGGCTGTAGAGCACGGCTTCCGCGGCCGGGCACAGCGCCTTGCAGGTCTTCTCGTCGTCGGGGAAGCGCGCCGGCACGGTGGCAAACGAGATCGGGAAATAAGCGCCGTCGCAGGTGCGCACGCACACGGTGCGGAAGGTGCCTGATTGCGGACCGAGATCGGAGGGCGGCACGGCTTGCGGATTGTTCGGGTTGTTGTTGCCGCCGAACAGGTTGCTCAGGAAGTTGCCGCCGCCTTGCGACTGCGCGGCATTGGCATATTGCGGGCCGCAATTGTTCTGCGCCAGCGCCATCAGGACCGAACGGCGCTGGTTGTCACGCTCCGGGCTGAAGCCGCCGGGGCCGCCGCCGCGCAGCCGTTCGAGGTTGCCGGTGATCTGGTCCAGATTGGCGCGCATCTGTTGGATCTGGGTGTTCACTGGGCCACACTGCGCCGACTGGCCGTTGAACAGCGAAAAGAAGCCGGAGGAATCGCAGCCCATGCGCTTGGCCTGCATGGTGACGCGGTCGAGCTCGGCCTGCTGCTTGGCCTGGGAATCCTGATAACGGCGGATCTGCTCTTCGCGCGCGGGATCGCCACCGCCGCCGCCGCGGTCGAGCGCGGCGAGCTGGCCTTCCAGGCGGACGCACATCGGGTTCGGCCCGAGCCCGTTCTGGCCGGGCTGAGGCGGCGGGCCGGGCGGGCCGGCCTGCGCGAAGGCGCCATTGGCGAGCACGACAGTGCTCAGGAGCACGGTGCAGGCGAGGAGGAAGCGGGCACGGGAGAGGAGCGACAAAAATTCAGGCATATCCGCCATTCTAGCGAGGTCACGGCCCAGCGTGATCTGGGGGGCCGAAGCGCGCCCTCCAATAGCCGCTTCCTGCGGCATCGTCACGTCGTTTCAGGGGCCAAAGATTGGGCCTAAGGTCCGCCAGCTCCGAGCGAATTCAGCGCTGGCAGGTGATTGCGACATATTCGTCGCAATGCCCATGGGAGCAGTTTGCGCCAGTTTTGGGGACGGAGCCGGTGATTTCGTCGGGATCGACCCGGCGATAGCTTGATGCCTGGGCAAAATCTCGTGACTGGCAATAGGCGCGCGCGGCCGATGCGCCGCATTTGTCGCCCCTGGCCAGGCACTGGTCGACCCCATAGCCATCCGCCTGATTGGCGACGATGAAAACGCGGGTCTCGGCGCAAGCGCTGGGTGCTGCAAGGATCGCGGCGCTGAAAATGAGCGCGAGCAGGGATCGCATGAAAATACCGGGGCTAAAAATGGAGGAACCGCCGGTTCCAGAATGGCCTCAAATGGTTAGGGGATCATGAACCATCAGGGCGGGCCGCGCGCTTTGCGGAGACAAAGCGGCATTTTCGCGGCTCTTGACGCCGGGGCCCGTGGTGGCCCATATGTGGCCGCATGAACGGTCTCCTCGCCATTTGCGCCATTTGCCGCGAGATTACGAGCTAGCGATTCGCTGGCTGGAGCCGTCTTTTCTCAAAAACATTGAGAGCCCTGGACGCCCGGCCAACAGCCGACGGGTATCCATATGGAATTGCGCCTTCACGATACGCTGACGAGGGAAAAGCGGACCTTTGTACCGCTCGATCCGAACAACGTCCGCATGTATGTCTGCGGACCGACCGTCTACGACTTCGCCCATATCGGCAATGCGCGGCCAGTGATCGTGTTCGACGTACTGTTTCGGCTGCTGCGCCATCTCTATGGCGAGGCGCATGTCAAATATGTCCGCAACATCACCGACGTCGACGACAAGATCAACGACCGCGCCGCGCGCGATTTCCCGGGCCTGCCGCTGAACGAGGCCATTCGCAAGGTCACCGAGCAGACGGGCAAGCAGTTTCACGCCGACGTTGATGCGCTCGGCGCGCTTCGGCCGACCGTGGAGCCGCGCGCGACCGAGCACATCGGCGAGATGCGCGAGCTCATCGAGAAGCTGGTCGCCGGCGGTTTTGCCTATGTCGCCGAGGACCATGTGCTGTTCTCGCCTCAGGCGATGAACGCGGCCAATTCGGTGCTGCCGCGCTACGGCGCGCTGTCCAATCGCTCGCTGGACGAGATGGTCGCCGGCGCCCGCGTCGATGTCGCGCCCTACAAGAAGGGCAACACCGATTTCGTGCTGTGGAAGCCGTCCAAGCCCGGCGAGCCGTCATGGCCGTCGCCGGCCGGCATCAAGGCGGAGGGGCGGCCCGGCTGGCACATCGAGTGCTCGGCGATGGCCTGGAAGCATCTCGGCGAGCATTTCGACATCCACGGCGGCGGCATCGATCTCGTGTTTCCGCATCACGAGAACGAGGTTGCGCAGAGCTGCTGTGCCTTTCACCAGGAGCGCATGGCAAACTATTGGATGCACAACGGCTTCCTGCAGGTCGAGAGCGAGAAGATGTCGAAGTCGCTCGGTAACTTCATCACGATCCACGAGCTGCTCGCAGAATGGCCGGGCGAGGTGCTGCGCTTGAACATGCTGAAGACGCAGTATCGTTCCCCAATCGACTGGACGGTGAAGTCGCTGGAAGAGAGCGCCAAGACGCTCGACGACTGGTACCGTGTCGCCGCCGATGTTGCGCCCGGAAAGCCGGCTGCGTCGGTGGTCGAATCTCTGCTCGATGACCTCAACACGCCGCAGGCGATCGCGGCGCTGCACGGCCTGCGTGGCAACGATATCGCGGGTCTTGCGGGCTCGTTGCGGCTACTCGGTTTCCTCTCCGAGAGCGCTGCGCAATGGGAAAGCCGCAAGCAGCAGGCGAGCGGCATCGATGCGAAGGAAGTCGAGCGCCTGATCGCGGAGCGGACGGCCGCCCGTAGCCGCAAGGACTTTAAGGAATCCGACCGCATCCGCGATCTGCTCGCTACGATGGGTGTTGCGATCAAGGACTCAAAGGAAGGAACGACCTGGGAGATCGCGCGATGAAGCGGCCCGACACGCCTTTCCCGCGGCACTGGCTCTACTACATCGTGCTGAAGATCGCGCTGCTCGCCGGTGCCGTGGCGCTGGTGCTCAAGCTCTATGGGATGTGGTGAGGACGATGGGACAGACTGTGCCAAAGCCCGCACTCAGGCCCTTCCTGCCCGCGGATGTGCCCGTGCTCGCAGCGATCTTCGCCGCCAGCATCGAGGAGCTGACCGGCGACGATTATAGCGAGGCGCAGCAGGAAGCCTGGATGGCGGCGGCCGAGGACGAAGAGTTCGGCAAGCGGCTCGCCGCCGACCTCACGCTGATCGCGACACTCGAGGGCTCGCCCGTCGGCTTCGCCTCGCTGCGCGGTAACGATCACATTCGCATGCTCTATGTCCATCCGGCTGTGGCCGGGCAGGGCATCGCAACCATGCTGGTCGACGCGCTGGAGAAGCTCGCCGGCGGCCGCGGCGCGGCGAGCCTGTCGGTCGATGCCAGCGACAACGCGCAAGGCTTCTTCGCCAAGCGCGGTTACACCGCCCAGCAGCGCAATAGCGTCACCATGGGCGACGAGTGGCTCGCCAACACCACCATGAAGAAGACGCTCGGAGCGGGGCCATGAGCAAGGAGCGTCTTTATCTGTTCGACACCACGCTGCGCGACGGGGCGCAGACCAATGGCGTCGATTTCACGCTGGCTGACAAGCAGGTCATCGCGGCGATGCTCGATGATCTCGGCATCGACTATGTCGAGGGCGGCTATCCCGGCGCCAACCCGCTCGACACGGAGTTCTTTGGCTCCAAGCCGAAGCTCAATCACGCGCGCTTCACCGCCTTCGGCATGACGCGGCGGGCGGGGCGCTCGGTCTCCAACGATCCCGGTGTCGCCGGACTGTTGGAGGCGAAGGCGGACGCGATCTGCTTCGTGGCAAAATCGTCCGCCTATCAGGTGCGGGTCGCGCTGGAGACGACAAAGGAGGAGAACCTCGCTTCGATCCGTGACAGCGTCGCAGCCGCGAAGGCCGCCGGCCGCGAGGTCATGCTCGACTGCGAGCATTTCTTCGACGGCTACAAGGAGGACCCGAGCTTTGCGCTGGCCTGCGCCAAGGCGGCCTATGAAGCCGGCGCGCGCTGGGTGGTGCTGTGCGACACCAATGGCGGCACCATGCCTGATGAGGTCGAGGCCATTGTCATCGAGGTGACCAAGCACATTCCCGGCGATCATGTCGGCATCCACGCCCATAACGACACTGAGCAGGCGGTGGCCAATTCGCTCGCCGCGGTGCGCGCGGGCGCGCGGCAGATCCAGGGCACGCTGAACGGCCTCGGCGAGCGCTGCGGCAACGCCAATCTCTGCTCGCTCATCCCGACGCTGAAATTGAAGAAGGACTTTGCTGACGTTTTCGAAATCGGCGTCACGCCGGAGAAGCTGGCGACCCTGGTCAAGGTCTCGCGCACGCTCGATGACATGCTCAACCGCGTGCCGAACCGGCATGCTCCTTACGTCGGCGAGAGCGCCTTCGTCACCAAGACCGGCATCCATGCCTCCGCCGTGCTGAAGGATCCGCAGACGTACGAGCACGTGCTGCCGGAGCTGGTTGGCAATCACCGCAAGGTACTGGTGTCCGATCAGGCCGGCCGCTCCAACGTCATCGCCGAGCTCGACCGCGCCGGCATCGCTTACGACAAGAGCGATCCCAAGCTGACGCGTCTCGTCGAGGAATTGAAGGAACGCGAGGCGGCCGGCTATGCCTATGAATCCGCCAACGCCTCGTTCGAGCTCCTGGCGCGCCGCACGCTCGGCAAGGTGCCGCATTATTTCCAGGTCGAGCAGTTCGACGTCAATGTCGAGCAGCGCTACAACGCGCTGGGGGAGCGGGTCACCGTGGCGCTCGCGGTGGTCAAGGTCGACGTCGCCGGCGAGCATCTGATCTCGGCGGCCGAAGGCAACGGCCCCGTCAACGCGCTCGACGTTGCCCTGCGCAAGGATCTCGGCAAGTACCAGAAATACATCGAGGGCTTGACGCTGATCGACTACCGCGTCCGTATCCTCAATGGCGGCACCGGCGCGGTCACGCGCGTCCTGATCGAGAGCGAGGACGAGAACGGCGACAGCTGGACCACGGTCGGCGTGTCCCCGAACATCATCGACGCCTCGTTCCAGGCGCTGATGGATTCGGTGATCTACAAGCTCGTGAAGTCGGGCGCGCCCGCGTAGCTGGAGACATTCCGGGGCGGTCCGCCGGACCGAACTATGGTGCGCAGTTGCGCACCTGAGAATCTCGAGATTCCGGGTTCACGCTTTGCGTGTCCCGGAATGACAACGGAGGGGGAGCACGGCACATGATCGACCACATCTCCGTCGGCGTCAGCGATCTCGAGCGCGCCGCAAAATTCTACAAGGCAACGCTCGCCACCCTCGGTCTCACGCGCCTCGTCACGCGGCCGCGGACGGTTGGCTTCGGCAAGGCCTATCCCGAGTTCTGGATCAACTTACGCGAAGGCATGCCGCGCGTCGGACCGGAGAGCGGCGTGCACATCTGCTTGCGGGCGAAAACCGTCTGAGGTCGATGCGTTTCACGCGGCGGCGCTGTCCGTTGGCGGCGCCTCCGACGGCGCGCCCGGCATCCGCCCGCACGACCGCGTGCGCTACTACGCAGCCTTCGCCCTCGATCCCGACGGCAACCGGATCGAGGCGGTGACGTTTCCGGCAGAGTAAAGCGTGATCGCCACAAAGGCGGTGCGCTCCCTCTCCCGCTTGCGGAGGAGGGCTGGGGTGGGGGTATCTCCGCGGGCGAGACCCCCCAAGAGGAGAGAACCCTCACCCGCCGCTGCGCGGCGACCTCTCCCGCATGCGGGAGAGGTGACGGAGCCCGCGGCGAAATCGAGCCAACCAATCGTTAAAGCTTGCGCGCCATTTCCGGGGCGAGCTGCTTGTCCGATTCGGCCACCTGTGCTGCGGCCGCCTTCAGCTTCGGCAGGATCTCCTCGACGCGATCGGCCTTGAGGATGTCGATCGAAAGGCCGGCGCGGATGAACTCGGTCTGGCGCATGTGAGACAAGAGCGAGAATAGCGGCTCCCAGAAATTGTCGATGTTGGCAAGCAGCACCGGCTTGGCGTGACGGCCGAGCTGCTTCCAGGTCATCTGCTCGACCAGCTCCTCCAGCGTGCCGACGCCGCCCGGCAGCGCCACGAAGGCATCGGAGCGTTCGAACATCAGGCGCTTGCGCTCGTGCATATCGGGGGTGACGATCATCTCCTGCACGCGCGTCAGCGCGTTCTCGCGCAGCCGCAGGAAGTCGGGGATGATGCCGGTGACGGTGCCGCCATGGTCGAGCACGGAGGTCGCGACCGCGCCCATCAGGCCGAGCGAGCCGCCGCCATAGACCAAGCGGACGTTGTTTTCGGCGAGCGCCTTGCCGAACGCCTTGGCGCCTTCGGTGAAGCGGGGATTTGTTCCAGGGCCGGAGCCGCAGTAGACACAGACGGTTTTGATAATGCTCATTGACACCATGATGCATTGCAGCGAAGGGGCGTCAAGCCCAATCGGTGATTCGGACTGTCCGGAAATCTACCGGTAAATGACGATAAACAATCAAAGATTCGCCATCTGGCGGGGTGCGTGGGCATCGGGAAGGCTCTATATGACGGGCGAAGATCGTTAATCACAGTTGCGCCCGCATCCGGCGGGCTTTCAGGCTTCTTGATGGACCAACCTCAATCGTTCGACGGCGCCGACGTTCCTGAGCCTCCCGCTGGAGGACCGCAGGCCGGGGCCACGCTGATGGGCACGCTGGCGCATCTGTGGCCCTATATCTGGCCGGGCGATCGCTTCGATCTGAAGATGCGGGTGGTCTGGTCGCTGGTGCTGCTGCTCGCCGCCAAGCTGATCACGCTCGCGGTGCCGTTCAGCTTCAAATGGGCGACGGATGCGCTGACCGGCGCCAACACCGCGCCGGTGCAGGCCGACAACTGGCATCTCTGGGTGATCGCCTCGCCGCTGTTGCTGACCGCGAGCTACGGCACGATGCGCATCCTGATGGCGGTGCTGACGCAATGGCGCGACGGCATCTTCGCCCGCGTCGCCATGCATGCGGTGCGCAAGCTCGCCACCATCACCTTCATCCACATGCACGATCTGTCGCTGCGCTTCCACCTGGAGCGCAAGACCGGTGGCCTGACGCGCGTGCTCGAGCGCGGCCGCGAGGGCATCGAGGTCATCGTGCGCATGGTGATCCTCCAGCTGATCCCGACCATCGTCGAAGTCTCGCTGCTGCTGGCGGTGCTGCTCTGGCAATTCGACTGGCGTTACGTGGTCGCCACCCTGATCACGGTCACGCTCTACATGTACTACACCTACATCGCGACCGAGTGGCGGATCGGCATCCGCCGCAAGATGAATGATTCCGACACCGAGGCGAACACCAAGGCGATCGACTCGCTGCTCAATTACGAGACGGTGAAGTATTTCAGTGCCGAGGCGCGCGAGGCGCAGCGCTACGACAAGTCGGTGGCGCGTTACGAGGAAGCGAGCGTCCGCACCTATACTTCGCTTGCTGTGCTCAACACAGGCCAGGCCGTGATCTTCACGCTGGGCCTGACCGCGACCATGCTGATGTGCGCGATCGGCGTACGCAACGGCACAAACACCGTCGGCGATTTCGTGCTGGTCAACGCCATGATGATCCAGCTGTACCAGCCCCTGAATTTCATGGGCATGGTCTATCGCGAGATCAAGCAGGCGATCATCGACATCGAGAAGATGTTCAATGTGCTGGGCCGCGAGGCCGAGATCAAGGACGCAGCCGACGCGAAGCCGCTGGTCATCTCCGCCGGCACCGTGCGCTTCGAGGACGTGCGCTTTGCCTACGAGTCGGCCCGCCCGATCCTGAGGGGCATCAGCTTCGAGGTGCCTGCCGGCAAGACCGTTGCCATCGTCGGCCCCTCGGGCGCAGGCAAGTCGACCATCTCGCGGCTGCTGTTCCGCCTGTATGACGTCTCCGACGGCAAGATCCTGATCGACGGCCAGGACATCCGCGACGTCACGCAGGCCAGCCTGCGTGCATCGATCGGCATGGTGCCGCAGGATACCGTGCTGTTCAACGACAGCATCCGCTACAACATCCGCTACGGCCGCTGGGACGCGACTGATACCGAGGTCGAGGAGGCGGCGCGGCTGGCGCAGATCGACCATTTCATCCGGATGGCGCCGAAGGGCTACGAGACCCAGGTCGGCGAGCGCGGCCTGAAGCTGTCCGGCGGCGAGAAGCAACGCGTCGCGATCGCGCGCACGGTGCTCAAGGCACCGCCGATCCTGGTGCTGGACGAGGCGACCTCGGCGCTCGACACCCACACCGAGCACGAGATCCAGGGCGCGCTCGATCGCGTGGCGAAGAACCGCACCTCGCTGGTGATTGCGCACCGGCTTTCCACCATCGTCGGCGCCGACGAGATCATCGTGCTCGACCAGGGCCGCATCGCCGAGCGCGGCACCCACGCGAAACTGCTCGCGCAGGGCGGCCTCTATGCCAGCATGTGGAACAGGCAGCGCGAGGCCGAGGCGGCGCGCGAGAAGCTGGCCAAGATGGCCGACGCCAGTGCGGCGCCCAACCGGGAGCCGCCGCCGGTCGATGACATCCTGACGACGCCCGCGGCGGCGGAGTGATCTTGTCTCCGGTCCCAACTCTGGCCTAAACAACCCGCGCGACGACCCGTGCCATTAACCCCAAGCGGCAGATAACGATGTCCATTCTCGATTCGATCCAGCGCCAGATTCCGCCGATCCACAAGGAGGGCTATCCCTTCATCGGCGGTTTCGCGCTGGCAAGCCTGATCCTGTTCTGGCTGTGGTCGCCTTTGGGGTGGATCGGCACCATCCTGACCGTCTGGTGCGCGCTGTTCTTCCGCGACCCCGTCCGCGTGACACCGGTGCGCGAGGGGCTGGTGGTGTCGCCGGCCGACGGCCGCGTCTCGATGATCACCATGGCGCTGCCGCCGGCCGAGCTGGGCCTCGGTGACCGGCCATTGCCGCGCATCTCGGTGTTCATGAGCGTGTTCAACTGCCACGTGAACCGCGCTCCCGTGGCGGGCAGGGTGGACCGCATCGCCTACCGCCCGGGTCTCTTCATCAACGCCGAGCTCGACAAGGCGAGCGAGGACAATGAGCGCAACTCGCTGGTGATCACGACGCCCAATGCGCGGATCGGCGTGGTGCAGATCGCCGGTCTCGTCGCCAAGCGCATCGTCTGCTTTGTCAAGGAGGGGCAGTCGATCGGTGCCGGCGAGCGCTTCGGCCTGATCCGCTTCGGCTCGCGGCTCGATGTCTACCTGCCTGTCGGCACCAAGGCGCTGGTCTCCGAAGGGCAGACCGCGATCGCTGGAGAGACGATCCTGGCCGACCTTGCCGGCGACGACCCGAGCCGCGCCTTCCGCGCCAATTAACCAATAGTCGGTGCTTATGGGCCGTCCGCCGCAATGGCGGAGGGGGGTGCGGCTTGCTATATCTCGCCTCGAGGTGAGCAATGACGCCCTATGACTTCAAATATCCCGATGCGCGCCGCCGGCGGTTCCGACCGATCCCGGTGCGGATGCTGGTGCCCAACGTCATCACGCTGCTGGCGATCTGCGCCGGCCTGACCTCGATCCGCCTGTCGATCGAGGGGCGGATGTCGCTCGCCGTCTATGCCATCGTGTTCGCGGCCGCGCTCGACGGCATCGACGGCCGCATCGCGCGCATGATCAAGGGCCAGTCCAAGTTCGGTGCCGAGCTCGACAGCCTCGCCGACTTCGTCAATTTCGGCGTGGCGCCCGGCCTGATGCTGTATTTCTGGCAGCTGCACGAGCTCGGCAATGCCGGCTGGATCGCCGCCATGGTGTTCGCGATCTCCGGCGGCCTGCGGCTTGCGCGCTTCAACGCCACGATGGACGATCCCAACAAGCCGGCCTTCGCCGCCAATTTCTTCACCGGTGTGCCGGCGCCCGCCGGCGCGATCACGGTGCTGCTGCCGATCTATGTGGCGTTCCTCGAGCTCGGCCGGCTGCCGGCGGCGGTGACGGCGGCCTATACGCTGCTGATCGCCTTCCTGATGGTGTCGCGCCTGCCGGTGTTCTCCGGCAAGACCAAGCGCATGCGCGTTCCGCCCGAGCTGGTGCTGCCGGCCTTCGTTGCGGTGATCGTCTTCATCGCGCTCCTGATTGCCTATCCCTGGCACGTGCTGTCGATCGGCACGGTGCTGTATCTTCTCGCTTTGCCGCTCGGCTACAAATCCTATCGCGACCAGGCGCGCGCGCTGGAAGCCACCGCGCCGTCAGGAGGCGAAGTTCCGTCGCCGCCATCAGCACCAACACTGACGAATTTGTCAGAGCCGCCGCACGATGACGAACGGCCCGGACGGCTGCACTGAGCAGCCCGGCGCGGATATCTGCCATGAGGCCTGCCTGAGTTGGGTTGAGACCTGATCTCGGCTATATCGCCCTGTGCCGGCGGCATCGCGCCAACAGCGACCGCCAATCTGGGAGAGAACGCCGTGACTGATACCGCGACCGGGCCGCTGCCCGCTTCCGTCCTCGAGGCGCTGGGCCGCTACGATACCCCGACGATCTGCAATGCCATGGAGATCGTGGCGCCCGAGCGGCGGCTGATCGGCTACACCACCAAGCAACTGGTCTGTCCGTTCCCAGACCTGCCGCCGATCGTCGGCTATGCCCGCACGGTCACGATCCGCTCGGTGCTGAAATCATCGCTCCCAGCCGAGGAGCAGTCCAAGCGCCGCATCGAATACTATGAATATATCGGCACCGGTCATGGCCCGCGCATCTCGGTGATCCAGGACATCGACGGGCCTGATGTCGGCTATGGCGCGTTCTGGGGCGAGGTGCAGAGCAACGTGCACAAGGCCCTCGGCTGCCTCGGCGTGATCACCGACGGCTCGATCCGCGACATCCCGCAGTGGGCGCCGGGCTTCCAGGCACTCGCCGGCTCGATCGGCCCGTCGCATGCCTGGGTGCACGCGGAAAGCTTTGGCGGCGAAGTGCGCGTCGCCGGCATGACCGTGAAGTCGGATGATCTCATCCACGCCGACCAGCATGGTGCCATCGTGATCCCGCTCGACGTCGCCGCAAAGCTGCCGGAGGCAGCCGAACTCTGCGGCCGCCGCGAGACGCCGATCCTCGAGATCGCCCGCAGCCCCGATTTCTCGCTGGAAAAGCTGAAGGCCGCGCTGAAGCGCTCGGCGGAAATCCACTAAGCGCGGTTGAACGACCTACGGCCGCGAAGCCGGCCGTGGGCCGCCTTGCTCCGCCAGGAACTGAGCCGCTTGATCCGGCTCACCGAACATTGCGGCGGCGCATCCGATCAGGGTGAAGCCGCCTGCGAGGTCCCATAGCGTGATGTCCTCCGCATTGTCCGGGAGGTGAATCAAGCGCGCTGCGATCGCCGCGAAGGCGGCCTCGACAAAGAGCAGGATGCTGAAGGCCGGCAGGACGAGCTCCGGCTCGAGCAGGTGGAACGCCAGCGCCGCGGGCAGCGCAGTGAGAAGGCTGAACAGCGTCAACATCGCGATGGCTCCCGCGATTGAGCATGCCGCCCCGCTTCAGAATAGCAATTCATCCTTCGTCCCGGATGTGGCGGAGGGCCGCAGCCGATGTGACGTCGTGGCGCGCCTGCTTATGGTTAGCGAAGTGTTGAAATTCCCATCGCTCGCCGGCAGCAGCAATCGCAGCAGCGGGCAGCACGCTGTCCAGACTTAACCTTTACGCGGCTTTAAGGGCGGCACTCTAGGGTTTCCGATGCGGTTCGGGGTTGGGCCGCGCCAGCGGCCAGGACGGCCGTTGTTGCGTTCGCGTTGGAGTCTCCCATGGATATCATGACGGGCGTTGGGCTCACGGCGGGCATCATCGTCATCACCGCGATGATCCTCATGGGCGGCGACCTGCACATGTTCATCTCCGAACATGCGATGATCATCATCTTCGGCGGTTCGATCTCCGCCACCATGATCCGCTTTCCGCTCTCGGCGCTCCTGCACGGCCTTCCGCTCGGCGCCAAATTCGCCTTCACCATGAGCCGGCTGTCGGCGCACGACCTCGTCGACGAGCTTGCCCGCATCGCCGAGATCGCCCGCAAGCAGGGGCCGGTGGGGCTCGAAAAGGTCGAGACCGACGAGCCGTTCCTCGCCAAGGGCATCCGCTACGTCGCCGACGGCTACGATCTCGACTTCATCCGTGACAATCTCGAGCGCGACCGCGACAACTTCCTGATGCACCTCGACGAGGGCAGCAAGATCTACCGCGCCATCGGCGACTGCGCCCCGGCGTTCGGCATGATCGGCACCCTGATCGGCATGGTGCAGATGTTCGCCAACATGACCGACCCCTCCAAGCTCGGCCCGTTCATGGCGACCGCGCTGCTCGCCACCCTCTACGGCGCACTAGTTGCGAACCTGTTCTGTCTGCCGATCGCCGACAAGCTGCATGGCAAGCTGCTGGATGAAGAGACCAACCGCACCCTGATCATCGACGGCATCCTCATGATCCGCGACTCCAAGAGCCCGACCTTGGTGCGCGAAATGCTGCTGGCTTATCTGCCGGAGAAGCATCGCAACGCCGAGGGTGAACCGGTGCCGGCCTGACCGCGCGCACCAGGATTTAGGTCATGGCGAAGAAGAAACGCGGCGATGCGCATGGCGGCGGTCACGGCTGGTTCGTGACCTTCGCCGACCTCATGGGCCTGATGATGAGCTTCTTCGTGATGCTCGTCGCGTTCTCCACGCAAGACGCCAACAAGCTGAAGATCGTCGCAGGGTCCATGCGTGACGCCTTCGGCGTGCAGAGCGAAGCGCGCTACGCCGGCATCGTCGAGTCTGACGGTTTGCCGACCCGTCCGCGGCTGAAGAACGTCGATCACATTCAACCTGAAGATGCCTCGAATACGCCGACGCCGGATCAGGAGGACCGCGACCGCACGTCGGGGGCCAAGGTCAAGGTCGACCGCAATTTCGCACTGGCGGCGGCCTCGCTGCGCCAGGCGTTGCAGGACATGCCGGAACTGACCGAGATGTCCAAGCACATCATGTTCGAGGAGACCAAGCAGGGCCTCAACCTGGAGATCGTCGACCAGGATGGCCGCTCGATGTTCGCCGACGGCTCCAAGGTGCCCTATGACCGTACCCGGCGCCTGGTCGAGAAGCTCGCGATCCCGCTCAAGGCCACGCCGCTCCGCGTTTCCATCGCCGGCCACACCGCGGCGGGCTTCGTGCCGACCCGCAGCGACTACGGGGCCTTTGATCTGTCGGCCGACCGCGCCAATGCGGTACGCCAGATCCTCGAACGCGAGGGCCTGCCGCCGTCGCACATCTTCGCCGTCTCGGGCAAGGCGGACACCCAGCCGCTGTTTCCGGACGATCCTTCGCTCGCCGCCAACCGGCGGGTGACCATCACCCTGATGCGCGAGGATCCGCCGCTGCCGCCGAATCTGAAGCCGTGAGCATGATCCGGGCCCGAGGGGCCGCGTTAGCGCAAAGTGGGCACCGGTTTTCCGACGCGATCATGCTCGGAAAATAGGCCTCTTGCGCTACCATCCTACCTGAGGCATGTCGTCGCGCAGGCGATGAACGTTGCTGCGGCGTCACAGCTTCTGTCCCGGTGCCTGCTATGGTGGAAGCCGATTGACAGGCGCGCGGGAAGCGTCAAAAGGCGCCGGATCAAATTCAGGGACGAAGCGTTTTCCACCCTCATGACGGCGAGCATCACATCGGCCGAGACCCAGGATGGGCAACCGGTCACATCAGGCTTTTGGGCCCTCACGCTCGGGAGCATCGGCGTCGTCTTCGGCGATATCGGCACCTCGCCGCTCTACGCATTCCATGAGGCGGTCAGAAGCGCGGCGCATGGCGAGCCGGTCTCGCGGGTCATCGTGCTCGGCGTGCTCTCGCTGATCCTGTGGGCACTGCTGATCGTCGTGACCGCCAAATACGTCTTGCTGCTGCTGCGCGCCGACAATAACGGGGAGGGCGGCACGCTCTCGCTGATGGCGCTCGGCCAGCGCGCGCTCGGGCGGCGGAGCTGGTTCCTGCTCGCGCTCGGCGTGGTCGGCGCCTCGATGTTCATCGGCGATTCCATGATCACGCCGGCGATCTCGGTGCTCTCGGCGGTCGAAGGCCTGAAGCTCGCAACTCCCGCGCTCGAGCACTATGTCGTGCCGCTCACCGTCCTCATTCTGGTGCTGCTGTTCGCGGTCCAGAGCAAGGGGACCGCACTGGTCGCCTCGGCCTTCGGGCCGGTGATGGTGGTATGGTTCACCGTCATCGCCGTGATGGGAGCCGTCCACATCGCCGACGACCCCTCCGTGCTGGCGGCAATCAATCCCTATTATGCCGTGCAGTTCGTGCTGTCGCACGGCACGGTTGGCCTCGTGACACTCGGCGCCGTGTTCCTGGCGGTGACCGGGGGTGAGGCGCTTTATGCCGATCTCGGCCATTTCGGCCGCAAGCCGATCCAGTCGGCCTGGATGTTCTTCGTGCTGCCTGCGCTTCTGATCAACTATTTCGGGCAGGGTGCGCTGGTGCTGTCCGATCCCAGCGCGATCGAGCACTCCTTCTATCGCATGGTACCCGAGAACCTCGTGCTGCCGTTGGTCGGGCTTGCGACTGCCGCAACCGTGATCGCGAGCCAGGCGGTGATCACCGGCGCCTATTCGCTGGTCTATCAGGCCGTGCAGCTCGGCCTCCTGCCGCGTTTCGAGGTGCGTTACACCTCCGAATCCCATGCGGGCCAGATCTATCTGCCGCGCGTCAACCGCCTGCTGCTGATCGGCGTGATGCTGCTGGTGCTGCTGTTCCACACTCCCAGCAATCTGGCCTCGGCCTACGGCATTGCGGTCTCAACCACCATGGTCGCCGACGGCATCATGGGCTTCGTCGTGATCTGGAAGTTGTGGAACTGGCGTGCGGCGGCGGCCGCGGCCCTGATCATGCCCCTCGTCGTCGTCGATTTGAGCTTCTTCAGCGCCAATCTGCTCAAGCTGCTCGAAGGCGCCTGGGTGCCGCTGCTGTTCGGCATCGTCATGGCGGGAACGATCTGGACCTGGCGCAAGGGCTCCGGAATCCTGATGCAGAAGACGCGACGGATCGAGGTGCCGCTGGACGATCTGATCCGGAGCCTGGAGAAGCGGCCGCCGCACATCGTCAAGGGCACCGCCGTGTTCCTGACCAGCGATCCCGCTTTCGTGCCGACCGCGCTCTTGCACAATCTCAAGCACAACAAGGTGCTGCACGAGCACAACGTGATCCTGACCATCGAAACCGCGCATACGCCGCGGGTCGATCTGTCGGAGCGGTTCAGGATGGAGAAGATCAGCGACAAGTTTTCCAAGGTGCGCTTGCGCTTCGGCTTCATGGAGCAGCCGAACGTGCCCAAGGCGCTCGCGATCGCGCGCAAGCAGGGCTGGCAGTTCGACATCATGTCGACGTCGTTCTTCGTGTCGCGAAGGTCGTTGAAGGCCTCGGCGCAGTCGGGCATGCCGCTCTGGCAGGACCATTTGTTCATCGCGCTGAGCCGCTCGGCCAACGATGCCACGGACTACTTCCAGATCCCCACGGGCCGGGTGGTTGAAGTCGGAACCCAGGTCACCATCTAGAACGCAACTGGCGCAGCCATGCGAAATTGCATGGCTAGGCCCCGGAATCGGGCTAGGCCATGCCGGCAGCGCAGGACTATAAGCCGCGCGCTCTTCCGCCGTTGTGCAGTGAAGCATTTTAGAGGCCACTGGGCGCTCCCATGACAAGCGACGTAGCAGTTCCCGCCCCGGAAACGGCGGCGGCCAATGGGCATGGCGAGGCCCACACCACCGCCGGTTTCGGCGCGCTGACGCTCGGCAGCATCGGGGTCGTCTATGGCGATATCGGCACCAGCCCGCTCTACGCGTTCCGCGAGGCGGTGATGGCGGCCTCGGGCGCAGACGGATTGCCGACACCGGCCGCCGTGCTCGGCGTGCTCTCCCTGATCCTCTGGGCACTCGTCGTCGTGGTGACGCTCAAATACGTCGTGATCCTGCTCCGCGCCGACAACAACGGCGAGGGTGGCACGCTGGCGCTGATGGCACTGGCCCAGCGGGCGGTTGGCACCGGCGGGGCGACCATCGTCCTGCTCGGCATCATTTCCGGAGCCCTGTTCTACGGCGATGCCGTGATCACCCCGGCGCTGTCGGTGCTGTCGGCGATCGAGGGCATGAAGGACGTCACCCTGAGGTTCGAGCCTTACATCGTGCCGCTCACCGTGGTGATCCTGGTCGCTCTGTTTGCCGTGCAATCCCGCGGCACCGCCCGCGTTGCCGCCTTCTTCGGCCCGATCATGTGTGTTTGGTTCGCGGTGCTCGCGGCCGCAGCGATCCATCCGATCATCCAGCAGCCTCAGGTGCTGTACGCGCTGAATCCGCTTTATGCCGTGTCCTTCATGCTTCACCACGGCGTCATCGGCTTCGTGACGCTGGGCGCCGTGTTCCTGGCCGTCACCGGCGCCGAGGCGCTCTATGCCGACCTTGGCCATTTCGGCAAGCGGCCGATCCAGTTCGCCTGGTTCTCTATCGTGCTGCCATCGCTGGCGCTGAACTATCTGGGGCAGGGGGCGCTGGTCCTCAGCGACCCCGGCGCGATCGTGAGCCCGTTCTTCCAGCTCTTCCCGCAAGGCTTTTTCCGCGGCAGCATGGTCGTGCTGGCCACGGCCGCCACCGTCATCGCGAGCCAGGCCGTCATCACCGGCGCCTATTCGCTGACGCGGCAGGCGATCCAGCTCGGGCTGTTGCCGCGCTTTGAAATTCGCCATACGTCGGAAGCCCATTCCGGCCAGATCTTCATCCCGCGCATCAACCAGCTGCTGCTGGTCGCGGTGGTGCTGCTGGTGCTGTTGTTCCGCTCGTCCAGCGCGCTCGCGTCCGCCTACGGCATCTCCGTCACCGGCACCATGGTGGTCACGGCGATGATGGGCTTCGTCGTGGTCTGGAAGGGGTGGCGGTGGTCGGCGCTCACCGCGAGCGCGCTGATTGCGCCGTTCTTGTTCCTCGATTTGACCTTCCTGACCGCGAACCTCTTGAAGGTGTTCGAGGGCGGCTGGGTGCCGCTGGCGCTCGGCGCGCTCATGATCATCCTGATGTACACGTGGCGGCGCGGCAGCCGCCTCTTGTTCGAGAAGTCGCGCAAGCTCGAATTCCCGCTTGCCGACCTGGTGGCAATGCTGGAGAAGCGGCCGCCGCAGCGGGTGCCGGGCACTGCGGTGTTTCTGACCTCGGATCCGCTCAGCGCGCCGACGGCGCTGATGCATAGTCTGAAACACTACAAGGTGCTGCACGAGAAGAATGTCATTCTCACCATCGAGACCGCGCAGACCCCGCGGATCGATCCGGCCGAGCGGGTGAAGCTGGAGCAGATCTCACCGACCTTCTCCAAGGTGACGCTGAAGTTCGGTTTCATGGAATCGCCCAACGTGCCGAAGGCGCTCGCGATCGCCCGCAAGCTGGGCTGGCAGTTCGACATCATGTCGACCTCGTTCTTCCTGTCGCGCCGGGCGCTGAAACCCGCCGCCCATTCCGGCATGCCGCGCTGGCAGGACCGGCTGTTCATCTCGCTCAGCCGCTCCGCCAACGATGCCACCGACTATTTCCAGATCCCCTCCGGCCGCGTGGTCGAGGTCGGAACGCAGGTGACGATTTAGCCTCCAGCCGGGGCTCCGTCCGTCTCCACCGCAGTCATCGCCGGCTGGACCGGGCGATCCAGTATTCCAGAGGCGGCGCGGCTAGAACCGAGGAGCCGCGGCGTACTTGATTCCCCGAGATTCAGGCGTCCTGAAAGCCGGACTTCAAGTCGCTGCGATTTAGCTTTAACTTGCGCCGCGCGGCTCAAGTCTTTGTGGCGCTTGATTTTCGCCTGCTGAGAGGCGAGGTTGCCGCCGGCCGGGATCGCCCCGGGCATGCACCTTTCGACGTTGGAGGATGAAGTGGCAAACCAGGTACAGGATCTGACCCCGGACGAGGTCTCCAAGGGTGTCGCGGAAGGGCGCTATCTGCTCGTCGACGTCCGCGAGCCGAACGAGGTTCAGGCCGAAGCCTACCCTTACGGCGTCGTGGTTCCGCTCTCGACCTTCGATCCCAAGGCGATCCCCGATCCGCAAGGCAAGGAGGTCGTGTTTGCCTGCCGCTCGGGCAAGCGCTCGGTGACGGCCTCGCTCGCGGCGCAGGCGGCGGGCCTGCCTTACGACAAGCATCTGGCCGGCGGCATGCTGGGCTGGAAGGCGGCTGGTCTTCCCAGCAAGGTCGGTGGCTGATCGGCCCGATGTCCAAAAGCTCGTCCCTGAACAAGGTCTTCGCCGATCTTCCCGTCACCATCTTCGAGGCGATGTCGCAGGCGGCGCGCGACAACGATGCCATCAATCTCGGCCAGGGCTTCCCCGACGATCCCGGCCCTGAGGACATCCGCCGAGCCGCGGCCGAGGCCTCGCTGAACGGCTACAACCAATACCCCTCGATGATGGGCCTGCCGGAGTTGCGCCAGGCGATCGCGACCCATTACGGCCACTGGCACGGCCTCAAGCTCGATCCGATGAGCGAGGTGATGGTCACCTCCGGCGGCACCGAGGCGCTGACCTCGGCGATCCTCGCCGTGGTCCAGCCCGGCGACGAGGTGATCTGCTTCCAGCCGGTCTATGATTCCTATCTGCCGATCATCCGCCAGGCCGGCGGCATTCCGCGCTTGGTGCGCCTTGAGCCGCCGCACTGGCGGCTGAATGAGGACATGCTGAAAAGCGTGTTCAATTCAAAGACCAAGGCGGTGCTCTTCAACAATCCTCTGAATCCCTCCGCGGTGGTCTATCCGCGCGAGGATCTCGAGCTTCTCGCGCGCTACTGCCAGGAGTTCGATGTCATTGCGATCTGCGACGAGGTCTGGGAGCACGTCACCTTCGATGAGCACAAGCACATCCCGCTCATCACCATCCCCGGCATGCGCGAGCGCACCATCAAGGTCGGCTCGGCCGGCAAGATCTTCTCGCTCACGGGGTGGAAGATCGGCTTCGTCTGCGCCGCCCCGCCCTTGCTGCGCGTTGCCGCCAAGGTGCACCAGTTCCTGACCTTCACCACCGCGCCGAATCTGCAGGCCGCCGTCGCCTATGGCCTCGGCAAGTCCGACGACTACTTCCGGTCGATGCGCAAGGATCTGACGCGGAGCAGGGACCGCCTGACCAAGGGGCTGGAGAGCCTCGGCTTCCCGGTGCTGAAGTCGCAAGGCACCTACTTCCTCACCGTCGACCTGTCGCCGCTCGGGCTGAACGAGAGCGACACCGAGTTCTGCTGGCGCATCGTGAAGGACTACAAGGTGGCGGCCATCCCGGTCTCCGCCTTCTACGAGCAGGACCCGGTGACATCAGTGGTGCGCTTCTGCTTTGCCAAGAAGGACGAGACGCTCGACACCGCGCTGGAGCGGCTGTCGGACGCGGTGCGCGGGCGCAAGAGGTAGACGAGAGATGACGAACGTCGGCCGCTCCGGATTTGGCTTTGGTCTTGCAATCGCCGCCGCGCTGACGTTGCTCCCCGGTCCCGCAGGGGCGGAGGAGCGCGTTGTCAACTTCTACAACTGGTCCAACTACATGGCGCCAGGCGTCCTTGAAGCCTTCACCAAGGAGACCGGCATCAAGGTGGTCTACGACACGTTCGACGCCAACGAGACGCTGGAGACGCGCCTGATGGCCGGCAAGTCCGGCTACGACGTCGTGGTGCCCACCGCTTATTTCCTGCAGCGCCAGATCAAGGCCAACATCTTCCAGAAGCTCGACAAGTCGAAGCTGCCGAACCTCGCCAATGCCTGGCCGGTGGTGACGCAGCGCCTCGGCATCTACGATCCCGGCAATGTCTACGCCGCGAACTACATGTGGGGCACGACGGGCATCGGCTACAACGTTGCCAAGGTGAAGCAGATCCTGGGTGCCGACGCGAAGATCGACAGCTGGGACGTCGTGTTCAAGCCGGAGAACCTGGCAAGATTCAAAGATTGCGGCGTGCACATGCTCGACTCCGCCGACGACATCTTCCCGGCGGCGCTGAACTATCTCGGGCTCGATCCGAACTCGACCAAGCAGGCGGATCTGGAGAAGGCCGCCGACGTCGTCGCGAAGGTTCGGCCGTCGGTGCGCAAGTTTCACTCGTCCGAATACCTCAGCGCGCTCGCCACCGGCGAGATCTGCTTCGTGGTCGGCTGGTCCGGCGACATCATGCAGGCCCGCGCCCGCGCGGCGGAAGCCAAGAAAGACAACGGCAGCGGCATCGAGATCGGCTACGCGATTCCCAAAGAGGGCGCGCAGATGTTCTTCGACAATCTCGCGATCCCGGCAGACGCCAAGAACGTCGCCGAAGCCTACGAGCTGATCAACTATCTCTACCGCCCGGACGTTGCCGCCAAGAACTCGGACTTCCTGTCCTACGCCAACGGCAACCTCGCCAGCCAGAAGCTGATCGATCCCAAGATCCTAGGCGACAAGAACATCTATCCGGACGAGGCGACACTCGCAAAACTGTTCGTCATCACGGCGCGCGAGCCGGCGACGCAGCGGATCATCAACCGGCTGTGGACGAAGGTGAAGACGGGGCGGTAGTTGGGCCGGGAACCATCCCGACAAACTAAATCCTGCAAAACAACCCCATGCACAGTAGAATGCCGCTTGGCCTAATCGCTCCGCAGACGCAAAGGAACTGAACACCTCGCGCGCGGCGAAAACTGAGCCTGCGAGGCAAGCCGAGTGCGCCTGACCTCATCAGCCTCCGCTCCTTTGACACGTCGGGCAAAACACTGGCAGAATGGCATCGTGGCCATCAGGCCCAGACACCGCTCTAGTTGCGAAGCATCGCGAGAGCAGGGCGATACCTACCATTCATACCGCACCGTGCCCTTGCCCGTGTAAGTCTGCGTGCTGCGGGAGAACTCGCCTTCGACCGTGCCCGCAAGCGAAAGACCATTTCGCCATCTCATTTCCGCGCGGCCGCCGACCAACGCGGAGTCGGCCGCCGGTTGCGCGCCGTTGACCGTGAAGGCCGCGCCCGGCAGCGTCTGGAAGGCGGCGCTGACGAGACGGTTGGTGTTGGAATCGTGCGCCCAGGCGAGCCGGCCGCGGAGCGTGAGCACGCCGTCGTTGACGAGGATGCGCTGGTCGGTGCGGGCGCCGAGCTCGGTGCGGACATTGGTGGTGTCCTGCGCGGTGTAGGACAGCGCGAACTGGTTGCTGCCGACGATCGCGGTTTCACCGTAGCCGGGCAAATGGAAGGTGGTGACTTGTGCGGCCGCGTAGGGCGTCACGCCGAAGGTGGAGGCGGGGATGGGTGCGAAGCGCCAGCCTGCCTCCAGGCGGCCGGAGAAGGTGCTGGCCGTGAAGTTGGCGGTGAGCTTGTCGGTGCCAGACACCGTCACGGTGCGATCTGTGGTGACGTCCTGCCAGCCATAGGCGAGGGCTGCTGAGAGATAGGCCGGTCCGAAATTGTGGCGGGCATAGAGACCGGCCTGGAACAGGTCGGCGCGGCCGCTGCCGAGACTGTCCGACAGCGCAAAGTTGTAGCCGGCGCCGCCGAGCGCGAAGCCGAGCAGCGTGTTCGGCGAGACGCGATAGTCGGCGCCGACCACGGTGCCGTAGATGCGGCTGGTGGTGGTGCTCGAGCCGGCCGCAGTGTTGCCGTTCAACGTGCTGGCGCCGCCGTAAGCAGAGGCCCACACGCCCCAGCGCCGGTCGACGACATCGCCGCTGGCCTCGCGCGGCGTCACCGCGGCGTAGGCCTCGCGCACTTTTGCGTCGTTTGGTGTGGTGGAAGCGTAGCCCAGCGTCCCGCCGTCGCCGGCGGTGCCGCCGCGCTCGCCGTCCGAGCCGCCGCCGAAGGGATCGAGCATGTTGACGAACTGCTGCGCGGCGCCGAACGCGGCCTGCGTGCCGGCGGCGCCGGGCTGGCCGGAGACCTGGCTGAGCCCGCGGTTGAGCTGCGGCTGGCCCATGTTGAGCAGCGCATCGAAGCCGGCCGGCGGCGTCCCGCCGCTCGCGACGGCTCCGTTGATGGCGCCGGCGACGTTGCTCTGGTTGGCGCCGGTACCCGCCGGCAGCACGATCGCGCCGGGATCGAGCACGAGATAGACGTTGTTCAGGTCGTAGGTGAGGTGCGGATTGCGCGTGGGGCTGAAGCTGCCGCTGACGCTCAGCCCGGCGAACTGCGTTCCGCCGAAGCCGCCGGACGCATTGAGGATGGTGTAGGTCTGGCTGCGGAAGCTGCCCGGGATCGCCAAGGCCTGCACGGTGGCGCCGGTGAGCGTCGCGGTGCCCGAGACGTTGGTCCGGTCGGCGGCGGTCGCGGAGACTTCGACCCCATAGAAGCTGCCGGCGCTGAAGGCGAGATTGCCGCTGACGGTGAGAGTGCCCACGGAATTGCCGGGCGCCAGCGTGCCGCCACTCGCAATCGTCGTGTTGCCGACTGTGCCGGTGCCGCCGAGCGTGCCGCCGCTGTTCACGGTGAGGCTGCTGGAGGACGCAATCGAGCCGTTCACCGCCAGCGTGCCGCCGTCGACCGAAGTGGCGCCGGTATAGGTGTTGACGCCCGAAAGCGTCAGCGTGCCGGAGCCCACCTTGATCAGCGATGTCCCGGTGAGTTGCCCGTCGCCCGTGAGCACGCCGGTGACGGTGGTCGACAGATTGTTGCTGCCAACCGTCAGCTCGACGCCGTTGAGGTCGAAGCGGCCATTGCCGGCGATCGAGCCGGCGGTGAGCTTGCCGTCGCTGCTCGGGCCGGGCGTCCAGAAGTTGATGACGGCGGTGGACGCGGTGTTGGTGAGCTGCGCGCTGCCGGGCGTCGAATTGCCGTCGAACAGCACATTTCCGCTGTTGACGATCGTCGCGTCGCCGGCCGTAGAGTGGCCGTAGAACGCCAACTGCGCGTTGTTGGTGATGGTCGTGCTGCCGGCCGTGGTGTTGTAGAACGCCAGCGTGCCGGCGGAAATCGTCACGCTGGAAAATGTGTCCGCGCCGGTCAAGGTCAGCGTGCCGGCGCCGGACTTGGTCAGCGCGCCGCCGCTGAGATTCTGGCTGACGGTGAAATTGTTGGCTGCGTCTGCAATGTCGAATGTGCCGCCGCTGGTACCCCAGTTGATGGTGCGCGAGGTGGCGTTGAATGTCGTGCCTGATATCTGCAGGGTCCCGCCATTGAAGGTCAGGCTGCCTGCCAGGTCGCCCAGATTGGCGTCTGTGGAGACGCTGACCGTTCCGCCGGCAAAGGTGGTGCCGCCGGTATAGGTGTTGGTGCCGGTGAGTGTCAGCATGCCGGTGCCGGTCTTCACCAGCGAGCCGCCGGTGCCGCCGCTCGCGCCGCCATCGGCGATCACGCCGCTGACGGTGGTGAACAGATTGTTGCCGCCGACGGTCAGCTCGTTGGCGCCGAGATAGAAGGTGCCGTTGCCGGCGATCGAGCCGGCGCTAAGCTTGTGGTCGCCGTTCGGGCCGGAGCTGGCGGAGAAATCGAAGACGGCGCTCGGGTCGTTGTTGATCAGCTGCGCATTGCCCGCGGTCGCGTTGTCCGTGAAAGAAGTGTTTCCGACGGAACTGTGGAAGAGCCCGTTGCCGTTGTTGGTGATGACGGCATTGCCGGCCGTGCTGGTGCCATTGAAGAATAGATTATAGGCGTTGTTGATGGTCGCGCTGCCCGCCGTGCCGGCGCCACTGAAAAACATCGCGAAATTATTGGTAATGGTAGCGCTTGCTGCGGTACTCGAGGCGCTGAAGGTGAGGACGCCGTTGTTGGTGATGCCGGCGCTTCCCGCCGTGCTGGTTTGATTGAAGCTGATTGTGCCGGTGTTGGTGATGCCAGCATTACCGGCAGTGCTCGAACCGTAGAAGGAGAACTGCCCGTCGTTGTTGATTGTCGCGCTGCCAGCGGTGCTGGTGTCGTAGAATAACGCGCTGTTGGTGCTGGTGATGGTGATGGTGGCGCTGCCGGCCGTGCTGGTGCCGTGGAAACTCAACGAGCCTGCATAGCCGTTGATGTTGATGGTGGCGCTGCCAGCCGTGCTCGAATTGTAGAAGCCAACGGAGGTGTAGTCGCCGCCGGTGATACTGGCGTTTGCGGCCGTGCTCGAGTCGTTGAAGATGAGCTGGCCATGGGTGTTGTTGGTGATGGCGGCACTGCCGGCCGTGCTCGTGCCGTAGAAGTATATCAAGCCGCCGTTGTTGGTGATGGTGGCGCTGCCGGCCGTGCCGTCGTCGTAGAAGGAGAGGGTGCCGCTGTTCGAGATGCTGGCCGAGCCGGCGCTGCTCGCGTTTTGGAAGATCGTGATTCCGGCGTTGGAGATGCCAGTGATGCCGCTGGTGTCGGCGTTGACGACGCTGAACCTGCCGAGGGCGCCAACGTTGACGGTCCCCAGAATGGAGCCGACGCCGCTGGCGCTGCCGAGTTGCAAGTTGCCGCCATTGATCGTGGTGCCGCCGGTATAGGTATTTGCGCCCGACAGCGTCAGCGTGCCGGTGCCGATCTTGACCAGCGAGCCGCCGGTGCCCGAGATGGCGCCGCTGACCTCGGTCGAGGAATTGTTGGAGCCGACGGTCAGCTCATTGGCGCCGAGCAGGTACAAGCCCGCGCCCGCGATCGAGCCGGCGCTGATCTTGTTGTCGCCGTTGAGGCCCGCGGTCTGGCTGAAGTCGACCAAGGCGTTGGCATTGTTGACGATCGCCGCATCGCCGGCCGTGCTGTTGTCCTGAAAGGAGACGCTACCATTGACGGTGATGGTCGCGGTGCCGGCCGTGCTGTAGTCTTGGAAGGTGATGCCGCCATTGTTGGTGATGATGGCGCTGCCGGCGGTGCTGTGGCCATAGAAAAGAATGAGGTTGGTGTTGGTGATGGCGGCGTTGCCGGCCGTGCTGTTCTCGTAAAAAGTCGTCGCGTAGTTGTTTGTAATGGTTGCGCTGCCGGCTGTGCTGGTGTTGAAGAACTCCAGGAAGCCGTTGTTGCTGATGGCGGCGGTGCCGGCCGTGCTGCTGTTGGAGAATTGAACGCCGCCGTTGTTGCTGATGGCGGCGGTGCCGGCCGTGCTGCTGTTGAAGAATTGAACAAGGCTGCCGTTGTTGTTGATTGTCGCTCCGCCGGCCGTGCTGGTGTTCCGGAAATACAGGTTTAAGTTGCCGGTATTGATGGTAACGCCGCCGCCGTTGATGACGATGCCGGCGCCCGTGAAGGTCAATTGTGAGCTGCTGAGGTCAAACGTGTAGTTCGAGGCGCCGGCATTGAATGTCCAGCCGCCGACCGTGACGCCGCCAAATAACGACAGGTCGGTGATGTTCGACGCGCTGAAATAGGCAGTGCCGGTCGGCTTTGTGCCGGTGTCCCAGTTGGCGCCGGTGCCATAATCGTTGCTGCCGGGGGAGGCGAGCCAGGTGGCGTCCTGCGCACGGGCGGGCACCGCCGGCAGCATCCAGGCCAAGGCCAGCGCCGACGACGTCAACAGCGCCGCCCGCAGGTGGCGGGTCGCCACGAAACAATCTTTCCCCGTCGTCACTTCGTCCCCCAACGCGTCCCGAGTCCTCGGCTGGATTCATCGCATCGGGCGGGGAGGGGTGTCCTGATAAGGGGTTGGCTACTTTCTGAAAGTTTCTGATATTTGCGTTTCAGACCCGATTTTCGGGCAATTTCGGCAGACTTCCGCTATATCAGCCGCCTTGGGAGACGCTTTGGGGGATCATTTGCTTCGTTTCGCCGGCTTCGAGCTGGACCAGCAGCGCGCGGAGCTGCGTGGGGCCGATGGCACGCCGATCAAGCTCCGGCCCAAGACTTTCGAGATGCTCCGGCTGTTCGCGAGCAGCGGCGGCCGGGTGCTGAGCAAGCAGGAGCTGATGGAGGCGGTCTGGCCGAACGTCCATGTCGGCGAGGACAGCCTGTTTCAATGCATCCGCGAGCTTCGCACCGCGCTCGGCGACGAGCGGCGGCAGATGATCAAGCTCGCCTCCGGCGGCGGCTATTCGCTGACGGCTGGGGTTCAGGCTGAAGCGGAGGTCGACCTGGCTCAGGCCGAGCTGCCGGCTGTCGCCGCGGAGGTCCCGGCGGAGGCCGAGGCGGTCCCGACGTATCCGCCGGCCCCGCGCGCCGTCTTCCGCCTGCGCAGCCCGGCCATGATCGGCGCGGTGACCGCGTTCTGCGTCGTCATCATCGGGCTTGCGGTTGCCGCACCGGTGCTGAAGCCCGACTTCCTGTTCAAGCGCACGCCGCCGCGGATCGCCGTGATGCCGATCGTTGATGCCGGCAACGACCCGCGCGGTGCGGCCATGGCGGCGGAGGTCACCGGCCGCCTTACGGACGGCTTTGCCAGGATCCAGAACATCAGCGTGGTCGCGCCGCGCGCGGCGACGGGGGTCGAGAGCGTCGCCCAGCCGGTCGCATCGCCCGATTACGAAGTGCGCGGCGAGCTCCAGCGTGGCGATCAGTCCTGGACCTTGCGGGCCCGCATCATCAGGACCGGCAGCGGCGAGGTTCAATCGGTCGCGACGGCTTCGGTCGGTGCCGACGAGGTCGATGCGCAGCTTCAGCAGTCGCGCCTCGTCGCCGGCGTGGGGCACGTGCTGGCGCGCCGCCTCAACGAGCTGCTGGAGCCCAGCGCCTCGCCGGCCGCAAGCCGGACATCATCCGCCGGCGGCGACAAGGTCGCCGTCGAGCAGGCGCTCGCCTCGATCAACCAGACCACGCGCGAGCGCTTTGGCGCGGCGCAGGCCATGCTGCAAAAGGCGCTGGACGACGATCCCCGGAATGTCGACCTCGCGGTGGCGCTCGCGTCGCTCCAGCTGCGCGGCATCCAGATGGTCTGGTTCAGCCCGGAGGAGGCTGTGACCGTCGAGGCGAAGGCCAATGCGACGCTCGAGCAGGCGCTGCGCGTCAAGCCGAATGCGATTCCGGTGCTCGAGGCGCATTGCCGCTTCCTCAGCGCGACCAATCATTTCGTGGAAAGTCTCGTCACCTGCGCCAGGGCCTTGAGCTTCGATCCGTGGAACGGGTCCGCGCTCTATCTGATCGGTCTCGGGCAGATCTATCTCGGCCGCTTCGACGATGCGCTCGCGACATTCCAGCAGGCCGACCGTTACGACACGCCGCCGGCCTCGCGCTGGACCTGGCTGCTCGGCGCCGGCATGACCTATGCCATGATGGGGCGCTTCGAGGAGGGCTTGCCGTGGCTGCAACGCTCGATCGCCGTCACGCCGGGCACCGGCCGCTCGCACTTTCTGCTCGCCGCCGCCTATCAGCGAGCGGGCCGGCGCGAGGAGGCGAGCGCGGCGATGGCGGAGGGCCTGAGACTGCGGCCTGGCACGACCAGGCTCAACGTCTCGCCGCCGATGAAGAACGCAAGTCCGGTCTGTATCGCAGCCTGGGATCGCGTCGTTCAGGCCGAGGTGGATGCGGGATTGCCGGAGAAGTGAGGGCGGGAGTTGTTTGTAACTCTTGCTGTCATGCCCCGCGAAGGCGGGGCATCCAGTACTCCGCAGCTTCTCGGCTCAACTACAACCGCCTCGGAATACTGGATCGCCCGGTCAAGCCGGGCGATGACACCGCGTGAGGAAGCGCGGTCGCATCGCCTCGCTCGCAATGACGGCGAACCTACCGCCACCGCCGGTGCAGCCACAGCCACTGCTCGGGATGCTCGCGCACCCAGCCCTCCACCACACTCGTGATCGCCTGGGTCGTGCCCTGGATGTCGATCTTGCCGTCGGCGTCGCGCACCGGCTGGATCTCTTCGGTGAGCTCGCCGCGAAAGCGGCCGCCGGGCAGGCGGATGATGCGGACGCCGTGGATCGGGCATTCGATCTGGCGCAAGAGGCGCGCCAGCATCGGGTTGGCGCGGGTCTTGCGGCCGAAGAAGGTGACCTCGACGCCGGCGGTCAGATACTGGTCGATCAGCATGGCGACGTGCTTGCCGTCCTTCAGGGCCTGCGCGAGCCGTAAGGGAGCGTCGCGCCCCGCAGGGATCAGCGTGCCCATGTTGACCTGGCGCATCTCCTGGATGATGCGGTCGGCGGACGCAATGTTCGGGCGGCGATAGAGAATCGCGGTATCCAGTTCATGCGCGACGGCGGCGAGCGCCGGCAATTCCCAATTGGCCAGATGCGCGGCGAAGATCAGCGCCGGCTTGCCGTCGTCGCGGATCTGGTCGAACAGCTCGATGCTGCGCGGGGGAATCTCGATCCGGCTCTTCTCCGGATGGTCGCGATCGTAGTCCCAGACGTGGTCGATATGGGCGAACTCGGCGCCGACGCGGCCGAGATTGTCCCAGACGCCCATCAGGATCTGTTCGATTTCCTCCGGCGATTTCTCCGGAAAGGCGGCGGTGAGATTGGCGCGGCCGATGCGGTGCTCGCGCAGGCGCGGGCCGATCAGCTTTACGGCGCGCGCGAAAAAGTCCGAAGTCTTGACCGGATCGAAATAGCGCGTGGTGCGCAGCATCGCGACGGTCGCGGCGCCGATCAGGCTTCCGCCGAGCGATTTGGCAGCCTCCCGCGCGCGGGCCTTCGTGCTCGCAGTCAGCAGCCTCATGCGTCCGGTCAGGCCGGTTCGCGGGTCAGGATCAGCGAGGCGTTCTGGCCGCCGAAGCCGAACGAGTTCGACATCACCGCGGTCACGCGGGCATCGCGCGCCTTGTTGCCGACGACGTCGAACAGGATCGTGGGATCCGGATTGTCGTAGTTGATCGTCGGCGGAATGCGCTGATGCTCAAGCGTGAGCAGCGAGAAGATCGCCTCCACCGCGCCGGCGGCCGAGATGGTGTGGCCGACCATCGACTTGTTGGAGGTGACCGGAATCTTCTGCGCGAGCTCGCCGAACACGGCCGATGTCGTGTTGAACTCCATCTTGTCGTTTTCGGGTGTCGAGGTGCCGTGCGCGTTGATGTGGTCGATCTGGTCCGGGGTCATGCCGGCATCGGCCAGCGTCTTGTTCATGCAGCCGATGATCGGCTTGCCGTCGGGCGAGGAGCGGGTGCGATGGAAGGAGTCGGTGAGCTCGCCGCAGCCGGCGATCACGCCGAGGATCCTTGCGCCGCGCGCAGTCGCCGCCTCATAGCTTTCGAGCACCAGGGCGCCGGCGCCTTCGGCCATCACAAAGCCATCGCGGTTCTTGGAGAAGGGGCGGGAGGCCGCCTGCGGCGGCTCGTTCTGGGTCGACAGCGCCGAGAGCAGAGAGAAGCGCACCAGCGCTTCCGGGTTCACGGTGCCGTCGGTCGCGACGCACAGCGCAGCATCCGTCTCGCCGCGGCGGATCGCCTCGACGCCGAGCTGGATCGAGGTGGCTCCGGACGCGCACGCCGTCGACAGCGAGATCGGGGAGCCCTTGGTGCCGAACGTCTCGGCGAGATACGCGGCAACCGAGCCGAACATGAAGCGATGATGGTAGGCGCTGTACTTGCCGCCGCCGGAAATGCGCAGCAAATCGTCATAGGTGATGTCGAGTTGGCCGACATCGCGACCGAGTTCGCGACGCTGCGGCCATTCGACCTCGACCGGCGCAACCGCAAGGAAAAGGGGGCCCGGGAAATCGGCTTTGGCGCCGATGCCGGCCTGCTCCAGCGCTTCCTGCGTCACCAGCTCGGCCATCCGTTCGGACAGGGCGGTGGAGGAGAAGGGATCGACGCTGACGAAATCGACCGTGCCGGCCATCGTGGTCTTGAGGCCGTCGATCGGAAAGCGCGTGATGGTGCGGATGCCGGATTCGCCGGCGACGAGCTTCGCCCAATTGTCGGCCTTGCCGGCACCGAGCGAGGTCATGATGCCCATGCCGGTGACGACGACGACGGGACGCCCGAGTTTGTCGCGTGGTGCAGTCATGTCGATCCCCGCTTGAGCTAACTAAACCGCCTCGACCAGCGCCATGCCTTCGCCGCGCCAGTGTCCGGCTCCCACCACCACGATCTGGGTAGGCGCGCCCTGCATTTCAATCTCGGTCCCGGTCGAATCGTTCGGCGGGAACAGAGCACCACGCGAGATCGACAGCGCAGCGAGCGCAATTCCGAGCGGAAATTGCGTCTCCATGGCGTGGCCAAACACCGTGCCGGTCGAGCGCACCGGAAAGTCGGCATGGCGCTTCAGGAAGTCGTGCTCTTCCGAGGTCGCGGGCTCCGCACCGGTCGCTCCGGTGATGATGGCGCCCTTGCCGTCGCGCTTCGGCAGCTTGGCCCACAGCTTCTCCAGTGTCGCGGCCATGTCGCCGGGTCGCTTGCGTTTGGCGAGGTCTGCGACGACGCTCGACAATTTTGCGAACGGCTTTGCGCCGCGCGCTTCCGCATGCGCCTTCGATTCCAGCACCAGGAAGGCGCCGGCCGAGCCGAGCGCGAAGCCGGCGTGGTCCTTCCGGGCCCACACGGGAGCGAACTTATCCTTGAGGTTGAAGTCGCCGAATTCATAGAGGACGAGCAAGTCCTTGCGCTCGCCATTGTGCGAACCGCCGACCAGCGCGATGTCGCTCTCGCCCGAGGCGATGCGCGCAAGCGCAATGCGGGCGGCATCGGCGCCCGCGACCTCTTCGCCCATGAAGGTGCGCGAAGTGCCCCCTACGCCGTGCACGATGGCGATGTTGCCGGCGAGCAGGTTGGAGAGCTGGGCCAGGAACAACGTCGGCCGGAGATCGCTCATCAACCTCTCGTTGAGGAAACCGGGCGCGTTGGCGCCCTTGGCCTCGGCCGTCAGCACGCCGCTGTCGACGTTGAGATCGCGCTCGCCGCCGCCGGCGGCGACCACCATGTCGATCTTCGACAGGATGTCCTTGTTGCCCTTGATGCCGGCGGAATCGAGCGCAAGGCCGGCGGCATAGGTGCCGATGCGCTGCCAGGCCTCCATCTGGCGCTGGTCGCCTTTCTTCGGGATCTGGTTGTCGAAGGCAACAGGCATCAAGGGATGCACGATGTAGGGTGCAAAGCCCTTCTCGTCGACATTGATGCGCTTCTCCTGAAGCGCGGCCCAGTTGGCGTCCAGGCCCTCGCCGAGCGAGGTGGCTAACCCAATGCCGGTGATCCAGACTTCGGTCTGGCCCGGCTTCGAAGCGGGAGTGTCAGTCATGGCGATACGGCCTGTTGCGGAAATCCGACGCGCTTGGCGATCGCGTCCATGTGAGAGCGCATATCCGCATTGGGGAAGGGGATCAGCGTGAAGGTGAGCGCCGAATTCGCGCGCAGCTTGCCGCCGACCCTGATCTTGGCCTCGGTCATGGCGTAGCCGGAGCCTTCGTGGGTGAGGCTCGCCTCGATGCTCATGAGATCACCGGGAAAGACCGAGCCGCGGACCTTGGCTTCCTTCACGGCGGCGAGGATCGGCATGCGTTCGAACTTGAACACGCCGAGCTGAAGCCAGCCCGAGGCCTGCGCCATCGATTCGATCAGGAGCACGCCGGGCATCAAAGGATAGCCCGGGAAGTGCCCCTCGAAGATGGTGCTCTCCTTTGGGACCTGCGCTTCGACGACGATCGTCTTCTCGTCGACCTTGAGGTCGACGATGCGATCGATCATGTGGAAGTATTCGAGTTGCATGACTGCGCCCTTAGGCGCTCGCGCCCTTGGCCGCAACCAGTTCGTCGATACGGGCGCACAGGTTCTTCAGCACGAAATACTGCTCGGTGGTCGCCTTGCCGTCGTTGACCTCTTGAGTCCACTTTTCCAGCGGCAGCTTGATGCCGAACTGCTTGTCGATCGCGAACGCGATATCAAGGAAATCGAGGCTGTCGATGCCGAGGTCATCGATGGCATGGCTATCCGGCGTGATCGTGTCGCGCGGGATGTCGCAGGTTTCAGCGATGATCGTGGCGACCTGATCGAATGTGGAAGACATCACTAAGCCTTTGATATATTGCGGATATTTGTCAGATTGTCCAGAGTGGCACGGTGGGCGGGCATCGCGCCCCTGATGACGCCCTCAAACCCCCTCTGGCCGGGTCGAAAGCCCGTATATCGGAGCGCCGCCCTGAGTTCAATGGAGCCGGGCAGGCCCAGGGGGACAGCGAGGCACAGGGTTGGGGATGCCCGCTGGGACCTTCCGCCGAGAAGCCAGCGCCGGGCCGGTCCTAAATATGCGGCGTCGTGATCTTGACGCAGTCGCGGCGGCCCATCAGCACGCAATCCTGGGTCCGGCGCAGGTCGGCGATGCTGACCGCGAGCCAGATCCCGATCGCGGTCAGCGCGATGGTGAAGGCGAGCGCCGCGATGTTGGCAAGCATGCGCTGGCGGAAATTGTCGGGTTCGGCGCGGGGCTGCTCGTAGCGCGACAGGTCCAGCCGCCCGGGTGCGACGCGCAGCGGTTGCACGGTGGCGCTGCCGCGCTGGACCGCCGGGGAAGGCGGGGTGCGCGGCCTGAACTGGAGCACCCGGTGCTCGTCATCAGAGCTTATGGGCCGCTGGTTGTTCATGGGGCGGGGATCACTCCGAAGCAGCGATTTAGATAGCATACGTGAGGAGCGCGTTGCAGAAAATCTTCACAATGCCCACGTGCATTTGTGCGTTCGCGCTATTTGCGCGCGGACGCGGATCGAGCGATCGGGAACCGGCGATCGAGCTGTGAGCGCGCAGGTTGCGCTACAACGACAGGCACGACAACAGCCACGGAGTTCGTCCCTTCGTCCCATCGCTATCGACTTGTGATCTCAGCGTCCTTTCCGAACGGATTTTGTCCCCGCAGGGCCCATGGCATAGTCGCGAGAACCCGGACCATCAGCTGCAACCATGTGAGGACCTTTCGATCATGACCAATACGCGCGAGCCGCGAGTGCATCCTGTCTCGATCCTGTCGCTCCGGCCGACGCAGATGACGGTGGGCATGCGCGAGGTCAAGGAGAAGCGCAGGCGCTGGCGCGAGCACGACAAGAAGAAGCAGGCCGACCTGCTCGGCAAGCACATGATCCCCGTCGTCTGCGGCCCCGACGCGCGCTACTACGTGATCGACCATCATCATCTCGGCCGCGCGCTGCACGATGAAGGGGTCAAGGAGGTGTTGGTGACCATCGTCGGCGACCTCAGGATGGTCGATCGCGAGGCGTTCTGGGGCGTCATGGACAACAAGCGCTGGGTCTATCCTTACGACGCCAAAGGCGAGCGGCGGTCGTTCCGCGACCTGCCGAAATCGGTTGCGGACCTCAAGGACGATCCGTTCCGCAGCCTCGCCGGCGAGTTGCGCCGCACGGGCGGCTTTGCCAAAGACACCACGCCGTTCTCCGAATTCCTGTGGGCCGACTTCCTGCGCCGACAGGTCTCGCGCAAGGCAGTTGAAGCCGATTTCGACAAGGCGCTCGAGAAGGCGATGGCCGCGGCCAGAAGCAAGGCTGCGATCTATCTGCCCGGCTGGTGCGGCCCGGCCGACGATGATTAGGGCGGTGGCGACCTGCGGCACCACCAACCGCACCACATCACGGTCTCTTGAGCGAAATCATTTTCCGTCTCGGTGAAGTGGTCCTGAAACAGGGCCGTCCCATGTCTTGGGTATCGAGCTCACACAGGAGGCCGGAATGCGCCGTCTGGTTTTTGCCGTTGCCTTGCTCGCCGTCGCCTCAGCAGGGATCTCCGCATCGTTTGCGGCAGTTCACCATGCCAAGACATTGACATTTGCCGAGCGCTTTGCCCCGGCGCTCGAGTTGATGGCAAAGCGCTAGCGGACGTGTGCTTCGCAGCCGCACGCAACCCATCGGTCGCGCGATCACTTCGGGATCATCCAGACCTTCGTCGCCATCCCCCTCGTGACTGCCGTCCTGCTCGCCGGGAGTCTCTGAGCCTGCGGCGAAAGACGTGAGCGGCACGGGGAGCGCGAGGTCAGCCGGACCCGCCTAGGCTCTGCGTTCAGGCCTCTGCTGTGAGGCCGCTTCATGTGGCTCCTGCTTGCCACCAAGCATGCGGTGAAGCCAACGCTCGACGCGGCGGCCGACCGTCAGCAGAATGAAGGCGAGCGCCAGCGAGGCCGCGACGATCTTCCATTGTCCGACGCCGCAGACAATGCCGAGGCAAGCGGCAAGGAACGTGCAGGCCGCGCTGGTCAGGCCGCTCACGCGAAAACCTCGGCTCTCGTGGACAATGACGCCGGCACCGAGAAAGCCGATCCCGGTCAGGATACCCTGGATCACCCGGCTCGCCGCATCGTTGATTCTGCCGGGCTCGGCGAACTCGACAGCGAGCAGCACGACGGCCGCGGTAGAGAGCCCGACAATGCCCAGCGTCTTCAGGCCGATCGGCTTACCTTGCAGATCGCGATTAAGACCGATCGCGCCGCCGGCGAGCGTGGCGCTGCCGAGACGGAGCAGGATTTCGGGCCAGTCGAGCTCGGTCATGTCTTGCCCGTCACGTCTTCGGCAATCGTCCCATCAGGTAGAACTCCTCGTTCGGGCGCATGCCGGTGAAATTCGCCAACCGGTTCGACAGCGCGAAGAAGGCCGCGATCGCGGCGATGTCCCAGATGTCGTCGTCGCTGAAGCCGTGGGGGCTAAGCGCGGCGAAATCGTCCTCGGAAATCCGCTGCGCGTCAGCCGAGACCTTCATCGCGAAGTCGAGCATCGCCCTCTGCCGCGGCGTGATGTCGGCCTTGCGGTAGTTCACCGCGATCTGGTCGGCGATGAGCGGGTTCTTGGCGCGGATGCGCAGGATCGCGCCATGCGCGATCACGCAATACTGGCACTGGTTCGCCGCCGAAGTCGCCACCACGATCATCTCGCGCTCGGCCTTGGTCAGCCCGCCGTCCTTCTCCATCAGCGCATCGTGATAGGCGAAGAAGGCGCGGAACTCGTCGGGTCGATAGGCCAGCGTCAAGAACACGTTCGGCACAAAGCCGCTCTTCTCCTGCACGGTGAGAAGCCGCGTGCGGATGTCGTCGGGCAGCGTGTCGAGGGCGGGGGCGGGGAAGCGTTGCGCGGCGGTTTTTGTCATGGGCGTGGATTCCGGCTTGGGCCGGCAACCATAGTCGATGCGGGCGAGACGCTCCAGAGGCGTCGCAAGGTTCTCGTGCTCCGGACGCAGCGCAGCGCCTCTTCGGCGGTGCGCTGCTGAGCCGGGGCCCAGGTTTACTTGAGGGCGGTGGTCGCAGCGTGGGTCCCGGCTCTGCGCAGCAGCGTTTCACGCTGCAGCGCATCCGGGACACGAGAGTCCTTACCGCAGCGGCTTCTTCAACAGCGAGAAGCGGTCCGGATCGAGTCCCATCGAGGGTTGCAGCATCGGGGCTTCGACGCTGGACATCATCTTCGCCGGCGGAGCCGAGAACACGGGATCGTTCGGCACGTCGCGCTGCGATGTGGCGCCGCGCCAGCGCTCCAGAACGGCGCCGACGAAATGCATGTCGTGGCCGGAGGTGACCGACGGCACGCTTGAGATGGTGGCCTCGCCGCGCGGCAATTGGTGCGGCGGCACCTCCTTGAAACGCAGCCGCGTCGGCAGTGCGACGCCTTCGCCGAACGCCAGCACCTCGCGGGTGCCGAGCGAGGGCACGAAGGAGAGCAGGTTCGCGGCGGCGTCCGACACTGCAGCGCGCAGCAGCGCCTGGTCGCGGTCGTTGGCAAGGCGCATCGTGAACAGCGTGTTGCACTGGGAGATGATGGTGGCGTCGAGCTCGGCCGGGCGCTGGGTGATGAGGCCGAGATAGACGCCGTATTTGCGCCCTTCCTTGGCGATGCGCGACACCGCCTTGCGGGTCGGGCCGAAGCCGATGTTGCGGTCGGCGGAGGCATAGCGATGCGCTTCCTCGCAGACGAACAGCAGCGGCGAGACGCCGTCGCTCCACAGGCCGAAATCGAAGGCCATACGGCACAGCACCGACACAACGGAATCGATGACCTCGGCCGGGAAGCCGGCGAGCTGCATCACCGTCATCGGCTTGCCGTTGGCGGGCAGGCGGAACAGATGGCTGATCACCTCGGCCATGGTGTCGCCGCCGACATTGGCGTTGTCGAACATGAAGGCGTAGCGCGGGTCGTTTCGCACGGCCTCGATGCGCGAGATCAGCTTGTGATAGATGATGCGCGAGGAACGGTTCTCGAGCTTGCCCATGCGCTCGTCGATCAGCGACAGCAGGTCGACCAGGCGATAAGGCACCGGCGTGTCGACCGTGTAGCCGATCTGCTTGGGATCGATGCGCTTGAGGCCGATGCGGTCGGCGTTCTGGTACTGGGTGTAGACGCCCTTGGCGAGTGGGATTACCTCGGCGAGAATGTCGAGCTCCTCCGGCACGCCGGCGCGACCGCCGAACAGCACGTCGACGATTTCCTCGAAGTTGAACAGCCAGAACGGCAGCTTCAGGTTCCGCGGATTGAGCACCAGCGCGCGGTCGCCGAAGCAGCGGCCATATTCGTTGTGCACGTCGAGCAGGAAGATGCGCAGGTTCGGCCGCGCCTTCAGGATCTCGTTGAGCAGGAGCGAGACGCCGGTCGATTTACCGACGCCGGTCGACCCCAGCACCGCAAAATGCTTGGACAGCATTTCCTCCACGTCGACATAGGCGATGACGGAGCGGTCCTGCTGGAGGAAGCCGACATTGATCTGGTCCGACCCGGTCGGCGCATAGATCGTGCGCAGCTCCTGGCTCGTGATCAGGTCGACGGCATCGCCGATGGTCGGATAATTGGTGACGCCGCGCTGGAATTTAGCCTTGTCCGCAGCGTTGAGGATCTCGCCGAGCAGGTCGACTGAGGCGATGGCGATGTAGTTGTCGGAGCTCGACAGATTCTCGCAGGAGACCTCGGTGATCATCGCAACGATGACCGAGCTGGCACAGCGAATGCTGACGAAACGGCCGACGGTCGCCCGCACCTCCGAGATCGGCATCCGGCTTTCCGCCAGAAGCCCGACCCGGGCGAGCGATCCGCGAACCGAAATCACGCGTCCAAAGGATGTCACGATTGATGAACCTGGCAAGAGCAAGGGATTTGCCCTGACTATGCGCGGCCGTCGCTACACAAACGGTTAAACGCCGGGCGCGCCCGCTCCGTTAAATCCGCGATAATTCGGCCCGCGGGCTTGTTCCGGATGCATACTTGGGGCCGGAAATCGACGGAATATGCTGCTTTTCCAGGCCAATGAGTCCGAGGCGCGCTTAAGGAAGATTTTACCATTCGGGCAGGCTGCCGTCCGTCCGGAGCACTCGCCGGACCGGCAGGGCTGCTAGCTGCACGAGGCGTGGCGGTTGATTTGTTGACTGGACCTAATCATTTGTACATTGGTGCAAATGAAATCATCGGCGGCGTGCGGATCGCGTCGTTTCCCAGCGTCCAATCGCGCCGTCCGGTGAGGCGGATCCCAGCCACGTCCCTGGAGGAAATTCATGCAGCCCGAACCGATCCTCGATCTCGCTCATCTCGGCCACATGGAGCTGCTGACGCCCAAGCCGGACGAGAGCCTGAAATTCTTCGTCGATGTGATGGGCATGACCGTGAGCGGACAGAAGGGCGAGTCGGTCTATTTGCGCGGCTGGGACGATTACGAGCGCTATTCGCTCAAGCTCACGGCGTCGAAGACATCGGGCATGGGCCACATGGCGCTGCGCGCGCGCAGTCAGCAGGCGCTGGAGCGTCGGGTCGCGGCGCTCAAGGGCTCCGGTTTCGACATCGGCTGGATCGATGGTGACATGGGGCAGGGGCCGACCTTCCGCTGCCGTGACCCCGATGGCCACATCGTCGAGCTCTATTACGAGACCGAATGGTATCAGGCGCCGCCGGAGCTGAGGCCAGCGCTGAAGAACCAGGCGCAGCGCTTTCCCGCGCGCGGCGTCAATGTCCGCCGGCTCGACCATCTCAACTGCCTTGCGGTCGACATCAAAGCCAACCGCGAATTCTTCGAGAACTATCTCGGCTGCCGTCTCACCGAGCAAATCGTGCTCAATGATGGCCGCGAGGCTGCGATGTGGCTGACCATGTCGAATAAAAGCTACGACTTCGCCTATTCGCTCGACCATTCCGGCGTGCCGGGCCGCTTCCACCACGTCACCTACGCGCTCGACAGCCGCGAGGAGATCCTTCGCGCCGCCGACATCTTCCTGGAGAATGGCGTGCATATCGAGACCGGCCCGCACAAGCACGCGATCCAGCAGACTTTCTTCCTCTACGTCTACGAGCCCGGCGGCAACCGCGTCGAAGTCGCCAATGCCGGCGCGCGCCTCATCCTCGCGCCCGACTGGAAGCCGATCGTGTGGACCGAGGAGGAGCGCAAGAAAGGCCAAGCCTGGGGGTTGAAGACGATCGAGTCCTTCCACACCCACGGCACGCCGCCGGTGGAGGTGAAGAAGCACGGTTGATTTAGTGCGCGGCCGCCCGCGCCCGCGCGATCGTCTCGCGCACGCCGGTCCATGCCGGTTTGTCGGGCGCGAACTGCCGGCGCAGGAAGGTGACGAGCTCCTCGACCTGTGCGTCGCTCATGCTGTTCCTGAACGCCGGCATGTAGCCGAGATCGCTGGAGACCGGTTCAGGAATGCCGTGCAGGATCACCTGCACGAGATTGTCCGGCTTCGTGCTGTGCAGGTTGCTGTTGAGCGCGAGCGAGGGGCGGCTGCCGAACAGCGGCAGGCCGCCGACCTCATGGCAGACGGCGCAGGCGCCCTGATAGAGGCGCGCGCCTGTGGAGGAGGCGACGGTGACCTGGGTCGCGCTTTCTAGCCGCACCGCAAGCGTGTCCGGCGTCTCGGTTGCACTGTCGTTGAACGAGCTGAGATAGACCGCCATCGCACGGATATCCTCATCGGACAGGGTCTTGAGATCCCTGACGATCGGCGCCATCGGGCCGGCGGCGACGCCGTGATAGCGTGAATGGCCGGTGCGCAAATAGGCGTAGAGCTCATCCTCGCTCCACGGGATCGGCGCGTGCGAGAGCGAGCTCAGCGCCGGCGCTTCCCAGCCTTCGGCGAAGCCGCCGGTGAGATAGGCCTCGCGCTGCTCGGCGCCGAGCGCGTTGCGCGGCGAATGGCAGGCGCTGCAATGACCGAGGCTCTCGACCAGATAAGCGCCGCGATTCCAAGGCTCGGACTTGGCGGGATCTGGCTTGAACTCGCGCGCCTGGTGGAACAGGGCGTTCCAGCCCGCCAGCAGCGGACGGAGATTGAACGGGAAGGCGAGCGTGTTGGCGGGTGTCGTCACGCGCACCGCAGGCTGGGCCATCAGGTAGGCGTAGAGCGCCTGCATGTCGGCGTCGCTGGTCCTCGCAAAATGCGTGTAGGGGAAGGCAGGGTAGAGTTGCCGCCCGTCGCGATGCAATCCGTTGCGCATGGCGCGCTCGAAGGCGGGATAGGACCAGGCGCCGATACCGGTCTCGACATCTGGTGTGATGTTGGTGCTGTGAATGATGCCAAACGGCGTCTCCAGCGCGCGGCCGCCGGCGTTATGCACGCCGCCAATATTGGTATGGCACTCCGCACAATTGCCAAGCGCCGCCAGCTGCTGACCACGCGCGATTGTCGCCGCGGAATAGACCGATGCATCGGGCCGCGCGATCGGCGCGATGGCACGCCCGGGCAAGAGAGCGGCGCCGATCCCGACTGCAGCCGTGCAGACCGCCGCAATCGCCGCGAAGATGCCGGCCCGTTTGGCGAACGGATTTGTCCAGATGCGTGACGGTGGCGGCGTAGCGGGTGCGGGCAGGGCCTGTGGTGTCGCCGGTGCCTCGCCGTGCAGCCCCTTGAGGATGCGCTCGGGCGTAAACGGCGGCTCGCGGAAGCGGACACCGGTGGCATCGAAGATCGCATTCGCAATCGCCGCCGCGCTCGGCACCGAAGCGGACTCGCCGACGCCGAGCGGCGGCTGATCCCGGCGCGGCAGCATCAGCACGTCGATCTTGGGCACGTCGGGGAAGGGGATGATCGGATAGGCGCCCCAATCGCGCGCTGCCACCGTGCCGCGCTCGAACGAGACCTCCTCCATCAGCGCCCGGCTGGTGGACTGGATGACGTTGCCTTGGATCTGGTGGCGCACCCCGTCCGGGTTGATCATCAACCCGGAGTCCTGGCCCGCGACGACGCGGGTGACGCTGACGTCGCCGGTCGTCTTGTTCACCGCGACGTCGGCGACCCAGGCCGACCAGGCCGCGCCATAGCCGGGAAACTTGCTGTGGACATAGAGCGCGTAGGCAAAGCCGCGCCCGTGCACGACCTCGCCGTCCTTCTCCTCGCGGACCGGCCGCGGCGTCCAGCCCGCACGCTCGGCGACCGCGTTGACGAGATCGATCGCGCGCGGGTCTTTTAAATAGCGCAGGCGATATTCGATGGGATCGACGCCGGCTTCGGTCGCGGCCTCGTCGACATAGGATTCATGCGCAAAGGTATTCGGCAGCGCCGAGACGCCGCGGAACCAGGAGGCGCGCACGATCGGCGCCATGTCATGCGCGACGACGCGCATGTGGTCGTAATCGTAAGGCGGGATCGCGGTGCGGTCACCCATCTGGAGCACGGCGGGATCGGGCGAGATGCGGCCGGTCAGCAGCAACGCCAGCGTCGGTGCCGCATTCGAGGGATAGCGCGTGGCGAGATCGTAAGCTGCGATGCCGCCGTTGGCATCGAGGCCACCATTGACGTCGATGAGCTGCGCGGTGCCCTTGGGCTCCCAGGCGTGCTCCTGCTCGCGCGTCAACTGCACGCGCACGGGCCGGCCGACGGCGCGCGACAGCAGCAGCGCGTCGGCGGTGACGTCGTCGGCGCAGTTGCGGCCGTAGCAACCGGCGGCCTCCAGCCGGATCACCTCGATCTCGCTCTCGGCGCGCTCGATCAGCAGCGCCAGATCGCTGCGCAGCACGTGCGGATTCTGCGTGCCGGACCAGACACGGATATTGCCGTCCTGGAAATCCGCAACCGCGCATGAAGGGCCGATCGAGGCGTGCATCTGATACGGCCAGACGTAAGTGCGCCGCATCGGCGTGGCCGCGCCTGATATCGCCGCATCGACGTCGCCCTTGTCGATCAGCGTGCGCGGCGTCGAGGGATTGGCGCGCAGCGCGGTCTCGACATTGGCGAGATCAGTCAATGTCGGTGTCGGCTTCCAGCTCACCTTGAGCTGTTCCGCCGCGCGGATCGCATTCTCCTCGCGCTCGGCGACGACACCGACGAAATCGCCGATGCGGACGACGGCCACCAGGCCGGGGATGTTGCGCACCGAGGACTCGTCCACCGCAATGAGGCTGGTGCCGACGAACGGCCCGGCATCGACGCCGGCATAGGGCGGACGCACCACACGACCATGCAGCATGCCGGGCACGCGGATGTCGTGCACGAAGATCAATTCGCCCGTGGCCTTGGCCGGCATGTCGACGCGTGGCACCGACTGGCCGACGATGGCGTAATCGCCGACGGGCTTCACAGTGACATCATCGGCAAGCTCGAGTCGGATCTCTTCGCCGCCGATCAGCTCGCCGTAGCTGACGCCGCGGTTGTGCCCGCGCACGAGACCGTCTTCGATGGTGAGCTCGCTGGCCGGCAGCTCCAGCCGTTCGGCCGCACGTGCGATCAAAAACTGCCGTGCTTGCGCGGCGGCCTTGCGCAGGGGAACGGCGGTGATCTGGATGGTTTCGCTGGCGATCGTCGCGCCCTGGTTCGGGACCACGGCGGTGTCGCCGAGCACGACCACGACGCGGGCAAAGGAGACGTCGAGCTCCTCGGCGACGATCTGGCCGAGTGCGGTGCGAATGCCGGTGCCGAGATCGACGTGGCCGTTATAGGCGGTGACCGAACCGTCCGCGGTGATGCGGACGAAGGTCTCGGATGTGATCTCGTCCACGCTGCGGGCGACGATGAGCGAACCCGAAGGCCTCTCAGCTCCGTTCGAAACAGGGGAGGCCATCAATCCGCGGCCCCGGTGAGCTGGCCCGATGCGCGCATGACCGCGCGCAGGATCTCGACATGCGTACCGCAGCGGCAAAGATTGTAGCGCAGCGCTGCCAGCGCCTCCTGCTCGGTCGGCCGCGGATTGATCGCGAGCAGCGCCTTGGTGGTCATGATCATGCCGTTGAGACAGTAGCCGCATTGCGCGGCCTGCTCGTCGATGAAGGCCTGCTGCACGACGTCGGGCTTGTCGCGGGTACCGAGGCCTTCGAGCGTCACGATGTCGCGGCCGGCGCAGCCGCCGATCGGAATCGCACAGGAGCGCGCGGCCGCGCCGTCGATCAGGACAGTACAGGTGCCGCATTCACCGAGGCCGCAACCATATTTCGGGCCATTGAGCGCAAGGTCGTTGCGCAGCACGTAGAGCAGCGGCGTCTCGCGCTCTGCTGTGACCTCGTGGATCCTGCCGTTCACGGTGAGGCGGATCGGTGTCTGCGTCATCCTCGTTCCCAAGCCCGGAGACCAATGCCAAGACTATGCAATCGCAAGAATTCGATGCCGCGACGATACCGTTTGTACACAAACGTGCAAGCCGTGCATGCCGCACTGCAGCGTGATTGCCTTCTTTGTGGACAGAGCTGATAGGCAAATGAGGTTTTATGCGGCAGCGGCATCTTTTGCGCTGCACCGCCGCTTGACAGCCCCGGGGGACCGCGCGCAACATCGTTCGTATACGAATGATAACCGACATGGTGACTGAAACGACGAGCGCCGTCACTGACAAGATCCGCTGCGATGCTTGTCCGGTGATGTGCTACATCAAGCCGGGCGCGGCGGGCGCCTGTGACCGCTACGCCAACCATGACGGCAAGCTCGTCCGCGTCGATCCGCATGTAATTCTGGAGCGCACGGTCTCGCATGGCGGCAAGCTCGTTCCGTTCAGCCGCACGGAAGATTGGGACGGCAAGATCGTCCACGAGCCTTCAACCTTTGTAACGGCGATCGGCGCGGGTACGACCTACCCCGACTACAAGCCTGCGCCGTTCATCGTCTCCGCGGAGGTCGACGGCATCGACATGGTGACCGTGGTCACCGAGGGCATCTTCTCCTATTGCGGCATCAAGGTGAAGATCGACACCGACCGCTATCTCGGCCCGGAGACCGCGACCGTGCGCGCGCAAGGCGAGGCGGTCGGCCACGTCACCACCAGCGAGTACGGCTCGCAGATGCTGTCGCTCGGCGGCGTGCATCATCTCACCGGCGGCTCCAAGAAAGAGGGCCGCGTCACCTGCGACACGCTGATGGACCTCGCCAATTGCAAGGCGGTGGAGCTCACCATCGACGGCGGCGCCACGGTGGTCGTGCAGGCGGGCCAGCCGCCGATCGTCAACGGCGTCAAGGAAGAGCGCATGCGCGTCGGCTGCGGCTCGGCGACGATCGGCATGTTCGCCAAGCAGTGGCACGGCAAGGTGGACGAGGTCGTCGTGGTCGACGACCACATCACCGGCGTGCTCAGCGAGCATCAGGCGGGCAAGCTGCTCGACATTGCCGACACCGGCATCAAGATGAAGGGCCGTCGCTCGACGCCCGGCCGCTATTTTCAGGTCGCCGATCCCGGCACGGGCTGGGGCGGCACCAACATCTCCGATCCCTTGTCGATCCTCGGCCCGTTCGATCCCAAGGAAGCAAAGCCCGGGCTGACCATGCTGATGGTGTCCACCACCGGCGAGCATTCGTCCTATTACGTGCTCGACGAGTCCTTGAAGCCGGTCGAGACTGAAATGCCGGCCGATTTGAAATTCTCGGTCGAACGCATCCAGGAAAATTGCGAGCCGGCGCTGTGCACGGTGCTGTTCATGGCGGGTGCCGGCGGCTCGCTGCGCGCGGGCGTCACCGACAATCCGGTGCGGCTGACGCGCTCGGTGAAGGACGCGCTGACGCGCGTCACCAGCGGCGGCGCGCCGGTCTATGTCTGGCCCGGCGGCGGCATCACCTACATGGTCGATGTGACGCAGATGCCTTCGGGCGCGTTCGGCTATGTGCCGACGCCGGCGCTGGTTGCGCCGATCGAGTTCACGATGAAGCTGTCCGACTATGCCGCGCTCGGCGGTCACATGGATTACGTGAAGCCGCTTTCGGAAGTGCAGAACGGTGACGATGTCCGGCAGCTGCCCTGGCAGAACCCGATTCCGGGGCCGCGGGCATGACACGGCTCCCGCAAATCGCATTGCTGTCTGATGGCCGGCGGCTGCATTTGCAGGATGGACCGATTGATCTGATCGTGGAGGCCAGGGGGCGCGCGGACGCGGTGCGGGCGGCCTATGAGGCCGCGGCGCTGCGGTTCACCGGATTACTCGACGAGCTTTGCGCCGAACTGCCGGAATTGCGATCGGCCGCTGAGGGGCGGACGTCGCTGAAGGGCGTCGTGGCGCGTCGCATGCACGCCGCGGTGGCGCCCTATGCCGCTGATTGCTTCATCACGCCGATGGCGGCCGTTGCCGGCAGCGGGGCGGAGGAGATCCTGGGTGCGATGCTGGACGCTGCGACGCTGGATCGGGCCTACGTCAACAATGGCGGCGACATCGCGCTGCATCTCGGCGCCGGTGAGCATTTTGCCGTTGGCCTGATGGACCGGCCGGACCGCGGCGGTGTGATGCGGACCATGAGGGTCGATGCGAACGATCCGGTACGCGGCATTGCGACGAGCGGACGGCACGGCCGCAGCTTTTCGCTTGGGATCGCCGATGCTGTAACTGTGCTGGCGGCAACTGCTTCGCAGGCCGATGCGGCCGCGACCGTGATCGCCAATGCCGTCGATCTGCCCGGGCATCCCGCCATCATCCGCAAGCGTGCGAACGAGATTCAGCCCGACAGCGATCTCGGCGCGCGCCTCGTGACCTGCGATGTCGGCGAGTTGTCTCACAATGAGATCGCGGCCGCGCTGGAATCTGGCGCGGAATGTGCACGGCGATTGTTCGATCGCGGATTGATCGAGGGTGCCGTGCTGCGGCTTTGTGGTGATATGCTTGTCATAGGACCCAAGGATATAGAAGGGCAACGAACGCGCCCGCTCGTGCTGGAGAACGCGGTTGGTGCCTGAACAGGGAAGCGAAACATGAGCGCGATCATCCGCAAGATCGTCACGGTCGTCGAAGAGACGCAGATGGAGATGGGCCGCCAGGTCTCGCCGCCGACGCGGCGCGCCGCGGCGATCGCCGTGATCGAGAATCCTTTTGCCGGGAAATATGTCGAGGATCTCTCGCCGCTGATCGCGATCGGCGAGGAGCTCGGCGAACTCTTGTCGAAGCGCGCGGTGGCCGCGCTCGGCATCGATGGCGCCAAGGCGCAGAGCTACGGCAAGGCCGCGGCCGTCGGCGAGAACGGCGAGCTGGAGCACGCCGCCGCGATCCTCCATCCCAAGATGGGCGCGCCGGTGCGTAAAGTTCTGGGCAAAGGCGCGGCGCTGATCCCCTCGTCGAAGAAGCGGAGCGGTCCGGGCACGACGCTGGACATTCCGCTCGGGCACAAGGACGCGGCCTTCGTGCGCAGTCATTTCGACGGCATGGAAGTGCAGATCAACGACGCGCCGCGCGCCAACGAGATCATGGTGGCGGTCGCCGTTACCGACAGCGGCCGTCCGCTGCCGCGCGTGGGCGGGCTGACGGTCGCGGAGATCAAGGGCGAAGACGGTCTGAGATAGAGCAAGAGAGTTAAAACTGGAGGTTGGGATGCGAGCAAGAAATACTATCGTCGGCGCGGCCTTCGCGCTTCTGGCGGGCGGCATGGCTCATTCGGCCCTGGCGCAGGACATCAAGATCGGCGAGATCAACAGCTATTCGCTGCTGCCGGCCTTCACCGAGCCCTATCGCAAGGGCTGGCAGCTCGCGGTCGAAGAGATCAATGCGGCCGGCGGCATCAACGGCAAGAAGCTCGTCGTCGTCTCCAAGGACGACGGCGGCAAGCCGGCCGACGCGCAGACCGCCGCCAACGAGCTCGTCTCGAGCGAGGGCGTCGCGATGCTCGCTGGCACGTTCCTGTCGAACATCGGTCTTGCGGTCTCGGACTTCGCCAACCAGAAGAAGGTGTTCTTCCTGGCTGCCGAGCCGCTGACGGACGCCATCACCTGGTCCAAGGGCAACAAGTACACCTTCCGCCTGCGTCCTTCCAACTACATGCAGGCGGCGATGCTGGTGGAAGCCGCCAGCAAGCTGCCAGCGAAACGCTGGGCGACGATCGCGCCGAACTATGAATATGGCCAGTCGGCCGTCGCGGTGTTCAAGAAGCTGATGTCGGAGAAGCGCCCGGACATCCAGTGGGTGGACGAGCAATGGCCGCCGCAGGGCAAGATCGACGCCGGCCCGGTGGTGCAGGCGGTTGCCGCCGCCAACCCGGAAGCGATCCTCAACGTCACCTTCGGTGCCGACCTCGTCAAGCTCGTGCGCGAAGGCAACACCCGCGGCCTGTTCAAGGGGCGCGAGGTTGTCTCCTTCCTGACCGGCGAGCCCGAATATCTCGATCCGCTCAAGGACGAGACGCCGGAGGGCTGGATCGTCACCGGCTATCCCTGGTACTCGATCAAGACGCCCGAGCATGATGCGTTCCTGAAGGCCTACCAGGCCAAGTACAACGACTATCCGCGCCTCGGCTCGATCGTCGGCTACCAGACCATCAAGTCGGCGGCCGCCATTCTCGCGAAGGCCGGCTCGACCGATCCGGAGAAGCTGATTGTTGCGGCGGAAGGGCTCTCCATGCCGTCGCCGTTCGGCGAGATCACCTTCCGTAAGATCGACCATCAGTCGACGCTCGGTGCCTTTGTCGGCAAGACTGCGTTGAAGGACGGCAAGGGCGTGATGGTGGACTCGTCCTACAAGAAGGGTGCGGACTATCTGCCGAGCGATGCCGAAGTCGAGAAGCTGCGTCCGAAGGACTAAAGCGTCGTTTCGAACTCCGCTGCCGTCACGAGAAATGGTGGGTTACGCCGGGCGAACTGCGCTCCGCGCAGTCGCCGGGCTAACCCGCCCTACGAAGCTCCCTCTCCCCGCAAGCGGGGAGAGGTGAACCAAGACCCGCGTGCTGCGGCACGCAACACCAACCCGGACCGCCGATGGCCTTTTACGTCGTACAGTTTCTGACCGGTCTCGCCAGCGCAGCGTCGCTGTTCCTGGTGGCCTCGGGCCTGTCGATCATCTTCGGCGTGACCCGGATCGTGAATTTCGCGCATGGCGCCTTCTACATGATCGGCGCCTACATCGCCTTCACGCTCACCGAACGCCTTTCCGGCGCCTTCGGCTTCTGGGGCAGCATCGTGCTGGCCGCGCTTGCGGTGGCGCTGATCGGCGTCATCGTCGAGATGGTGCTGCTCCGGCGCATCTATCATGCGCCCGAACTGTTCCAGCTCCTCGCGACCTTCGGCTTGACCTTGATGGTCGAGGATCTCGTCGTGCTGATCTGGGGTCCCGACGACCTCGTCGGCCGCCGCGCGCCAGGGTTCAAGGGCGCGATCGACTTCTTCGGCCAGAACATCCCGAGCTACGATCTGTTCCTGATCGTGCTCGGCCCGGTCGTGCTCGGTATTCTCTGGCTGCTGTTCCAGCGCACGCGCTGGGGCGTCTTGGTGCGTGCGGCGACGCAGGACCGCGACATGGTCGCGGCTCTTGGCGTGAACCAGAAGTGGCTGTTCACGTCGGTGTTCGCGGTCGGCGTCTTCCTCGCCGCTCTTGGCGGTGCGCTCCAGATCCCGCGCGATGCCGTGCATCACGCCATGGATCTGCGCATCATCGTCGAGGTTTTCGTCGTGGTCGTGATCGGCGGCCTCGGCAGCATCGTCGGCGCGTTCGTCGCCGCCGTGCTGGTCTCCGAGCTCAATGCGTTCGGCATCCTGATCTTTCCGAAGATCTCCATCATCCTGGTTTTCCTGGTGATGGCGGTGGTGCTGATCGTGCGTCCCTGGGGCCTGTTCGGCAAGCCGGAGGCGGCCGCGCGCAAGACGCCGGGTCTCACCGTCAATCCCTGGCGGCCGCTGACGTCGAACGAGCGGCTGGCCTCGCTGGCGGCGCTCGTCATCGCGGCGACGCTGCCACTGTTTGCCGGCAATTACGCGCTGACCGTCGGCTCGGAGATCGCGATCTTCGTGATCTTCGCGGTCAGCCTGCACTTCCTGATGTCGGTCGGCGGGCTCGCCTCGTTCGGTCACGCCGCCTATTTCGGGCTAGGTGCCTACGGCATTGCCTTCCTCGCCAAGATGGCGGGGCTGCCGATGATCGTGTGCCTGTTGCTCGGCCCTTTGCTCGGCTGTCTGGGCGCCGCGGTGTTCGGCTTCTTCGCGGTGCAGCTCTCCGGCGTCTATTTCGCGATGCTGACGCTCGCCTTCGCGCAGATCGTATGGTCGATCGCGTTCCAGTGGGTGAACGTGACAGGCGGCGACAACGGCATTCTGGGCCTCTGGCCGTCGAGCTGGGCGGCGAGCCCGTCGCATTTCTATTGGCTGGCGCTGGGCGTCGCGGCGCTGGTCACGATCGCGCTGCGGGCCATGGTGTTCTCGCCGTTTGGCTACGCGCTTCGTGCCACGCGTGACTCGCTTCTGCGCAGCGAGGCGATCGGCATCGATGCCAAGCGCATCCAGTGGACCGCTTTCGTGATTGCAGGCACGACCGCCGGCATCGGCGGTGCGCTGTTCGCCTACCTCAAGGGCAGCGTGTTCCCCGACAATCTCGGCATCTCGCTCTCGGTCGACGCGCTGGTCATGGTGCTGCTCGGCGGTGTCGAGACGGTGTCGGGCGCGGTGATCGGTGCCATCGTCTACAAGGCTTTGAACATCTGGCTGGTCAGCCAGACCGATCTGTCAAAGCTCGTGCTCGGCGGCTTCATCATGCTGATCGTCGTTGTCTTCCCGAAGGGCATCGTCGGCATGCTGGAGATGCTGGCGCAGCGCCGCAGGAAGTCCTCGCCGCCGGGATCCCCCTTGCTTGCCAAGCCGATCGAGTCCGCCGAATGAGCGTCGCACCCCCACTTCTCACGGTCGAAGGCCTGACCAAATCCTATGGCGGCATCCATGCCGTGCGCGGTGTCTCGTTCGCGCTGCAGGCCGGCGAGATCCTGGCGCTGATCGGGCCGAACGGCGCGGGCAAGAGCACCTGCTTCGATATGCTCAACGGCCAGAACAAGCCGGACTCGGGGCACGTCCGCCTGCTGGGTGAAGAAATCACAGGCAGGAAGCCGCGTGAGGTCTGGCGGCTCGGCGTTGGGCGCACGTTCCAGATCACCGCGACCTTCGCCACCATGACCGTGCGCGAGAACGTGCAGGTCGCGCTGATCTCGCACGGGAGGCAGCTGTTCAATCTCTTCGGCTCGGCGCCGAAGTTCGACCGCGGCGAGGCCGGCCGCCTGCTCGAACTGGTCGGGATGGGCGGCTACGCGGACCGTCCCTGCGGCGAGCTCGCCTATGGCGACCTCAAGCGGCTCGAGCTTGCGGTCGCGCTCGCCAACCAGCCAAAACTGCTCTTGATGGACGAGCCGACCGCCGGCATGGCGCCGCGCGAGCGGGTCGACCTGATGCGGCTGACCGCGCGCATCGCGCGCGAAAAATCGATCGGCGTGCTCTTCACCGAGCACGACATGGACGTGGTGTTCGAGCATGCCGACCGCATCATCGTGCTCAACCGCGGTACGTTGATCGCCGAGGGCTCGCCGGCCGAGGTCCGTGGTAATCCCCAGGTGCAGGCGGTCTATCTCGGCGAGGGCCTGGTCTACGATGCCCGCCATCGCGAGGGAGCCTCCACATGAAGCTCACGGTGCAGGACCTCAACAGCCACTATGGCCCGGCGCACATCCTGTTCGACATCGGCTTCGAGGTCGGCGAGGGTGAGGTGGTTGCGCTGCTGGGTCGAAACGGCGCGGGCAAGTCGACGACGTTCCGGTCGATCGTCGGCCTCGTCGCCCAGCGCTCCGGCCGGATCATGTTCGAGGGCAAGGACGTCTCGGCGAAGCCGACACACGAGATCGTGCGCGAAGGCCTCGGCTACGTGCCGGAGGAGCGGCGCATCTTCACGGACTTGACCGTCGAGGAGAATCTCGAAGTCGGCCGCCAGCCGAAGCGCCCGAACGCGCCGCACTGGACGCGCGAAAAACTGTTCGCGCTGTTTCCGAACCTCGGCGAGATGAAGAACCGCCCCGGCGGCCGCATGAGCGGCGGCGAGCAGCAGATGCTCACGATCGCGCGCACGCTGATGGGCAATCCATCGCTGGTGCTGCTGGACGAGCCGTCGGAGGGCCTGTCGCCGAAGATCGTGGAGCAGATGGTCGATGCCATCCTGACCATGAAGAAGGAAGGCGTCAGCATCGTCGTCTCCGAGCAGAATCTGCATTTCGCGCGGCTGATCTCGGATCGCGCCTACATCATCGAGCGCGGCCGCATCTGCTTCGGCGGCACCATGGCCGAGCTCGATGCGCGTCCGGATATCCGCGACGCGCATTTGTCGTTGTAAGGGGTGGGGCACGGATGGCGAGAAGCGTCGCGGCGAAAAAAAACGCTAAACCGGCGAAGCCGCCTTACGTGCTCGACGAGCAGGTCGGCTTCATCCTGCGCCAGGTCTGGCAGCGCCACAGCTCGATCTTTTCCCGCGACATCGGCACCAACCTGACGCCGACCCAATGGGCGGCGCTGTCGAAACTGGCCGAGACCGGGCCGTGCTCGCAGAACCAGCTCGGGCGCCTGACGGCGATGGACGTCGCGACCATCAAGGGCGTGATCGATCGTCTCACCGCGCGGGGCCTCACAGAGACAAGCCAGGATCCCGAGGACGGGCGGCGGCTGCTGGTCAGCCTGACCCGCGCCGGTCAGCAGCTTGCCGAAAAGCTGGCGCCGAATGCGCTGGCGATCACCCGCGAGACGCTGGCGCCGCTCGACACGAAAGAGCGCGAGACGCTGATGGCGCTGCTCAACAAGCTCAGATGAAGGTGCCGTAGGGTGGGCAAAGCGAGGCGTGCCCACCATCCTTTCTCGAGTCGCAAAATTCGCACGGCGCTTCGCGCCTTTGCCTACTCTACGGCAGTTGAACAAGGTGCCGGAACTGGCGACTAACCTCGATGAAGGGTTTATCGAGGTTTTGGTCATGAGAGTTGCGAGGCGCTTTGCAGTTGTCTTGAGTCTTGGTGCCGTGTTCGCGGGCCAATGCGCTCCCGCCTTGGCGGCGCAGCCTTACGAGGGCTTCTGGGCCTCGACCAAAAAGGACTGTCGCGACGACGATAGTCCCAACCGCATGAGCATCGAAGGCGGCAACCGCCTGTACTGGTACGAGACGCGGTGCCGCGCCAGCGAGATCACGGCCGACGGAAGGCTCGGCTGGAAAATGAAGCTGGCCTGCGAAGGCGAGGGCGAAAAATTTCGCTCCAATCCTCGCGTCTCCCTCGCTGCGGATGGCAGACTGGTGATGGACAATGGTCCAGTTGGGCGGGCCAAGCGCCAGACCTATGTGCGCTGTGAGATTGCAAAGAAGCGCTGATCTCTTACGTCTTTCCTGGCCATTTGGCGCGGTAGCGGATCTCGCTGCCGTCACCAAGCCGCCGCCACGTTCCGAATTCCGGCGTATGCGGCGCTCGGGCCGTCAAATCGATGGGATAGATTCGGCTCGGCTGGCCCTGGACATTGACGGCGAGCTGCCGGTGCGAGGTTCGAAACGCCAGCTCGACTTCGCCGGCGATAACGGCCTGATCGCCGTCGCGATAAAACGCGGCGGGACTGACTTCGCCCGGCATGGTGTTGAGGTCGGTTTGCAGTTCGATGGTGATGCCCTGTGCTGATGTCGGCACCGTTATCCCCGCCGGAAAGCGGACCTCGAACACGAGCAGGGGATTGGCGCCGTTGCGGTTGAGCCAGGGCGTTGCGGTCGCGTAAGCGTAGGCAATGTAGGCGCCGATGCCGGCGGTGCACAGCAGGGCGACGATGCCGAGCGACTTCAAGCTGTTCCGCGCGACGCCGCCGATGCCTGCGTCCTGCCCTGTATCTTTGCCTGAACGCGTCACGAGCCAATTGGCGAGGACCGCACCGGCGATTGCACCCGTGGGCGAGTAGACGAACAGTCCCAGCAGACCCGATGTGATCGGGTCCGCCCGGTTGCCGACGCCGAGCAGGGAGAACAGCACAAATATGGCGATATAGCCCGCCACCGCGCCAGCAACGCCGACGGCTATCCGTGATGAGTTCTTCATGTCTCCCTCGATGGTCGAACAATGAACTGCCGCCGCCGAGGGCTGCCTGCGTTAGACGCAACAGGCTTGCGACTTGTTCAATGCCTTCGAGGGACGATGCGAGCGGCGGGCCGCTCCGGCTGCGTCACTTCGCCACCACCTCCGGTACCTTGCCGGCCGGAGGCGTGTTGCGGCTGCGCTGGGTGCGCACGATGCCGTCAATGATGGTCATGCCGATGCCGGGGAGGTCGCCGAGCTGCACGCTCTCCAGGATGTTCTTGCCGGGCGAATGCTGGGCCTTGTCCATGATGACGAAGTCGGCGGAACGGCCCACTTCAATGAGGCCGCAATCGAGTTCGCGCATGCGCGCGGTGTTGCCGGTGGCAAGGCAGAAGGCGATCTCGGCCGGCAACTCGCCGAGGGAGGACAGCATCGAGACCATGCGCAGAATGCCGAGCGGCTGCACGCCGGAGCCGGCGGGCGCATCGGTGCCGAGGATGACGCGGTGCAGATCGCCCATCTCGCGCGCGGTCCGCAGCGTGAACAGGGCGGAGCGCTCATTGCCGTTGTGCACGAGCTCGAGACCGCGCTTGCAGCCCTCGCAGATGCAGCGGATCTGGTCGTCGGGCAGGGCAGTGTGGCCGCCATTGATGTGGCCGACCACGTCGGTGTCGGCTTCCAGCACCACGTCCTTGTCGATCAGGCCGGAGCCGGGGATCGAGGGGCCGCCGGTGTGGATGGTGCTCTGGATGCCGTATTTGCGGGCCCAGCCGACCATTTTGCGCGCGGTCGGTCCGTCCTTGACGCCGCCCAGGCCGACCTCGCCGAGCAGCTTGACGCCGTTGGCGGCCATCTCCTTGAAGTCTTCCTCAACCATCTCGCATTCGATCACCGGCGCGCCGGCGTGAACCTTCACGCCGCCGGGACGCAGGGTCCAGAACGCGCGCTGGGCGAACACGGCCATGGCCTTGAGGCCGACGACGTCGCGGGGCCGGCCCGGCATGTGCACCTCGCCGGCGGAGATCATGGTGGTGACGCCGCCATGGAGATAGCTGTCGATCCAGTTGATTTGGTTCTGCCGCGGCGTCCAGTCGCCGGCGACAGGGTGGACGTGGCTGTCGATCAGGCCCGGCGCGACCGTGGTGCCGTTAGCGTCGACGATCGTGGTCGCGCCTTCGGTGTTGACGTCCTTGAAGCGGCCGATCGCGGTGATCTTGCCGTTCTCGGCGACGATGGTGTCGCCGTCCAGGATCGGCCTTTCCAAAGCGCCGGACAGGATCAGGCCGATATTGCGGATCACCAGCTTCGAGGGTCCGGTGGCCTGGGGTGCGTCATGCGCCATGAAAGGGGTCCTTTTCCTTAACTGCAACGCTTCCGATCTTGGGCAGCCTTGACCGCGGGATCAAGCCGGATTATTCATTAGTATACGAATGATCGTGTACAAACGACGCATAGCTGACCGCCTCGGAAACCGCACAGAAGCGACACGGAAGGGTGAGATGAGCAATTTCAATCAGGAAAGCGTTTTGAGCGTCCACCACTGGACCGACACGCTGTTCTCCTTCAAGACCACCCGCAGCCCGACCTTCCGCTTCCGCAACGGCGAATTCACCATGATCGGGCTCAAGGTCGGCGAGAAGCCGCTGCTGCGGGCCTACAGCGTCGCCAGCGCCAATTACGAGGACACGCTGGAGTTCTTCTCGATCAAGGTGCCGGACGGCCCGCTGACCTCGCGCCTCCAGCATTTGAAGAAAGGCGACGAGATCATCGTCAGCCGCAAGGCCACCGGCACGCTGGTGATCGACAATCTGGAGGAGGGCCGCAACCTCTACCTCATCGGCACGGGCACCGGCCTTGCGCCGTTTCTGAGCGTGATCAAGGACCCCGAGACCTACGAGCGGTTCGAGAAGGTGGTGCTGTTGCACGGCTGCCGACACGTCAAGGAGCTCGCCTATGGCGAGATGATCACCGAGCATCTGCCGAAGGACGAGCTGCTCGGCGAGTACATCCGCAACCAGCTGATCTACTACCCGACCGTGACCCGCGATCCCTTCCGCAACCGCGGCCGCATCACCGACCTCATCACGTCAGGCAAGCTGTTCACCGATATCGGCCTGCCGGTGCTGGAAGCGGCGCATGACCGCGTCATGATCTGCGGCAGCCCGGCGTTGGTCGCGGACACCCGCGTGCTCCTTGGCGAGCGCGGCTTCGTCGAGGGCAATCACGGCGAGCCGGCCCAGTTCGTGGTCGAAAAGGCGTTCGCCGAACGCTGAGTCCGGAATTTCTGCGCGAGAAGATCGTATTTTCGCCATCGCCGGGGCGTTGCGGCGCCGATTCGGCACACGATACTATGTGGGACCGAATCAGCGGAGTTCCCACATGGTTGCGGACAGCGACAGCAACATCGCCTGGCACCGGGTTCAGTTGAAGAAGAATCGCGCCGAGTTGAAGGCGCTGGAGACCGCGCGCTTCACGATGGGCGAGATCGCCACCTCGAAGCGGAACGGTCAGACCCAGAAGTCGATCGCGGAACTCAAGCGGAAGATCGCGCAGTCGGAGCGCGCGATCGCCGATCACGACAAGCGTACGCGCCGTCCGCTCGCAACCGACCTGCAAAGCCTCAGCAATGGCAGCTGGAGCCATTGGGACGCGTACACGCAGCAGCAGCGCAAGAGCGGGCAGCGTTCACCCGGGCGCGGATAGGCGCCATCCCTCCACGTCTGCGGCCGAGAGGAGGCGTCCCCTTGCACCGGCCGCCCCGTGCACCATCTCGGTGATACGCGACCAATCGCTCGGGTGACCCATGACAGCGCGCCTCGATTTCACCAGCGAGGCCTTCTTTCGCGATCCGCCCAAGGCGATCGCGACCTTGCGCATGTCCGGCCCCCTGGTGGCGACGCGATTTCCTATCGTTGGCGATGTCTGGATCACCACGACCCATGACGCCACCGCGCAGGTCCTGAAGGACGGCGCGACCTTCACGTTGCGCAAGGAAGATGGCGACGTCGCGGGTTTGCGCTGGTGGATGCCGAGGTACGTCAGGACCATCACCAATAACATGCTGGCGATGGACGAGCCGGATCACACGCGGCTGCGCAGCATCGTGGACGAGGCTTTTCGCCGCCGTGCGATCGTCGCGATGGAGCCGCGAATTCGCGCCATCGCCGACGGTCTCGCCGATCAGTTGTTCGCGAAGGAACGCCCAGCCGATCTCGTCCAGCGCTATGCGCGAATCCTGCCGCTCGCCGTGATCTCGGAGCTGCTGGGCCTGCCGCTGGCCGATCGTCCAAAGTTCATCGCCTGGGCCAACGCGATGTCATCGCTGACCAATGTCGTCAGCTTCTTCCGCTTGTTGTTCGCGGTTCGCAAGATGCGCGCCTACCTCGAGCAGCAATTGCAGATCGCACGCGTGCAGGGCGGCGAGGGTCTGATTGCCGAGCTGATCCAGGTCGAGCGCGAAGGCGGCCAGATCACGCCAGATGAAATGGTTTCGATGGTGTTTCTGTTGCTCGGGGCGGGATCGGAAACCACCACGCATCTCATCAGCGGGTCCGTCTACGAGCTGCTCAGGAATTCCGAGCTGCGCGACTGGCTGGAACAGGACTGGAGCCGCGTCGGGCTTGCGGTCGAGGAGTTCCTGCGCTTCGTCTCGCCGGTGCAATTCTCCAAGCCGCGCTATGTGCGGCGCGATGTCGAGGTCGAAGGCGTGCGCCTGAAGAAAGGCGACCGCGTCATGGTGATGCTCGCCGCTGCGAACATGGATCCGGCGATGCATGATCGTCCCGAGAGCCTCGATCTCGAGCGTAAGCCGAACCGCCATATCTCGTTCGGCACGGGAATCCACTTCTGCCTCGGCCATCAGCTCGCGCGCATCGAGGCGGCCTGCGCGCTGGAAGCGCTGTTCGTGCGTTGGCCAAACCTCCGGCTGGCTGTCGAGCCTTCGCAAATTCGGTGGCGTCGCAGGCCGGGCATTCGTGCGCTCGAGAAGCTTCCGGTTCTGGACGACGCTATAACGGCGATGTCGACCCGGCAGGCCGCTTGACGAACCGCAACTCTGACATCGCGCTCGTTCCGAGTGCAAATTTCATCTGAAGTTTGCGCCGCGGCCAGGAACGGTGCGTGATCGCACCTGTTGTGATCCAGACCTCGAAATCCGAAGCGGAGGTTCACAATGAGTTCCAGTGCGATTCCAGTATTCGACAAGACAGCACAGACGACGCATCTCTGGCTCAACGAGATCAGCGAACAAATCGGTTTGGACGATCAGCAGTCGTGGCGTGTGACGGCCGCCGTGCTGCACGCGATACGCGATCGCCTGCCGGTGGACCTTGCGGCGCATCTGGGATCACAGCTGCCGCTGCTGGTCCGCGGCGCGTACTATGATCAGTTCCGGCCATCGACGATGCCGAGGCGGGTGCGATCGCTGGAAGAGTTTCTTCAGCTCATCGCGGAGGAACTGAAATTCGGGCGACCGGTCAATACGGAGGATGCGGCACGCGCCGTGTTCAATGTTCTCTCCCGGCACTTGACCGCGGGCCAGATCGAAAAGGTCCGGGAGGCCTTGCCAGAGGACGTGCGGGCGATCTGGAGCATGGAACCCGGCACGACGGACGAGAGGCGTATGTCGCACTAGGCCGACAGAAACCTTCCCCGCGATGCCGGCGTTAGCCCGCTGACATCCCGAGGAATTATCGGAGATCCAGCATGCAGGTTCACGACATCATGACACCATCCGTCCACATCGCCGATCCCAACATGACCATACGGGAAGCCTCTCGCTGGATGCGTGACGACAATGTGGGAGCCTTGCCGGTGGGCGAGAATGATCGCCTCATCGGCATGGTCACCGACAGGGACATCGTCACGCGCGCGGTGGCCGAGGAACGCGCGCCGGGCAACACGTCGGTACGCGAGGTAATGTCCGAGGGCGTCTGTTATTGCTTTGAAGACGACGATGTGGAAGGCGCTTCGCAGGTGATGGCCACGCACCAGATCCGCCGGCTTCCGGTAATCAACCGGCAGAAGCGCCTGGTCGGCGTCGTTGCACTCGCAGACATCAGCAGGGCGGACGACGAATGCGCGCAAGACGCATTGAAGGACATCTCCGCACCCGCTGCGCGGGAACGGCACTGACACCGCCTCAAGACGTCACTTTCCACGAAGGAGGTCCTCATGGCCAGCAAGATGCCACCCGTCCCAGACGCCAACCAGAGTCCGAAGGGAACTGGCGACAGCAAGCAGGCCCGCGCGGACCAGACGCCGCACGGTCAGCAGCGTGTGCAGAATCCGGACCAGCAGGGACAGCAGGGCAACATCAAGCAGAACACGACCAATCAAGGCTATCAGCAAGATCGTTGAGGAGGACGACATTCATGTCGACATCCACCAAGACACCAAACAGCATTCGTCAGGGCGGCCCCGGCGCCTCGCATGAGAATGCGAAGGCGCCGCTGGAGGTAAAGAAGCCGCCGGCGGACGATCCGCAGCGCAGCCACAGCCGGATCTCCGGCGGTGGTGGAGAGCGCGATTCCCATCATACGCACGACGAGGCCGGAAAGGGCGGAGACAGGTGACATGACCAATAAGCAACCCAAGCTCTACGCGCCGACCGAAAAGGACATCCGCGATAATCCCCTGATCGGCGGATCAAAGGGGACGAACATGGCGGGCGTCTCGTCTGACGATCTCGAGGAGGCCTTTGGCGAGAACACGATCGAAGGCGACGTCGAGAACGACGTGAACATCGGTGGCGGCATCGATAAGGACGTTGCGCGGAGCGGCTCGCCCCGAAGAGGCCGATGAGACCGGAGGCGCAGGATGCAAGGCAAGAAGACCCACGAGCAGCAAATACGCATTCTTGAGCGCAAGCCCGATGTTCCGGATGCGCGAGAGCTTGAGCAGGCTGTCGGCCATAACCGCCGAGATACGTCAACCCATCGTGCCAACCCGGAGGCACGTCAAAGCGAGTTTCCGGTGAGCCGCGGCGGCCTGAACCAGGAAAGCGACCACAACAAGCACAACGATCCCGGTCAGAGCGGCCATAAGCCGCCGAAGCCGACGCCAGCGCAACAGAAGCACTGAGCGTCAGAGACCGACCACTGCAAGAGGAGAGACCAATGCCAGGTGGGCATGGCAGCAAGACGCATTTCAGATCCGGCATGCATGGCAAGGGCGACGGTACTGGCGCCATGGCCGAAGTCCCCAAGGACAAGATCGGCGACAACATGGTCCTGTCCAACCGGGACAAGGCCCAGCATTCGGACATTCGCGGCATGGACAGCAAGTTCATCCAGACCGAACAGTATCAGGACCACGCGGCCAATCGGCTCGAGGAGGAGCCGAAGACCGACGAGACCTGAGAGGGGCGTTCCTCCCGCCAACTTGCGGACCGGCGTTCAGCCGGTCCGCTTTTTCGTGGGCGCAAGATCGCGCTCCCAGCCGAACACCGAGCGACCATCCAGATCCGGTGAGGCGGCGCGCTCACCGGCGATGAAAGCCGCAACCGAGGGGCCCTGTGCGGTCCGTTCCAGCCGTCGCGCCTGGTCGTCGAGGCGCTTGATCGCCAGCATCTCCTCCTCGCGTCCGAGCTTCGCGTGCTGGATCGCGCCCTTCAGCACCCGGATGGTCTCGTCATAGACCTTGATCGGAACGGGGTAGGGATGTCGGTCCTTGCCGCCATGGGCGAGCGAGAAGCGCGCGGGGTCGGTGAAGCGGTAGGGCGCGCCGTGCACGACCTCCGCGACCATCGCGAGCGAGCGCACGGTGCGCGCTCCGACGCCCGGCGTCAGCAGCAGTTCCGGAAAATCGACCGGGCCACGCTCGGCTGCGGCGGCGAGCGTGCCGTGCAGGCGGCGCGCGAACACGTCCTTGGGACGGACGTCGTGATGTGCGGGCATGATCAGATGCGGCAGCGTGCCTTGTGCCGGCGTGGACTCGGTCCCCATGAGCCGTTCGAATTCGGAGATGATGCGATCCGGGCCGAGCTCGGTGAGCAGCTCGAGTTGTGCCGTCCGGGAAATATCGGCGCGATGATCGGTGAGATTGACGATCTCCCCCTGCTGCGGCCCGTCGATCGCGCTGTGCGGCGTATCGACAAAGCTCTTCAGCGCCTCGGAATGCCAGTGATAGCGTCGCGCCTGCCGCTTGTCGCCGTTCATGCCCTGCTGCACCACCGTCCATTTGCCGTCGGCGGTCACGAAGAAGCCGTGCAGGTAAAGGTCAAAGCCGTCCTGGACCGCGGCGCTGTCGACCTTGGCCACCAGACGGCTGGCACGGGTCAGCTTGATGCCGTCGAACCCGACGCGGTCGCCGAGTTGCAACAGCTCGTCCGGCGTCTTGCGCGAATGCTGACCTCGGCCGCCACAGACATAAATCCCAAGCTCGTCCTGAAGCGGTCCGAGCCCGCGCTTCAGTGCGCCGATCACGGAGGTGGTGATGCCGGAAGAGTGCCAGTCCATGCCCATCACGGCGCCAAACGACTGGAACCAGAATGGATGCGACAGGCGCTGAAGAAACGCATCGCGGCCGTAATGATGCACGATCGCTTGGGTGACGATCGCCCCCAGCGAGGACATGCGACTCGCCAGCCACGGCGGAACCCGTCCAGTGTGAAGAGGAAGATCGGCGCTGCCGGTACGTCGAGTCATGGGTAGCCAAATTAGCGCATTCCGGCGACGGTTGCACCAGGGGGATGCTGCGTTGCACGAGACAGGGGAGCGAAGCCCGCCGCAGCGCGTTGGGCGCTGACAGCAATGCAGCGACGGGGAAAGTTATGAATTGGCAGGGGCTCATGGCCGACATCGACGGGATGTTTGGTTGGATACCGTCATGGTTCATCGGTCTCAGCCTGGTTGCCGGTGCGATCATAGTCGCGCTGTTCGTCCATCGGATCGCGACCTGGTCGCTCAACCGCACCTTCGGAACCCGTCTTCCGCTCTTGGGTGTGTTCATCAAGCGTACGGCGGGCCCGGCGCAAATGGCGCTCTGCCTCGCCGCCGTCGCGCTCGTGCTGCCGCTTGCGCCGCTCGACGACATGATCCGCACCCCGCTGACGCGCCTGTTCGTGGTGGCCTTCATCGCCCTGACCGGCTGGATCTCGATCCGGATCGTCGACATGAGCGCGGCGCGCTATCTGCAGAACTTTCGCGACGTCACCGAGAATTTCATCGCGCGCAAGCACGTCACGCAAGTGCGCGTATTCAAGCGCGTCACCGACACCATCATCGTCATCATCACGGTGTCGACCGCGCTGATGACGTTCGACTCGGTGAAGCAATATGGCGTCAGCCTGTTCGCCTCCGCCGGCGCGGCCGGCATCATCGTCGGTCTTGCCGCGCGGCCGCTGCTGAGCAATCTGATCGCGGGCCTGCAGATTGCGATCACCCAGCCGATCCGCATCGAGGACGCCGTGATCATCGAGAACGAATGGGGCTGGGTCGAGGACATCGCCTCGACCTATGTCGTGATCCGGCTGTGGGACTGGCGCCGCATGGTGGTGCCGCTGTCCTATTTCATCGAAAAGCCGTTCCAGAACTGGACGCGCGACACCGCGTCCCTGATCGGTGTGATCGGGCTCCATGTCGATTATCGTGCCGACGTGCCGCGCATCCGGCGTTGGCTGGAAGAGGCGGCGAAGCAGTCCAAGCTTTGGGACGGCGCGGTAGTCAACCTCCAGGTGATCGATGCCGATTCGCGCACCATCGAGCTTCGGGCGCTGGTCAGCGCCAGGAATGCACCGCAGTCCTGGGACCTGCGCTGCGAGATCAGGGAGAAGCTCGTGGCCTTCATTCGCGACGAGATGCCAGAAGCGCTGCCGCGCGAACGCGCGATCCTGATCCCGTCGGGCGACGACGATGCAGATTTCCTGCGGCGATCCGCGACGCCGGAGACGCGGCGGGCGAGCCCCCACAACTGAACAGCGCGGATCTTGCTTGGCCGAGGCCTGCTACGCGACCGGGCCGTGTTTGCGCCGCGCAGAAGTGCCTCGCTGCGCATGCCTTCAATCCCGATTGGAGCTGCCATTCCTTTGTTGACGAGACCTGATCTTTTGTACGATAGTACAAATCACATGGTACGCAAGCCCACCAGCAACGAAACGGCCCGCAAGCCGAACATGCGCGAGGCGATCCTCGCCGCGGCCGAGGAACTGTTCGCCACCAACGGCTTCAATGCCGTGTCGGTGCGCGACATCGCGCATGCCGCCGGGGCCAATCCGGGCAGCGTCACCTATCATTTCAAGACCAAGGACGGCCTGCTGCTGGAGATCTATCGGCGCCATTGCGGGCCGATGAACCTGCGCCGTTCCGAGCTGCTCGCCGCCGCCAGGCGCGTGCGCGATCTTCAGGACCGGCTGGAGGCGATCGTGCGCGCCTATGTGGTACCGGCCTTCACCTCGGGCAGCGATCTTGCCGGTGGTGGCGCGCGCTTCACGCGGCTGCGAGCGGTGATGTCCGCGGAAGGCAACGAGGTCGCGCGCAAGATCATCGCGCAGACCTTTGACGACACAAGCCATGCCTTCATCGACGCGGTTCACGAGAGCCTGCCGCACATTCCGCGCACCGACATCGTCTGGCGCAGCCATTTCCTGCTCGGCGCACTCTATTATTCGCTGGTGACGCCGGAGCGCGTCTCGCGCCTGTCGCGCGGCGAGGCTGACGGCAGTGATGCCGCGGGCGCCATCGAGCAGTTGGTGCAGGCCACCGTCGCCGCATTCCAGGCACCGGCGCTGGACCAGGCGGCGCCGGCGCGGCGGCGGCCGGCCGTCAGCAAAACTTGAGGCAAGCGGTCTCGCTTCAGCGGTTCACCTGATGACGATGATGTACACGCCGACCATTCCGCCGCCCGATCCAAACACGCGCACGCCGAAATTCAAGCTGCCGAAACTGTTTTGCGACGCGCATTGTCACATCTTCGGGCCCGGCGCGAAATATCCTTACGCGCCGGATCGCTCCTACACGCCGCCGGATGCGCCGCTCGAGGATTTCCGCGCGCTGCATGCCAAGCTCGGCGTCGAGCGTGCCGTCATCGTCAATGCCAGCGTGCACGGCACCGACAACAGGGTGGCGCTCGATGCCATCGCGCAGAGCAACGGCGCCTACCGTGCGGTCGCCAATATCGACGACACCATCACCGAACGCGGGCTTCGCGTGCTGCACGAGGGCGGCTTCCGCGGCTGCCGCTTCAATTTCGTCCGTCATCTCGGCGGCGTGCCCGACAAGCGCGCGTTCGACCGCATCGTCGCGATGGTCGCTCCGCTCGGCTGGCATATCGATCTGCATTTCGATGCGATCGATCTGCCTGAATATGCCGACATGCTGATAAAGCTGCCGCTGAGCTACACCATCGATCATATGGGCCGGGTGAAAGCGTCGGAGGGGCTCGATCAGCTTCCATTCAGGATCCTGATCGAGCTGATGCAGCGTGATGAGAAGTGCTGGGTCAAGATTTGCGGGTCTGAGCGCGTGTCCTCGGCCGGGCCGCCGTTCACCGATGCGGTGCCGTTCGCGCGAAAGATCGTCGAGACCGCGCCGGATCGCGTCATCTGGGGCACGGACTGGCCGCATCCCAACGTCAAGGTGATGCCGAACGACGGCGACCTCGTCGACCTGATTCCGTTGTTCGCGCCGGAGCCGGAGTTTCAGAAGAAGATCCTGGTCGACAATCCCGCGCGCCTGTTCGAGTTCGAGACGTGACGGCGCTGCGCGGAGGCCTGGCGTCGCAAGGATGACGCCGACCATGAATACGAACGAAGGGAGTAGCCCATGAAGACAGGTCTCGTGATCACTGCTCATCCCGGAGATTTCGTCTGGCGCGCCGGCGGCGCCATCGCGCTGCATGCCAAGAAGGGCTATCGGATGAAGATCGTCTGTTTGTCCTTCGGCGAGCGCGGCGAGAGCCAGTTCGCCTGGAAGGAGAGGGGCGCGACGCTGGAATCGGTCAAGGCCGGCCGCAAGGACGAGGCGGATCGAGCGGCCAAGCTGTTAGGTGCCGAGATCGAGTTCTTTGACTGCGGCGACTATCCGCTGAAGCTGACGGAAGCGCATTTCGACCGCATGGTCGACGTCTACCGTGAGCTCAATCCGGGCTTCGTGCTGACGCATGCGCTGGAAGACCCCTATAATTTCGACCATCCGAACGCGGCGCATTTCGCGCAGGAGACCCGCGTGGTCGCGCAGGCGATGGGCCACAAGCCTGGCGCGCAGTACAAATATTCGGCTCCGCCGGTGTTCCTGTTCGAGCCGCACCAGCCCGAGCAGTGTAACTACAAGCCCGACACGATCCTCAAGATAGACGAGGTCTGGAAGGAGAAATACGAGGCGTTCCAGATCCTCGCTGCGCAAAAGCATCTCTGGGGCTATTACGAGCGCGTCGCGCTCAACCGCGGCATCCAGGGTAGTCGCAACACCGGCGTGCCCATGACCTATGGCGAGGCCTATCAGCGCCTGTTTCCGACCGTGGCGGAGGAGCTGGCATGAAGCCGGTCGTCGTTCGCAACATCAAGCGTGCCGATCCCGCCGGAATGGCGGAGTACGGCGTCTCGACCGTGCATGAGGCCTATGGCCGCATCGGCCTGATGAAGCCATATCTGCGCCCGATCTGGGCGGGTGCGTCGATCGCCGGTCCTGCGGTCACGGTGCTGGCGCAGCCCGGCGACAACTGGATGATCCATGTCGCCGTCGAGCAGTGCAGGACGGGCGATATCCTCGTGGTCGGCTGCACCGCCGACAATACCGACGGCATGTTCGGCGAACTGCTCGCGACCTCGCTCCAGGCGCGCGGCGTGCAGGGACTGATCATCGATGCCGGCTGCCGCGACGTCAAAGCGCTGCACGAGATGAAGTTTCCGGTGTGGTCGCGCGCGGTCTCGGCCAAGGGCACGGTGAAAGCCACGCTCGGCTCGGTCAACGTTCCCGTGGTCTGTGCCGGCGTCAACGTCGATCCCGGTGACATCGTCGTGGCCGATGATGATGGCGTTGTGGTGGTACCGAAGCGCTATGCGGCCGCAGTCGCCGAGAAGGCGAAGAAGCGCAACGCGGATGAAGGCGGCAAGCGTAAGCGCCTCGCCTCGGGCGAGCTCGGCCTCGACATGTACAGCATGCGCGAGGCACTGGCGAAGGCCGGTCTCGTCTATGTCGACAATCCCGAGGACGTCTGAAAGCGGAGCCGGCGGATGGATCGTCTCAAGCTGAAGGCCGTGCTCGGCAGCCACCCTCACGTCAAGGCGGTGAAGAGCGGCGAGCTCCGCTCCGACCTCTTCGATCTCGACTTTGTCGAGTACACGCCGACCAACGCGGCGTTCAAACCGATGGTGCGCGAGCAGGCCTTCGACGTCTGCGAGATGGCGATCGTCACCTATCTGATGGCGAAAGCGCACGGCAAGCCACTGGTGCTGCTGCCGGCGACCATGCTTGGCCGCTTCCAGCATTCCTACGCGCTGTACAATCCCGCTCAGGGGACGCTGGGGCCGACCGATCTCGAAGGCAAGCGCGTCGGCATCCGCTCCTTCACGACCACGACGGGCGCCTGGATCAGGGGCATCCTCGCCAATGACTACGGCGTCAATCTCGACAAGGTTCGCTGGGTGACCTTCGAGGATCCGCATGTCGCCGAATATGTCGACACCACCGAGCGTGCGCGCAAAGACAAGAAGATCCTGCGGATGCTGCTCGACGGCGAGCTCGACGCCGTGCTCGGCGAGACCTCTGATAATCCCAAGCTCAAGGCGCTGTTTCCCGATCCGGCCGCAGAAGCCGCCAAATGGTATGCACGGCGCGGCGTCGTACCGGTCAATCACCTCGTGGTCGTGACCGAGCAGCTCGCGAAATCGCGCCCTGACGTGCTTGCAGGCGTTTATGATCTGCTGAAGCGAAACAAGGCGCAGGCGGGGCCGCCGGCAACCCCAGACCTCGTTCCGTTCGGGATCGAGGCGAACAGGAAGCCGCTCGAGCTGATCGTCGACTATGCCTTCCAGCAGGCGTTGATCCCGCGCCGTTATGCGGCCGAGGAACTCTTCGACGAGACGACACGAGGATTGAACTGATGGCAGGCGATCCCAGGCACTGGCAGATCGGGCTGGTCGGCTATGGCGAGGTCGGCAGGATTCTGGCCGAGGATTTGCGCCAGCAGGACATCAAGGTCTCAGCCTATGACATCAAGCTCGGTGACGAGCAGGGCGCGCCGCTGCAGGAGCATGCGGCGAAATTCGGCGTGACGCTCGCTGCATCTCATGCCGAGCTGACCGCAAGATCCGATTTCATCATCTCCGCGGTCACGGCGAGCCAGGCAGTTACGGTGGCAAAGGCCTGTGCGGCGGTGATCAATCAGGGCACCTGGTTCCTCGATTTCAACTCGGCCTCTCCGGGAGCCAAGCAGCGCGCCGCGGCACTGATCGACGGCGCGGCCGGGCGCTATGTCGAGGGCGCCATAATGACCTCGGTGCCGCCATATCGCATCAAGGTGCCGCTGCTGCTCGGCGGACCCGGCGCGCCAGAGCTCGAGCCACTGCTCAACGCGATCGGTTTTGCGGCGAAGGTCGCCAGCGACAAGTTAGGTGTGTCTTCGGCGGTGAAGATGTGCCGCAGCATCATGATCAAGGGCCTGGAGGCCATGGTCATCGAGAGCTTCACAACCGCACGCGCCTATGGCGTCGAGGACGCCGTGCTGGCCTCGCTCGCGGAAACATTTCCCGGCATCGATTGGGAGAAGCAGGGCGCCTATGTCTTTCAGCGCGTGATCGAGCACGGCCGGCGCCGGGCCGAGGAGGTACGCGAGGTGGCCGAGACCGTGCGCGAGGCGGGCCTGACGCCATGGTCCGCACAGGGCACGGCCGAGCGGCAGGCCTGGGTGGCCGATCTCGCCGATGAGGGGCTGTTCGGCGCCAGGGGCACCAGGGAATTCGCTCGCAGCGCCGACTGGCGGACCGAGGCGGATCGCATCCTGGCCAAGATCAATCGCACCAAATAATCAAATCAAGATCGTGCCAGGACCCGTAGGCTCACGACTTGGTCGCGAGTGCGTTCGATCAGGTCAATCAGATTCCTGGATTTGCGGACGAGCTGCTCCGTGGCCGGTTGCGTGCGGAATTCCGCCAGCACGGCGCGAACGCATTTGTTGGCGGCATCGAGCGTCCAGAGCGTACGGTTCACGTCGGCCTGCGTCCGGATCGCCGAGATGTCGAGACCCGAGAGAACGTGGCCGATCCCGTCGAGCCGCTTCACCGCCGCATCGGTAGGCGTACGGGCCTGGACGGAATGATCATCGATGCTGCTGAATGCGCTGAACATACCCCTACTTCCCCACTGAACGCATATGGTCAGTGCAGGCCGTAGTTATGGTCAGCGTGGCCGGCCTCGCAATGCGTTGGGCTACGGTCCGGGATTCTACCGAACTCGGGTGGGCTCGAACCGGCGGTAAAATCGAACTGTGCGATGACCGATTCGGAATGTTTCGCGTGCAGCGTCACGCGATCCCCCCGGATATGAGCGGAACCGCTTTCAGCTCTTCGGACTGAACAGGGTGGGTCGCTGCCGCACAAATGTCTGCCGGCCGCCCTTGAATCCCATCAGGACATCGGGCAGCTCGCCGATAGCGAAGCGGCCGTCCTTTGTATCGAGCACGATGAGATCGGCGGGATTGCCGACCTTGATGCCGTAATCACGGAGGTTCATCAGCCGGGCCGGCAGCTCGGTCACGAGGTCGAGGCAGGTGTCGAAATCGCTCACCGAGGCGTGCGCGACATTGGCGTAGAAGTTCGCCATCCGCAGCAGCGAGGCGTCGCCGAACGGCGTGAAGGGATTGAGCACGTTGTTGGTCGCAATCGAGCACACGACGCCGTCGCCTGCGAGCTTGTGCGCAAGAGTCAACCCGCGTGGCGCGTTGCAGGGAGCCTCGCGCCCCATCAGATAGAGATCGGTCGCGGGCAGCACGGTGACGGCGACGCCGGCCTTTGCCAGTTGCGTGGCGGCCGCCTTCATCCGGTCCGGCGGCAACGCCGACAGCTTCGTGGCGTGCCCGATCGCCACACGTCCCTGATAGTTGCGCCGCTCGGTCTGGCGACAGACCTCGTCGAGATGCCACCAGGAGGGGTCGAGGTCGAAATCGAGATGGAGGTCGACATCGACGTCGAATTCCTGCGCGAGATCGAAGATGCGCGCGAGATGGGCGTTCGGGTCGGCGTCCATGTAGGGACAGCCGCCAATGGCCTCGCCGCCGTCGCGGAGCGCCTGGATCAGTAGCTCCTCGGCTCCGGGATCGTTGGTCAGGCCTTCCTGTGGGAAGACACAGAGTTCCAGATCGATCGCCCAGGCGTAGTCGCGCTGAAGCGCCTTGACCGCCTCGAAGCCGCGCAAGCCGATGCGCGGATCGATCTCGACATGCGTGCGCATGCGCGTCGTGCCGTGCACGATGGCGCGTTCGAGCACCTTTGCGCCGCGCGCGTAGACGTCCTCGATCGTGAAATCCCTCTTCATGCCGGCAACGGCGCGGATCGCTTCGGAGAGGCTGCCGTGATCGTGCCCGCAGCGGCCGAGCAGGCACGCCTTGTCGAGATGGATGTGGGTATCGACGAAGCCGGGCAGGGTGAGATGCCCCTCGAGGTCGATCTCGACCGCTTCGCAGGCAAGCGTTGGCGCGATCACGGCAATGCGGCCGCCCTTAACGCCGATATCGACGGGTGCGGCGGATGATCGCAAGAGCGCGTTGCGGAAGACCAGGTCGAAGGCGGTTTGGGTGGTCATGGCGTCGGATTCAGGTCTGGCAGCCTAGCGGAAGTCGTGGGAGCGGGCAGCTCCAGATTGTGTGCAGTGCTGAGGCCGAATTGTCCAAAAAATGTGCATGCACTTTGAGGCCTGAATTGTAGGATAGCAGCATCCGGAGAACCCCGTCTTGTCCGCTCCCGCCAAAGCCGAACGCCCGATGACCGACGCCGAGATTGTCGAAGCCTATCTCATCGCTTCGATGATACCCGATCCCGACGCCGCCGCGGCCTACATGAAGCCGGGCACGGTGATCACGTTCACCGGTGGACGCGAGTTCGATCATCCGCGCGGGCCGACCGGCTTCAATGCGAAACGCTATCGCTGGGTCAAGAAGAAGATGGACCGGTTCGACGTCTGCCCGGGCGCGGACGAGACCGTCGTCTACAGCGTCGGCACGCTCTATGGCGAGTGGATGGACGGCACGCCGTTCGAGGGCAATCGCTATGTCGATCGCTTTGTCGTGCGAGGCGGCCAGATCGTCAAGATGGATGTGTGGAATGACAGCGCCGAGCGCATCCTCGTTCAGCGCGGCATCGAGGCTTAGCCCCTCCGCACGATTTTCGGCAGCTTGACGACGCGATTGCTCGTCACCTCGTCGGCATAGGGCGCAAGGATATCGAGCAGATCACGGCCGCGCTGGGGGGTAGGAGCGACCAGCGCGCGATTGGCCACGGAATCCAGGTGATGATGCATCAGTTCCATGACCTTGGCCGCGTCGCCCTTGGCGAGCGCTGCGATGATGGCGCGATGTTCGTTGATGGCGCATTCTGTGGAATGCGGCCGGCTGTAGAGCGACAGCGTCAGGCAGCAGCGATAGGCGACCTCGCTCACATAGCGCACCAGGATCGGGCTGTTCGTCATGTGGGCGAGCAGGATGTGGAATTCGGTCGCAAGCCGGATCGACACCGCATCCGTGCCGCCGCGGGCGCGGTCCTCGGCGTCGACATGGGCGTTCAGCTCGGCGATCTGCACCTTGGTCAGCTTGCTCGCGAGCTGGCGCACGACAAGCCGTTCGAGCTCAATGCGGACGTCGAAGGCATCGCGCGCCTCCTGCCAGCTCGGCGTCGCCACCACCGCGATCCGGTTGCGGCGGAGCTCGACGAGGCCCTCGGCGGCGAGCTGCCCCAGCGCGTGGCGGGCAATGGTGCGGCTGACGCCGAAACGCTCGCCCAGCGCATCCTCGGGCAGCTTTGCGCCGGGCTCCAGCGCCTGCTCGATGATGGCACGCCGGAGCGCGCGGCAGATCACGCTGACCTTGTCCGCCGATTCAGAAGTCTTGCTGCTTGCACGCGCCGCCATCGGCGAATCCCATAGGAGGTGAGATTTCTCTTTAGCATAGGCTCACGTCAATTTAGCGCTCGAATTGCATGCAGTTTGGGGCCCGCGCTGCCCAAATTGAATCCGGCAATCTGGCGTGTGTTTTGGCTAGGTCATTGATTTCGCGAGGGGGCAATCGCTGGCATCCAGCTTGCATGCACTTTGGCTGTGATGCGCATGCAACCCTACGCCCAGTTTGACGGCCAGCCCGTTCCCGAAGAGCCTGCTGCGACCGCCATCGAGCTGTCCGAGGCCTCCGTGACCTTCGGGCGCGGCGACCGCGCCGTGCCGGCTCTGTCGAAGACCACGCTGAAAATCGCCGATGGGGAGTTTGTCGCACTGGTCGGCCCGTCCGGATGCGGCAAATCGACCATTTTGCGTCTGGTCAGCGGCCTGGTGCAGCCGACCAGCGGCGTCGTCATCGTCGGCGGCCGCGAGGTGGCGGCGCGGGCGATGCGGGTCGGCATGGCCTTTCAGAACCCGACCATGCTGCCGTGGATGACGATCGAGCGGAATATCATGCTGCCGCTGAAGATCGTCGAGCCGTTCCGCTCGAACTTCCGCAGGTTGCGCAAGACCGAGTTTCGCGAGAAGGCCAACGCGCTGCTGGAGCAGGTCGGCCTCAAAGGGTTCGGCAACCGTTATCCCTGGCAGCTCTCCGGCGGCATGCTCCAGCGCGCCAATCTCTGCCGCGCGCTGATCCATCAGCCGCGCATGCTGCTGCTGGATGAGCCCTTCGGCGCGCTCGACCAGTTCACCCGCGAGGAGCTGTGGGCGATCCTGCAGACCCTCTGGATGACGCACAAGCCGACGGTGCTGCTGGTGACGCACGATCTGCGCGAAGCCGGCTTCCTCGCCAGCCGCATCTGCGTGATGAGCGCGCGTCCCGGCCGCATCCTCGACGACAGCCGCGTCGCGTTTGCGCGCCCGCGCACGGTCGCGATGACCTTCGAGGCGGATTTCGTCGCGTTAAACCAGAAGCTGCGCGCCTTCATCGAGGATGCGCGCAGCGCGGCTGAGCAGGGGACAGGCTGATGATGTTCGGGATTGATGTCAGGCAGAAGGCGTGGTCGGCGGGGCTGATCGTGCTGTTCTTCGTCGCCTGGGAGCTGTTCTGCCTGATGACCGGCATGTCCGACCTGGTGTTGCCGCGGCCCTCGCAAGTGTTCGTGACGCTGGTCCAGCGTTTTCCGGTGCTGTGGCCGCACATTGTGCAGACGCTGGCCACCACCATGTTCGGCTTCGTGCTCGGCGTCGCGCTCGGTGTGGCTCTGGGCGCGATCATAGGTGTGTCGAAGACGGCCTATGACACCTGCTACCCGCTTCTGATCGGCTTCTCCTCGATCCCCAAGGTCGCGGTGGTGCCGATCTTCGTGCTGTGGTTCGGCTCCGGCACGGTGCCGGCGGTGCTGACCGCGCTGTCGATCTGCTTTTTCCCGATCGTCGTCAATATCGCGACGGGCTTAGCTACCACCGAGCCCGAGCTCGAGGACGTCTTGAAGGCGCTCGGCGCCAGCAAGCTCGATATCCTCTCGAATGTCGGCTTGCCCCGGACCATGCCGTTCTTCTTTGCTTCGCTGAAGGTCGCGATCTCCTATGCCTTCGTCGGCGCGGTGCTGTCGGAGACGGTCGCCTCCAACCGCGGCATCGGCAATGTCATGATGACCGCGTCCTCCAATTTCAACGTGCCGCTGGTGTTCGCCGGCCTGTTCGTGCTCGCCGGCCTCGGCGTCGCGCTTTACGTCGTGTTCTCCCTGATCGAAGGCCAGGTCACCGGCTGGGCCACGCGCAAGAACGATGTGATCGCCACCTGAATTCTTGAACCGTCATGCAATGAAGCTGAGGAGGTCTCGATGTTGAGAAAGGTAACTGTCGCTCTGCTGGGATTGGCGCTGTTCGGAGGCGCTGCCACTGCCGAGGAAACCACGATCAAGTTCACGCTGGGCTGGAAGACCCAGGGCAGTGACGCCGCATTCTTCTATGCCAAGGACAACGGCTTCTTCAAGGAAGAGGGCCTCAACGTCGTCATCGACCAGGGCGAAGGCTCCGGCGCCACCGTCACGCGTGTGATGTCCGGCGCCTATGACGCCGGCTTCGGCGACGTCAACGCCATCATCCAGAACGCCGCGACCAAGCCGCAGGAGGCACCCGTCATGGTCTACATGATGTGGAACCAGCCGCCGTTCGCGATCGTGGCCAAGAAGACCAGCGGCATCAACACCATCAAGGATTTCGAAGGCCACACGCTCGGCGGCGCGCAGGGCACGCCGACGACGCGCCTCCTGCCGGTGTTCACCCGCAAGAACGGTCTCGACGGCGAGAAGATCAAGATCTCCAATATGGCGCCAAATCTGCAGGAGCCGATGCTGATCAAGGGCGACATCGATGCGGCCCTGGTCTTCAACATCACCAGCTATTTCAACCTGGTGCTCAACCGCCAGGACCCGGACAAGGACTTCAAATGGTTCTCCTTCGGTGAGTATGGTCTCGATCTCTATTCGAATGGCGTGATGGTCTCCCGCAAGCTGATCGCGTCGAACCCGAAGGCGGTCGCGGGCCTCGTGCGTGCCATCAACAAGGGCGCGATTGCGGTTGCCAAGGACCAGAATGCTGGCATGAAGGCGGCGCTGAACTACGACAACCTCATCAATGCCGATGTCGAGAAGCGCCGGCTGCAATATTCCTTCGAGAAGCTGATCGTCTCGCCGGAGATGAAGGAGATCGGCATCGGCGACATCAAGGACGACCGCATGACACGCGCCATCGGCATCGTGGTCGAGGGCTATCAGCTCGCCCGCGCGCCAACGCCCGCAGAGGTGTTCTCGCGCGAATTCCTGCCTCCGCGCGCGGAGCGAGAGCTGGTGTATACTGCCAACTGATTTCGAAGGGACGGCCATGGCCACGGAGATTGCGGCAAACAGCCTGTTCCGTGGCCCCGACTGCGGCATCAGCGACAATGTCGTGCTGCGGCACGACGGGGGCGTTATCACCGATATCTCGGAAGGAGCGAGGCCGGGGCCGCGCTCTTTCGTTATCCCGGCCTTCGTCAACGCCCATGACCACGCCCGCGCCACGGCATCGTCGTTCGGCGCGGTCGGCATGCCCCTGGAAAGCTGGATCCTGCGCACCGCGCTGGGCACGCCAGTCGATCCCTATCTGACCGCGGCCTCTGCGTTGGCCCGTTCCGCCAAGGCTGGCTGCGCGGCGATGATGGTCCACTACACGCGCCCGAGCGGGACGATGCCGTTGGTCGACGAGGCCAAGGCGATCGCGAAGGCTGCGTCCGACGTCGGCATCCGCATCGCATTTGCGATGGCTGTGCGTGACCAGAATCCGATCGTCTACGGTGATGCCAAGCCGGTGCTGGCAGGCCTTGCCAGCAATGATCGCAAGACCATCGAAGACCTGTTCGTACGCGCGCCGATGTCGCCCGATGCGTATATCGAGCTGACCGACGCCGTTGCCGCCGCCATCGCCGGCCCAATGGTGGACGTGCAACTCGGGCCTGCCGGCGTGCAATGGTGCTCGAAGCCGCTGCTGGAGGCGGTGGCGGAGAACTCCGCGCGGACCGGCCGCCGCATTCACATGCATATATTGGAAACAGCGTACCAGCGCGCCTGGGCCGACCAGCACTTTCCGAACATGGTGCGCTGGCTGCGCGATATCGGCTTCCTATCGGAGCGGCTGACGCTCGCGCACGGCATCCACGCCCGCCCGGAAGAGCTGGAGATGATCGCGGCCTCCGGCGCACGCATCGTCACCAATTTCAGCTCGAATATGCACCTGCGCTCCGGCCTCGCCCCGATCGCCGCCGCGCACAAATGCGGCTGTGCCATCGCTGTCGGCGTCGACGGGCTGGCGCTTGACGAGGATGACGACATCCTGCGCGAGATGCGGCTGGTGCAGATGATCCATGGCGGCCTCGGCTTCAAGGCGACATGGACGCCCGCCGAGCTATTCGCGCTCGCCATCCGCAACGGACGCCGCGCCACCGGCGCGCCGGGGAGCGGGGAGCTCGTCGCTGGCAATCCGGCCGACTACGTCGTGATCGATCTCGACCGACTGGATCGAGACCAGATCATGCCGGTCGATCCCATGGCGCTGCTGTTCGCGCGCGGCAATGCGTCCCTGGTGAAGGAGGTCGTCGTCGCCGGCAAGACCATCGCGCGGGACGGGGTCTGCGTGGGCGTCGATCTGCCGGGCGTCGAACAGGAGTTGCGGGCCATGTACCGCGCCAATTTCGGCAAGCTCGAAGGCTTCCAGCGGATGTGGCAGCCCCTGTCGGAACGACTGGAGGACTGGTTCGAGCAGCAGCTGACCTGTCAATGAGGCGCCCGTCCTCGACCCGGATGTATATAAATAGTCGATAGCTGGTAAGCCCTGCCTCGTCTGGCGCCCGATGCATCTATGCGCTATCAGCTCCGCGATTGCGTCTCGACACCAGTCGATGACCCCCTTGAGGAGCTCTCCGATGCGTCTTCCCACCATTCTTCTGGCCGTGAGCTGTCTTGCCGCCGCTGCCTCAGCCGAAGACCTCACGGGCACGCTCCAGAAGGTGAAGGAGACCAGGAAGATCACGCTGGGCTATCAGGAGGCCTCGGTCCCGTTCAGCTATCTCGACGGCAACCAGAAGCCGGTCGGCTTTGCCATGGACATCTGCCTCAGGATCGTCGACGCCGTGAAGAAGCAGCTCAACATGCCCGACATCGCCGTCGATTATCTCGCCGTGACCTCGTCGAACCGGATCCCCTTGATGGTCAACGGCACGCTCGACCTGCATTGCTCGGCGACCACCAACAATGCCGACCGTCAGAAGCAGGTCGCCTTCACCAACACGCATTTCCTCAGTGCGACGCGGTTCGCGGCCAAGAAGGCCGCAAAAATCAACACCATCGACGATCTCAAGGGCAAGGCGGTCACGGCGGTCGCCGGCTCGGTCAACCTGACGCAGCTCGCCAAGGTCAACACCGACCGCAACCTCGGCATCAACATCATGCCGGCCAAGGACCAGGCCGAGGCCTTCCTGTTGCTGGAGACCGACCGTGCCCAGGCCTATGCACTGGACGACGTCCAGCTCGCGGTCGCGATCGCGCGCTCGAAGGAGCCGCAAGCGTTCATGATCAGCGAGGAGGCGTTCTCCAAACCAGAGCCTTACGGCATCATGCTGCGACGAGAGGATGCGCCATTCAAGGCGCTCGCCGATCGCGCAACCGCGGAGCTTTATGCCAGCCCCGAGATCGAGGTACTCTACAAGAAGTGGCTGCAATCGCCGACACCGCCGAACGGCCTCAACTACAACGTCCCGATGTCATCAGCCTTGCGCAACGCCTTCAAGAAGCCGAGCTCGAGCGCCGATCCTGATGTGTATGTGGTGAACTGAGAAGAGGGCGCGTCGCAGTTAGTCTGGATGTGACTGTGCCCTCTCCCTTAGGGAAGAGGGCGGCTTCAGCCCCTCGACGACGGCATGGATCTCACGCGATCTTATAGCCCCTGAATCTTTCGCGCAGCGCCGATTTCAGCACCTTGCCGGTGCCGGTCATCGGGAATTCGTCCAGGAATTCGACGGCGTCCGGGATCCACCAGCTCGCGATCTTCGGACGCATGTGGTCGAGCAGCGTCTTGCCATCGACGGTCGCGCCCTTCTTGCGGACGACGAGGAGCAGGGGGCGCTCCTGCCATTTCTCGTGGCTGATCGCGACCACAGCCGCTTGCAGCACGTCGGGATGGGACAGCGCGATGTCCTCGAGCTGGATCGAGGAGATCCACTCGCCGCCGGACTTGATCACGTCCTTGGAACGGTCGGTCAGCGTGACGTGGCCTTGACCGTCGATCAGGGCCATGTCGCCAGTGATCAGCCAGCCGTCGCGGTCGAGGCCCTCGTCCAACTTCATGTAGCCGGAGGCGACCCAGGGGCCACGGGCGCGCAGATGACCGACGGTCTTGCCGTCCCGCGGCAGCTCAACGCCGGCGTCGTCGACAATACGCAAAGCGGTGCCGAAACAGGCGCGGCCCGAGACTTGGCGCCGATCGAACTTCTCCTTCTCGCTGAGGTGTTCCGAGCCGGGCCGCAAGCCGGGCATCGAGCAGCCCAAGGCCTCGGTCATGCCCCAGGCCTGGATATAGTCGATGCCATACTCCCGCTTGAGCTTCTCGACCATCGCGCGCGGCGGCGCCGAGCCCGATGACAGCGTCGCGCGGAGCGTCGAGAATTTGTTGCCGGTGCGGCCGAGCCAGTCGAGCAGGATCAGCCAGAAGCTCGGCACGCCCGCCGACAGCGTCACCTTCTCGCCCTCGAGCAGCTCGTACAGCTTGTCGGGCTCGTAGTTGCGGCCCGGCAGCACCAGCTTGGAGCCGGTGTAGGGCGCGGTGAACGGCATGTTCCAACCGTTGCCGTGGAACAGCGGCGCCATCGGCATCATCACCTCGCGCACGCCTTCGCCGTGGCCCGGCAGGAAGTCGAAACTGCAGCACGTCATGGTCTGCAGGATCGCGGCGCGGTGCGAGTAGATCACGCCCTTGGGATTGCCCGTCGTGCCCGAGGTGTAGCAGATCGTCGAGGCGGACTTCTCGTCGAACTCGGGCCAGGCAAAGCCGGCATCGTTCTCCTTCTCCAGAAGCTCTTCGTAACAATGCACGCTTGCGAGCTTCGTCTCGGGCATCCGCTCGCGCGAGGACATCACGACATAGGCCTCGATCGTCTTGAGCTGCGGCGCGATCGCCTCGACGATCGGCAGCGTGGCACGGTCGATGAACAGCAGGCGATCCTCGGCGTGGTTGATGATGTAGACCAGCTGCTCGGGGAACAGCCGCGGGTTGATGGTGTGCAGCACATAGCTCATGCCCGGCGCGGCGTAGAACATCTCGAAATGGCGGTGGGTATTCCAGGCCAGCGTGCCGACGCGGTCGCCGGGATTCATGCCGAGCCGCTTCAACGCGAGCGCCATGCGCTTGATGCGCGGATGCGCGTCCGCGTAGGTGTAGCGATGGATGTCACCCTCGATCTCGCGCGCGACGATCTCGGCCTCGCCGTGATAGTCGGCCGCATACTGGATCAAGCCGCTGATCAGAAGCGGCATGTCCATCATCAATCCCTGCATGGTCTCCTCCGAATGCCGCGTCGTTGCGTGGCGTAGGCTTATGATTTGCGCGGAAGGTTAGCGGAACGTCACGCGGCGTTCACGCAAAAAACAGCGAGCGTGATTGCACGCAGCGCTTTTTCAGAGCTAACGTGATGTCAGCTGCCGGCGAAGCAGCGTTCGCGGTGGAGGAGATGGATGTCAGCGGAAAGACACAAGACCGGCACAACCGGCGCATCTACGGTCGATGTTTCCGCTCTCCGTGCCCGCTATCGCGACGAGCGCGATCGTCGTCTGCGCGCCGAGGGCAAGACGCAATATGTCGAGGTCACAGGCGAGTTCAGCCGCTATCTCGACGACCCCTGGGCCGATCCCGGATTTGCGCGCGCAGCTGTCAGCGAAGCGACCGAAGTGCTCATCGTCGGGGGCGGCTTCGGCGGTCTGTTGTGTGGCGCGCGGTTGCGCGAGGCCGGCATCGCGGATTTTCGTATCGTGGAAAAGGCCTCCGATTTCGGCGGCACCTGGTACTGGAATCGTTATCCCGGTGCCGCCTGCGATACCGAGAGCTATATCTATCTGCCGCTCCTGGAAGAAACCGGCTACATGCCGGTGCGCAAATACGCCCGGGCGCCGGAGATCTACCAGCACTCGCGCCGCATCGGCCGTCATTTCGGGCTCTATGAGCGCGCGCTGTTTCAGACCGTCATCTCGCGGATGACATGGCAGGAGCAGGAAGCACGTTGGCTGGTCGAGACCGATCGGGGCGACCGCATCCGTGCACGATTCGTCATTCTTGCCGGAGGTCCGCTGAGCCGTCCGAAGCTGCCGGGCATTCCCGGCATCGAGACGTTCAAAGGCCACAGCTTTCATACCAGTCGCTGGGACTACGGCTACACCGGCGGCAATGCGGATGGTGGTCTGACCGGTCTCGCCGACAAGCGCGTCGGCATCATCGGTACCGGCGCCACCGCCGTGCAATGCGTGCCGCATCTCGGCCGTTCGGCGAAGGAGCTCTATGTCTTCCAGCGCACGCCGTCCGCGATCGGCGTTCGCGGCGACCGGCCAACGGATCCGGCCTGGGCGCAGAGCCTCAAGCCTGGCTGGCAGCGCGAACGCATGGACAATTTTACGTCGGTGATTTCAGGCGAGCCGTTCGAACAGGATCTGGTGCAGGACGGCTGGACCGGCCTGCTCGGCGAGATCCTGCTGGCGCCGCGCCGCCAGAAGCAGCCGGTGACCTCGTTGGAGGAGGCGCTGAAGGTGATCGAGCAGGCCGACTACCGCAAGATGGAGGAGATCCGCGCCCGCGTCGACGCGGTGGTCAAGGACGAGGCGACCGCGGCTGCGCTCAAGCCCTGGTACAAGGCGTTCTGCAAGCGACCGTGCTTTCACGACGAATATCTCGATACCTTCAATCGTCCCAACGTGCATCTCGTCGATACCAAGGGGCAGGGCGTCGAACGCATCACCGAGAATGCCGTCGTCGTCGACGGCAAGGCCTACGAGCTCGACTGCCTGATTTATGCCAGCGGTTTTGAGGTCGGCACCGATTACGCGCGCCGCATGGGCTTCGAGGTCTATGGCCGCGACGGCACGAGCCTGTCCGAGCGCTGGCAGGGCGGCGTCATGACGCTGCACGGCTTCTACAGCCGCGGCTTCCCGAACTGCTTCCTGATCGTCACGGTGCAAGCCGGCCAGAGCGCCAACTTCCCGCACATCATCGACGAGGAGTCGCAGCATATCGCCTATGTCATCAAGGAGGCCCGCGAGCGCAAGGCGCGCACCCTGGAGCCGACGCTCGTTGCGGAGACCGCCTGGGTCGACGAGGTCGTCAAGGCGGCACTCGGCCGGCAGACCTATCTCGCCGAATGTACGCCGGGCTACTACAACAACGAAGGCGTATTCGATCCGATCGCGGCAAGAAACAGCCAATATTGGCGCGGGCCGGTGGCATTCCTGCGGCTGCTCGACAAATGGCGCAAGGAAGGCAATCTGGAAGGCCTTGAATTGTCCTATGATCAGGCCATGGAGTCGGCGCGTTCCACCGGGTAAGATTGCGCTGCCGAACGGTACAGGACAGGAGAGCTTGGGTATGATCAGGGGCAGGGCTGTTGCGGGAGCGGTTTTGGGCGCAATGACGCTGCTCGGCTGCCTGGCACCCTCCGCCGAGGCCGCGCAATGCGGCAGCTCGCCGGCCGGCTTCGAGGCCTGGAAGCGTGAGTTCAGCGCGGAGGCGCAGGGCAAGGGCATCGGCCCCACCGCACTGTCGGCGCTGATGCAGACCAATTACGCCAGCGCCACCATCGCGGCCGACCGCGGCCAGCGCAGCTTTTCGCTGACGCTCGACCAGTTCCTGGCCAAGCGCGGCGCCACCACCATCGTCGCCAAGGGCCGGCAGCTCAAGCAGTCGCAGGCCGCCTTGTTCGCCTCGATCCAGCAGCGCTATGGCGTCCCGCCCGGGCCGTTGATCGCGATCTGGGGCATGGAGACCGGCTTCGGCAGTCAGCGCGGCAACCAGAATATGCTGTCGTCGATCGCGACCCTCGCGTATGATTGCCGCCGTCCCGAATTCTTTACCGACCAGCTCTATGCCGCCTTGAAGCTGATCGACCGCGGCACGCTGTCGGGATCGACCCGAGGCTCCATGCATGGCGAGGTCGGCCAGACCCAGTTCATGCCCAAGAACATTTTGGCCTACGGCACCGGCAATCTCGAAGTTGCTGCGAATGCGCTAAACTCGACGGCGAATTTCCTCAAAGCCCATGGCTGGCGCGCGGGAGCCGGATACCAGCCGAGCGAGCCGAATTTCGCCGCCATCGAGGCTTGGAATGCCGCAGGCGTCTATCAGAAGGCAATCGCGCTGATGGGCCGGCAGATCGACGAGGGCGGGGCCGCCGCGGCCTCGCGCTAGAGCATGATCCGGACCCGAAGGCCGCGCCAGCGAAAAGTGTGCAGCGGTTTTTCGGGAAAGATCATGCTTAAACAATAGCCTAAAGCGCGATGACGATCTCATCGCGCTTGCGGCTGCTCAGCAAGGCGTGATGCGCCGGCGCGAGAAAGTTGTTGCCATCGGGAACCGACGGCATGAGGTTTGCTTTGATCAAGTTCAGGGCTGGGCATGAGGAGACTCAACATGGCTACCCAGATCGTGATGGACCAGACGGGCGATACGCGCCACGAGTTTGATCCTGGCAATGCCGAAGCGCTGGCGCGAGCCGAACGGCGCTTTCGGGAGCTGACCGGAGCCGGCTTTACCGCGGCTCTTCGAACCGGGCCCGGCGAAGTCACCCGCATCAGATCGTTCGATCCGACCGCGCAGGAAACGCTGTTCTTTCCCCGCCTGGTCGGCGGCTGATCTGAGCCGCTCATGATCGCGGCAGTTTGGCTCCGCGCACCGGCGCGTGCGCGTCTGCATGCGCTGCGTGAACTCTATCGCCGCTTCTTCGGCGAGAACACGCCGGATGCCCGCGGCCGCCGGCTTCTGGCCGAATGGCTGACGCCGGCGCAGCGCGCGCAGTTCGAGCAGCACCGGTATTTCGACGTCGTCGGCAGCGACACCGGCAGGACGTATCGCATCCACTACGGCACGGCCGCCAACGTCCACGAGATCGACGATGAAGGCCACGCGACGATGGGGTGGTGCTTCGTCCCGTCAGGCTTCCTGGTGCCGGGCGACGTGATGCTGGCGCAAAAGATCGCGCTCGAGACCGACGAAAGGGGAGCGCTTGCGCTCGCCAACCGGTTTCCGCCGGCCACGCATTCCGAGCACTTCTACCGGCGGCCTTTCTAGGCCGGGAAGGGCAAGGCAGTCAGGAGTGCGTGGTGCGGTAGGCGTCCAACGCATGCGCCGCGAAGACGCCGATGCTGCAAAGGGCGAGCAGGGCTGAGATCAGCTCAATCATAGCTCGTCCTCCCGCAGCGGCAGGGCAACGAGGTTTTGGCAGCAGGAATAGTCGTAGATCAGGTCGAGAATGAACTGCATGGTGGCCGTCCCTTTATTTATTTTGACAACCACTTAACTGGCCATCTGTTTCAGGCGTGTTTCGTCGCACCGGGAAAGGGGTTTCGCGCGGAACCCTGTGCTGGTTTGTGCGCTGCCGGCCCGCTATATCCCGCTATCGCTCAAGCCGTTTAAGCCGTCTCCCCGGGAGCGGCGCATTATATTGCGAGGCAGAATCATGGCGCAGGTCGAGTGGTTCGATGATCTCACCGTCGGAATGCGGTTCAAGTCCCCCGAAGTTCTGGTCACCGAGGCCGACATCAAGCGCTTCGCCGCCGAGTTCGATCCGCAGCCGATGCATCTCGATCACGAGGCCGCCAAGACGACCCTGTTCAAGGGGCTTGCCGCCTCGGGATGGCACACCGCCGCGATCGCCATGAACCTTGCGATCCAGACCCGCCCGTTCGGCCCGCATCCGCTGATTGGCGCCGGGGTCGATGGCCTGCGCTGGACGATGCCGGTGCGGCCCAACGACCGCCTGCATCTGGTCGGCGAGGTCATGAGCCTGACGCCGTCCAAGTCGAAGCCGCAGGGTGTCGCGCTGGTGAAATGGACCATGTTCAACCAGAACGGCGAGGAAGTTTACACCTTTACTCCCATCGCCATCGTGCCGCGGCGGGACTCGCGTTGATTCATTCGGCAGGCCCCTGAACCGGCGCCGCGCTGATGTCGCTGCCGTGATGCGTCAGCGGCTTCATGCCGGTGACGGTTCTGAGCAGCACATAGAACACCGGTGTCAGGAACAGGCCGAACACCGTGACGCCGATCATGCCGGAGAACACGGCGACGCCCATGGCCCGCCGCATCTCCGAGCCGGCACCGGTCGAGAGCACCAGCGGCAGCACGCCCATGATGAACGCCATCGACGTCATCAGGATCGGACGCAGCCGCAAGCGGCTCGCCTCGATCGCGGCGCGGATCGGCGTGCGGCCTGCGAATTCGAGCTCGCGCGCGAATTCGACGATCAGGATCGCGTTCTTGGCGGACAGCCCGACGAGCACGATGAGGCCGATCTGGGTGAAGACATTGTTGTCGCCCTTGGAGATCCAGACGCCGAACATCGCAGCGAGCAACCCCATCGGCACGATCATGATGATCGAGAGCGGCAGGGTCAGGCTCTCATAGAGCGCGGCCAGCACCAGGAACACCAGCAAGATCGCCAGCGGAAACACCCAGATGCCGGAATTGCCGGCGATGAACTCCTGATAGGTCAGGTCGGTCCATTCGAAGGCAAAGCCGGGCGGCAGCACCTCCGCCGCGATCCGCGTCGCCGCCTCCTGCGCCTGGCCCGAGGAGAAGCCTGGCGCAGCCGCGGCGTTGATGTCGGATGACAGGAAGCCGTTGTAGCGGATGGCGCGCTCGGGCCCCGCGCTCTGGCGGATATTGAGCAGCGCCGACAGCGGCACCATGTCGCCCGAGGACGAGCGCACTTTCAATTGCCTGATGTCGTCGGCGCGAGCGCGGAACGGCGCGTCAGCCTGGACTCGGACGGAGTAGGTGCGGCCGAACTTGTTGAAGTCGTTGACGTAGTACGAGCCGAGGTAAATCTGCAGCGTGTTGAACACCTCCGTCACGGGCACGCCCAGCTGAAGCGCCTTGGTGCGGTCGATGTCGGCGAAGAGCTGGGGCACGTTGACCTGGAAGCTCGAGAACACACCGGCGATCTCAGGCGCTTTCTGCATCGCCGCCATGAATGCTTTTGTCGCCTCGTTCAGCGCGTCATAACCGAGGCCGGCGCGGTCCTCGATCTGCAGCTTGAAGCCGCCGATGGTGCCGAGGCCGTTGACCGGCGGCGGCGGGAACATGGCGATGAAGGCCTCCTGGATGCCGGCATATTTCTTGTTCAGCTCGGCCGCGATCGCGGGCCCGCTGAGCGCGGCATCCTTGCGCTCGTCAAACGGTTTCAACGTCGAGAACACGATGCCGGCATTGGATGAATTGGTGAAGCCGGAGATCGACAAACCCGGGAAGGCGACCGAGCTCTCGACACCGGGCTGGGTCAGCGCGATGTCGCTCATGTTGCGGATCACCTCTTCGCTGCGATCGAGTGTGGCACCATCGGGCAGGCGGGCGAAGCCGACCAGATATTGCTTGTCCTGTCCCGGCACGAAGCCGCTCGGCACCTGCTGGAACAGCAGGGCAGTGAGGCCGACCAGCACCACATAGAGGCCCATCACCGCGGCCTTGCCCGAGATCACCTTGGTGACGGTGCCGCTGTAACTCTCCGAGGAGTAGGTGAACGCCCGATTGAAGCGGCGGAAGAACCAGCCAAGGCTCTTCTCCATGACGATCGTCAGCTTGTCCTTCGGCTCGTTGTATCCCTTGAGCAGCAGCGCCGACAGGGCCGGCGACAGCGTCAGCGAGTTGATGGCGGAGATGACCGTCGAGATCGCGATCGTCAGCGCGAACTGCTTGTAGAACTGCCCGGTGAGGCCGGAGATGAAGGCGAGGGGGACGAACACCGCGATCAGCACCAGCGCAATCGCGATGATCGGGCCCGACACTTCGCGCATGGCCTGATAGGTGGCATCGCGCGGCGACAGCCCGGCCTCGATATTGCGCTCGACGTTCTCGACCACGACGATGGCGTCGTCGACGACGATGCCGATGGCGAGCACCAGGCCAAACAGGCTGAGCGCATTGATGGAGAAGCCGAACACGTGCATCACCGCAAACGTGCCGACGATCGACACGGGCACGGCGAGCAGCGGAATGATCGAGGCCCGCCAGGTCTGCAGGAATAGGATCACGACCAGCACGACCAGCGCGATCGCTTCCAGCAGCGTGTGGATGACGGCTTCGATCGAGGAGCGTACGAATTGGGTGGGGTCGTAGACGATCTGGTAGGACACGCCCTCCGGCATGTTCTTCTTGATCTCGGCCATCGTGGCGCGGACGTTGTCGGAGATCTGCAGCGCGTTGGAGCCCGGCGCCTGGAAGATCGGGATCGCCACTGCCTGCTTGTTGTCCAGCAGCGAGCGCAGGCCGTATTCCGAGGCGCCGAGCTCGATGCGTGCGACGTCACGCAGCCGCACCACTTCGCCGCGCCCGCCCGTCTTGACCACGATGTCGGCGAACTGCTCCTCGTTCGCAAGCCGTCCCTCTGCATTGACCGAGAGCTGGAGATCGATGCCCTTCACGTTCGGGGAGGAGCCGACGACGCCGGCGGCGGCCTCGACGTTCTGCGCCTGGATCGCCCTCACGATATCGCTCGCGGTCAGGCCGTGCTCGGCGGCCTTCTGCGGATCGACCCAGACCCGCATCGAATAGTCGCCGGCGCCATAGAGCTGGACGTCGCCGACGCCGTCGATCCGCGCCAGGCGATCCTTGACGTTGAGCACGGCATAGTTGCGCAAATACGTCATGTCGTAGCGGCCGTTCGGCGACAAGAGATGCACGACCATGGTGAGGTCGGGCGACGACTTCTTGGTGATGATGCCGAGCTGGCGCACCACGGCGGGCAGGCGCGGCTCGGCCTGCTGCACGCGGTTCTGCACCAGCTGCGTCGCCTTGTCGGGGTCGGTGCCGAGCCGGAACGTCACCGTCAGCGTCATGGCGCCGTCGGTGGTCGCCTGGCTCGACATGTAGAGCATGTTCTCGACGCCGTTGATCTGCTCTTCGATCGGGGTTGCCACCGTTTCGGCAATCACCTTGGGGTTGGCGCCGGGATAGGTCGCGCGCACAACGACTGAGGGCGGCACGACGTCGGGGTATTCCGAGATCGGCATCGCGAACAGCGAAATCAGGCCGGCGAGGAAGATCAGGACCGACAGCACGCCGGCGAAAATCGGACGATCGATGAAGAATTTTGAGAGATTCATGACTTTGCCCCTGGGCAATATCCTGCGGTTCTCCGACAGCTCTCCCGTCATTCCGGGGCGCGCGCAACGCGCGCGAACCCGGAATCCAGAGGTGAAGTGATCAGAGTCGGTAACTTCGAGATTCCGGGTTCGCGACTTCGTCGCGCCCCGGAATGACCTGATTTAACGTTGCACCACGTCCTGGTTGCTGTGGTTGGAAGCTTGCTGCCCACGCGCACCCATCGCTGCCACCTCCGTCTTGAGGAGGCCACCGGGACGCACGCGCTGCAGACCGTTGACGACGATGCGGTCGCCGGACTTCAGGCCCGCGGTGACGATGCGAAGCCCGTCGACGGCGCCACCGAGGGTAACCGGCCGGTAGACCGCGCGGCTGTCGTCGCTGACCGCCATCACGAACTTCTTGTCCTGGTCGGTGCCGATCGCGCGCTCATCGATCATCACCAGCGCCTGTTGCTTCGGCTGGCCCATGCGCACGCGGGCGAACTGGCCGGGGATGAGACGCCCGTCCTCGTTCTTGAATACCGCGCGAACGCGGATCGTGCCGCTCTGGCCGTTAACCTGGTTGTCGATGAGCTGGATGTGGCCCTTGGCCGAGAGGCCGCCCGAGGTCGTCATCTCGACCGGAATCTGGTCGAGCTTGCCACGTTGGCCGGTGCTATCTGCGATCGAGTTCAGCGCGCGCAGCACAACCTCTTCGTCCGCATCGAACGAGGCATAGATCGGATTGACCGAGACCAGCGAGGTCAATACCGGGGACGCGGTGCCGGCGGCGACGAGATTGCCGACGGTGACCTCGATCTTGCCGACGCGGCCGTACACGGGCGCGCGCACCTCGGTGTAGTCGAGATTGAGCTTTGCGGTCTGGAGCGTCGCCTCGGCCGCCTTGACGTTGGCGATAGCTTCACGATGGGCATTGTCGCGCTGGTCGTAGTCGCGCCGGGTGACCACGGCGTTGCCGACGAGCTGCGCGCCGCGCTCGAGCTCGCTCTGGGTGAAAACGACCCGGGCCTTCGCAGCCTCGAGCTGGGCCGCAGCCTTGTCGACCTCGGCCGCATAAGGGGCGGGATCAATCTTGAACAGCACGTCGCCGGCCTTCACCAGCGCGCCTTCGGTGAAGTTCGCCGACAGGATCGCACCCGCGACGCGCGGGCGGAGCTCGACGCGGTTGATGGCCTCGAGCCGGCCGGAGAAATCGTCCCACAGCACGGTCTGCCGCGGCTCGATCATCGCGACGGTGACGGAGACAGCCTGTTCAGCCGCGGCCGCCGGTGCGGTCGCTTGCGCCGCATGAAAATAGCGGCCGGTTGCAATCGAGCCGGCCGCAGCGAGGGCGCCCACGATGGCGACGCCACCCAGAAGGCGGCTGAAACGGCCGGTGCGGGAGGTATTTTGGGAGGGGTGCATTTGCGCGCTCCAGATATGTAGTGTTCACTACAGATGTGGAGCTGGATACCGCAGCGCAAGATACTTATGTACCGTTCACTAAGAAAATTGTAGCGGCATACCGCAAGAATTGGAAGACCCTGGGAAAGTAGAATTAGAACAAATAGTTAGGATTCGGCGCTAAGCCTCAGGCAGAACGCGAATTCCGAGGAGGTAGGTACATGGGCATGGGACGCCCCCGCGAATTCGACGCCGAAATGGCGTTGGATCAGGCGATGGAAGTGTTTTGGCGCCATGGCTATGAGGGCGCGACCATCGCCCAGCTCACCGAGGCCATGGGCATCAACCCGCCCAGCCTCTACGCCTGCTTCGGCAACAAGGAAGGCCTGCTGAAGGCCGCGCTCGACCGCTACACCAAGCTGCGCGGCGCCTGGATGGACGAGGTGGTGGCAGCGCCGACTGCCCGCGCCGTCGCCGAGCGGATGCTGATGGGCATCGCCGACAAGCAGACCGATCCCGCCAATCCGCCCGGCTGCCTGCTCGTGCAAGGCGGCATCGCCTGCGGCACCGGCTCCGAAAACGTCCCGTTCGAGCTGGCCGCCCGCCGCGCCCAGAACGAAGACCAGCTCCGCGAGCGTTTCGTCCGCGCCAAGGCGGAGGGCGATCTGAAGGAGAGTTCGGATCCTGCCGCACTCGCGCGCTACGTCTCGGCCGTGTCGGTCGGCATGGGCGTGATGGCGTCCTCCGGCGCGGACCGCGAAGCGCTGCGGCAGGTTGCGAGCGTCGCCGTGCAGGCGGTCGAGGCGCAGTCCGCCGGCAGAACGTAGTCAGCTTTTGTCATCGCGCGGATTGCGTTGAAGGCAGTATCGGCGGCGGGACGAAACCGCCGAATTCGCGCTCGATCAGCCCAGCCAGCGCGATCCTCGTGCGGTCCTCCAGATACGGCCCGATGATCTGGACGCCGATCGGCAGGCCTGACGGCGTGTGCTCGATTGGAACGACGGTTGCCGGCAATCCGCAGGTCGAGGCGGGGTCGGCCCAGATGAAGCACGCATCGGAATGGTTGTATAGCTTGCCATCGATGTCCAGCTGCCGCCTCAGCTGTCAGAATCCGTATCGCCACGTGACCTCCTAAGAGTTTCTACACACAGTTCTGGCACGCTCCGCGCGTCAAGCTCCGCAACCTGCATCGTCGCCTCTCATTGCGCGCACGAAAAGATGGGCCTGCGAACATCGAGGGGGCGTAAGCCATGACTGCACTTGCTTCGGACGCCCGTCGCGCCAAGGGTGGGATCGTGCCGATCCTGTTGTGTGTCGTGCCATTCAGCCAGCTTCCGCTCGATGCCTATACGCCCGGCCTGCCGCAGATGGTGGTGGATCTCGCCGCCGATGCGGCGTCGATGCAGAACACCGTCACCGCCTACATGCTCGGCATGAGTCTGGCACTGGTGCCCGTCGGCATCGCCTCCGACACGCTCGGCCGCCGCAACGTTCTGCTCGTAGGGCTGTCGGTGCTGATCGCGATGAGCATCGCCTGTGCATTCGCCACCAGCGCCTCGCTGCTGCTGGGCTTGCGTTTCCTGCAAGGCATCGGCGGCTGCACCTGTCTTGTCGTCGCCTATGCGGTCGCCGCTGATTGCTTTCGCGGCCGCGAGCTCACCGCGATCTCCGGCCTGTTAGGTGCGGCCTGGGGGCTTGCGCCAGTGCTGGCGCCGGCAGCCGGTGGCTTCATCGTCGAGCTGACGTCCTGGCGCGGTGTCTTCGTCGTCATCGCCATCGCCGCTGCGATCGTCGCCACGATCGTCGTATTCCTTCTGCCCGAAACATTGCCGGCCGAGCGGCGCGCGCCGTTCGATCCGCGCCGCACCGCCGGCATCTTGCGCGATGCGCTCGTGCGTCCGGGCTTCCTGGCCTTCGTGCTGGTCTTTGCTGCCGCGGCCAGCGCGCAACTGGCGTTCGGCGTGGTCGCGCCGTTCTTCTACCAGACCGGCCTCGGCTATTCGGCGGCCATCTACGGCCTCGTGGCGCTCGGCCTTGGCGGCGTCAATCTCGCCGGCGAACTCGGCTGCGCGCATTTCGCGCGCTTCATGCCGGCCCGCATGCTGGGCTTCGGCGCCTTCGCGCTGTTTCTTGCCGGTGCGGTGGTCCTGACCGCGACAGGCATGACCCTCGGCCTCGATGTCATGTCGATCACGATCGGCGGCGCGCTGGTGCTCGGCGGTTGCGGCGTGCTGTGCCCGATGATGTACGGCATGGCGCTCGGCCTGTTCGAGCGCGACCACGGCTTGATCGGCGGCCTCATCAGCGCGCTCTGTTATCTCGCGGTGAGCGGCGCCATGGCGGTCGCGGCGGTGCTGCCTGAAGCGACGCAGGCGCCAATAGGATGGCTCTATCTCGGCCTTTGTGCAGTCGCGGGCGCGCTGCTTGCGATCTCGCTGCCTTCGGCACGCCACGCCACACAGACTTAAGGAAGGAAAATTCTCATGACCACCGTTGGTATTCGCGGCACGTTCTTCGACTTCGTCGACGATCCCTGGAAGCATATCGGCAACGAGCAGGCGGCTGCGCGCTTCCACCACGATGGCCTTATGGTCGTCACTGACGGTGTGATCAAGGCGTTCGGCCCTTATGACAAGATCGCCGCCGCGTATCCGGGCGTCGAGATCACCCATATCAAGGACCGCATCATCGTCCCCGGCTTCATCGACGGCCACATCCATCTGCCGCAGACCCGCGTGCTGGGGGCCTATGGCGAGCAGCTCCTGCCGTGGCTGCAGAAGTGGGTCTATCCGGAAGAGCTCAAATACCGGGATCGCAACTACGCGCGCGATGGCGTGAAGCGTTTCCTCGACGCGCTGCTGGCGTCCGGCACCACCACCTGCCAGGCCTTCACCAGCTCCTCGCCGGTCTCGACCGAAGAGCTGTTCGAGGAGGCGAGCCGGCGCAACATGCGGGTCATCGCGGGCCTCACCGGCATCGATCGCAACGCGCCGGCCGATTTCATCGATACCCCCGAGAATTTCTACCGCGACAGCAAGCGGCTGATTGCGCAGTACCACAACAAGGGCCGCAACCTCTACGCCATCACGCCGCGCTTCGCCTTCGGCGCCTCGCCGGAATTGCTGAGAATGTGCCAGCGCCTCAAGCACGAGCATCCGGATTGCTGGGTCAACACCCACATTTCCGAGAACCCGGCCGAATGCAGCGGCGTTCTGGTCGAGCATCCGGACTGCCAGGACTATCTCGGTGTCTACGAGAAGTTCGACCTGGTCGGTCCAAAGTTCTCCGGCGGCCACGGCGTCTACCTCTCCAACAATGAGTTCCGCCGCATGTCGAAGAAGGGCGCGGCGGTGGTGTTCTGCCCGTGCTCGAACCTGTTCCTCGGCAGCGGCCTGTTCCGGCTCGGCCGCGCCACCGATCCTGAGCATCGCGTGAAGATGTCGTTCGGCACCGACGTCGGCGGCGGCAACCGCTTCTCGATGATCTCCGTGCTGGATGACGCCTACAAGGTCGGCATGTGCAACAACACGCTGCTCGACGGCAGCATCGATCCGGCGCGCAAGGACATCGCCGAGGCCGAGCGCAACAAGCTCTCGCCCTATCGCGGTTTCTGGTCGATCACGCTCGGCGGCGCCGAAGGCCTCTACATCGACGACAAGCTCGGCAACTTCGAGCCCGGCAAGGAGGCCGATTTCGTCGCACTCGATCCGAACGGCGGGCAGATCGCGCAAGCGTGGCACCAGTCGCTGATCGCCGACGGCGCCGGCCCGCGCACGATGGACGAGGCCGCGAGCATGCTATTTGCCGTCATGATGGTCGGCGACGACCGCTGCGTCGATGAGACCTGGGTGATGGGCAAGCGTCTCTACAAGAAGGGTTGAGACGGCGGCTCATGAGCGCATCTCCTGACACAACCGGCCAGCCGGTCGCCCTCGTCATCCAGCGCCGCATCGCGGACGATGGCTTCGCCGCGTTCGCGCGATGGAACGGTGAGGTCGGCGAGGTGCTCAAGGCCTGGCCCGGCTTCCTCGGCCAGGAGGTGGTACCGCCACAGCCGCCCGCGCATGTGGACTGGGTGACGATCCTGCGCTTTGCGAGCCCGGCCGCCGCGCGGGCCTGGCTTCAGAGCGAGGTGTGGGCGAAGCTGATCGCGGACGTGCAGCGCTTCTTCGTCGGTTCGGAGGACGTTCACATCCTGCCCGACACCGGCGTCCAGCGCGACAGCGCGGTCTCGGCCGTCATCTCCTTCAAGGTCCCCGACGGGCTCGAGCATGCGTTCCTGAAATGGCAGCAGAGCATCCAGGCCGCCGAAGCCGAGTTCAAGGGCTTCCTGCGCCACAAGATCGAGCGACCGATTCCCGGCTTGCATGACGAGTGGATCATCATCCTGTCGTTCGACAACGATGCAAACCTCAATGCCTGGCTCGACTCGCCGTTGCGGCAGACGCTGCTCGAGGAGGGCGCGCGCTTCAACGCCGGGATGAATGTGAAGCGGGCGAGCTACGGCTTCAATTTCTGGTTCCCGACGGGGAAGACGCAGGCGCCGGAGCAAAGCGCGGGCCTGATCTGGAAGAGCAACCTGATCGTCCTCCTGGTGCTCTATCCCGTGGTGTACCTTTGGGGCTATTTCATCGGCAGGCCGCTGATCGACAGCCACGGCGTGCCGGTTTGGCTGTCGCTGTTCGTCGGCAATCTCGTCAGCACCCAGCTGCTTGGCTGGTGGCTCGTGCCAGCCGCCTTCAGGGCGCTCGACTGGTGGGTGACGCCGAAGGCGACGATCAGTCGCCAGATCGCGGGCTACGCGCTGCTTGCCGCGCTCTACGGCGCGTCGATGGCCCTGTACGCACTGCTGCTCGCGTGGCATTGGGGACGGTAAGGCCGTCCACCCTATTGTCGCGGAGAAGGGCGGTCGCTGGACATCGATGACCATGTTCGCCCTGACATTTCTTGGGACATCGGCAAGCGTTCCCTCAGCGGAGCGCAACCATCCGGCGCTCCTCGTGGAAGCCGCAGGCAAGCGTGTCCTGATTGACTGCGGCGAGGGCACGCAGCGCCAGCTGCTGCGCAGCGGCGTCGGCTTTCGGCGGCTCGACCGCATCCTGCTGACGCACGCCCATCTCGATCACGTGCTCGGCATCCCCGGCCTGTTCTCGACCCTGGGCCTGCGGCAGACCTCCGACGTGATGACAATTCACGGCGGACTGGGAACGCTCGACATCATCATCCGCATGCTCGCAGGCCTATGGGGCGCGGGGAGGGCGCCGATCGCGGTCAAGTTCGCACCGCTGACCGCGGGACGGGTCATCGATGCCGATGAATTCACAATCGACTGTTTTCCGGTCCGCCATCGCGACACCGACAGTTTTGGTTTCGTCTTCCAAAGCCCCGCGCGCCGTCATCTTCGGCCTGACCGCCTCGTCGCGCTTGGTGTCCCCGACGGTCCCTTGCGCGGCGAGTTGGCCGCGGGCCGACCGATCGTGCTTGCCAACCGAACCGACGATCCGGAAGACGTCCTCAGCCCGCCGAGCGGCGGCAGGAAGCTCGTCGTGATCGGCGACACCGAGACCACCGAGGGGCTGTCGCAATACGCTGCCAATGCCGACATGTTGGTGATCGAGGCGACGTTCCTCGATCGCGACGCACCGACCGCGCGGAATTACGGCCATCTCACCGCGGCGGAGGCGGCTTCCTTTGCGGCCGCGAATAACGTCGGGCAGCTCGTGCTGACCCACATGTCTGGGCGCTACGAAGACGAGGAGATCCTGGCGGAGGCGACAAGGATCTTTCCGAACAGCCGGGTAGCCGCTGATTTCGACCGCCTCGTGATCTAGTCGCCGCGACCGCGCTCAGCTTGACAATCCCGACTTGATCGCGAGATCCTGCGCCTGGCTCGTCACCTGCACCAGCCGCGGCAGCGCCTGATCGCGAAAGGCCGACATGTCCATCCGTATCGCATCGACAGTGACGCTCAATCCGGCGATCACCAGACCCTGTGCGTCGAAGATCGGCGTTGCCAGCGTGCGCAGGCCATAGGCGTTCTCGCCGTCGGAGACGGCATGGCCCTTCTTCTTCACCTGATCGAGCCGGGCGAGCAGGGCATCGAGGTCGGTGAGCGTTCGCTCCGACAGCTTTACACGGGGGCGCAACTCAAGCCGTGAGATCTGCTCGTCGCGCGCCAGATGCGCCAGCATGACGTGGCCGAGCGCAGCGCTGTAGGCGGGGATGCGGGTGCCCGGCCGCCGATCCATCTTGTGGCGATCGAGGCCGGCACCGACGCGGGCAAGATAGACCACGTCGCCGCCGTCGAGGATGCCGAGCGAGGCCGCATCGCCGACCGCAGGCACGAGCTCGCGCAGCAGCGGCTCGACGATGGTCCGCAGCGATCCGTGCGACAGCACGGTGTAGCCGAGATCGAGGCAGGCAACGCCGAGGCGGAACCGGCGGCTCTGCGGAACCGCCTGGAGATATCCGAGTTCGACCAGGGTCTGGATCAGCCGGAACGCTGTCCCGCGATCGAGATCGGCCCGTGCGGCGATCTCACTCAGGGTGAGCTCGAAGGCCTCGCTGGTGAAACTCTTGAGCACGGCAAACGCCTTGCCAACGGAAGCGACGTAATTCTTTGGATTTGTCGGTGTGGCTTCAGGTTTACGCTTTGCGGCCTTGTTCTCAGCCTTTGCCATGCTCGAATGCCCGCCATGACAGCTGCCCTTGACGCGGCGGCAGCCTGATCTTACCAACGGGACAGATCATAACAAATGTTCGCAATCCGAACAATATCGATTTGACGATCGGAGGAAGTTTGTCGACATCATCGCTGCACCCTCATGGCGTGTTCTCCGCCGCGTTGACGCCCCTCGACGCCGAGCTCGCCCCCGATCATGCGCGCTTCGTCGCGCATTGCCGTTACCTGCTGGACGAAGGCTGCGACGGCATCGCGCTGCTGGGCACCACCGGCGAGGCGAACTCCTTTTCCGCGGCCGAGCGGATGTTCCTGCTCGAGGCGGCGGTAGCGGCGGGCATCGCGCCGCAGCGGCTTCTCCCCGGAACGGGCGTCGCCGCGCTCACCGAAACCATTGCGCTGACGCGTCACGCGCTCTCGGTCGCTGTCGACACCGTGGTGATGCTGCCGCCGTTCTACTACAAGGGCGTCAGCGACGACGGCATCTACGCGTCCTACAGCGAAGTCGTGCAGCGCATCGGCGATGCCAGGCTCAAGGTCGTGCTCTATCACATCCCGCAGATGTCGGCGCAGCCGATCTCGCACGCGCTGATCGAGCGGCTGCGCAAGGCCTATCCGGCCACCTTCACCGGCATCAAGGATTCCTCCGGCAACTTCGCCAACATGACCGCGATGGTCGAGCGCTTTCCGGGTTTCTCGGTTCTCGTCGGGGCAGATCCACTGCTCCTGCCGCTGCTGCGCAAGGGCGGGGCGGGCTGCATCACCGCGACCTCCAATCTCGTCGCGCGCGACCTTGCTTATGTCTACAAGCATTTTCGCGACAGCGACGATGATGTGGCGCTCAAGGCGGCACAGGCGCGCATCGTGAAGGCGCGCGAGCTGGTCTCGCGCTTCCCGCAGATGGCCTCGCTGAAGGCGATCGTTGCCGAGCGAACCGGACATGCCGGATGGCAGCGCCTGCGGCCGCCGTTGGAATCCCTGCCGCCGGCCCAAGTGAAAGAGCTGCTTGCGGATGCTGCGGCATTCGCTGCCGCCACCGTCTAGATACGGCCACGGACGACGAGGCGAACCCGATGTCCGATTCTTTCCAGGATGCGTTGGCCGGGCTCGCCGCGATCGTCGGCGACAAGTACGTCATCGCGTCCGGGCCGGATCAGGAGCCTTACGTGGTGGACTGGCGCGGGCGCTATCACGGTCGCGCCGTTGCTGTGGTGAAGCCCGGCTCGACCGCCGAGGTCGCCGCCGTCGTGAAATTCTGCGCCGCAAGGCGGCTGGCGATCGTGCCGCAGGGCGGCAACACCGGTATGTGCGGGGCGGCGACGCCCGACAATCGCGCGGGCAATGTCGTGATCCGGCTCGACCGCATGCGGGCCGTGCGCGACGTCAGCCCGCTCGCCAACACCATCACGGTGGAGGCCGGCTGCATCCTCGCGGAGGTGCAGAACGCTGCGCGGGACGTCGATCGCTACTTTCCCTTGAGCCTTGGCGCCGAGGGCTCCTGCCAGATCGGCGGCAACATCTCGACCAATGCCGGCGGCACCGCCGTGCTGCGCTACGGTCCGACGCGCGATCTCGTGCTCGGGCTGGAGGTCGTCTTGCCTGATGGCCGCGTCTTCAATGGCCTGCGCGCATTGCGCAAGGACAATACGGGCTATGCGCTCAAGCAGCTCTTCATCGGCGCGGAGGGCACGCTCGGCATCGTCACCGCGGCAGTGCTGAAGCTGTTCGCGCCGCCGCGCAGCTCGGCCCTGGCGCTGTTGAAGCTGCAAGGCGTCGAGCAGGCGCTCGAGGTCATGCAGCGCCTGCGCGGCGCGGTCGGCGACCGGCTCGGGAGCCTCGAGATCATGTCGCGCTCGCAGATCGAGGCGATCGCCGCGACCGTGCCGCATGTCACCATTCCGTTCGAGCTGACGGCGCCATGGTATCTGATCGTCGAGCTGACCGACACCCTCGCAAGCGTTGACCTCAACGAGCAGCTGGCCGCGGTGCTTGCTGATGCCATGGAAGCGGGCCTCGCCGAGGACGCCATATTGGCCTCCAATCTGGCGCAGGCGAAGGCGATCTGGGCTGTCCGGCATAGCGTGTCCGAGGGCAACAAGCGCAGCGGCTATGTGGTATCGCATGACAGCGTGGTGCCGCTGGAGCGCCAGGCGGCTTTCGTCAACAATGTCGAGGCGCGGATCAAGGCCGCCGTGCCGCATGCGAACGTCGTGATGCACGGCCATATCGGCGACGGCAATATCCACGTCGTGGCCCTGATCGATCGGGTGCATTGCCAAGACCCGGATGTGACGGCGGCCCTGGTGGCGCAAATCAATGAGATCGTCGATGATGAGACCGCAGCGCAGGGCGGGGCGATCAGTGCCGAGCACGGCATCGGCATCACCAATCGCAGCCGGCTCGCCCGCGTCACCGATCCACTCGACATCGCGCTCATGCGCGACATCAAGCAATTGCTCGATCCGCATGGCCTGATGAATCCCGGTAAGATCTTTTCCGCGGGAGCGAGATGACAATGACGAGCGTCCGGCTGCTTGCTGACGATCTGACCGGTGCGCTGGACACCGCGGCGGAGTTCGTCGGCCTATGCGGACCGTTCGACGTCACCTGGCCGGAAGCACCCGCGACCTTCGGCCCCGGCAGCCTCGCGATTGACAGCGGTACTCGCGAGAGATCGAAGGCCGAGAGCGTAGAGATCGTGGGACGGTTGGCGCCGCGGCTTCAGGGAGCGACGATCGCCTACAAGAAGGTCGACAGCCTCCTGCGTGGTGCCTGGGCGGCCGAGCTCGGCGCCTGTCTGCGCAGCGGTCATTGGGCTTCCTGCGTGGTCGCGCCCGCGTTCGATTATCAGGGACGCCGCACCGCAGGCGGCCAGCAATTCGCACGCACGGTGCAAGGCGAGTGGCATCGGGTCGGCGACAATTTGCTTGATCAATTGAGACAGAGCGGCATCGAAGCACGGCAGGGACAGGCTGAGACGCTGTCGCAGGGTGGTGTCCAGATATTCGATGCCGAGAGTGACATCGACCTCGATCGCGTCGTCGAGATGGCACGGCGCATGCCGGGGCCCGTGCTGTGGTGCGGAAGCGGCGGGTTGGCCGGCGCGCTTGCGCGCAGCCACCGTGCCGATGCGCCGGGCCAATTGAAGTTGCCCGTGCTGGGGCTGTTCGGCTCCGACCAGCCCGCCACCGCCTCTCAGCTGTCTGCGTGCGGCGCGGCGACGATTGCGCTTGCGGAAGACGAGGGCGCGACGCGCGTCCAGCGCAAGCTGGGCGACGACCGGGTGGCACTGGTCAAATTCGCTCTCGCTGAAGGCCTGTCACGCACTGAAGCGGCGCGGCGGATCGCGCGCGAAATGGCGTCGCTGATTGCGGCGCTCGATCCGCCCGGCACGCTGGTCGTCGCCGGCGGTGAGACCTTGAAGGCCGCATGTATTGCCCTTGGCACGCATGCGCTCCAGGTGACGGGGCGTATCGTTCCCGGATTGCCGCGCTCGATCCTGCAAGGCGGGCGCTGGTCCGGCGTCGACGTCATCTCGAAATCCGGCGCATTCGGTCCCAGCGGGCTGTGGCGCGACCTGCTCCGGGACAATCATCTGCTCAGCATGGAGAGTCCGACATGACCTCTCGTCATCTTGCCATCACCATGGGCGATCCGGCCGGGATCGGGCCGGAGATCATCGTCAAGGCCTGCGTCGGGCTGAAGGAGCGGATCGCGAAGGGCGATCTACGCCTGCTCGTCATCGGCAGCGGCGCGGCGCTGGAAGGCGCCAAGGCCGCGCTCGGCGCAGACGTTGCGATCCCGGAGGTGACGGCCGACGATCGCGAATGGCCCAATCTCTGCTACCTGCAAGCCGACGTTGAAGGCGATCCGATCAAGCCCGGCGTGCTCAGCGCCGATGGCGGTCGCTTTGCATACAAGGCGATCGAGCAGGGCGTGCGTCTGACGCAGGCCGGCCGCACCGCGGCGATCGTCACCGCACCGCTCAACAAGGAGGCCCTCAACAAGGCGGGCTATCATTTCCCTGGCCACACCGAGATGCTGGCGCATCTCACCGGCGTGCGCGGCTCGGTGATGCTGCTCGCCCACGGCAACATGCGCGTCAGCCATGTCTCGACCCATGTCGCGCTGGAGGACGTGCCGAAGCGCCTGACGCCGGAGCGGCTGCGCATGGTGATCGATCTCACCAACGATGCGTTGCGCCGGCTCGGCATTGCCAGGCCGAAGATCGCGATCGCCGCGCTCAATCCGCATGCCGGCGAGGGCGGCCTGTTCGGCCGGCAGGATATCGACGTGTCGGCGCCGACGATTGCGAAAGCGGTCGCCGATGGCCTCGACGTCGTCGGCCCGGTGCCCGGCGACACCATTTTCGTCAAGCTGCGTGCCGGCCAGTTCGATGCCGCGGTCGCGATGTATCACGATCAGGGGCACATCCCCGTAAAACTGCTCGGCTTCCAGGTCGATCCGGCGACCGGCCGCTGGCAGGAGCTCTCCGGCGTCAACATCACGCTGGGCCTGCCGATCATCCGCACTTCCGTGGATCACGGCACCGCCTTCGACATCGCCGGCAAGGGCATCGCCAACGAGCACAGCCTGATCGAGGCGATCGACTATGCCGAACGGCTGGCCGCCGGCGCATCCACAGCCAAATCATGAGATCGAACGCACGATGACCAACGCCTTCACACCTATCGAAATCCAACGTCCCAACATCCTCGAGTTCGGCAACGGGACGATCGCCGCCGCGGCGCGCTTCGCCGAGCGGATTGGCGCCAGGCGGCCGCTGGTGATCTCCGACCCGTTCAATGCGCGCCGCGTCGACACTCTGGCGCTGCCGGGTGCGGTGAAAGTGTTCGGCGACGTCAAGCCCGAGCCGGACCTGCCCAATCTCGAGAAGGCGGTGGCGATGGCGAAGGAGGTCAAGCCCGATCTCGTCGTCGGCTTCGGTGGCGGCAGTGCGATGGATCTCGCCAAGCTGGTCGCGGTGATGTGCACGAAGGAGGTAGCATTCGCCGACATCGTCGGGCCCGAGAAGGTGGCCGGACGCAACGTGGCACTGATGCAGATCCCGACCACATCGGGCACCGGCAGCGAGGCCGGCACCCGTGCGCTCGTCACCGATCCCGTCAGCCAGAACAAGCAGGCGGTGCAGAGCCGCTTCATGATGGCCGATATCGCCATCGTCGATCCTGACCTGACTTTGACCGTGCCGAAGGAAGTGACTGCGGCGACCGGCGTCGACGCCTTGGCGCATTGCGTCGAGGCCTATACCAGCCGCAAGGCGCATCCGACGATCGATCTCTATGCGCTCGAAGGCGCACGGCTGGTCGGACGCTATCTCAAGCGCGCGGTCACTGACGGCAGCGACCGCGAGGCGCGCGCCGGGCTGTCACTGGCCTCGCTCTATGGCGGCTATTGCCTCGGGCCGGTGAATACGACGGCGGGCCACGCCGTGGCCTATCCGCTCGGCACGCGCCATCACGTTGCGCACGGTCTCGCCTGCGCGGTGATCTTCCCGCACACGCTCTCTTTCAACATGCCGGCGATGGAAGAGAAGACAGTCGCCGTGCTGGGTGCACTGGGGCTGCCAGAACGCAATGATCTCGGGCTTGCATTCGATGCCAGCTATGAGTTCTGCAAGAATCTCGGCATCGAGATGCGGCTGTCCGCGCTCGGCGTGCCCAAGAACGATCTCGGCGTGATGGCCGACGAGGCGCACGCCATTCGCCGCCTGCTCGACAACAATCCGCGCGATTTGAGCCGGGATGCGATCCTCAATATGTACGAGGTCGCGTTCTAGTCGTCTCCCGCGGCCCGCGGCACCAATCAACAACACAGTGAAACAGAGGAAACTTCGATGAGATCGATGTGGCTTGTTCTTGCCTCAGTCATGCTGCTGGCGACGTCCCCGGTGAAAGCGCAGGATGGCTATCCGTCCAAGCAGGTGACGGTGATCGTTCCCTTCGCCGCCGGCGGCACGGCCGATATCTTCGCGCGCATGGTCTCGAACCATCTGCAGGCGAAATTCGGCAAGCCCTTCGTGGTCGAGAATGTCGGCGGCGCGGGCTCGATCCTCGGCGTCACGCGGCTCGCGAAGTCGGCGCCCGATGGCATCACGCTCGGCCTTGCCAGCACCTCCGCCCTCGCGATCAACCCGTCGCTCTACGGCCCGAAGCTGAGTTACCAGCCGGACAAGGATCTGGTGCCGATCGCCCAGATCAGCGTCGTGCCTAATGTGCTCGTGGTGAACCCCAACAAGATCAAGGCGCGCACCGTGCCGGAACTGATCGCCTATCTGAAGGCGAACCCCGACAAGATCTCGTTCGGCTCCGCCGGGGTCGGCACCTCGCAACATCTGGCCGGCGAGCTGTTCCAGCAGATGACCGGCACCAAAATGGTGCATGTGCCCTACAAGGGCTCGAGCCAGATGCTGACGGACCTCCTCAGCGGCCAGATCGATCTTGCTTTCGACAACGTGCCGCTGCTGCTGCCGCAGGTGAAAAACGGCCAGCTCGCGATGCTGGCGACCGCAACACCAAAGCGCGCCACCTTTGATCCGGAAATCCCGGCGGTGGCTGAATTTCTGCCGGGCTTCGAAGCGGTGGCCTGGCATGGCTTCTTCGTCCCTGCGGGCACGCCGAAGCCGATCGTCGAAAAGCTCTCGGCCGAAATCCGCGCCTTGATGCAGCAGCCGGAGACAGTGCAGAAGATGGCCGAGCTTGGTGCGACCGCGGTCGCGGTGGATTCCGAGCCGTTCTCGGCCTACATCGCTTCCGAGACGGCGCGCTGGAAGAAGGTGATCGAGGCGGCGAACATCAAGTTGGACTAGGCGCAGCGTTGCTGGTCTTTCGGCAGCCGAGACGGGCCGGATCACGAGATGGCCGCTTCTGCGCGGTCCGGCCCGAAATGCGCATTGCTAGCTCACGCCATTGGGATCATGGAATGTGCATGTGACACCGATCGGGGCGCTCGCGTTCTCCTGCCTTAGTGCCGCGCGTGACACAATGACGGTACGCTCGGGATTGGCGAAATTCTCACGCATCTCGATCATCAGTGCGTTGTCGGCGAGCGTCATCATGCGCCCTGACCCGACCGCTCCGTCCGCAGCCCGTGCCACACAGTAGCGGAAATCCACGGAACCATAATCAGGAAGCGGAAACAGGTAGCCGCTTCTCGGGTCTGTCGGCCGCTCCATCACCCATTCCACCGATGATCCCAGCGGTTCGATCTCTCCGGGCGGCTGTCGGGCGAGAAACGAGCGGAATTGGCCGGTGCTCTGGTTCTTGATGAAGTACAGAACGTCTCCGCTGACCTGCACCGCAAGACCGGCGAGGATCTCATCGCCAGTCTTGATCGGGAGGTTGTCGATCACCGTAATCGCTTGTGGCGTCGTGTCCTTCTCGTCCGAGTTGTGCCACCAATCCCACCATGCAAAGTGATTTGGCTTGCGGTTGGGCCAGTGGCCGGTGCCGATTTGAGGAAGGGACGTATTGGGCAACCTGCCGTTGCGGCCGTCGAGGCCGACCCATAACAACGATTTGGGATCGTCGGAGTGCGTGTTCAGCGCCGGCGCGGACGGCTGTTGTACGGCCGGCACCTTCCATCCGCCTGCTGCGAAAACGATCCGCTGCGGCCAGGGCGTGGAGATCAACGCCCCCGACCAATTCAGCATCGACTCGAGCGCCCCTCCGAGCGACGGGGGATCGATGGTGCTGAACGTCGGTTGTTTCGCGAAAAAGCGCGGCGAGACGAGAGCTGTCCAAAATTCGAACAGCTCCGGCTCGGTGAGAACATCCGGCCTTTGCGGAATGCCGTAGAGATCGAGCTTGTCCGGGCTTGCCTCAAGGAGGTTGAAGCCTTCCGGCACGACCTCGTACAAGCCGTAGTCGTCAGTCTTTGGCATCTTTCCCTCCCGCGAAGTCGCCGGTGTCCGCCCATTCGCGCCTGGCGTTGTCGATGAGCTTTGCAAACCTCGGCAGGTACGCTCGATCGAGGAGAATTTTGTCAGTGATCGCGGCTGCGAGTGTCACGCCCGCCACGGTGTCCGAGCGATAGTGGAGGCCGGCGATTTCGCGATTGCGCGCCACTCTGTCGGCGAGCACACCGAGCAACTTATCGATCGTGGTTGTCCCTGCGGCCGCCGGCGGGGGCACCGGAAAGCCGAGCGATGGCGGAATGACTTTCGTGAGCAGCCGCGCGAAGACGTGAGCCTGGGTAGCGTGACCGCTTGGGAAGGATGCATGCCCGCCGTGCTGGATCGGCGACATGAGGCCGGGGACGACCTGGGTCGGACGCGGACGATTGAAATGAGCCTTGTAGTGCATCGTGATCAATGCCGTGAGCGCGTCGGCAACAATCAGCATGCGCGATGTCGCCGGATGCGTCGTCGCCGTCGCGGACACCAGATGCAGGAACTTACTGATGAATTCGTCGGCCTCGGATACGATGTCGTCGAGGGCCGCGGCGCGCTCATGAACTGCCATGTTTCTCAACGCGCTGATATCGTCGTCAAGAACCCCGGCCCATGGGGTTGGTCCGGCGCCGAGCAGTGCAAATCCGCCGAGCCTGTCGAGCCAATCGGCCCGACTGGCAAGATCGGACATCACGACCCAGGCGTACCAACGGGTCGACCACAGCCTCATGCCAAAGCCGCTTGGATTGAATCTGGCGCCGGCGATATCGCGCTCGCTTATGAACGGGCGATCGACGCGATCGCTGAACATGGCGCCGCCTGATCCGCCAGCGTTGCCGCCGTAGCCTCCATACCCGCCATAGCCTCCGTAGCCGCCATATCCGCCGTAGCCGCCGTAACCGCCATATCCGCCGTATCCGCCTGCCATGTGTGCCTCCTCCGTTTAGAATTTGTCGGTGCCGCTCGTGCCGTTTCCGTGTTGAAGTGCCATTGCCAGCCGTGAGAGCGCTGCTTCGACGCGCGCCAGGGTCGGCTTCGGCCATGGCGACGTCGCGATCCACCTCAGGTCGATCTCGCCCGCCGTCATCAGTGGTTGGGCAAAATTCTGCGCATCGTCGAGGCGTCCGCTCTCGACGAGTGCGGCAACGAGGACGCGCAGGTTCACCTGATTGCTGGACAATTGCGTCGCAACCCGCGTCGCGTGTTCGATGGCAGATGTGAGATCCCGTTTGGCAAAATAGGCCTGAGCCGAGATCATCTCGGCGAACCATGCGTGCCGGTCTCTCGGGGACAGGCGCAGATTGACTGCGGCGTCGCGGAGCGCGTCTTCGTAGTTTTCGCAGCGGACATGCACGGCGGCCCGGTACGCGAATGCGAGCGCCAGGTTCGGCGTAAGCTCGATCGCGCGGTCGAGTTGCTCGAGCGCCCCGACATGGTCGTGCTTGCACTGCGACAGCGTGTAACCGCCGACGGCGTTGGCGAGCGGATCTGCCGAGTTGCGCTCCAGCGCTCTTTCGGCGAGTGCACGCGCGGTATCGCGCTCGTTCAATGCATTCGCAGACCACCCGCGCGCCACGCGCTGCATGTGCCAGATGGCGCTGTAGGACAAGGGAGGTGCCCAGCTCGGGCTGAGGACATGCGCCCGCTCGAAATTGGTTCGGGCCGTCACGAACGTCGTGTAATCCGGACTGAACATCTGATCGTAACCGACCAACGCCAGTTGATAGGCGTCGAGATCGTCTGGTCTCTTCTGCATAGCGCGATGGAGCTCCCGGTCGCGGACTTGGGGCGCCAGCGAGCGTATGACCTCGACGGCGATGCGATCCTGCAAGTCGAAGACATCGGCTGCAGTCCCGCTGAGACGATCGACGCGGACGACTTCGACCGTTTCGGCGGCAACGAGCTCGGTCGAGATCCGGATCTGATCGCCGGCGCGCTGAATGCTTCCATGAAGCAGATATTGCGCATTGAGATCGCGGCCGATTGCGCGCAGATCCGGCGTCTGCGATGCTGGGATCATCGTGGAGCCGCGGGAGATGACGAACAGCTCTTTCAAACTCGACAGAGCCTGGACGACGCTGTCGACGACGCCGATCGTGAATTGAGGCTCCAGAGTGGGCGAGAGCGCGCGAAAGGGAAGGACGGCGACCGACGGTCGGCTGACGACGGATCCGGTCAGGGCGACAGCGGGTGCCGCTACGGAAGGCGGAGCCGGCCGCACGACGGTTTCGGGCTGCTGCTGCCGCAGGCCGGCAATCAGGTCCTGCGTCAGTTTGTGCGGCTCGATGTCGTAAGCATCTTCGAGCTGGCGCCAGAGGCGCGCATAGATCGCAAGTGCCGCGCCAATGCTCCCGGCCGCGAGATGGCTCTTGATGAGAACACGAATGGCCCGCTCGTCCTCGGAATCCAGCCGGTGGATCGCCTTCGCTGCAGCTTCCGCGGTTGCCGTGACGACTGGGTCAGTCTCGCTGGGCAGCAGCCTCGTCAGCGCGTCAATCAGCCGTTCGTGGATCAGAGGTCGCGTCTCTGCGAGCCATTCCGAGAATGCCGGATCGACGCTTTCCAGGTCGTCGAGGATATCGTCGGTCAGGCGTTCGCGCGTGAGCAGGAGTGGATGGACGATGCCGCGCTCGGCATCCGAGATGATCTCGACCAGATCGCAGCTCACCCGTTCGATCTCGAGTGCCACGTGGATCTGGTCTGCATGGAAGTGCGGGCAGCCGAGCGCCTTTAGCTCGCGCTGAATCTGGCTTAACGATTGGCGTAGCGAACCCTTTGCGAGCGGGTCTTCCTTCTCGCTCCAGAGCAGCCCGACCAACTTGCTCCTGGGCAACTGGCGTGCGGAAGAGAGCATCATATAGCCGAGAAGCGCTTGCGCCTTTCGGCCGAGCCCGACCTCTTGCCCATCCACGGACGCCGAAAATGCTCCGATGATTTTAAGTGTCAGGTGGCGGGGCTCGTCTGCGCCAACCGCCTTGTTGTTGACTCCCGACATCTCGTCCCATCCCCCGTCGATGGTGTCGACGACAGTGTAGGAGGGCAGGTTCCGGGTGGCCAGACTTGGCAGAATGCAAACGATCGGTTCGCGCGGTCTGCGAAGCCAATGACAGGTGAGCTCAGGAATGCAGCCCGCCGGATCTGAAGCAATTCGGGAATGGTACATCTCGGCTCGTCAGATGGTCAAGGGTTGCGGAATGATCGAAATGCGACTTGCGTGCGGAATGAAAATGCGACTGCGTGCGGAATGAAATGGCTCATCACTTCGAGCCGACGGGCGTGAAATCAGCGTGAATCGGCGGATCTTCGGCGGCATGCGGGGCATTCGCTGCGTCGTCGACAACTCACGCGCGAGCTCGACCTGACTTGTTCGCCTTGTCCGACGTAGCGTGCGCGGCGCCGCAGAGGCGGGCAGGACCCGACGCGCCTCCGGGCCAGGATCGTGTGGCGGCAAGTCCCGTGTGGTCGCGGCAGCGTGTTGGCGCGAACCGGATTCACGGCCCATTCACGATCTGCTTCGCATCGTCGGCCTATGTTTTGTTCACGACCGAAGGGTCGCGCAACTTGGCAAGGGAGAGGCGTATCATGACTGTCCTGCTGAGAAACACCTTCAAAGCCTGGATCGATCGCGCGCCCGGCGCGCCGCCCAAGCTGATCATGACCGGTGACGTGCGGGTGCCGACCAACGGCTGGCAGGCCCGGCTGACAAAGCGCTCGCCGCAGGGGATCAATCCGAAGATCCTGATCCTCGACGTGAATGCACAGGAGCCGAGCGGCGAGGCCCCGCAGAAGATCACGACGATCCCGCTTCGCTACGAGGAAAGCCCACCGCAGGACGAATACGGCCAGGTGATGATTGCGAACGGCAAGGGCGAGATCGTCGTCCACATCGGTCGCACGCATTGAGGGGTGCTCTGGCCGGAATGGTCATGTCCGATCCGGCCATTCCGGGCAGGCCCAGTGCACCGCCTGAGGTCCCCGAGATCAGCTTCCAAGCGCGGTGTTGCCAACGGCGCTCCCCGCTTAGAACTATGCGATGTGGAAAGTGGGGCGCCGATAAGCCGCGTGGAGGGTGCTTGCTCAGTGCTGATCGTCGGTCTAGGTTCGCAGCAACTAACGGGTGCGGGGCCGATGGGGTACGTGCGTTTTGTGCTGGCGGCGATCGTCGTCGGATTTCACTGCAAGTTTGGAGTCATTCATCAGACGATCGGAGGCTTGGCCGCGGTTGAAGCCTTCTTCATTATCAGTGGCTTCTACATGGCCGCCGCCTATGAGCGGCACTATTCCGGTCAGCCTGCTGCGTTCGTCGCCAGCCGCTTCGCGAGGCTTTATCCGCTCTACATCATCGTTGTGATGGCGACGTTCGTTCTGCATTGGTGGAACCCGGCGAACCAAACCGGCATCCTGAATTACTTCCGGACGGACACGCCGCCGTATCTGGTCAACCTGTCGCTGATCGGCCTCGATCTCTTTTCAGCCATCCACAGCAACAAGTACCTGCTCATTCCACCAGCATGGTCGATCAGTGCGGAACTCGTGTTCTACGCGCTGCTGCCCGCCCTGCTTTTGCTCAATGGGAAGAGCCTCGCCGCTTTCGTGGTCGCTGCCTTCGCGTTCAAGATCACCATGATCCACTGCTGCGGATTGAGGTGGGCATATTACCCGTTTTTCAGCCAGATCGGTTATTTCGGCACGGGTATCCTGCTATTTTGGCTGCGAGATCGCCTGACATGGTCGACGCGTACGGGCTACTGCGCTCATTGCTCTCTACGTCCTCTACCTTCTCGGCAACCATTATGCCGACATCGACCAAAACGGAGGCGTCGTTCAGGGAGTGGTGCTGGTTCTCGCGACTTGCATCGTGATTCCGACGCTCTTCGAGCGGATCAACGGGCCGCTGTCCACCGCATTGGGCGACGCGTCATATGGCGTCTATCTCCTGCATTTTCTCTTCATCCAGATCGCGATCGATCTGCAGATCTTTGACCCGATCACGTTGACCAATCCGACCAGCCTAAGTCACTGGCGGATTCTCTTTCAGACCGCGGGCATCCTGTTCACATGCACTGTCGTGGCGCTCGCTTTTGAGTTCACGGTGCAGCGTTGGATTGACCGGGCGCGCCGGTCGGTTTTCTACATCCGGGAAGGAAGACCAGCGTCCTCCCGTCCGCGATACCGGCCTGACGCTGCTTGAACGGTAGGGAAGAAGTCTGCCCGAAACGACCAGCAAGACGATCTCGCTCGCACGTGAACGCAGCAAGAACAGGCGACGATGTTCACAGAAGGGCTGGACCGCGAAGATCAGCGCGGCTATATGAGCGGCCTGCGAGCCGCTGATTTGCAAAATTTCAGCCAGCCTTGCAAAAACTCCGAAGAAAGCTTAGCGATTTCAAGCGCTTCGGTGGGGAATGGTGTAACGGTAGCACAACAGACTCTGACTCTGTTTGTCTTGGTTCGAATCCAGGTTCCCCAGCCAGCTCCGAGCACTTTCCAAAGTATGGTTGAAGGTCCCTGAGCGGGATGGCAGGTCCATGGGCCGCCTCGCTGCTCGCGACGGTTTGCCTCACCTGACACCGTATTTCCAAAGTCGGATCGCAGTGCGCTCTATCGTCCTTGGGGCTGTACAACCCAAGGAGATCCGTAATGCCCTATGTCGATGGTTTCGTTCTCGCCGTGCCGAAGGACAATCTCGAGGCCTACAAGGCGCTGGCGACGACCGCCTGCGCGATCTGGATGGAGCACGGCGCGCTCGATTATGTCGAATGCATCGGTGACGACGTTCCCTATGGAGAACTCACCTCGTTTCCGCGCGCGGTGATGGCGAAGGAGGACGAGGTCGTGGTGTTCTCCTGGATCGTGTACCGCGACCGAGAGACCCGCGATGCCGTCAACAAGAAGGTGATGGCGGATCCGCGGTTGAAAATGGACGGCGCGCCGTTCGACGGCAAGCGCATGATCTATGGCGGCTTCACGACGCTGCTGCGGGCGAGCGACATCGCGACTTGAGGGTGCCCGTTACTTGATCTTGTCGTAAGCTGCCGCGAAATCGCCCAGCGGCATCGGGATCGCGATGGTCTCCTTGGCCATGTTCTGGAAGGAGACCTTCAGCTGCTTGCCCGACCGCAAGGCGGCGAGGAGGTCCGCTGCGATCGGTGTCGAGGCGTAGCAGCCGCGGTTCTCGCAAGTCTGGACCTGGAGGTCGACGGTCTTGCCTTCGTCCACCTGGAGCTTGGCGCCGACGGGAAGGTTGAGGCCGAGCGGCAATTGCAGCAGCGCGATCGGCGCGCGGGTGTCGGGCGCGATGCGGATGTTGATCAGGACGACGGTCTGGCCGGTCTTGGTCAGCACCGCGTTCTGCTCCATCGCGCATTCGAGCGGCGCGTCGCGGCTTGCGCTGGTGCAGCGGACGATCCAGCCGGGCTGTCCGGAAGCACCGTCGGCCTGCGCTTGCGTCGGGGCAGGCGCGGGCTGCGCGGCCGGAGGAGCGGCGTTCTTCTTGGCGCCCTGCTGGGCGTGTGCGGCGCCCGCCGACAGCAGGACGGCAGCGACAACGACGACAAGTCTGGATTGCACGAGCATGGTGAAACCGCATTTGCGAACCGGGGTCTCGCTGTACCGTCGCGGCAGGCGCGGCGCAAGCTTACTCGGCGGCTTCCTTGACGTTGCCGCGCTCGGGCGCCTCATGGCTTTCGTCGCCTGAACGGCCCCAGGTGGAGAACCAGTTGTTGAACTTGTCGAGATAGAGATAGACGACGGGCGTGGTGAACAGCGTCAGCGCCTGGCTGACGATCAGGCCGCCGACCATGGCGTAGCCGAGCGGCTGGCGGATTTCGGCCCCGGTGCCGTGGCCGAGCATCAACGGCACGCCGCCGAGCAGAGCCGCCATCGTCGTCATCATGATCGGGCGGAAGCGCAGCAGTGCAGCCTGGCGGATCGATTCCTCCGGCGTCTTGTGCTCGTCGCGCTCGGCGGCGATCGCGAAGTCGACCATCATGATGCCGTTCTTCTTCACGATGCCGATCAGCAGGATGATGCCGATCAGCGCGATCAGGCTGAAGTCGAAGCCGGCCGCCATCAGGATGGCGAGCGCGCCGACGCCGGCCGAGGGCAGCGTCGACAGGATCGTGATCGGATGGATGTAGCTCTCGTAGAGAATGCCGAGGATCAGATAGACCACGACGAGGGCGGCGAGGATCAGGAGCGGCACGGTGCCGAGCGACTGCTGGAATGCCTGCGCGGTGCCCTGGAAGCTCGAATTCAGCGTCGGTGGCGCGCCGAGCTCGGCCATTGCCCGCTGCACGGCCTCCGTTGCCTGGCCGAGCGCCACGCCTTGCGCGAGGTTGAAGCTGATCGTGATCGCCGGGAACTGGCCCTGATGGCTGATCGAGAGCGGGCGGACCGGATCGGTGGTCCAGGTCGCGAAGGTCGACAATGGCACCTGGTCGCCGGTCGACGGCGACCTCAGATAGAGCTTGTTCAAGCTGTCGAGATTGCCCTGCATCTCCGGCAGGATCTCGAGAATCACCTTGTAGGTGTTGAGCTGGGTGAAATACTGCGTGACCTGCCGCTGTCCGAAGGCGTCATAGAGCGTGTCGTCGATCAGCTGCGGCTGGATGCCGTAGCGGGCGGCGGTGTCGCGGTTGATCTTGAGCTGCACCGTCGTGCCCTGCGTCTGCTGGTCGGTCGCGACGTCGCGCAGCTCCGGCAGCGTCTGCATCTTGGCGAGGATTTTCGGCGCCCACTCGTTGAGCTCGGCGAGATCGGCATCCTGCAAGGTGAACTCGAACTGCGTGCGCGTCGGCCGGCCGCCGAGCCGGACGTCTTGGGCTGCCTGCATGTAGAGGCGGGCGCCCTCGACCTTGTCGAACTGCGGACGCAGGCGCGCGATGATCTGCTGTGCCGAGGCCTCACGCTGATCGCGCGGCTTCAGCGTGATGTATAGGGCGCCGTTGTTGCCGGCGCGTCCGCTGCCGCCGATCGCCATGGCAACGCTGGCAACGTCGGGATCGGCCAGGATGATCTTGCCGAGCTGCTCCTGGCGTCTCATCATCTCCTTGAACGAAATGTCCTGCGAGGCTTCTGAGGTGGCCGTGATCAGGCCGACGTCCTGCTGCGGGAAGAAGCCCTTCGGGATCAGCACGAACAGGTAGATCGACAGTCCGAGCGTGGCGAAGAAGATTGTGAGCGTGGTGCGCCGCCAGGCCAGGGCGTGGTCGAGCACATATTCGTAGCCGCGCAGCATCGCGTCAAAGGCGCGCTCGCTCCATTGATAGAAGCGGCCGTGGCGGACTTCGCCGTGAGCGCGCAGGAAGCGCGAGGCCATCATCGGCGTCAGCGTCAGGGACACGAACATCGAGACGAAGATGGTCATCGCCAGCACGACGGCGAATTCGCGGAACAGGCGCCCGATGATGCCGCCCATCAGCAGCAGGGGGATCAGCACGGCGACCAGCGAGATGCTGATCGAGACGATGGTGAAGCCGATTTCCTTGGAGCCCCTGAAGGCGGCCGCGAGCGGGGTTTCGCCTTCCTCGATGTAGCGAGTGATGTTCTCGAGCATCACGATGGCGTCGTCGACGACAAAACCGACCGCGATGGTGAGCGCCATCAGCGACAGATTGTCGAGCGAATAGCCGGCCACCCACATCAAGGCGCAGGCGCCCAGAAGCGCCAATGGCACCGTGACCGTGGGAATGACTGTCGCCCAGAAGCTGCGCAGGAAAATGAAGATGACCATGACCACGAGCGCGATGGTCAGCAGCAGCGTGAACTGGACATCCTCGACCGCGGCACGGATGGTCGTGGTTCGGTCGCTGATGAGCTCGACCTTGATCGCTGGCGGGATCGCTGCAACGAGGCGGGGCAGGGTCGCCTTGATGCGGTCCACCGTCTCGATGACGTTGGCGCCCGGTTGCTTGAAGATCACCAGGAACACGCCGCGCTTGCCATTGGCCCAGGCCGCCTGCTTGGCGTCTTCGGCGGCGCTGACCGCTTGGCCGATGTCGCGAATCCGCAACGGACCGCCGTTGCGATAGGCGATGATGACGTCGTTCCAGTCCTTCGAGTGGGTGAGCTGGTCGTTGGCGTAGATCGTGTAGGCGCGTTTTTCGCCGTCGATATTGCCTTTGGGGCTGTCGACCGTGGTGATCGCGATCTGGCTACGCACGTCTTCCAGCGACAGGCCCTTGGCGACGAGTTTCGCCGGGTCGACCTGGATGCGGATGGCGGGTTTCTGCTGGCCGCCGATGAAGACCTGCGCGACGCCCGAGAGCTGACTGATCTGTTGAGCAAGCTGAGCGTCGACCGCGTCGCTGACGCTGGTCAGCGGCAGCGTCTCGGATGTCGCCGACAGCAGCAGGATCGGCGCGTCGGCGGGGTTGACCTTGCGGTAGGTCGGGGGCGAAGGCAGGTTTTTCGGCAGCTGGCCGCTGGCAGCGTTGATGGCGCCCTGCACGTCGTTGGCGGCGCCGTCGATGTTGCGATTGAGGTCGAACTGGATGGTGATCGACGCCGTGCCCAGATAACTCGTCGAGGTCATCTGCGCGATGCCAGGAATCTGGGCGAATTGCCGCTCGAGCGGCTGCGCCACCGACGAGGCCATCGTTTCGGGGCTGCCGCCGGGCAGGTTGGCGGTGATCTGGATGGTCGGAAAGTCCACCTGCGGCAGCGGCGCAACCGGAAGCAGGGGATAGGCGACGAGACCGACGAACAGAATGCCAGCCATCAGCAGCGAAGTGCCGATGGGATATCGGATGAAAGGTGCCGAAATCCCGCCCCCAATCATTCCTGTCGTACCTTGTTCTGGGCTGGATCCGAGCTTGCCACAGCCGTCGACACAAGGCTGCCGGGCTGGACCTTGAACTGACCGCCGACGATCACCTGCTGGCCCGGGGTCAAGCCTTCCTCGATGACCGATCGCCCGTCGATGCCATACCTGACCTTGATCTTGTGCACCTCGGCCTTGTTGTCCTGATTGACGGTATAGGCGTAGAGGCCGTTCGTGGAATGCTGGACCGCGTCATCCGGAACCACGGTCGCATCCTTCAGCGTTCGCACCAGGAGCCGCGTCGAGACCGATTGGCCCGGCCACAGCGTGTGGTCCTTGTTGTCGAACACCGCCTTGAGCCGGATCGTCCCGCTGGTCGTGTCGACCTGGTTGTTGATGACCGCGAGCTTGCCCTCGGCCAGCGTCTTCTTGCCGTCGGTGGTGAAGGCGATCACCTTGAGCGCGCCGGCTTTCTGGCCCTCGCTGATATAGGGGAGCTGGTCCTCCGGCGCCGTGAAGATCACCGAGATCGGCTCGACCTGCGAGATCGTGACGATGCCCGTCTGCGTCGAGGCGTTCACGATGTTGCCGATGTCGACCTGGCGCAGGCCGGCGACACCGGTGATCGGCGCCTTGACCTGGGTGTAATCGAGCTGGGTCTGGGAGTTGGCGATCGCGGCTTCGTCGGCAGCGATCTGGGCGGTGAGCTGGGCGACCGTCGAGCGCTGGGTATCCACCCGCTGTGCGGTCGCGAATTCGCCGAGCCTCATGGCGCGCTGAAGTTCGAGATTGGCATTGGCCAGACTAGCCTCGTCCTGCGCCTTCTTGGCCTTCGCCTGGTCGAGCGCGGCTTGATAGGGACGGGGATCGATCGAGACCAGGAGATCGCCCTGCTTGACGATCTGGCCCTCTTTGAATTCGAGCCTGTCGATCTGGCCGTCCACACGGGTTCTGACTTGGACCGTATTGAAACCCTGAACCGTGCCGAGACCGGTGAGGTAGACCGGAAAGTCTGTTTTCTGGACCGGCGCAACGCTGACAGGGACGGCGGAGGGACGAGGCGGGCCTTTTTGCGCGGTCTGGGTTTTTCCAGCCTGGGACGAGCCGAATTTCTGCCAACTATAATAACCCGCGGAGGCCACGGCCGCGATGATCAGAAGCCAGAGGATCGGCCGGGACTTTTTCATGTCGTCTCGTGTCGGCTCGTATGCCCTCAGCTACGAATAATAGGGCAATCGCAGAGTTCCATCGCGATGTATAATACACGCCAAGTTCCAGTGTAAACAGCACTATCAGTTGAGAATCCTAAACAATTGGAAAGCTTTGCACCCTTTGGGCAGTGGTCTGGCGCGGCGATGTGCAGCGCTGCATTTTCCCGGCACGACCGATCGGCGTGCCTGTCTTGCGCAGCACCCGAGACGGTGTGCTCATGCCGAATGACCTCGCGCTGGCCGTCGTTTCGGATCAGTCGCAAGAATGGTTCTAAGTCGCATGGTGGCCGTTTCGGTTGTCAGGCATTTCGGCATCGTCCATATCGGCGCCGCCATAAATGGAGCGCAGGATGGACGAGCTGAACGGCAAGCTGATCGCATGCCAGATTCTGATCACGGGATTGATCGCGCGTGTCGCCAACGAGCAGCGCGATCCCTTGCGCTTCCTCACCGACTTTCGCGACGAGATCAAAGCCGTCGTGAACGGCGTCAACATCGCCGGTATGGACAGCACCGATCGCGTGCGCGCCGTCGCGCAGAAGACTGTCGACGAATTGTTCTCGCTGATGAAGCCGCCGAGCAGCGACTGAGAACGAAGCGCTATAGCTGCGTTGTCTTTAGAACGAATCCAATGTCGTCTTAGAACGATTTCAAACTGTAGTTTAGAATCGTTTTGATCTGGACCGATTCAAGTATTCTCGCGAACGGCTCGCATTGACCCGCTATTTTGCGGCCGATACCAACAGCCCATCGTTCGTTCGAAGTGAATGAGCGAACAAGAAGATGGGGCGTTTGGTAATGGGGCAGGTGGTCGCACCGAAGTCGTTGCGTTCGGTCGTAGCGTTCAACTCGATGGATGAGAGGTCCGCGGGCGTATCCGGCAAGAAGGTCTCAGCGGTTGCGAGCTTGATCGCGGTGGCGTCGGTGTCGAGCGGCGCGCAGGCGCAGCAGTCGAACCTGCCGCCGGTGACGGTCGATGCTCCGGTCGAGCGTCCGCGTCCGGCGGCCTCGAAGCCTTCGCCTGAGCAAGTCCGCGCCCGCAACGCGCTTCGCCGCGCCGCGCAGCGCCAGCAGGCGGCACAGACGGCTCCCACCACGCCGTCCGGCGCGCCCGACGCCAATCCGTACGCGGATCCGGCTGCACCCTATAAGGTCGATCATGTCCAAGCCGGCGGCAAATTTCCGGAGAAGCTGGTCGATACGCCGAAGTCGATCACCGTTCTCAGCAAGGAAGTCCTCGAGGACAAGAACGCCACGTCGCTGAAGCAGGCGATCCTCAGCACGGCCGGCGTGACGCTTGGCTCGGGCGAGGGCGGCAACGCGTTCGGCGACCGCTTCTTCATCCGTGGTTTCGATGCCCGCAACGACATCTTCATCGACGGCGTGCGCGACGCCGGCGTCAGCGTGCGTGAAAACTTCTTCACCGAGCAGGTCGAGATCCTACGCGGTCCCGGTTCGACCGTGTCCGGCCGCGGCGTCGCCGGCGGTGCGATCAACATCGTCACCAAGCAGGCGACGACCGGGGGCAGCTTCTACAACATGGACAGCACGTTTGGCACTGACCAGACCAAGCGTGTCACACTCGACGTCAACCAGGTGATCGACCCGACGCTTGCAGTTCGTGCCGGTGGTCTGTTCCAGGACGCCAATGTCGCTGGCCGCGACTATGTCACCGATAATCGAAACGGCGCGTTTGTCGCGACGACCTGGAAACCGACCGACACGATCAAGCTCACCGGCAACTACATCCATACCGAGCTGACGGGTATCCCTGACTTCGGCGTACCCTACTATCGTCCCAGCACGTCGAGCACCGCGGGCGGGCCGTTCCCGGATTTCGGCGTCAACCGCAAGAATTTCTACGGCTTCGTCAATCGCGACTTCTTCCGGACTGGTCAGGACATCGGCACTCTCAATGCCGAGGTGCAGATCACCCCCGACCTGATGCTCAGCAACAAGACGCGGGCGTCGCATTCGACGCAGAACTATATCGGCACGCTTCCTGAGGCGCCGTCATTGAAGAACCCGCTGACTGCCTCGACTCTCAGTGCCAATCCGCAGAGTCGCTTCCAGGCGACGGACGCATTCGCAAACCAGACCGAAGCGACCTACAAGTTCAACGACGGCGCGGGCTTCAAGCACACGCTGCTCGGCGGCATCGAATACGACCGCGAGCGGTCGTCGATCGACCGATACACCGGACTTAGTTCCGAGCAGGTCACCGGGACGCCCTTTACCGGCAGCGGGGCCAAGACCGACGTGAGCGTGTTTTATCCGCAATATACCAACCTTGGCTTCCCGATACCCGGCGGGCTCACCGGATTGCCCACGAAAATCGCGATCGATACCGTCAGCGGATATGTCATGGATTCCGCCAACTACCGCGATCTGGTGATACTCAACGGAGGTTTCCGTTACGACGACTACAGCATCAAGACCTCCGGCTATGCCGCGAATCGCGCATTCGGTCAGCAGTCGGCTGAGTTCCTGATCCCCAACTTCAATCTCGGCCTTACCCTGAAGCCTCTGCCCAACGGCAGTGTCTATGTGGCCTACGCAACTTCGGCGAACCCGGTCGGTGCCGAGTTCGACGGGACCAGCACGGCCTATGGCGGCCTCAATCCGACCCTTGCCGGCGGCAACAACCAGATATTCGGGCCCGAGAAGAACAAGGCTATCGAGCTCGGCACCAAATGGGAGCTGTTCGACCGTCATCTGCTTCTGACCGCGGCGCTGTTTCAGACCACGAAGGAGAACGCGCGCGAGTCGCAGAACGTGGGCAGCTCGGCTGCGGCTGCGGCGCTCGGTTGCACATATGCTCCGGTTGCGCCAGCGACGACCGTCTCTTGTATCACGGCCGGTGCCGCCTATCGCATCCGCGGCATCGACCTTGGTATCGGTGGCAACATCACCGACAAATGGAGCGTGTTCGGCGGCCTCGTGCTGATGCAGTCGGAAGTGACGCAGTCGCTGGCGCCGTCGGCCAACAAGGCGCTGTACCCGACCAACGTCGGACGTCCGCTCGCCAATATCGCGCACGAGTCGTTCAGCCTGCTGTCGAAATATCAGCTCACCGACACCTGGGAACTGGGCGGGCAGGCGGTGTATCGCTCCAAAATCTACGGCGGCACCCTCCTTGCCGCCAACCAGGGCACGTCGCTCCCGAGCTACTGGCGTTTCGACGTCTTCGCGGAGGCGAAGCTTGATCAGCACTGGAGACTCAAGCTGTTCGTGAACAACATCTTCGACAAGCGCTACTACGACGCGCTCTATCAGAGCGCAGCACCTTTCGTGCTGGAAGCACCGGGCCGTGCCGCCTACGTGGTGCTCTCCGCGCGCTACTAGGAGCAGCGACGAGTTTCATGCTGACATGCATAGCGAACGTTCTTAGCAAGGATGATGTGGCGGATTTCCGCCGCATCATGGACGCCAGCGCGTGGGAAGATGGCCGCTCCACCGCCGGCGCGCAGTCGGCGATGGTCAAGCGCAACGAGCAACTGCCGCCGGACAGCGAGGTCGCGCGCAAGCTCGGCAACCGCATCATCTCGGCGCTGACGTCGAACCCGCGCTTCATCGCGGCGGCGATCCCGCTCCAGATCTTCCCGCCGCTGTTCAACCGCTATGCGGCCGATAGTGGCCATCATTTCGGCCTGCACGTCGACAATGCGATCCGCGGCGACCGTTTGACCGGCCTTCGCATCCGCACAGACCTGTCGGTCACGCTGTTCCTCGCCGAGCCGGAGGAGTATGACGGTGGCGAACTTGTGATCGAGGACACCTACGGCTCGCACGAAGTCAAGTTGCCAGCCGGGGACTGCGTGCTCTATCCCTCGACCAGCCTCCATCTGGTCACCCCCGTGACCAGGGGAACGCGGGTTGCGTCTTTCTTCTGGCTTCAGAGCATGATACGGGACGATCAAGCCCGGAGCATGATCTTTGACCTCGACACCGCGATACAGGCGCTGGTGCAACGGCTCGGGCGTGACGATCCCGAAACGATCAAATTGACGGGTATCTATCACAACCTCATTCGCTACTGGGCCGAAGTATGAAGACCATGTCCTTCCAAGCAAGCCTTGCCGCAGCCTTGATGCTGGCGGCCGCCTGGCTCGCATCCCCCGTTTCTGCCCAGACGCAAAGCCCGCCGGCCCCGGTTCAATCGACAGCTCAGCCGTCCGCGGCCGGAACGGTTCCGTCGGCAACCGCCCCGGCGGCGCCCGCGGCCTCGACGGCTCCCGCCGTTGCGGGCGCGGTCCCCGTGGCCGCCAATCCCGCGAGTGCGAAGCCCGAGGCGGCGGCCATCGCGCCGGCCATGAAGGAATTGTCGCCCTGGGTGATGTTCATGTCGGCGGACGTCATCGTGAAGGCGGTGATGATCGGGCTTGCTTTCGCCTCGCTGGTGACCTGGACCGTCTTCATCGCCAAGTCGATCGAACTGTCGGTCGCCTCGACCAAGCTTCGTTCGGCATTGAAGAAGATTGCGGAGGCACGCTCCCTCGCCGAAGCGCAGATGGCGCTCGGAGCTAAGGAGGGTATCCTGCCGTCCTTCCTGGCGGCGGCGCTGCGCGAGGCGCGGATGTCGGCCGGCTTGTCCAGCGATGCCGGCATCAAGGAGCGCGCGGCCTCGAGCTTTTCCGAAATCGTGCGCGCGGAACAGCGGCGCATCCGGATCGGCATGGGCGTGCTCGCGACCATCGGTTCGACTTCGCCCTTTGTCGGCCTGTTCGGCACGGTCTGGGGCATCATGAACAGCTTTATCGGCATCTCGAAGTCGCAGACCACGAACCTCGCCGTGGTCGCGCCCGGCATCGCCGAAGCGCTGCTCGCCACCGCGATCGGCCTCGTCGCCGCCATTCCCGCCGTCATCATCTACAACCACTTCTCGCGCGTGACCAAGGGCTATCTCGAGCTCGTCAGCCGCGCCTCGGGCGCAGCAGGGCGGCTGCTCTCGCGAGATCTCGACCGCAGCCACGGCAGCGTGCATTCACGCGCGGCGGAGTAGACCATGGCCGTTTCACTCGCAGACAATGATGACGACGACGACTTCTCGGAAACGCATGACATCAACGTCACGCCGTTCATCGACGTCATCCTGGTGCTGCTGATCATCTTCATGGTCGCCGCGCCGCTCTCCACGGTCGACCTGCCGATCGATCTGCCGACGTCAAGCGCGACGCCGCAGAAGAAGCCGGACAAGCCGACTTATCTCAGCATCAAGCCCGATCTGACGCTCGCGATCGGAGAGAACTCGGTTCACCGGGCCGAGTTAATCGGCACCCTCGACGGCCTATCCGACATGAGCAAGGACAAGTATGTTTTCCTGCGCGCCGATCGTTCGGTCCCTTATGGCGAGTTGATGGGCGTCATGGAGCTCTTGCGCTCGGGCGGCTACACGCGGGTGAAACTGGTCGCGCTGGAAGGCGCGCCGAAGGCGCCTGCGGCAGGCGCCGCTCAGCCTTAAGAAGGCGCAACGATGTCGGACGAACCGAGACCATCCCGGAAGCTCTGGATTTTGGCAGCGGTGGCGGCGCTTGCGCTCCATCTGGGCGGTGCTGCGCTCGCGCTGGCTCATTTGCGCACCGACGATGACGGCGACGGCCTTGGCGCGGCCGGCGCCGAGTTCGCCGTGGAGATGGCATCGCCCAAGGTGCCCGATACTGATCTGCCGCCGGGGCCCGATAGCGAGGCGATGCAGGAGCAGCAGGCGCTTCCCGAGCAGAAGGCCGAGACCAAGGAGACCGAGCTTCCGAAGGATCAGTCGCAGCAGGTCGAGGATCCCGATCGCGTCGTGACCGAGAACAACACGAAGAAGCCAACGGAAGACGATCCGAAGATTCAGGCTGTCGAAACTCCCGCGGCCGAGGCATCGCCGAAGTCGGTTGCAACGGCACGGCAGACGCTCGATGAAGACGCGCGCGAGGCCGAGAAAGCCCTGGCGCCGGTGCTGGGGCTCGGCAAGGACATCCTGAAGATAACGGCCGACTGGAACCGCAAGATCAGCGCACACCTCGCGGCTCACAAGGTCAATCCGGAGGGCAAGCAGCCCAATAACCAGAAGGTCAAGGTGAGCTTTGCGATCAACCGGAAAGGCAACGTGCTGTCGGTCGATGTCGCGGAGTCGTCGGGCGATGCAGCCTACGATGCTGCGGCGGTGTCGATCGTCCGCAAGTCCGATCCGATCCCGCAGCCGCCTGCCGGACTGACCGACGACCGGTTCGAACGGACCGTGGACATCATCTTCACGCCGCCGGATTCGAAGAAGAAAAAGACAGCTCAGCGCCAGTAGAGCCGGATCCCGACATAGACCACGACCAGGCAGGCGAAGATCAGCGCCACGGGGAGGGGGCGTTTCTGGGCTCCGCTGGCCGCGCCTGCCCCGAAGAAGCCAGCGCTCTTCGGCTTCGGCGCCGGGCGCCGGAAGGCGGTAACATTGTCCGCTGCCGGCGCGGCCTGTCGGGGACGGACGTCGGGCGGCGTTCCAGCGCCGCCCATCTCGACGTAATAGGCCTTGTAGATCGCACCGATGGTGGCCTCGGTGGCTTCGCCCTCGCTCATCTGCGCCAGCAGGTTCTGATAGCTCGCCAGGAACTCCTGGGCCTCCGGAGGCAGCGCGGACGCCCCGTTGAGCTTGGCCATCATCTTCCAGGTGGCGAAATCGGCGCGGGCACGGGTGTCCGCGCGTCGCGCGATCAGCATATCGGCAGCTTTGACCAAGTCGGCCTCTGGTCCTTCGGCGTGGGTTCGGACGTTACGTTCAACTAGGCGTTGCCGGTCAGGAAGAGAACAGCCTGAATCACATAACCGGTCAACGTTCGCAGTATTGCTGAAATAACATCAAGATTTAGACCGAACTGGGAACCCGCAAGCGGCAGCAGAATCAAGAGCCCGATCAGGATCAACATACCGACCGGCTCGAGCCGGGCCAGCGGCAAGGCGAGAGCCCGCGGCAGCAGGCCGACTGCAACGCGGCCGCCGTCCAGCGGCGGGATCGGCATCATGTTGAAGACAGCCAAGACCGCGTTGATGACGAGGGCATTCTTGAGATTGTCCGCAATCCACTTCGCCGAGCTTGCGGGCACGAGGGGCAGAGCATGGAAGGCGGCAGCCGCGGCCAGCGCCAGCAGGATGTTGGTGACGGGCCCGGCGAGCGCGACCCAGACCATGTCGAGCCTGGGGTTGTTCAGCTTGCGGAAGTTCACCGGCACCGGCCTGGCATAGCCAAACAGGAACGGCGAATGCGCGAACAGCAGCATCGCTGGGAGGATCAAGGTGCCGAACGGGTCGATATGCCTGAGCGGGTTGAAGCTGACGCGGCCGAGCTGCGAGGCCGTGTTGTCCCCGAGCCGGTCCGCGACGAAGGCGTGCGCAGCCTCGTGGAAGGTGATGGCGAGCACCAGGGGGAGGACCCAGACGGAGAGATCATAAATGGAAATGTTCACCAGCTCATCCGTTCCGGTTCGACGCGCGCGCTTTGCAAAGCAGGCCGTATAGGGCCACAACCCTTTACGATCTACCGTTATATGGCGCTCAATTCCGAAATTGCCCGCTGCAAATGATCCGCCAGCAGTGCCGCCGGACGCGACAGGTTGCGCGCGCGGTGGAGGCGGATGTCCGCGGCCGGCAGCGGCGGCAGGCCGTCGCGCTCCGACAGGACGCGCAGGCGAGGGGGCAGGGTGCCCGCCTTCACGACCGTGATGGCGAGGCCCTGTGCCGCGATCGCTTCCACCGCCGCGAGGCTCTGGCTGACGAAGGCGAGCCGCCACGGGCGGCCGGCGGCATCGAGGGCGTCGGCCGCCCATTGCCGGAACAGGCAGCCCAGCGGATAGAGCGCGACGGGGAGCATGTCGTGTGGCGCCCCGGCTGAGTATGACGCGGCTGCGGCCCAGACCGCCTGCTCGCGCCGCAGCAGCTCGCCATCGCCGTGTCCTTCCGGATGCATGGCGATGACGAGATCATAGGCCTCGCCGAGCCGCGCCGGCATCGGTGCGGTCAGCCCGGTCTCGATCTCGACCCGGATCTCCGGATGGCTCTTGGCGAATTGCGCCAGCAATGGCGGAACGACGATGGTGCCGTAATCGTCCATCACCCCGAGCCGGACCGTGGCCTCGCGCTTGCGCCCGCGGAGCGCATCAACCGCTTCTGCATTGAGCTCGAGAAGCCGCTTCGCATAGACAAGCAGCTCCTGACCCGCCGCGCTCAGTGTCACGCCCGACCTCGTGCGGTGAAACAGCCTGACGTCCAGCCGTTCTTCGAGACGCCTGATCTGGACGCTCACCGCCGATTGGGTGCGGTTGAGTATCGCCGCCGCGCGCGTGATTGACCGATGCTCGGCAACAGCGAGGAAGGCCTTCAGAAGGTCGGGGTCGAGATCGGGCGAGGTCATGACGAAAACTTATCCTGGCATGACGGAAATTCCATTCCCCGTTTCGGCGCGGCTCCTATGCTGCCCGCAAAACCGTTGGGAGGATTCGTGGGCGAGATCCTTGGCGTTTTTGCCGCCGTGTTGTCGAGCGCGCTGGGCGGGACATCCATCGGTGCCACGCGCTATCTCGTGGGGAACATCGATCCGCTCGCGATCGGCTCATTTCGGTTCGGTATCGGCTTTGTCTTGCTGCTGCCCCTGACGCTGCTGCGCGGCGATCGCTGGCCGGAGCGGGGGGACTGGGCCGCCGCCATCGGACTCGGCATTCTGTTCTTCGCGCTGTTCCCGATCCTGTTCAACGCGTCGCTGATCTTCACGACCGCCGCGCGCGGCGCGCTTGCGTTGTCGACGCTTCCGCTGTTGTCGCTGGTGATCGGGGCCGTTCTCGGCGCCGAAGCCCTGACCTGGCGCAAGTCCATCGGCGTCGTGACTGCGACGTTTGGCGTTGCGCTCGCGCTGCTCTCCGATCTCGCCTCGGCGCCGTCAGGCGCCTGGCGCGGCGATCTCCTGATGATGGCGGCCGCGCTGTGCATGGCGCTCTACGGCATCTGGTCGAAGCCGCTGATCCGGCGCTCCAGTCCGATCGCCTTTACGACCATGAGCATGGCCGCGGGCGCGGCCTGCCTCATTCTGCTCTCGCATGTCCGCGGCAGTTTTGCCCCCGTCGCCAGCTTCGGCATGCCACAGTGGCTGGGAGCCCTTTATCTGGGTGCCTTCGGCGCGGCGCTGACCTTCTATCTCTGGGCCTTCGCGCTGGAGCGGACGACGCCGACGCGCGTCGCGATCTCAGTGACGGTCAATCCGATCACGGCATCGCTGGTCGGCGCCTGGCTGCTGAACGAGCCGCTGCGCTGGAATCTGGCGGCTGGCATCGTTGCGGTGTTTGCCGGGATCTGGATCGCAACGACGACGGGACGGCGCGTCGAAGCGGCTGGCGTCTCAGGTTAATCGCGACCTCACGTCGGGATAGTCGTCTGATATTGCGTCAGGCCATCGTCGAGCTTCACCCACGCCAGTTTTTCCGAGACCCAGATGTGCTCGGTCGGCGCGAAGGCATTGCGATCGTCGAACGTGGCCAGCGCCACGCCCGCCAGCGTGCCATTGCGACGCCAGGCGAACAGGCGCGTGCCGCACTGCTTGCAGAACACACGGTCGATGTTTGCGGACGAGGCGTAGCGGGCGGTCTCGCCCTCGACACTGAGCGCGCGCTGGTCGAACTGCGCGCGGGCGAAGTAGGGCGAGCCCATCGCCTTCTGGCAGATGCGGCAATGGCAGATGCGGACGTTGAGCGGCTCGCCCTCCGCCTTGAACCGCACCGCGCCGCACAGGCATCCGCCTTCCCGGATCATGTTTTCCTCAATAGGTCGCCCGTCCGCCGGAAATATCAAACACCGCGCCGGTGGAGAAGGCACAATCTTCGGATGCGAGCCAGGCCACCATCGCGGCGAGCTCTTCCACCAGCACGAAGCGGCCCTTCGGGATCTTCGACAGCATGAAGTCGATATGCTGCTGCGTCATCTGATCGAAGATCGCCGTCTTCGCCGCCGCTGGCGTCACCGCGTTGACGAGGATGTCGTGGGCGGCGAGCTCCTTGCCGAGCGACTTCGTCAGCGCGATCAGGCCGGCCTTGGAGGCCGAATAGTGCGCCGCGTTCGGATTGCCTTCCTTGCCGGCGATCGAGGCGATGTTCACGATGCGCCCGTATTTCTGCTTGAGCATTTCGGGCACGATCGCCTTGCTCACGATGAAGGGGCCGTCGAGGTTGATGCGCAGAACCTTGCGCCATTCCTCCAGATCGGTCTCCCAGACCGGCTTGTTGACGCCGGCGATGCCGGCATTGTTGACGAGGATGTCGATCTTGCCGAAGGCTTTGAGCGTCGCATCGCGGGCCGCTTCGACGGCGGCGGTGTCGGTGACGTCGACCTTGAAGACCTTGGTCTCCCCGCCGATCTCCTTCGCCGTCTTCTCGGCCAGCGCCGCGTCGAAATCCCAGATTGCGACCTTGGCGCCGGAGGCGGTGAGGCGCTCGCTGATCGCGCGGCCAAAGCCCTGCGCACCGCCGGTGACGATGGCGACGCGGCCGTTGAGATCGATCTTGTTCATCGAGAAATCCCTTTCTCTATCCCTCATGGTGAGGAGCGCGCACTTGGCGCGCGTCTCGAACCATAGAGCCCGCGGCCCATCCCTCGAGACGGCGCTGTCGCGCCTCCTCGGGATGAGGAGTGATCAGAGCATGTAACCGCCGTCGACGACGAGGTCGACGCCGGTGGTGAAGGCGCTCTCATCGCTGCCGAGATAGACGGCCATCGCCGCGATCTCTTCGGCAGTGCCGAGCCGGCCCATCTTCTGGCGGGAGATGAACATCTCCTTGCCTTGCGGTCCCTGCGCGGCGGCGCGGTCGAGCATCGAGGGCGTCTCGACGGTGCCGGGGCAGATCGAGTTGCAGCGGATGCCCTTGCTGATGAAGTCGAGCGCGACCGCGCGCGACAGCAGCGACACCGCCGCCTTCGACGAGCTGTAAACGTAGCGGTTCGCCGGCGGCCTCAAGGCCGCGCAGGACGAGATGTTGACGATGCTGCCGCCGCCGCCTGCAATCATGTCGGGCAGGAAGGCCTTGATGGTCCGGTGCATCGATTTGACGTTGAGGTCGAAGGAGAAGTCGAAATCCTCTTCCGAGCATTCCAGGATGGTGCCGTGGTGCACGAAGCCGGCGGCGTTGAGCAGGATGTCGATCTTGCCGACGCGCCCCGCAAAGGCGTTGACGTCGGCGGTGTTGCGGACGTCGAGCTTTGCCACTTCCGCAATGCCTTCCTTGGTCAGGCTCGCGATGCCGGCTTCGTTGATGTCGGTGGCGATGACGGTTGCGCCTTCACGCGCGAATGCGACGGCGCAAGCGCGCCCGATGCCAGCTGCCGCTGCCGTGACGACGGCGCGCTTTCCCTTGAGGCGGTCTGCCATGTTGTTCTCCCTTGTGTTCATTCGAATGCCAACCCCACGTCATTGCGAGGAGCGGAGCGACAAGATTGCGAAGCAATTTTGCGCTGGAGCGACGAAGCAATCCAGGTTGTCTCCGCGGAGAGATCTCTGGATTGCTTCGCTGCGCTCGCAATGACGGTGTGGTTGCTAGTGATTGTCCCGCGCCACGCCAAACGTGCCGGCGACGTTCTGATACCTCGTGGCGAGCTCCATGCAGGCGCCGGTCGATTGCTGGCCGACGGTGTTGCGGTAGATCTCCTGCCACGGCGTCTGGTTCGGCGGATGCTTGAAGCCGCCATTGGCCTTGAGCTCGGCGTGGCGCTTCTTCAGCTCCTCGTCCGAGATCAGGATGTTGGCGCTGCCCTTGTTGAGGTCGATGCGCACCTTGTCGCCGGTCTTCAGGATGGCAAGACCGCCATTGGCGGCGGCTTCCGGCGAGGCGTTGAGGATCGAGGGCGAGCCCGAGGTGCCGGACTGGCGGCCGTCGCCGATGCAGGGCAGGGAGAGGATGCCGCGTTTGATCAAGGCTGCCGGCGGCTGCATGTTCACGACCTCGGCGCCGCCGGGATAGCCGATCGGCCCGGTGCCGCGGATGAACAGCACGCAGCGCTCGTCGATGTCGAGCGCGGGATCGTCGATCCGCTCGTGGTAGTCCTCCGGACCCTCGAACACGATGGCGCGGCCCTCGAAGGCGTTCGGATCCTTGGGGTTGCTGAGATAGCGATCGCGAAACTCCTTGGAGATCACGCTGGTCTTCATGATCGCGGAATCGAACAGATTGCCCTTCAGCACCAGGAAGCCGGCATCCTTCACTAGCGGCTTGTCGTAGGCCCGGATCACGTCGTTGTCCGGGACCGGTGCGTTCTTGCAGTTCTCGCCGATGCCGCGGCCGTTGACTGTGATGGCATCCTCATGGATGCGCTTGTGCTTCATCAGCTCGCGCACCACGGCGGGCACGCCGCCGGCGCGGTGGAATTCCTCGCCGAGATAGAAGCCGGCCGGCTGCATGTTGACCAGGAGCGGCACGTCGTGGCCGAACTTCTGCCAGTCGTCGATCGACAGCTCGACCCCGATGTGGCGGGCCAGGGCGTTGATGTGGATCGGCGCGTTGGTCGAGCCGCCGATCGCCGAATTGATCACAATGCAGTTCTCGAACGCCTTGCGGGTCAGAATGTCCGAGGGTTTCAGGTCTTCCCAAACCATCTCGACGATGCGCTTGCCGGTCTCATAGGCGATCTGGCCGCGCTCGCGATAGGGGGTGGGGATCGCAGCGCAGCCCGGCAGCGAGAAGCCGAGCGCTTCGGCCAGCCCGTTCATGGTCAAGGCCGTGCCCATGGTGTTGCAATGGCCGACCGAGGGTGCCGAGGAGGCCACGATCTCCATGAACTCCTCATAATTGATCTCGCCGGCCGCGAGTCGCTCACGCGATTTCCAGACGATGGTGCCCGAGCCGGTGCGCTCGCCGGCATGCCAGCCGTTGAGCATCGGGCCGCCCGACAGCACGATCGCGGGCAGGTTCACGGTCGCCGCCGCCATCATGCAGGCCGGTGTGGTCTTGTCGCAGCCGGTGGTGAGCACCACGCCGTCGAGCGGATAGCCGTAGAGGATTTCGACCAGGCCGAGGTAAGCGAGGTTGCGGTCGAGCGCGGCGGTGGGGCGCTTGCCGGTCTCCTGAATGGGGTGCGTCGGGAACTCCATCGCGATGCCGCCAGCTTCGCGGATGCCTTCGCGGACGCGGTGCGCGAGCTCGATATGGTGGCGGTTGCAAGGGGAGAGGTCATTGCCGGTCTGGGCGATGCCGATGATCGGCTTGCCGGATTGAAGCTCGGCGCGGGTGAGTCCGTAGTTCAGGTAGCGCTCCATATAAAGCGCGGTCATGCCCGGGTTGTGCGGGTTGTTGAACCATTCCTGCGAGCGAAGATGGCGGCGAGTACCGTTGCTGCCGGCGGCATGCCCATTGGTTGGTTTCTTTGTCATTGGTTTCTCCTGCAATGCAAACGCACTGGCGTCCGTCTCATGGAATCGGCATGCGCGATGCCCAACGGCGCGAGCGATGATTTGCCTTCCCGCTGGCGGGTCGTTTCCTCACGCGTCCGATACTAGTCGTGGCTACTTGGTAACGCTATCATTTTGTTCGCGGCACCCGCGCCTGATACGGTCGGCCTGCCGTCCGAACGTCGCGCCGACGAGCTTTGCCGCTCGATCACCTTGAAGCCGAGATCGAGCACCGGCTGCTCCGGGCGCCGCCCTTCGATCGCCTCAATCAGCATGGTGGCCGCGGTCTTGCCCATCTCGTAGCGGTTGGTGCGGACGCTGGTGAGGGTGGGGACGGCGGAGGCCATGAATTCGAGGTCGTTGAAGCCGACGATCGCGATCTGCCCGGGGACCGCGATCTCCCGCCGCCGGCATTCAAACAGCACGCCGAGCGCGAGGTCGTCATTGGCGCAGAACACCGCATCGATGTCGGGCTCCCGCGCCAGGAGATCGGTGAACAGCGCTCCGCCGAGCGTCACCGAAGTCGGTGTGGCCGTCGTGACGACGAGGCGCTGATCAAACAGTGCGGCGTCTTTCATCGCCGAGACATATCCGTCCAGCCGCCGCTGCACCCTGGGATCCATGCGTGCGCCGACGAAGCCGATTTTGCGGTGACCCTGTTCGAACAGGTGCGCAACCGCCGCGCGGGCTGCATCATAGTGCGAAAAGCCGATCATCATGTCGACCGGATCCGGGCCGATCTCCATGATCTGCACGATAGGGCAGTCCGCGGCTTGAAGCATCGCGCGGGACTCCGCGGTCTGGTCGATGCCGGTGACGATCAGCCCGGCCGGCTTCTGCGCGAGGAACAGGCGCAGCAGCTTTTCCTCCTGGAGGATGCTGTAACGCGTGTTGGACAACTGGATCGAGTAACGGCCGCCTTCGGACGCGTCATAGATGCCGCGCAGCACGTCCGAGAACACATTATTCGTGAGAGAGGGAATCAATACGCCAATGACTTCGGTGCGGTGTGAGGCGAGTGCCCGTGCGGCAAGGTTGGGCACATAGCCGAGCTCCTTGGCGGCGCTCTCGACCCGCGTCCGCTTGGCGACGGACAGGGCTTCCGGGTTGCGGAAGAAACGGGACGCGGTAATCGGGCTGACGCCGGCGAGCTCGGCCACTTCGGCCAGCCGGATTTTGCCTGACTTGGTGCGTTTTCGACCCATTTGCTGCTCTTAACACAGTCAGTCCCCGCAAACAAAGGAACGTTGACAGCGCTACCAGCAACGACTAACCAAAGACAAATTGCCAAAACCGCACAAACTACCGACAATGTCGCCCGCTAAGGTCGGGCTTCGTTCGGTGAAGTCCGAAAAACAAGACGGTCGCGACGCTAAGGGGCGTCGTGGACTTTCGAGGAGGGAGCTAGATGTCGTCTGTGCAAATCCGCGACGTGCGGAAATCGTTCGGCAACTTTGAAGTCCTGCACGGCGTGACGATTCCGATCGAGGACGGCCAGTTCGTCGTCCTGGTTGGCCCCTCCGGCTGCGGCAAGTCGACGCTTCTGCGCATGCTCGCCGGTCTCGAGAACATCACCTCCGGCACGATCTCGATCGGCGACCGCGTCGTCAACAATGTCCAGCCCAAGGAGCGGGACATTGCGATGGTGTTCCAGAACTACGCGCTCTATCCGCACATGACGGTGGCCGACAACATGGGCTTCTCGCTCAAGCTGCGGAACGCGAGCGCCGACGAGATCAACAAGCGCGTCAAGCGCGCCGCCGAGATCCTCGCCCTGTCGCCGCTGCTCGACCGCTATCCGCGCCAGCTTTCCGGCGGCCAACGCCAGCGCGTCGCGATGGGCCGTGCCATCGTGCGCGATCCGCAGGTCTTCCTGTTCGACGAGCCCTTGTCGAACCTCGACGCCAAGCTGCGCGTCGCCATGCGCACCGAGATCAAGGAGCTGCACCAGCGGCTGAAGACGACCACCGTCTACGTCACCCACGACCAGATCGAGGCCATGACCATGGCCGACAAGATCGTCGTCATGCATGACGGCATCGTCGAGCAGATGGGTACGCCGCTCGAGCTCTACGACAAGCCCGACAACCAGTTCGTCGCCGGCTTCATCGGCTCGCCCGCGATGAACTTCCTCAAGGGCCATGTACGCGTCAACGGCGTTGCCGCGTTCGAGGGGCCGAACGGCGTCAAGCTGCCGCTCAAGACCGCGCCGACCGCGTCCGACGGCCGTCCCGCCGTCTATGGCGTGCGGCCCGAGCATTTCACCATCGCTGACGACGGTGCCGAGGCCGAGATCATCGTGGTGGAGCCGACCGGCTCGGAGACGCAGGTGTTCGCAAAGCTTGGCGGCGAGCAGGTCGTCGCCGTCTTCCGCGAGCGTCACCAGTTCAACCCGGGCGACAAGGTCCGGCTCAAGCCCGACCCGTCGCTGGTACATCTGTTCGACGATGCGACGGGCAAGCGCATGAACGCCTAGCGCATACGACGACAAGGCATAAGACAACAAAAAGCATCACAGGGAGGACGACATGCAAGACTTTACCCGCCGGTCTCTGCTTCAAGGCGGCACGGCTTTGGCTGCGACCGGCATGCTGACCGGGCCGGCACTGTTCGACTTCGCCAAGGCCTGGGCGCAGAGCGCGCCCTGGAAGGCCGAGTCCGGCGCCAAGCTGACGGTGATGCGGTGGAAGCGCTTCGTGCCGCAGGAGGACGATGCGTTCAACGCAATGGTGGCGGCGTTCAAGGCTGCGACCGGCACCGAGATGAACGTGTTCAGCGAATCCTTCGAGGACGTGCAGCCGAAGGCCTCGGTTGCGGCCAACACCGGCTCCGGGCTCGATCTGGCGTGGGGCCTGCACACGCTGCCGCAGCTCTTCCCGACCAAAGTGCTGAAGATGAACGACGTCGCCGATTATCTCGGCAACAAATATGGCGGCTGGACCGATGCGGCCGCCAAGACCTGCAAGCTCGGCAACGACTGGCTCGGCATTCCCGTTGCCACCAACGGCGGCTACATGACCTACCGCAAGTCGGCGCTCGACAAGGCCGGCTTCAAGGAGTTCCCGAAGGACTTCCCCGGCTTCCTCGAGATGTGCAAGGCCTTGAAGGCGAACAACACGCCGGCCGGCTTCGCGCTCGGTCATGCCTCGGGCGACGGCAATTCGTGGCTGCACTGGGTGCTGTGGGGCCACGGCGCTTACACGGTCGACCAGAACGACAAGATCATCATCAATTCGCCGGAGACGGCGAAGGCGCTGGAATATTGCAAGGCGCTGTACGAGACCTTCATCCCGGGCACGGCGTCCTGGAACGACTCCTCCAACAACAAGGCGTTCCTCGCCGGCGAGCTCTATTGCACGGCGAACGGCATCTCGATCTACGTCGCCGCCAAGACCGATGCCAGCAAGAAGGAGCTTACCGCGGACACCTATCACGCGCTCTGGCCGGTCGGGCCGGCCGGCAAGCCGACCGAGCTGCAGCTGGCGCTGCCGATCCTCGCCTTCAACTTCACCAAATATCCGAACGCGGCGAAGGCCTTCGTCGCCTTCATGCTGGAGAAGGAGAATTACGAGAAGTGGCTGGACGGCGCGCAGGGCTATCTGACGCAGACCCTGAACTCCTATGAGTCGGCGCCGATCTGGACGGCTGATCCCAAGAACGCCGTGTTCTCGCAGGCCTCCAAGCGCACGCTGCCTGCGTCCGGTATCGGCACCGTCGGCGAGAAGGCGGCGACCGCAATCGCCGACTTCATCGTCGTCGACATGTTCGCCAACTACTGCACCGGCGCCAAGGATGCGAAGGGCGCGATGGCGGAAGCCGAGCGCCAGCTGAAGCGCATCTATCGCTGACAGTCACGGAGCGGGCGGCCCTCCGGCCGCCCGCTCGTCAACATTTTAGATCAGGGATATCGGGCATGGCTGATGTCGCAATTCCCCGGGCCAAGCCTCAGATGAGCGAGGACAGCGCCTGGACCCAGCTCAAACACAATCGCAACTGGCTCGGCTTCTGGTTCATGGTGCCGGCCATGGCCTTCCTGATCTTCTTCCTGGCCTATCCGCTCGGGCTCGGCATCTGGCTGTCCTTCACCGACACCCGCATCGGCAGGGTCGGGCACTTCGTCGCCACCGAGAACTATGAGTGGCTGTGGGACGATTCCATCTTCTGGTTGTCGGTGTTCAACACGCTGCTCTACACCTTCGTCGCCAGCGCCCTCAAATTCGCGATCGGGCTCTATCTTGCGCTGCTGCTGAACGAGAACATGCCGTTCAAGGCGATGCTGCGCGCGATGGTGCTGATCCCCTTCATCGTGCCGACGGTGCTCTCGGCCCTGGCGTTCTGGTGGATCTTCGACTCGCAATTCTCCATCATCTCCTGGTCGCTGAAGCATCTCGGCGTGATCAACCAGAACATCAACTTCCTCGGCGACACGACCTGGGCACGCATTTGCGTGATCTTCGCCAACATCTGGCGCGGCGTGCCGTTCGTGGCGATCACGCTGCTGGCGGGCCTGCAGACGGTGTCGCCGTCGCTCTATGAAGCCGCAACGCTCGACGGCGCCACGCGCTGGCAGAATTTCCGCTACATCACCTATCCGCTGCTGACGCCGATCATCGCCGTCGTGATGACGTTCTCGGTGCTGTTCACCTTCACCGATTTCCAGCTGATCTGGGCGATGACGCGTGGCGGCCCGGTCAATGCCACCCACCTGATGGCGACGCTGTCCTACCAGCGCGCGATCATCGCGGGGCAGCTCGGCGAGGGGGCTGCAATCTCAAGCGCCATGATCCCGTTCCTGCTCGCAGCAATCATGGTCTCGTGGTTCGGCCTGCAGCGCAGGAAATGGCAGCAGGGAGAGAGCAATGACTGATCTGCCCACTAGGTCCATTGATCTCAAGGCCGTGCTATCGGGATCCTCTCCGACGGCGGCGAAGGACGATCACAGCGAGGGCATGAGCTACCTGCAGTCGGTGCCGCGCAGGATCGTGACGCTCTATCTGCCGCTGGCGATCATCGTCGTCATCCTGCTGTTCCCGTTCTACTGGATGGCGCTGACTTCGGTGAAGCCGGACGAGCAGCTGCTCGACCTCGACAAGTACAATCCGTTCTGGACCTGGAATCCGACTTTCAAGCACTTCCACAAGCTGCTGTTCGAGAGCTATTATCCGCACTGGCTCTGGAACACGATGTACGTGGCGATCTGCGCCACGGTGCTCTCGATCGTCGCATCGGTGTTCGCGGCCTACGCTATCGTGCGGTTGCGCTACAAGGGCGCCAATCTCGTCGGGGGGCTGATCTTCCTCGCCTATCTCGTGCCGCCTTCGATCCTGTTCATTCCGCTCGCCACCGTCGTATATCAGTACGGTCTTTTCGACTCCCCGCTGGCGTTGATTCTGACCTATCCGACGATCCTGATCCCGTTCTCGACCTGGCTGTTGATGGGTTATTTCAAGACCATCCCGTTCGAGCTCGAGGAATGCGCGCTGATCGACGGGGCGAGCCGCTGGCAGATCCTGATCAAGATCGTCGTGCCGCTCGCCATTCCCGGCCTGATCTCGGCCTTCATCTTCTGCTTCACGCTGTGCTGGAACGAGTTCATCTACGCCCTGACGTTCCTGCAGTCGACCAGCAACAAGACGGTGCCGGTGGCGATCGTCAACGAGTTCGTGGACGGCGACATCTACCGTTGGGGCTCGCTGATGGCGGGCGCGCTGGCCGGCTCGCTGCCGCTCGTGATCCTGTACGCCTTCTTCGTGGAGCATTATGTCTCGGCGATGACCGGCGCCGTGAAGGAATGATCGCGGGGCTTGCCGAGGGCGCGTCAGGAGCGGCGCGCTCCGCCCAATAAGAAGGAGTTAAGCTCTTGCACATTCTGGTTCTCGGCGCCGCCGGCATGGTCGGCCGCAAACTCTGTGAACGGCTGTTGCGCGACGGCCGGCTCGGCAAGAGCGACATCACCAAGCTGACCATGCACGACGTGGTCGAGCCGAAGAAGCCTGAGAAGGCCGGCTTCCCCGTCGAGACCATGTCGGGCGATTTCGCCGTGCCGGGCGCTGCCGAGAAGCTGATCGCCGGCCGTCCCGACGTGATCTTCCATCTCGCCGCGATCGTCTCGGGCGAGGCCGAGCTCGATTTCGACAAGGGCTATCGCATCAATCTCGACGGCACGCGGATGCTGCTCGATGCGATCAGGCTCGTTGGCGGCGGCTACAAGCCGCGCGTCGTGTTCACGTCCTCGATCGCGGTGTTCGGCGCGCCATTCCCGGATGCGATCGGCGACGAGTTCTTCCACACGCCGCTGCTCAGCTACGGCGCCCAGAAAGCGATCGGCGAACTCCTGCTCGCCGACTATTCGCGTCGCGGCTTCCTCGACGGCATCGGCATCCGCCTGCCGACCATCTGCATCCGGCCGGGCCTTCCCAACAAGGCGGCATCGGGCTTCTTCTCCAACATCCTGCGCGAGCCGCTCGCCGGCAAGGAAGCGGTCCTCCCGGTGTCCGAGGACGTCCGCCACTGGCACGCCACGCCGCGCTCCGCGGTCGGCTTCCTGCTGCACGCCGGCACCATGGATCTCGCCACAGTCGGCCCGCGCCGCAACCTGACCATGCCGGGCCTGTCGGCCACTGTCGGCGAGCAGATCGCCGCATTGAAGCGGGTTGCAGGTGAAAAGGTCGCGGCCCGCATCAAGCGGGAGCCGGATCCCTTCATCGTCGGCATCGTCGGCGGCTGGCCGCGCAATTTCGATGCCAAGCGGTCGCGTGAGCTCGGCTTCACCACCGCCGAGAAGACTTTCGACGATATCATCCGCATTCACATCGAAGACGAGCTCGGCGGCAATTTCGTCGCCTGACCTCTGACTGAGCGGGCCCGAGTGATGGCGAGCGTTGCTTGCATCGGCGAATGCATGGTCGAGCTCCGGCAGGCGCAAGGAGGCGCGTCTGCCGGGCAGGGCGGCGGCCTTTACTCGCGGGGCTTCGGCGGTGATACCCTCAACACCGCTGTCTACCTGGCGCGGCTCGAGATCAAGGTCGACTATCTCACCGCACTCGGCGATGACGCCCTGAGCGACGAGATGATCGCGGCCTGGAATGCGGAGGGCGTCGGCACGCGGCGCGTCGTGCGGCTGGCCGGCAAGCTGCCTGGCCTCTACATGATCCAGCTGGATGCCAAGGGCGAGCGCCAGTTCTTCCACTGGCGCGACAGTGCGGCGGCGCGGCAGCTGATGAGCCTGCCGGAGACCGACGAGCTGCTCAACTCGCTGATGAGCTATGACATCGTCTATCTCTCCGCCATCACGCTCTCGATCTACGACGCCTCCGGACGCGAGCGTCTGTTCGCGGCGATCAAGCGCGCGCGCCTGCTCGGCACCCGTTTCGTGTTCGACACCAATTTTCGCGCACGCGGCTGGCCGGACCGCGACGTCGCGCGCGAGGTCTTTGCCGCGGCCTTCGCAGCCGCCGACATCGTGCTGACCTCAACCGAGGACCTGCTCGCGCTCTACCCCGGCGAAAGCCACGACCAGCTGATGGCGCGTATTCCGAGCCCCGAGCTGGTGTTCCGGCTCGCCGAGCCGGTGAGCCTCCTGCGCTTTCCGGGGGCTACCCACGAGGTCCGCGCCGAGCCTATGACCAAGCCCGTGATCGACACCACCGCGGCCGGCGACAGCTTTGCCGCCGCCTATATCGCCGCCCGCCTCGCCGGCTCGGAACCGGTCGAGGCCGCCCAGGCCGGACATCGCCTTGCCAGCATCGTGATCTGCTATCCCGGCGCCATCATTCCGGGCTATGCCATGCCGCCGAAGAAGCGGCACCGGCCGGCGGCCTCTCGCCAGGCGACCAAGTAAAGCCACCAAGCGAAATCGAGCCCCATGACCACGACTGCCCAACAGAATCACCTCGTCGCGCTGTTCAAGGCAGCGACCGTCATTCCCGTGCTCACCATCGAGCGCATCCAGGATGCCGTGCCGCTGGCGCGTGCGCTGGTCGCCGGCGGCGTCCGCACGCTGGAGGTGACCCTGCGCACCCCCGTTGCGATCGAGGCCGCGAGGGCGGTGATGGCCGAGGTCCCCGAGGCAGTCGTCGGCATCGGCACGATCCTCAACCCGGCCGATTTCACCCGTGTCGAGAAGCTCGGCGTCGCGTTCGGCATCAGCCCGGGCCTGACCCCCGATCTCCTCAAGGCCGCCACCGACAGCTCCTTGCCGTTCGCGCCGGGCATTGCCACGGCCTCCGAGCTGATGATGGCGCTGTCCTACGGCTTCGACGTCGCAAAGTTCTTCCCGGCCGAGCAGGCCGGCGGCATCAAGGGCCTGCGGGCGCTCGCCGGCCCGTTCCCGAACGTGCGGTTCTGCCCGACCGGCGGGGTCGGCGAGGCCAATGCGGCGACCTGGCTGGCCGAGCCTAACGTGGTCGCGGTCGGCGGCTCCTGGCTGTGCCCGACGGCGGAGATCCGGGCTGGGAACTGGGCCGGCATAACTGCCATCTGCCAGCGCACGCTTCAGGCCCTGAAAGCCGCGTGAAGTCTTGCCATCCCTGCGCTAAGACTTAGCTCAGGAAGAGACCTCCAGGGAGAAATGACCATGACCGCCAGCATCGTCGGATGGGCGCATACGCCGTTCGGCAAGTTCGACACCGAAACCGTCGAAAGCCTCGTCACCCGCGTCGCCAATGAGGCGCTGGCGGATGCCGGCATTTCCGCTGGCGACGTCGACGAGATCGTGCTCGGCCATTTCAATGCCGGCTTCTCGCCGCAGGATTTCACGGCCTCGCTGGTGCTCCAGGCCGACCCCAAGCTGCGCTTCAAGCCGGCCACCCGCGTCGAGAACGCCTGCGCCACCGGTTCTGCCGCCGTGCACCAGGGCCTGCGCGCGATTGCCGCAGGTGCCGCCAAGATCGTGCTGGTCGTCGGCGTCGAGCAGATGACGCGCACCCCGAGCGCCGAAATCGGCAAGAACCTGCTCAAGGCGTCCTACCTGCCCGAGGACGGGGACACCGTCGGCGGCTTCGCCGGCGTGTTCGGCAAGATCGCCAGCTCCTATTTCCAGAAATACGGCGACCAGTCCGATGCGCTGGCGCTGATCGCGGCCAAGAACCACAAGAACGGCGTCGCCAATCCCTTCGCCCAGATGCGCAAGGATTTTGGCTTCGACTTCTGCCGCGCCGAGAGCGAGAAGAACCCCTATGTCGCAGGTCCCCTGAAGCGCACCGACTGCTCGCTGGTCTCCGACGGTGCCGCGGCGCTGGTGCTGGCCGATGCCGAGACCGCCAAGGGCATGACCAAGTCGATCGGCTTCCGCGCCACCGCGCATGCCCAGGACTTCCTGCCGATGAGCAAGCGCGACATCCTCCAGTTCGAGGGCTGCACGGTCGCCTGGCAGCGGGCGCTGGAGAAAGCCGGTGTCACGCTGTCCGATCTCTCCTTCGTCGAGACCCACGATTGCTTCACCGTCGCCGAGCTGATCGAGTACGAAGCGATGGGCCTGACGCCGAAGGGGCAGGGTGCCCGCGCCATCAAGGAAGGCTGGACGCTCAAGGACGGCAAGCTGCCGGTCAATCCGTCCGGCGGCCTGAAGGCCAAGGGTCATCCGATCGGCGCCACCGGTGTTTCCATGCATGTGATGACCGCGATGCAACTCGCAGGGCAAGCGCCCGAGGGCATGCAGCTCAAGAACGCCAAGCTCGGCGGCATCTTCAACATGGGCGGTGCGGCCGTTGCCAATTACGTTTCCGTGCTGGAGCCGCTGAAGTAAGCTCAGTCCTGGAGGTGGGCAAAGGCGCGCATGCGCCGTGCCCACCCTCTTTGCGCTAGATCATGGTGGGCTCCTCTGGCCCTCTTAATGCTCTTGATTGATTTTCAGGGAATGCATCATGAGCAATGAATACGAAACGTCACTGTCGATGGACGCACTCAACAGTCGCATCGCGATCCTCGAGGACAATATCCGCCAGCTCATCGAGCAGGCCGCCGCCGCTTCGGGCGAGCAGAACGAGTCGCGCATCGCCGACCGGATCAGCCAGCAGAACGAAGAGCTCGACCGGCTCCTGAAGATCCGGGAATCCCGTCAGAAGAAATAGCAGACGGTATCGCCGCGCGGCGCATGCCGCCATACGCCGCCCGCCCTTGCGCGAGCGGCGGCACTGCCGTTAGCTGGACCGAAATCGCGGGCGATGCCTTGAGCCCCGCGCAATCGGGAGCGAACGATGGGGCCGCTGAAGGGCATCAAGGTCATCGACATGACCACCGTGCTGATGGGACCTTACGCGACCCAGATGCTCGGCGATTACGGTGCCGACGTCATCAAGGTGGAATCGCTGGACGGCGACGTCACCCGCCTGATCGGCCCGATGCGTCACGCCGGCATGGGCCCGGTGTTCCTCAACACCAACCGCAGCAAGCGCTCGATCTGCCTCGATTTGAAGAAGCCCTTAGGGCGCGAGGCCGTGCTGCGCTTGCTGAAGGACGCCGACGTGCTGGTCTACAACGTCCGTCCGCAGGCGATGGCGCGGCTTCAGCTCGGCTATGATGTCGTCTCCGCCATCAACCCGCGCCTGGTCTATGCCGGCGTGTTCGGCTTCGGACAGGACGGACCTTATGCTGCAAAACCCGCTTACGACGATCTGATCCAGGGCGCCACGGCGTTGCCGGCGTTGATGGCGCAGACCGGCGACGGCGTGCCGCGCTACGTGCCGAACGCGCTGGTCGACCGCATCGTCGGTCTCACCGCGGTCGGCGCGATCTGCGCCAGCCTCGTGCACCGCGACCGCACCGGCCGCGGCCAGCGTCTGGACATCCCGATGTTCGAGACCATGGCCGGCTTCGTCATGGGCGACCACATGGGCGGGCTCACCTTCGAGCCGCCGCTCGACAAGGGCGGATATGCCCGCCATCTCTCGCGCGACCGCCGGCCGTACAAGACCTCGGACGGCTATCTCAGCGTCATCGTCTACAACGACAAGCAGTGGGAGAACTTCTTCAAGGCGACGGGACGCGACGACCTGCGCGCCGACCCCAAATTCGCGACCTTCGCCGGCCGCGCCGCCAATATCGACGTGGTCTACGCCGAGCTCGCGCGGATCTTCGAGACGCGCACCACCGCCGAATGGATCGACCTGCTGACCAAGGCCGACGTGCCCGCGATGCCGATGCACGACCTCGCCTCGATCCTGCACGACGAGCATCTGGAGGCGACCGGTTTCTTCCCGGTCGTCACCCATCCGACCGAAGGTCCGATCCGCAGCATGAAGGTGACGGCGACCTGGTCCGAGACCGAGGCCGAGCCGGTGCGGCTGGCGCCGCGGCTCAACGAGCATGGCGCCGAGATTTTGCGCGAGATCGGCTATTCCCAGGACGAGATCGCGGCGATGGTGCGCGATGGCGTCACGCGTGAGGCGCCGGAGTAGGGGAGGTAGAGATGACCACGCCTCTCTCATCCGTCATTCCGGGGCGATGCGTCAGCATCGAACCCGGAATCTCGAGATTCTCAGGTGCGCAAGGGCGCACCGGAGTTCGATCCTTCGGACCGTCCCGGAATGACAGCGGGGGACGCCTTATGAGCTTCATCACCGGCGTCGGCCTCACATCTTTCGGCAAGCATGAAGGCTCCTCCTCGCTCGATCTCATGAGCAAGGCCGCGCAAGCCGCGCTTGACGATGCCGGGCTCCGGCGCGCGGATATCGACGGCGTCCTCTGCGGCTACTCCACCGTCTCCCCGCACATCATGCTCGCCACCGTTTTCGCCGAGCATTTTGGCATTCGCCCGTCTTACGCCCACGCCGTGCAGGTCGGCGGCGCCACGGGGCTGGCGATGACCATGCTCGCGCATCATCTCGTGGAAGCCGGTGTCGCGCGCCACGTGCTCGTCGTTGCCGGCGAGAACCGCCTCACCGGGCAGAGCCGCGATGCCTCGATCCAGGCGCTGGCGCAGGTCGGCCATCCCGACTACGAGGTGCCGCTGGGCCCGACCATTCCCGCCTATTACGGCCTCGTCGCCAACCGCTACATGCACGAATACGGCGTGAGTGAAGAAGACCTCGCCGAGTTCGCGGTGCTGATGCGCGCGCACGCCTGCACCCATCCGGGCGCGCAATTCCATGATCCCATCACGGTCGCCGATGTCATGGCCTCCAAGCCGGTGGCGATGCCGCTCAAGCTGCTCGACTGCTGCCCGGTCTCCGACGGTGGCGCGGCGTTCGTCATCAGTCGCGAGCAGATCGGGGAAGCGGGGGTGCGCATCCGCGGCTGCGCCCAGGCGCATACCCATCAGCATGTCACGGCCGCGCCCGGCCTCAGTGAACTCGGCGCCGAGATCTCCATCGCCCGTGCGAAGCAAGCTACGGGCCTTGCGATCTCCGACGTGCGCTATGCCGCGATCTACGACAGCTTTACGATCACGCTCGTGATGCTGCTGGAAGACCTCGGTCTTGCCGGACGCGGCGAGGCGGCCGCCCGCGTCCGCGCCGGCCATTTCGGCCGCGACGGCGCGATGCCGCTCAACACCCATGGCGGCCTGCTCAGCTACGGTCACTGCGGCGTCGGCGGCGCCATGGCGCATCTGATCGAGGCGCATTTGCAGATGACGGGGCGGGCAGCCAGCCGCCAGGTGCGGGATGCGTCCATTGCGCTGTTGCACGGCGACGGCGGCGTGCTGTCCTCTCACGTCAGCATGTTCCTGGAGCGGGTGTGATGAGCGAGCGAATCGCAGACTGGACCAAAGGCGAGCAGGCGATCACCTACCAGACCTGCACCTCATGCGGACACGCGCAGTATTTCCACCGCGCTTTCTGCGCAGCCTGTGGCGCGTCCGATCCGCGCGAGCAGCGCGCCAGCGGCAAGGGCAGGGTCTACGCGACCTCGCTGGTCTGCCGCGCCGCCACGCCCGAGACGCGCGCGCACGTGCCCTACAACATTCTGCTGGTCGATTGCGCCGAGGGTTTCCGCATGATGGCGCATGGCGACAACGGACTCGCCATCGGCGATTCGGTCATCGCGAGCTTCAGGCCGTTCGCCGGAAAGCTGGTGCCGTTCTTCGCCAAAGGGAGATAGTGGGAATGAGGTGCCGTAGCCCGGATGGAGCGCAGAGTAATCCGGGGTCATGCCACAAGCTGCGACGGTCCCAGATTACGCTGCGCTCCATCCGGGCTACTGCAGCCAAGAGCGAGTCGTGGATCCGTCATTCGGGGGCGGTCCAAGGGACCGAGCCTGGAACGGGTATTCTGGGCCTGGCCTGTGCGAGGGCCACCCCGGAATGACGAAAACTCTGCAACGCTTAACTCAGCGCCCGTAGAACAAGATGCTGGCGATGACGAGCATCGCCGTCACCGCCAGCATATGCGCGAGCGCTCCCGAGGCCGCCCCCTTTGTGGCTTCCTTCATGCCTTTTTCTCCCTAGACTTGGGCGTGACTCATCGTTGCGCGGCTAGCGCACACGACGGCCAATTGTTTTTACTCGGAACACCCCTTGCGAGTATTCACCGCGATTTGTCCCCACGCGGCGAATATCGACTGTGTCAGGGTCGATCAGCAATGCGGCGGCAATTTGACTCGATGATGTTGCTCCTGCGTCCACGCGCGAATAGAGTCTTTGGGAACTTTCGCCGATGGCGACAAAAAGCATCAAAAGCTCAGGGAAAACTTCAGGAAGATCATGGCCCGCATTCAGTACAGCGACCCGTCCAAGGCATCCGACCGCACCCGCGAAATCCTCGACAAGAACCGTCATGCCAACATCTTCCGCATGATGGCGCACTCGCCGAGCTATTTCGAGCAGTACTGCCGCTTAGGGGGCGCCATTAGGCACAAGGGCGAGCTCGATCCCGTCGTCCGTGAGCTCGCGATCACCCGCACCGGAATTTTGTGCGAGGCACCGTACGAGATCGTCGCGCACAAGCGCATCGGCAAGAATGTCGGCGTCACCGATGCGCAGAACGAGGCGCTCGAGAACTGGCAGGCCGCGACCTGCTTCAACGAGGTGCAGCGCGCCGCGCTCGCCTTCACCGACGAGATCGTGAAGCTGAAGAAGCCGACGGATGCGACCTTCAAGGCGATCGCATCGAAGCTGACGCCGGCCGCGTTGGTCGAATTGCAGCTCTCGGTCGGCTTCTACATCATGACCTCGAAGTTTCTGGAGACGTTCGAGATCGATCTTCAGCCCGTCACCGAAGTGGTGGGTTGAATCGACGCAAGCGGCGAGGAATGCCCCATGACGATCGATGAATATGCGGTCTGGGCCGCGAGCATTGCGAAAGTCGATGAGCATCCGTCCAACGAGCGGTTGTCCTATCTCGGTCTCGGCCTTGCCGGCGAAGCCGGCGAGGTCGCCGACCACATCAAGAAGCTGTTGCGTGACAACTGGCTCGACCAGGCGGGTCTCGTCGACGAGCTAGGCGATGTCATCTATTACTGGGCCTGCCTGTGCGCGGCGACCGGCCAGAAGCCGTCCGAAGTGCTCAAGGCCAGCGCCGCCAAGATCAAGCGGCGGCTGAGCGAAGCCGCGAGCCGTTGAAGCATTTCTCTGTGGCCATCCTTCGAGACGCCCGCCGTCGGCGGGCCCTCAGGATGAGGACCGAATGCGCGGCAGCAGTTTCAACGAGTCGCGGTGCCGCTTAGCCTCATCCTGAGGAGACCGCGAAGCGGTCGTCTCGAAGGACGAGGCGCGTGCTCAAGTCGCGCAAAATGCCATAGGCCGTAGCTCTGGCCGTCGGAGAGAGGTGAAGAACCTCGGCCGCAGCTTACGTCGATGTCAGGATATCCACCTTGGCGTTGGCGACGAGCAGGCGGTCGGCCAACAGCTGGGCCAGGTTGCGCATGATGCATTCGCTGGCGCGCGGGTGCTGCTTGCGGAAGCGCTCGAAATCCTTCAGCGGCACTTCGAAAGCCGTCGCCGCCATGTCGGCGAAGACGTCGGCGGAGCGAGTCTGTTCCAGCAGCGCCATCTCGCCGAACGCCATGCCGGCGGTGAGCGTCGCCAGCCGTACGCCATCGGGCAAGGTGACGTGCACGGCGCCGCTGCGCAGGAAATACAGGGCATCGGCCGGATCGCCGGTTGCGAGAATTTTTGCGCCGGACTGATAGGTCCTGATGGTGCAGAGCGAGGCCAGATCGGTCAGCTCTTCCTCGCTCAGCCCCGCAAGCAGCGGCTGCTCGGCAAGCTCGGTGGTCTCGTGAAAATCGATCGAGCCGCCATAGCGGTAGACAATCTGGTCCTCGGCCCATTCGATCGCGGTGTCGAGCAAATAGAAGTCGCGGACGTTCTTCAGCTCGGCCGTCCATTCCCGCAAGCTGTTCCATTCCTTGGAAGCACGCCTGACGCCTGACAGCACGACCGTCACGTTCAGTGCGGCAAGCTCCTCGAACGCTTCGGCGACCAGCCGTGCGCCGGCGCGCGTGGTCGAGGTCACGCGGTGGAGATCGAAGATCACGAATTGCGGCCGCGGCCGGCCGGCGAGCCGGCGCGAGACGTAGTCGACCGCCGACAGCGACAGCGTGCCGACCAGCTCGATGATCCGCACCTCTTGCTCATGCGCCGCGAGGATCTCGCGCTCCTGCGGGCGGCGCACGCGGCGCGACGGGCTCTTGCCGATGTCGTAATCGGCGATGACGGCGTTGCGGGCGTCGTCGCTGCGGTTGAGCATGTGCAGATCGTAATGCGAGGACAGCGCTTCGCAAACCTTGATGCCGCGCACGCTGTTGCCGTGCTTGTCGAGGCGCGGCGAATAGCTGCCGAGCCCGAGGCGGGCGGGAAGCGCCGCCAGAATGCCGCCGCCGACGCCGCTTTTGGCGGGGATACCGATCCGGTAGATCCATTCGCCGGCATAGTCGTACATGCCCGACGACGTCATCACCGACAGCGTGCGCGAGATCGCGTAAGCGCTCAGCACCTGCTCGCCCGTCACCGGATTGACGCCGCGATTGGCGAGGGTTGCAGCCATCACCGCGATGTCGCGCGCGGTGACCAGCACCGCGCATTGCCGGAAATAGACGTCGAGCACGGCGGCGACGTTGTCGGAGATCACCGCGTTGGTCTTGAGCAGATAGGCGATGGCACGGTTGCGGTCGCCGGTCTGGCTTTCGGAAGCATAGACGGCCTCGTCGACCGCGAGGTCGCGGCCGGCGAAGCGGCTGAGCGCGAGGCGGATCTGCTCGAAAGCTGCCGCACCCCTGCTGTCGTAGATCAGCCCGGTGCAGGCAATGGCGCCGGCATTGACCATCGGGTTGAACGGATGGTTCTCGGAATTGAGCCGGATCGAGTTGAAGGGATCGCCCGAGGGCTCGACGCCGATCGCGCTCTCGACCCTGCCGGCGCCGAGCAGATCCAGCGCCAGCGCGAACACGAAGGGTTTTGACATCGACTGGATGGTGAAGGGCACCCGGCTGTCGCCGACCTCATAGACATGGCCGTCCAGCGTGGCGAGGCAGATGCCGAAATAGGCAGGGTCGGCCTTGCCGAGTTCGGGAATGTAGTCCGCGACATGGCCGGACGTTTCGGCCGAGAATTCGCTGAGGCAATTGTCCAGAAACCGCAGCAAAGGCGGCTTCGAACGAGTCCAGGCGGTTGCGAGAGGCGAGAGCGGTTTCATCGCCTCTCTTGTGCAACGCAATCAGGGTACGCGCAACCCGTCTGGCATCGCAGGCTGGCGTCGGATAAGGAGAAGCGCGATCAAGATCGTCGGCAGCAGGATCGCAAGCCCGAGAAGCGTCACTTGCATCTGCGACAGCGGCATGATGCCGCCGCCGGGGGTGGCGACCACGAAGCCGCCGATCACCAGCAGCACGCGGATCGGCCATTCCAGCGCGCCGGTGCCGCGCAAGTCCCCGACGAAGGGCTGGTAGCCCTGGATGCCGCCGCAGATGAACAGCGTGCCGAAGGCGGCGAGGCCCATCAGGCCGAGGCCGGCGAGATAGGGGCTCGGCCCCTGCAGCACCAGCGCCGGATTGAGCACGAAGAAGAACGGGATGAAATAGATGATGCTGCCGACCCACATCGATTCCCAGCCCGTCTTCATCGCCGGTGAGCCGGCGATGCCTGCGGCCGCGAAGGAGGCGATCGCGACCGGCGGGGTGATCGACGACAGCATGCCCCAGTAGAAGATGAACATGTGCACCGCCATGCGGTTGAGCCCGAGCTTCTCCAGCGCCGGCGCGACCAGGATGGCGAGAAAGATGTAGCAGGCCGTCGTCGTCAGCCCGAGGCCGAGAATGAGGCTGGTGAGGGCGCACATGCCGAGCAGCAGGAATGGATTGTCGCCGGCAATGTGCAAGAGGTCGTTGGCAAGGCTCGAGACCACGCCGGTCATGGAGAAGGCCCCGATCAGGAGACCGCAGCCGGCGAGAATGCCGACGAGCTCCACGAAGGTGCGCCCGTTGACCTCCAGGAATTTGCCGATGGTCGCAAGCGTCCAGCGCGTGTCCCTGGAGAAGAACTGGTTGAGCACCAGGAGCAGCGCGGTCGCATAGAACGGCGCGTGGCTCTCGCGCTTGAAGTAGAGCAGCATCACGATCAGGAGTGCGATGACGAAGACGTAGTACCAGCCGTCCTTGATCGTATCCATGATCCGCGGCAGCTCGGCGCGCGGAATGCCCTTCAGCTTGTGGCGGGCGGCATAGGCGTCGACCTGCATGAACAGGCCGACATAATAGAGCACGGCGGGAATAATCGCGGCGAGCGCGACGTCGGCGTAGCTGACGTTGAGGAATTGCGCGATCACGAAAGCGGTCGCGCCCATCACCGGCGGCGCCAGCACCGCGCCGGTCGAGGCGCAGGCCTCGATCGCGCCCGCATAGGAGGCACGAAATCCGCTCTTCTTCATGACGGGAATGGTCATGGTGCCGGCGGTCAGCACGTTGGAGATGATCGAGCCCGACATCATGCCGAGCAGACCGCTGGCAAAGATGCAGACTTTTGCCGCGCCGCCGCGGAAGGTGCCGCACAGCGCGAAGGCGAGGTTGATGAAGAACTTTCCGGCGCCCGTCATCATCAGCGCGGTGCCGAACACCAGGAAGCCGATCACGGTGTCGGCGAAGGCCTGGATGGGAATGCCGAGCAGGCTCTCGCCCGACAGCACGTGATAGGCTGTCGCCTGCTCCAGCGTCGATTGCGTGCCGCGGAACGGCCCGAGCCAGCCGGATTCGGCAAACAGCGGATAGACCGTGAAGGGCAGCACGCTCAGCAGCAGGCTCCAGCCGCCGGTGCGGCGCAGCGCCTCCATCAGCATCACCCACATCACGAGGCCGGCGGCGATCACGCCGTTCGGTGCGCCGCCGAACTCCCAGCCGGCCTCCGCCGCCTTGCGCACGTTTGACATCAGCATGAGGGATGCCGCGAAAGTCGCGACGAACAACACGAGGTCGTACCAGGGAATCCGGTCCAGCGGTGCGCGCTCGGCGCCCGGAAAGATCAGGAAGGTGAATGGCAGCATCAACGCGATCAGGAGATAGAAGTACTCCGTATTGAGCTGGGTGTAGCCGACGAAGAAACGCAGCGAGAATTGCTGGTTGATGCAGAGCAGGATGGTCGCCGCTGTCGCTGCGACCAGCGCCCAGCGCCAGACGCCGCGAAGTGTGCGCACGCGCGTCACCTCCGCCTCCTGCATGTTGCCGGCGGCGCCATGCGGATCGTCGAACACGACCCGCTTGGGCTCGTCCTTTGGGCCGGTGGAGGTGGAAGCAGAAGACATCATCGACCCCGCGCGTGGGTTGGTAGTTGTTAACTAGGTGAATGGCTGTTGTTGGATCGATGGCGCCGCGCGCTCCTCAACCTCTCCCGCTTGCGGGAGAGGTCGCGCCGAAGGCGCGGGTGAGGGCTTTCTCCTCTAGGGGATTGTCCCATTGCGGGAATACCCTCTCCCCAACCCTCTCCCGCAAGCGGGAGAGGGAGCGCACTTCGCGCGTGGCGACGACCAAGCCCAATCTCATGCGGCTCTAATCCTCGAACCCATTCGGCATGCCGGCCTTCGCAAGCGCCGCGGCGCGCGCCTTCATCCAGCCGTCGAGGAACGCCTTGTCGTCCGACGGCGGATTGGACTTGCCGTAATCGGCCCACGCGGCCGCCAGCACCTCCTGGCGCTTGATCAGCTTGTTGTTGTGCGTCTCCTGCGCATCGCTCCATTGTCCGGCTTCCTTCAGCGCCTTCACCGCACCGGGATGCACCGGCACCACCCAGTTCTTGGTCTGGCGATCGGCCGCGAGCCCGCCGGCGCCGGGCGCGGAATCCTTGTAGGCGTCGTAATTGACGATCATCGCCTTGGTGATGGCATAGACCTGGTCGGCCGGCTGCGAGGCATAGGCAACGAAGATCGGGTATGGATAGTTGCCGAGCTCGACCGGCTTCTCCGGCGAGATGCCGGCGCCGCAGGTCGCAAGCTGCGGGAAGAAGAACGAGCCGACCTTCTGCATCCGCGCCCAGCCCTCCTTGTCCTTGGCCGGCAGCGGCGGCCAGATCAATCCGCGCGGAGAGGTCTCGGCCTCCTTGGCAGGACCGGTGATGGTGGTGCCGAAGGCGGCATCGACGTCGTTGTTGATCAGGCCTTTCCACATCGCCCCATAGCTTGCGAACTCGACGACCTTGACGTCCTTCTGCGTCAGCCCTGCGAAGGCGAGCACCGCGAGCGAGTTCTGGTTCAGCGCGGGCGAGCCGACCACGAAGCCGACGCGCTTGCCCTTGAGATCCTTCAGCTCCTTCACGCCGGTGTCGGCGGCCACCGCAAGCGAGCCGCAATTGCAGTCGACGGTCGAGAGCAGGATCTGGAGCGGCTGCGGTCCCCATTCCTTCGAGCCGAACTCGAACACGCCTTCCTGCGCAAAGTAAGTGCCCGATCCCATCGCTGCGGAAGCCGCGCGCTTGGCGCGCAGTGGCGCGAGGCGGGCAACGTCGTTGCCTGCGGGGAGCACGCGCACGTCGGTGCCGTATTTGTCCTTCATCATCTTGCCGACGCCGACCGCGATGTTGAAACCGGCGGTGCCGGTGTCATAGGCGGTGAAGGTCAATGTCGCCGGCAGCTTGATTTCTTCGGCGGATGCATAGCGTGTAGACGCAAAAGAAATGCCCGCCACCAAGGCAGGCGCGAGCATGAGCAGCCCACGAAGCATGTTTCCCTCCAATGATCCTCGCTTTGCCGCGAGGGTTTTCTTTCTTTGTTTGAAACAACGTTTTGTTTGCAACAGATCATGTCACCGCGATCAAGCGATGGCAACGCCGTACGGTGCATGCGGGAATGCGGTCGACAGATTGTCGCGGAATCGACCGGATAAAGCACTCAACTCGTGACGATCGCGATCGCCTGTCCCTCGGCAACGATGTCGTCGAGCTTCACCAGAAGCGATGTGATCGTGCCGTTCGCCGGCGAGGGCACCGGGATCTCCATCTTCATCGCTTCGACGACCACAACGTCATCGCCATCTGCGACGGTTCCTCCAACTTGCACGGGAGTTGCGCAGATGCGTCCCGCGATTTCCGTGACGATCTTAATTTCTGGCATGCCATCGCCTTTTTGTTGTCGTCGCAAAATGCCTGAGGTAGCGTCGTCTGCAAGCGGAATTTAATTCCGCAGAGCGGAACACAACGGTAGGGAACATGGGACGACGATCGGAGCGGTTGAGTAGGCAAGGCGTGCTCGCTGGCGATGCCGGTGAGGGTGACGTCATCCAGGTGGTGTCGCGCGCGTTCGACGTGCTGCGATGCTTCGAGGGCCATGAGGCGAGGCTCGGCAATCTCGAGATTTCAAACCGCTGCGGTCTGCCGCGCTCGACGGTGTCGCGGCTCACGCACACGCTGACCCGCATGGGCCAGCTCGTCTATCTGCCGCGCGACCAGAAATATCGCATCGGCCCGAGCGCGGTGGCGATGAGCGCCTCGATGATGAAGGGCGCGCAGCTGCGCAGCATGATTCGCCAGCGGCTGCAGGAAGTCGCCGAGCAGTTGCCGGGCACGGTCGGATTCGTCGTGCCCGATCGCTTTCATCTCGTCTATCTCTTGTTCGCGCGCTCGGCGAGCGCGCTCGGCCTGCACGAGGGCACCGGCAGCCGCATCTCGATGGCGTCGACCGCCGCGGGCGCGGCCTACACCGCGGCCCTGGCGCCGGAAGTCGGCGATGCCTTCGTCGCAGACATGGAGCGGGAAGCCCCCGAGGCTGCGAAGATTCTCAAGCCCCGCATCGAGGCCAACCGGCAGTCGCTGCGCGAGCGCGGCTATGTCGTGGCCTGCGGCCTCTGGAGCCCGCACATCAACGGCCTCGCGATGCCGATCTGGTCGCCGCAATACCAGACCTTCGTGGTCATCACGATCGGCCTTCTGTCTGCGATGTATGACGAGCAGCGTCTGCATGATGAGGTCGCCCCGCTGATGCTCGCGCTCGGCCGCTCGCTCGGCAGCCTGATGGAGGGCGCGGAGGGCGATGCCTTCAACAACCGTATCTCGCGTAAGCCGGTCGCCATGGCCGTGCACAACAATAACAAGCCGATCAATTCGGAGGGAGTGAATGAACTGGAAGCCGGAACTCGACGAGCTCGCCCGGCGCGAAGCCTTCGCGCGGGAGATGGGCGGCGTTGACAAGGTCAAGCGACAGCACGACCAGGGCCGGCTGACTGTTCGGGAGCGCATCGACAAGCTGATCGACAAGGGCAGCTTTCACGAGATCGGTGCCGTCGCCGGCATCGGCGAGTACGATTCCAGCGGCGATCTGAAAAACCTCACGCCGGCGAACTGCGTGTTCGGCCGCGCGCGGGTCGACGGCCGCACCGTCGTGGTCGTCGGCGACGATTTTACGGTCCGCGGCGGCTCGGCGGATGCATCGATTTCCGCAAAACCGCTGATGGCGGAGGAGATGGCGCACGATTTCCGCCTGCCCATCGTCCGCATCATCGAAGGCTCCGGCGGCGGCGGCTCGGTCAAGACCATCGAGACCAAGGGCGCGGCCAATCTGCCGGGCGGCATCGGCGGCACGCGCTGGTATCGCTTCACGACGGAAAATTTGTCACGTGTGCCGGTAGTCGCGCTCGGCCTCGGCTCGGTCGCAGGGCTCGGTGCCGCGCGCCTTGCCGCCAGCCACTATTCCATCATGACGCGGAAGTCCGCGATGTTCGTCGCGGGTCCGCCGGTGGTGAAGGCGCTGGGGCAGGATCTTACCAAGGAGGAGCTCGGCGGCGCCGAGATCCAGACCCGCGCCGGCGCGGTCGATCACGCCGTCGACACCGAGGAGGAGGCGTTTGCCTGCGCGCGGCGTTTCCTCTCCTATCTGCCGTCGTCGGTCCACGAGCTGCCGCCGACCTTGCCCTGCACTGACAATCCGGAGCGCGGCGACGAAGCGCTGATGAATGCGGTGCCGCGCAACCGCAAGCAGGTCTACAAGATGCGGCCCATCATCGAGTCCGTCGTCGACAAGGGCTCGTTCTTCGAGGTCGCCAGGAATTTCGGCAAGCCCATCATCGTGGGCCTCGCGCGGCTCGAGGGCAGGGCAGTGCTGCTGCTCGCCAGCGACAGCTTCCACTATGGCGGCTCCTGGACCGCGGATGCCTGCCAGAAGGTGGTGCGCTGGGTCGACTTCGCGGAAACCTTCCATCTGCCGATCGTCTATCTCATGGATTGTCCCGGCTTTATGATCGGACTCGATGCCGAGAAGGCGGCGACCATCCGCCACGGCGTGCGCGCCATGGCCGCGGTGAACCAGACCACCGTGCCCTGGTGCACCGTGATCCTGCGCAACGCGTTTGGTGTCGCGGGTGTCGTGCATCAGCCGGCCGACCGCTTCTCGATCCGCTACGCCTGGCCGTCGGCCTATTGGGGCTCGCTTCCGCTCGAAGGCGGCATCGAAGCCGCCTACCGCGCCGACATCGACGCGGCGGAAGACAAGGCGGCGAAGCTGAGGGAGATCGAGCAGCGCCTCAACAAGCTGCGCTCGCCGTTCCGCTCGGCCGAGAAATTCTGGGTCGAGGAGATCATCGATCCCAGGAAGACGAGGTCGCTCTTGTGCGAGTTCGCGCGTCTCGCCGAGCCGCTGCGAAAAGCGGGGCCGCCGGAGAATTTTTCGATCAGGCCGTAGCATCCTTGTGCCAAGGCATGACGCTCGTGCCCCGGCCGCAGCGCAGCGCTGCCGAAGATGCGAAGCATCGTCCGGCGGCGGTGCGCTGCAGAGCCGGGGCCAATGCCACAGCGAGCTAGAAGCTTCCTGTTGGGGTGGACGGCCCCCCGACGGCATCAGTGTGCCAGAATGAGGTCGGTTTAGATCTCAGACAAGGGAGCCGTCGGTGAGCGAGGTTATCCGAATTGGAGTGGATACGTCCAAGAGTGTTTTCCAGCTGCATGGGGTTGACGCAGCGGAGCAACCGGTGCTGCGCAAGAAACTGCGCCGGCGTGACATGCTGGCCTTCTTCGCACGGCTGCCGGCGACGAAGGTCGGGATGGAAGCCTGCGGCGGGGCGCATTACTGGGCGCGGGAACTGACGACGCTGGGGCACGAGGTGAAGCTGCTGCCGGCGCAGCACGTCAAG
>NZ_AXAZ01000024.1 GCF_000473065.1 Bradyrhizobium sp. WSM1743
AACGACTGGTGCTGTGCCGCCGTGCGCGCCGGAGCCGTCCGCGCCGCCATTGGCTCGACGCTCTTGCGATCACCCGGCAACATCAGGCCAGTGCAATAATCGCGCAGCGGTCTCGTCCGCTCCGCGTGACCGATCACGCTACCAAGCCCCGCCACATACTCCGCAAACCGGATTTTGCTGTCTCCGCCTTGATCGAGATTCATCTGGCCCTCCGCGCGCCAAACATTGAATCCCTACAAATACTTGATTCTCAGCCTCAACGGCTGCGGCCGGATGACTCAGTAGGGCTAATCCACCCTACTGGCAGCGGTGCTACCGCCCCGCAAACAGCGCCCGCTCGCGCTCCACGATCTCCGAGACGTAATCCGCCACCGCCCGGATCCGCGCGAGGTCCTTGCTGTCGGCATGCATCAGCATCCAGAACGTCCGCGTGATCGAAATCTCCTCCGGCAGCACCGCCACCAGTTGCGGATAGTCGCTCGCCATGAAATGCGGCAGCACGGCGATGCCGAAGCCCGAGAGGGTGGCGTTGAGCTGAGCGATGAGATTGGCGCTGCGGAAGCGCGCGGAGATCCGCGGCGATACCTGCGGCAGATAGTCGAGCTCCGGCGTGAACAAGAGCTCCTCGATGTAGCCGACGAAGCGGTGCTGCGTCAGGTCCTGCCGCGAAGTGATCTCAGGGAAGCGATCGAGATAGCCAGGTGCGGCATAGAGCCCAAGTCGATAGTCGAGCAGCTTGCGGCCGACGATGCGGCCTTCCTTCGGCATGGTCAGGCTGATCGCAATGTCGGCCTCGCGCTTGGAGAGGCTGAACAGCCGCGCGGTGGCCACAAGTTGCAGATCGAGATCGGGATACCGGTCCGCGAACGGGGCCAGCCGCGGCGCCAGGAAAGCGGTGCCGAACCCGTCGGGCGCGCCGATCCGCACTGTCCCGGTCAGCCGCGCCACCGAGCCGCCGACCTGCTCCTGGTTGGCCACGATGGTCGATTCCATCGCTTCCGCACTGTCGGCGACGCGCTGGCCGGCCTCGGTGAGGAGGTAGCCGGTCTTGCGCCGATCAAACAGCTTGGCCGAGAGGTGCTTCTCCAGCCGGTCGACGCGGCGGATCACCGTGGCATGGTCGACCCCGAGCTGTTTTGCCGCAGCCGACACCGAGCCGCCCCGCACGATGGCCAGCACGAAGCGGAAGTCGTCCCAGTCGATAGCGCCTTGATCCAGCATTTTCGCACATCTATGGTGCATTATCTCAGACTTGAATCCTATAAAGTGCAGGTCAATAGGATTTGTCAAAGCGACCACGCTCGGCCTGAAGGAGATCATTCCATGCGTTCAATCGGACATTTCATCGGCGGCAAGGAGGTCAAGGGCACCTCGGGCCGCACCGCCGACGTCTTCGAGCCGATGACCGGTGACGTCCAGGCCAAGGTGGCGCTGGCGTCCAAGGCAGAGGTCCGCGCCGCCGTCGAGAACGCGCGTGCAGCACAGCCCGAGTGGGCCGCGACCAATCCGCAGCGTCGCGCCCGCGTGATGATGAAGTTCCTGGAGCTGATCCAGCGCGACTACGACAAGCTCGCCGAGCTTCTGGCCCGCGAGCACGGCAAGACCGTGCCCGACGCAAAAGGCGATATCCAGCGCGGCCTCGAGGTGGTCGAGTTCGCCTGCGGCATCCCGCACCTGATGAAGGGCGAGTACACCGAAGGCGCCGGCCCCGGCATCGACATCTATTCGATGCGCCAGCCGCTGGGCGTCGTCGCCGGCATCACGCCGTTCAATTTCCCGGCGATGATCCCGATGTGGAAGTTCGCCCCCGCCATCGCCTGCGGCAACGCCTTCATCCTCAAGCCCTCTGAGCGCGATCCCGGCGTGCCGATGAAGCTTGCCGAGCTGATGATCGAGGCGGGTCTGCCGGCCGGCATCCTCAACGTCGTCAACGGCGACAAGGAAGCCGTCGACGCCATTCTCGACGATCCCGATATCAAGGCCATCGGCTTCGTCGGCTCGACCCCGATCGCGCAGTACATCTATGAGCGCGCCGCCCAGACCGGCAAGCGCTGCCAGTGTTTTGGCGGCGCCAAGAACCACGCCATCGTCATGCCCGACGCCGATATGGACCAGGCCGTCGACGCGCTGATCGGCGCCGGCTACGGCTCGGCCGGCGAGCGCTGCATGGCGGTCTCCGTCGCGGTGCCCGTCGGCAAGTCCACCGCTGACCGCCTGATGGAAAAGCTGATCCCGCGCGTCGAGTCCTTGAAGATCGGCACCTCGATCGATCCGTCGGCGGATTACGGCCCGCTGGTCACGCGCGAGGCGGTCGAGAAGGTCAAGAGCTACATCGACATCGGCATCAAGGAAGGCGCAACGCTCGCCGTCGACGGCCGCGGCTTCAAGATGCAGGGCTACGAGAACGGCTTCTATCTCGGCGGTTCGCTGTTCGACAACGTCACCAAGGACATGCGGATCTACAAGGAAGAGATCTTCGGCCCGGTGCTCTCGGTCGTGCGCGCGCACGATTACAAGGAAGCGCTGGCGCTGCCGTCCGACCATGACTACGGCAACGGCGTTGCCATCTTCACCCGCGACGGCGACGCCGCCCGCGACTTCGCGGCCAGGGTGAACGTCGGCATGGTCGGCATCAACGTGCCGATCCCGGTGCCGATTGCCTATTACACCTTCGGCGGCTGGAAGAAGTCCGGCTTCGGCGATCTCAACCAGCACGGCTCGGACTCGGTCCGCTTCTACACCAAGACCAAGACGGTGACCTCGCGCTGGCCGTCCGGCGTCAAGGAAGGTGCGGAGTTCTCGATCCCGCTGATGAAGTAGTCTCCTCAGCCGTCATTGCGAGGAGCGCTTGCGACGAAGCAATCCAGACTGTCTCTGCCGAGGGAAGCTGGATTGCTTCGCTGCGCTCGCAATGACGATGGAGTGAAAGAGGTAGGCGGCAGCATGCAGTTCGCTCTGAACGAGGATCAGGTCGCGGTTCGCGACATGGCGTTGGCGTTTGCGGCGGAGAAGATCGCGCCGCACGCGCTGCGCTGGGACGAGGAGAAGCATTTCCCCGTCGACGTGATGCGCGAAGCCGCAACGCTCGGCATGGGCGGCATCTATATCCGCGAGGATGTCGGCGGCTCCGCCATGACGCGGTTCGACGCGGCGCTGATTTTCGAGGCGCTGGCGACGGGCTGTCCGACCACCTCGGCCTTCATCTCCATCCACAACATGGCGAGCTGGATGATCGATGCCTTCGGCAGCGACACCCAGCGCCACACATGGCTGCCAAAGCTCTGCACCATGGAGCTGATCGCGAGTTATTGCCTGACCGAGCCGGGCGCCGGCTCGGACGCGGCGGCTTTGCGCACCCGCGCGGTGCGCGACGGCGACCATTACGTCCTCAACGGCCAGAAGCAGTTCATCTCCGGCGCCGGCGGCACCGATCTCCTGGTCGCGATGGTCAGGACCGGCGGCGATGGCCCCGGCGGCATCTCGACCCTCGTCATCGACGGCAACACGCCGGGCGTCTCGTTCGGCGCCAACGAGCGCAAGATGGGCTGGAACGCGCAGCCGACCCGCGCCGTCATGTTCGAGAACGCCCGCGTGCCGGTCGCCAACCGCTTGAGCGAGGAGGGCGTCGGCTTCAAGATCGCGATGGCCGGCCTCGACGGCGGCCGCCTCAACATCACGGCGTGTTCTCTTGGAGGTGCCCAAGCTGCGCTCGACAAGGCGCGCGCCTACATGAGGGAACGCAAGGCGTTCGGAAAGCGGCTCGACGAATTCCAGGCGCTGCAGTTCCGCCTCGCCGACATGGCGATCGAGCTGGAGGCCGCGCGCACCTTCCTTTGGCGTGCTGCGGCGGCTCTCGACCGTAAGGACCCCGACGCCACAATGCTGTGCGCGATGGCCAAGCGCTTCGGCACCGATGTCGGCTTTGAGGTAGCCAACCATGCGCTGCAGCTTCACGGCGGCTACGGCTATCTCAGCGAATACGGTATCGAGAAGATCGTGCGCGACCTGCGCGTGCACCAGATCCTCGAAGGCACCAATGAAATCATGCGGCTCATCGTAGCGCGCAAACTGATCGAGGGCGCGCGATGAGTTCAGTGGAAGAGGGCGATCTGGTCGCCCGCGTCGAGGGCGCGGCGGGCATCATCAGGCTCAACCGCCCCAAGGCGATCAACGCCGTGACCCTGGAGATGTTTCGCGACATCGAGAAGGCGCTCGACCGCTTCGAGGCCGACCCCGCCGTCAGCGTGATCCTGCTGGAAGGCGCCGGCGAGCGCGGCCTCTGCGCCGGCGGCGACATCCGCACGCTCTGGGAGAGCTCGAAGGCTGGCGGTGACCTCGGCCAGATCCTGTGGCGCGAGGAATATATCCTCAACGCCCGGATCAAGAAGTTTCCGAAGCCGTATGTCGCCTTCATGGACGGCATCGTGATGGGGGGCGGCGTCGGGCTTTCCGCCCATGCCAGCCACCGCGTCGTCACGGATCGCACGAAGCTTGCGATGCCCGAGGTCGGGCTCGGCTTCTTTCCCGATGTCGGCGGCACCTATTTGCTGTCGCATTCGCCAGGCGAGATCGGCACCTATTTCGGGCTGACCGGCCAGACCATGAACGGGCCGGACGCGATCCACGCGAAGTTCGCGGACTGGGTGGTGCCGGCGGTGAAGTTGCCGGAGCTGCGCGAGGCCCTGACGAAGTTGCGCTCCGGTGTGACCGCCGCCGATGTCAGCAACCTCATCAGCGGCTTTGCGACCGGCGAAATCGCAGGGCCCGTCGCGGCGAAGGAGCCGGCGATCGATGCGCTGTTCGGCTTCGATCGCATGGAGGATATTTTCGCGGCGCTGAAGCGCGACGGCTCCGACTTCGCTTTAGCCACGCTGAAGACGCTAAACGAAAAATCGCCGCGCGGCATGGTGGTCACGCTGAAGCTGCTACGCCTTGCGCGCACCGCGTCGAGTCTGGAAGAGTGTCTGGTGCGCGAATACCGCGCCGCACTGGAGGTCTTCCGCAGCGATGATTTCCGCGAGGGCGTGCGCGCCGCCGTGATCGACAAGGACCGTAATCCGACCTGGTCGCCGCCGCGGATCGAGGATGTGACGCCGGACATGCTTGCGCCGTATCTCGCCGAGATCGGCAAGGATGAGCTGAAGTTTAGCTAACAACGTTCAAAGCGGAGGAAACCACAATGGCCACGATCGCATTCATCGGTCTCGGCAACATGGGTGGCCCGATGGCCGCCAATCTGGTCAAGGCCGGCCACAAGGTGGTGGCTTTCGACCTCGTCGAAGCCTCGCGCAATCAGGCCAAGGCCGATGGCGCCAGCATTGCGGAGAGCGCATCAGGTGCCGTGAAGGGCGCCGATGTCGTCGTCACCATGCTGCCAGCGGGCAAGCACGTGCTCGGCGTTTGGAACGAGGTCGTCCCTGCGATGACCAAGGGCGCGCTGATCATCGACAGCTCCACCATCGACGTCGAAAGCGCGCGTCAGGCGCATGCGCTGGCCGCCAAGCACGGCGTGCTCTCGGTCGACGCGCCGGTCTCCGGCGGGACCGGCGGCGCCAAGGGGGCGACGCTCACCTTCATGTGCGGCGGCGACGAGAAGGCGTTCGCGGCGGCCAAGCCCGTGCTCGAGAAGATGGGCAAGAAGATCGTCCATTGCGGCGGCGCCGGCGCGGGGCAGGCCGCAAAAATCTGCAACAACATGATCCTCGGTATCTCCATGATCGCGGTGAGCGAGGCCTTCGCGCTGGGCGAGAAGCTCGGGCTCTCGCATCAGGCGCTGTTCGACGTCGCCTCGACCTCGTCGGGCCAGTGCTGGTCGCTGACGACCTATTGCCCGGTGCCGGGCCCGGTGCCGACCTCGCCGGCCAACAACGATTACAAGCCGGGCTTTGCCTCCGCGCTGATGGTGAAGGATTTGACCCTGGCGCAGGACGCCGCGAAGGCTGCGGGTGCGGCCACGCCGCTCGGCAAGCATGCGCAGGAGATCTATCAGTCTTTCGACGCAGCCGGGCAGGGCGGGGTGGATTTTTCCGGAATTATCAAGCACGTTCGCAGCCTCGCTGGAAAATAGCGGGGCTTGGCCCGTAGCCCGGATGGAGCGAAAGCGAAATCCGGGACAGCTGCTTCCAAAGGCGCAGTCGCCCCGGATTGCGCTTCGCTCCATCCGGGCTACAGTCGACGGTGAATTCGACGGGCCCGGGATCATGACGACATTTCAGGAAGCGCGCGCGTTTCTGCTGGATCACCGCACGGACTACGAAGCCGCGGTCAAAGCTTTCCGCTGGCCCGATCCGGCTCCCTTCAACTGGGCGCTCGACTGGTTCGACGCCGAGCTGGCGGCCAATGCCGACAGCAAGGACCGTCCCGCGCTCTGGATCGTCGATGCCGCGCAGGACAAGCAGACAAAGCTCTCCTTCGCGGCGCTCTCGAAACGCTCCAATCAGGTCGCAAACTTCCTCCGCGCGCAGGGCCTGAAGCGCGGCGATTATCTTCTGTTGCTGCTCGGCAACGTGGTTCCGCTGTGGGAGACGATGCTTGCCGCGATGAAGCTCGGCGTCGTCGTGATTCCCGCCACGACGCTGCTCACTGCCGACGAGCTGCGCGACCGGCTCGATCGCGGCAAGGCGAGGGCGGTGATCGCGGCGCAGGATCAGGTCGCAAAATTCGCAAGCCTGGGCGTCGAGAATGTCGTCCGCATCGTCGTCGGCGCGGCCTCCGACGGGTGGCTTGCCTATGATGAAGCGGCGAGGGCTTCCGAAAGCTTCACGCCCGACGGCCCGACCAACGCTGACGACCCGATGCTGCTCTATTTCACCTCGGGCACCACGGCAAAGCCGAAGCTGGTGCGGCACAGCCAGCGCAGCTATCCGGTCGGCCATCTCTCCACCATGTACTGGATCGGGCTGAAGCCCGGCGATATTCACCTCAACATCTCCTCGCCCGGCTGGGCCAAGCACGCCTGGAGCTGTTTTTTCGCGCCGTGGAACGCGGGTGCGACCGTGTTCGTGGTCAACCAGCCGCGCTTCGATGCCAAGGCGCTGCTCGCCACCATCAGCCGCTGCGGCGTCACCACGCTGTGCGCGCCGCCGACGGTGTGGCGGCTGTTCATCCAGGAGAACCTTGCCTCGTTCAAGGTGGCCTTGCGCGAGGTCTGCGGCGCCGGCGAACCGCTGAACCCTGAAGTGATCGACCAGGTGCAGGCCGCCTGGGGGCTCACCATTCGCGACGGCTACGGCCAGACGGAAACCACGGCGCTGGCCGGCAACTCGCCGGGGCAAAAGATCAAGGTCGGCTCGATGGGCCGGCCATTGCCGGGCTATCGCGTGCAGATCAGCGATGCCGACGGCCATCCGGCGAAGGAAGGCGAGGTGACGCTGGTGCTGGGCGATGACCGCCCCGCCGGCCTGATGCAGGGCTATCAGGGCGACGACGGCAAATTGACCGGCGCCGAGGGCGCGCTCTATCGCAGCGGTGACGTGGTGTTCGCGGATGAGGACGGCTATCTCACCTTCGTCGGCCGGTCCGACGACGTGTTCAAATCCTCCGACTATCGCATCAGCCCGTTCGAGCTGGAGAGCGTGCTGCTCGAGCATGAACTGGTCGCGGAAGCCGCGGTGGTGCCGAGCCCCGATCCGATCCGGCTCGCCATTCCCAAGGCCTTCGTGCTGCTGACCTCGGGCGCGGAGCGCTCGCCGGAGACCGCGCTGTCGATCTTCAAGCATCTGCACACACGCCTTGCGCCATTCAAGCGCATCCGCCGCCTCGAAATCGTCACCGAGCTGCCGAAGACGATCTCTGGCAAAATCCGCCGCGTGCAGCTACGACGGCTCGAACGCGACGATGATCGCAACGATCCGCTGCGCGGCCGGGAATTCCGCGAGGAGGAGTTTCCGGAGTTGGCGAAAACAGGGAGTGAGACCTAAGTGAACGAAGTCTGGAAGAAGCCGCCGATTACGCTCGAGGCCTATCAGGCCATGGTCGGCAAGGAGATCGGCGTATCGTCGTGGCACCTGATCGACCAGCCCCGCATCGACACCTATGCCGACGTGATCGAGGATCACCAGTTCATCCATGTTGATCCGGAACGCGCGAAGGAGACCGCGTTCGGCACGACCATTGCGCACGGCTTCCTCACGATGTCGTTGCTGTCGATCATGTCCTACGAGGTGATGCCGGTCATCGCCGGCACAACGATGGGCGTGAACTACGGCTTCGACAAGCTGCGCTTCATCTCGCCGGTCCGGTCCGGCAAGCGCGTGCGCGGCCGCTTCGTGCTGGCGGAAGCCAAGCTGCGCAAGCCCAACGAGCTGCAATCCCGCACCAACGTGACGGTGGAGATCGAGGGCGAGGACAAGCCCGCGCTGGTCGCCGACTGGCTCGGCCTGATCTATTTCGCGTAAGGCAGGCCCTCATGGCGGGCTTGACCCGGCCATCCATCGCTGATCAAAAGCTGACCAAAGCGCGGTGCTACCCTCTCTCCTTGTGGGAGAGGGCGGCTTCGCGAATGCGAAGCCGGGTGAGGGGTCTCTCTCCGCGAGCGCATCTGCCGAGAGAGACCCCTCATCCGGCGCTTCGCGCCACCTTCTCTCACAAGGGGAGAAGGGAAGAAGAATAGAGACCTTTACTCATGGCAATCAGGTTCGACGGACGCGTCGCCATCGTCACCGGCGCGGGCAATGGTCTCGGCAAGGCGCACGCGCTGGGCCTGGCCAGCCGCGGCGCCAAGGTCGTCGTCAATGATTTCGGCGGCGCGCGCGACGGCACCGGCGGATCGCTGTCGCCGGCCGAGGCCGTGGTCGAGGAGATCCGCAAAGCCGGCGGCACCGCGATGGCCGACGGTGCCGACGTCTCCAATTTCGAGCAGGTCACCGCCATGGTCGAGCGCGCCACCAGGGAGTGGGGCAGCGTCGATCTCTTGTGCGCCAATGCCGGCATCCTGCGCGACAAGTCGTTCGGCAAGATGGAGGCCGCCGATTTCCAGAAGGTGCTCGACGTGCATCTCGTCGGCACCTTCTATTGCTGCAAGGCGGCCTGGTCTGGCATGCGCGACCGCAATTACGGCCGCATCGTGCTGACGACGTCGTCCTCCGGCCTGTACGGCAATTTCGGCCAGGCCAATTACGGCGCGGCGAAATCCGGCATGGTTGGCCTGATGAACGTGCTCGCGGAAGAAGGCCGCAAGAACGACATCCGCGTCAACATCATCTCGCCGACGGCGGCGACCCGCATGACCGAAGAGCTGCTGCCGCCGCAGGCGCTGCAGCTGATGAAGCCGAACGCGATCACGCCTGCGGTCGAATACATGCTCAGCGAGGACGCGCCGACCCGCACCATCATGGGGGCCGGCGCCGGCTCCTTCGCCGTGATCAGGATTTTGGAGAGCGAAGGCATCAACCTGCCGGAGAGCGAGTGGACGCCCGATGCGGTCGCCGCGCATTTCGCCGAGATCAGCGACATGTCGAAGGCCAAGGCGCTGACGGGTGCGTTCGAGCAGACGCAGAAATACGTGGCGCAGGCCGCGGCGCGAGCGGGGATCAAGCTCTGACCGACGTCGCCGTCATCGGTGCCGGTCCCGCCGGGCTGATGGCGGCGGAGGTGCTGGCGCAGGGCGGCGCCCGCGTCACCGTGTTCGACACGATGCCGTCCGCAGGCCGCAAATTCCTGATGGCCGGTCGCGGCGGGCTCAACCTCACCCATAGCGAGCCGCTGCCGCAGTTCATGGCGCGTTATCGCGAGGCGGCGCCGAGGCTGCAAGCCACGATCGAAGAGTTTCCGCCGGACGCATTGCGGGCTTGGAGCGAGGCGTTGGGCGAGCCGACCTTTGTCGGCACCAGCGGGCGGGTGTTTCCAAAGGCGTTCAAGGCGTCTCCGCTGCTGCGGGCTTGGCTGCGGCGGCTCGATGCCGCCGGCGTCCAGTTCGCCTTTCGCCATCGCTGGAGCGGCTGGGACGGCGACGGGCGGCTGCTGTTTCAAACAGCTGATGGCGCATCGGCCGTCGCCGCTTGCGCCACCGTGCTCGCGCTCGGCGGCGCAAGCTGGCCACGCCTTGGCTCGGACGGCAGCTGGGTCGACATCCTCGCGGCAAAAGGCGTTGCCGTCGCAAGACTCCGCCCGGCCAATTCCGGCTTCAGGGTCGCATGGTCCGACGTGTTCCGCGACCGTTTCGAGGGCCAGCCGCTCAAAGGCGTGGCGCTGACGATCGGAGCGCATACGGTGCGCGGGGAAGCGATGATCACCCGCAGTGGCATCGAAGGCGGCGCCATCTATGCGTTGTCGGCGGAGCTGCGCGAGGCGGTGCTCGATCTCGGGCAGGCGCGGCTGATGGTCGCCTTGCGACCGGACCTCGACGCCGCCGCGCTGACCACGCGGCTGTCAGGGACGCGCGGCAAGCAATCGCTCGCGAACTTCCTGCGCAAGGCGGCGCAATTATCGCCTGTCGGCATCGGCCTGATGCAGGAGGCCGCCATCGCCTCGGGCCGCCCGCTGGCCTCGTTCTCGCCGGCGGAGCTTGCCCAGCTGATCAACGCCATTCCGGTTCAGCTCACGGGCGTCGCGCCGATCGATCGGGCGATCTCGACGGCGGGCGGGATAAGGTTCGACGAGCTCGACGAGCACTTCATGCTGCGCAAGCTGCCGGGCGTGTTCGCGGCCGGCGAGATGCTGGACTGGGAAGCGCCGACCGGCGGCTACCTGTTGCAGGCCTCGTTCGCGACCGGTGCGGCTGCGGGCAGGGATGTGTTGCAGTGGCTCGCTGGAGCAACACCGTCATTGCGAGCGTAGCGAAGCAATCCAGGCTGTCTCCGCCGAGGGTTTCCGGATTGCTTCGCTGCGCTCGCAATGACGGCTGCGGGAGCAGCCGCGCTCCTACCGCAGCTTCCCCCGTGCCGCGACCGGCAGCGTGCCGATGATCTCCTCGCCGCGCACCATCACGACCTCGTCCATCATGTTGACGACGACGCAGACATGGTTCGGCACGATGCGGACGACATCGCCGACATTCGGCCGCGTGTTGCTGCGGGAGAGGTCGAGAAAGCCGTGCTCCTCGGCAAACTTCGCGATTCTAGCCTCGGGATGCTCCAGGATCAGGCCGTGACCGTCGAGTCCGCCGGTGTCCGTGGTCAGCGTCTTCGAGCCGGCGTCGAGAATGCCGCGCTCCGGCGCGGCGCGGCTCACCACCGTCGAATAGATGTGCAGCGCGCAGTTGTCCCAGGTGGCCGAGCCGGCGGCGACCTGCATGCGGTCGTTATAGATGTAGGTGCCGAAGCGATGCTCGGTGCCGCCCTTGAGCTTGCCGATATTGACGAGGTTCGGCGTGCCGCCGGTCGAAACGATCTTCGCATCGAGCCCGTGCGCGCGCACGCCCGCCAGCGCCTCGTCGTAAAACTTCTGCGCCTCAGTCCAGCCGGTCTCGGTCGGATAAAGCATGAAGCCGGCGAACTGCAGCCCCTTAGACGCGGCGATCTCGCGCGCCAGCGCGATCGCTTCGGTCGGCGTCTCGACGCCGGCGCGCTTGCGGCCCGTGTCGCATTCGACGACGACCGAAAGCGGACGGCCCGAAGCCGCAGCCGCCTTCGGCAGGCCGGCGACGACGGTCGAATTGTCGGCCGCAACCGTCATGTTGGCCTTCGCCTGGAGCGCGCCGAGCCGCGCCATCTTTTCCTCACCGAGCAGATTGTAGCTGATCAGGATGTCGTCGATGCCGGCATTGGCCATGATCTCGGCCTCGCCGAGCTTCTGGCAGGTGATGCCTTTCGCTCCAGCCGCGACCTGCATCTTGGCAATCGTCGGGTTCTTGTGCGTCTTGATGTGTGGCCGATTGGCGACCCCCGCATCGTCGCAAGCCTTCTGGATTCGCGCGATGTTGCGTTCGACCCTGTCCATGTCGATGACGGCGCAGGGCGTGCCGTATTCGCGGGCGATTTTTGCGGCGAGAGTTGTTGTCATAAGTTATGCCTGTTCTATCTCTTCGCGGAGCATTTCCAGTTCGAGCCAGCGCTCTTCGGCGGCGGACAGTTCTTCATGTGCCTTGGCAATGGCGGCCGACGTGTCGTCGAATTTCTTGCGATCCTTGGCGTAGAGGTTGTGATCGTCGAGCACACGTTGCAGCTTTGCAATCTCGGCCTGCAACGTCTCCACCTTCTTTGGCAGTGTTTCCAGCGCGTGCTTCTCGTTGAAGCTCAGGCGCCGCTTTGGCGCTGACACGGGAGCGGCAGGCCGCTCCTCCTTCTTCTCCGCGGCCGGCTGCGTCTTTGTCGTCTCGCGCTTGAGGTCGGCGCCGCGCTGCGCCAGCATGTCGCTGTAGCCGCCGGCATATTCGATCCACTTGCCGTTGCCCTCAGGCGCGATCACCGAGGTGACGACACGGTCGAGGAAGTCGCGGTCGTGGCTGATCAGGATTACGGTGCCCTCGTAGTCGCCGAGCATCTCCTCGAGCACGTCGAGGGTATCGAGATCGAGATCGTTGGTCGGCTCGTCCAGCACCAGCAGGTTCGACGGTTTTGCCAGTGCGCGCGCCAGCATCAGCCGGCCGCGCTCGCCGCCGGAAAGCACCTCCAGCGGCGTGCCGCGCTGCTCCTGCGCAAACAGAAAGTCCTTCATATAGCCGACGACATGTTTCGGTTTGCCGCCGACCATGACGTGGTCGCCGCGGCCGCCGGTCAGCGCTTCCGCAAGCGTCGACTTGGGATCGAGACTCTCGCGGTGCTGGTCGAGCGTTGCCATTTCCAGATTGGCTCCCAGCCGCACGGTGCCTGAGTCAGGCTGCATGCCGCCGGTGAGCAGATTGACCAGCGTGGTCTTGCCGGCGCCGTTCGGCCCGATGATGCCGAGCCGGTCGCCGCGCTGGATGCGGGTCGAAAAGTTCTCGACGATTTTTCTCTCGCCATAGGCCTTGGTAATGCCCTTCGCCTCGATCACCAGCTTGCCGGACTGCTCGGCCTCGCTAGCGGCGAGATTCGCGCTGCCGGCGGTGCCACGATAGTTGCGGCGCTGGGCGCGCAGCGCGTGGAGATTGGCGAGGCGCTTGACGTTGCGCTTGCGCCGGCCGGAAACGCCGTGGCGCAGCCAGTGCTCCTCGTCGACGATCTTGCGGTCGAGCTTATGCTGGTCGCGCTCTTCTTCCGCGAGCACTTCGTCGCGCCAGGTCTCGAATGAGGCAAAGCCGCGGTCGATCTGCTTGATCTTGCCGCGGTCGAGCCAGGCGGTCGAGCGCGACAGATTGGTGAGGAAGCGGCGGTCGTGGCTGATCAAGACCAGCGCGCTACGCCGGCTGTCGAGCTCCTGCTCCAGCCACTCGATGGTGGAGAGATCGAGATGGTTGGTCGGCTCGTCCAGCAGCAGGATGTCGGGCGAGGGCGCCAGCACGCAGGCGAGCGCGGCGCGACGCGCCTCGCCGCCGGAGAGATTGTGTGGGTTCTCGTCACCGGTCAGCTCAAGCTGCTCCAGCAGGTAGCGCGCCTGGTGATGGTCGTCCCCCGGGGCGAGCCCCGACTCGACATAGGCGAGGGTGGTCTTGTGGTCGCCGAAGTCAGGCTCCTGCGGCAGGTAGCGAACCGTCGCGCCCGGCTGCACGAAGCGCGTGCCGCCGTCGGGTTCGACGAGGCCCGCTGCGATTCTGAGCAGCGTCGACTTACCCGAGCCGTTGCGGCCGATCAGGCAGACGCGCTCGCCTGGCGCGACATTGAGCTCGACGCCGCTCAAGAGCGGCGTGCCGCCGAAGGTCAGCCTGATGTCTTTCAGTTGGATCAGCGGCGGCGCCATGATCAGCCTTGACTCAAATTCTGGCTCGATGCGGCCGTGTCAGTGCGGCGGCGCTGGATCCGGCGCAGCGTCTGGTCGAGCGCCGACAGGAAGGCCGAGCGGTCGCGCGGCGCGAACGAGCGTGGGCCGCCGGTGACTTCGCCGGCCGAACGCAGATCCGTCATCAGATTGCGCACCGCCAGCGTCATGCCGATCGACTCCTCGGTGAACGGTTTTCCGTTCGGCGCGATGACCTCGGCGCCGGCCTTGACGCAGCGGCTCGCCAGCGGAATGTCCGATGTCACGACCACGTCGCCCGGCTTGGCCCGTTCCGCGATCCAGTCGTCGGCGGCGTCCATGCCGGCGCCAGCGGCGACGCGCTCGATCAGCGGGTCCTGCGGCACGCGAATGAAATTGCCGGCGACCACGCTCACGGGCACGCCGTGCCGGATCGCGACGCGATAGATCTCGTCCTTCACCGGACAGGCGTCGGCGTCGACATAGATGCGGGTGGGAGTGTTGGTCATTCGCCGCGTGGTACCCCATTCGGGCTGCAAAGGCGAGGGGATTGACCGTTGTTCCCCGGAGCCTACGATTGGCCCCGAAACAACAAAAACAAGGAAGGCCAGCCATGCCGAACCGGCTCGAAACCTATCGCGTCGAGGCCTACAACACTGCCAAACAGTCCGAAAACAAGATGCATGACGACACGGTGGCGCGGCGCTTCGGCTTTTCTGGCGGGCTGGTCCCCGGCGTCGATGTTTTCGCCTACATGATGCACGTGCCGATCGCGCGCTGGGGCCGCGATTTCCTCAGCCGAGGGCTGGTCGAGGCACGCTTCATCAAGCCGGTCTATGACGGCGAGATCGCTGATGTCGATGCGACCGAGCACAACGGCCTGCTCACGATCGAGGTGTTCAGCCGCACCGAGCTGTGCGCCACGGGGACCGCGTTGCTGCCGGCGGCCGCGCCAGCCGTTTCTCTCAGTGACTATGTCGAAGTCCCCGCGGTCGCCGAACGCAAGCCGGTCAGCCCGGCCACCTTCGAGACCGGCAAGTGGCTCGGAACGACGCCACGCCGCTGGGCCGGGCAGGCAGCGACAGCGTATCTCGCCGACATCAGGGAGGCCGATCCGATCTTCGCACGCGAGGGGCTCGGCCATCCCGGCCTGATCCAGCGGATCATGAACCGCGTCCTCGTTGACAACACCATTTTGGGCCCGTGGATCCACGTCGGCAGCCGGATGCAGCTGCTATCCGCCGTGCGCGCCGGCGACGAGATCGCCGCGCGGGCAAAAGTCACCGCAAACTACGAGAAGAAGGGCCACCGCTTCGTTGAGCTCGACGCTCTGGTCGTCGCCAACGGTACGACGCCGCTCGCGCATTGCCAGCACACCGCAATCTACCAGCCGCGCGAGCAGGCGGCGGCGCAATAACCAACCCCGTCATTCCGGAGCGATGCGAAGCATCGAACCCGGAATCTCGAGATTCCGGTTTCGGTCCTGCGGACCGCCCGGAATGACTGGACCATTTTCAAACGGTGTCATGCCCCGGCTTGACCGGGGCATCCAGTACGCCGCGGCCCATCCGTGAATCACGACTGTCTCGGCGTACTGGATCNCCCGGTCAAGCCGGGCGATGACAGCGTTGTTGTGGATGCGGAAGGGCAGCCTTACGCCGCCTTGGCCTTCGCCTCCTGGATCGCGCGCCACACCCGTTCCGGGGTCAGCGGCATGTCGATGTGCTTGATGCCGTAGTCGGAGAGCGCATCGAGCACGGCGTTCACCACCGTCGACAGGCTGCCGGCGCAGCCGGCTTCGCCGCAGCCCTTGCTGCCGAGCGGGTTGGTGGTGGCGGGCACCGGGTGATCGCCGACCGACATGTTCGGCACGTCCTCGGCGCGGGGCAGGGCGTAGTCCATCAGTGAGCCCGTGATCGGCTGGCCGCTCTCGTCGTAGCGGATGTGCTCCATCAGCGCCTGGCCGATACCCTGGACCACGCCGCCATGCAGCTGGCCCGCGACCAGCATCGGATTGATCACCGTGCCGAAATCGTTGACCGCGCTGTAGCGCACGATCTGCACGACGCCGGTCTCCGGATCGATCTCGACTTCCGCGACGTGGCAGCCGTTCGGGAACGCGGAGGGGACCGGCTCGCTGGTGTGGTCGACGTCGAGGCTGTCAGGCACGCCCTCCGGCACCTTGCCGTCGTGCAGCTTCTTGGCGAGCTCCATGATGTCGATGCTGCGGTCGGTGCCGGCGATGGTGAAGCTGCCGCCTTCGAATTCGATGTCGGCTTCGGAGGCTTCCAGCATGTGTGCGGCGGCGCGCTTGCCCTTCTCGATCACGAGCTTGGCAGCGCCCACGATCGCCATGCCGCTCGCGGTGATCGACCGCGAGCCGCCGGTGCCGTTGCCGGTGTGGACGATGTCGCTGTCGCCCTGCACGAGCTTGATGCTTTCGAAGGGCACCCCCAGCTGCGCGCTCAGCACCTGCGCGAAGGGCGTGGCATGGCCCTGGCCGTAATCGAGCGTGCCGGTGATGAGCTGCACGGTGCCATCGGGATCGAACACGATCTTGCCGAGCTCGGGGCTCGGCGGCGCCGTGACCTCGAGATAGGAGCCGACGGCGATGCCGCGCAGCTTGCCGGACTTTTTGCTCTCCTTCTTGCGCTTGGCGAAATTCTCGTGGTCGGAGACTTCGAGCGCCTTGTTGAACACCGCCTGGAAGTCGCCGCTGTCATAGGTGACGCCGGAGGAGGCGGGGAAGGGCATCTGGTTCGGCTTGATGAAGTTGCGCTTGCGCAAGGTCAGCCGGTTGATGCCCATCTCGTCGGCGGCGCGGTCGATCAGCCGCTCCATGTAGTAGTTCGCTTCGGGCCGGCCGGCGCCGCGATAGGCGCCCATCAGCGTGGTGTTGGTCAGCACCACCTTGATGTCCACCGCCATCAGCGGTGTGCGGTAGACGCTGGAAAAATTCTTGCCGGTGTTGAGCGAAAGCGGTCCCGGCGCAACGCCGGTGATGTAGGCGCCGACATTGCCGTAGCCGGACAGCTTGGCCGCAAGGAAATGCCCCTCGGCGTCGAGCGCAAGCTCGGCGTGGATCTTCTGCGCGCGGCCGTGGCTGTCGGAGAGGAAGGCGGTCGAGCGCTCGTCGAGCCACTTCACCGGGCGGCCCAGCGCCTTGGCCGCATACAGGATGCACATGTATTCGGGATAGTTGATGTTCTTCATGCCGAAGGAGCCGCCGACATTGGCGGTGAGGATACGCACCTTCTCGTTCGGCACTTTCAGGTTCTTGGCGAGGTTGGCGCGGTTGCCGGCAACGCCTTGCGTCGGCACCTGAAGCGTGTACCGCTCGGTCTTCTTGTCGTAGGAGGCCAGCCCGACGCGCGGCTCCATCGAGACCACGGCGACGCGGGTGTTCTCGATGTCGATCTTGGTGACGTGGGCGGCGCTGGCAAAGGCCGCGTTGACCTTGTCCATGTTGCCATAGTGGTAGTCGAGCGCGATGTTATCAGGGATGTGGTCGTAGAGCTGCGGCGCGCCGGGCTTGGCGGCCTCCTCGGGATCGGTCACCGCCGGCAGTGGCTCGATGTCGAGTTCGACCGCCTCGGCCGCGTCGCGCGCCTGCGCCAGTGTCTCCGCCACAACGAAGGCGACGGGATCGCCGACGAAGCGGACCTTGTCGGTCGCCAGCGGCTGGCGGTTGGTCTGGAGCAGGGGCGAGCCGTCACGGCTCTTCAGTGGCAGGCCGCAGGTGAAGGGGCCGTAACCGGCGGCATCGAGATCCCTGCCGGTCCACACCCCCAGCACGCCCGGCATCGCCTTGGCGGCATCAAGGCCGATGCCGCGGATGACGCCATGGGCATGGGTGGAGCGGACGATCACTGCATAGGCTTGGCCGGGCAGGTTGAAATCATCGGTGTAGCGGCCCTTGCCGCGCACCAGCGTGTCGTCCTCCTTGCGGCGGACGGGCTGCCCGACGCCATATTTTTGCAGTGCAATAGCGTTCTCAAGCGTGGACGATTTGGTGTGTTCTTGCATGGGAATCGACCTGAAAAGCCGGCATTTGCGCATTTTCGCGGCAGCGAAGGACCGGACCCCGTTCAGATAACCCACGACCCCGTTCACGACAACGCACGAATGGGCATGGTCCCATGTGATGCGTTGTTGCGCAGGCCTGCCGCGCTGCTAATGTTTCAGGCGAAAAAGCAATTCCAGACCGGCCCGACCGGCCGCGGAAAGACAGTTTGTATGAATGACCACACGCGGCTCCGCGACGGCCATGGGCTGCACGGCGAGCTGGAGGGGTCGATGGCGGCGGTGGCGTTGGCCACCGATCCGGCCGTCGGCGCGCAAGCGCCGGGAACCGGCGTCTATGCGGCGCTGGACCTCGGCACCAACAATTGCAGGCTGCTGATCGCCTGTCCGACCCACGACGGCTTCCGCGTGGTTGATTCCTTCTCGCGCATCATCCGGCTCGGCGAGGGGGTTTCGGCGACCGGCTCGATCAGTGAGGCCGCGATCGAGCGCGCCATTGCGGCGCTGAGCATTTGCCGCGACAAGATCAATCTGCGCAAAGCGCGACGGCTGCGGCTGATCGCGACCGAAGCCTGCCGTGCGGCCTCGAACGCGGAAGGGTTCCGCAGCCGCGTGGCCGCCGAGACCGGGATCGAGCTCGAGGTGATCGACCGCGAGACCGAGGCCTCGCTCGCCGTGCTCGGCTGCTCGCCACTGGTCGACCCCAGAGGACGCGGCGCCATCCTGTTCGACATCGGCGGCGGCTCCACCGAGCTGGTGCGGATCGATCGCGATCCGGAAAACCCGGAGCCGCGCATTAAAGCCTGGATGTCGATCCCCTATGGTGTGGTCACGCTCGCCGAGCAGTTCGGCGGCCGCGATGTCACGGCTGAGATCTACGCTGCGATGGAGCAGGAGGTCACGAGCCACGTCGCGCCGTTCGCGGAGGAGCACGGCCGCGATCTCACGGACATGCACCTGCTCGGCACATCGGGCACGGTGACGACGCTGGCCGGCATCCACCTCAATCTGCCGCGCTACGACCGCCGCCGCATCGACAGCATCTGGATGAACGACGCCGATATCACCGCGACCATCAACAAGCTGCTCGGCATGAGCTACGAGGAGCGGGCGAACAACAGCTGCATCAGCGTCGAGCGCGCCGACCTCGTGCTGGCGGGCTGCGCCATCCTCGATGCTATCCGCCGCGCCTTTCCGCTGCCGCGCCTGCGCGTCGCCGACCGCGGCCTGCGCGAAGGCATGCTGGTCGAGATGATGCGCGAGGACGGCGCGCTCAGGAGCTGGTGAGAATGGCCAAGGACACCACCGGCCGCTTGCACGTCCAGGTCAAGACCGGCGGCAAGCGCAAGCTATCGTCGAAGCTGTGGCTGGAGCGGCAGCTCAACGATCCCTATGTCGCGAAAGCCAAGGCCGCGGGCTATCGCTCGCGCGCCGCGTTCAAGCTGCTGGAGATGGACGACAAGTTCCGCCTGCTGAAGCCTGGCATGGCCGTGGTCGATCTCGGCGCGGCGCCCGGCGGCTGGAGCCAGATCGCAGCGAAACGCGTCGGCTCGACGGAAGGCAAGGGCAAGGTCGTCGCGATCGATCTGTTGGAGATGCCGGAGATTCCCGGCGTCGATTTCGCGCAGCTCGACTTCATGGACAACGATGCGCCCGAGAAGCTCACCGCGATGCTGGGCGGTGGCGCCGACGTCGTGATGTCCGACATGGCGGCCAATACCACGGGCCATCGCAAGACCGACCAGCTCCGCATCGTTGGCCTGGTCGAGACCGCGGCCGCCTTTGCCTGCGACGTGCTCAAGCCCGGCGGCACGTTCCTGGCAAAAACGTTCCAGAGCGGCGCCGATGCCGAGCTGCTCGCCCAGTTGAAGCGTGACTTCGCAACAGTGCGTCACGTCAAGCCCGCCGCGAGCCGGCAGGATTCCTCGGAGCGCTACGTGCTGGCGACGGGGTTTCGGGGTGGGCCGAAGGAGTAGCCACAAGCTCCGTCATTCCGGGGCGCCTCGAAGAGGCGAACCCGGAATCCATTTCTCCAAGCATTCCTGCGGCACGGGTTCGATGCTGCGCATCGCCCCGGAATGACGAAGAGCCCTGCCAGTGGCAGGGCTCGGGGAGGGCATCTTACCGGCTGGGTTGATTCTGAGCCGGCTGACCCGACGGCGAAGGCGGCGGGGCATTGTTCTGGTTGGTTTGTCCAGACGGCGTGTTCTGTGCGGCGCCGGGCTGGTTGGTGGACTGACTGTTGCTTTGGGCCGGCGCCTGTCCGGTGGTCTGACCGGCAGGCGGTTGCGTGCCTGANTGACCCGACGTCGCCGGTTGGTTCTGCTGAGCCTGGCCGGTTGTGGACGGCTGGTTCTGCCCAGCCTGGCCGGTGGTCTGGTTCTGCTGTGCCGGCGCATTGGTCTGGTTCTGCTGCGCCGGTGCGTTGGTCTGACCGGTGCTTTGCCCGGTCGTGTTCTGCTGCGTCGACTGGCCAGTCGTCCCCTGACCAACGCTCGTCGATTGGCCCTGCGTGGCGCGGATCTGGTTGGAGACGCCTAGTGCAGTGACCGTCCGGGTATCGATCGAGCCGGTGGTCTGGAAACCTTCCTGTCTCTGGAAGCTGATCAGAGCTTCGCGCGTAGCGGGCCCGAGGATGCCGTCTGCTTGGCCAGACAGCAGATGACGTTCAATCAGCACCCGTTGAACGATGCGGATCTCGTCGGGGCTGAGGTCCAGGGCGGCAACGCTGGCACCGCCGCCGCTCGAGCCGCCGCGCCGGGCAAAGTGGGTCCGCGGGCCGGCGGGAATGGCGTCGACAATCCTGCGGCTTCGGTCGAGGACGATGATCTCGTCATCCACGATGAAGAAGCTATCGTCGCGATAGTCCGGATAGATGTCGATCAGCGCTGGGAAGGCCGAGACGGCGACCACGGAGATGGTCCGCGGCACCACCACGCCGGCATTGATCTGGAAGTTGATGGAATTGACGTTGACCCGCACGCGATCCACATTGCGTGAGCTCAACACCGACTGCTGCAGCGTTGTCTGCTGCTGCGCGCTCACCTGCACGCGGCCGGACAAGCTCTGGGTCGTCCCACCCTGGGCTTGCGCCTGGGTGTTGACCTGTCCCTGAGTGTTGGCACCGGTCGTCGTGCCCTGGCTCTGCTGGGCACTCGGGGCTTGCGCGTTGTTGGTGTTCGCGCCAGTCGTTGTGCTCTGACCCGGGGCGTTCTGGCCTTGGGCGTTGCCCTTGGTGCTCGCGCCAGTTGTTGTCGTGGTTTGACCCTGCGCGTTCTTGCCTTGGATATTATCCTTGGTGTTGGCGCCCGTGGTCGCGCTCTTACCCTGTTCTGCGCCTTGCGACTGACGCGTAGCGTCGCGGTCGCTGCGATTCCGACCGACGGTTTGGTCCTTCATTCCGCTCTTGTCGCGCTCGGATCTGGACTGACGCGCTTGGTCGGGTTCGCCTCGGCTCTGACCGACGGTTTGGTCCTTGCCACGCTTCTCGCCTTCAGATTGGGACTGACGCGCGTTGTCGCGGTCGCTGCGGCCCTGACCGACGGACTGACGTTCGCCCCTGTCGGCCTTGCCACTATCACGCATTCCTTCACTACGCTCAGAACGCGATGGCCCCGCAGCAGGGCTCTCGGCTCGACCCCCTGCGCGGCCCTGGGTCATTCCTTCGCCGTGAGAGGCACCACCTGCACCTTGCGACATTCCGCCGCCCGATCGGCCGGATTCCGCCGCGCCAGCGCCCGCGCCTCCGCTCATCCCGCTGCCGGCGCCTTCACGCATGCCTTGAGCCGATGCCAGGCTGACGCCGGCGAGCAGCACTGCTGTGGTCAATAGGAACCTGTTCTTTCTGTTGTTCACCTGAACCTCCTCCATTTGCTTTGCAGCATCCGTTGATGGGCTTTCGAAGCTCGGGCTCGAGACAAAACGAGCCTTCATTCGAGTTTTCCGATGTCTGTGAACGATGCGCCGACGCCATCGTTCCTATGCCGATGCCATCGTTCCTATCAGGGGAGAGTCGCGCTGTTCCGTCTCAGTGCTACCGCGCGCGGGATTCTCTCGATCGAAGCGATAAAGACATCGACCAAAAATCCATTTTGCAGGCTCAGCGCCTCGCGCCGGCCCTTCTGTTGCGGCGTCGCTTCACCAGTAAGGGTGCCAGCGATGGTGATAGAAGTGCCGCCGTGGGAACGGTCCGCCGTAATAGGCGAAGGCCGGGCGCACGATACGGCGATAGCGGTAGCCGTAGTAGGCCGGGGCGTAACTGGTGCTGTAGTAAGTCCTGGTGTAGCCGCCCCACGGATAGTAACCGCCGTAGTACGCCGGTGCGTAGTAGTCGTCATAATAGCCCGGGTACCCGTAATAGCCGTAGCCCGGACCGTAGGCATAAGCGGACGAGGCGAGGCCGCCGATCAGGGCACCTGCGAGCAATCCGCCTGCCAGCGCCGGCCCAAAACCGCCGCGCCAGTGGGCTTCCGCCGGCGTCGGTGCCGCCACCGCGCTCACGCCGAGCGCGCCGACGGTTGCCAGGACAAGTGCGGCCTTTTTCATGCGCGTCCCTCCTTCGTTGGTATTCTGATATCGTGCCAACATGGCCGAAGGGCAAAAGTTGCAAGCGCGCGCCGGCGAGGAACAGAAGTCATGAATATAAACGAGCGTTCATCTCCGTGAACTCGCGCCCTCTGATGGGGCGCCTCTGACTGATCGCGTTGGCAGGAGAGATCCACATGCTCACTGTTCCGCGGGCGTTGGTTTGACCTCACGCCGCAGGGATAGGGGCGGGAGCAAGACGCCGCTCGGCCTACCCTTTCGCGCATTCATGGGGCAGAACGGGGCAATATCAATTTCGGAAAGATGAAAATGATCGGCTCCTGGAGAGCCGGCATCTTGCCCTACGCTACCCCAGCCGCTGGTCGCGCACGTCCTGCGTATCCTCGCTCGCCGCCTTGACGGCGGCCTTCGCCGCGCCCTTGCCCGCGCCCTTGCGGCTCGCGATCTCCACCGCCTTGCGGCCGGAGATCTCGTGGCCGGCGTCAAGCGGCATCTGCCAGAAGAACCAGCTCGACGCCGCCGAGGTCAGCGCCACCACGACGAAGGCCGGCGCGAACACGGTGGCGTCGATCTCGCTGACATGGTTGAACCACATCGTCGTCTCGACACACGCCGCGCCGACGGCGACGCCGGCCGAGACCGCGAGCTGCTGGTTGACGCTGACGAGGGTGGTGGCCCGGCTCATCTGCGCGGTCTCGACCTCGGCATAGGCGACGGTGTTGATCGCGGTGAACTCGAGCGAGCGGAAGAAGCCGCCGACCACCAGGATCACCATGATGATGAGCAGCGGCGTTGTCACCGTGAACAGCGCGCAGACGCCGAGGAAGAACGCGCTGACGATCGCGTTCACCGTCATCAGATTGCGGAAGCCGAAGGCGCGGATGATCCGCGCCGCCAGCGTCTTCATGCCCATGGCCCCGAGCGAGGAGGCAAAGGTGACGAGGCCGGAATGGAACGGCGACAGCCCGAAGCCGATCTGCATCAAGAGCGGCAGCAGGAACGGCAGCGCGCCGATGCCGAGGCGGAACAGGAAGCCGCCGAGCACGGCCGCGCGCAGCGTCGGCAGGTTCAGCAGCGAGAAATCCAGCACCGGCGACCCCGTGCGCCTCGCGTGGATGACGTAGAGCGTCATCGAGATCGCACCGCCCGCGATCAGTGCTGCAACGGTGCTCCACGGCAGCAGATTGAGGCCGGCGACGGACAGGCCGAAGGCGATGCCGGCGAGCCCCAGCCCAGCGAGCACCATGCCGTAGAGATCGAACGGCTCGCGTTCCTCACTCTTGATCGGATCGATGAAGCGCATCGCCATGAAGATGCCGAGCAGGCCGATCGGGATGTTGATCAGGAATATCCAGTGCCAGGACGCATAGGTCGTGATGAACCCGCCAAGCGGCGGTCCGATCACGGGACCGATCAGGGCAGGGACCGTCACCCAGGCCATGGCGTTGACCAGCGCGCTCTTGTCGACCGAGCGCAGCAGCACGAGGCGTCCGACCGGCGTCATCATCGCGCCACCCATGCCTTGCAGGATGCGCGCGAATACGAAATCGGTGACCGAGGTCGAGAGCGCGCAGCCGACCGAGCCGACCATGAACACGCCGACCGCGATCGCGAACACCATGCGCGCGCCGAAGCGGTCGGCGGTCCAGCCGCTCGCCGGGATGAACACCGCGAGCGACAGCAGGTACGACGTGATTGCGAGCTTCAGCGTCAGCGGGCTGGTCCCGATGTCGGCCGCGATCGCCGGCAGCGAGGTGGCGATCACCGTCGAATCCATGTTCTCCATGAAGAGAGCGGTGGCCACGATCAGCGGAATGACGCGTTGCTTGTCGACCATGACGGATTGGCAATGAAATCGGAAGGAAGGAGGAGTTGCGGCTTAACACCGGCGCTCGCCTGCGACCATTGCGGATCGACGCATGGCACCTAAATCCTGCGTCACAACGGGATGACGCTCCCCTCCGTCATTCCGGGGCGCGCCGCTTGGCGCGAACCCGGAATCCATCGGGCCGCAGGGGCCGCTGCGGGATGGATTCCGGGTTCGCGACTTCGTCGCGCCCCGGAATGACCGCGGATGGGCCGCCGCCCCGCTGAATCTGCCCCAAAAAAGCCTGTGCATGGCTGGCCAGCGGCCCGAATTGCTTTGATTCGTCACGCGGCCGTGCTATCGACCCGCGTCAACCCCACCGATGGGCTCCGATTCTTAAGGCGATGCCGCAAGGTACGCCGAGGGCGGCGCTCATCTATTAGCATTTGCGGCAGGGCCGCAGGAAGGAGTTGGCATATGGCCACGGTGCAACTTCAAGGCATCCGCGAAGCCTTTACGTTCGACGACGTGCTGTTGAAGCCGGGCCTGTCCGACGTCATGCCGGGCGAGGTCGACATCCGTTCTCGCGTCACCCGCGCCATTCCGCTCAACATTCCGATCATGGCCTCCGCCATGGACACGGTGACCGAAGCCCGCATGGCGATCGCCATGGCGCAGGCCGGCGGCCTTGGTGTCATCCACCGCAATTTCGATCCTGAAGGACAGGCCGCCCAGGTCCGGCAGGTCAAGCGCTACGAGTCCGGCATGGTGGTGAACCCGCTCACCATCAGTCCCGAGGCCACGCTCGACGATGCACTGAAGCTGATGAGCGATCACGGCATCTCCGGCATTCCCGTCGTCACCGGTGCCGGCAAGTCGACGCCCGGCAAGCTGGTCGGCATCCTCACCAACCGTGACGTGCGCTTTGCGACCAATCGCCAGCAAAAGATCTCCGAGCTGATGACGCACGAAAATCTCGTCACGGTCCGTGAGAATGTCAGCCAGGACGAGGCGCGGCGGATGCTGCACCAGCATCGCATCGAGAAGCTGGTCGTCGTCGACGAGCAATATCGCTGCGTCGGCCTCATCACCGTGAAGGACATGGAGAAGGCGGTCGCGCATCCGCTCGCCTGCAAGGATGCGCAGGGACGCCTGCGTGTCGCTGCGGCCACCACCGTCGGTGATAACGGCTTCGAGCGCACCGAGCGGCTGATCGACGCCGGCGTCGATCTCGTCGTCGTCGACACCGCGCACGGCCATTCCCGCCACGTGCTGCACGCAGTGAACCGCATCAAGCGCCTGTCCAACTCGGTGCAGGTCGTCGCCGGCAACGTCGCCACCACGGAAGGCGCGCAGGCGCTGATCGACGCAGGCGCGGATTGCATCAAGGTCGGCATCGGCCCGGGCTCGATCTGCACCACCCGCATCGTCGCCGGCGTCGGCGTTCCCCAGCTCACCGCGATCATGGATGCGGTGGAAGCGGCGAAGAAGTCCGACATCCCCGTCATCGCCGACGGCGGCATCAAATATTCCGGCGACCTCGCCAAGGCGCTCGCTGCCGGCGCCGACATCGCCATGGTCGGTTCGCTGCTCGCCGGCACCGACGAGACGCCCGGCGAAGTGTTTTTGTGGCAGGGCCGGTCCTACAAGGCCTATCGCGGCATGGGCTCGGTCGGCGCGATGGCGCGGGGATCTGCCGACCGCTACTTCCAGCAGGACATCAAGGACACGCTCAAGCTCGTGCCCGAAGGCATCGAGGGGCAGGTGCCCTACAAGGGCCCGGTCGGCAACGTCATGCACCAGCTCGCCGGCGGCTTGCGCGCCGCCATGGGCTATGTCGGCGCGCGCGACATGAAGGAGCTGCACGACAAGGCCCAGTTCGTCCGCATCACCGGCGCGGGCCTGCGCGAAAGCCACGTCCACGACGTGACGATCACGCGCGAGAGCCCGAATTATCCGGGCGGGGGTTAGTCTTCATTTCTCTCGCTCTCGTGCCCCGGACGCAGCGCAGCACCTCTTCGGTGATGCGCTGCAGAGCCGGGGCCCATCTCTCCACATCATGCCATGTAGTTTTCTGTTGGGGTCCCGGCTCTGCGCAGCAACGCTGCGCGCTGCAGCGCGTCCGGGACACGAGAATCCTTGTAGCCCGCGTGGAGCGAAGCAGAATGCGGGGAGGGGTCCCGGATTGCGCTTCGCTCCATCCGGGCTACGCGAATCCTTTTGTGTTGACGCGGCTGGATTGCTTCGCTTCGCTCGCAATGACAGAAAAGTGGAGGAAGCTATGTCCCAAGGCAAACGCATCGTTCTCGCCGCGCGTCCGGTCGGCGAACCCAAGCCATCCGATTTCCGCATCGAGGAATTCACCGTTCCAACGCCTGCAGCAGGCGAAGTCCTGCTGCGCACGATCTGGCTGTCGCTCGATCCCTATATGCGCGGGCGCATGAGCGAGGGTCCGTCCTACGCAGCTCCGGTGCCGATCGGCGGGGTGATGGAAGGCGAGGCGGTCAGCGAGGTCGCGGCCTCCAACAATCCCGACTTCGCGGTCGGCGACATCGTGCGCATCCGCTCGGGCTGGCAGACGCATGCGATCTTGAACGGCAAGGGCCTGATCAAGGTTGATCCCAAGCTCGGTCCCATCTCGACCTCGATCGGCGTGCTCGGCATGCCCGGCATGACCGCCTACACGGGCCTGCTCGACATCGGCAAGCCGCAACCGGGCGAAACCGTCGTCGTCGCCGGCGCCTCCGGCGCCGTCGGCTCGGCCGTCGGCCAGATCGCCAAGATCAAGGGCGCCCGCGCGGTCGGCATCGCCGGCGGCAAGGACAAGTGCGACTACGTGGTGAAGGAACTCGGCTTCGACGAGTGTCTCGATCATCGCGAAACCGATTTTCCGGCCAAGCTGAAATTCGCCTGCCCGAAAGGCATCGACGTCTATTTCGAGAATGTCGGCGGCGCCGTGTTCGAGGCGGTGTTCCCGCTGCTCAATCCGTTCGCGCGCGTGCCGGTTTGCGGCCTGATCGCGCACTACAACGACACCGAGGCAAAGCCGCCGAAATGGGCCGGTGCGATGATGCGCAACATCCTCACCAAGCGGCTGACCTTCCGCGGCTTCATCGTCTCCGACTTCGCCGCCCGCCATGGCGATTTCCTGCGCGACATGTCGGCCTGGGTCCGCGACGGCAAGGTCAAGTACAAGGAGTTCGTCACGGAGGGCCTGGAAAGCGCCCCCGGCGCCTTCATGGGCCTGCTGAAGGGGGCCAATTTCGGCAAGCAGCTGGTTCGGGTGGGGCCGGACAAGGCGTAATTTAGCGATATCCAGCCCCCTCAGGGCCGTGGATGGTTAAGAAAGAGTCACTAATCGGTCACACCTGCCCGCAAAAGCCGCAGGCGTGACCGCCTGTTCATTGACGGGCCGACGAAGGCATTGAATCATCGCGGATATTTTAGGTGCTGCGATGTTAGAGATTGGTATTTTCTGCGTAATCCTCCTGGCCGCCGGCTATTGGGCGACCATGTTCGTCATGGGCCGTCGCGACGACGTCATCCATGGCAAGTTCGTTCACACCGAGGACGAGGGCGATTTTGCTCGTGCTCCCATGCCGGCACCACCGCCGCCGTTTCCGAAGCGTCCGGTCAAGGCCGCGCAGCCTGTCAGTCAACCGCCTGTCGCTGCCTCAAACCAGGTGAACAGCGAGGCATTGCGATCGCTGCTGGCCGCGATCCAGCAGGATCTCAAAAGCGTGGCTTAAGTCTCCCGCGAGGCCACAACTGGAGCAGCAGGCATATGAGCGGCTGAGGTTCGGCCGCGCATGTGCGCCATGGTTATGGCAGCGTGCTAGGCTGCGTGCCGCATGCGTTCGATACTCTGAGTAATATGGTTTCCGGCATCGTCAGCCACCTTCAAAGACATGTCCGCCATCCGGCGGCTGCTATCTAGGGCGCTTCTGATCGAATCGCGCATCAGATCAGTCTGCACAGCCGCCAAATCCTGCGGAGTTCGGCAGCGCCAGAGTTCATTCATGCGGTCCATGGTCCGCTCGATCTGCTGACGAACGAAATCGAAGTACTCGCGTGAGACGCCGTTCATTCCTTTGGCGACAGCGGTTGTAGAGTACATGATGGCTTCTGCGTTGCGGACCGAGCGTTCTGTGGCCTGCTGCGCTTCATTGCCCGTCAAACCGAACGTGCGACCAAGCTGATCAGTAGAGCGGCCCATCATGGCAGTGGCCATGTCGACGCCGAAGCGCCAACTGTTTTGCAACATCTCGGCATTTTGTTGCAGCAGATGGCCGCTGGCTTGGGCCACCTCCTCGCTGGCCTCAACGGTAGCCAAGCCGATCCGTCTGGTCTGCTCAGCGGTCCTCTCGGCGGCGCGGCGGATTGTGTCCTCAGGGCTTTGGGTGGACTTTTCCTCCTGGCGTGGATTGGCCATTTGTTGCTCCATCGTTGTTGTTGGTGAGGTCGGATCCTCTCGGTCACAGGTGCGACCCTAAGCGGGCCAACGTGGGCATTTCTCCACCGTTCCGCGGCACGCGATTTTTAATCAATCCTCTGCGATTGCGCGCAGGAACGAGCGCTTCAACTTCCAATCATTTGATGGATTGGTTTGCTTGGCACCGCGGGTCTCGTGTTCTTACCCTCGATCATCAAGGCTCAGTAATGACCACCGCAATTTCCAGCGTCTCTGGTGCTCAGGCCTCACAGTTGAGGGCGGCTGCGGAGGAAAGTGCACTCCTCATTCCAACTGCGACACAATTCCAAGCTTATTACTCGACCATAGGCGACCAAGTGCAAATATTCCACGGAACAGAGGACCAAGTGATCGAATTCAAACAAGCGCGAGATTTACATCAAGCGCTGCCTCGGTCCGACCTTCACCTTGTTCCAAATGCCGGGCACATGGTCACGCACGCAGACCCGCCGCCATCGTTGAGGCCGTCAGTCAATAGCAAATTCTTAAGGCTGGCAGCTTGTCCTTATCGGCTTGAACTCGCCGGAAGAAGAGCACTCCATCTGCGCAAAGCGAGCCTTGGGGCATCGTTGAGCCAGAAGTAACGTGTGGGGCACTGGTTGGCGCCCCGGCGGAACCCGGGCTCACTGAAAAGCGCTCTTCTTCACTTCGCCGGCGACGGCCGTCACTGCACCTTGCGGCGTGCAGGCGCAGCGACCGGCCGCAATTCCATTCTCGATATGCCTGCTGCGACGTTCACACCTGTCTGCGCCTGGACGGACACCGGCTGCAAGACGACCGTGCGATCCGAGCCGCCCAGCAGGAGGTTGGCACCAACTCCGGCGCCGACAGTGCCGCCGGCGGTCGCGCCCGAATAGGTTCCAGCCAAGGCTGCCTGGCGAAGCGTGGTTGGCGCAAACACGGTCCAAACGAGCTGACCGCCGGACGTGGCTCCTATGTCGAGTCCAAGCGTGCTGACGGTGCCTTCGTAAGCCTCGCGCGCCCTGCCTCGCGCCGATGCATAGATGCAGCTCAACTGCCGTTGTCCCGCAACAATCATGCCGACTCCGGGCGATATGTTGCACGTGAGTGTGCCGACTCTCGAGCGCCCAGCCTCCTGCGCCGTTGCCGGAACCATCGCGAGGACGAGTGCCAAGGCCGCGCAAGCCGTTGCCAAATTGGTCAGCCTAGCTTCGTTCAGCGTTGTCCTAATCATGGGGCCTCCATCGACGTATTCTGATCGTCCTTCAATGCGCGCGGAGCTAGCGATGTTCCTGTTGATCGGAAGGCGAAGCTCGAGAAGCACAAGACAAACTCTTGCTTACGGGCCCGGGATGTGGAGCACGCGCGTCCGGCTCTGCGCCGGTGTTGAGTGACGGCGGACATCAAGTGCGCCTACTGCACGCAGCCGATGTTATGAGTGCTCGCCGCCCATCTGGGCGAGCAGTTCCTCAATGTCGACATCGCGCTGGCCCGCCGCCCTGACGTGGCGGACCTCAAGACTGTCTGGCCGGAAGCGGTATTCGACCAGCCCGACTTCCTTGATCGCGATCCGGTCCTGCCGCGAATCGTTGATGACGAAGCCGGACGACGGCGCCCAGACGTGGCGGGTGTGGCGCCAGGTGAAGTCACGGCGCTGGTGCACGTGACCGCTGGCGATGAGACGCAGGTCGACATTTCCGAACATCTCGATCAGCCGCGCCCGCGCCGGCTGCGGCACGTAGCGGATCGAGGTCTCCGGCGTCTCGGGGTCGTCGGGCAGGTTGAGAAACAGCGGCTTGTGCAGGAACAGCGCGACCGGTCTGCGGTCCGTGCGCGCGATCTCTCGGGACAGCCAGTCGAACTGCTCGGCCTCGAAGGCGAGCCCCGAATTCATCACCAGCGAGTTGAGGCCGATGAAGCACCAGCCGGCGGCCTCGAACGACCAATGGTCTTCGCCGATGATGTCGCAGAACCCCTGGCGGTGCGTCTCGCTGACCGGCGGCTTCGGCGCCGGCCCGATCGCGGTCGGATTGTCGCCGATGTCGTGATTGCCGGGGAGGTAGCGGCAGGTGACGGGCAGGGCGTCGTGCAGGCCTTTGGCGAATTCGACGTCGTCGCGGCTGGTCGGCCCGTCGAACGAGACGTCACCGGTGTTGACGACAAGATCGGGCCTGCCGGCGTCGATGTGCTCGCTGATGCGGTGGAAGTTGGCGATCAGACCGGGAAAGCGCCGGCCGAGATGGGTGTCGGAAATCTGGATCAGGCGAAATTCGGGCATGCGATCATCCTACCCGCTGTCGCGAGTCGGAACGATGACGGCGCCGGCACGGATCGCAACGAACAAAGTTTAAAGCACGCGGTAGCGGATCGTGTAGCCGTCCTGCGGGGCGACCGGGCCGGCGAGCGGGGAGGCGATGCGGTCGGCGAGGTGCCAGGGGCCGAACTCAACGGAGCGATGCGGCTCGGCCGGCAGGCGGAGGCGGAACTCGAAGGTGCCCCTGCCGGGCAGGTTCACGATCAGAACGCGGTCCGCGGTGCGGTGGTTGAGCACCACGGCGCCGCGCAGCTCCGCCCGCCCGTCCGAGAGGTCGCGCACCCCGTCGACCAGCGCCAGTGTCTGGTTGCGGTCGGTATGCAGCTCGATCTGGCTGTCAGTCACTCCCGTCAGCACCGCCCGGGGCATGCAGATCTCGAACTCGACGGCGGGCTTGGATGGATTGAGGCCGAGATAGGCAAGGGCAGCGTGGCGCATGTCGTAGGCGGCAAAGGCGAACAGGGCGAGCGCGGCCAAGGCAGCCAGGCCGTGCCGGACGACGTCGCGCCAGGTCCGGTAGCTCAAGCGGAAGTAGACCGTCATCGCCAGCGCGACCGCGAGCGCCGCCGCGACACCTGACAGCGCCGACATCAGGATGCCGAGCTGTCCGCCGGCGGGCTCGGTGAAGAGGCTGGACAAGGTAATCATGGCGCCATCTCGCCTCGGGCCTAAGGGGCCGAAATCGCTTTAACTATCGACGCTTGGTCGCGGAAGCGGGAACGCCGGTTCAAGTCGTTCATTGTCAGCGCCAAGAGTCGCGGCTAATGACGGTCGGCGGCATTTCGCCTCCCGGGAAAGTTCCGATGTCCGTTCAGATGGTCTTGCTGCCGGTCTTCGTGCAGGTCGCTCTCACCTTCGCGCTTCTGATCGGCATGGTCTTGGCGCGGCGCAAGACCCTGGTCTCGGGCGAGACCAAAATCCGCGACATTGCGCTGGGCGAGCCGAACTGGCCGAAGGGCGTCACACAAATCGCCAATTGCTACCGCAACCAGTTCGAGCTGCCGGTGCTGTTCTACGCCCTGATTGCGCTGGCATTGCCCTTGCGCCGCGCCGATCTCTTCATCGTGCTGATGTCCTGGGTGTTCGTGGTGACGCGCTTTGCCCATGCCGGCGTGTTCGTCTCCTCCAACGATCTCGGCCGCCGCTCCACGATCTGGCTCGCCGGCGTGCTCGTGCTGCTCGCGATGTGGATCTACTTCGCGCTGAAGCTTTTGCTGCTGATCTGATCGCGCATGATCCGGAAAAGTGGATCCCGGTTTTCCGATAAGATCATGCGCAAAACTGAAAGATTCAAATGACCCCCGCTGCCCGGCTGTCCGCAGCCATCGAACTGATCGACACAATCGAGAGGGACCGCGTGCCAGCGGCCAAGGCGCTGAAGGAGTGGGGCACCGCGCACCGCTTCGCCGGCTCCGGCGACCGCGCCGCGATCGCCGGCCTCGTCTGGGACGTGCTGCGCCGCTACGCCTCCAGCGCCTACCTGATGGGTTCCGATACCGCACGGGCGCGGCTGATCGGCATGCTCCGCCTCGAGCGCAGCATGGACACGGCCACCATGGCCGCGCTGTTCGACGGCAGCCGGTTTGCGCCGGCTCCACTGACCGATGCCGAGCAGGCCGCGCTCGCCTCGCGCTCCCTCAAGGATGCACCTGCTGCGGTCGCCGGCGATTACCCCGAATGGCTCGATCCGCACTTTGCAAAAGTGTTCGGCGATGACCGCGCCGCAGAGGCCGCCGCGATGGCCAGCCGCGCCCCGCTCGATTTGCGCGTCAACACGCTAAAATCCAATCGCGACAAGGTGCTGCGCGCGCTTGCTCATCTTCATGCGAAATCGACGCCCTGGTCCGCAACCGGCCTGCGCATCGAGCTTTCGGCCGATGCGCGCAACCCCGGCGTCCAGGCGGAAGAGGATTTCATCAAGGGCGCAATTGAAGTGCAGGATGAAGGATCCCAGCTTGCGGCCCAATTCACCGCGGCAAAACCCGGCGAGCAGGTGATCGATCTCTGCGCCGGCGCCGGCGGCAAGACGCTGGCGCTCGCCGCCTTGATGCAGGGCAAGGGCCGGCTGATCGCGACCGACCGCGATAAGCGCCAGCTTGCCCCGATCCACGAGCGGCTGTCGCGCGCCGGCGTCCACAATGCCGATGTCCGCACGCCCAAGGGCGAGGCCGATCCGCTGGCCGATATCCGCAGCACCGCCGACCTCGTCGTGATCGACGCGCCCTGCACGGGAACCGGCACCTGGCGCCGCAACCCCGATGCCAAATGGCGGATGCGCCCCGGCGCGCTGGAGATCCGCCTGCGCGACCAGGCCGAGGTGCTGGAGCGTGCGGTGCCGCTGGTGAAGGTGGGTGGCCGCATCGCCTACATCACCTGCTCGGTGCTGGCGGAGGAGAACGGCGAGCAGGTGAGGGCGTTCGTCGGCCGCCACCCCGAATTCGCGGTCATCCCGCCCGAGCAGACCGCGAGCGTGCTCTGGGACAAGGCGGAAGCGTTCGGCGAGGCCGCGCTGCAGTCGGCGGAAGGCTGGCTGATGACGCCGCGGCGGACGGGAACGGACGGGTTTTTCGTGTCCATCCTAAAGAAAATCGGCTGATTGTTCCTCCACAGTCATCCGGGGCTCGCGAAGCGAGAACCCGGAATCCATCAAGCCGTGCACCTTGCCGTTCGATGGATTCCGGGGTTCGCCCTACGGGCGCCCCGGAAGGAACAAAACAAAAGCCCCGCAGACCGGATCCCGGTCGCGGGGCTTTCGAGTTCTAACGTTCTGCCGGTACGTCCGTGGTCAGAACGGTGCGCGGGCCGTTACCCGACGCGGAGATTGTCAGCCGAGGACTTGCCGCTGCGGCGGTCGGCGACGATGTCGAACGAGACCTTTTGGCCCTCATTGAGGGTGGAGAGGCCGGCGCGCTCGACGGCGCTGATGTGCACGAACACGTCCTTCTGGCCGTCGTCCGGCTGGATGAAACCATAACCCTTTTGGGTGTTGAACCACTTCACGGTGCCCATAGCCATGGGAATTTCCTTTGTTAGAGAGGATACGCACGCGGACCGGTACGCGTCGCTGCGCCCATGATCCTGTTCAGTCGATGTTTGGAGAAGTCATCTGAAGCGTGCGCGCCCGTCTGTAACGAAGCGAAGCGGCCCAGTCGTTCGGCCAAGTATCGATGATCACAATATAGCGAGGATTTGGGGCTACTTCAAGGCACCACCCGTGATTCGGGATGTCGCGCGCCTTTGCTATTCTGCGGTGCAAGTGAACCGCGGGGGCGCCTCAGTCCACGATGAAGAGCGTGGCGCCGGTCGTCGTGGAGGACCGGTGCGCGGCGTCGCCGAAATCCGACACCTGGTAGCTCATTCCCGCCGTGAGCTTGAACTTGCGCCCGTCGCGCAGCTCGGAGTCGAGCTCGCCCTTCAGCACGTAGAGCACGTGACCCCGATCGCACCAGTGGTCGGCCAAGTAGCCCGGCGAATATTCCACCATCCGCACCCGGAGCTCGCCGATATTGAGCGTGCGCCATTTGGCCTCGCCGCTCTCGCCGGGATGCGTGGTTGCCTCGATCTGGCTCCAGTCGGTGACGGTAAAGGGGGAGGTGGGGAGTTTCATGCGGATGATCCTGTTTTCGGAACCGGCGGCGTTGTTGTTAACGCATGCTTGAGCCGCAGTCTCCGTTACCGGAAGCATTGCGCCCGATGTCGGACCGTCATCCTGAGCTGCTCGTCCTGCAACGCAGGACGAGCCTCGAAGGACGACGGCCCGGCTGCATCTCGGCCGTGCATCCTTCGAGGCTCGCCCCGCGTCGCTGCGCGCCGCAGAGCTCACGCCTCAGGATGACGGAACGAGAGGGCGAGCAAGGGGCAGAAAATCACCCCACCAAATGGTTCGCCGACCCCTGCACGATCAGCCCTGCCTCATTCACCCGCAGATATTCGCAGATCTTCTTGCCCCGCTCGTTCTCGTAGAACACCACGATGCTATCTGGGCTGACGAACAGATCGATCAGCGAGAAATGCAGGTTCGGCAACAGTCCGAGCGCCTTGCCCCAATAGGCGCGCAAGGCATCCTTGCCGCGCACCGTGCCGCTGGCGTCGAACCCCAGCGCCGGGATGCGGTCCGAGGTCATCACGGCCGCCTCGTCATAGAGCTTCAGCACGCGCTCGAGATCGCGTGCGTTCCAGGCCTCGACCCAGGTCCGGCCGAGTGCGGCAAGCGTTGATGGCTGATGATGCTGTGACATGGCATTCTCCCTGATTGGCCCCCTTTGTGAGGATGGGGGCATAATAGGTCAATATTGCTGACCTATATTCCGCCCAAAGAAGCATGTGGGCGCGCCGCCACCGCGGTTGCGGCCCGGGCCGCGCCAGCGTATCTGCTGGCCATGACAGCAGCACAGAACGACCGCTCCGCGTCGACGCCCTCGGTGGCCTCGGCGCACGACAAGATTCTCATCGTCGACTTCGGCAGCCAGGTGACGCAGCTGATCGCGCGTCGCGTGCGCGAGGACGGCATTTATTGCGAGATCGTCCCGTTCAACAAGGCAGAAAGCGCCTTCAACGAGATGAAGCCGAAGGCGGTGATCCTCTCCGGCGGCCCGGAATCGGTGCACGAGGCCGGCTCGCCCCGCGCCCCGCAATTGATCTTCGATTCCGGCGTGCCCGTGATGGGCATCTGCTACGGTCAGATGACCATGGCCGCCCAGCTGGGCGGCGAGGTCGAGGGCGGCCATCACCGCGAATTCGGCCGTGCCGATGTCGAAGTCAAGGCGCCCAGCAAGCTGTTCGAGGACGTCTGGTCGTCAGGCGGCAAGAACCAGGTCTGGATGAGCCATGGCGACCGCATCACCAAAATGCCGCCGGGCTTCTCAGTCGCCGGCACCTCGCCGAATGCACCATTCGCGATCATCCAGGACGAGACGCGCAAATATTACGGTCTGATGTTCCACCCCGAAGTGGTGCACACGCCCGACGGCGCAAAGCTGATCCGCAACTTCGTCCGCAAGATCGCCGGCCTCACCGGCGACTGGACCATGCGCGCCTTCCGCGAAGAGGAGATCGCGAAGATCCGCCAGCAGGTCGGCAAGGGCAGGGTGATCTGCGGCCTCTCCGGCGGCGTCGATTCCGCGGTCGCAGCCGTCTTGATCCACGAGGCCATCGGCGACCAGCTCACCTGCGTGTTCGTCGATCACGGCCTGATGCGCCTCAACGAGGCCGAGCAGGTCGTCGACCTGTTCCGCCACCACTACAACATCCCGCTCGTGCACGTGGACGCGTCCAAGCAGTTCCTCGGCGAGCTCGAAGGCGTCACCGATCCGGAAGCAAAGCGCAAGACCATCGGCCGTCTCTTCATCGAGGTTTTCGAGCAAGAGGCCAAGAAGATCGGCGGCGCCGACTTCCTCGCGCAAGGCACGCTCTATCCCGACGTGATCGAGAGCGTCTCCTTCACCGGCGGCCCCTCGGTGACGATCAAGTCGCACCACAATGTCGGCGGTTTGCCTGAGCGCATGAACATGAAGCTCGTCGAGCCCTTGCGGGAGCTGTTCAAGGACGAGGTGCGCAAGTTAGGGCGCGAACTCGGCCTGCCCGAAATCTTCGTCGGCCGCCACCCGTTCCCGGGCCCCGGCCTCGCCATCCGCTGCCCCGGCGAGATCACCAAGGACAAGCTCGACATCCTGCGCAAAGCGGACGCCGTCTACATCGACCAGATCAGGAAGTACGGCCTCTACGACGAGATCTGGCAGGCCTTCGCCGTGCTGCTCCCGGTGAAGACCGTCGGCGTCATGGGCGACGGCCGCACCTATGACTATGTCGTCGGCCTCCGCGCCGTCACCTCCACCGACGGCATGACCGCGGACTTCTACCAGTTCGACATGAAGTTTTTGGGCGAGACCGCCACGCGCATCATCAACGAGGTGAAGGGCGTGAATAGGGTGGTGTACGATGTGACGAGCAAGCCGCCTGGGACGATCGAGTGGGAATAATTCAGGCCCGTCCGCGACTATCCCGCTCTGTCCAATTGCACGACTTAACAGACTGATTTTACGATCGAATTCGTCATCGACATTCGAGAACTATCGGCACGCATAAATCCGGACAGACGGAGCGCCTGACGGTGTCGCCGTCCATTGAAACCATCGATCCCGATCAATACCGTCATGCGCGATGCTGCGTCTGACGGTATTTTTCTTTGTCCAAGTGTTTGGAAAACAAAGAGATCTCCAGTCAAAAGCGGCTCAAAACTGGCTGACGGTATTTGCCTGGAGGGAAAGTCCTTGCTGACAGACGCTGCGCTTAAGGCGCTGAGACCAAAGGAAAAATCGTACAAGGTCACTGACCGTGACGGCATGTACGTGCTTGTGTCGTCCGCCGGGACGCTGTCGTTCCGGCTCGACTACCGTCTGCATGGTCGACGCGAGACTGTGGTTCTCGGAAAGTATGGCCCGACAGGGCTGTCGCTCGCACGCGCGCGCGAGAAATGCATCGATGCGAAGCGCGCAGTAGGTGAAGGTCGCTCACCCGCAATCGAGAAGCAGCGCGAGAAGCGGCGTCTCCTTGAAGCCAGGAGTTTCGGCGAGCTCGGAGAGAAGTGGCTTGTCGCGGCACCCATGGCCGACGGTACGCGGGCAATGCGGCGATCGATCTTCGAACGCGAGCTGCTTCCCGTCTGGCGCAAGCGCCTTCTTAATGAGATCGCACCGGACGATCTCCGTGCCCATTGCGCAGCTATCGTCGAGCGCGGGGCTCCCGCAACAGCGATCCATGTCCGCGATATCGTGAAGCAGATCTACGGGTTCGCGATCCTGCATGGCGAGAAGATAGCCAATCCGGCCGACGAGGTAGCCCACCCGGTTTAATGCCGGACCGAGGCCTATGGTGCGAGAGCGGAAGAGGCGACTGCGTTCGACACCAGGTCCGCAAGTTTCAATCCCACATGATCGAACGCTATGCGGTCCACCACGGGCTCGACTGCTATCGGCACAAAGCGCATTGGCTCACCGGCGCGCGTATCCATCAATCTGTAATCGATCGTACCAAGGGCGCCAACTTACCACCAAGGGTCTCAAAAAATTTTGCTGGAATGACTGCGTAAGAAGCCCAGATCTGTGCCGCATGCTTTAACGCTGGAATTCCGTGCTTCGGCCGAACTGTGTGAGGTATTGACGTGTCTGTTTCATTTGATCAATGCGCCCCGTACTTGTCGGTATCGCTCTGCAAGGCAAAGGCCGGAAAAACGCCGACTCCCGGAGATCTCATTGATGCTATTCGTGACGTCTCCAAAGAGATCGCCGACAGGAAGGAATTCGAACGACCACGATTCATTGCCGCCAAGAACCCGAATGTGAAGAAGGACGGCACTGTTTACGCATGGGTCCACTATGTCGAGAAACGGCCGCCGAGCTGGTTTACTGGAGATGGGGTGACAGATGTCCTGAATCATCTCGTGGTCGTTGCGCAACGCGGCAGCTTGTACGCGCTCCTCTTCTCGGACAACGGACTCAGAACTGCGATTGCCAGAAAAATTGGATCTATCGCGAAAGGTGCACTTTCAGACGTTGAGCGCTTTTCTTCCACACAGATTAACAAGGCGTTTGTGGAATCCCAAGTGCGGACATTGTGGTTGAGCGGTACCCACCGGCGAAGCGTCATCAAGGCTGATTCAAAGGTCCTCGCAGGTATGGAGCTGGAAACCTCCCTCGATCCGCTGGGTGACCAATCCTACTACTTCAGCTCCGTGAGGAGCACGATGCCGCTGGTCGAGGGCGACAGACCGACGATCGTTGGAGCCAGTCCTGGTGGCGGTCGACTTTGGATAGGCCCAACGAAGTCCTCGGATGATTTCACGAAATTGGTCGATGCGATATTCGTACGCGCAGCAAAGCACATGGATGACAAGGAAAGGTCGGAAAGACCTCTGCCGATTCTGGCGTCGCCCTCGATTGATCTGAAAGGAATTGAGCAGCCCTACGACATAGCGTTCATCGTGCCAGAACAGGCTGGTGACGGTAACGGAACAGACGTTGATGGTGAACTCAGATGGCTTCATCAGTTTGGTGATGCTGCTCGTTTTGAGATAACAACCGCGGCTGGAAGCCCAAACTTTGAAGTTGATGTCTTTTGGGCGGACGTGAAGCTCGGCCGGCTGGCTTATGAATTCGAGCCGACGTCCACGCCCAAATCAGATGTGAGGTTGAGGTCGCGCAAGATCGATGGCTTCGATGGAAATGAGGTCGAAAAGGCGCTTTTGAAGATCTGCGAGGCTCCGGAAAACCTCACGATCTACTTCGACACGGGCCATACATATTCGCGCGGCCTGTTCTATGAGACGCGATTCCGTGATGCTCGGTTTGAGGACTGGGATTGGGTCCGCATGGATCGCGACAACACGATCTTTAAGAACGAGAAACCGCTCGATGGAAGACGTTTCGCGGTCGAGAGTATTGGCAAAACTGGCGACAAGTCACTGTTCGGCCTTTCGCCCGACATTGGCCAAACATGGACGTGCGAGGCAAGCCAACAGGCTGGCTGGTGTGTGATGATGGCGCCATGGAATCGGCGGACTTCATCCATCTCGATGAAACGTGCAATCCGCCCGAACTTACACTCATCCACGTCAAGGGAAGTGGTTCCGGCCACGCGAAGCGGGATTTGTCCGTTTCAGACTATGAGGTTGTTGTCGGCCAGGCGGTGAAGAATTTGCGTCACGTTGATCGAGGGCTACTGAGGGATAAGCTCGCCGCAAACGCGAGCGGTGTGCTCAAAGATGCGGTCTGGTTCAATGGAGAAAGACAGAAGGACCGGAAAGCACTGCTTCGGGTCTTGAAGGGCCTCGGATCCAATCTCAAGACCAAGGTCGTTGTGTTCCAGCCGCGTGTTCGCCGTTCGGTTTTTAATGGTATCCGCAAGAAGATGGATAGCGGAAAGCACAACGCAGCAGTCAGGCGAATGCAGCAACTTGATACCTTGCTGCTGGGAGCGCGTGCCGATTGCTTCTCTTTGGGTGCCGGCTTTGCCGTTATGGCGGATGGGGATGATCTTTAGCTATTGGAAATGGTGGCCAAAATTACGGTTGGTCCGGCCCGGGGACGTCCTGGTGTCGGACGATCATTACCGCAACAAAGTCGCTGCTTGCTTTGATTTCAGGTAACATTTGGGGGCTGCTGTGGCTTGGACATCGAAACACAAGAAAATTGAACTTACGTCCGTTACGGGACATAGTCATCGGCCGATTCCAGGAGTGATCGGACGTGCGCCAAGCATACGGCAGATTCAGTTTTCGCCGCTAGAGCTATTCGGCGCGATGGCGCGGTGTTCGCATCTCCACCCCGTCAATCCCGACGCCGTAACGCTCGAAAGCGAAAGCTGCCGCCATTTGATCGCGCATCATGTCGACGAACGACCAGACGAATTTTCGCTTCTCGCTTCAGCCAAACGCCTCAAGGATTTTTCACGTAGCCACCTCGTGGGCATCGTCGGCGCGTGAGTCGCCTATCTTCAAATGATCCGGGATGGCTACGTTTGGTGTGATCATTTCGAAAACCACTTGCTTCTGCAAACCGCACCTACAAAGCGGTCGCCCGATTTCGTGTTCAGCCGTCCGAACCATGCAGACGTGGCAATCACCGAATCCAAAGCGACTCACGGAAGCTCGCGCAAGCAGTTCGGTCGCTCGGTAGGGAATGGCTATGTTGAGCAAGTCGAGCCCTACCTTGGAATGCAGATCAGTGGTGCGACCGTGTCGCACGGTTTTGCAATAGGCTCGTGGATGACTTCGCCGACTCGCGCCGAGTTGGTGATCGATCACACACGGCGGTGCCAGTCTTGGCCACGCCTCCAGACGACGTTCCAGGCGATCCTACAGCGGTCAAGCGGGGTAACTATCTCACCGTTCTTGCTTTGATGTTTGGATCTGCGGCCGCGCGTGGAGCGCGGGACGGAACCTGGCCATCACCCGGCACAGTATTCGTCGTGGCCGATTGGCTCGGCAGGCAGTGGATCATTGGTTCACACAATCCGGTCCGGACCGCTACGGTCGCGATCGAAGAGAGATTTCAAGATAACGGATCAGCGGATCCCGCGATGTTGCTAACCAACGTCTTCGCTCTGAGTATCGCTAATGTCGTGTTACGTTCTTTGGTTGGTGCTGGCGAGGCGGCAGACTCTTTGGCAACACTCGATCCGATTGTTGACGGTCCTTATGCCAGCGCGCGGGCATCCGGAGGTGCGATCTATCCGGATGGATTTGCCGTCATTGGCAGAGCGGAGAGCCTCGAGAACGTTCACGTCTTGGGCTGGGATCCTAACGGTCATCGCATCGGTAACCACGAAAGGACTGTCGTGCAACAGGTCGAGAGCGAACAGGCGACGGAAGTGCAACAGGCTCTTGAGGGTTGGAGCCTCGACGAATCGCTCGAGAAATCCCCACAACCTCTTCAAATCACGTTTCGCACCGCAGACTGAAGTAGTGTGGACCGTTCAGTGTAAGAACCATCGCGACGACCTACGACGAGTGCGTCAACCGCATCGCCATCATCCAAGAGCACCGGAATATTCTCAAAGCTGTCGAGAACGGCGTTTCGGAGGCAGGATTACCATAGCGCCAAGGCAGATAACGGCTTGTCGGACGAGCAGCTCGCGCTGATGGAGGGGGAATTGGCAAACCAATCGAATACGCAATTTCGAAGACGCAATCAGGAATCGCTGGCCTGCCCGAATACGGCGAGCAGAAACGTGCATTGGGCGTGCCGCCGTGGCTGTCTGTCCTCACTGCGACAGGGTGCGTCATCAAAAAACTGTTGACGATGGTGAGGAAGGTGCGAAACTGCGACCTTACAACCGTGCAGAGATGTTTAAGAAGCGTTCAGCTTGTCGACAGCAGGATGCCTGGGAAAGCGCTAGCGTCGCCAATCAAGGCGTTGGGCGCATTAGGCGATTGATGCGAAGCATTGCGGAGATGCAGCAGCTAAAGAGCTGTTGTGCCAGAAATATTTAACGAGCAATCACGAGTTTGTTAACGCAAGAGGAAAATACCCTCAACTATTTCTCGAATGGCTCGGGCGCGAACACCGGGCCTTAGCGATATCGATTCACGTGCACAGTTCGGAGAATCTCCATGGGCCACAATGCAAACTTGAGGTTCTGGAAGGCTTGGGAAGACCACCGCGAACCCGGACGAGATTTCGACACGAATAAGCGGACTCTGGTTGTCACCGGCAAAGTGGAAGTGGATGCTGCCACAATGCCTGTCCTGGAGGAAGATGCGGGACGAAGGAGCGGGTCGACAACGCTTTACCTGCAGTTCAATTTTAGCCGTTTTGAGGGTGGCAATTCCTGGAAACCGGTGTGGTTTCAGAAGGAGATCAAGTCGAGGGAATACAAGGAGGTCCAGTTGCTAATAGACGGAAATCCGGCGACTGGAGGCCGCCTTGAGATTGAACCAGGCCCCGCAATCTCCTCTCAAAGTGGGTAAAGCTCATCACTTTGGGGATGGACATGAGGCCGAGTCGATCGATCTTTTTTCCAAGGCGAGCGATTTCGAGGCAATCCATCGCGAGTTTCTAGTGCGACTCGCGCAAGGCTGTACTCTTAGAGACTGAGTAGGCGCGCGGCTGGAGGGGCAGGCGTGGCGAACGATATCTTATGGCTGTTCGACAAGTCGGGATTTACGCTTCACGCCGAGGCGCTGCCTGGCGGGGAGTCGTTCAGCGCCATGACGCTGGAGGTGGCCGGAACGGCCGGGCCGGGTGGCGTCAAGCAAACGCTCAAGCTCAAGTCGCCCATCGACATTCCGCGCAAGCTGCTAAAGGCAGGACCGGCGAACGGCCTCGTATTCCGCAAAAAGGACGAATTGGAGCAGCTCGCGCAAGAGGAATGGGCGGCGCTGCGCGAACGCCTGCGTCGCCGGCTGGCGCAACCGTTCGAGGTCAAGGTCGAGAACGCCGATACGCTGTTCGAGCTGCAGGCGATCGCGAGCCAGAAGGTTACGGCGCGGCTCTGGCTGATGCCAGAGGTCCTCGATCCGGCCGCGATCACGGCCGACACGGTGCTGGCGCGGGTTGAGGCAGACGCAGGTGTCGACATCGACCTGACACTGACGGCCGGCGCAGCCGCGTCGCTCAAGGGGCGATGGCGCCTCGACCTGCGCGTGAAAGCAGCGGCGCTGCAGGACGCGGTGGATGCGCTGCTCGCGCTCGACCTGCCGAGCCTGCCGGCCTTCGATCTCGACTGGCCGCGCTTCAAGCTGCCGAAGCTGAGCTTCGCGGGGCTGAGCTTCCCGGCGTTCGGCAAGCTACCGTCGCTGTTCCCGATCTCCCTGCCGCCGTTCGCGACCAAACTCACCTTCACGCCGGACAATCCGCTGCCGGAAATCAAGGCCAACCTGGTCAATGGCGATCTCTCGCTGGCAACCGCCGCGCCCGCCGGCGGCAAGCTGTTCTACGACAGCACCAAGATCTGCGAGGTCAGCAACGCGACGTTCAGCTATGACGGCGTTGCCAAGAAGCACAGTTTCACGGCGGCGCTTCAGGTGACGGACATTCCGGTCGGCCAGCCGTTCCCGGTCGACTTGGTGAACGACAAGCGCCTGCCATTCAGCATCAAGATTGCGGCGGTCAGCACGACCGTGAAGTTCGACCCGATCGTGATCAATCCGGCCAACGGCGCGACGGTGCAGGGCGTGACGCTCGCGCACGAGCTCAAGGGCATTCGGATCGCCGCGATTGACGACCCGACCCTGTTCATCGTGCTCGATGCCAGCTTTGAGACCACGGTCCAGCCCGGCGGCGGCATCCACTCCAAGCTCACCGAGCTGAAGATCGCCGAACCCTATCCGATAGTGCTGATCGCCAAGGTCGCGACTGCGGCGGTCGAGGCGGTGGGCGAGCTGATCCGGCTGATCGCCGCGATCCCGCTACCCAAGACGAACATGCCCGGCTTCGACATCGAGAAGCTGAAGTCGCTGCTGACGCTGCTCGGGCGCATGCTGGCCGCGGCGATGACGTGGCTCGCCAAGCAGGCCGGCGAGGCCGCCGGGCTGCTGGCCGGCGCCGTCGAGGCGGTCGCCAAGCTGATCAGCAAGCTGCTGGATGCGCTCGCGGACGCCGCGCTCGCGGCCTACAAGGTGGTCTGCATCGAGATCCGGCTCGATTCGCGCAGCTACCAGATCCGCCAGATCGTCCTCACGCCGGCGAACGATCAGCCGATCGGCGGCACGCTGAATCTCTCCGCGCTCGGATTCGATCTCGTGGTCGACGCGAAGGCGAAGCCCTCGCTTCTGATTGATTTCGGCCCGGAGAGCTGGTTCGGACTGATCGTCGAGCCCGTGGCCGGCGCGCATGCGACGTTGTCGACCGATCTCTGGCTCGACAAGGAGACCGGACCGCAGCAACCGCTCGGCACCCTGGACAACGACAGCGGCGCAGCCTCCGGGGCCGCGGAACGGCTGGTCGTGCTGAAAGCCGAGCCGGGGCAGGGCGGTGCCGGTTGCGCGAAGCGCGACATCGTCGTCGCGGCGGTGCAGCGCGGGCGCCTGCGCCTGTTCCAGCGTTTCGTCACCACCGGCGCCGATCGCGCCAAGGACGTGACGCTGCAGACCGGCAATGCGACCTTCACGGTGCTCTCGAAGCACCAGTCGGCGCGACTCGAGCCGGCCACCATCGGCACCAATGCAGCGGCCGATGACATCGTCCTGACGCCCTCGGTCGGCAACGTCAAGGACCGCATCCTCGGCCTGCTGCCGAAGGCTGGCGACGAGACTGGCGGCGGCGAATTCGCCAAGATGCTGTCGCAGAAGATTCAGATCGACAATCCCAAGCTGGCCTTCGACGGCCCGAACCGGACCGCGACGCTGACCCTCGATGTCACGGTGCATCTCGGCAAGGACTTCTCGCCGCAGACCAAGCTCGGCGTCGCCGCCTCGCTCGACGACCTGTCAATGAAGGTGACTGGCGGCGATCGCATCGCGATCAAGGCGAAGAACAAGGAGACGCGTCACTACCGGCCGCTCGGCTTCGACCTGGAAGTGCGCCGGAAGGAGGATGTCGCCGACGATGAGTACGAGCAGTTCTACCTCGACCTGTCGGTCGGCGGTGAGAAGCTCGGGCTCGGCCGGCAGGCCGACGCCTTCCTCTCCTACGACCGGGTCGCGTCGGCCGGGAAAGGGCTGCAGTTCCAGCTCAGCGAATTCGCGATCGGCCGGTCTGGCCTCGACCTCGAGGCGCGGATCAAGCCGGACGCGGTGCGCCTCGGTGGCGTCGACATGCCGTTCACCTTCACGTCGGGCGCGGTCTCGATCAAGGGCTCGCGCTTCAGCGGCGGATCGCTCACCGGTTCCGGGCAGCTGCCGAAGAAGCTGATCGGCGAGGCCAAGGCGGCGGTCGCACTCACACTCGGGCGCAGCCCGTCCGGCGGCGACGTCGTGGTTGAGGCCGCGACTGCCCTGATCGACAAGAGCGGCGATCCGATCAAGTGCCATTCGACGCGATTCGACATCACCATCACGGAGCTCGGTTTTAGCTTCGTGATGGAGGAGAGCTACCACTTCTACTTCCTGGTCACCGGCAGCGCGCGTTTCAATCCGGGTGACACGGCGTTCGCGCGCGGTCTCCTGAAGAATTTCGAGGCGGTCGAGATCCGTTTCGACAAGGCGCCGCTCACCTCGGACCCGCGCGTGCTGATGCGTGCGATCTCGTTCCTGGTGAAGTTGAAGCCGCCGAAGGTGATCAAGCTGTTCGACATCTTCCGCTTCGAGCTGCGCAGCATCGCGTTCTATCCAGCGGCCGACAAGTTCGGCGGCGACCCCGCCATGGGTTTCGGCGGCCAGGTCAACTTCCTCAACAGCGGCGACCGGGTCAGCATTCAGGTCAATTTCCACGAGATGCTGATCGGGCCGCCGGCGGGCAACGACATCCTGCCGCGAATCCGTTTCGACGGACTCGGCGTCGCGATCTCACTCAGTGGCGTCAAGATCGGTGGCACCGCGATCACAGTGGACGGCGACCTGCCGTCGCTTTACCGGCCGGGCGTGCTGCCCAAGAACATCTCGGCGCAGGGCTTCCTCGCGAGCGGCTTCGTCGAGATCCAGGGCTGGGCGCCGATGTCGGCGACGCTCGGCTTCCTCGAGCTCAAGGACAAGGCCAATCCCGGCGCCAAGCCGCTTCACGCCTTTTTCATCTACGGGCAGATGTACAAGATGTCGGAGCCGATCGACACGCCGATCGGCACGATCTACCTGCGCGAGGTTGGTTTCGGCTTCGGCTATCGCTACACGCTCGCCGGAATCGCCCAGGCCGAAAGCGCGAAGACGCCGCAGGAGCTGATCAAGATCCTCGACGAGGTGTCCAAATATCAAGGGAGCCTCGACCGGTTCGAGGCCTGGGAGCCGACTTACCATAATGCCGACCTGACGCTCGCGCTGCGCGGCATGTTGGCGCTCTCGGCGGCGCAGCGCACCAGCAGCGAGTACAACGACAAGGTCGAGGCGAGTCTTTCCAACCCGATCCTGCTCGACATCGTCGCGGCGCTGCGCACCGACCTGACGATCCTGATCAATTTGCGCGCCTGGCTGTGCGTGAACTACCACAAATGGGTTACCGACGGCGGCGACGCGGACTGGAAGCGCGAGCCGGTGTTCCGCGGCTACCTGTATTTCTCGGCGCCGAAGCGCGAGTTCCTCGGCCGCTTCATCTCCAACCGCAACGGCTTCATCGGCGAGCATCCGCCAATGCCGCCGCAGCTGAAGACCGCGATCCAGTCGACCGACTTCTCGGCTACGCTCTACATCCGGCCAGGCCTGTTCCACTTCGAGCTCGGCTGGCCCTACGAGCTAGGCTTCGAGCTCGGCAAGCCCGGCGAGACCTTCTATCTCCGCGTCCGGGGCGGGCTGATCCAGCGGGTCGAGGACTTCTCGGTCCTGCAGGGCATCGCCTTCAAGGCCTATGGCGAGGTGCATCTCGAGGGTCGGATCGGCTCCGACAGCTTCGGCGCGGCCGCAGTGGCGCATGCGACCTTCAATCTCGAAACGCGGCTCTTGTCCTACCTGTCGCTGCGCAACTTCGACGAGTCGATGTATTATGGCTATCTGCGTCTCGACATCCTGATCGACGCGCGGATCGAGGTCTGGCTCAGCTTCAAGGTCTTCGGCAAGAGGATCCGGCTCTCTGCCGGCTTCTCGATCCACCTTGCGGTGTCGATCGCGATCGAGGGCGTGGTGTCGCCCAAGGGGCTCGGCGGCAAGGCGCATGCCTCGGTCGGCATCCGCGCATTCGGCCGCACCGCCTCGGTCGGTATCGGCTTCAGCTTTAACAACGGCTTGCTGGACCAGGCGCGAGCCCGCGTCGCCGGCTTCATGGCGCTCGGCCTGAGCACGCCGATCCCGGACAAGAGCCAGGACGGCCGGCGCGTCGAGAGCAATCCGCCGCCGGAGCCGCCGCGCCACGAGCAGGCGGCGATTGCCGACCAGACCATCGACCAGGAGCTCGGCGCCGCGCCGGCGCCCGAGCCCGTGACCCCGCCAGAGCTGAAAGGGCGGCCGATCACGGCGACCAATTTCTGGGCCATGCTGTTCCCGACTTCGTTCGCTGGCCAGGCGGGCGAGTGGTACGTGATGCAGCTCGTGCCGCGCGATCACACAGCGGTCGACAAGAACGACAAGCCCGAAACAGTTGCAAATCCGGCGGCCACGTTCTTCGCATCACCCGCGATGACGGGCGGCCGCTTGCAGTCGCCGTCCCACGCGCTGGCGAGCGGCAAGCCAATTCTGCAAGAGTTCTTCCAGTTGCCGTTCGACGGACCGGCCAAGCCGGTCGCTTGGGCAGACAAATACGTGACCAATGGCGACGAGACGGTCGACGCGGGCGTCACCCTCAACGACCTCCTGTTCGACCTGTTCCTCGATCTCGACGCGGGCCAGCCGACAGAGCCGTTCCCGCGCTTCATCACGCCCGGCCAGGAGACCCTGGCGGACGACAGCAAGGCCGCGGCCGCCATGCTGGCGCGGCACGGCCGCTCGCGCATCGAGCTGTCCGCGCTCAGCAAGCGCGAAGCGCAGATTGAGGAGGCGCGCTCGGCGATCCTCGCCTCGGTGCTGGACACCGCCGCACAGTTGGCCGCCCAGGGTGTGCCGGCCGGCAACCTGCCTACGCGCAACGGGGAGGTCGACGCGCGCGATTTCGGCCTGACCTTCCTGATTTCGGAGGCATCCCTCAGGCAGCTGTTCCCGGACCTCGCGACCGCCGAGCAGGACGGCGACATCACCAGCCCGCCGCTCGGCGCCTTCACGGTCGTCAAGAGCGACGCGCCGGCAGGAGGTACCGTGCATCTGTTCAACCCGCCGAGCCGCATGTTCCGCAAGGCGCAGCCGCGCTTCACGCCCCGCCATGTCATCAGCGAGCAGGGGATCATGCTCGACTGGGACCTGGAGCCGGCCTGGGGCGAGTCGCAGGGCGCCTATCACGACCCGGAATTCCATCTGCGCCACTATCGCGTACGGCGCACGATCCGCGGTTTGAAGAAGGGCGAGTATCGCGCCGAGTTCGTCGTCAAGGCCGCAGCGCCGACCCGGCTGGCGGTGGAGAATGGCGTCACCACGCTGACGATGCTCCGTCCGCCGTTCCAGTTCATCGACGACCTGCGCCAAAAGGATGCGGACACGGGAGCGGTCGCGATTCCCGACGATGTGCGTGAAGCGCTGCTCAACCTGCGGCAGCTCGAGCCCGACGACACCAATACCGCCGTCGATATCCTCTACGAGATAGTGCCGGTCGACATTGCGGGGACCTCGGATTTCGGTGAGCCCTATGAGGTGCCGATCACCGGGGCTGCGAAGCCGCTGCCGGTCTCGCCGCGCCAGGCGGTGCTGCAGCTGACCTACGAGAAACCGGGTTCGCCGGAAGCGCCGAAGCTGCGTTTCCTGTTCACGCCGAAGCCGGAGGACAAGACTTTCGCGCTGCATCTGCGCATCCTCACGGAGACGGTGGAGGCGCTTGGCACCTATGGCAACGATGCGCTGGAACAGGCCAGCCGGTTCGACGAGCGGTCCATCGAGCGGCTGCGCGGCAGTGACGTCGCGGAGTTCGTGCTCAGGCTGAAGCCCGGAACGGCGTCCGATCCGTTCGTGTTCCAGAACGAGGATCGCGATCCCGGCAAGACCGCGGCGTCTGACAAGGATGCGGCGCCCTCCGAGGAATCGAAGGATCTGACGCCCGGCTTTTTCAGCGCGTCTATCCAGATGCTGAAGGACGGCAAGCTGGTGGACGCGAAGCTCAGCGCGATCCTGACCGCGCTCGATGCCGATGACACCAATATCGTTCCTGGCCTCTCGCGCCGCCTGTTCGTGCGCCGGCTGGCCGCCGAGGCCGTCAAACCCGCTGACCTCCTCGTATCCGGCCTGCACGGCGAATGGCGCAGCATGCCGGTCAACCTCGTGCTGGCGCGCGAGGAGTCTCCGCTTGCCTCCGACAAAGCGAAGCCGATCAGCACCATCCTCGAGACCTTCGAGCAGCCACTCGCGCTGCAATTCATGGCGCTGCGCAATACCGGGGGTGACGCCACCTGCGAGAGCGGTCGGCTGCACCTGATCTATCCCCCGATCAATGGTACGATCGACGACCTCGCACCTGCGCTAGGACAGGAGCCGCAGCCGTTCCCGACTCTGCGCGACCCCGCACGGCGTACTGCCACCAGGCTGAACTGGCGCGTCGACGCGCGCAGCCTGCGCCGCGAACAGGGGCCGAACCATGCGGAGCTCTATCGCTGGATCGGCGGCTACGATCTGCACGTCGTCGACCCCGACGCGCTTCCGGCACTGTCGGACGCGAACGACCTCAAGGCGCAGCTCGAATCCGCCGCGAAGGCGGTCGGCCGCGTCGCATTGATGCCGGCCGCCTTCGACGGCCTCGAGCCGTCCGGCTTCGGTGACTTCGGCCGGCTGGAGGCCGCTTATCCGAGTGAGACCCTGCGGCTGCTCAATCCGCCCAAGGGTGAGCGCGCCACCGGCATGCGCCGCGCCGGCTGGTACTCGTCGGCCGAGTCAACCGCGCTGTTCCCGCAACCAGCGCTGCGGCGCTCACTGATGCCGGATCCCGACGAGGCGCTGATCGCCTCGCTGTTCGCGCAAGGTCGGCCGGACGCGCTGCGCATATCGATTCCGGCCTGGCTCGATCAGGCTGTCGATCCGCTCCTCGCCTGGCGGCTCGCCGTCGTCGGCCAGCATGGCCATGGTCTCGGCGAATATCTCGTCGCCGATGCGCCCACGGACCAGGAAGCAGCCGCGAAGGCAGCTCACTTCCGACAGATTGGCGGCTTCACGGTCGCGGAGGTGCGCCGGTTGCTGCAGAACCTGCGGCTCGTCCCGGACGGCGCCACGCGCGAGACCGCCTACCAGCAGGAGACCGAGGCGCTGCAGCGGCGGATTGACGATCCTGCGCATCTGGCTGTTGTCAGCCTGCGCATCGAGGTGCTGCGCGCCCGTCAGGATGTCAACGGCAACCCGACCGCGGACTTCGTCATGGTGGTGAGCCGCGAGCACGTGGTCGATCTCGTGCCGGCGCTCCATCCGGTGCTCGGCGACGCGCTCGCGTTCCTGCCCTATTCGTCGCAGAGCGCCGGTGCCGAGATCGAGGACGGCCGGATCTACCGGCGCTATTCGATCGTCGCCGATCCGGAGCCCGAGGTGAAAGCGAAGTCCTTCGCGGACTGGCTCGACGAGACGCCGCCCGAACGGGATCCCCATGGCTGGGGCGCGCTGCGCACGCTCGGGCTCGCCCGAGGGCTGCGCCTCTACGACATCATGTCGGGCGAGTATCTGCGAGGCAGCAAGCTGATGAAGCGGGTGCGCACCGCGATGCGGCGAGCGCTGCTGCGATATCGCGACACGGACAATGCCGGCCAGGACCAGCGCTTCAACGGCCAGCCCTTCGTCGACCTGCTCACCAAGCCCTGGGGCAACGCCAAGCTGTTCTGGTTCGACGGCGGCGGGGAAGGCCTCGGCAAGAGCGAACAGTCCGACGTGATCGAGAAGGAGACGCTTGCGGTGATCCAGATCGCGCTGCGTCCCGCGCCCGACCGCCTGGCTCCCGCGGCGGATCCCGCGGAGCTGCGGCGCGTTCGCTACTTCAAGATCGTTCCCAAGTCCGGCAATGACCAGCGACCGGAATGGCGCCTCAAGCTTGCGGCACCGTCGCCGGGCCGATGGTTCGACGTGCTCGCGCGTGCCGGCGGCATCGAGGCCAATCCTGCCGTCCGGCTCGGCGACGGCGTGGTGCACGCCTTCCGCGTCTCCGCGCAGTTGCCCGAGAACGACAAGGCCATCGCGGTCGTGCGCGTGATCCTGCGGAACTCGGCGCAACTCATTGCGCAGGACATCGACACGGCGCTGACGCTCGAGAGCGTCGTCGTGCAGCCGGACGGCACGATCGGCGCTCCGCAGCCGGCGCCCTATACCAGCCAGGAGATTGCGCAGCCGGTCGTGCTCGAGCCCAACGACCCGCGCGCACCCGATCCGGCCTTCGGCAAGTTCGAGGCGCTCAAGGGGCAAGATTGGGCAGAGGCGCTGTTCCGGCCGGAGCGCGACCTTCCGTTCCGGCTCACCCCGGTGCAGGCCTTTATCAACCTCGCTTATCCGCTGGCGCGGCGCTTCGGACGGATCACGCTGCCGCAGGGTATGCCGGTGAGCAACGAGCCGGATGCAAAGGAGGCGGAGGCCGCACAGTCCGCGCGCGCCGAGATCGCAGCTGGCATCGTGCGTTTCTGGACCCGCTATCTCGATCACTGCGCGCCGCAGCCGACCGAGGCCGGAGCGATCTTCTTCTCGCTCGGCACGGTCGCGGACCCCGGCGTGTGGCGACGCGCGCCCGACCCGAGCGGGTTCGTATCGGTCACGATCCCGGATCCTGAGCGGCGCGGCGCCCGACGGAAATTCGCGATCCGGCCCTATGGGCGCTACGAGAGCTGGATCAAGGCGCTCGAGGCCCCGGGCGCCGTGAATGCGCCGCCCGACCTCGGCGGCGCCCTGGACGCGGCCGGCTTCGCCAACCAGTTCCTCGACGTGACGCTGCCGCGCACAGAGCCGCTCGAGAAGCCGGTGATCCTGGCGGCGCAGCGGCGTCCGGCAAAGGACAAGGATCTGCCGCGCATGGAGATCGTCGTCGCCCATGGCACCGACATGGTGCTGGCGCAAGCCAATCGCCGCAACGACGCGATGCTCGCGCCGCTCGGCATCTCGGTCGGCTATCGACGCGAGTTTCCCTACCAGGAATGGATGCGGGGCTTGGTGAAGGAGAAGGTCAAAGACTACCAGCCACTGGCGCCATTCGGCGCGCCAGATGCCGACGCGAACTTCGCTTTCCCGGCGCTCGAGGAGGCCTATGCGGAGGCGAGGCTGGTCGAGCTGCGCAAGCTCGTGCCGGATGCATGGCTCGGCTCGACGCTGGTCTCCGCAGCGAGCCTGCCATATTTCTTCCGCACGCATGCGCTGGTTCACATGAGCGCCGGCATCGTCGTGTCGGAGACAACGCGCGCGGTGTTCGAGGAGGGCTTCGCGGAGCCGCACCTGCCGTACCGGATCACGGATGGCTACGACCAGCGGACGCCGTCTGCGCCGCCGACCTACGAGGTTGTGCGCAAAGCCGGCGAGACGACGATCATCTTCGATCTGGCGCTGCACCGGTTCATCGACTGCATGTCGGCACGCGAGGCAGTGCTGTGGTTCGGCGACGCAGGGCAGCATTGGGCCGAGATCCGCAACGTCGTGCATCTCCCTGAGCCGGGCATCAGCTATCGGATCTCGATCGAGGCGTCGCTTCCTGGAAGCGGCGAGGTGGTCGCGCGCGCCGGCGAGTTCGATCTGCTGCCGGTAGTGCCGAAGAAGGATGAAGAGTCGGCTTATCTGGTGCAGTCGGCCGGGCAGTTGCTCCTGGCCGCGGCGCATGACGACACCAAGCCGCTGCTGATCACACCGCAAGGACAAGGCGAGGATTGGCGGCTGCGGCTCGCCGCGGTGCCGCGCGATGCCGGTGCGCTGCGCCCGTTCATGCAAGAGGTGGACGGCGATCTCCTGACACTGCTGAACGCGCGTCTCGCGCAGATCGTCACCGGCGACTATCTGGTGACCATCGATGTGCTGTCCGACCACGTCCTCACTTGCGGCTGGCAGCCGGCTTTGGCCGACTGGACGCCGCTCTGGGACAAGGCGATGGCGGCGCTCGGGTCCGCGCCGGAGGCGCAGGGGCTGCTGCGGCAGTGGCAGGCGCCGCCACAGCAAGGCGACAAGCTGACCGTACCGCTGTCCTATGCGGCACGGCACCATTCCGATGCGCTGCAGCGCCTCGACGATCTGTGCAAAGGCCCACCGCAGAGCGCGGGACGCGAGCTGCTGTGCGTGCGTCCGCTGCCGAGTGACGAGGACGTGCGCGGCTTCCGGCCGGGTGCCGGGCCGACGCCCGCCGAGACTGAGTTGTGGGCGCTTCTCCTCCGCGTCGCGGCCGCGCAGCTGTTCGGGCCGGGGCGGAGCCCCGTGGTTTCGGCCAGCAAGGGGACGCTGACGCCGCTGCATCATCGGATCGCGCGCCGCATCGAGGGAGAGGTCTGATGGGCGAGATCAGCCGGATCGCGGCGATACGGATCGCCGGCGGGGAAAACGAACCGTTCTATTCGGCCAAGCTGCGCGTCTTCTACTGGGACAGCGGCACCCATTCGGACCAGATCGTCAAGGACGTTGCCGGTCTGCGGGTGCTGCTCGCCGGCGCGGATGCCAAGCCGGTCGAGCATGGCGGCACCAATCAGGTGCACCTGCCGCTGATGCTGCGCGGCTACGTCCGGCCGCAGGAGCACGAGGGCGGCAATAATCATGGCGTCGAGCTGCGTCTCGAAGGCCAGGGGGCGACGTTCGCGGGGACGCTGGTCACCGACAAGCCCGTGAACGACGTCACGCTGGTGCCGATCGGCGGCTGGCCGCAGAAGCTCGGCCCCGATATCGAGGTGCCGCAACTGCGGCTGACGGCTGGCTTGGTTCCGGTGGCGCTTGCGGTCGACGGTCAGCCACTGCAGAAATTCCTCAAGCTCGTCACCAAGAATAGCAAATCCACCCTGTTCGGCGGCTTCCGGCTGGAGAAGCCCGCGACCAGGACGCTGCCGCTCACACTGGTGCCGCATGGCATCGAGCTCGACGGATCGCTGCCGGACCCGACGCGCGACCTGCTCGATGCGCCTGATCCGGCGGCGCGCATTCGCGGCCGCTTCCGCCTCGAGCGCCGTCCGGGCCAGGACGGCAAGCCTCGATACTGGCTGCGCCTGATCGGAGGGCATCCGGACGCGCCCGGAGCCATGGAGCAGCTCGAGGCACGCATCGCCCGCGCATTCGGCGATCTCGGCAGCGACAAGGATGCGCCACTGGCCGTTCGCTTCGATCGGCGGCCCGGGGTGCCGCCGCTGCTCTGGCCCTTGACCATCACACCGAATGGACTGGCTCTGATCGAGACCGTCACGGGCGAATTCAAGATGGCGGTCGAGTCCTCCGCTATCGATGCGCGTCTGCGGACCGTCAGCAATTTTCCGGGCGACGTGCCGGGCATCGCGGCGATCCACGGCGAACATCTCGAGTGGAGAAAGCTGGCAGATGGCTTCGACGTGGTGATCTCAGCCGGGTCCGACACCGCCGGGGCGCCGAAAGTCGTGATTCAATTCGCGCATGGGAACGGCGCCTGGACCACGAGCCTCGACGATACGTTCGAGACGCAGCCGATCGAGGTGCCGCTGGACGCGACTGCGGCGCGCCTGCTCGCCGCCTATAAGAGCGGACACGTCGTCGCCGCGACGGCGACGCGAGCGCCTTACGCCTTTCTCCCGCTCACTGACGGCTGGCTGCAACTCGGCCTCGCCACGGAGCGCAGGGAGAAGCTGCCGGACCAGGGGGTGCCGCCGCCGAGCGCCATGAGCGGACGGATCGTCGCCGCCCACGGCACGACCGCCGACGGCTTGCGCGGTATCGTTGTCGACGAAGCCGTGCGCCTCGTCCTGACCATGCGGTGGCGCAAGCAGAACGCCGCATACCGTCCCGCGAGCGGGACCCTCGACATCCGCGGCGCGCGAGGCCAGTTGCGCGGCTTCGTGTTCGTGGCCGAGACCGCGCCGACAGCCGCGGAAGCATTGCCAGACCTTCGCCGCGGGCCAGCCACGACCCGTGACGTGCCGATTGCATTCAATGCCCCGCAGACCGGGCTGGTTCTGAAGGGAACGTTCACGTGGAAGCCCGACGGGTGGGCCCTCCATGTCACCGATCTGCTGGAAGTGCTGCCGCCCGGCAGCAAGCTCACGCCGTCGCCGGCTGGCACACTGCGTGGCTATGGATGGCAGGTGCCGCACGACCGGCCGTTCATCACCAACCACCCGCTGACGCGGACGGCGGTTACGCCGGCAGAACCTTCGGTCTCGCGCGGCCTGCTGCGCTACGCCTTCGAAGGCGGCTTCACTCTCGCGAATGCGCCCGGCGGCGAGGCAGCGGTGCTGAGGGTCGAGCATCCGCCGGCTCACGTCGACGCGAAGGCCGTGTCCTTTGTGTCGGATACGCTGGTGCTCACCACGCTTCCGGGGCCCGAATTCGTGCCGCAGCAATGGCCCAAGGACAAAGGACAGTTCAACGCCGCGTTGCGCCATGACCTCTCGGTGCTCGACGAACTGTTTGCCTGGTCCGATCCGCCGCCGCCGAAGTCCGGGACTGCTCCGCCGCCGGTCGCCGAAACCGAAAGCCTGGTCGTCACGGCGCTCGATCCGGCGCGACTCGAGGAGGTCTGGCGCCAGAACCGGGTGCGGATGGCGCTGACGTATACCCAGGACGCCTTCATGACCGGCTGGGTCGCGACCGGCACGGATCACGACCAGGACATTGCGAGTCTGGTGCAGCCCTACAAGTGGAAAGCTGTCTCCGTGAAGATCGACCTAGCGCCGCGCTGGGGCGCCTATCAGCTCAACGGCGATACCTATCGACTGGACACGGCGCTCGCCGGGCTGCGCGGTGAATTCGATGTGGTGAATGACGAACTGCAGGTCGGGGGGAAAGCGATCACGGTCCGCGGCAATGCCGCGAGCCTGTTCCGGCTCGATGGCTCGGATCTGGTCTGGGACTCGCGCGGTACCGGGCTCGGCGCGGCCGCGAGCAATGGCGCCCGTCCGGTCGGGCTCGACGGCAAGCCGCGTGGCGTGCTGCGCACGCTCGGCCAGCCCGAGCGCATCGAAATCGATGCCACCATTCCCTGGATGAAAGCGGCGCGGCTCGCCTTCCACGTTCGTGACCTGCCGATAGAAAACAAGGTGTTCGACGGCGCCGCGAATCCGGTCGAGAGCGCACCCGGCACGGTCGGACAGGCCTTCGACCGCGCGAACTTTCCCGACGCGTTGCACGAATGGCGCTTGATGGAGGAACCCGAGGCGCCGACCTGGACCGGGAAACCGAAGCCGTTCGATCTGCGGTTCGAGCCGTTCCTGTTCAGGCCGGCGCGGCTGTTGCGCGTCGAGTTCGACGGAAACGACACGATTCAGGTTATCAAGGTCATCGGTACGCTGCGTATCCGACAGCGTTTGCTGGACGACGGAACGTCCGACGCCGAGCCGGGGCCGTTCGGTGCCGACCGGATTTATGAGCGTGCAGACCTGTTTTGCCTGACGCTCACGCGTCATGGCAACACCTTTAAGCCGGTATGGGGGGGCATCAGTCTCGGGCATGTCGATGGTCCGCAGCCGAGGCTTGTGTACGCGCCGCGCAATCCGGAAGTTTCCTGTGCAGTTCCGCTGGAGGTCGATGCCAAGGGAGGAATCCCGTCGGCGAACCAGTCCCCGATTGATGCCACGATCGTGCTGGACATCGCGAGCGGCAAGGTGCGGTTCGGCGCGCGCCTGTTCGGCCGGGAGTGCGAGCTGGAATCGCAGGCGACGATCGGCGCGAAGATCGACTTCGGCTTCAAGCCGACCGGCACGGCCGCGACCGCATCCAGCGTGCTGCTGCGCATCGACGAGATCGCCGTGACGCTGGCGGCGCAAAGCCAGTCGATCCGCATCGACGGCGCGCTGCAGGTAATGCCTGAGACGACCAAGGTGCCTGACGCGATCGACGAGCCGGATAAGGCCGCGGCCCTCGTCCATGTCGGCCGCGAAGCGAAGTCATTCCGCTGGCTCGATTTGCCGGCCGCGGACACGATTAAGCCTTTCGAGCTGTCTATCGACCACGCGTCTGGCCGCGTCGGCGTCGAGTTGAGGGGAGTGTGGGTGCACGCGCGGCCGCTGTTCGGCCTCGAAGCGCCGGGCGGTTGGGAGGTGCAGGCGCGCCTTCAAGCCTTCGTCGCGAGCCCTGAGCCGCTCCGTGCGCTCGCGCCGCTCGCCGCCGCGAGCGCATGGGCGCGGATCGCCGGCCTCGCGACGGGCACGGCGAACCGGATCGACCATCGCCTGCGCGCCGATGCGGAAAGTACCGCACATCACTTCGATGTCACCTGGGAGGTCGGGTTCACGAGCCCCGTGAACTGGCCCGTGAACGGGCTGCGCAAGGCCGATGGCAGCGCGCTGCCCGATGCATGGCGGTCGCCGAAGGACGCCGATAGCAAAAAAGCGGGTCGCAGCCGCAAGATCCGGATCGAGGCCGGCGGCGAGCTGACTCACACCGTGAAGGCGCGTTTCCGGCGCCACCGGATCGACGCCGCGCAATTGCGCCGGCTCGGCAAGCGCATCACGCCGCGAGCCCAGATCCCGTTGCTTGTGGAGGTCGAGCATACGCTCGCTGGCAAGCAGCGCAGTGTCACCTTCACGACACTGGATCATGTGGCGATCACCTCCCTGCAGCTGATGATCGACACGGGGAAGGCGTATGGCTTCGCGCCGCGCTATGCGGGACGGCTCTACCGTGGCCAGGACACCCAGGCCAAGGTACCGCATCCCGGACTCGTGCAATTGCCCTGGGCGGTGTCCGGGTTCTTCGACGAAGCCTTGATCCGTCTCTACGGAACAACGCCATTCAAGCCGCACCTTCAGGCGCCGTTTTTTCTCGGCGGCAGCGCAGCCTTGTTCCCGTATCGGGCAGGGGCAGAGCAGTGCGCCGTTACGGCGGTCGTGCCTTGGGCGGGTCTCGACGCGACCTTGCTCGGCGCATTTGGGTCGCTCACCCAAGCCGATGGGCAATGGGAAGTTGCCGCGCCCGATTTGTGGGGCGGCAATGCCCAGGTCGGACCGCCGGCACCGCGCACGATGGTCATTGCAAGCGGGTCGGAGGCCGCGCAGGTCCTGTCCGCCATCGGCGGCGCCGGCCTCGCGCCACTCGCGGAGACTGCAGCGCTCGCGCGCGTCATGCCGGTCGAGCAGTTGTTCTTCGAGAACCTCCGGCAAGGCAGCAAGGGGCAGCTCGAGAGCAGCGCCGATATCAAGGCTGCGCCGTTCTTCCTGCGTGCTCTGATGGCGATCGAGGCCCGGTGGAACGCGACGCCGGCCGCGAATGGCCAGGCCACCTGGCGGGCGCTGTCGCTCCATCCGGCTCGAGGCGAGAAGGGTGGCACGAAGGTCGGTCCGGTTGTCGGCATCGAGATCAAGCCGTCGCCGTCGCAAGCCGCTGACAGCCGCGACTTGGTGCCGGCGGACCTCGTCGCATTGTCCGCGCGGCGCGCGGTGCACGAGTCCGCCTACCGCCTGGTGCAGGCCGACCGCGCCGATGACGCCGGCGAAATGGCGCCGCGCGCCGAGCTCGTCGCCCGGGCGCGCGATCTCGACCGCTCCGCCGAATGTGCGATCCGGGAAGTGGATCGCGAGGGCCGGATGCCAGGCGTCACGGTCGTCGAGATCCCGAGTCCGCGGATCCTCCGAGGTCGCCGGGACGGGATCGCAACCGATCATCCGGTGCTCGCGCCGTCGCCATCGCTTGGCTGGCCGAGCCCGGAGGCGATCGACGGGCTCGACAAGCTCGCGCCGCGGCTCGGCGCCGAGCGTCCGGTGCAGTCGGCGGAGGCGGGCTTTGCGGCGCGCTTCTGGCAGATCGGGCTCCCGGGCCACACCACCAGGGCCATGAACTATCTCGGCTTCAACCATCGCGGCGCCTATCAACGCGACTTGCACGTGCCGTTCGAAGGACCGGCCGCGCGACATCTTTCGCCCGTCAACACGAGGCTGCGCGCTCCCATCGACGAGGCACTCGGTGCCCCGTCTGACACGGGGCCGATCCTGCCTCCTTATTTCGAGCTTGCCACGGTCGGGCGGCGCCCGGGTGTGTTCGAGGTCGTCACCGCGGCGGTGATCGTTGCGGTCGACGAGAACGCATTCGATCCGGAGCATGCCCGGTTCGGACGACCCGCGAGTTCAGGGCCGGTGGTCGCGCATCAACTGCGCACGCCGCGCTCGCCTGCGCTCCCGCGCGACATCGCCGATATCAGGGTCGCCGGTCGCGAGAGCGACGCTCTCAAATTCAGGCGGCGTACCTATCTGTCGCTCGCCGATGGAGGACGTGCCGATCCGAAAGCGGCCTTTATCCTTGACAGGTTCGGCGTCTTCGCGGAGAGCGCTGATGTGGTGCGCCAAAAGAAGGGCGACGAGCACCTGCGGGTCGCCCTGTCGCTGACCGTCGTGCCGGACGCGCCGCCGGCCGCCAACGGACTGCTTGGTCCGAACTGGGATGGCCTGCTGGCGATCAAGGTCGATGCGGTCGCAGCGAACATCAGCGATCCCAAGGCCGAGCTCAATGGGTTGATCGCGATCCGCACGGTACGCCTGGAAATCGGCGCGGCGTCGTTCGACATGAAGGATAAGACGGCGCCGGTCGTGGCCTGGCCCACCTTCACCTGGACCCTCTCGGTGACGGACCAGTTGCCGGCGGCGCGTGACGCGGTGCGCCGCGCGACCGTCGATGTACCGATCAGGCTGGTGATCACGTTCGGTCACATCGACCCGTTGTCGCCCGCGCCTCGCCTGAAGGCGATTTTGCCGCTGGCGCTCGATCCAGGTGACCGGCGCGTTCTGCGCAGCCGGACACGTACCATCGCGTTCGGCGATCCATCCTATGACCGGCAACTTGGCAGCACTGCCGAAGGAGACATCAAGCCGGTCGGCGGCGCCCGCGCGCTGCTGTCGGTCGACCGGGAGGAGTACGATCCGGGCGCGACGCTGTACTTTGCTTGCGACACAATCGATCCGGTGAGCGGACTGTTTGCGAGCGATTCGCCGGTTCCGAAGTTTACGGCGCGTTTCCGCCGGTTCGGGCGGCCGAATCCGGACGGAAGCGCGCGCGCGCCCGAGAAGCTGTTTGTTGCCCGCGGGCCGCAGGCTGGCGAGAGCGGTGACGGCTATCAGCTCCCACGATACGTGCCTTACGAGCTCTCGCTGCGCCTGCTGCGCCGCGTCGGCACCGGCGTCGACGACGTGTCGCCCCTCGAGCCCGGAGACCGGCTCGAGGTCAGTGCCGATCTGGAAAACGGCGGCGAGACCAGGACGCTCGCGGTGTTCGTCAACATCATCGCGGCGCCCGTGATCGCGCCGCCGCCCTGCGTCTATTCGGTGATCGAGTCGGCGGCCGGCGCGCAGGACGCCTCGCGCGTCGTGTTACATGCGGCCGCGCCGTTGCCGCAGCACATCGAGCACCCGGAGCTGCGTAAGGATCTGGCGAAAGGCTACGTCAACCGGCGCGCGCTGTTCGTCTGGCGCTTCGCGCGCGTCGGCGGTGGCGACGGCGAGATCGAGCTCGTGAAATACGATCGATCGGGCGGCGCGCAGCTTCCCGAAGGGGCTGACGGCGCGACCGATCAAAGCTGAGGGGGATGGAAACATGGTGACGATCGCGGTGGCCGCGAGTGGAAGTCCCGCCGACTCCGGGCTCGACCGGCGCGCTAGACGGGTCGGGCGGATGGTGGCCGAGCTGGGATGCGACCTCCTCACCGGAGGTGGACATGGCGCGATGGAAATCGTGGCTCGGTCGTTTTGCGAGACGCCGGGACGATCGGGCCGTTCGATCGGCGTGATACCAGGCGAGGGCACCGGCTTTGCCGGCGCGACGGTGGGAACGATCACGGAGTATTCGCTAGCGCCGAAGGACCATTATCCCAATCAATATATCGAAGTGCCGATTTATACACACCTGCCCGGTACCAGTCCCAAGGGGGCCAACTCACGCAACTTTCTGAACATGGCGTCGGGGGACGTGATCGTCATCCTGCGGGGCGGACCCGGCACGCAAGCCGAGTTCGAGATCGCGGCCGGTCTCCGCAAGCCGGTCGTCGCCTTTGTCGGGCGCGGCGATCGCGTCGGCGGCTATTCGTTCGATGGGCTCGCGCCGCACGCCGAGGTCGTAGACGACGACGACGCCTTGTGGGAGACGCTTCGCGAAAAGCTCCTGCCGCTCTCGTTGCCGAGACCGACCTACACCAAACTGCGCGGCGTGTACAAGACGGATCCGACACAGATCCATTCCTGCTCCATGCAGTTCCCCAACACATGTGCGATCCGGATGAGCGAGGCGCTCACGCAGGTCGTCACCGGGATCAAGGACAAGTTCAAGACCGGCGGAGTCAATCTCTGCCCGCACGACTACGTCCGGGGCGCCGAGGATCTCGCACGCGTGCTGCGCAAGGCGGAGGTGTTCGGACTTTACGATTACGGATTCTCGAATCCGGGATCGGCACCGTCATCGGTCAATGGCAAGAAGGGGCTCGTCGCCTATATCAACGTGCCCGGCTTTCTGGGCCAGGGTCATATCGACCTGTGGGACGGTACGGCGCCCGCCGGAGATGCGTATTGGAACGCTGATCCGATCTGGTTCTGGAATCTGGCCCCCTGATCATCACTCGTTTGCACCACGCACGGACGGATCGAGAAAGGATACAGCAATGGCCTACTGGACAGTGATCGGCACGGGAATCGAGGGCGATGTTCAAGGCAAGACCTTCGGCGTGACGCTCGATACCGACACCGGCAAATGGACCGTCGGCGGCGCCAGCGTCGACAAGTTCTTCATCACCAAGAACGGGACATTCAAGTTCGTCGGCGTTCCCGAGAACGGCACGCAGTTGCTCAGTCCCCAGGTGGCGGAAGTGGCATTCTTCAAGGCGCTCAATGGAAGCTCTGCGGTCGGCAGCACCGGTACGGGCCGGGCGTCAGAGAAGGGCGTCAATTTTAATTGGAAGCTGGAAAGCAAGTAACGCAGACAAGGAAATACCACAGCTATTGAATTTGTCTGGAACAGGTTGTAGTGTAGGTCAACCGCTACCGATATCAAGACAATATTTGGTTCAGGTCATATTTCTAGGCTGCGACGCGTGTCGCCCGGTTGTCGCTCGTTGATCATGCAAAGTCCGAAGTGCGCTTAGATCGATAGTCCGCGACAGCAGCGTACCCGTTAAGCAAGCCGAAAGTATCGAACAAGCTTCACTAAGATGAACTTCGAGGACAAATCCTGTTCTTCGTCATCAGCGGTGCGGGAGAAGCAGATTTTGGCAAACTCATAAGACGCAATTAGGAATATAATGCCGAGAATGCAAGTTCGCTGGTCTGTCCGAAAACGGAAGCAGAGATGTGCATTGTGGTGGCTGTCTGTCTTCCACACTGCGACAGGGTGCGTCACCAAAAACTGTTGACGCTGTTGAAGAAAATGCGAAGCTAAGTTTTACAACCTTGCGGGGATTGTCGGCTTCGAAGCAGGCTGGTCGACCAGGAACACCTGCTGATCCAGGAAAGCGCTAGCATCGCCAATTTAAGCGTGGGGTGCATCAAGCGATTGATGCGAGCATCGCAGAGATGAGTAGCTAAAGAGCTGTATTAGTAAAAGCATTTTCCCAGCGTCACGAGTTTGTTCAAGCAAGAGGGAAATGCCCTCAATCATTTCTTGAATGGCTCGCGCGCGAACACCGGGCCTTAAACGATATCTATTCAGATGCTGAGTTCGGAGAGCCCCACATGGGCCACAACGCAAATTTGAGGTTCTGGAAAGCCTGGGAAGACCGCCGTGAACCGGGAAGTGATCTCGATACGAACAAGCGGACGCTCATTGTCGCCGGCGAGGTGGAAGTGGACACCCCTACATTGCCCATACTGGAAGAAGATACAGGACGAAGTGCCGGGTCAAAAACACTTTACTTGAGTTTCAATTTTGGCCGCTTCACGGGCGCGATTCCTGGAAACCGGTCTGGTTTAAAAGAGAGATCAAATCGAGGGAATACGAGAGGATCCAGCTGCTGATAGACGGACATCCGGCAACTGGAGGTCACCTCGAGATTGAACCGAGCCCTGCAATCTCCTCGCAAGATGGGTAGAGGTCATTACTTGGTGAGGGAAAGCATCCAGAGCGTCAACTCAACATCTGCTCCAGTGGGCGACCGTTCTGAGCTTGCGGGAGGACGATCTCATCGAAATGGGGCTCGCCCCGATTTGTGCCTGGCGAAGGGATGAGCCGATGCATGGCTCAAGCATCATTGCGGCTATCATGCCGGCTTTGGGGGCTGCATCGGTCGGCGCTGTCGTGGCTCTGATCGTCGCAGACCGGATCGTTCGCGCCCGGCCGGTCGAAACACGGACACGACTTGTTTCCGCGGCCTGGGCGCTGGCGCTCGTGGTTGGTGTAACGGCGCAGGCGGCTTGGCTCGCCGGCCCGGGCGTGCTGCCGTGGCTGGCCGCCGGCATGGCGATGGGCGGATCGACGCGGCTGACGGTGCTGAAAGCCTGGCACCGGCTGCCGTAAAACGGAACGAACGCGTTAAGGGGAGAGCATGGACTGGAAAATCGCAGGTGCCCTGGCATTCGGCCTGGTGCTGGGCTGGAACGTCTATTTCGTCAACCGCTACCGGCGCGGCGACATCAGCTTCGGCGACCTGACGACGCTTATCGGCGTCGTGGGCGGCGCGGCCGTCCTGGCGCTCTTTCCCAACGACACAAACCTGTTCGGCGCCTATGGCGTCGGCCTCGGCATCGGCTTCTTCGCCTATTTCCTCCTACTGCTCGGCTTCGTGAAGATCTCGCCCAACTTCGATTCCGACTGGTTCCTCGACGGCCGGCGCAAGAACCCGCAGGAAGGTTTTGGATACGGCGCGGATACCCGCCCGACGCTGGCGCCGATGTATCCTGAGCCGCCGCGCCTGCCGCAGCCCAAGCCCGAGGCGTCGAACGTCAACATAAACTTCCATGGCACCAATCCAGGCGAGGGCTCGATGGTGGCGCCGAGCTCGGCGGCGCCACGCACGCTTTCGGCACCCAACCCGGATGCGACGCGGGTGCAGCGGGCCTGCGCCGAGGTCTGGTCGAAAACCGGCCCCTCCGGTCCGTTCAAGGGGGCAAGCTACCTCTTCGTTATAGAGGTGGCGCATCGCCTGGGCATCAGCCTGTCGGGCACCTCGGACCAGATTATCGACGCCATCACCGGCAGCGCGTCATGGACAGCACTGGCCGACGGCTCGGCGGCGCGCGAAGCGGCCGCGCAGGGCAAGCTGGTTATCGCCGGCGTCAGGTCGGATGCTGGCTCGCCGCCGCAAATGGACGGGCAACTCGCCATAGTGACCGCCGGCTCGATGAATGCCGGCGGCTGGGCGCCGTCAGGCTACTGGGGCAGCACCGATCCCGAGATTGCTGACCTTGGTGGGGCCGCAGCGCCAATCAGCGACCGCTTCAGGGCGGAGCTGAAGGACAAGATCATCTACCGCTGCCGCGACATTTGAGGGCTGATACGATGTCCGACACAAACATTCACGACCATCGGTTCTGCTCGTGCATGGAAGACGCAGGCTTCCAGCCGCCCAGCGCCAACGGCCTCAACGCGCGTGCCGCATTGCTGAATGCCGCCTTCTGGGGGCGTGGCGTGAAGCTGCGCGTCTCCTTCATGGAGGGCGCGACCGACCTGAAGCGGCGCGTCGCCGCAATCGCCAGGGCTTGGCCCGACGAGACCGGGGCGAACTTCGGCCTTGAGTTCTGGATCGACAACCACCTCGATCCTGCGGCGGCCGATATCCGGATCACCTTCACGCCGGGCATCGGCAGCTTTTCCAGGCTCGGCCGCTTCGCCCAGGCGGTCGACCGCACGCAGCGCACGATGAACCTGGGATGGATGACGATGGCGCTGCCCGAGCCCGATGCGCGGGCCGTCGTCCTGCACGAATTCGGCCATGCGCTCGGTCTGGTGCATGAGCATATGAACCCGGCCAAGGCCATCCAATGGAACAAGGAAAGGGTGCGGGCCGACATGCGGGCCTCGCAGGGCTGGTCCGATGAAAAGATCGACGCGAACATGTTTCACCGCTACGACAAAAGCGAAGTGTTCAACACCGACGTCGATCCGACATCGATCATGATGTATCCGATCCCTCCCGAATGGACGCAGGACGGGTTCACGGTCGGCGAAAACACGCAGCTTAGCGCGATGGACAAGGCCCTGATTGTCAAGGCATACGGCAAGCGTCCGGTGTTTGGCGGGTAGTAGCCATGGCTGCTAGCGCGATCGTGGTGGGCATTGGCAGCTACCCGAAATTCGGGAAGGACGGGGCTTCGCCGAATGACCTGCACGGGGCCGTGGAGGATGCCAAGGCGGTAACGAAATGGCTGCTCGAAGTCGCCAAGGCCGAGGTGACCCTGATTACATCTGACGGTTTCAACGGAAAGGCCTGGACGTTCGACCACATCCTGCCCATCCGGCCGATCGGTGCGGATCTGAATGCGGCCTTCGACCCCTTCGCGAAGTCGAATGCGCCGGCCATGGGCGACCGACTCTACGTCTATGTGGCCGGGCACGGCCTGGCGCCGAATCCACGCACGCGCTGCCTGATCACGGCGGAAGCGCAGCTCCCCTTGGTGCCCAATCTCGAGGTGCCGGCATGGATCGACTGGTTTACCACCCAGACCCGCTTCGATGAGCTGGTGTTGTGGATGGATTGCTGCGGCACGCAGGCGCTGGACTATACGCCGACCAAGCCGACGGGCCTGGCCAATGTCGCCAGCCGCGCGGGGCAGCCGGCCAGAGTGTTCATGGCGTTCGCCTCCGGCTTCGGGCGCGACTCCTATGAAGGGCCGATCGGACCGGGCGGCGAGATGCGTGGCCTCTTCACCGCCCGCCTGCTCAAGGGCCTCGAGGGCGGGGCCGCCGACGACAATGGCGAGGTGCGTTCCGCCTTGCTCGCCAATTTCCTGCGCAACGGCTCGCTCAACGCTGCGGGCGGCGAGGCGCAGTTCGCCATGGTGCCCCACGAAGACGACATGGTTTTTGCGGCCAACCAGCCTCACCCGATCTACCGGATCCGGGTGCAAGTGGCGGACGGCACTGATATGCTGCTGACCAGCCCGCCGGGGCCGCTTTCAAAAGCGGCCAAGGTTAAGGACGGATGGGTCAGCTTCGCGCTCGGTGTCGGCCTTTACAAGCTCAAGGGAGGCGGGCTGGAGCGTATTTTCGAGATCGGCGCCACCACGCCGGCCGATATCGAATAGGGAAGGCTGCACCATGCCGCAGCTCGATGTCTACACGAACGACGACGCCGAAGTGTTCGTCATGAACGCCGCGCTCAGCCGGGTGGCGCGATCGGTCGGGGGGTTCAGCGACAGCCTGAGTGCTGGGCTCTACAAGATCCGGGTAGTCAGGGCAGGCACTGTGAAGGAGCAGCTGATCGAGCTCACAGCCAAGCCTCAGCAGCTCCATCTGTTCGTCAGCCAGTTTTCCGCGATCGCGCCGATCGGACCGATGCTGACGGATGTTGCCGCCGTCCAAACGCTGGCGCAGAAGGCACTGGGCAAACAGAGCAAACCCTGCATCCTGGTGCTTGCGCATCAGCGCGCCGAGACGGCCGATCGCGAGAAGCCCTTTGGCGGCGCTTCGATCTTCCCTTGGCGCAGCACAAGGCGCGCCGTCAGGCTGGACAATCGGCGCCGAAACGCAAGCATCGGCGATGAACTCTGGTCGGCGGTGGCCGTCAGGGCCGATCCGGCGGACGGGCCTTTCGTGCTGGAGCTCAACCAGGGCGCGCAGGTTTCGCGGCAGGCCGTATTGGTGGCCGAGGGCTGGCAGACGCGCATCTTCCTGCGGGCCGGCAATGCCGACACGGCGGTCGGCGCAGCAGCATCCGCGACCGAAATGCACGGAGCTCGCGCGAAACAAGGAGACACGCCGCAGTTCGATGTTTCGATCCAGATGGCGCGGCCGGGTGCCAGTGTCGTCTATTCCGACCATTGGGAAACCGTGGAAGTGGCAAGAAACGCGCTTGAGCGGGGTAGGGCGATCTTCACCGGGGAAACGCTGGTGTCTCAGCTCCTCTACGAGAAGTTCGACAATCCGATCACCGGCTTGACCGGCCTGCACCTTTTCCTGGACGCCAAGGAAAGATCCGAGGCGGGCGACGCAACTTACGAGCTGAAATCTACTACGAAAAAGGCACTTAGCCGAGAGGGACAAGAAATTGCGGACGAGGTGTTGGCGAACCTGACGAAGCTGCTGCATCCTGATCGCGCCGCGGCTGCGGAGAAGCAATTGAAGGACGACGGCACCCGACGGGAATATTGGGAAATCGAGGCAGCGCTGCAGGAGGTGCTGCTTTATCCGGACCCCGACTGGCCGGAATCTCCCGACCTCACTGCGCTGCGGCTGCGTGCCGGGCGCTGCAAGCAGCAAGTGTTTGTGCCGAGCCCGGCAATGTTTCGGGTGAGTTGGGACGTGTTGAAGGCGAATGCGGCACGCGACGGGCTGACCTGGATCAGTCGGGAGCTGTGGAGCAGCACCGGCGCGGCGGGCTCTCGTGGGCCATATCTTGCCTGGGCGCGCGGCCGTCATTCGGTGGAGCGCACGCTGCAGCGTGTCCGCGACCAGATTGAAAAGCAGTCGTATGCGCAAGTATTCATTCAACAGGTTCTGGCGGAGGGGAGGACGGACACTGCCCACCCCGGAGCAGCTCTGGAGGCGGTTATAGCCGATCACGGGGGGCTTCCCCTGGAGTCGGCAGCGATCCGGCCGGATCTGGAGGCGATCCTCGACAGCGGGGAAGATATGGCTACCGAGACCGCCAAGCATGAACTGGCCGCCAGTTTCAGCCTCCCGCTTTCCATCCTGCAAAAGGCACCACGTAACAAGTTGTGAGGTTGCGCCATTGGCAGCCGCGGCGAACGCTTGCCCCACATGACTGGTGCGGAGGCGCTGGGAGAGGAGAAAGCCGATGGCACGCAAACCGGAAACCTGACAATGGGCATGGCGAGATCGATGCCGGCCAGCGACGAGAGCGAACGAAAAGTCACGGTCCCTGAGCAACAGCATGGGCCTTCCGCCGTTCGCTCTCAGCGTGCAGGGCACTTCGTTTGATCTTGTCCGTGAATTCGCCGATAAGTAGAGCCTGGATGAGGGCTTGCAAATGCAAGTGCGATCACTCGCTGACCCCTGCTTCGTTGGCGCAGATCTCGAAACTTGAGGCTACGCATTGATTTGCGTGATGGGAGAGTTGGGCAAGATTTCAGAGCGTTTCTACTGGCGCGAGGGGCGGGCCCACTCAGACCTTGACAGGAAGACGCGCCGTGCGATCACTAAACCGTTCTACCTTGGGCGATCCTCTGCAATCGCCCGATCGACGGCGCGAATGATATCGGGCATGGCCGCAAAAGAATGCGCGTAGTTTCGGCCCCGATACTCTATTTCATCCGGGCCATAGCGGACTTCGTAGCCGCTGAAATGAAGGCCGGCGACCTTAGGCTCGCCCATGCTGTCGAAACCGAGCAAGACCGAACCGGAGCTGCCGCCCAGCGTCGTCGCATCGTGCCCGATCGTTCGTTTCGTGCCGTTGTCAACGCCTTCCAATCCCAGCACGATCTCTCCGGGCGATAATCGCTTGACGCCCAGCTTGTCGTTAAAGAGCCGAAGCAGCGTTGACTGTGGCAACCGCGAGCTGGCGGTCGTTCCGGGATAGCCGATCGCATACAGATCGCTGCCGACAGTCATTTCTTCCGATGGCACGAGGACCGAAGGGAGCGGCGACGGGAGATCATTCTCATTTGTGTGCTTCAGTTTCAGGATCGCCAGATCCAGAAGCGTCAGATCCACATTCCGACGATCGATATGTTTGTCGCCGCAGTAGACGATCTTGCTGATGGCATGTTGTGGACGCTGCTTCGGTTCATCGGCTTCGAAGCCGAAGCAGATTGTTGCCTTGCGCAGGGGGCTAAGCTCCAATAGCGGCGCGGTTGGATCGTTGGACAATTCCTGGGCGACATGTCGGTTGGTGACGACATAACCCGGTCGAATCATCCAGCCGGTTCCGAGCTGACGGCCATGGTTGTCGATCCGGCCGACACGCGGTGAAATCTCGGCGATCGCCTTTGCGTAGGACTTCAACTCGTCCGCCCAAGCTCCCGCCATCGGGTCGTCGGGCGCGATCGCATTTTCCTTGATGAGGAGAGGCGGGCGGGTTCCGTCAGCGATCGCAATCGCCTCCAGCGCCGTCTCGTCAGCCGGGCTGAGCCCCGCGGTAACGCCTTCGGCGAGAAGTTTTTCGCCAACCTTCCCGCATTGCGAGATAACGAGGCGATCGGCATCAGTCAGCCGGTCGCGCCCGCCTGCTGCCTTCGTGAGTTTCTCTTCCAGCGTTGAAATCGCCTGCTCAACGGTCTCTCGGCTGGGCGCATCGCTTCCGTCAACGGCCTCGATGGCGGTGGCGTTTTCGGTGTTTGCCTTCCTGTTGCGGATCGCGGCGTTGACGTAGCGCCGAAGCGGTCCAGACATATGCTCCCCCGTTCGATACGCATCGGACAGCTGTGTTGCCCCAGCATGCATCAGATTGCATTCCGGATTGTCTTGCAACCGGAAATATGTTCCGATGCGAGGATTGGAATTTTGAAATTATTTATTTTGGGGCGATGACTGTGACGAACGATGCAGGATCAACGTCTGTTGCCCGGGTCTTGGCCAATCTTGAAGCCTCTGAACCAGTGGTCGTCCTCGAAGGGGCAAGCGTCATCGCTTCGCCCTTCAGCAAGGCGCAGCTTGAGGCGGAAACCGGTCACGAGCCCGAATTTTTAGGATCCGGGGCGTTGGCACCGCTTCCGGACCTCAAGCACCCCGAGGACATTGCTGCTCGTCGCGACAAGCTGATTCGCTGGCTCGATTACCGGCACTTCTCAATTCTGTTCGACGCCCGCAAGAAGCAGGCGCTGGCGACGATCGTTGATATCGACGGTGAGAAATTTGAACCGATCAAGCGGACGAAAGGCGACAAGTGGTATCATGATCCTCGCCTTGCGACAGAAGACCAGCCGCAGGCGCGTCACTTCTCGAAGCCGGACCCGCGCATCGATCCGGACAAGAACCACTTTGCCTTCGGCCATCTCGTGCGCCGCTTGGATCCTTGCTGGAATCCGAAAAGAGCCAAAGGCGCCGCCAAGATCGGTGAGCTGCAATCATTCTTCCTGACCAATGCCTCGCCGCAGGCGGAGGACCTGAATGAGGGCATCTGGAACAATCTCGAAGACCTGGTGCTGAATGATCTGACCCAACGGTTGAAGGTGCGCGCTGTCGTGATCTCCGGACCGCTGTTCGACGATGTCGAGCGTCGGCGAATTCATGACGAAATGCCGGTGGCCAGCCAGTACTTCAAGATCGTCGCCTGGAAATCTGACGATCGCCTCGTTTCCGTCGGATGGGTTCAGCGCCAACCCCCGGACCTGTTGCCGCCCATCGTAGCTGAGGCGCTCCCCTTCGAGGAGCCCGACAAGAAAGGTAAGACGAAGGCCAGCCTGATGTGGCTGCGACCGATCTCCGAAATTGCGGCCATGGCCAATCTCGACCTTTCAGCATACGAGGCTGGCGACACGTATTCGCTGCGCAAGCCCCGGGTATCGCTCGAAACGGTCGTTGCGAGCGAGTCAGCCGACATCTTCAACGCGGATGATTTGTTGCTCACTGGCGTGTTGCCCCTGGACGACGCGGAGGCCAGGTCGCCGATCGTCGGGGTTACTCGCCCGATGCTCGCGTATCGGGAGCAGGAGGAGGGGGATCCGCGGTCTGGCACCGCGCCATCAGCGAGTGCCGTGCTTGAATCGATTTCGGCCTCGCGCGCTTCGGAGAAGGCCTGCAATCTGATTGTCGAGTACGAAACCGGCGGGCGTGCGTATTACGAGAACCACTACAAGAAGCGCCCGGTCTGGCCGAAGGAAGCATCCGGCATCACGATCGGTTTCGGGTATGACCTTGGCTATGTCAGCAAAGACGAGTTCGAGCGCGACTGGGCGCAACTGCCTTCCGACGACCTTGCACTGCTGGCGACTACGCTTGGAATGCGAGGCAAGAAAAACTCCGACGACGACATGAAGGCTGCGCTTGCGAAGGTGAAGCGCGTTGTCATCGAGTGGGAGCTTGCTGAGACCGTGTTCAGGAAGGCCACCCTGCCAAAGTTCGAGACGCTCACGAGCGAAGCGCTTCCCAACGTCGCCATGTTGTCCGGCGACAGCTTCGGCGCGCTGGTCTCGCTCACGTTCAATCGCGGGGCTGCCTATTCACGTCAACCCAAGCATGAAGAGCAGGACCGCTGGGTGCAGATGCGCGCAATTCGCCAGGCGATGCACGACCGGCGCTTTGAGAAAATTCCTGCGCTGATCATCGCCATGATTCCGTTGTGGAAGGGGACGGATATCGAAAAAGGAATGACCCGGCGGCGGACCGACGAAGCGGCGCTATTCCTGGGAGGCTTGTCCGCCTCACCGCTTCCCGAAAGCTTAGAAGCGCGTATCGAGGCGGAGAGCGCTGAACCCCTCGACGATGCGGAGCGCTGGCCGGATCAGACTGAGGAGGATATTGCCCAAGCGGAAGCGGCCGGACCGGTCATCACGCTGGAGGCTTCGGGCGTCAGCTGGGGTGCGGATGTGGAGTCAGCTGACTATGCGCATTTGAAGCAGCCGCCGGGCATCGGCCTGTCGTTTTCGCTTGTAGCGGCGGACCTCGAGCTGCTTGCGAAGCTCAATGACTTCGCGCTCGATCAGGCGGGCGAGCGTGTCCTTTTCGGACTGCGCGGTGCAATGATCGTCACCGACCACACCAGTGCGTCGGGCATAACGCTGAAAGACCTGCGACCGGATCACGAGACGCCGCGCTGCGTCCTCGGAGTCTGGGATCGTGCGGCGGGGACCGTCTCGGTCTTTCCGGGGTCGACTGTTCCAAACTCTGCAGCCGTACGGCGCTGGCGCGCATCGCGTGACATGGGGAACCTGCTTGCGACAGGGTGCTACGGTTACGTAGCAGGAACGCATAACGGCAAGCCTGGCTGCCTGCTTCTTCGGGAGACGATCGCGAAGAGGCGCAAGGTCGTCGTCAGGCGCTCCAGCGAGGATCTGACGTACGATCTCTCTGACCTCGCCGATCCATGCGCACCGGGCGACAACATCCATCCGACGTTCCGCCTCAACATGTCGAGTTTTTCGTCGGTCGGCTGTCAAACCGTGGTCGGCATGGCAACGGTGGGCGGCGACCACAGCGGTCCGTGGGCGAAGTTCAGGATGGCCGCCGGCTTGCCGAAAAGCGACGGAACGCCGTTCGTGTACATGCTCCTGACCGGCGCCGAGGCAAGGCTCGCATCCGGCTTGAGGCGCAACGGACTTGCGGATGACCCAGTCTCGCTCGCGGGACTGAGTCGGTTGCGGTTCGGCTCGAACGGCGAAGCAGTCAAGCGCCTGCAGCGAAAACTCGGGATCGAATCGCCCGACGGCGATTTCGGACCGACGACTGCGATGCGTTTGCACGAGCGACAGCGCAGCTTTCCCGGTGCGTCGGGAAGTGACGGGATCTACACGCGCGAACTGGACGTTGCGCTGGGCTGGGCGGTGCTGCAGGCATGACAATGGAAGTCGTCCGTAATCGTTGAGGAGCCGTCTGAGCGTGAACAACCAGGCGCGGAACGGATTCGAAGTCTCAAGTCCGGCGTCGAACGAGGATGCGCTGCAGGCCCTTGGGAGTGGGCGCATTCTGCCGGCCAGGCAGCAGTGGGTGCTTGAGATGAGGCGGTATGCCTGCGCCTGCTCCGTCGTCGTCGGCGGGCAAGGTAACGGTTCCGGACTTCTGGTCGGACCGGATCTGGTCCTCACCAATTATCATGTCGTCATGACTGACAACGGAGATTTGCACGCGGCAAGCAACATCAAGTGTCGATTTGGGTACTTCGAAACTGGAGAGTTCGCCGATGGCCAGCATAACTGGGCAGACGTGATGGGGATTGTGACCTTCAGCGGCGTTGCACCGGGAGACAAGGAGCTCAAGACCGCTGCTTCGGACTTTGTCGACGCTGCAAGCGACGATTTGTACGACTACGCGCTGCTACGATTAGCCAAACCTGTCGGCGCATCCGCCGGAAAGGCATTGACGGGCAATCTCGACCCGCTCGGATGGGTGCTGTTGGTCCCGGACCAGGAATTGCCCGCGCAGGGCCAGCCGGTTTCTGTCGTCCAGTTTCCGGAGAGAACAGGGGCCGCGGGCCGAGGCTACGCGCAGGAGGCCAGCAGTATCGGCTCCGGCAAGCTCATCGCCCTGATCGCGGACGGTGTCCGTGTAGAGCATAGCGCGCCTACCCGCAAGGGCGCATCTGGAGGAGGTGTCTTCGATTCCGAGGCCAGACTCATCGGCCTGCATGTCGCTGGCAAGGATCGGGCGGACAAGACCGCCGAAAATCGTTTCATTCCGATCAGCCGGATTCTCAGCGACATCAAGCGCAAGAACGAGGCCGTTTTCAAGGAAATGGTTGCTGCCAATCCGCCTGATCCGACTGTCTTCGGGCTCTCGCGAAAGATGAAGAACGCAATCGAAGAACGCGTCGCTGCGGCCAAGGTCGTCCTCGGACGCCAACTGGAGCACGCAAGGATATTGCAGGCGTTTGCGAAAGAGACGGTCGTCAATCAGGTTCTCTACCAATACAAGCTCGACGGGTTCGACTACTTCGTGAGGCGCATCAGGGAGATCAGCACAGCCCGCCTCGAGAACCGCACGATCGCGGATGTCCAATCCGAATTTCTGCAGGGTAAGTCCGGCAAGGGCGACGCCTTCATTGCTTGGGAGAATGGATCGTTCACCTGGCCCAGATTCGACGCCAGCGAGGATGAAGCCAGGTCCGATATGCAGCTCATGCTTGAAAATTATGGATACAAGCCGCGGACTCTGCTTGTGATTGACGTTGGCGATCTCGAATGCAGGAATCCTGCGACAGAACGGCAATTCATCAAACTGTTCGGTGAGGTGTTATGGGAATACGCTAGCCGGCAGGCGGGTGGTGCGACCTCAAGGCCGATGTATCAGGCCCTCGTTGCCTATCGGCGTCCTGCCAGCGCGTTTGACATCAAGCCTTTTTCACCGCTTTGGAAAGACACTGCCGCACCCCAACGATGTGGTGTCAGCGTTACTCTGACCAAGCTGCAACTCAATGACGTTCTGGCGTGGGCGCAGGCGTTGAATTCTGCGTGGTCTCCCGAACAGGTTGACGTTCAGGAAGACGATTTCGGGCTTGAACTGGACATGTCTGCGGCCCTGGAGATTCTCAACAAGACGATCAGCACGGCTGCGACAAAGCTCGTCGAAAGGACACTGGAGGCCGCGGGATGACGCTCTTCAATGTTTTCAGTTCGACCTCCGGCATGCTCGCGGAGTCTGAACTCGCCGAGAACGATGAGCCTACGGGGAAGGGGTCGATCTATCGCTTCAATCCTACGATCGAAGCCGCCGTCGACGTGGCCATCGGATTGGGCAAGCCTTTGCTGGTAGCCGGCGAGCCGGGATGCGGCAAGACCGAGCTCGGTTATGCCATCGCGCGGCGCATGCGAATCAAGAATCTTTACTTCTTCGCAGTGAAATCATCATCGGAGGCGACCGACCTTTTTTATACCTATGATGCCATACGCCGCTTCCGGGAAGCGCAGCTCGCGGAGATAAGAGCCAGGGCGGCGTCCTCAACCGGCGGCGGATTCAGAGAGCCGGAAGTCGGCGACTTCATCAAGTATCGTGCGCTCGGACGTGCCATTCTCGATGCTCACCCGCACGAAAAAGTCGCATCCTTGTTGCGAGGGCGCAGCGCCCCGAAGCAGCCGAGTGAACCGCGGCGCTCCGTAGTCATTATCGACGAGATCGACAAGGCGCCGCGCGACTTCACTAATGATCTCTTGCGGGAGATTGAAGACGTCAGCTTTCGTGTGCCGGAGCTGCAGAACGAGGCCGGTTTACCTGATGCGACGCCCTCCGGCAGCACCATACCCGGCGGGCTGAAGCCGATCATCGTCATCACCTCAAACGAAGAGAGCCAGCTTCCCGACGCGTTCCTGCGCCGCTGCGTGTTTCTTGCGATCGACTTTCCTGACGACAAGTTGCTGCAGGATATTCTGGAGATGCACCTTGGCAACAAGCTGAAAGGGGCCGGGCCCAGCCTCTCGGGAGACGACCGCGCCATCCTGCTCAAATTCTTCGGCCGCTTGCGCGCACAGAACATGCAGAAGAACCCCGGCATTGCCGAACTGGTCGACGCGGGCCGCGTCCTTGCCGCGCGGCCGAATGGCAAGCTGGCGGAAGAGTGGTTGCCGCAGCTCGCCCCCGCGCTTGTGAAGCTAAAGTCCGATCTTGCGACATTCAAGGCGGTGCTCGGTGAGCGGGCCGCATCGAGGCCGACACAGGAGGGTGACACTTGGCCGTCACCACCGATCAGCTAAGTATCGATCCGGAGGAATTGATCCGAGATTACGAAGGCGCTCGGCGTGCAGCCGGCATCGGCCACCGGGAGTGGCGTCTGACGCCCGGACAGCACCTCGATCTCCACCGACTTGTTGCAGCGATGCGCGCACAAGGAGGGGTTGCCGCCGGCGGAGCCTCGGTTGATGTTTGGGTGAATTACCTTGCGCCGATCATCGCTGAGAGCGGGCCTGCAAGGCGCTTGTTGCAAGACGTTCTACAGTCGCAGCTCGCTCAACCCAATAGCGAGATTTCTGGAGGCGGGACCGGTTCGACATCGGAAGGAGCTGGTCTGCTCGCCAAGACGCGGCAAATGATGCGTGGAAGATCCAATGCCGCATGGCTGGCGCTGTTTCTTGCAGCCGCTGTCCTGATCAGCGCCGCGATCGCCCTCTATCCCCACATCTTTTTGCGCACGCCTAGCCGAATAGTGACCACCGTTCCTCCAAGCCGCGGCAATGTGCCGACGCCGCCGACGCCAGCTCCCCCGGCTCAGGAGGCCGCCGCAGCCGCGTTTAATCAGGCATGGAACGTGACGCTTGCGGTGGTCAGAGATCGAGACTTCATGGCGCAGGGGCTAACGCCGAGGCGTTTCGCGGCGGTTCACGCCGGTTTGGACCCGCGCCTTGGTACTCCTGACGTTCTGCTCGCGAACCTGCTTCGTACCTGGCCGTGGCCGCCTGACAAGTCCCTTGTCCTGTCAACGTCCAACGATCCATCCCAGCAAAATCCGATCAGGCCCCGCATCGATGGGCCGGCATTTGCCGCGTTGCGCCGCTTGACGGCCGAGGTTGCGGTCCTGCGCTCCGGGCTTCCGCGCGTGTTGTTTGAAGATCTCCGTCCGGAACTGTTGACATCGACCGACGTTGCAGAGACGGCGGCCGGTGCTGTGGCGAGTGTTCGGCCCAACAGGTGGAGCAATGCCTGGCTGCTGCTTTCTGGTGTACCGCTTTTGATCTATTGCCTGTTCGCCGCTGCGACGCATCGCAAGAAGGTCCAGCTGCTGGTTGACCGGTGGCTCGTCAGCGAACGACGGTCGATGCGCTGGCCCCGCGCGCTCGAAGGCATCAAGCAGACGAGCGCGCCACTTATGGAGGCTTCGCTCCCTCCGTTCGTCGACAGGCGCTCCTTGCGCGGCCTCATACGTTATGAACCGGCGCCCGGTAGGCGGCTCGATGCCCCGCGAAGCATCGCGGCCCTGATTCGCCAGGAAGGTATGGCTGCGCCTGTCATGCGTCCGGTGCGGCGCGCCGTCAGCTACGTTGTCATCGTCCAGCGTCGTCAGCCGCACGATCATGAACGGTTGCGTGTACGCCAACTGTTCGCCTATCTCGCCGATCGTGGCCTTCCCTTCTTTGCGTACGACTATGACTTTGACCCGCTGACGGTCAAACGCGCAGCGGCTGCTGCCGGCGACCAGCGCTCGGACGGTGTCAACGGTCGCGAGGAGCTGGTGCATCTGTCAGCTCTGCGCGACCTTCATCCGAAATCTCGCATGGTGCTGGTGACCGATGGGCGCGATCTGGTCGACCGCTTCAGCGGACGCGTCCGAGCCGATATTGCTCGCGCATTCGCGTTCTGGCGCGATCGCATGGTCCTGACGCCGGTGCCGATCGGCGACTGGGGCGAGGTGGAGCTGGCGCTCTCGCGCGATATCGGTGCGCCTCTTGGCCGGACCGGTGAGGAAGCTGTTGCCGATCTCGAGCAGGGCTTCCGTGCAGCCACGGACACGCCGCCCTACCGGCTGGCGCTGTTGCAGTCTCGCTCAGTGCCAAACGCCAGCGGCCGGCTGGATGCCTGGTGGCAAGCCGTCTCCGAACGCTTTGGCTCCTCCGCATTCCTGTCGCGGGGCGACGCGTTATCCTTCGACCAGCGCATGCTTACGACGGATATTCCGCCGCCCAACGAAACGATCGAGGCGATGGTTGACGATCTCTATCGCTGGCTCGGCGATCGCGGGTTTTACTGGCATGCCGCTTGCGCGATCTATCCACAGCTGCGGTTTGACCTGACCGTGCATATCGGTCGCGTCCTGCAGGCGGGACCGCAGCATGACGCGCCAGTGCTTCTGCAGGACACGGCGGAGGATCGTCGCGCATTCGAACGGATGACGGCTTTGCCTTGGTTCCGTTCGGGGCGCATGCCGGAGTGGCTTCGCCGAAGAGTTCTAGCTGCACTCTCTCGCGAAGATCTCGATCGCGCAACGGCCGTCATCGCCGACCTGTTCCGGAATGCGCCTGCGCGCGAAGGACCGTTGGCCGTATGGTGGCCGCGAACCGGCGCGCTTGCGATTCCGCCGGACGCCGTCATGAGTGAGGCGTTCCAAGGCGACATCAAGCACGAAGCGGAGCCCATCATCGTTTCCGAGGCGCGCAAGGCAGAACTTCTTCGAGCTGCTCGGCGCATGCAGCTGAAGCGCGAACTCACGACAGGGACGTTCTTTCTTCTTGCGTGCATTGGCCTTTGGCTGCTGATGCCTGACTTGACCCAAGCGCCGCATGTGCGCGGTGCGTGGTTTCCTGCGCTGGGTTTCGCAGTTTCTTGTGTCGCGGTGCTCACCACCTTCGTCTTAGTGCGGCGGGTATTTCGGACCGAGCCGCCACTTCCGCAGCCCCGGCCAGTGTCGCTACCACCTTCTGGTTCGCCGACGGTCGAACAGCATTCCAACGATTCGGAGTCGCAAAGAACAACGGGGGGGACGACGAATGCCGCGCCTGGCTAACGGGTTTGCAGGCGTCTGGAAGATGGCAACGGCATTCGTGCTGGCGGATGCCGTTGGCCGCCTCATTGTGATTGGCGGCGCCTTCCTAGCGGTACTGAGCGCGCTATGGTCTCAATCATACATCAATTCGGTGGCACCGCTGATTTCGCAAGAAATGTGGGACTCGGGGCCGATGGCGGGAGAAGTGAACCTGCCTGGTGTTGATTGGAGCAGAAGTGAGGCTGCTGTGACGGGCATCTTCTGGACCCCCGACGGCGCTATCGCTGTGGGCCGCAGAAGGTCCGGTACGCCGGCTTTTTTCAATGTTGACGGACAGCGCAGCACTCCTCCCGGCGCCCGCGGATTTAAAATCTGGTCGACCGGCCTCGCTGCTCCTGACGGAGAATTCTATTCAGCCAACGGATCAACTCAGATACTGACGCCAGGTGGTCTCTTCGCCGTGGATGCAAGCGGTGCCTTGGTGGTCACAGGCGCGGCCTCCGTCCGCAACCCTGATGGCTCGGCAGCACGTAGAATCGTAGGTCCAGGTCTGGAGAATGACGCCGTGTGGCGCATCGATCCGAACGAACCAGCTGCCGGTGGTGGAGCTCGCGCACGGCAGATCTCCAAAAGCGGATCGCAGATCACGGCACTGGCCGTTGCGCCATTCGAGGTGATTGCGGCTACAGTCGTCGGCCAGCTCGACATCAATCGAAATGAGGAGAAAGGGCCGGCGGTTGCGGCCGGCGTCCCTGGGCACAAAGCGCCAGTGTTTGCACTTGCGGCGGCGGATCCAGGGCGGCAAACCGTATCGGGCGCAACTCTCGCTTCGATTGCCACCGATCGATCAATCAAACTCTGGCGTTGGGGGCCGAATGAGCCGCTCGTGTCTCTCGACGTTTCGCTACCGGAGACCAGTCCTGAACTTGTTCTCGCGCCCGGCGGCCTTGCGCTGTCCCAATCGGGCAACACGTTGATGGTCCGCACGCCGGCAGGCGCGATCTTTGTCGCACGAACGACTGGTGAAAGCCGGGTTTCGCCGTCGCCCGACCCCAAGATCGCCGCTGAACGACGTTACCGGGTACAGTTCGTGGTCGATCATCTGGACCGTCGTGAGGTTACCACCAAGGAACTCGAGCGCGCGATCGCCGGCCAAGTCGTTTCCTTTTCCACCGACGAGGTGCGACGAGTGCGTGAGGCGATCGAGAAGGCAGTACCGGCCGCTGTTCTCTCGGAAGCCAGCGTGGATGAGCCGACCGCACTTTCACTTGCCGCCAGCGGAATTCCGTCCCTGTCGTTCATCCCGACGCCGCTTCGGCTTCGCGAAGTCGTCCTGCCCGCGCGCGTTACGGCAGCCACGTTATCGGGCGATGGGCGATGGCTCTATGCCGCCGGCGTCGATTGCAACATACGTGAGGTCGACGTTGAGGCCGTACTTGCATCGACTGAGGCGGCTCGCGAGACGCTCGTAGTCTCCGAATTTTCGGGACACGGCGGGATCGTGAATTACCTCGCGTTGTCGCCGGACGCGAAGTCGCTGGCGGCCGCCAGCATCGACGGCCGGGTCCGTATTCACCGGATCGGACATGGGCGGATCATATACGGCCTCCCACTGTCGGACGTTCCGACCGGACCGCATTGCCCGTCAACGGTTCCGATCACGGTCAACGTGCCGCCAATACAGCCTGCGCAGCAACAGCAACGGCAACAACAACAGCAGCAGCAACAACTCGCGGCGAGGGCGCCTGCGAGGGTCTCTATCAATTTCGCCGGAGATGTCGATCGCAAGAATGTGGTCGCGTTCGCCAACATGCTGCGCGATGGAGGTTTTGACGTGCTTGAAAAATATCCGGACGGACAGCTGGGCGGCAACAGGACAACCGGCGCCATCAATCTGAACGTCGTGCGCTACGGATCGGCCGACGATGAAGCTGACGCGCAACGGCTCGCAGCACTGGTCAGCGACAGGAGCCCGGCCGGCCGGCCTGTGAGAATTGAAAGGGTACCGACGGTGCAGCCACGCACGCTTGAGGTTTGGGTGAGTAACTGAGGATGTGACGGGGTCAATGGTATCGGGGTTACACGCTCAGTCGCGGCCGATGCCCTCGCCTGGAACGCTCTCTAAAGCGTTGCAACGAAGGCGATCGCCTCCGCAGTTGCTTGCACGTCATTTGGTAGAAATTCGCACTGATGACCAATCGATGTGTTAAGATGCGGCATATCTAAGACGACTAGAGGCACGACAATGGGCACAATCGAGGCAGTCGGGCGCGCCTGTATTGGAGCAATTTCGAATTCGGAGAGATGTAATCGACAAATCACTCTTCCGATTCCCCCTCAGCCAGTCAGGATGATTATTTACCTGATCTGTGCGTTCACCATTGCTTCGAATACGATGATAGGGCCAGCTTTGGCTGCTGATACCCCACCATATGTACAAATTTCGTTGGCCCTTATGACCGGCCTCTTAGGATTCATAGGCTCATGGATTGGCGCACAAGTAGCACTTGGCAATTTCAGAAAGCAGCGCGCATTCGATAAACAATTGGATTGGTACGAGCGGGCTGTGACCGCCATTCATGCGATGGCGGAGAAAATCATCATAGCTGTAAATTACGAGGATGAGCAAAGGTCCTCAAAGGTATTAGCCGCACAGTGGCGCGAGGTACAGCTGGCTCACAGAGCGATCGACCGCGTGGCGCAGGAGGCTCCTCTTTATGCGACGGATAACGCCTTGGCTGTTATTGCGGAAATTCAAAAGAAGGTTCAGGACGTCGCAGATAAGACAACGGCGTTCGATCCACCAAAATTTCCCGAAGGGGCCGACAAATACAAGCTGTTGAAAAAGATATACGCACTTGGCGAATTTCTCGAAGGAGCATCGCCCCCTTTGCTTCGCGAGGGTCGTCTTCACCTTGGGATTGGACGGACGAATTTCTGGCAGCGCATATCAGGACGCTCCAACGCGCTGGCAGCACCCGTAAGTGACCCGCCGGCGAAGGTTCGCAAGAACGATGGAAGCGCGTAGGAAGGATCCGGGCAGGGAGAACCCGCACTCGAAACTCGCGACGTCATGGCTGCACGGTGACGGCACCATCGGCGGAGCATCATCGGCAGCGAGCGGCAGCTTCTGGCGCGCAGCGGACCTACACGTCTAGGGTGGGTGGTCGAGTGAGTGGCGCGAGCGATCATCGTACAAAATAGGCGAGCGCACTCCCGATGATTGACGGTACCGGAAGCTACGCCGCGCGAGTATGAGCGGGTGTCTCGGCCTAGCACGCGGCCGTTCAGTCGATTGACTCCGATAGTTACCGAAGTCGCCGTCCGTTCTGGCGCCGTGAATTTTCCTGTGAATTCAAGATCAAAAAGCTGGCGCGGATATGCGGATATATTGTCGGGATCTGTCCGCCAGCTTTGAAAGTTTGTGCGTGCAGATCAACGCCGTAATGTCGTCCTAAATGATTGAGTGGGAGTAGTGCGGCCGGCTGGCATCGCGCAGTTTGGCGTAGTTTGGTCGAGTTGTTCTCGCTTCCTTCGCGTTGAGGATTCTGACCGTAGTAGTGAGCTTGGCTTATCCCAGCAGGGGTCCGAGATCCATTGCGTCTTCACTGATGGAGTATCGTAGCGCGAGCGATCGTAGAGAAGGGGCGGACGCTCAAAGCTAGCTGGGAGCACCTGCAGGTTGTGGCGCAAAACGGACCACTCATTATCCGCCCCGATCGCGTTGGCCGGAACTAGCTCAAATTGCCCCATGATGGATTCGAGCGAAAGCTAAAATCTTCAATAGATTAGAGGGCGGCGCGTGCACCGACATATCAAGAAAGATCTCCTCACAGCCAACGTGAGGAGGTTCGTGGCGCATGTGCAGGTCTGGGCTTCCGAGGGCAGGTGGCCGGCGAGTGCTTACGAGCAGTGTTCAGGTGTTCGGAAGTGGGACAATCGACAATCGTGGGTTTGACTTCCACTCTCTCCGCCATTTCTACGCCACAGCTCTCCCCAGTATCCGATTGTTCGAGTCTACCGCGAAATCAGCGAACAACCTCGCTATCTTGCGCTAATTCTCCGCGAAGGCTGTAGTTTTTCGCTGTGCTTTTCTTGAGATGCGCGGGCCGTTGTAGCCGATCGGCCGCGACGCCCAACGCCTCGCGCCGACCGGCAGCAAACGGGAAGCTGTAAACCATTCGATCGTGCGCGACCACTGAGCAGAAGCGACACGCTCCCGGACGCGGAGAGGACAGCTCTCTGCTCAGAAGGGATCGTCGCCCCGTTGATGATCACCACTCCCACATTTCGCGACAAATCCAGTGACGGGATGTCACTGGCGAGATCTGCCTGTTCGAGGCGCTCGATCCGAGCGTCATCGCCGCCTCCAGCGGCGTCGCGACCCGAACGAAGCATGCGATCAACTCAAGCACCGGCGCGCCAGCGGTGAAGAGTTGCGATGGATTCGAGCTTCCTGGCTGGCACCATTGCTAAAGCATTGGGTGGCTCTGCTCCGACACGAACGAGATGTCCTACACTCGATAAGTGTAAGGCCAGTTTGGTCTGGTCGCCGTCAAGCGTCTGTTCGATACCTTCCTGTTGAACCGGAGAAATCCAATGAACCCAGTTGCAAGGCTTGCGCTTGTCATAAGCCTGCTTGGTGCACTTGCGACGTGGCTCTTTCTGGGGCCCCTTGCTGCGTTGGGTCTCCAGATCTGGGCTGCATTCATCATGTGGGGCTGCTTCTATCATTGCGGAGGAGGGCTCTCAGGTTTGAAGGCGGCCGTGGCCGGCGGCGTTTGGGGAGCGACAATGGCCGCTGTGGCGCTTGCATTGATCGCGAAAGTTGGCGGAGGTCCGTTGGGAGCCGCCATTTGCGTGGGTGTGACGGTCGCTATCTTTATCCTTGGCGCGAATATCTCTTTGCTATCGGTGATTCCGGCCGCCGTGTACGGCTATTCAGCGGTCGCAGCATTGGCTCTGCTCAAGCCTGGCGAGGACATTTTCTCAGTCGACATCGTGAGCAATCCCGCCGTCAACATTATTGTTTCCATGATTATCGGATGCTTGTTTGCCTTTGTGTCCGAGAGGATCGTCGAGATGCTGCGAACACCATCCGGCGCGCCGATGAAGATCTGAATTAATGTAGCGAACTGCCGCCAGCGGGGAGCTCGGTGCTGATCGCAGCGCAAAGCGACCATCGACTTGGATGGTCTTTCGGAAGGCGCCGCAACTGCCGGAGGATCGACGTATGAAATCCTAGATAAAAATAGTGCCCGGTTCAGGACTGTCGTGGTCACGAATGGCCGGCCACGACCTGAATTGCTGTTGTGATAGAATGAAGCTTTCATTCTACACTCGGGTCGGCAGCATCGCCGGCCGAACGAATCGGGTAATTTCCATTGATGCATATCGCGCTTCACCTTGATCCCAAGAGCACGATCAGTCTGCAGATGCAGATCTACGAGCAACTTGCGGCCCTGATCCGTAAGGGCCGGCTCAAGCCGGGTGGTGTTCTTCCAAGCTCGCGAGACCTCAGCACACAGTTAGGCGTCTCCCGGAATACGGTCTCGGAAGCTTACGAAAAACTGGTAGCTGACGGTTACATCAACACGGCGCCTAAACGGGGTACCTTCGTAAGCAAGACGATGCCTGAGGACGCGATGTCGACGGGCGCGAGACCGCTGCTCGAAAGGTCGAATTCGATGACCTCGATCAATCTGCCGCTTCCATATACGGGCCGGGGCTCGCCGGGATTATATGCGCCTCCCGACACGCAAATCCGCATTGACTTCCGATACGGGCGCTCCGATGCGCATTCCTTTCCCGAGAAGACATGGCGCCGTCTTCTGCTGGAATGCCTTGGCGGCGCGTCCGAACGCATCACCCAGTACAACGATCCCGCTGGCCTACCTGAACTTCGAGAGCTTATCGCAAGCTATCTCGGACCCTCGCGCGGAATGTCGGTCACTGCCGAGCACGTCATCATCGTGGGAGGTTTCCAGCAAGGTATAAACTTGGCCGCGCACCTCATGGTCGGGGTCAAGACGCCTGTCGTCATGGAGGCGCCTTGCTACCGCGGGGCAGCGTTCCTGTTCGAGACATATGGCGGCAAGGTCATTCCGGTACCCGTCGATCAATTTGGTATCGATGTGACGCGGCTGCCGGATCATCGGGTCAAGCTCATCTACGTCACGCCGTCGCATCAGTTTCCGACCGGAGGGACGATGTCGCTGGAACGGAGAACGGCGCTGCTCGACTGGGCCGCCCGGACCGGCGCATATATCCTGGAAGTCGACTACGATTCCGATTTCCGATACGAAGGATCGTTGCTTCCATCGCTGCAGTCATTGGATCGCAATGGGTGCGTCATCTACCTGAACTCCTTCTCGCGCTCGCTCGGTCCCGGATTGCGACTGGGCTATATGGTTGTTCCGCGTGATCTTCTCCGGGCTGCGACGACGCTCAAGGCTCTGATCGACAACGGTTCGCCGTGGTTGGAGCAGGCTACGCTGGCTCAGTTCATCCGGAACGGGAGCCTGACGAACCATCTGAAGCGTCTTCGAAACACCTACCAAGGCCGCCGAGACGCCGTGAGGTCTTCCTTGAAGAAGCACTTCGGAGAAGCCAACGTATCCGGCGATGCTGCCGGGACCCATATGCTTTGGGAAGTGCCTGGGCACTGTCCACCCGCTATCGAGCTCCAGCAACTGGCACGAGGCGTCGGAGTCGGTATCCACCCGCTTCATTCCGGAACCGTTTTGCACGGCGATTCGCTACCCGGTTTCGAACGCCACGTACTCCTCGGCTACGTGCACCTGACGCCGGCCCAGATCGATGAAGGCTTCGCGCGAATGGCGACCGGCTTGGCGAAGAATCGCTGATCGTCCCGGCGACACGACGAGCTGATTTATCAAGCACATTGCTGCAACAGCAGGCATCAATGAACGCTTTTGAGGGCAGCGAAATACCCTTTGGCGTGAACAACTTGCTGGCGCCAAGCCTCTGTTAGCGACTGGCCCTACATGCCTCATGGCCCGGCCCTAATGTTGCATAGTTCTCGGCACGGATGCGCAGGGGAATGTGTCCCTTCAGCGTTTCACCGCCAAGGTGAGATCCGGGCTCAAACTGGCGCCGATAGGAGTGTCGCGATGTCCGTTCAATCAGCCGAAGCGAAAACCGTACGTGGCGCGTGCCCGCAAGACTGCCCCGACACGTGCGCTTTCATCTATCATGTCGAGGACGGAAAGTTGGTCGAGGTGACGGGCGACCCGGCTCATCCAATGACCCGCGGGGGCCTTTGCGTGAAATTGAAGGACTTCGCCGAGCATCACTACAACCCGGACCGTCTTCTCTATCCAATGAAGCGGGTCGGGCCGAAGGGATCGGGAAAGTATGAGCGCATCAGTTGGGATGAGGCGCTCTCCACGATCAAGAGCAAATGGACCGACATCATCGACCAGTATGGAAGCCAGGCGATCATGCCGCATGCCTATCTGGGCAACCAGGGCACGGCAAACGGCCTCACGGCGGGCGACGCGTTCTTTAACCGCCTCGGATCGACCGTTGCCGAGAAGACCTACTGCGAATCCGGGTCTTCGACGGCGTGGGTCATGACGGTAGGGCCGACCGGCGGCCTCGACGTCGAAAGCCTTGCCTACGCGAAATACATCATCGTGTGGGGCATGAACATGGTCTCGACGAATCTCCATGCATGGCCCTTCGTGCTAGAGGCCAAAAGCAAGGGCGCCAAGATCGTCGTCATCGACCCCTACAAGTCGCGAACGGCCAAGCAGGCCGATTGGCATATCGCCATCAAGCCCGGCACCGATGCTGCTTTGGCGCTCGGGATGATGAACGTGATCATCCAGGAAGGGCATGTCGACTACGACTACGTCGAGAAATACACGCTGGGCTACGAAGAGCTTAAAGCGCGCGCCGCAGAATTTCCTGTGGAGCGGGTGTCCGAGATTACCGGTATTCCGGCGACCGATATCGTGAAACTCGCGCGCGAGTATGCCACGACACCGCCCGCCGCAATCCGCGAAGGCGTGGCCGTCGAGCGTTGTCCTGGCGGAGGCGATGCAGTCCGTGCGATCACCTGCCTGCCCGCGTTGATCGGCGCCTGGCGCCATGTCGGTGGCGGCGCGGTAGAGATGCCCATCTACGAATTCCCGATGAGCGTCGCCCATGTCTCGAGGCCCAACTGGATCCGGCCCGGGACGCGGGTCATCAACGAGCTCGATCTCGGGGCCGCACTCACCGGCAAGATGAAACTCGATCCGCCGATCAAGTCGGTGTTCGTCTACAACTCAAACCCGGTTTCGCAGGCCCCGGACGCCGGCGAACTGGTCAGGGGTCTTCAACGCGAGGATCTCTTCACGGTGTGTAGCGAGCTCTTCATCACCGACACCGCGAAATACGCCGACATTCTGCTACCCTCGACCATGCAGGCGGAGCAGTACGACATCATGGTGACCTGGGGTCACCTCTATATCATGTTGAATCAGCCAGCGATTCCGGCTCCAGGGGAGTGCGTTGCCAATATCGATCTCTTCCGCAGGCTGGCAAAGACCATGGGGTTCGACGACGATTATTGGGATCTGACTGACGATGAATGGTTGACTCTCGCCTATGACTGGAAGTCGCCGGCGCTTGAAGGCATCACGCTCGATATCCTGAAGAAGGATGGCTGGAAGCGCCTCAACGTCGGCATGCCAGAAGTCCGCGCGCCACATGCCGAGGGCAACTTCAAGACGCCCTCGGGCAAGTGCGAGTTCAAGTCGAGCATGGCCGAGGGCGGAAACATGGTGCTCGACGTCTGGCGATCGGGCTATACGGAGATGCAGGTGGGCGGCTACGTCGATCCCGTTCCGAACTACATAGCTCCGGTCGAGGTTATCGACGGCGCACCGGAGAAGTCAGCGCAATTCCCGCTGAACCTGCTTTCTCCGAAACCCCACGCCTTCCTGAATACGCAATACGGCAATGAGGCCCCGCAGATGAAACGGCAGGGCGAGCAGAGGATCATGATCAATCCATCCGATGCGGCAAGCCGATCGATAACGAATGGAGCCTACGTCCGAGTCTTCAACCAGCGAGGTACCTTCGAAGCAAAGGCCGATCTCACTGATGATGTCGGGGCAGGGCTCATCGTGACGAACGTTGGCCATTGGCCAGGACTTAACCGGACCGGGACGGCGGTGAACTCGACGACCGCGCCTCGCCACGCCAATCTCGGGCAGGCCGGTGTCTATTCGGACAATCGCGTCGAGGTCGAGCGGATCTGACAATCTCACTTCTGTTACGTCGACCGGCCGTGCCGGCCGACGTAACACCTGTGAATTTCAGCTAGAGGGACGCCACAGACTATGCCACACGTCGTAACTGACAATTGCCGGCTCTGTCTTTTTACAGATTGTGTCGAACACTGCCCTGTCCAATGTTTTCACGCCGACGATGAGCGCAGTTATATTGACCCCGACGTATGCATCGATTGCGGAGCCTGCATTCCGGCATGCCCAGTGCAGGCAATCCATGAAGTCTTCGAGCCGGATGATGAACGAGAGCTCCTGGACTTGAACAAACAGCGTTCGCACGCGCTCCCGGTGATTTCGGTCAAGCGGTCTCCGCTATCCTCCGCGGCCGCCCGCCGGGCCGAACTTGGCTTTTAACCCGGGTCAACATGACCGCCATCAGACATGCCGCAATCGTTGGAAGCGGTCCGAGCGGCTTCTACGCCGCCGAGGCGCTGCTGAACGCCTTGCCCGACATTGTCATCGATATGTTCGAGCGGTTGCCGACGCCATATGGGCTGGTACGTAGCGGCGTAGCTCCCGATCATCCGAAACTCAAGCAGGTCACGCTCGTCTTCGACAAGATCATGCAGTCGAAGCGTCTCAATTTTCTAGGAAATGTAGAGATAGGGACTGACCTGTCGCTCGACGCGCTCCGGGACGCCTACGATGTCGTCGTTCTGGCTTACGGGGCGAGTACAGACCGTAAAATGGGGATCCGAGGCGAGGAGCTCGAGAACAGTCACTCCGCCACCGAGTTCGTGGGATGGTACAACGGACACCCCGATTTTCGCGACTGCAAGTTCGATCTCAGTCAGGAAGTTGCAGTCGTGGTCGGACACGGCAACGTCGCGGCCGATGTTTCGCGGATACTTCTGCAACCATGTGACAACCTCCGTCACACCGACATCGCTGCGCATGCGTTGGAAGTTCTCGCCGAAAGCAGGATCCGTGAGGTCCACTTGGTGGGCCGCCGGGGGCCGGTGCAAGCAAAATTCACATCGCGCGAGCTTCGGGGCTTGGGGTCGATTCCACAGTGCGTCGTCGTCGCTCACGGCGACGCCGTACCAGTGAACCCTGCCTGCGAGGCCGAGCTCGCCGACCGCACGAACCTCAACGCATTGCAGAACGTGGAATTCTTTCGTGGTCTGCGCGGTACCGTATCGAAAGACGCTTCGCGGAAGCTGGTCTTTCACTTTTGCGTCAGTCCGGAACGGCTTGATGGCGAGGCGGGTCGTGTGAAGCGGGCGGTCTTTCGAAGGACCACGCTGCATGGACAGCCCTTCGAGCAGGCCGCTGTTCCAACAGAGGAGTTGTTTGCCATCGACTGCGGTCTGGTCTTGAGCAGCATCGGTTACTGGGGCCAGCCGCTGGAGGGCCTTCCGTTCGATTTTCGCCGCGGCATCGTTCCAAATCGCAAGGGACGTGTGGAATGTAGCGGCGCGCCCGTTGATGGACTCTATGTGACGGGATGGCTCAAGCGCGGCCCAACCGGCATCATCGGGACCAATCGAGCCGACAGCATTGAGACCGTCCAGCAGATATTGGACGATCTGCCTCGCCGCGCTCCGAGAGTGCGGGGGAGGAGGCAACTGCTTCTCGATTCACTTTCGCTTCGGAACATCAGAGCCGTCGGATTGCATGATTGGCTTGCGATCGATGTGGCTGAGCGCGCCGGAGGAATGAAAGCGGGCAAGCCCCGGGAGAAATTGACGCGCGTCACGGAGATGATCGATCTCGTAACGCGGAACGTTCGCGAAGCCCCGGATTGTTGCTGCGCAAGTGCCGGATAACGGCTGAATTCGTGGCTCATAGCTCGATCTAACAAACTTCAACTGCTCTCGCGCTGGCACCATGGGATGTTTGGCAACTGGCCCTGCTCATTGGTGTCGCGGAATTGGAAATAGTTGATGGGATGGCCTGGCGGAATCGTCGCCATGGCAGTCTTCCAACCGCCTCGCTCGCCTGATTTGGCGTGCACAATACTCGAGAGGGAGTGTCGCGTGGCAAACGATAAGGTAACGAAACTTGGTCTCAAGGCGGCAGCGCCGATCGAGACGGATCTTGATGGATGGAAGAAGGTCGATGGCAATCCGACCATGAAAACGTGGGTCGAATACACCGCAGATGATGGTTCGTCGATCTCGGGTTGGTGGAGCGCGACACCCGGCACCTATCGCGCCACCTATGGGGCGCCGGAATTCGTTCACATGATCCAGGGAGAGATCATCATTACGCCTGATGGCGGGAAACCCGTGACCGTCAAGGCTGGCGACGCTTTCGTGGTCGAGAAGGACTTTGTGGGAACATGGAAGATCCAACAAGAGGTCTTCAAGCATTTCACGATCAAGCTGAAGTGACGTGTCGGTCGACAATGAAGGGCGCTTGGGCGTTGTGATCGTCGACCGCTTTCATGTCTCATTTGCTGAGTTGCATTGAGAGGGGCCATTGAATGAGCGTGCCGATTTCCGCGGTCGATCAGCCTGGCAAGAGGGCGCTCGTCGATGGCTTCTTTCGTGTCGTGACTTACCTGAGAGTGTCGGTCACGGACCGCTGCGACCTTCGCTGCGTCTACTGCATGTCACCTAGTATGACATTTCTTCCAAAGAAGGACCTTTTGACCCTGGAAGAATTGGATCGGATCTGTTCGGCTTTCATTGCGCGGGGTGTGCGCAAATTGCGCTTGACGGGTGGCGAGCCGCTGATGCGTCGGGGCTTTCTCGACCTGGTTCGGGGCCTCTCACGGCACCTCAAGTCCGAGGATCTTCAGGAGCTCACGCTAACGACCAATGGCACTCAGCTCGCGAGATACGCGGCTGACCTCGCGAAGTTCGGCGTGAGGCGGATCAACGTTTCGCTTGATACGCTCGATCCCGGTACTTTCAGGGGGATCACGCGCGGCGGCGACATCACCGGTGTGCTCGAAGGCATAGAGGCGGCACGCGACGCCGGCCTCAACGTGAAGATCAACACGGTGGCGCTGAGGGACATCAACGAAGCGTCTCTCCAAGATCTGGTCGAATGGTCGCACGCAAAGGGCATGGACATTACACTTATCGAAACCATGCCTCTGGGCGATACAGGCGAGGATCGGACGGATCAGTACGTGCCGCTGTCAGAGGTCCGATCTCAGTTTGAGAAGCGTTACACTCTTGTCGATCTGCCCGATTCGACCGGCGGCCCGGCGCGATATGTCCGCGTATCCGAGACCGGAGGCCGCCTTGGCTTCATCACACCGCTTACCCATAATTTCTGCGAGGCTTGCAATCGAGTCAGGGTCTCGTGCGACGGGACGCTCTTCATGTGTCTTGGGAAGGATGACCGGGTTGACCTGCGACAGACGGTCCGGGCATCGCTGTCTGATGCGCTTTTGAACGAAGCGATCGACGGCGCGATGCGCGTAAAGCCTCGCGGCCATGAATTTGTCATCGACCGCCGTAGACAATCGCCGACGATCGGCCGCCACATGTCAGTGACCGGTGGTTGATGTCGGCATCCGTTGCACTGTTCGAATCTGACCGTGAGGCGCCCGCTCGCGCTCGCGAGTCGCGCCACCAAATCCTGGCCGCTCTCGTCTACAATGAGCAGTCTTATCCGGACGAAATTTTTAAGCGGGTCGTTGATCGCTGCCGATTGCAAGGGACCCGCATGGCAGGGGTCATTCAACATCGTGCCCGCGATCCCGGCCATAGCTGCGATATGCTGCTCGAGGATCTGGCGACCGGACGGCAAACATCGATTTTCGCGGATCGCGGCCATGGGGCTAAGGGCTGTCAGCTGGACGAAGATGCCATGCTGCAGATCGTGTCAGCGATCGAGTTGGCGCTTAAGAACGGCTCGGATCTTGTGGTCCTGAACAAGTTTGGCAAGGTGGAAGCGGAAGGCGGGGGCATGCGTGATCTTATCGCGCAAGCGGTCTGTTTGGATACTCCCTTGATCGTTGGCGTTCCCACGCGCAACTTGCAGGCCTGGAGAGAGTTTGCGAGAGGATTTTCAGTTGAGCTGAACAGTTCAGACGACGTCGACGAGTGGCTCGGACGCCATTTGGCAAAGCACGGGTGATCGAGACACCGTCAAGGAACGGAACATTAAAGTGGTTCCCTTCGGGCTGACGGTGAGTTGGAGTTTCTCGGCTGATGAGCAGAGCCTTCGTCAGGGAATTGGATGCTGACGATCTCGAAGAGCTCCCGGAGCGACCGCTTTCCAAGCATCCGAACGACGTCACCGCGGCTGGCCTGGCGCAGATCGAACAGGCCCTCGCGGCGGCCGGCGAAGTCTACGCCGCGGCGAGGGCCTCAGCCGACCGCGCGGCGCTTGCCGCCGCGAGCCGCGACTTCCGCTACTGGTTCGCTCGGCGCGCTACGGTACGCGTGGTACCCGCCGCAGTCGATTGCTCGGAAGTGCGCTTCGGAACGTCAGTGACGATCCTGCGCGACGATGGCCGGGAGCAGACGTTCCGGATCGTCGGTGAGGACGAAGCGATCCTACCCAAGGCTCGATCTCGCATGTCTCGCCGCTGGCGAGATCGACGTTTGGGAAACGCGTAGGAGATGTTGTTCAAGCCGGTGTCGGCGAAGCCGAGATCATCCGGATCGAATGACCAATACCTGCGCTATCGATCTATCGCGCTTGGGTTCGTTACTTGCGCCGCGCTCTCGGCGGTTAGCGCCGAACGGTGACCGCTACGCGCGATGCCGATGGCGACGGCTCAACGGATCAGATTCAAACGGCGGTCACGGCCATCGACGGCAGCCAGATCGACACGATTACGAACCTTGGACGGTTGGGAGCCGTCGAGGATCAGTCCATCACCACGACCAGCGCCGATGGCCTGACCAGGACCACGCAGTGGGATTTCGTCGGCAGCGGCACGGTCGATCGCACGCGCAGCGACGTCATCGTCAAGAATCTCGACGGCAGCGTGACTGAGACCGTCACTGACACGGATGCCAGCGGCGCGCTGTACCAGAAGGCAATTCTCACCACGAGTGCGGATGGACGAACGAAGACGGTCAAGAAGCAGACTCCGGGTCAGTCGTATTTCGACTACAGCGAGGTCACGACGACCGCCGTGGACGGAAGCTCGAAGACCGTTGCCGAGTACGTGACCACAGCGGGGGTAGTGCTGGACCAGGCCATCACGACCGTCAGTGCCGACGGCCTCAGCGAGACCGTGCAGCAGGACAGCAGTGGTTCCGGCACCTACGACTACACTGCGACAACGAACAAGAACATCGACGGCAGCACGGTTACCAACGCCACGTATCTGAACGCCAGCGGTCAGACCATCGAGCGGGTCGTGACGACGGTCAGCCCGGATGGCCTCGTCACCACGATCGACAAGGACAGCACCAACGCAGGCTGGTTCGACAGCATCAACACCATCGTGGCGCGGCCGGATGGCAGTACGGTGTCGACGACGCGCTATCTGAATTCCAGCGGCGCGACGACGAGCGAGCTGGTCACCGTCACGAGCGCGGACGGCAATATCGTGACACAGTCGGTGCCGCCGACGATTTCCGGGACCGTGGCGGGACAGACCACGACGTCGGAGCATCCGGTTCACCCGTTCAGCGGAACGACTATCAGCGACCAGAATCCCGGCGCGACCGACGTGCTGACCATCACGCTGAGCGGAGCCGGCGGCACGCTGTCCGGAGCGGGTCTGATCGGATCCGGCAATACCTATACCCTGTCGGGATCGGCTTCTACGATCACGAGCGAGCTCCAGGCGCTGGTCTTTACCCCAAACGCCGGCCAACCCAACACCAGCAGCACCACGACGTTCCGCCTGTCGGACGCCAGCACGGGCTATACGCCGAAGGTCCTGACGTCGTTCGACGGCACCCTCAGCAAGCAACCCGCAGGCGGCCTGATTGAAGACGCGGCCGGCAATCTGTTCGGAACCACGCAATTCGGCGGCGACGGCAGAGGCGACGTGTTCGTCCTTCCCAAGATCGGCGACGGCTACGCCAGCACGCCGATCGATCTTTTCAACCTGGGGAATGGCCAGTCCGACCCGACGAGTACCCTGACGATGGATTCGGCGGGCAATTTGTTCACCGCCACGGCCGGTGGCGCCGCCGGCTACGGCTCCGTCATCGAGCTAGTCAGGTCCGGCGGGAGCTTCACGGGGACGACGATTGCAACATTCAACGGAACGAACGGAAATGGTCCGCAAGGCAAGCTGATCGGGGATGCGTCGGGCAATCTCTTCGGCGTGACCGCGGCCGGCGGCAACAGCAACAAGGGCACCCTGTTCGAGATCGCCAAGAGCGGCAGTACCTACAGCGGACCGATTGTGCTGGCCTCGTTCAGCGGAATCAATGGCAATGAGCCGTCGGCCGGTGGACTGGTGATGGATGCGGCCGGCGATCTGTTCGGAACCACCACTAGCGGCGGAGCCAACGGCGACGGCACCATCTTCGAGCTTGCCAAGAGTAGCGGGGCGATCACGACGCTGTACTCATTCGCCGGGACGAACGGCTTGGGGGCCTTTGACAGCGGCCTGATCATGGATGCGGCCGGCGATCTGTTTGGAATGACGGCCCAGGCGGTCAACGGCGGTGGCACTGCGGTGGTCGAGCTCGCCAAGACCGCCAGCGGCTACAGCACGACGCTGACAACGCTTGCTTACCTGACCGACGGTGCAGGCCCGCGCGGAAACCTGGTGATGGACTCGGCCGGGAATCTGTTTGGTGCCACAGGAGGCGGTGGCGCTAACGGCGACGGCACCGTGTTCGAGATTGTCAAGACCGCCAGCGGATACAGCAACACGGCGATCACGCTCACCTCGTTCGACCTTGCCAATGGCGCCATTCCGACGGGCGACCTGATCATCGATCCCGACGGCAATCTGATCGGGATGACCGAGGTCGGCGGAACCAACGAGGCTGGTGTCATCTTCGAGATTCCAGCCCGTCCGCCGCAGGCGATCACGACGACCGACATTACGACGACGGTGACCAATACCGATCCGCCGGCACCTCCGGTCGTGACCATCACCAGCGTGGCGGAAGCGAGCGTGACCGCGGTCCAGACCATCACGGGCATGGCCACCTCGGCCGATGCCACCGTTACCGGTCGGACCGTGACGTTGACGGACAACGGCACGGTGGTGGGAACGGCAATTGTCCAGTCGGACGGCTCGTTCAGTGCCAGCGTGACGCTCTCGGACTTCGGCGCCAACTCCATCGTAGCCAGCGTGACCGATAGCCTCGGTGTCACTGGCACCAGTGCGCCCGTCGTCGATACGCTCGAGCATCCCGCGCCGCCGACCGTGCAGATAACGAGCGCGGCGGAAGCTGGCCGCACGGTAGTCCAGACCATCACCGGCACGGTGACATCCGTCGATGCGGTCGTCGCCGGCCAGACCGTCACCGTGACCGACAACGGCACGTTGGTGGGCACGGGGACGGTGCAGGCGAACGGCTCCTTCAGCGTCGACGTGACGCTGACGAGCCAGGGTACCAACTCCATCGTCGCCAGCGTGACCGACAGCCTCGGCGTGACTGGCAGCAGCGCGGCCGTCGTCGACCTGCTCGACACCATCCCGCCGACGGTGACGATCACCAGCGCGGCGGAAGGCAGCCGGAACCCGGGGCAGACGATCACTGGCACCGTCGTGTCGGGCGGCACGGCGGCCGTCGCAGGCCAGACCGTGACGCTCACTGACAACGGCATCACCATCGGCACGGCGACGGTGCAGGCAAACGGAAGCTTCAGCGCGAACGTGACCCTGCCGAACCAGGGCACGAATTCCATCGTTGCGACGGTCACGGACAGCTATGGCAACACCGGCAGCAGTGCGGCCGTGGTGGATACGCTGGACAACATTCCCCCGACGGTGACGATCACCAGCGCCGCGGAAGCCAGCAACATCGCCGCCCAGACGATCACCGGCACGGTCGTATCCGGCGGCGCAGCCGCAGTCGTCGGCCAGACCGTGACCGTGACGGACAACGGCGTGACGCTGGGCACTGCAATGGTGCAGTCTGACGGAACCTTCAGCCTGAACGCCACGCTGCCGAACCAGGGGGCGAACTCAATTGTCGCGACGGTCGCGGACAGCTATGGCAACACCGGCAGCAGCGCGGGCGTCGTCGACCTGCTCGACACCATCCCGCCGACGGTGACGATCACCAGCGCGGCGGAAGGCAGCCGGAACCCGGGGCAGACGATCACCGGCACCGTCGTGTCGGGCGGCACGGCGGCCGTGGTCGGCCAGACCGTGACCTTGACCGACAACGGCGTGCTGCTGGGGACCGCGACAGTGCAATCCGACGGCAGCTCGGCTACACGCTGTCGACCCTGTATACGTTTGCCTCCGGCGTGTCCGATCCAACGAGCACGCTGACCCTGGACGCTAACGGAAATCTCCTGGGCACGGCAGCCGGCGGTCCTTCCGACGACGGCGTCGTGTTCGAGCTCGTCAACACGAAATCTGTTTGGAACGACAGCCAGCGGCGGGGCCAACAATGTCGGCACCATTTTTGAGCTCGCCAAGGGTAGCGGGACGATCACCACGCTCTATTCGTTCGCCGGAACGAACGGCTTTGGAGCCTTCTCCACCGGTCTGATCATGGATGCGGCTGGCGACCTGTTCGGAATGACGGCCCAGACGGTCAACGGCGGGGGCGGCGCCGTGGTCGAGCTCGCCAAGAACGGCGGCAGCTACAGCACGACGCTGACAACGCTTGCCTACTTCAGCGACGGCTTTGGCCCCAGCGGAAACCTGGTGATGGACTCGGCCGGGAATCTGTTTGGTGCGACAGGAGGAGGTGGCACGAACAGCGACGGCACCCTGTTTGAGATTGTCAAGACCGCCAGCGGATACAGCAGCACAGTGACGACGCTCACCTCGTTCAATGGGTCGAATGGCGCCGATCCGACGGGCGGCCTGATCATCGATCCCTACGGCAATATGTTTGGAATGACGGAAGTCGGCGGTGGCAGCAACGACGGTGTCGTCTTTACGCTCGCGAAGCCGGTCGTCACTGCTGACAGCACCACGACGGTGATAGACAGCGACCCGCCGGCTCCGCCGAAGGTCACGATCACGAGCGCCGTCGTGGCGGACCGGATCGCGGCACAGACCATCACCGGCACGGTGACATCCGTCGATGCGGTCGTCGCCGGCCAGACTGTCACCTTGACCGACAACGGCACAGTGCTGGGAACGGGAACGGTGCAGTTGAACGGAAGCTTCAGCATAAGCGTGACGCTGCCGAACCAGGGGGCCAACTCCATCGTCGCCAGCGTGACCGATAGCCTCGGCGTGACCGGAACCAGTGTGGCGGTGGTGGACACGCTCGACAACGTCGCCCCGACCGTCACGATCACCAGTGCCGCGGAAGCTGGCAATGTCGCGACGCAGACCATCACCGGCACCGTCGTCTCCGGCGGCGCGGCTGCGGTGGTCGGCCAGACCGTGACCTTGACCGACAACGGCGTGACGATCGGCACCGCGACGGTGCAGTCGAACGGCAGCTTCAGCGCCAATGTGACGCTGTCGAGCGAGGGCAGCAATTCGATCGTCGCGACGGTTGCGGACAGCTATGGCAACACCGGCAGCAGCGCAGCCGTGGTCGATACGCTGGACAATGTCGCGCCGACGGTGACGATCACCAGCGCGGCGGAGGCCGGCAATGTTGCGGCACAGACCATCACCGGCACCGTCGTTTCGGGGGGCGTGGCAATCGTGGTCGGCCGGACCGTGACGTTGACCGACAACGGCGTAACGATCGGCACTGCGACCGTGCAGGCGTACGGTGGCTTCAGCGCCAACGTGACGCTGCCGAACCAGGGCGCAAACTCCATCGTCGCGGCGGTAACGGACAGCTATGGCAACACCGGCAGCAGTGCGGCCGTGGTGGATACGCTGGACAACGTCGCGCCAACGGTGACGATCACCAGTGCCGCGGAGACCAGCAACGCGGCGGCACAGACCATCACCGGCACGGTCGTCTCCGGCGGCGCCGCTGCGGTGGTCGGTCAAACCGTGACCCTGACGGACAACGGCGTGACGATCGGCACTGCGACGGTTCAGGCGAACGGCAGCTTCAGCGCGAATGTCACGCTGCCGAATCAGGGCGCCAATTCCATCATGGCGACGGTGACGGACAGCTACGGCAACGCCGGCAGCAGTGCTGCGGTCGTGGATACGCTGGACAGTATGTCCCCGACGGTCACGATCACCAGCGCGGCGGAGGCGAGCAAGATCGCTACGCAGACCATCACGGGCACGGTCGTCTCCGGCGGCGCAGCAGCGGTCGCCGGCCAGACCGTGACGCTGGTGGACAACGGCACGACTCTGGCTACAGCAATTGTGCAGTCGGATGGTTCTTTCAGCGTCAACGTGACATTGCCGAACCAGGGAAGCAATTCGATTGTTGCAATCGTCACCGACAGTCTCGGCAACACCGGCACCAGTGCGGCGGTCGTCGACACGCTGGACAACGTCGCGCCGACGGTGACGATCACGAGCGCCGCTGAGGCAAGCAAGACGGCTGCGCAGACCATCACCGGCACCGTCGTTTCCGGCGGCACGGCGGCCGTTGTCGGCCAGACCGTGACCCTGACCGACAACGGCGTGGCGCTGGCGACCGCGACGGTCCAGGCCAACGGGACCTTCAGCGCCAATGTGACGCTGCCGAACCAGGGCTCGAACTCCATCGTCGCGACAGTGACGGACAGCTATGGCAACACCGGCACAAGCGCGGCGGTGGTCGACACGCTTGGCAGCGTCGCACCGACCATCACCGGCACCCATGGCGGACAGACCACCACGTCGCAGGCTCCGGTCAATCCGTTTACCGGCGTGACCGTCGGCGATCTCAATGTCGGTGCGATCGACACGCTGACGATTACGTTGAGCGGAGCAGGGGGCACGTTGTCGGGTACTGGCCTGAGCGGCTCGGGCACGACGTATACCTTGTCCGGCACGGCGTCCGTGATCACCAGCGAGCTGGACGCGCTTGTCTTCACCCCCGCGGCCGGCGCGCCGAATAGCAGTGGGACGACCACCTTCAAGCTGTCGGACGGCAGTTCGGGCTACACCACCGCCGCAATCTACGCCGCCGCGACGACGCTCATGGCATCGTTCAACGCCGGCAGCAATGGCAATGACCCGATCGCCGGCGTGATCATGGACGCTGCCGGCAACCTGTTCGGGACGACGCCAAGTGGCGGAGCAAACAACGGCGGCGAAGTGTTTGAGATAGTCAAAACCGGAAGCAGCTATAGCAGCACACCATCGGTTCTGGTCTCGTTCAACAACACCAACGGCCAAGCCCCGTACGGTGGCCTCATCATGGATGCCGCTGGCAACCTGTTCGGAACCACGGAAGGGGGTGGGGCAAACCGCGACGGCACTGTTTTTGAAATCGTCAAGAGCGGTAGCACCCATAGCAGTTCGCCGACCACGATCGCCACGTTAAGCAGTACCACCGGCATTTACCCCGTCGGCAGCCTGATCATGGATGCTGCGGGCAATCTCATCGGAACGACGTCGAGCGGGGGTGCCAACAGCGATGGCACGATTTTCGAGATCGTCAAGAATGGAAGTTCCTATAGCAACACGCCCACCGTACTGGTCACATTCAACGGCACCAATGGTGCGGGACCCGTCGATAGCCTGCTGACGGACGCTGCCGGAAACCTGTTCGGAACGACGTCAAGCGGGGGAGCGAACAACGACGGCGTAGTGTTTGAAATCGTCAAGAGCGGTGGCAGCTATAGCAGCACGCCGACCATCCTGGCGTCGTTCAGCGGCACGAACGGCGCGAATCCCCATGGCAATTTGGTGGCGGATGCGGTCGGTGATCTGTTCGGAACGACATTGAACGGCGGAGCCAATAACAAAGGGACCGTGTTCGAACTGGTCAAGAGCGGCAGCAGCTACGGCGCGCCGACGGTACTCGCCTCGTTCAATGGCACGAATGGTGCAAACCCGCAGAACGGCCTGATCATCGATGCGGCAGGTAATCTTTTCGGGGCAGCATCCGGCGGAGGCGCCAACAATTACGGCACCCTGTTCGAAATCGCCAACACCGGCGGCAGCTACGGCGCATTGACTGTTCTGTCGTTCTTGACCTATGCGGGCGGCGGCTATCCGGACGGCAACCTGTCTCTCGACGCGGCGGGCGACCTCATCGGCACGACCTCGAGCGGCGGTGCCGGCGGTGGTGGCGGTGCCGTAATTGAGCTTGTGGGCACTCAGGCAACATTCATCCCGACGGGCGACAGCACCACGACGGTGACCAACACAATTCCTCCCGTGCCGCCGACGGTCACCATCACCAGCACCGCGGGAGGCGTCAACACAGCGGCTCAGACGATCACGGGCACCGTCACCACTGACGCGGTTGTCGCCGGTCAAACCGTCACCCTGACCGATAACGGGACGGTGCTCGGTTCGGGAACGGTCCAGTCCAACGGGACCTTCAGCATCAACGTAACACTGCCGAATGTGGGCGCGAATTCGATCGTTGCCAGCGTCACGGACAGCCCTCGGCATTACCGGCAACAGTGCGGCGATCGTGGACACGCTTCGTGTCGCGCCGACCATCACCGGCGCTCATGCCGGGCAGACCACCACGTCGCAGGCGCCGGTCAACCCGTTCACCGGCGTGACCATCGGCGATGCGAATTCCGGGGCGACCGATACGCTGACCATTACTTTGAGTGGAGCAGGGGGAACGCTGTCGGGCACGGGACTGAGCGGTTCGGGCACGACCTACACCTTGTCAGGTACGGCCTCCGTGATCACGAGCGAGCTGGATGCGCTCGTCTTCACCCCCACCGCAGGCGCGCCGAACACCAGCGGGACAACCACGTTCAAGCTGTCGGATGGCAGCAGCGCCTATCTGACCCCATTGACCTATGCCAGCACACCGGCGGTGCTGACGTCGTTCAACAATACCAACGGGTTGCATCCTTATGCGTGGCCGGCGCGAGCGCTGCTGTCGTCGACACGCTCGACACCATCGCGCCCAGCCTAGTGATCGGCACCGCGCCGGTGCCTGGTAACACCTCGGCGCAGACCGCGTCCGGCAACGTCGTCTCGGGCGGCGCCGCCGCGGTTGCGGGGCGGACGGTGATATGGACGGACAACGGCGTGTCGGTCGGCACGGCCACAGTGCAGTCGAACGGCTCGTTCTCGGGCACGGTGACACTGCCGAGCCAGGCCAACAACGCGATTCTCGCCAGCGTGTCGGACCCTACGGCAACACCAACAACACGTACCTTGCGACGACGGGCAGCGGTCACGTCGCCATTACCGCGGCGCAGAGCGTAGGCACCGAAAACGATCTCGATTTCACCGGAGGCCTCACCGACCAAAACCTCTGGTTCCTGCAATCTGGCAACAACCTGCAGATCGATGTTCTGGGCTCCAGCACCAATGTCACGGTGAACAACTGGTTCGCCGGTAGCGCCAACCAGCTTCAGGAGATCGTCGCGGGCGGATTGAAGCTCGACAGCCAAGTGTCACAGCTCGTGCAAGCCATGGCGACCTATTCGGCCGGACATCCCGGTTTCGATCCGACGTCGTCGGGCAACAATACGCTCCCGAACGATACGAGCCTGCAAAACGCGATCGGGCAGGCATGGCACTCCTAGCCGAGCTCCGAGCTTCGTGGCGAGGACTGTAGATGACGCGCGATAGAAGAAAAGAGCATGTTATATCAACGGTGTCGACAGGACACCCGTTCCGCCGAAAAGGGCGTCCCCACTAACGTAAACCAGGACCTTCATTCCAGAGATGCGGGTGCGAGCTACGGTTCACGGTCCTCAGCATGAGAACTTGGAGGTAGCTCACACTCGTCGCGTCCGGTCGGGTGATCGTGGCGACGGTACGTGAGGGCCCATCGGACCACCGACTAGCGCGCTTCTGATCCCTGACGGTATTTGAACATGCGCCCAACCGTGGCGGTAATGGCACTCTTGTCCACGCAGGCCGCGCTGATCAGTCGATTGACTCCGATAGGTGGCGAAATCGCCGAGAATGCGAACGGCCCAAATTTTTCTGTGAATTCAAGACCGGAAAATTGCGACGGGTATACCGTCGGCAGTTGTCCGTCAGACTTGAAGATTTGTGCTTGTAGATCAACGATGAAAAGTCGTCCGAAATGATTGAGTGGGAGTAGGGGTAGCTCTCCAAGCTTAACATCGCTGAGCTAGTCGTTACTTCCCGGACAGGCGGCGCGACGAATTATGGGATTTGGGGTATTCATCCATCGATCGGACTCGATCTACGATGACAGCCCCGCTGAACGATACCAGTTTCCAAGCCAGTATCTGCGTCGCGTTGAAGCCTGCCTCGGTGATTGGATCATCTATTATGAACCGAGCCCGTAGGATGGGTAGAGCGCAGCGAAACCCGTCGCGGCGAAAAAAACTTGGTTGATGGGTTTTGCTTCCGCTCTACCCACTCCTTGTATTAGCGCAATCCATTACATTGGGTCGTTCTGTGAGGAATGGCCCAGTCCGCGTGGCCGCCCGAGCTACAACCATCAGAGAGGCCGGCCGTGCGCGAAGTTCAACTCCGTGATGCAAAGACTAATCTCTCAGCGATCGTCGATGATGCGATCGACGGCAAGCCCGTGGTGATCATGCGTCACGGCAAGAAGCAGGCGGTGGTCCTAAGTTATGACGAATGGCTACGGCTGTCGAAAGTCCCGAGCATCGGGCGCTTGCTCATGTCGTCGCCTTTGAGCGCAGGCGATATTCCCGCTCGCGATCGAGCAAGGTTGCGCAAGATTAAGTTCTGTGAGCTGCTGCCGGTTTGATGGACACCAGGTTAAGCTAATCCCACCTTGCGCTCGAACTCAACCGGGCTGAGATAGCCGATGGTCGAGTGCCTGCGGATCGTGTTGTAAAATCTTTCGATATAGTCGAACACGTCGGCTCGTGCCTCGTCTCTGGTTCGGTAGATCTTGTTGGCGGTCCGTTCGGTCTTGAGCGACGAGAAGAAGCTCTCCATCGCCGCGTTGTCCCACACGTTGCCGGAACGGCTCATGCTGCAGAGAATGCCGTGGTCGGCCATCAAG
>NZ_AXAZ01000025.1 GCF_000473065.1 Bradyrhizobium sp. WSM1743
GAGGTCGGCGTGAAGTTTACCTCGTCGTCTGCCGGCCAGATCACCGCGCTGAAGTTCTACCGCAGCCCGGGCGACACCGGCACGGATCTGCTCGACCTCTGGAGCGCGACCGGCACCAAGCTCGCCAGCGCCACCTTCACCAACACCACGGCGACCGGCTGGCAGACCGTGACGCTGGCAACGCCGGTCTCGATCGCCGCCAACACGACTTATATCGCCTCGTATCACACGAGCGGAGCTTATGTCGTGACCCCCAATTTCTTCACCAATGATTTCACCAGCGGCCCGCTGACCGCGCCGTCCTCCGCCTCGATTTCAGGAGGCAACGGGGTCTATGCGTATGGAGGAACCGACACCGCCGGGCTGTTCCCCTCGAATACCTTCAGTGCAAGCAATTACTACGCCGACGTGGTATTCAGACCGCAACTCGCAGCATAAGAGGGTGGGATGATTGTGCCCTCCCCGACAGGGCTTGAGCAGGTCGAAAACCGGCACGACCTGTAGGGCAAAAACCCCGTCGCGCGCAATCAATAGTCGGAGATGAGGCGCGTAGGATTTCGTGGGCCGGCCGAAGTGGGGAGCAGTTTTCCAGATCTTGATTTGTTCATGTAGAGAGTCGGAAGAACGCGAAACGGCATTGGCAGAACGGTGGATGCATGGAATGCTTAGTATTCCCTGATGCTTTCATCCAGTCCACGAAGCAGCGGATAGATAAAATAGGAAATGACCGTGCGCTTCCCGACCTTCATCTCGGCCGTGACCGCCATGCCGGGGATTAGCTGCACGCGCTCGGGCTGCAGCCGAAGGTGCGTGTCCGACAAATCGACCAGCACGCGATAATAGGGCGTCGATGCCCGGCGCGCACCTTCGGCCTTCGGGTCCGGCAGGAAGGAGTCCTGACTGATCACGCGAACTCCTCCCGACGCGGTCCCGTACTTCTGGAATGGAAACGCCTCGAATTTGATCCTGACGGATTGTCCAACCGACACCTGGCCGATATCCCTGCCTTCGACATTGACCTCGGCCTGGAGCGGCACATCGCGCGCGACCAGTACGAACAGCGTCTCGGCCTCGCGGACCACCGACCCAACCGTCCGGTTGGCAATGTCCAGTACCACCGCGTCGGCCGGCGCCTGCAGCACGATCAACTGCCGGCGAAGTTCGGCTTTCTTTAATTCCTCCGCGGCGCTGTTCCGCTTTGCCAGAATCTCCAGCAGCTCCTGAAAGGTCGTGCGCCGAAAATCCTCGGCAAAGAACTTCTGATCAGCACGAGCCTTGTCCAGCCGGTGCGTGCTGTCAGCGATATTGCCGCGAACGCGCGCCAGGTTGCTCTCAACCTCGAGCCGCGCATCACGGGACAGTAGGAAGTTCAGCCTCGAACCGACTTGCCTGTCCATCAGCGTGTTACGCATGGTCTCAATCGATTGCATCGTGTCGAGGCGCTGAACGAGGACAGGCTCTTCATTTTGTGCCGTCCTCAGGTTGGCTTGAGCGGAAGCGATCTGCGCGTCGTAATTTTGATTCTGGGCATCGTAGGCAGCCTTCCTCTGCAAGTACATCTTGCGCTGCAGATCTTGATCCGTACTCGAGCTATCATCGACCACATAGTCCGCTCCGTCCAACTCCGCGCGTAGCCGATCGATGGATGCATCGAAGGCTGCGACTCGACTTCGCAACTGATCGAGATCAGCCTGCGAGAATGTCGGATCGAGCGTCGCCAACAGGTCACCGCGGTTGACGCGATCGCCGGGCTTGACGTGAATCTCCCGGATCACGGAAGTTTCCAACGGCTGTACGACGATGTTGGGGCGCAGGGTGATCAGTTTCCCCTGCGCCGTGACGATCATGTCCACCTGCGATGCCGATGCCCACACAACCGCGACAACAATCAGCGCAAGCACGCTATACAGCGTGAGCCGCGCGACGCGCGGCGGCGTCTGCTGCTCAATCTCGACCGCATCGGACTGGAATTCGGCGATGATCCGCCGGTGTCGCGAGATGCGGCTCGAAAGCCTCGTCCGTCGTTCGACCCTGGGAGACGCCAGGCTATCCAGCTTCGCTTGGACGCGTGGTTTCTCTATCGTAGTCATGTGATGTGCTTCATCTGCTGATTCCAGAGATGCCGGTAAATCGTGCACTTGGACAACAGGCGATCGTGATGGTCCACATCGAGGATCCGGCCGCGGTCCATCACCAATATTTGGTTCGCTCCCGCCAACATCGAGAGGCGGTGCGAGACTAAGATGACGGTTCGCCCCGCCGCCAAGCGCCGAAGATTGCGCTTGATAATCATTTCGCTCTCGGAATCGAGTGCGCTTGTCGCCTCGTCGAAAATCAAGATCCGTGGGTTGAGAATGAGAGCTCTCGCGATCGCAAGCCGCTGCTTCTGCCCGCCAGACAGATTCGAAGCATCCTCCTCCAAGAGCGTATCAAAGCCGCGTGGCAACCGTTCGATGAACTCGTCGGCTCCCGCCAGTTGGGCCGCGTTCACGACCTCGGCGAAGGTCGCATCGGTCTTCACGCAGGCGATGTTTTCGCGAATCGTGCCGCGAAACAGGAAATTGTCTTGCAAGACGATTCCAAGATTCCGGCGGAGATGCGCGAGGTCGAGCTCCCTCGAGTCATATCCGTCTATGCGGAGCAATCCCTGCTGTACCGGATACATTCCCGAAATCAGGCGTGTCAGCGTTGTCTTGCCGGAGCCGCTCCGGCCAACGATCCCGAAGATCGAACCCGGGTCAACGGAGAAGGAGACATTATCGAGCGCCCGTGCGCCCTCTGGTCCGTAGCGGAACGAGACATTCTCGAACTCGATCTTGCCAGCGAAGTCGGGCCGCAGCCCGTCCTTCTTGCCGTCACGTTCCGGTTTCTGGTTCATCACCTCGCCGAGCATTGCGACCGCGAGGGCGACTTCCTGATATTCGTGCACCATGGTCACGAGTTGGACCAGCGGTCCAGAGACCCGCCCTGCCAACATATTGAACGCAACCAACGCGCCAATCGTCATTTCGCCATTGAACACGTCAAGCGCCCCCAACACGATAATCCCCAGGGTCATCATCTTCTCGAGAAATCCGGTGACCGCCTGGGCGCTCGCCGAAATCTTCTCAACCCCAAACCGCATGGAGACAGACTGCGCACAGCGATCATTCCAAACCTGGCTCTGCAACGGCTCCATCGCCAGCGACTTCACTGTGCGCATGCCGTGAATGGTTTCGACGAGGAGAGCCTGACGCGCGCCTTCCGCCTGGTATAGATCATAAAGACGCCGCCGGAATGGTCCCATCAGCAAGGCGACGACGGCTCCGGTGATGCCGGTAAAGATCAGAACCACACCTGTCAGTCTGATGCTGTACAGTGCGAGCACCGGCAAAAAGACGAATAACGATAGCGTGTCCAGCGTGGTCAGGAACAGCCGTCCGGTCAAGAACTCGCGGATCCGGGCTGCCTGCTGCATATGCTTCACCAGGACGCCGGCTGAGATATGCTCGAAGAAGGTCACCGGCAGGCCGACAAGATGGCCGAACGTCTTGGTCGCGACCCGGATGTCGACTCTGTTGGTCGCATAGAGCAGTAGATATCGTCGCAGAAAGCCAAATATCGCATCGAAGGCGAGCGCAGTGCCCGCGCCGGCGGCGAGCACGTACAGAGTGGTGAAGCTCTCGTGAACCAGAACCTTATCGATAACGAGCTGAAAGAAGATCGGAAGGGCCAGCCCCAGCGCATAGAGCAGAACGGCGGCTATCGCGACGTCGCCGAACAGCCGCCATTGACGAAACAGTTCGGGAACGAACCAACGGAGCCCGAACGCCGTGCGGTTTTCAAATGTACGCTCGCGCTTGATCAGTATCGCGTCTCCGCCCCATCTGGCGCAGAACCGGTCTCTGTCGACGACCAGAGGCTCGTCATGACGCTCGGCGAGCGGATCGGAGATGCCAACGGCCTCCACCCCATCGGGTCCCTGCCCTGCACCAAGCACGAGAACCCAATTCTCGTTGTTGAGCCGAATGAGAGCCGGATATGCCTCCCCCAAACGAAATAGCTCTTCCCAATTGAGGTGCGTGGCTCGCGCGCGCAGGCCTGCATCCTTTGCCATGCGCAGCAGGAGGTTGATTGAGAGCGGAGTCCCGTCGACAGCGTAGGAGTGGCGGAGGCGCTCGGTGGGAAGATCGATGCCATGATAGGCGGCGACTTTGGCGAGACATTCCAGTGCCGTGTGGGCCGCCGAGCGCGGCGTTTCGTCGGGTGCCGCGACACATGCCTGCACGCTCACGGGGCTTTCGCCTTCAACGGAAATTGGTCGAGACATTCGGAGACCGCGGGCTGTTCAGATCGGACATATCGCGCTCGGGTGACGAACCGGTATGCGGCATTGCAGTCGGCTGCCTCGGCTGGTTGCGCCGGACCGCGCCGGCGTCGACCAATCCTTGAAGGGCGTTCTGCATCACCTCGACGGAGTTTGCGAACGACTCCACCGAGAAGATGAGCCGCTGACGGAACACCTTTTTGGGGGCGTTGTTGGCGTCTCGCTCCGTGGGCGAAAGACTAACCAGGTCTACACGTACAATCGAACCGCCAACCGTGATCTCGTCCACTCCGTCGGTATAGATTTCGGCGTGCATCTCACGACTCCTGTGCTGCCAGTTGCGCCTGAAAAGGACGGTCGACCCTGTAGCTGGTCGAATTGAATGTGCTGGTCGGCAACAGGCTGCCGGTCCCGTACGCGTAGACGCCGTTGCCCCCACTGGACGCGGACGAGGGGGGCCGTCAGCGGCCCGTTGGTGACGGAGCTGGCAAACAGTTTCAGATCGGCCGAGTAGTTTCCGGCGGCGTGGTAGGATGCGATGTAAGTGGTCCCCGCCGTAATCGTGACCGGCGTTGCGAAATTGACCTGTTGCCAACCGATCGTCCCGGTCGTCGAACCGACGCTAACGCCGAAGCTCCACACTTGGGCACCGGTTCGGGTACACACCGGATCGCGCCGGCCGGGAGGCGTCACAAAGCTCCTCGCGCTCGACAGCGGAATCTGCAATGCCCCGACAGCGAGACCATGCGCGCCACTGAAACCTGTGCGCAACTGCAAAGAACTTGCGCCCAGATCCCAATTTGCGCCGGCAGTTGCGTCGGCCTGGAGTTCCGAACTGCTAGCTGGCAGTTCTGCGCAAGGAGCAAGCCACCACGCCGGCAGATTGCTCCGAAAGATTGCGTCCCAGATGGGTAAGCGGCCCAAGATGGGGTTCGTCTGGCCAAAATCACCTTCTTCCAAAGGGAGAGGCCCTCGGTAAAAGACGCTCGGCCTTTGCTTCAGCATGGCCAGTCCCCAAAATCTACTTCAGAAATATATTTAATTTAACAGTAATACGCCGGTCAATTCAATGCAGCAACGTTTTAACGTTCGTTTAAGTTAAGGGTCGATCCTGAGGACGGACTCGGCGCTCGGGAGCCGCAGGATGTCACTGAGATAGCTGCCATACCCGCTCTTCTCCAGCGGCCGGATCAGCGCGAGAACCTGGTCTCGATCGATGAAGCCCTGTCGGAAGGCGATCTCCTCAAGACAAGCCACCTTCATGCCCTGCCGCTTTTCGAGGGTTTGCACGAACGTCCCCGCTTCGATAAGCGACTCGACCGTGCCAGTGTCCAACCAGGCGAACCCCCTCCCCATGCGCTCGACGTGGAGAGCGCCGGCAGAGAGATAACGCAGCTGCAGATCGGTGATCTCGAGTTCTCCGCGCGGCGACGGTTCGACACGGCGGGCAAACCGCACAACGCGGTTGTCAAAGAAATAAAGACCGGTGATCGCCCAATTGGACCTCGGTTTATTGGGCTTCTCTTCGATTCGGATCGGGCGATCCGCATCATCAAAGGTAATAACGCCGTATCTTTCCGGATCGCGGACGTGATAAGCGAAGACCGTAGCGCCTTCCTCGCGTGCCGCGGCCCTGGCGAGCAGTTCACGCAAGCCGCCGCCGAAAAAGATGTTGTCTCCGAGTACCATCGCTACGCGGTCGCTGCCAATGAAATCAGCACCGACGATGAACGCCTCCGCAAGTCCCGCCGGACGGACTTGCTCCGCATAGCTGAGGCGGATGCCCCACTGGCTTCCGTTCCCGAGCAAACGCTCAAACTGGCAGCGATCTGCCGGCGTCGTGATGACCAGGATCTCGCGGATGCCTGCGAGCATCAGCGTCGACAAGGGATAATAGATCATCGGCTTGTCATAGATGGGTAACAACTGCTTGCTGACCACACGTGTGATCGGGTAGAGCCGCGTTCCGCTGCCGCCAGCCAGGACGATTCCCTTCAGCATCGGTGTCTCCTCTTCCGACAAGTTGGTCGAGACAGGTTTCGAGAGAGTGGCGCCAGGCCGGCAATCGAATTCCAAACACGCGTTCCGCTTTGGACGAGTCCAGGCGCGAGTTCACAGGCCTGCGTGCGGCGCACGGATATTGCTCCGTCGTGATCGCTTCCAGCAGCGGTGGCCGCATCCCACGACGGGACAAACCGTCGAAGATTGCTTCGGCAAAGCCGTGCCAGCTCGTTGTCCCTTGGCCGGCCACGTGAAAGATGCCGGCTGCGATGCGTCGGTCATCGGTGAGTGACCGCTCTGCAATCTGCAGGAGCGCTGCTGCCAGCTCCGCCGCCGACGTCGGACTTCCATGTTGATCGCAAACGACCCTTACGACCGGGCGCGTTTCGGCCAGCCGCAACATTGTCCGAACGAAGTTGCTGCCTGTTGAGCTGTAGATCCAGGACGACCTGACGACGGTCGCGAGGGGATGCGCCGCCAATACGGCCGCCTCGCCGGCCAGCTTTGACGCGCCGTATGTGTTCAACGGCGCCGGCACGTCGGCCTCGTCGTAAGCCTCGCACTTGGCGCCGTCGAAGACATAGTCGGTCGATAAATGTACAAATGGAATGTTTCTCTGCCATGCGACATCCGCCAACGCAGCCGCACCGTCGCGGTTGATGCCGAAGGCTTTTCCGACTTCGGACTCCGCCAGATCCACGGCCGTATAGGCCGCGGCATTAATGATCATGCAGGGGGCGACCGAGGCGACCGTCCTGTCGATCCCGTCCCGGATCTCGAGATCGAGCTCCTCACGGCCGAGGGCCACCGCAGGCAGGCTGCGAAGCGCGGCGAGATCACGAAGACAGCTGCTCAATTGGCCATTTCGACCAGCAATCAGGATCGGTCGTTCGATCATTGGCAACCTCAGTGTTGAGTGGCTGGGAGGCCAAGACGGGAGCCGTCGTAGACTATATCGCGAGCCCGTGCCCACCAAGCGCCGCTGGCCAGATACCATTCCACCGTGTCGGCGAGACCTTGTTCGAAGCTTCGGGTCGGCTGCCATCCCAGCTCGCTGCGAGCTTTGGATGCATCGATCGCGTAACGTGCGTCGTGTCCTGGACGGTCCGGCACAAACGAGATCAACGATCGCCTCGCTGCCGGCCCTGGACGCAAGCGATCAAGCACGTCACAAATCTGGGTGACGACCTGCAGGTTTGAGCGTTCGCTGTCGCCGCCGAAATTGTACTTCTCTCCGGCCCTGCCTTTGAATAGCAGACTGATCAGGCCCGTTGCGTGATCCTCGACATGCAGCCAATCGCGCACATTGCTGCCGTTGCCATAGACAGGCAACGACTTGTACTCAATCGCGTTGAGAATCGTCAGCGGAATGAGCTTTTCCGGGAATTGGAACGGTCCGTAGTTGTTCGAACAGTTCGACACGATCACCGGCAAACCATAGGTCTTGTACCAGGCGAGCGCGAGGTGGTCCGAGGCGGCTTTGCTCGCCGAATAGGGTGAACTCGGCCGATAAGGGGTATCTTCCCGGAAGCAGTCGAGCGGCCCCAATGAACCATAAACCTCGTCCGTCGACACGTGAATGAACCTGAACTGTCTCTGTCTCTGGCTTGAAAGTCCCTCGTAATATCGCCTGGCTGCTTCCAATAGAGTATAGGTGCCGACGATGTTGGTGTTGATGAACGTTGCCGAGCCGGTAATCGACCGATCGACGTGGCTCTCCGCCGCCAAGTGGATGACTGCACTCGGCTCCCATTTGTAGAATAAACGAGTGACCGCCTCCTGATCGCAGATATCGTGCTGCTCAAATCGATAACGGCTGGTACCGTCGATGGATGCTAGCGAGGCCAAATTGGCCGCATAGGTCAACTTGTCGACATTGACGACCGAGGCCTCAACTTCCGCGACCAGTTGGCGACAGACCGCAGACCCGATAAATCCCGCTCCACCCGTCACCAGGACACGCATGACACGTCCTCTATTCAAACACTGAAGCGAGCTGGTCGAAGGTTGGAAGCGCTCGATCCTTCGGCGAAAGTTGGGCCTCTGAGGCCTTTACCGGCCACTCGATCGCCAATTCCGGATCGGCCCAATAGACGCCGCCATCGTGGTCCGGCGAGTAGACCTCATCGACCTTGTAAAAGACCGTGGTTTGAGGCTCGAGCGTGCAGAAGCCGTGAGCGAACCCTTTTGGAACGAGCAACTGCTCGTCACTTTCGCTGTCCAGCTTGACCGAGACGTGCTTGCCGAAGGTCGGCGACCGTCGTCGCAGATCGAGGACCACATCGAGAATCGCCCCCCTCAACACGCGGACGAGCTTGGCCTGCGCGAAGGGAGGCCGCTGGAAGTGCAATCCGCGAACCGTCCCGACCCGCTCGGAGCAGGACTGATTGTCCTGGATGAAATCGTGAGAAATTCCTCTTTCGGCAAAAGCAGAGCGGCGGAACGTCTCGCAGAAATAGCCCCGCGTGTCGGAAAAGCGCTTCGATCGGACCATCTTGACATCCGGAATCGCCAAACTTCGCACTTCCAGCATGACCGCACGCTCCGATACGCAGCCGCTTGACCACTTCGAACCACCCGCCTGATCCTCCCGCTGTCCTCCCATGGGAAACGGGCGTAGCCCGGTTTCGGTTTCGCTCCGCTCGTCCGCCAGGAATATCGGAATTGATCGACGTCAGCCCTTTATTGCAGCCACGTTTAATCCAATCTCCTCTATTAATGCCAACTCCATTTAATTTGCAATATAAATTTATAGTAGTATACTATTTTTAAATGCGCTGCCGCAGGCGTCGGCGGCGTCCTGCTCGCGCGATTGTCGACAGCCGAGAGAATTGTCCGATGCTTCAGACCAATCCGCTCCAGACCGATGGGGCACGTCTCACCACCAAGCAGATTCAGCCGGACCGCCAGGACGGGGCAGGCGTCGGTGAGCTGATCAAATCGACTCTCATCTTTCTACGGCGCCAATATCTCGTGATCATTGTCAGCGCCGCGCTCGCAGCCGCGGCCAGCCTTCTATACCTTCGGCTGGTTCCGCCGAACTATACCGCGCAAGTACAGGTCCTGTTCGAGAATCCGAGGGCGCAATTTCTCCAGAAGCAATCGTTGCTTTCTGAACCCATCGTCGACATGACCCAAATCGAGACCCAATTGCAGATCATCAAGTCACAGGCAACCGCCGTGGCCGTGATCAACAAGTTGAAATTGGCCGATCATCCGGATTTTAAACCATCCCGGCCGTTGCACTCTTGGTTACTGCGCTGGCTCCGCAGATTCGGATCAAATCCCGCCGAAGAGGCACAATCGGCTGCCCCAGACCAGCCCTCAGAAGCCGCAATTGTCAACTTCCTGGATCGCCTGTCCGCAGGGCGCGTCGGCTTTAGCCACGTCATTGAAGTCAACTTCACTTCGAGGGACCCGGTGTTGGCGGCGGAAATCGCGAACGCAATTGCTAAGGCTTATATCAACGACCAGCTTGCCGCAAAATTCGAAGCCAGTCGGACGGCGACAAGCTGGCTGCAGGAGCGCTTACGGAACCTCGGCGAAGAGGCGCTGACCGCCGAACGCGCGGTCGACGCCTACAAGTCCCAGAACAACATTGTCTCTTCCGGCGGAAAGCCGATCGGCGAGCAGCAGATCACCGAGCTTAACACTCGGCTAGCCCAAGCCCGGGCGCAGAGCTCGGAGGCCGCCGCCAAGCTGTCGCGCTACGAAACTCTCCTCGACACCGACCCGGCAAAGCCATCCTCCATCGCCAATCTGGATGCCATCGGCTCGGACGCAATGAACAGTCCGATCATCACCACCTTGCGCCAGCAATATCTCGAACTCGCCAGGCGCGAGTCCGAGCTGACGGCGCGCGTCGGCCGCGATCATTTGGCCGTCGTCAACATCCGAAACCGACTCCGCGAGTTTCGCGCCTCGATCCTTGACGAGGTCAAAAGGCTCTCCGAGATCAGCCGCAGTGAAGCCGAGCTTGCCAAACAGCGGCAGCAGGAAATTGAAAAACAACTGTCGGCTGTGGTTTCGCAATCTCGCCTCACGAACTCGGCAGAGCTGACGATAAAAGACCTGGAAAGCCGCGCCAAGAGCCTGCGGAGCCTCTACGACACCTTCCTTCAGCAGTACATGGGCTCGACGCAGCAAGAGACCTTCCCGATCTCGGAGACCCGGGTCATCTTCCCCGCTTCCGCCGCTCAAACCAAGACCAAGCCGAAAGCGAACGTCGTGCTGAGCTTCGGACTTCTAGGAGGGCTCGCGCTGGGACTGCTCCTCGGTTTCGTGCGAGACGTCATGGACCGCGTTTTCCGCACGTCCTCCCAACTCGAGGCGGCGTTGGAGCTGCCGTGCCTGTCGCTCGTGCCGATCCTGAATTTGCCGCGACAGCAGAGGCCGGCGGCCCGGCTGCAACAAAAGCAGGAAGACACGAACCAACGAATACTTTCGACCGCACCGGACATTCATCGCGCCGTCGTGGGCATGCCTCTCTCTCGATACACAGAGGCCATCCGAGCGATCAAGATTGCGATCGATCATAGCCCGGCGAAGACCCCAAACCAGGTGATTGGCGTGACTTCAGCCCTGCCAAATGAGGGCAAGACCACGATCGCCGCTTCCGTGGCGCAACTCATCGGACACAGCGGGAAGAAGGTGATCATTGTCGACTGCGACCTCCGGAATCCATCGCTCTCGGCCCGTCTCGTCCCCAAGGCTGTGGATGGCATCATCGAAGTCATGAACGGAGATCGCTCACTCGAGGAGGTGATATGGCGGGATCCGAAGACTAATCTTGCCGTTCTTCCGGCCGTTCCGCGCGGGCCCGTGCTTCACTCAAGCGAGATCCTGTCCGACGGCTCGATATGCAAGCTCTTCGATCGCCTGCGGCAAAGCTATGACTATGTCGTTGTCGATCTTCCGCCGCTGAGTCCGCTTGTCGACGTACGGGTCACAGCTCCTCTGATCGATTGTTACGTTCTCGTCGTCGAGTGGGGACGCACGAAGATAGACGTCGTACAGCATGCACTGCACACCGCCCCAACGATCTCGGACGCGCTGATCGGCGCAGTACTGAACAAGACTGACATCAAGGCGATGGGGCGATACGACACCTACCGAAGCGATTATTACGATGACAGTCACTATGTCCGCTATGGCCTTTCGAACTCCTGAGCGGGCTGTCGCCGTGCACCATTACCGTTTGAGTGTTGAAGGGCCCGCCGATCTGAGTCTTCGGAGAAACGCCAAGCCTGAGAGGTGACATTATATGCTCGTCAGGTTCCTGATGCTGGCACTCTTGGTGTCCCTCGCCACGGCCTTTGCAATGCCCGATATCCCGCAAGCGCGAGCTATATGCTCTGTCCTTCTCGCGATGGCGGTGCTGGCAACCGGTGTCTTCGCCTCATCTTCCGCGATCGCGTGCCTGGTACGACGGTTAGGACTCTTTCTCCTCGCCATCCTCGTTGTACCGATAATCTACATGACTCTTCAACTCGCTCCAATTCCTATCCGCGGCTCCGGCAATCCGATATGGGCAACCGCATCGGCGGCATTGAATGTCCCCCTTGCTGAACGGCTCACGGTGGACATCGGCGCAACCGTGCGGGCATTCTTGCATTACGGTACTGCTGTCGCCCTTGCGCTCATCGCGACTGTCGTCGCGCTGGACAGGCAGCGAGCCTGGCAACTCCTCACCATGCTGGTCTCGGTCGCCGCGATCGTCAGTGCGTACTTGCTGATGCGGCAGACGATGGGAGCGGACGGTCTCTCGCCCGGCGACAGTCCGATGCTGGTCGTGACCGGCGCAGTACCGGCAGTGCTGGGCCTGGTGCTGTCTGCAGCGATGACGGCCCGTGCGTTCGAGGAACGCCGCCGGGTCAAGCAACTCTCATTTCGGCTGGCGACGACCCTGTCGTTCGCGCTCCTGGCGACGTTTCTCTGCCTATCGGCGATCCTTGCCAGGGGAGACGGGACGGGAATTGCCATAGCTGCACTGCTCGGAGTGGGAATCGTTCTCGCCGCGTTCGCGATCCAGAACTGGTTCTATGGGGTTTGGGGAATGGCGAGCGTGCTTGCCACGGCTGCAATTCTCCTACTGGCGGCGTTCACCCTGCTGCCGGTGAGGCAGAATACCGATTTCACGATCGCCCTATCCGCGCATAACCCGGCGGCGACGGAACGGATGCTGCAAGATGCCGGCCAAGCGGGGTCTGGTGCAGGAACGTATGTGGCACTGCTGCCGATCCATCGCGATATCGCCGCACCGTCGTTGCGAGAGCGCCCGACGGCTGCTGCGGCCATCGCAATCGAAATGGGCCGCCCCTTTCTGTATGGCCTGTTGACAGTTGCGCTGCTTGGCGCCGCGGCCTTGCTCAGATGTTCCCTGCGGCGAAGGCGTGACTACGTCTACGCGGCCATTGGCTCCGGCGCTGCGACCGCGCTGGCCCTGCTGGCTTTGGTCGAGGACGGTATTCTCGAGTTCGGCGCATCGCTGCTGGCTGCCGCCATGTTCGGACTGGCGGTTGCTCAAAGCCAACGTGATACAGAGACTGCGGCCTTGCCGTTGCAATCGACGCGGCCCGTAAGTGAGCCGGGTCGTGCAGGCCCGACATGTGCGCCAACACGCACATATGGGATGGGCAATGCATTAATGCGTATTGGATTGGGCTCCATCGCAGTCGTCCTGATCGCGCAAACAGTCTGGCTGCTCGCTCAGCCATCGTATCCGGGCGGTTTGCCGGTTGAAGCGCTTGCCGCCAGCCAAGCGGCACGCCAATCCCTTCCGCGGGCACCGGTTCCGAACTCGCTCCGCGGTGACGGCGATTTGCGTCCAGGGAGGCTCACTCCTGCGCCGCAGCCGGCCGCCAATGAAACGGCGACCTCAAGGCCGGAGATCGGAATCGATCCGGCCGCGCCGACCGTATTGGCACGGGCACTGCAGTACTCGCCACTACGAGGTGATCTTTGGCTCATGCTGGCGGCGCTCTCGAGGGAGCAGAGATCAGTCGAATATGACGTCCCGGCCTTGCTGAAACTGTCGTACTACACAGCACCAAACGATTTGGCCTTGCTTGCGCTGCGGCTGACTGTTGCCCTCGGCGATGTCTCGGTCGTAAGCGAGCCCGAACTGCGTGAACTGGTGCAGCGTGACGTCAAGATCGCCCTGACCAAACAGCCCAGTCTCCGCCCCGCTCTCGTTGCGGCTTATCAATCGGCGTCGGCAGAGGGGAAGGGCTTGGTGGACAACCTGATTTCGGAGTGGGATGCAGCCGCTCTTCAAAGCATGCGCAAGGAGATTCGGGTTCCTCAGGCCGGAACGGACTCCCCTCCGTCGAACAGGGCACCGGGCCGCGGGACAGCGCGGTAGTTCCCGAGCTATTCCGCTCGATACGACAGACGACCGAACATATGCGCCAAGCTCGAACCCAAGCTAATGCGGCCGACATTTAAATTTTATTTTCACTTGATAAATTCAATAGATTAATAATAGATTAAATACCGATCCCGAGTGCCTCGCAATGAACTTCGTGAACCGACACCTTCCCATTCAGAATGATACGGCTCGTGTCAGTCTCGAGCCGTCCGTCTCCCGGCGTAAATGGCCCCTGCGTTATGACCGGATCGAACACGTTGCGCTCTGTGCCGATATCGCGACGATTTTGTTCGCGAGCGTCGTCTCCACGTTGCTGTACCGGTTCCAGAACGGCCAGACCGAGGGAGACCACGGCAACGCATTTGGCTTGGCACTGGTCAGCGCAGCTTGTCTGGCTTCTGTGCTGAAGGCTCAAGGCCTCTATCGTCCGATTGAGCTCTTCGTGCTGAAGAACCAGGTTCGTGCCGTCTGCGTGACCTGGGCGTCACTGTTGCTCATGATTTGGGCTGCGTACGGCTTTGCAATTCGCCCTGGCGCATCTCAGGAAGCAGGCCCACTCTTTGCCATCGTCGGCCTGGCGTTACTTGTGGCCGAGCGATGGGGGGTCAGGTCGCTGCTGATAAGGGGTCTGAGCGAAAGAAAATTCGCTAGCACCAATATCGTTCTAATTAGTGACCAACCGCTTTCCAAGCATGCCGGCCTGCCGGAGGCCCTGGCTATGCACGGATATTGCGTCAAGGGACGATTCAGCCTGCCGCCGATCGGCTTCGGGCCTGCCGGTCGAAAGCGGCTCACTTCTCGCGTGATCGACTATATTCGCAACGCCCCGCTAGACCAGGTGGTGGTCGAGGCCAGTCCCGAGCGATGGCCCGAGCTCCGGGCGCTGGTCGCCGATCTCCGGGTATTGCCGTTCCCGATCATGTTCGTGCCCGTCGGCACGACATCCGAACTGCTTCGACATCCGACACGGAGTCTTGGAAGCGCCGTTTGCGTTGAATTACAGCGCGGTCCCCTTAGCTCCTTCGAACGCGCGACCAAGCGGATCATTGATGTTGTCGGTGCGGGGCTCGCGCTGGCGATATCTGCACCGCTGCTTGCGCTGGCTGCAGTCGCAATCAAGCTGGATTCTCCCGGCCCCGTATTCTTCCGACAGCAACGCTGTGGCTTCAATGGCCGGACATTCTTGATCCGCAAATTTCGGACCATGCATGTGCTCGAGGACGGCAACGTGATCGCTCAGGCCACCCCTCTCGACCGACGCGTCACCCGTGTGGGCAAATGGCTGCGTCGGACGAGTTTCGATGAACTGCCGCAACTGCTAAATGTTCTCGAGGGCAGCATGTCGCTGGTGGGCCCGCGTCCGCATGCCCTGGCCCACGACGGACAGTTCAACAAGCTCGTGCGGAACTACGCCTTTCGCCGCAGGGTCAGGCCGGGACTGACCGGATGGGCCCAGGTCCATGGCTGCCGCGGCGCAACGCCCACGGCGCCGATGATCGAAGCACGGGTGCAGTACGATCTCTGGTACATCGACAATTGGAGTCTTCGGCTGGATCTCGCAATCCTGTTGCGAACTCCTATGGAGGTATTGCGGGGGCGCAACGCCTACTAGACCAGATCTCCACGCAAAGCGCCGAGCTGCGCCAGTCCATTGCGCAGCAAGCACTCACGCCCGCTGCCGAAGCTTCGGAGCCGCTTCTCCGATGCGAAACTCCTCGATCCGGCGGCCGGATTTCATGGCAGCAACCAGCCAACGCGGCCGCTTGCCACGTCCCGACCAGGTTTCGGAAGTCTGCGGGTTACGATATTTCGGCAGTACGCGCGGATATTTACGCCTCGGTTTGCCGGTCGAAGAGACGCCCGGCCCGCTTGTTTCGGCTAACGCAGCCATCCCGCCGCCGAGAACCGCCAGGCGCTTCTCCAGTTCCTGCTTTTCCGCCTTGATCCGATCCGACAAAATGCCGCTAATTTCCTCATGAAGCGACCATAGATCATCAAGGGACATCGCTTCTAGTTCGAGCTTCTTGGTCGACATGCTAGCATCCTGTGGTTGCGCCCATTTAATATTGTCCCGGCCGAGTAATCAAGAACCTAAGTGGGTCAGATCCCCAAAAAAATACGTGGAACCGAACAGCAAGTGGTGCTCCACATAACTGCGTCGCCGGTTCCAATCAAGACTGAAAAAAGGATTATCCGCAATTTAATAGCGGCCACAGTAACAGCACGCGCCCTACGTGCACCGACGCCTCGACTCAAGCGAAGAATGGCCCGTTAAGCGGGTCGGGAGATCCATCTGCCACGCCGCCCCCTCGGCGAACACGACCGGCGGGCAAGGCTCCCTTTCTTCGTTGGCAATCCTCCTGAAATCCGCCCGTCGGTCCGCTGCAACCGTGAACTTATGACTGAGATGTCTCTCAGGGCGAGCCGTCGCAGCTGGATTTGCAGCTTCAAAGCCTGGATATCGGTCAATGCCGCCGAGGGAGCGATAAACCGACTGACCGCCGCCTGAAGACGCCCCAACGGGCGGTCGATAATATCCGTTGTTTCTCTTCGAGCTTGCAGCAAGGTTTCCTCACTCACTAATAAATCGATAAAAATAATCCTCGCGATATATATTAAATAATATATTATTTATTTATTATCGCGTCAATTTGAAAGACCAGCCTTGATCTCCTATCTGTTATTCGCCACTCGAAAAACGGTATCGGCGTGAGAGACGACAGGTAGGGAGGGCGTCGGTCTAACGGTGACGGGAATGCGATGCGCAGGCAGGATCTCGAAGCCATGGACTTTGAAGAACTATGGCTCCTCCACGAGGAGCTAACAAAGATTCTTGCCGAAAAGATCACAGCCGAAAAGCGGGAGTTGGAAAAGCGTCTGGCGCAACTCAATCAACCGGATCAACTCGGTGGGGCGGAGGGCGGGGCGACAGAGACGGGCCAGCCTCCCCGCCGCAAATACCCAAAGGTCGTGCCGAAATACTTCAACCCTCTCAAACCGACCGAGACCTGGTCCGGGCGTGGCAAACAGCCGCGCTGGCTGGTCGCCGCACTCCAATCAGGGCACACGCTGGAGGAGTTCAGGATTCGCGAGAACGGCGAAGCGTCCAACCGGAACGCTGGTGGCCACGACCATTGATGGCCCGCCACTGCAAATGCCGGCATGCGCGAGATCGTTGGCCCAACGGATCGGCAGCTACCAGTTCGCTCCGCACGCAGTCTGATTGAACACATTCGCCTGGGGATGTGCCAGCCTCATCGAAGGCGCTCGTGGTTTAGACCTTCCCCGCGCGCACCGCGACGGCCGCCTTCAACAGAAACCGCAGGGTGTCCACCCGCGGCAAGGACCACAATCCACGCGAACGCGCAGCGGCTTGCGGGGCGCCACTTGCCGCCTTCCGGTAATTTCCGAGATCCAACGCCATCATTGCGAGGAAAGGCACGCGTGTGGCCGGAAAGCGTGCTTGCATCAACTGTCGCGTGAACTGCAGGCGGGGAATCAGTCGGGAGCGCAACGCGCGCGGAATCTCGACGCCAAGCAGCTCAGCAAGAGCGAACAGCTGGGTTTCAGCCGCGTTCTTCATCAATTCGCCCGAGACAAGAGAGCTAAGCTCCCCCCAATCGAGGCCCTCGGCGGAATTGTTCAGATCGCGTAATTCAACGAGGTGCCGCAGGTCGAGGTCGCCGAGCCAATACCCATAGTCTTGAAATTGATCATGGATGATCAACATGAGCGCTCGGTAGGTCGGCGTCGGGATATACACGTGTCCCCGCCCCAGCGCCGCCGGGACGCAATGGTTCAGCGCATGCCCGACGCTCTGGTAGAGGTACGCAGGACCTGGAGGTGCCTGCTGCAGGTCGATGGTCCCGACATCCTGCAACCGATTCAGCTCGACGTGCCATTTCTGGCTTTCGGGAGGCGTCTGATAATCAATGTCGTAGCCGATTGCACATAAAGCGGCGACTGCCATGCTGGCTTGGTCTGGCATAACCATAATGTCCAGATCGGACATTAGCCGAACGCCTCGCCGCTCCTCGGGCGCGGTCACCAGTGTCGATGCCCCCTTGAGCATGATCGGCATAATTCCCAGGCCGTTCATCGCAACGACGGCCTCCTCCAGTTGAGCAAGGAGGCGATTGTTGCGCAGCACGTTTCGGCGGTGGATATGACGAATATATGTGCAGACGTCCTCCGGCAGCATCGAGGCAAATTTGTCGACAAAGTCGATGAGCGCCGGCGTCGTCAGGGTCTGATTTGCAAGTCCGATTACGGACGTCCACTCTACGTCGACGGGTGGCATGCCTCGCAAGCAATTGCAGAGGCTCGTGAGCGCGCTGCTATGCCTTGCCATTGCACAATTCCATAAGCAAGCGCCGAGCCTCCACGGCCTCGCCATAGGTGAGTTGAAGCGATCGTGCGCCCGCGACAATCCGCTTCAAAGCGAAAAAGCCGGCCTGCGACAGTCTTCCGTCAGCAGCAAATGCGTTCTCGATGAGCCGCTTCATCGAATCCAACTGATCTATCGCGGTTAGTTCGGCCGGACCGCCCGCGCCCCGGTTTAGGAAGATGATCCAGCTTGCGGAAACGCATTGGTTCTGCGCATCCGGAATCGGTACGTACCGCACCCGAACGCCGTCGGAGCGGCAATGCGTCGCGTCATACCGGTTGCCATGTAGTCGCGACAGCAAGTCCCACGATCCCTCCTTGAGGGTGAGAGCAAACGGGATTCCGCAGATCATTCCGTCAGCGCCAACCAGCGCAACGTCATCGCCGGCGTACTGAAGTCCGGCGTCGATCAGTTGCAGCGTGAGGGTAGACTTTCCAGCTCCCGGCTGGCCGCATAACAGCAGGCCCATGCCGTCTTTCACGAGAGAGGCGGCATGAAGGGAGAAGACCCAACGATTGCTTCGAATCAGCCGCTCGGTGACGTGGGCTTTGATCGTAGGGGCCAGTGCTTCGACTTCACATCTGGCGATGCTGGAATCCTCTCCGCGCAAGAACACCTGTTCGTCCAGCATCATTGCCTCGATGGCGATGTCACCGTCGCCGCCGGCGTCCTGGTCCGAAACACAAAATGGCGAGATGAGCCGTCCCAGGAGATCCCGACTTGCAGCCCGGACGCTTATTCTGTGCCTACCAAGATTGGCTGAGAAGGCGCAATCGGCCGGCATTCGCCAATCGACTTCGAGCAACGCTCGATCGATCCAGACATTTACGACCTGTCGCGTGAACTGGCGTGCCGTGTGCTCGTCAATGCCTAGCGCTCCAAGCCCCTGATAGATGTCTTCCAGAGAGGCGCCTTGCGCCAACTTGCACCAAATGAATGCCCCTACTCGGTCGAGTTCAAAGATCTTCTGCCCTGCTTCGCTGAACAGCATTGATCGACCGTCCAGCAGCGCGAACACTGCATCCGGAGCCGGTCTCAACACCATCTCTGCCGACGATCTTTCCAGCACGGCTTCAACCAATGTGAACAAATCTGCCTCGCCCTGTACCGGCGAGGCGGCGACAGCGTCCGGGATGCGCTGTTGTCGCAGCACCCGGCAAACGGACGACCGCTGCCTGCGGCATTCAATCTAGCCCGGCCTGGGGCGTTTACGGTTCCTGTTCAGCCGAACACACGCCACCCGGTCGGGCTCGTTTCGAAATGACAATCCGGCCGGTCATGCCGCGAGTTGACCGTCCTTGCCCCCTTCCTGCGGAGAAATGCTCAACACCTGCTCTCCAAGAAGGCTCGCTCTCGCGAGCAACCGATGAGCATCCAATAGGTACCGATAAGCTTCGCGATCGGCACTCCGTTCTCTGAGAATGCGCTCCTTCTCGCCAATGTTTACCAATTCCGCGCGCATCTGAGCCAACAGCGCTGTCTCCGAGGTGAGGTTGTACCCGCTAAGAATTAATTCCCACATCATCTCCTCCAGCCGAAGAAACTTGGACAAGTTTAGCTTACGTGATCGGCAGCAATTAACAACGAGATTTACATATTTCGCCTATAATCAAAAATTGTTTCATATTTGAACCTCGCGCGATCGTTTAACACCACACACTGCAGCACGTACCGAACCCGATGCCGAGAACGGAGCTGCGGAAACTAGGAGAAGGCTGACTATTCGGTGATGCATCGCGTCGCGCAGCACTGCGCAAAAAAAATAAATCGGCCGAGAGTCGCAAATCGGACCGACAACGCAAATTCTTATTTGCACATTAAATGTAAACAGAGAATATTAACGAACTGCACCGAGGGGAGCGAAAACCAGTGATCCGGTTGGCTGATCTGTCCATCGAGAGGAAGATAATGATTTTGTTGCAGGGAGCACATTCCGCACGAAGTCGCAGGCATTTCGACACGACAATTGTTAGGGGCCTCCCAGAAGCTTTCGGTTGAGGTCGGAGCATCATTCAGCGTCGCCGCGCGAAGGCCGGCGGTACCCCAAGAATTCGCCAAGCAGGAATCCGGTCGGTTGGAGAAGCGTCGTCACGAGCAAGCTGCCCTTTGCTCGAACAACGACCCCAGGTGCGATGCCCCCCAAGTCCCGCACCGACGAGAGCGCGCTCCAACCGACCGGCCCTTTCACTCGAAAATACGTGTTTCAGGGAGGCTCGTATGGGCATGATCATGGTCAAATGTCCGCAAACCGGTCGCGCGATTCCTACCGGCATCAAGTCCGATCGTGAGACTTTCCTGCGGAGCATCGTGTTCTTCGGCAATACTCGCTGTCCGATCTGTCGGGCCGACCACAGCTGGTTCGCCCGCGAGGCCTGGGTCGAAGAGCCAATCGTCCGGACGGTCGAGATCCTTCGTGCGGCTCCCTCGTGCTGATGCAAATGACGAGTCCGTTTCAGAGGGTGCGCCCAAATTCTCCTTTTCCGATGCGCGGATCTTGTTGCAACGCATCAGAATAATGCTCGAAAATATTTCCGCGTATCGTCGTAAAGCGAACGGACGGCTCGAGCACCCATCCCTTAGACATTAGTGGCACGTCGTCACAAATCCGAGCCTCCCGTCGCGGATTCGGCTAGGGCCTGTTTGGGGGTGTTGTAGTGAGTAGTGGGGTTTGTAGCCTGGCCGTTCTGCGTCACACAACGATCGAGCTCGTTAGCCTGCTTGCTCAATTGCAGCGGCTCCGTGAGAAAGTTCGAAGCGCGGAAGCACGGCGCTTGGGAGAACGATGGCGATCCGCGCCGGCGTCGCGCGCGCGAAGGCGCCGAGCAACGAGGTATCGCACGCGGGCGTAGCCGGCGTGCCCCTGAGCGAGATCACCTGCGAGCGTCATATTCTTCCGAAACTCTACGCGCTAGTGCGCTTGTGTAAGGCACCGCTCGCCTCAGGGCCGTAGCGGTCCGATAACGCGCCGAGTCTCGGCGCATGTCGGTCGCTCGCTTTGATGCAGACCAGAACGAATAACGGCAGCCGCTTATTTCATTCCCAGATCAACGCCAGCTGGCACATGCTCTAGCCGGGTCACCACGCGGGCGGGATAAAGCGAGCCGATCTGAAAAACCTTCAAGAGCCTGGGCCGCTGCTCCAACTGAATCTGCCATTCAAGCTCGTATCGAGCCGGGCCATGCGATGATTTGCCCTGACATCACAAGGCTGTTGCGCCCGCCCTCCTTGGCGGCATATAGCGCTCTATCCGCAGCCGCTATCAATGACGCGCAATCCGCCTTGTCGGTCAGCGCCACATGTGTTGCGCCGCCGATGCTCACAGTGACCTGCTTGGACGGCGGGTTGAGCGCGTGCAGGATGCCGAGCTCCTGGATCGCTTGCTGAATTTGCTCGCCGACCTGCTTGCAACCTCCCGCATCAGTGTTCGGTAACAGCAAGGCGAATTCCTCGCCACCATACCGAGCCGCCAGGTCTGGCGGGCGTCTGGCGTGCTCGGCCAGGACCCTGGCGATCGAGCGAAGACACGCGTCGCCGGCCTGATGCCCGTACTGATCGTTGAAGCTCTTGAAACGATCGACGTCGATCAGCAACAGCGATAAAGGCGTTCCGTCGCGCCTGGCCCGATCCCATTCCGCCGCGAGCCGCTCGTCGAAGTGCCTGCGATTTGCCAATGACGTCAGGCCATCCGAAATCGCGAGAGCCGACAGCTTGTCCTCCAGAGCCTTATGCTCGGTCATGTCGCGCGAGATCGCTACCACGCCGTCGATGTCTCCACTCTGCGGATTCCTGGTGACGCGCAGCGCAGTTTCGATCCAGACCTCACTCTTCTCGCGATGACGGGTGCGATATGCAATTCTCGCCTCTTCGGCCTCGCCGTTCATCAGTGCGGAGATGGTTTGCTCAACCCGCGCCACGTCAGCGGAATTGATCCCGGCGAGAATTGACGTATTCACCAACTCGTTCGGAACCCAGCCAAGTACCCGAGCGCTGGATGGTGACGCATAGAGGATCTGTCTATCGGTCGCGATTCGCATCACCATATCGCCCGACTGTTCTGCCAGGAGACGAAAATCCGCCTCCTTGGCGACCAGGGCTGCGGCCATCTTTTGCCGCTGGTGCAATTGATGCACCAGCAAGAGCCCCGCGACCGCCAGCCCTCCTGCCAGCCCCAGGACTGCAGCCATGCGCCCCAGAGCGGCTCTGCGCCAGGGAGCCAAGACGTCGTCTTCGGATTCCGTGGCGACCACGAGAACAGGGTAGCGGGCGCTTCGTTGATAAAAGCTCAGACGCCGAACTCCGTCGAGAGGCGAGGTGAAGTAGTAGGCGCCCGCAGCCGGCCGCTCGTGGAGGTTCCTGAAAAGCGGAGCGCTGGACAGATCGCGGCCCGTGTATCCGCTGTCGGGACTGCGCGCGAGGACAATGCCGTCCGCGGCAGCCAGCGCGATCGAGCCATTCCGGCCGACGTCGAATCCGCCATAAAATTGCAGAAAATAGTCCAGGTCGATCGTGGTCAGGGCGACGCCGGCAAAACTGCCGTCGGGATGATTGAAGCGCCTTGACGCGGTGATGATCCATTGCCCGCCCGACCGACTCCTCACCGGACGTCCAATGAAGGTTCTCCGGTCGGCCACGGCACGATGATGCTGGAAGTAGTCCCGGTCGCTGTTGTTGCGACCGGCGAAGTCCACGGGCTCGCTGGTCGCGAGCCAGCGTCCGGTCTCATCATAGATAAACACCGCCCGGATTCGATTCGCGGCCTTGCGATAGGAAAGAAAGGCCTGAATCTTGGCAATTGCTGCAGGGCCAGTTCCCTCCAGTTCGAGCTGGCCAACCAGCACATTTAGAACAGTGTCCGTGAGCTCGAAGGTGTCGTCCGCGTGTTGCGTCAGCGATCGGGCCAGATTGGCCATGTCCGTTTCGGAACTCTTCAGTGTCGCCAGTCGCGAAGACCACTCCCGCCAACCGCTGACTGCGACAATCGCAACGCAGGCGACTGCCACAAATACGGATGCCCAGAACGTCAGACGCTCTTGGCGAAAATCGCTGCGGTGATCGGACAAGAGATGTTCCCTCAAGCCTGAGACCCGAAGACGACTCGGGCTATCACAGACTTGCCCCTTGTCGTTTGCGGTTTGTGGCAGAACATGGAAGGCGGCTGACAGCATCGAGAGCCGGCTTGTGTCGATCGACAGCACGCGGACCGCTCGACGAGCATGGGGTCAACACCGTCAGATCAGTCGCGGGCCTGGAGCACCGACCCGGCGATCCGGCTAAAGCCGGGTTCTGGTGAAACTTGTCGGATGCAAGCTTCGAGCTCCGGCGAGATGTGCCAAATCGGCGATCAGCGGTTGAGGCCGGATGATCAGGCTCTCGGCCGGCAGACGCTCAGTCGGTGAAGTTGCTGCGGGCTTGGCGCCACTTGTCTCGATTTGAGGCAACGGCGCGGCCATTGACCAGATGCTCTTGAGCATCGTCCTGTTCACCGACCACGCGATAGCGCAGTTGTCCTGCAGGCGGGCGACGGTGAAGAGCTTGCGGATCAACAGGTCTCGTTCAAGCGACTGCGGCAATTTGAACTGCACCCCGACGAACGGACTTCTTTGTTGCACGAACATCGCGTCGATCCAGCCCACCTGCATGATGTGCACGCGCAGCGGCTCTCCGCTGCGCGGACAGTCGATGCCGGAATCGAGCAGGACGCCCGCGCCGGAAAGGGAGATGTTGCTCATCCGCCCTGAAAGCAGCTCGCCTGTCTCAGTGTGGATCAAGACCGATTCGTCGACATCGAAGCGTTCCTCTGAACGTCCCATCCGCGCCTGTAGCGAGGTCATGCAGACGAAGAAGAGCACGACGATGTTCACGACCGACCAGAACGCGACCATCGGTAAAGCGGCGGGATGATCGATGATCCGCCACTCCGGAATGGTGTTCAGAACGAGACCGACAACCGTTAGCGCCATCAGGGCAGCCGACGGCCAGAATATCTCCGCGGCGTAGGTTGCCCGCCGCGCCGCGGCTCCCTTGGGCGTCACCCTGAAGGCATGTCCCTTCGGCTTGACGAGCGTTCCGAGCACCGTCGGTAGAATCTTGAAGCTCTGGATGGTCGCCGACACCTGAGCAGCGAGTGGAAAATGCGCGTGGGGCGCGAACCAGGAGATACCGCCGTTGAGCGCCAGAATCGCGGGGAACAAGTAATAGAAGACCGACTCTGGGGTGACATCGACAACGGGCGCGAGGCCGGTCCACATGAACACGATTGGAACCAGCACGACCATGAGCGCCCGCAAGCCCAATGAGAGCCAATGCGTCGGAAAAAAGAGGAGCCGATGCATCACGCTCAGTCCGGGGCCGAGCGGGCCGGCGGCGAGATACAGGGTCTGGATCGCGCCACGTGCCCAGCGTTGCCGTTGCACGAAAAAGGCGCCAAGGCTTTCCGGCGCCAATCCGATTGCCAGCGGTTCGCAAAGATAACGGGTAACGTATCCCTTGCGCAGCAGGACGAGCGTCAGCAGGATGTCTTCCGTGATGGACTGGGTCGGCAAGGAATCGCCTATCGCGCGGAGTGCTGCACGACGTGTGACGGAGTTGGATCCACAACAAAAGGCGCCATCCCAACCGTCGCGCGCGGGCATGATGGAATCGAAGAAGAATCGTTGTTCGTCCGGCAGTCCTCGGTGCAGGCCGAGATTCGCCTGCATCGGGTCCTCATTATAGAAGGCGTGCGGGATCTGAACGATTCCGATCTTTGGATGAGCGAAGAAGCCCATCGTGCGCATCAGGAAATTGCGCTGCGGCACGAAGTCCGCGTCAAAGATCGCGAAGAACTCGCCATGCGTCATCGTCAGGGCATGATTGATATTGCCTGCTTTCGCATTCAAATTGTCGGAACGGGTGAGATAGCCGGCCCCCTTGTGTTCGCAGAGTTCCTTGAGCCATGGCCTGCGACCATCATCCAGGACCCAGACCTGGAAATTCGGATAGTCCAGGCATTGTGCGCCCGTGATCGTCTTTTCCAGCACCTCGAACGGCTCGTCATAGGTTGGAATGAAGACGTCGACCGAGGGCAGCTCATCATCCGGCAGGCCGCGAAGCCGACGTTCGTGCCGATCTGCCTCGCTGCGGCGATCGGTCCTGCGAAGGAAGGTCAGATAGAGAATGAACTGATCCGTGAAGGTCAGGAGCTCAACGAAAAGACAGAACCAGATCCAGCCGACCTGATACCAGGTCCCGCTTGCCGGCAGTACCGTGGTGAAGACACGCCATTCGAGATAGCGGGCAACGACAAGCCAAACCCCGACGAAAATCGCGACACGCGCCCAAAGGCGCGCGACTGCAAAGGTCGGCGCCAACAGGTACATCGCTGCAAAGACGCCCAGCATCGGCGCGAACAGCTGAGAGAGAGACAGAGTCATGACCTGCACGGAATTTCTCACTCACAGGAATGACTGGTCGAGGTCCAGCCGAGCGGTCAGCCATTTCAGTTTCGACCCGACCAATCGAAGCAGGCCGTCGGCCCTGCGCTCGAAGCGCACTTCGGCCAACCGTCCGATATCGCAGGAGCCGTTGTGGTCGACCGCCGTCTCGTTGGGCGGTAACGAGATCTCAACCGTGATATTGCCCGGATCAGGCCGCGGCACCCGAGCCGCGAGCAGTCGATCATCGGCGTACGCCGCCGAGCCGCGAACTTGCCGGATCTGGCCGGTCTTCCACTCCCGACTCCCGATCAGGCGGACAGTCGCCGCATCCCCGGGCTTGATCTTCTCGAAATCGCGCTCGGGCAGTTCAACGACGATGAAACGGCGTTCGCAATCTGCAAAATCAAAGACCGATTGCCCTTCCGTGACCATCGAGCCCGGGCTGGCTGCGACCGACCAGACCACATGGGCCGCGGGCAACGATAAATCGTAGCGCTGAAGGCGTTCAAGTCGAGCGCGTTCCTCGGCGATCTCCGCAGCCAGCTGTGCGGAACGTGAGCTGTTCTGCAACAGGTCCGTCTCGAGCTCCTGGCGGCGGGCCACAAGCCGCTCGCGCTGCCGCTGAGAATAGGGCACGTCATTGGCATCGCCACGAAGATAAATGCCCTTCTCTGCCGCCGCCAACTCGGTCTTGAAGCGCTGCAGGCGCTCATCCGCCATCTGGCACCGCGTTGCGGTTGCCTCCTGAGACGCTTGGGCCTCGGCAGAACGGATCTGTGAACTGATGCCGAGCTTAACGAGCCTCTCCATCCGGCCGGCGACGTCGTTCCGCTGCCGCGCCTCGGCGAGACAGCCACCCCTTTCAGCCTCCGTTTCTCCGATCTCGTGGCTCAGGCGTGCCATCGCCCCCAAACGATAGTCCTCGCTGCGCTCGCGGAGCTTGCGATCGAGCTCGGCGATTTCCTCAAGTTGTCGACGTGCAAGCTCAGCGCGTTTGGTGGATACGGCAAGCTGCTGATCGAGGTCCATGAGGTGCCGGCGATCCGGCGAACGCGCCTCGACCAGCGACACGAGCCGGGTGCGCTGGAAATATTCACCTTTGCGTGGAAGATCAGGCGCGAGCTGACCGGCGATCGGCGCAGTCACTCGCATGAGCTCGGCGTTGACAAAGGCGGAGGGCGCGATTCTGTAGGTCACATACGGCAACAGGGCCCATCCGCTCAGAGCGATGATGCCGAGCGCGAGGGATCGTCGGACGATTCGGTTACGAATGAAGCGTTCGACATGCAAGCGGACCACGACTGGATCTCCAATAGGCTTTGGTCGCTGCACCTGCCTCAGCGAAGGTGGGCCAATCGCCGCGGCCCGCCCAGCATTGTCATGAAGTCTGCGTGTGAGGCACTGAGCAATCCGGCAGCATTGCTGCTAGCCGAACGGGTTCGTCGCGATCGCAGACTCCTCTTCGCAACCAAGAGAAGTTTATCTAGGTTTCACCACACCAGGTTAATTTGTGTCAAAACCGGGAGACTACGGCCCGAACAGAGATCAAGATGTCAGCTTATGCCGGCTTGAAGTCGGCGCGCCATTGGCGGCGATCTCCTCCGCTTGGACGCGCGAAGCTGTCTTCTCTAGTCGGTCGCGACTGGTCGTCGTCCCGGCTCTATGAAACCGGAGAGGATCATAAGGCCATTTCGCGTGACGGCGGCACGCACAGGTTTATCAAGCGCATGCAGACACGCGTGGAGATCCAGGCGATGATCGGACTGCGCGACGACGAAGCTCTCGCGCTCATGAACGAGATCCTAAGCCCATGTGAGGACCGGGAGCAGCTTGACTCAGGCTGCAGGTTGGCTGCTAATCGCCAGTCTCGAGGCTAGTTCATTTTCGGCGGCATGGAGACCCGACGTAGCTGCCGCTAGGGACCCGCGATAGCTCAGTGAAGTCCAATTTTGCAGTTCTTGCTCTACTCGCCGCGCGCCCACGAGGACGTGCGAGCTTTGAGGAAATAGAGCGGGATGCGGACGCCATACGCATTGAAGGCGAGCCACTGCCGGATCAAGAAGCTCTCGATGATGTCGATCTTTTCAAAGCCGGACTTGTGACTCCTGATGGTGATGGCTTGCGGATCACCGACACCGGGCGAGCAGCATTGAACGCGCTGAGAGAGTCGAGACAGGCGTCACCTCATACTATCGACGCGAAAGGCTGGAGGGATGATCAGGGCTCCCTTGTTTTTCGCGCGACCTCTGTCGATGAGCCCGCTTCCCTGCATGGGTTCGGATCTGCTGCAGAAGCGCGGTCGGAGAGCCGCTCAGGGAAAGGCAACGTATTCCCGGACGTCGCTGCCGCATTCCGCCGTCTCGGTACGTGGTGGCGCAAGCACCTGGACCACGAGCTTCCGGACCGGAAAATGCAGCATCGAAGCCGAAATGCGATCGGCGCCGTCATCGCGCTCCTGAGCCTCATGTTGCTTGCCATGTGCGCCGGAGCAGCTGCCGTCGTGATGCAGTTCAGGTCGACGAAATCAGAGATCGCTTACCTGCAACGTGAGGTGCTATCGCTGAAGGAACGATTGACGCGCATTGATCAGGCCGAGAGGGCTAGGCAGCTCGAGAAAGCGAACACCGAGCGGGCCAAGTCTGGAGACAACAAGTCTGGAGACAACAAGTCCGGAGACAATCTGGCGCAAGAAGCAGCCCTAAATCTCTCGGCCGACGAGATTCGGCTCATACGAGACTACATCAAGCCGGCCCAGTCAGTGGATCGGGCAGTTGCGCCCATGAACGTGGGTGATCCCATCATTGGCCCAACCATCCCCCTTCCTTCTCCTCTCACAGAGAAGGTGCCCAAATTGATCGGCGCCAGATTTGCAATCCGCAACGGTGCGATCATCATCGTCAAACGGGACAGCCGTCGGGCTGACGCTGTGCTGGGGCCGAACTAGGATTGACTGCCGGCACAGTGCGGGCTCCTCGATGTCCTGAACTGTGAACTACGCTCTCCGATCTCGAACGGCCTTCGACCGGTCCGTGGTCGATTCTACGGCTGATTGTTTGGCGGCCTTTCAATGAAGCGCCGGCTGCCATTGAGAAGTTCAAGGTTATTGGCGATCACCGGGTTGCCTGGATCGAGCGAATAGGCCTTCTCAAACTTTCGCCGCGCCGCGCTCAGATTGCCGCGCAGCATGTACGAATATCCCTGGTCATTCAGGACTTGCACGGTTTCGCCCCCCAGCCGGATCGCTTGCGCATAGGCTTGATCGGCGAGATCAAAGCGACGTATCCGATCATAGCTCGCCGCGAGTCCAATCCAGGCCGTCACGTCCTTCGGCGATTTCTCGACAGCATCCCTGAAATAGCGATTAGCGATTCCGTAACTGCCGCGGTTGAAATGCTCCAGCCCCAAGCGCACGGGCTCGTCAGAGGGGTAATATTTGACGTCGGTCGGTTCCTGTACGGGGTCTCCACCCGGCGGATCCACGGGGGCCACGATTGCGGCCTCCCTCACCGTGTAGTCGCACGCCGCAAGGCCAGTCCCCAACCAGCAACAGGTCAGCATTAGAATGAGACGCCGCATAAACCCTAGTCCCCCGCGCGGCCCAGCAGACTCACTGCACCGTTCGTAAAAAAAATCACCGCTAATTTTACTTACCAAAACCAGTTACCTATTCGCCGCGCCACCAACCGGCACTGATACTCCAGCAGTCGATCCAGCCCCCAATCCTTCTATGTTGACGTTCTGGGTTGGGGCAGTCCGCACGCCCATTTGTTTCGTCCCATCGCCAATGTCGGGAAGCTGATCCACCGGCTGTTTCGTGTTGCCATAGCGTGTCACGGCGGCGCCCACGCGCCGGGCGTCGTACGCGATCCTGCGATCACCGACGTTTCGCGGCCATGGATGAATTGTATGGGTGACGGCGTTGACTTCCTTGGCATTGCCGGCACTCATCGTGATGGTGTCGGAACGCTGGAAGTAGCGGTCCACCTCGTCATGACCGGCGACCCCGTAACATCCCCCGAGCAGGAGCGGCGCGAACAGAGCCAGATACCTCATGGTCATCTCCCGCTTCCTTCTCAATTGAGCGTTTTCACGACCGGCTGGTTCGCAGCAGCCGGTACCGGAATGGTCGCAGTGACCTCAGGAGCGATGATGTGCCCATAGGGTCCCTTAACGTCGCCGCCGGAATTGACGTAGTCATTATAACGCTTGCGGACTTCCATCTGGCCATTGAGGAAGAAATCGACGTCGTTGGCCGGAAGGCGGGAGTCGAGCGGCGACGCCAGTTGCTGACCGGGCGCGGCCGGCGCGACCAGGCGCGGCGTCACGATGATGACGAGATCGGTTTCCTCCTGCTGGTACGACTTGCTGCTGAACAAGGCTCCAAGCACGGGTACCGAGCCGATCCAGGGCAATTGCGAAACGTCCTGACGATTGCGAGTCTGCAGCAAGCCGGCGATCGCAAAACTCTGGCCGTCGCGCAGCTCGACCGTCGTGCGCGCATCGCGGCGGGTCAATGCCGGAACAGTGGTCCCCTGAATCGTCACCGCATTGGCGAAATCAAGCTCGCTGACCGACGGCTCCACCCGAAGGTTGATCACGCCCCGCGAGAGAACGGTGGGAACAAAAGCCAGTTCGACACCGAACTTCTTGTAGTCGATGGTGATGGTGGGGAAGCCGTTCGTCGTCTGCGTCGGTATCGGCACCGGAAACTCACCGCCGGCCAGGAAGCGGGCGGCATCGCCGGAAAGCGTGGTCAGGTTTGGCTCAGCCAACCTGCGGGCCAATCCCTTGGTTTCCAGGGCCGAGATCAACAGGTCCACCGAGCCGCCATTGCTGGTTCTAATGAGACTGGTCAACAAGCTGCCGAATGGGGCCGGCGCGATGCCCCCCGCTGTACCGGCGAGCGTTCCCAGAGTTCCGAGTATCGGAAGACTTCCCGTAGGAGAGGCGCCAACAGGCGTACCGCCACTATTCCCTACGGGGTTTTGGACCGTATTAATACCACCGATCGGGCGTCGGCCCGTTGCGCTGGTCGCACCACCAAGCCCCGTGTTCCCAACATTGGTCCCGTTGGCATTCGCCGCATACAGATTGACGCCCAAGTTGCGTCCAGCCTCCCGGCTCACCTCGAGAAAGCGCACCTCGAGCATCACCTGTTGCGGCGCCGCGACGCTCATCGCGTTAACGACGACGCCCCCTTTCGCGACCGTACTGGTGGCGATCGCCATGGCCCGCTCGGCGGTAACCGCGTCGGCTGCGGTCCCGCTCAACACCACCTGTCCCTCGGAAGCCGACACGCGAATACCTTGGCCACCGGTGCTGGTCCGGATGTTCTGCTGTAGATTTCCGGTATCGATCACGACCTCGACGTCGAGGATCCCGATCTGCTTCATCGATGAATCAAATAGTATGACGTTTGTCGTACCGGTCTGCTTGCCCTGCACGTAAATGAGTTGATCGCTCAACGATTTCACGTCGACGATGTCAGGCGAGCCGGCCACAATGGTCGCGAAAGCCGTATCGACCTTGAAGGTGCGTGACTTGTTGACGACCACCTTGACCCGCTGGACGTCGCTCATTTCGCTGACGAAGACGCCGCCGGAGGAACCCCGCCGCTCTGCAGCCGCCGCGTGGTCCGCGAACCCAGACGAGGCGAGCGCCGCGCCCAGCCCCATCGCACCGAAGGCGAGAAGCCTCCCTACAGTCTTACCGGAAATGCGACCGCCACCCATTCGAGTCCCCCGCTGCGATCCGCGGCATCCCCCGCAAATCTACGTGCTTGATATCCCCGACAGTTCCCCTCTGCGCACCACGTCGCAGAGCTTACAAGCTGTCCAACTACAATTCGTTACTTCGCGTTTCCAAGATCATCGTCCTTCAAACAGCCTCCTTGCAAGAAGAGACGCTTACCGCACAGCCTCAAGTGGCAAAGAAAACTTTCCAATGTTGCGGGCGCGCATCATTTCCTCTTCTTCCGTTGTCGAATCTCGCTGGCTTGCAGGCTTGGAGACGCCCACGCACTCGCCAACCCGACCGGCGCGGCCGGGAGGCGAGGTCGGGTAAAAACGCGTCAGGTATGCTGCCATATTCAAGGTGTGAGTTGGGCCGAGCCCATTGTCGGCATTGTCGCCGTTGCCAGGGGCCGGTCGGGTGCTCATCGGCTGATGCTCGGGAGTGCGCTAGAAGGGAATTTGCGTTGACGCGCTCGGCGCATTGAGTGTCGTGCCCCATATCGGCATCAGCATGGTGAAGCCAGCTTGAGAAGCTGTCACGGTCAGATTGTTGCCGCTGGATGCCACGCTCAGCGTCGGCGTGAGACCGCCGCGATACAGGAACGGCGCGGCATTCTGCTTGTCGGCCGTGGACAGGTAATCGGTGGTGCAGCCGGACGGCGACTGGGGCGGGCTCTGAGTCAGGTTAGGCGTGTAGCACTTGATCATGACCGCTCGGGCTCCGGCGCTCGCGAGCGTCCGCAAGGACTGCATCGTGATGGCATAGCGTCCGAGATCGAAGATAACGAACATCAATGTGAAAAGCGGCACGAACACCATGATAAATTCAAACGGCGCAGTACCGCGATTGTCGAGCTTTCTCATCACTGCACCAAAGCGACAACTTGGGTGTAAATGATGGTGGCCGGAGCACACCCTTGCGTGCTCAGATAGCCGCCACCACTCATGTCGAGCGTTTTCGCGATCACTTGTGAACAGGTCGTATTGGTGCTGGCAGTCGTTCCGGCCCAGCTAACGTCGACCTTGGGGAAGTACAGAGCCCCGCCCAGACTAACTTGACCACCACCGTTGATAGTGACCTTGTTGCTGGTCTTGCTCGGCGCCTGATCATCAATCAGGACGCCATTCAGATCAGAAGAGAAGGTGTTCGTCACAGGCGCGGAGAGGTCGACCGTACCCCCGTTGATAGTAAGCTGAGAATCTCCGAGCAATACGAGCGTTACGCCTGTGCCTTTCAGTTGTCCGCCGGTGATCTTGATTGTTGCTTTGTAGAAGAAATATGTTCCCGGCTCAAAAACGTACTTGTCCCCGTTCTGCACCGTGAAACTGCCGTAAGCTCCAGTCCCTGAACTGTTGGGCGCGCAATGCTTCCATCCATCCGCCTGAACAGGGCATGATGGACTTGTATTGCCAGTCCTGCTGTTGAACGATTCGGTGTCCAGTTTGCTGAGCGGATTGTTAGCGTACGTCATAAAATAATTGTGCGGCACGCTAACACTACTGCAAGTGCCTGATGGCGTGCAGCCACTTACACCATAGATCGCCCATCCTGAACCCGTGAAAGCTGGAGAACTGGCAAGTTGAACACTTGTGTCCGACATCAGCGCGCAGCCCGTTCCGTTGTTGCTCAGATTGCCGCCAAGCTTGAGTGCGCCTGAGTCTGGTCCAAGCGCCAAGGCGCACGCCTTGGTCGGCTGCTGGACCAGCGCTATGGCTTGGGCGGGGATGTCGACGGTCGTCAAACCCAGCACTGCCGACAAGTAGGCCGGTTGTTGCTGGCTGACTCTGGCGCGAACGGCGTTGCCGGTGCCTGCTGGCGGCGTTGTGAACGTGCCCGCATTGTAGGTGCCGATATCGATCTGCACGGCTCGCGAGACTCTGGTCGGAAGGCTGGTCGCACAGTTTCTGCCCGGATAGGCGGTGGTGTCGTTTGGACTCGAGTTGCAGAACCCGTTCTGTGCCGCAAATTCCTTGGCGCGATAATCCACGGACTGTGTATCGCAGGCAGCACCAGCCATCGTGCAGGAAAGCCGCAACGCACCCGAGTAGGCCGCCGAGTCGGCGGCGTTCTGTGCGTGCTTGTGGGTGACGTACCACGATCCGGCCTCGGCCCCGAGCGCGACGACTCCGATGAGCGGCACGAGGGCGATGACTGTTGCGAATGCGGCCGAGCCTTGTCGGGAACGGAGCGGATTACGCATGGAAACACCTACTGGAAGCGCTCTGAGTAAGACAGCGTGTATGTACAACTGTTGGGACAGAGCACCGACGTCAACACAATCGGCGCCAACGTGACGGTCGTCGAAAACGTAATGTACTTGGGAGAAGCAATATTGCTCGGCGAGCACGCAGCACCGGCGTCTCCGCATAAGACCTGGATGTTGCCGATCGCATGACCTGCAACCGTTGTCTGAAGCCCTGCCCCCCAGGTCACCGTGCCGTCGGGGCCGAGCGGATTATAGTACTGAACATATTGCCCGAAAGATCGCAGCGCCGTCCACGCGGAGATAAACCGGAATCCCGCGGCAGCGACGTCGGCGAGCGGCATCAGCAGGAACGACACCAGGAATATGTAAACGATGACTGTCTCGAACGCGACGGCGCCGCGCTGATCGGCGATGAAGGACGCTCGACGATGCGCACACCTGGCACGACGGGGGCTTACCACGTGCGATCGCGGCGCCCTAGCCGCCGCGATTTGAACCATGTCCACCACAATCCCGCAACGCATAGCCGCTCACCAAACGTAAGGGATCACTCGCCAACGTGATGCTTCGTAACTCGAATACTCAGGGCAATTGCGCCGAAGCAGGTCTTCTTCGTAAAGTATTCGGCAGACTTGAATGCCTATATGCAGGAACAGTACGATCACCGTAACCGGTGTCAGGTATTGCAGCACGACGCCCAGCACCACGATTTCTTCTGCGACATAGAGCGGGTGCTTGATCCATCGATACGGACCGGTCTGGACCACCGAGCGCGCCTGTGGCACCAGGCTGAACGACCGACCCAGATGTCGGATGGTGACCAGCATCATGATCGTGCCGACCAGCACGCAAGCCGTCGATGCCAGGTTGGGCAGCGTGTCGTCGGTTTTGCCGAGGAAGCTGATCGTCCATGGTAGATAGCTGCCGACGAAGGCGGCTATTCTTGGAAGCAGGCCGTCTGCATGCGCCTTTGCCGGTGAGCGCGTCATGATCAACAGCGCCAGGAGCATGTAGAAGATGCCAAGGCAAAAACTCGACAAGAGCGAGGGCCATGGATCGGCCAGCGACGCCCCAATCCTGACGGCGACGCAAAGTGCCAGCAACATGAACCACAAGCTGCCCAGCAGCCGCATGATCCGATCGTAAGATCCGCTCTTCGAGAGGGCAATTGTGCTCATGGCTACTTTCCGAAACTGGCGAACGAACGCACGAGGTGCAGAACGGGACTTCCCCCCATGATGACGAACATGGCGGGAAGCAGGAACAGCACCATCGGAATGGTCAGCTTGGCGCCCAACTTGTGTGCTCTTTCTTCCAGCTTGGTGATGCGCTCCCGCCGCAGGTCGAGCGCGATACTGCGTAGCGCCTGGCCCAACGGCGTTCCGTATTGCAGGCTCTGGCTGATCATTGTGCCGAACCGGCGAAGACCATCCGAAGTGGACGCTAAATTCTCGAAGGCCTCGACGCGACTTGGCAGTATCCGGAGATCATCAAGAAGACGGTGCAGCACCCAGGCCATGGCAGGATTGGTCGACCGCATTTCTTCGGCGACACGCCCCAGCCCGCTTTCCATGCCCATTCCGGCCTCGCTGCATACGATCAGCAAATCGATCATATCTGGCGTGCCTAGCCGAATGGCAGCATCAAACCGCCGCTTCATCACCGACAGAACCAATCGCGGACCCAGGATTCCGATCACCACACCCATCAGCGTGAAGACCAGCACGTCGGCAGGTCCCCTTCCCGAAAGCTGCGCCAGAAGCAGCGCAATGACCGGGAAAGCGAACATGCTGACGACCTTGATGCCGATCCAGACCGGCAAGGTTCGATGATGATTGAACCCCGATGAGTGGAGGATCGTTCGTAGCTCCTCCAGATTCTCCTCGGCGTAGAACCGCCGATAGCGCGTGCCCAGCCATGAAAACCAACCGGTCAGGTCCTTGAAGGGGGCTGACCGGTAGGGGATACCCATCACGGCGTTTGACACCCGGGTGTCCAATGCACGGACGTGCAGCTCGCGGATGGTCAACATGCAGGCCGCAGTCCCAGCTGCTACTGCGAGCGCCACCAGACCGAGACCAAACATCATAGTTCTGTTTCCCGCCTGACCATCCAGCTTATCACCAGATGCCCGATAAGCACCGAGACTATCGCGTAAGCCAGAAGCTTGTTTCCAGTCGGATCAGAGAACAACAGATCGACGTTCTGCGGATTGGCCGCGTAGAGCATCGCTCCGGCAATCAGGGGCGAGATCGTGAGTGCTCGCGAGGAAAAAATCACTTCTCCCGCCAGCGCCTTGGCGCGAGCAGCGAGCGCAACACGCTGACTCACTGTATCGCCCAGCGTCTGCAAGGTCTCGGCCATGCTGCCGCCGGACTTCAACTGGACTGCAAGTGTCACCGCAAACATCGCATACTCTGCCACTTGCGTTCGCCGATAGACGGCCTCGACGGCTTCCTCTGGAGGTCTTCCCAGATTCATTTCGCTGCATACGATTGCAAACTGCCCAGACGTTGGTTGCGGCATCTCGCGCGCGATGGTGCGAAATGCTTCGTGCACGGGCAGACCCGATCGAACCGTACTTGTCACCAGCTGAATGGCGTCAGGCAGCTGTCGGAAAAGTTGACTGGCGAAGCGACGCTGCTGCCATCCAAACAGACCTCGCACGACCACCACGGCGGCAATTGCAGCCGCGACAGACACGTAGAAAATGGAAAATCCCAGCAGGCTATTTGCATAGAAGATCGCTGCTACCGTGATGACGGCAGCAAGCAGCACATACGCCGGATGCCAGGTATGAACCATCTCGGGCCTGTAATTGGTCAAACGGTGGAGAAGCAGATACCGGGATCCGGCCTCCGCCCGGCGAATGGATGGCAGGTTGGCCGGATGGGAGGCCGGTAGAGCGACCGCCAGCCGGCGGTCCATGCGTCGCTCCCGGCCGTCGAGCCACAAGGAGCTGGCGGCTGCGCACATCGCAAGCACCAGAACAGCGACGATCACGGACTCAGGTATCATATTTGCCTCACTGCCTCGGTCCAGGCGCGATCAAGCCCGAAATAGACAAGACGGGTTTTGAATTTCGGGACTGCAAGGGTGGCCCTGTAAGCGCCTGAGATCCGCCCGTGCTCATCCTCCTCCTGGTACTCGAAGGTTGCGATGTCGTTGGTGGTGATCACATCCGCTTCCAGCCCCATCACCTCGCTGATCTGGACAATGCGACGTTGTCCATCGCGCATGCGTTCGACTTGCACGATGAGATCCAGCGCAGCGACGATCTGAGCTCGAATGGCGCGCGACGGCAGATTCACCTGCCCCATCTGCACCATGTTCTCGATGCGGGTCAGGGCATCGCGGGCGCTATTGGCGTGGACCGTGGAGATCGAACCATCATGACCGGTGTTCATTGCCTGCAGCATGTCAAACGCTTCGGCGCCGCGCACCTCGCCCACGACGATCCGGTCGGGACGCATGCGCAACGCATTCCACAAGAGATCGCGCTGCGTCACCTGCCCCGTGCCTTCGAGGCTGGGAGGCCGGGTCTCAAGGCTGATCACGTGCGGCTGCTGGAGCTGCAACTCTGCCGCATCCTCGATGGTGACGACGCGCTCGCTGTGATCGATGAACTGGCTCATGGCGTTGAGCAGCGTCGTCTTGCCGGACCCGGTGCCGCCGGAGACCAGAACATTGAGCCGACACCGGGCGGCGATCTCCAGCAATTGTCCGATGGCTGGGGTCATTGAGCCGTTTTCGACCATTGCAGAGATATCCAAGCGGCGGCTTGGAAATTTTCGAATCGAAATGCAAGGGCTATGGATCGCCAGCGGCGGGAAGATGATGTTGACCCGGCTGCCATCGGGCAAGCGGCAATCCACCATCGGACTGGATTCATCGATGCGCCGCCCGACTTGCGCGGCAATTTTCTGGGCCACCGATGCGATGTGATCATTGTCGCGGAAGCGCACCGCGATCCGCTCCAGCTTGCCGGCCCGTTCGACATAAACGTTGCTCGGTCCGTTGATCATGATATCGTTGATTGATTGATCGAGCAGAAGCGGACGCAGCGGCCCGTAGCCGGTCATGTCGTCCGCAATCTCATCCGCCAGTTGAAGCTGCTCGCGACCCGACAGTTCGAGCCGTTCCTCATTGGCGATTCCATGGATGATTTCCTCGATCTGCCGCCGAAGGACGTCACGCGAGACAGTCGCGGCCACCGATGGCTCAATCTGCTCGATGACGCGTTCGCGCAGTGAAGCCGGCATCACTGGCCGCTCAATCGAAGGTTCGTCGCGCCTTGACGTTGATGCAGCCACGCTTGGCATCGATGCAGCCAAGCTTGGCGCCAATGCAGGCAAGCGAACCGACGTTTCGCCGTCGCGCCTACCAAACTTTCTCATAGCCCCAGCAGCCTCCTCAGCCGTCCCTTCCGCTCGACGCCGAGCCCCGTGATCTCCCGTACGATCGGCGCGAGATGGCGTCGCAGTCCTGATACGTGCTTCAGCGCGGGAATTCCGAGATTGACCGCCTGGGTCATGCCCTTCCCAAGATCGGGTACAACCATGTCTGGCTCTGTCCCCAACGCCTTGACCACCGCGGCCCTGGGGAGGCCGCCGGGGCGATTGGCGCGGTTTAGCAAGGTAAAGACCCGATCCCTTCCGGCAATGTTGGTGACGGCCATCCGCAGTGCATGGGCATTGCGAAGTCCGGTCACCTCGGCCTCCAGCAGCACCAGCACGTGCCGAGAAAGAGAGATCACCGGATGGATGGATGGCGGAAACGGGACCGGGACATCGACAACGATGTAATTGAATCGTTGGCGCAGCAGACCAAGGACGTGCCTCACGCCCGCTTCGGTGATGTCGAGCTGAGCGTCCAGCTCCTCGTCGGCGGAGATCAGGCTGACTCGCTCGTTGACCGCAATTGCGGCGCGCTCGAGGAACAACGTGTCCGCCCGCATCGGGTTCTCCAGGGCGATGCGCAGGCCTGGTCCGGGCTGAACACCCAACATCACGGCTGTTTCGCCGGCTTGAAGATGAAGGTCGAGCAGCGCGACCTTGGCCTTGGTGGTTTCGGCCAGTTGCAGCGCGAGATTGATGGCGATACTCGTTGCGCCGGCACCGCCCTGCGCGCCACAGATCGAGACCACATGCCCGCCTCGATCGGTCGGACCCGGCGCACGATCGCCGAGCAGTTTTGGGCGCAGCTGGTCCAGCACCATGTCCCGCGTGATCGGCCTCGGCAGGTACTCGGTCAACCCGAGCTCCATAAGCGCGCGGTAGAAGGTGATCTCCCTGCTTTCACCGATCAGAGCCACCCGGACATCGGGCGGGCAGACGCCGGCCAGCCTCTCCAGTTCGGCAAATGGATCATCGATTCCACTGATGTCCGTCACCAAGGCGAACAATTCGGTGTCCGTTTCGAGCATCCGTATGGCATTGCGGATCGTGCCACGCTTGATCGAAATGTTGCTGCCTTCGAGACCCTTGCGCAGCGCCGCAGCACTCAGCTCGTCATTCACGAAGCAGACGATTCGATTGCGCGCGACAACAGACGTCGCTTCTTCAGGTGAACTGACGGCCGCTATGTTGACGCTCATCAACGTTTCTCCAGCAACTTGCCTGCCTGAACCACCATCGTCGCCCCGCGGCGGGACACTTCCGGCCCGTCGCAGTTGATCAGAGTGTCGCCGTCGGCAGATTCCTGTTTCCTGACCGAGTACTGCTTGATCTGACCACCGGAATGAACGACGACCGCTGCAGTCCGGCCGGCAATTGCATTCTGGCGAGCGATTTCCGGCGACACATCGCAGCTGGACATGGCGCCGGTGTCCGCCGTATCCCACTGCTCGACTGCTGCCCGTACCGCCAGGGAAAGCGTTCCGAGCTGCCGTGCGACCGTGATCTTCTTGACCTGGTCTGGCGCAAGCTCCAACGACACCGTCTGCGCTTGCTTGCCGGCCACCGAGCCGGCCATGGAGCTTACGGTTCGGCCGCCCTGCATAATTTCCTGATCAACCGCGATGACTCGAACGTTGCCTAGAACGGTTTCGCTCAAGGCCCGGCGCGCGGGGTCTGCCTTCTCGAACACCTGGGTCAACAAGACGTCGACATGATCACCCGGCCTGATCAGCCCCGACACGCCAGACTCCTCATCCACCTTGATGCTGATTGCACGGCTATCCGGTGCCAAGACGCTGGCCAGGAAACCCCGATCTCGAGGTCGCAATACGTCCTGCAAGGTGATCGGATTGCCAGCGTCGACGAACTTGCGAATCAGAGAGCCGGGAAGTCCGGCCTTCGAGTCGGGTGTTTCCAGGATCGCCCCTGCAGGAAGGCGTTCAGGCAACACCGAGCGCACCGTGAAATCTTCTTCGCGGGCCAATGTACCTTTCGACAGCGGACGTGCCGCGACAAAATACCCGACAGTTGAAGGAGGCGCCGGCCCCTGCTCGGCGACCGTTACCGGAACCTGCTTCGGCAGGTTCATGTTGTAGGCGATCAGCCCGAACGCGGTGGTTGCGAGCAAAAGCACAAGGATGATTGAGAGGCGCAACGCGGATGACATGTCAAAATCCTCTGCTCAAGATGGTCCAGATGCCACCGCACGCTATGGCCACGCCGTAAGGCAGGGGCGCATGTCGCACGTGGCGCCAACGCTCGATCGCGTAGACGCGGCGTGCGAGCGACGATCCGACTGGTGCCAACCTCGGATATGGCAGGACGCGCATCACCAGATGCACGAGGGCAAGAACGCCCCCCGTCAGCGAGGTTACGGTCAACACCTGAATCAAGCCCGTCGGCGACAGACCAATAGCCAAAGCTAACAGCAACTTGACGTCGCCCCCGCCAATCCCGCCACGCTGGTAAAGCGCGAACAGCAGCAAGAACAGGATCGTCGCGGCGATGACGGATTCGACAAGTTGCATCGGGCTGGCAAGCTGGCCGGCAATCCCGAGCAGCGCCAGCAAGAGACAAGCGTCATTTCGGATCAAGCGGGTCGCAACATCGAGCATTGCGACGTACAGCAGCAATGCGATTTCAAGTATGGAGGCGACGTAAGAAACCCAGCTCATGCATGCCTCAAAGAGGTGGAAGGCACACTAAAATGAAAGAGAGAACATTCGAGGGGGGACACATTCCGAGGCCCCCCTCTGGCGCCAGATCGCCGAATCAAACTGCTGCAGTAAAAGCTGTGGTGATCGCCGTGATCCCGCCGGTCAGCGCCGTTCCGATCGCGCCGCCGGCTCCAACGCCGAACACGGCCGACACGGCGCCGATGATGCAAACCGCGACGATGATGTACTCGAACGACACCACGCCATCCTGGTCGGCGCGCAGACGCTTCATGGCTTCGGTGGTCTTGATGTAATATTGCAACATAGGGAAAACCTTTCTTTCGATACGAAGCTTCAGACAACCCTTTGGCGGCTGCGGACGATAACCGCCCGCCACCTCATAAACTCTTTATTAAATATTATATCTAGTCAATATCTATTATTCGGTTGCTTTTAAATTGCCGCTCGCATACGATTTAAATTTGACAGGGCGCCGACAAAATGTCTTTTATCACAACGACATGTGTGAATTAACCATCAATCGACCGACATTTACCGGGACAGTGCGACATTCAAGCCGGACGGCAGGCCGCGCGATTTCTCCCCGCTCCAGCCCCATTAATGCTGCGCCGTCTTTATTTAATTCACATGCACGCCGATTTGCTGACCGCAAACGAGAGGCCCGGTCTCGGCGGCGCGGTGCGCGATCCGAGTGAAGTGCGGTCCGGCACCACGCAGCTGGTCCTCCGGTGTGGCCAAGGCGGCGGAGTTCTTCACGAACTCCTTAGGGCGAGCGATCGGAGATCACTTACTCGGCTCGCTTACCTAAAACCCCTCGCGCGACGAGGCGGAGTTAAGGTGCGGATGCTACCTGGAACGACTCAGTCAAAAGCTGTCGGCGCAGCAGTTGATCGATGTCCGTAGCCATTTGGTCGGTTCGATTAAATGATTGAACGTGGGGGCCGCTTTGGTGGATCCCTCGCACAGCATGAGGAATGGCATGGAGAAGGTTTCCTGCGCGCGATGGCAGCGCTCTTCCATCAGTATGCCCGGCGCGACCGCCGGCTTGATCGAATGACCCTATCTGCCACTGCCGGCCCATTGCAGCCGCGAAACGAGCCGCTTGTGTCGCGGATTGAGACCATGCGCCTGGCGACGGCGCGATCGCTATACACCGACGATGGTGCGATTTTCCCGCAGCAACCAGCCGAACAGGTCTGGTTGCGGTCAGGACATTGTTCCTCAGGAAAGCACCATTTAGCCTCTCGCTGATCCCTCGGCAGTTGCGGTTTCGCTCGACGGTCGACGTCGTCGTCAGGCGAAGAAGTCCATCGGATGTGCAGCCGCTTCCTTGCGCCAAGCGAGATCGGCTGCACCAGCATTGGCGCCGAACGCGGACATCTCTTGCCGCATCAGTGCGAGGAGCCCGGGCGACTGATCCGTCGTCCCCTCACCGCTCGCCACGCGCCCGGCCCAACTGTCGGCATTGACGCCGGGGTGCGACGGGCCAGCGGTGTCCGCAGCACGCGCTCCTTCCAGCTTGTCCGTGAACGCCGGTCCCGCCATCGCATCCATCGCGCGCCAGAACTGTTCGCCGATCGAGGGTGCAGGATTCGCGGACAGGATCTCGAGCGCCGAGGCCAGAGTTTGGGGCAAGCTTGCCGTGCTCGCAACGTTACCGATGTCGACGGCAGGCGGTTGCGGCACCGTCGCACGCGTCAAGGCGGCATCGACATATTCCATCGTGCGCGCGTCGGTGCGGGTATAGCTGCCGCGATTCACGATCACGGTGCTGCCGAACGCCCAGGATGCTTCCGTCGCGGATGCCGAAAGATTGATCGAGCGCACACCTGCGGCTGATAGCGACAATATTTCCCCGTCCTGAGCAAAGCCGTCACCATTGCTGTCCTGCCAGAGATTGAAGTCCGAGAAGCGAATATCGCCAACCGACAGCATCCCGTCGCGGTTGCTGTCGAAGGCGCGCAGCCCTTCGAGGTCGGAGCGGGCGCCTGCCACATCGTCGGTGAAGCTCAGTTCCGAGATGCCGCTCACGGTTCCGTTGCGGTCGCGATCGAGGAACAGGAAGGCTTCCGTGGTCCCTATCCAGCTGGTGTCGTCATCCGTTCCGTCGCCATCGATGTCGAACGTCGCCGAGGACTGGCTGGCCGTTGTGGTTTCCACCCCGAGGCCGTCGAGATCGAGGATGATCGGCGCCGCCAGAGTGACCGTCTCGCCGTTGCGGAAGATGAGCCTTTCGATGCTCGTGAGCGTGTCGACGCCGTCACTGCCATTCGCCGAGGAGCTGTCGGTGACCTGAACCGACCCCGCCGACGTGACGATCGAGTAGGTCGACATCACACCGTTGTAGTAGGCGGTGTCGGTGCCGTTGCCGCCATTGATCGTGTCGTTGCCGGCCATCCCCCAGAATGAATCATCGCCATCATTGCCGTTGAGGGTGTCGGTTCCGACGCCGCCGGCAAGACGGTCCGCAGCAGCGCCGCCGGTGATGACGACATTACCACCGCTGCCGTAGATGCTGTCGCAGCAACCGCGTCACCGATTAGCGTATCGGCATTGGCGGTCCCGTCACCCAGCCCTCGAAGGCGTTCGAGATGGTGAGACTAACGGTGGCGGTCGCGGTCGCCAGGCCATCGCTGATCGTATAGGTGAAGCTGTCGGCCCCTTCGTAGCCGAAATCGGGAGTATAGCTGACGCCTTGCGCGTCGATGACGACGGTGCCCTTGGGTGCGGTCCCGACGGAGACGATCGTCAGATTATCACCGTCGATATCGGTGTCGTTGGCGAGCAGGCTGGCGCGCGCGATTGCGAGCGTGTCGCCATGGGTGAGGGAGAACGGACCGTCATTGGCCGCGACCGGTTTGTCGTTGACCGGCGTGATCGTCAGGGTGAACACGTCACTGGCCGTGAGCAAGCCGTCGCTGGCGGTGACCAGAATGTCGATCGCGCCGTTGAAATTGAGCGGCGGGGTGCCGGCGAACCTGGTGCCCGTCAGCGTCAGCCAGGACGGCAGCGGGCTGCCATCCGCCAGCGTGGCGGTATAGGTGAGCGTGTTGCCGTCGACATCGGTGAACCGGCCGGCCGGGATCGTGTAGGAGACCGCGGCATCCTCCGCCGAAATGACGTCGGATAGCGGCACCGAGACCACCGGCGCGTCGTTCACCGGCGTGATGGTCAGCGCGAAGATGTCGCTCGCTGACAGTGCACCGTCGCGGGCGGTGACCTTGATGCTGATCGTGCCGTTGTAGTTCGCTGGCGGCGTGCCGGTGAAAGTCGTTCCGTCGAAGCTCAGCCAGCTCGGCAGCGCGGCGCCGGTGGAAAGCGTCGCCGTGTAGGTCAGCGTATCGCCGTCGACATCGGTGAAACTGCCGGGCGGGATCGCGATCGCCAGCGGCGTATCTTCCGGAGACGACACATCGGGGAGCGGCACTGACAGCACCGGCGCGTCGTTCTTCGGCGTGATTGTCAGGGTGAAGACGTCGCTTGCCGAGAGCGACCCGTCGCTCGCGGTGACCAGGATGTCGATGGCACCGTTGAAGTTGAGCGGGGGCGTGCCGGCGAACTTGTTGCCGGTCAGTGTCAGCCAGGAGGGCAGTGGGCTGCCATCCGCCAGCGTGGCAGAATAGGTCAACCTGTTGCCGTCGACATCGGTAAAGCGGCCGGTCGGGATCGTGTAGGAGACCGCGGTATCCTCGGGCGAACTGACGTCGGACAGCGGCACGAGACCACCGGCGCGTCGTTCACCGGCGTGATGGTCAGAGCAAAGGTGTCGCTGACCGACAATGCGCCGTCACGCGCCGTGACCTTGATGTTGAGCGTGCCGTTGTAGTTCGCTGGCGGCGTGCCGGTGAACGTCATGCCGTCGAAGGAGAGCCAGGCCGGCAATGCGGCGCCGCTGGAGAGGACCGCCGTTAGGTCAATGTATCGCCGTCGACGTCGGTGAAGCTGCCGGGCGGGATGGCGATCGAAAGCGGCGTATCTTCCGGCGACATCACGTCAGGCAGCGGCACGGACAGCACCGGCGCGTCGTTCTTCGGCGTGATCGTCAGGGTGAAGACGTCGCTGGCCGAAAGCGAGCCGTCGCTCGCCGTGACCAGGATGTCGATCGCGCCGTTGAAGTTCAGCGGCGGCGTGCCGGCGAACTTGGTGCCGGTCAGCGTCAGCCAGGACGGCAACGGGCTGCCGTCCGCCAGCGTCGCCGAATAGGTCAGCGTGTTACCGTCGACATCAGTGAAGCGGCCGGTCGGGATCGTGTAGGAGACCGCGACATCTTCGGCCGAGCTGACGTCGGACAGCGGCACCGACGGCCGCCGCCGATGAGCGTGGAGCACGGACGACCGCCAAGTTCGGCGACGAGGCTGCGGATCGCTGCGACTGGTGGCGCATTCAGCGCCGCGATGGCAACGCCGATCGTATCCAGCACGCGAATCTTCAGCTGCTCCAGCGCCCGCTCGCTCAAGTCCTCCAGCCGGGCACGTTCCACAAACCTTGCGAGCTCCTGTACCTCGGTCACGACCGCGAGCTCCTCGTCTCGATCCGCCGCCGACAAGCCGCTACCCTGCTGGCAGGCATCCCGGATGCCGGTCAGTCGCTGCGTGCAGACCGGTTCGTCGCGGATGGACGTTCGCCACACCATTATCGGCAGCGAAGCGCGTTCCTTCAGCCGCCTGCCTGCGATGCAGGGTCAACGTAACAGCGCCAAGACGGTTGCAACGGGAACGTGAGCGGTTACTGAGCGCGCTTAGGTGCAGAGGATGTGCGCGCCTATCGGCGGGCCGCGGGTGCGATCGTCGTGTTGCGCCCTCTAGGCAGCCTGGGTGTGCTGTCCGCCGGGCCGTGAAATTTGTTGCAACGAGGCTGCGGTTGCGTCGCGTTCATGGCTTCGCGCGATATCGCCCAAGGAAAGGATGCCTACCAGCCGCTTTTGCCGATTGAGCACCGGCAGCCGCCTGACTTGAGTATCGCCCATATTCCAGCAAACCGAATCCAAGTCCTGGTCCTCGAAGCAATACTTGACGTCGGGGGTCATGACTGCCTTGATCTGGGTGTCCGGTCCGCGGCCTTTTCCAAGCACGCGGATCGCGAGGTCCCGGTCGGTGATCATGCCTACGAGGTAATCACCTTCCGCAACCGGCAAGAGTCCAACGTCAAGCAGCGCCATCGCTTCGGCTGCCTCTCCTACCGTGTCTTCGGGTGTGCAAAGCTGAACGTCCGAGGTCATCACATCAGACACTTTCATGGAAATCCTCCGCTCTGATTGGCCTCCAACAGCCAGCGATGCATGGCGTTCCTCAACGGCGGATGAGCCATCCTGCGGCCGATCCCGCTGCCCTTCCAGCAAGGCATAACGTTCGCTTGCCGCTTCCCGCTGCTGTGCGAGGCCTTCCTGCACAAGCTGTTGGTCCCCGATCATCTGGCCGATGATCTGTTTCGTCTGCGCTTCCAATTTCGCCCGAAACCTGGTCATGGCTTCCTCCTATCGGGGTAAGGCGCCAGCCATGAGAATGTTTCTTTGCCAAGCAGGAACTGAATGCAGTAATCGGCGGAACCTTCGGGTTTAGAAATCCACTTGAAGGCAATGTTCCGCGCGACCAGCGACCTCCTTCGGATCCGTCGATTTCGTGCGCATTAAAGATAGTGGCCCCGCCATTTGCATTTGCGCAAAGTGACGGGGCCTAAGGAGCGTTCCCTCTTTCGAGGACTCCTGCTCCTCGGCCGAATAACGTGCAACGAGCGGACGCGTTCCGATGGCTCGGGCACATTTCGGAGCCACGCCACTCCGGGGTTATGCTGGCAAACCGCCCCGGCGGAAGAGAGCCCGCCGGCAGCAGGAGGCGATTAGTTGAACGGCGTCCCGAAGCTCGATCGGATCGACTTGAACATCCCAATTGCAGAAGGACGGCAGAATGACCAACGCCAATCTGGCCGAGGCAGCTGGCCTTTCGGCGAGCCCATGCCTATAGCGCGATGCCGCTCAATAGCTTTGCCGAATATGCGCCGTTGCTCCTGCTGGACCCACCAATTGAATCTGGATGCCCAGCTCAGACCTCAATCAGGGCATAGGGTCGACCGGTGGGCTTCTCGATCGATCGGGCCACGTTGTAGACCCGCGCGCCTCCGGGCGTGCGGCCTTCATAGCGGCCCTGGTGGGCATGGCCATGCACCACCGCACTCACCTTAAATCGATCGATCGTTTCGCCAAGACGTGACGAGCCGAGGAACGGAAGAATCTCCAGTGGCTCGCCTGCGACCGTATCGAGAATCGGCGCATAGTGAAGAACAACGACAGCCTGCTTGCTGGCCACGGCGCGCATGGCATTTTCGAGGCGCGTCGCTTCGTTGACGGCCTCGGCGACCAGGCTCTTGACGACGGCCTCGCCGAATGAAGCAAGCATGCGGCGGCCAAACCCACCGATGAAGCCCTTCACCCCGACGAAGGCGACGCCGTCGATTTCGTACGACTGCCCGTTGAGCAGGTGCATCCCGGCACTCTTCAGAATGCGCTTTACGTCTTCGGTCTGCCCGGACTCGTAGTCGTGATTTCCGAGCACTCCGACAACGGGAATGGAGCAGGCGCGCAAATCCTCCGCCAGAAGTTCCGCTTCCGACGGCTTGCCGAGGTCAGTGAGGTCGCCGCAAAGGACGAGCACCTGGGCCTTGGTCGAAAGCTCGGCAAAGAGCTCCCGGAAGGACAACGTGCGATCCTCCTTCACGTGGAGATCGCCAATGGCAGCGAAAGTGAGGTTGCCGGGTTCTTCGGACATCGTGCTACTCACTATCCTCGTCTGCGTCGACAAAACCCCATTCCTCAATGGCCTGCTCATAATCGACCTGCGAAAACAGGCGCCCCCGACAAATCTTCACGCGCGGAGGAGGAAGCTTTAGCTGTGTCTTCAGGCGCGCGACCAGTTCGTCCATCAGCCAACGTGGCACGCAATCACGCTCGCTCGGATAGGCCCAGCGAAAGTTGAGTAGATGTGCCAGAAGCACTTCCCAATGCAACTCCATGTAGGCAAGCAGACGCCGCCAGTCGATCTGATCGTGCTGCTTGAGAATGAGATGCGCGATATCCGCGCCGTCGTAACGGTGCCGCAGCTGGACGAAGGCCTTGGACCAGATCAACTCCGTCGGGGCAATGATGCGCATCAGCGTGCCGAGTACCTCGATGCGCGGTGCGGATTCGAACCATTGGTCGGTCACCGGCGCCATGCCATGCCAGAACGCGAAGATCACATCGAAGAAGTCTTCGTCCTGGAAGACTTTGCCGAGCCAGCGTTCGTCCTCGATTTCGACGGTGTATCCGAGGTTCCGGAAGTGGTCGAGAACACGGGGATAGTCAGTCGGCTTGCAGACGATATCGAGATCTTTGGTCGCGCGCGCCACGCCGGTATAGGCGCTGAGCGCATACGTGCCTGCCAACAGAAACGGAAGATCGAGCTTCGCGAGCTCGCGCAAGGCCTGGGTGTAAAATAGCTCGGCGCGGGCCGATGACACGGTCGGCTCAGCGGCTGCATCGATCGTCTCTATAGATCCGGTGACCGGTCTGATTTCCTTCGCCATGAAGGCTCAATCGAAGCGTATCGGCTTCGGCTATGATGGTGCCTGTTTGACAATCGAATAGACCATGCATGGTTCCGCGCGGGCAGCTCGAAGAGCGCGCGTGTCGCTCCCCGATCAACCCCGAAGCCTGGGCGGCGGCGCCTACCAGACGTAATTTCCGGCCACGAGCCAATGTTCCTGTGCTACAATTCCGCGGGCAATGGGGATTAAGCGATGCCGATCAGGCGCTTGCTGCGAGACAGCAAGCTGGAGCCGGACGAAATTGAGATTTTGACACGCGCGTTCAATCATGCGCTGCGATCGCTGAGCTTGGTCGACCGTGACGATCCACTTGCCGAAATGCTCGCAAAAAAGGTGATTGAGATCGGCGCGGCTCATGTTCACGATCCGACTGAGATATCCAAGATCGCCATCAAAGAACTTGGACTTTCCTCTAAATAGGCTGCTTGGTTTTGCCGACGCTGCTCAGATCGAAAGCTATCCCTTCTTGGCGCAACCCGCCAAAGAAAAACCGAGGAGGCCGCATGAGCGGCCACATGTCCAACGGGCAAGCTGATGCGCAGCGACGAGCTCAACCGCCGCAGGTTGCACGATGAAGAAGGCAATCAATTCAGCACCGTCGCGCCGCCACTTTTTGCGGCTAACGTCAATCGCTGCGGCATCAGCCCTGGCTCCAACGGTTTTGTGGGCCGAGCAGCGAGAAGCAGCGGATTCGGCCACATCCCCGGCCACCTCCACCGCGTTCGAGGAGGTATGGCGGACCGTGCGAGACCGGTTCTACGATCCGCACCTACACGGGCTCGATTGGTCGGCGGTCCGGGAACGTTACTTGCCTGACGCCATACAGGCGCGTTCCGAACAGGCGCTGGCTAGCGTCATTAATAGCATGCTCTCCGAGCTGCATGCTTCGCACACCCGCTACTACACACCATACGAACCAGAGTACTATCAGCTTTCCGATATCTTTGCCGGCGCGCTAAGGCGCCGCGGACTGGAACGTGCGTTTCCGAGTGGCCGTATCTCCTATCCTGGCATAGGCGTCCTCTCGCGTCTCGACATGCAGGGTCGCAGCATGATTACCGGTGTTATAGAAGGCACGCCGGCGCAACAAGCCGGCCTGCTCGCCGGCGATGTGATCGTGTTCGCCGATGGTGCGCCGTTTCAGCCGGTGCAGTCGTTCCGTGGCAAGGTTGGCAAGGAAGTCGTGCTGGGCCTGCGTCGTGCCGGCGCGTTTATGCAAATATCGGTTACCCCGGCCGAAATTGAGCCCAACAAAATGTTCTTGGACGGCTTGAAGGCCAGTGCTCGTATGATACCGGCCAACGGTCGAAGGATCGGCTATGTTCATGTCTGGTGCTACGCTGGCTCCGTGTATCAGCGGACACTCGAGCATCTTCTATCGCAGAGTCCGCTGAACGACGCCGACGCCCTGATCTGGGACCTGCGAGATGGCTGGGGCGGCGCGATTCCCGAATATCTTGATTTGTTTAACACGCGAGCGCCGACGATGCAGGTCACTGATCGCAATGGCGCCAGCCAGCTCGATAACGTGAAGTGGCGCAAGCCTGTCGCCATGCTGATCAACGGCGGCACCCGCAGCGGCAAGGAGATCCTTGCCTATGGCTTCAAGAAATATCGGCTCGGCGAGGTCATCGGTAGCCGGACCGAGGGAGCTGTGCTCGCTGCGACGGCATTCCTCATTGGCGGGGGCTTGCTGTTGCTCGCGGTCGCGGACGTGCAGGTGGACGGCGAGCGGCTGGAAGGCGTTGGCGTCGCACCCACGATCGAGGTCGAAGCTGACTCGGCCTCCGTGGATCGTAGTGATCCTCAACTCAATCGTGCAATCGCCGTCCTATCCGAAGCCTGATCCTCGGGAGGCAGCCCTGCTGGCTCTTACACTGACCCGCGAGGACCGGACGCCACCAGTGCAATGTTGTGTTTCTTGCTCGAGCATTCGTGGGTCGTGATGGTGGGGAGCGTGTCGAACCCCCGCCCCCAACACCCGGCTCTGGTCCTGCAGCAAGCGGTAGCCTATGGCGACGGGCAGAACAGATTGTCCGTTTTGCTCGCCCTAACATCCCATTCTACGACGAGCACATCATCGACCTGTACCATCGGATCTGCGCCCTGTATCGAATGGCGTGAAGATACAGCAAGGAAAAGTCACACAGCAATCTGGCCGTGCGAAGTCCACCACAAAAACCGTCGTACGAGTGCCGTTTTGTCTCGGCCACCATCTCGCGAAGGTGTTGGAAACAATGACTTTTTGCTTGGTGGGCGCACCAGGGCTCGAACCTGGGACCCGCTGATTAAGAGTCAGCGTGACCCATATTGTTGGCGCCGTCACGAAACGATTATAGGGCAGTAAATCGCGATTTACTGCCCTATGCTTTCAAACAGTTACAAGGATTCCCTTGCGTTTTGCCCCCCCGCTGGCGATCTTTCTCGACATCATAGTTTTTGCGTTCTGCGTGACCCAAAGTGACCCGGGTCGCGCCAAAGAGTGACCCACGATGTCGACCCCGCCCAAGGAAAAGAAGGCAAAGGAAATCACGGCTAAGACGGTCAAGGCTGCGCTCCAAAATCGCGAAAAAGGAAAGCGCACAGAGTTGACCGACAGCCGCTGCAAAGGATTGCAGTTCCGCGTCACCGAAGACACCGCAATATGGACGGTCCGGGCTCGGCTGTTCGGCAAACAGCGTCGCTGGACTATTGGTAACTCGGATGTCTCTCCAGATGATGCTCGCGAGCGAGCCGGCGAGGTCCGAGCCTGGTGCCGAAGAGGAAGCAATCCGGACAAGCTCGTCACCCAATACATGACAGGCATCTCTATAGCCAAACAGATACATTTCAGTGCGGAGCGTCCTGCCCGGTCGTGGGATTGGGAGGAGGCGCTCGACAACTTCCTCGACCACATTAGCAAGAACCGGGCGCCGGAGACTTACGACGATTACGCCCGAACATTGGGTGGTCGGTGGAGACTTGACCCTAAGAAGCGGCACGCACATGTTCCTGAGCTGTCGCGGTTCAAGGGCAAGCGGGTCAACACGATTGCCCGCGAGGACATCGCTGAGTGCGTCGCCGACATCTGCAAGCGGGCCTATGCTCAAGGCCTGCATACGCTGAGAATATTGGGGTCGATGTGGTCTTTCCTGGGAGATGATACGCGACGCAGGCAGACCTCTGTTGCGGCCAATCTGCTCCTTCGCGTTAAGCCACCCGAAAAGCCGCAACCAGTAATCGTCAGGCCGGCACTGTCGGCACTTCAGTTGTTTGACAACGACCAGGAAGACAAACGCCGGGACGTGCCGGCGCCGCTGGAGCTGGGTCGTGCGGTTGCGATTGCAAGGTCGGGCGCGCTGGGTGAACGAGCATCTCTGGCCGTTCAGTTGCTAGCATTTTCGCTGCAGCGTCGGCGCGCAATCATCGGAAGCTATGCCATGGATTACAAGATCATGGCTGAGTGGAACGATCCAGAAGCCGACATTGTCTGGATTATCCCCCCTTTCATGCGCAAACGATCGGATAAGCGAAGGGCCAACTTTCCCCACCTTGTGGTCCTCACCGGCGCCGGCGCAAAAACGGTCCGAAGGCTCGACGAGATTGCGATGGAGCTCGAATATCCATACCATTTTCCCGTTCGCGTCAGGCCCGGGAAGAAAACCAAGAACCCCTACGCCGATCCAAGCTTTGTCAATCATGCCTTGCAATTCATGCCCGGCGTAGACATCAGCCCCCACGCATGCCGCAGAGGATTTGGCACCCACGGTCAACGCGAGCTCGGCTTGTCGATCAGCGATTGTAAGCTGATCCTGGATCACTCCGAAGGCGCTCCTCCCGGGGACGTTACCGCTGAACGCTACGCTCTGGATCCAATGCTTCAAAAGAAGAAGCAAATTATCACGCTGTGGACGAATTGGCTGGAGCTGCAAGTGCAGGCGGCGATCGCCGCTGATCCTGGCCTGCTGAACGCCGAGGCACTGAGGGATGAGATCTATCGCGCCCGCTACGGTGAGGCACGATGGCTTAGGCGCAAATCCCAAGCTGAATTCTTTTCGGAGGCTGCGGAGTAACGCGGGCGGGCTGGATTCAATCCCTACAAGAGACATCTCGGGCCGCCGCAGCCTCTGGTCCGAGGCGATATCACCGCCGACGACGGCTCGCCTATGCAGGATGGCAAGCTCAGCCGCGGGCCAGCGCGGCGGCTCTCGGATTGATCGCCGTGTCAACCGCCGAATGAATGCATTCCCGCAGCCGCCGGACATAGTCCGTTCGCTCGTGAACAGGCCGGCGCATCATGAAGGACGGATGCTCCAGCCGGACCAGTGTCGGTCCGGCACGGCGACCGGCTTCGAAGCGGGCAATCTGGACTCTCTGGAGGGCCTCCCCCACGATCGCGCTCAGTCCGATCACCACGTCAGAACTGCCCAGCCGCCACAAGGCATGCCCCTCGAGTTCCTCCACGATGTGTTTCGGCATGGAATAAGGACCCGGTATTCGGGGTAATCGGCATCCAATCGGGACCCCGGGACAAGGGTCCACAGTGGCTTCCATCAAGTCATGGAAGCCGAGGTTGGGATGCTGGTGGTGGAGACGATTGCGAAGATCCGTCGCGCCTATTTTGTTCATGGTCAGCCCATCAAGGCGATCTGCCGGGAGCTTGGCGTATCGCGCAAGGTGGTCCGCAAGGTCATCCGTTCGGAGGCAACGGAGTTCCGGTACGAGCGAGAGACGCAGCCGCTTCCGAAGATGGGCCCGTGGAGTGCCGAGCTTGACCGGTTGCTGGCGGCGAACGAGAGCAAGACGACGCGCGAACGGCTGACGCTGATCCGCTTGTACGAAGAGCTTCGCGGCCTTGGATATGCCGGTGGCTACGACGCGGTTCGTCGCTATGCGCGGCGGTGGAGCCGAGAGCGTGGCGCTTCGACGAGCTCAGCTTATGTGCCGTTGAGCTTTGCGCCCGGCGAAGCCTACCAGTTTGACTGGAGCCACGAAGTCGTCCTGTTGAGCGGGACCACGGTGGTCGTGAAGGCGGCGCATGTCCGGCTTTGCCACAGTCGGATGCTGTTTGTTCGGGCCTATCCGCGCGAGACGCAGGAGATGGTGTTTGACGCCCACGACCGGGCGTTCGCACTGTTCAAGGGGACTTGCCGGCGCGGCATCTACGACAACATGAAGACGGCGGTGGAGACGATCTTTGTCGGTAAAGGCCGCCTCTACAATCGGCGCTTCCTGCAAATGTGTAGCCATTATCTGGTCGATCCGGTTGCCTGCACGCCAGCGTCGGGCTGGGAGAAGGGACAGGTCGAGAACCAGGTCGGGTTGGTCCGCGAACGCTTCTTCACCCCGCGTCTGCGCTTCAAGACATTGGACGAGCTGAACGCCTGGTTGCTCGATAAATGTATCGCCTACGCCAAGGCTCATCGGCATCCAGAGTTCACCGACCGGACTGTCTGGGAGATCTTCGAGGCCGAGCGACCCAAGCTCGTGCCTTATGCAGGTCGGTTCGATGGCTTCCATGCCGTGCCGGCCTCGGTCTCGAAGACATGTCTGGTGCGCTTTGACAACAACAAGTACTCGGTTGCGGCAAGCGCCGTCGGGCGACCCATTGAGGTCCAGGCTTATGCGGACCGCATCGTGATCCGCCAGGACGGCCGGGTCGTTGCCGACCATCCGCGATCATTCGGTCGCGGCGAGACGGTCTACGACCCCTGGCACTATGTGCCCGTGCTGGTGCGCAAGCCCGGTGCCTTGCGTAATGGCGCTCCCTTCAAGGACTGGGTACTGCCCGCAGCGATTGAGCGTGTGCGACGCAAACTCGCCGGCGCCGACGATGGCAATCGACAGATGGTCGATATCCTCAATGCGGTGCTGACTGACGGACTGCCGGCGGTGGAAGCCGCCTGTGCCGAAGCGCTCGGTCATGGCGTCCATTCCGCCGATGTCGTTCTCAACATCCTGGCCCGGCAACGTGAACCGGCCCCACCGGCCAACATCATGGCGCCGGCTGCGTTGACGCTCCGCCATGCACCGATCGCCGATTGTGCCCGCTACGACAACCTCCGGAGGACAAACTGATGGAACGAACCCAAATCTTCGATCTCATGGGCGAGCTTAAGCTCTACGGCATGAAGGCCGCCTTCGACGAGATCATGGCGACCGCCGTCAAGCGCCAGCACGAACCCCAGCACATCGTCGGCGATCTGCTCTCCGCCGAGATCAACGAGAAGCAGGCCCGCTCGATCAAATACCAGCTCACCATCGCCAAGTTGCCGCTTGCCAAGGACATCGCCGACTTCCAGTTCGACGGCACGCCGATCAACCAGACGCTTGTCAATGATCTCGCCGGCGGCGGCTTCATCGCCCAGCAACGCAACGTCGTCCTGGTCGGCGGAACGGGCACCGGCAAGACTCATCTGGCCATCGCTATCGCGCGAAGCTGCATCCGATCCGGCGCCCGTGGCCGCTTCTATAACGTGGTCGACCTCGTCAACCGCCTCGAGACCGAGACCCGCAACGGGCGACAGGGCCGGCTTGCCGAGCACCTAACCCGCATGGACTTCATTGTCTTGGACGAGCTCGGATATTTACCCTTTGCCCAGTCCGGCGGTCAGCTTCTCTTCCACCTCGTCAGCCGACTTTATGAGCGCGCCTCCGTCCTCGTCACCACCAATCTGGCATTCGGCGAGTGGCCGAGCGTGTTCGGCGATGCCAAGATGACGACCGCGCTGCTCGACCGTCTGACTCATCACTGCGACATCGTCGAGACCGGTAACGACAGCTGGCGCTTTAAAAGCCGCGACGACGACCAGACAACCCGCGCTCGCGCCCTCTCCGCAACCCCGGCCAGCTCCGACGCCGCGAGCGCTACCATCAAGACTCGCCGATCAAAGGGGTCCCCTTTGGATGCCGATCGGGGGTCCCAGTCCAACGCCGATTGACAAATTGTGCAACGGGCTGTTGCATGGTTTGCTCCTCATCCAGGCTGCCATGCGCGAATGGGGCCGGCGGGCTAGGGAAGCCGCCGCAGCGCGGTGGTCAGCTGCTCGCGTGTCCATGCGACCGCATCCGACTTCGCACCTTCCTGGTCATCCGCAACACCCTGCGCTTCAACGTCGTCCGTTCCGGACACGACGCACCATCGCCACGCGTTTTCGTGCAAGAACGTCTCGAGTCGGAAGATTCCGGTGTCGAGGAAATGACCACCGACGCCTTCTTTCCACTCAGCCGGCATCTGCATTTCGTCCATTAACAGCTCCGCGGAGCGATCGATCAACATCATCGTAGGACGACTTGCCGATAGCCGCAAATCCATTCGCAGCTGCGCCCGCTGCCTGCGTTCGTCTCGCACGGCTTCTGAGACTGTGCGACACGTCCACGCGATTTCCCCGGTCAGTTTCGCGCAAATTCTGTTCTTCGAATCCTTGAAGCCGCGATGGTATCCGCCGGCTTCAAGTGGCAGACTAGGCGCTATGCTGCCCGTCGCTTGAGCCATTGGGCAGACAGGTTCGGAGCTCACGGTGGCGTTATCTGAGTCCTTCCTTGAGAACCAATCCTTGCTCCGGGACAGCCTGGCCCGCAGGATCAGACAGCTGCGTCTTTCCTTGCGGCTGAGTCAGCGCGATCTCGCCGACCGGGCCGGCGTGCGACAGGCACTGATCAGCCAAATCGAGGTTGGCGAGGCCAACGTGACGCTGGACTCGCTCCTGAAGATAGCCATCGCCCTTGAGGTCGACTTCGAAGCCCTGTTCGCAGCGGACGCTGGGACAAGCCCGGACGGGGCGGCCCAGGTGCAGCGCCGTCCTTTACCATGACCAGCCCCCTTTCCGCTTCCAGACATTGATACTTTATACCGTATCCTTGTATTTGCAGGATACGAGGCAATGGGAACCGAATACGGCCCGGTTAAGATCGAAGCTGGACCGTCGGCCCCGGAGGACGCTGTGATTGAAGTCGTCGTCAGTGAAAATGGCCGTGTGATCGATCGTTTGCGATTCGACGCAGACACCCTGGTGTCCCACGTCGGCGACGTCGCCGCCATGCATCGCGGGGTCATGCGCGACGCTAGTCCCTCGCGCGTCAGCTCATCAGGATGGTCCATCCGGAGCCTCGGATCGAGATCGAGGACGACGACCTCTATCGCCTGCAGCGCGACGAGAACGAGTGCGAGGCCGAATATCTCGCCCGCTGCGAGATGCTCGGTTGCGATCGCGAAGGCTACATCCGGCTCCCACGCGGTTCCTAGGACCCTGATCTTGTCCCGACCACGTCGCGACGCCGCCTTGCTGCATCATTTTTGTGTCACGCGGACCGGATCGCCATATCTTCGGCGCAATCGTTTCGGATACTATATAACGTATCTTTCGCTTGAGCCATCGGGCAGCAGCCGTCCCGAACTTCTGGCGACCGCAACAGCGGCATGCGGACCGGCGCTTTCGCCGGTAGAGTGAAGCAGATCGCGCTAATCGAATCATCACGCGCTTAATTCCTCTGTTCGCTACCACCGCGACGCCCCACGCAGGGCGCTCACGGCAAGCATCACCGTGCGCCGGTGGATCGCCGCCGGGCGGATCGCCCGTTGCCCAATGGAAGAGCAGGAGCGTACCATGTTCATCGATCATCACCGTCCCGAACACAGCCATCCCTCCCCGCAACGTGTTCAGGACATCGCGTCATGCATGGCCAAGCTCTCCATAAGCAATTTCTTCACAACGCGACCCCGCCTCTCTTCCTCAGTGCGAAATGCAGGGTCGCCATTCCCCTCGAAAGCTTCCTGCAGCGTGACGCGCTCAGGGAGGCGAGCCTTGATCCGGCGGTTTGCACGATCCACTATCGGGAGGCTCCGAACCCTTATGGTGCGCCGCCCACACTGATGGGCGTGGTGCTGGAAAGAACCGACGGCGACTTCCTGCTCGACGTTTGCCGGATCCGGCCGCACAGGTCTTTAGCTGCAAGCACACGCCTCGCCGAACAACTGGCGACCATCGGGTTACGACTGCTGGAGCGGGACGCGGCCGACATAAGGCGCGAACCAATTTACTCTAACGTGCATGAGGTCTGGTCCCACGAGCATTACCCGGTCCCGATTGTCGATCGATTGCGCATCGGGGCGGCGCTTTGCGAAAGCGGCCCGCAAACTGTTCGCGAGCTGCATCTGCGTGCACGGCCGGACTGCCATCCTCTGTCGGCCGTCTGCGCCTTGAGTTGTGAAGGTCTCCTGTCCGTCGACGTTCGCGAAGGCCCCCTCGGGGAGCAGACCATGGTGCGACCGATCTAGGACGCGCCAATCCATCACTGAAGGCTTTGAACATGGCGGGCCGGATGCCGGTCCGCCGCGCCCTCTTGTACTCCGCGTCGGCCGCGGAGCCGGAAACACTCGTCCATTTACGAAACCGGAGCGATCGATGAACCTGCATCTACAGCGCCCACGCGACCTGCTCGGCCGTGCGTACCTGGACATGTTGGCCACGGAGGGTGGCGCTGTGTCGCGGCCGCTTCTGCGCAGCGGCGACCCCGACGACCCGATCGAACGGCTGATCGACGAACTGGCGGCCAAACCGGCCTCGGACGCGCGCTCATCAATCCGGGCCGATCTGGCCGCGGCAGCAATCCTTGTAGCCCGCGCCATCGAGCCGATCGAGGAGCTGACGGGGGAGCTGAGGCGCGGCTCGCCAGTCGTATCGCTGGCGGTTCTGGGCGCTGAAGCCGTTACGCTGGTCCGACACGTCCTGGAGGCCTGTGCGTTCGGAACAAGCGCAACGGTGCTGGACGAGCGGACTTTCAATGACCGCCACGCGCGTCCGGTCCTGCTCATCGCCAGGGACGGGACGGCGAGCGATCACAGGGCCGAACGCGGCAACGATGTGGTCGCCGACGCCCTGCACGCGCGCGTCCCGGTGTTCGGGGTCGCCCCCGACCCGCGCCGCCATCTGCCGCGCGATCTGCTTCGTGCGTGCGACCATCATCTCTCGCTCGGTGTGCTCGACGCTTCGGCCATCGCGCTCGTGATCGAGGCCGTGACCGGACGCCCCACCGCCGCCCCCATTGACGAGCAACTTGTGCGAGCCCTCGAGTTCTCGGACCTCACGCTGGCGATCCGTGCCGACCGAGAGCCAGACGACTGCATCGAGCGGCTGAAGAGAACCATCGCGACAAAATCGTATTTCGACCACCGGGGTCCGAGCCTGGAGGAATTGTCGGGCTACGGGGCGGCGCAGCAATGGGGTCTTAATTTGGCGGCGGACTTGCGCGAATATCGCGCAGGGCGCCTCGCTTGGGACAACATCGAAAAATCTCTGCTGCTGGTTGGCCCTCCTGGCGTTGGTAAAACGCAATTCGCGCGCGCCGTCGCAAAAAGTGCAAACGTACCGCTCGTGTCAACCTCTGTCGCCGATTGGAACGCAGCTCCATATTTGTCAGGCACGCTCTCGGCGCTCAAGGATTCGTTCTCGCAGGCACGCCGGCTCAGCCCGTGCGTGCTCCTGATCGATGAGCTTGACGGAATTTCGGATCGAACGAAACTTGGATCTGAGTACCGCGAATATTGGTTGCAGATTGTGAATTTGCTGCTTGAGATGTTGTCGGAGGAAAGGCCCGGCGTCGCGCTGATCTCCACCACCAATCACCCCGACCAAATCGACCAGGCCGTGAAGCGTGCCGGCCGCTTCGACCAGACGATTGAAATCGAGCTGCCCGACGTCGATGCTCTCGTCGAGATATTTCGCTTTCACCTGGGTCCCGAATTGCTTATCGGGATCGATCTCATGCCCGCGGCACTCATGGCATTGGGCAGGACGGGCGCTGACTGCGAAGCTTGGATTCGGCGCGCGAAGGCGCGCGCACGACGGGCCGCGCGCGATTTGACGATCGATGATCTGATCTACGAGATCAGGGCGGGTCGCGACGTCATGCCCGACGTGACGCGGCGGGCTTGTGCGGTTCATGAGGCCGGGCATCTGGTGGTCGGTCACGCGCTCGACGTCTTCGAGGCGCGAATGTTGGCGATACTGGATCGCGGCGGCACAACCGCCATCGACATCTCACGAGCCAATTCGCAGACCGAACGCGGCATTGAAAACTACATCACGGCGCTTTTGGCCGGTCGCGCCGCCGAGCAAACAATTTTGGGCGCATCCGCCGTGACGGCCGGCAGTGGCATCGGCGAGGATTGCGATTTTGCCCGCGCCACGCTGGCCGCGATGGACATGGAGCTGCGGTTCGGTTTTGGGGCACTGGGCGTGATCCATTTTCCACGGCACGCAACCGAACTCCTTCCGCAGGATCTTGTCGTCACCCGCCTGATCAAGACGCGGCTTGATCGCTGCCTGGCGCGAGCAATTGAGCTGATCGTGGAGAACCTGGACACGGTTCAAGCCATCGCTACTCTACTCGAAGCGAAGGGCTATCTCGGTCTTGAGGCGATCAGGCAATTGCTGGCGACACATCCGATACGAGCCACAACGAGCCACGGCGAGGACCGAGGCGCTGATCGCCGGGCCTGTTGATGAATTATCTGGCGTACATCTCGAGCGCGGTCTGGCGCAACAATCCGGCTCGCCTGCGCGAGCTCGCAGCCGCAAACTTCGCCTGTCGTCTGTGTCCCAACGAGGCGGCGACCGGTGCGCGGATCGAAGTCCATCATCGCACCTATGAGCGTCTCGGCAGCGAGATCGACGGCGATCTGATCGCGCTGTGTAGCGATTGTCACCTTGGCGTGACGACGATGCTGCGCGCACGCCGCTACGCGAACAGTCAGATCCCCGAGGTGGGCGACACCTGGGTGCAGCCCGCATTGCCTCTTTTTGACGAAGGAGACAGCGTATGAGCGTCGAACGCATCACATTGAAGCTCGTCGGCGTCGGTCCCATGCTGATGCATTCCGCAAGGCTTGCCGATCCTCTGGATGCGCTGACCAAAGCGATTGCCGCGATCACCTCCAAGCGGATGAAGACGGACGCGGACTACGAGCGGATCGCCGAGCTGGAGTGGCATGGCGGGCTATGGCTCGCCGGAGGGCGACCGTGTCTGCCGCCGCACTGCCTCAAGGCGGTGCTGGTCGAGGGCGCGAGGCGGCGCAAGAAAGGGGTCATCGCCAGAGCGGCTTTCCGCGCCGATGGGCCTGCCCTGCTCGACTACGACGGTCCGACCGAGCTCGACGAACTCTGGGCCGACCAGCGGTTTCGTCATCGCGAGATCGTCCGCGTCCGCGACGCGCTCACGGTGCGGACGCGTCCGTGCTTTCCCCTTTGGAGCGCCCGCGTTGACGCAACCTATCTGCCATCGATGGTCAACCGCAGCGAATTGGTCGAGTTCTTCCGCCTCGCAGGTCCCCACGGGCTCGGGGACCGTCGCCCGGACTATGGCCGCTTCCGAGTCGAGGAGATCGAAGCGGCATAGATCACAAGAACCTCGCGTGGCGTGGCGTGGCAGGGTGCGGCCCGTCGAGGCATGTCGAGGCCCGGCTCGGCTTAATCGGTCAATTGCAAAGGAGTTCGTTCGATGCGGCGCGGTGACAAACAGCGCGCGCGGCGACGACGTCGCTGCGCCTCCGGCCCAAGCAAGGTCAATCCTTTGAGTTACTGGCGCCGGTTTCCGGCCGAGGCCTTCAATGCGCCGTTACGCGGCGCGCTTGCACGAAGCATCAGGTCGATCGGCTCGACATTGCCGGAGTGGCAGGCAGCGATCGCGGGCGACGCGGGCGCCGCGGTCGGCATCGTGCTCCGGCTGAGGGCGCCTTTTCGCGTCACCGCGCGCACCGATCTGGCGATGACCCTGCTCTTGAACTGCGCTTTTGCAAACGCAGGGGCCGCGCTGGTGCTGTCACATGCGCTGCGGCGGATGCAATTTGCCCGTGTCGAACGAAAGCGGCTCGCAGAGTCCTGGCTCGTGCATCACGGGCAATTGGCACAGCACCGCGGGACGAGGAGATCGAGCGGCGATCGCAGCAGCTCGCGTCGGCCGAGCCGGCTCGAAGCTCGCGCGCGTGCGAAGCGCGACGATGTTCGACCGGCGCACGAAAATTGGGAGGGACCAGATGACGCAGCGTAGTGCGAGTGCGACCCCAGCGCGGATCTGCGCGCGCCCGGATCCTGCGACCTGGCGCGACGACGAATTGATGACCCTTGCCGAAGCCGCCGCGCTGTTCTGGCCGGAGGGGCCGCTCACGGAGACGAGCTTGAGGACCGCGGTTCGCGACCATCGGCTGGCGATCTCGAGGATCGCTGGAAAATTCTTCACGACCAAGCGCGCCATCGCCGCGCTCGAGATCTGCGAGATCGTTCCTGGCGGACAGGACCGCATACCTCGCCGTCGTGGCGACTATCGTCAGGATCTGCGCAGGATCGCGAACATGGGACGGTCCGTCCGAACGTGACCGGCCGGACGGCCGAAAACATGGGCCCGTCGGCGCGCCGACCGGTCATTGCGCGGCAATGCCGCCTGCGTGCGGCACGGTTCACAGGCTGCGCGCGATCTGTTCGATCGACCGGCGCGTCAAGTGACGTTCGCGGATGATGCCGGCGCCTTTCACGCCGGCCACGTAATCCGCGACACTCGCAAGCGGCGCACGCCAATCGGCTGGCGCAAAACCGAGCGGCGCGGCGCCGCGCGAGACGAGGTAGGAAATCGCAGCACGGGGGTGGGAAGCGCCCTCGCCCGCGACCGAGATCAGTGACAATGCGATCGTATCGGGGCCGTCATCGGGCGCGTCCTGCCCGTAGGCTTCGGCCGCAACCGTAGCGAGAAAGCCGGCAAAATGGTCTTCCAGTGTGATGCGCGAACGGTCCCGCGCGCGGCCGACCGGCAGCAGCTGGCCGAAGCCCTGCAGGCTTGCGAGCGAATCCTTGACCAAGTCCGAGCCGGCCACCGCGAGCAGGAGGCGCGCGGCATCGCCAGGTGTCATGTGTGCGGCGCTGGATCCGTGCCCCTTGAACGTGATGAGGCGGCGGTCGGCCTGCTGAAGATTCCTTAAGTGCTGGACCACGGTGAAGGTCCGCAGGCCGAGGGCGGCGGGGAACACCTCACTGGCAAGCTTGAGCGACGTGACCATGGCGGGGCCTTTCGAAGCAATCCTTGGAAACTGCATTCGAATCCTTATGACAAAAAGCGTCGTTGGAGAAAAGTGCCAAGCTGATGCGGCGTCCGCCTCCGAGGAAGACAATCGCACCGCCTCGCCCGCTGGGAGGGTGATCGAGGCCCACGGATAGCCTTTATTCATAGGCTTCGATACAGGCCTCGATTGAAGGGCTGAACGCGCTGGCAGACCGAGCCCCTCCGCTCGATTCGACGTTGACTGTCGCGCTAACCGTCATTTACGTCGTTGGCGTCCTGGTCTTTCGGCAGCATGTCGCTTTCGAAGTGCCACGACATCACAGAGGTGAAAGATGAGACCGATGCCGTTTCCCCCTCGCGGGGGACGCGTGGATGGTTTGCGCCCTGAGCGCACCCTTCTGCGCACCGTTCGTGCCACCGTTGCTGTCGCAGGACGCGGGACCATTCTTAACCAGCGCATGGGGGTGAACTCATGAACCGGCCCTACAAGAAGATCGAGCGCGACCGCCATTTGCCGCTGATCGGCTACACCGAGATCGAGGCAGGCAAGCGCGAGCTCGCCCGTGCTCTGTTCGTGGAAGGCGAGAGCGAAACCGGCCGGCGTCTGCTCGAGGTGCTGCGCACCTACAAGATCGTCGACGAGGCCGAGCCGCGACTGGTGTTTCGCTGCGAGGCGGACGACCGCCAGGCCATGATCGTGATCCGGGATGGGCGCGAGGAGATCAGCACCGAGATTGCGCAAGGCGAGCTTGAGGACCCCTACGCCTGCCCGCTAGCCGTGGCCAAGCTGGAAGCCTATTGCGAGGAGAAGGCGTTCCGTCTACGCGCCAAAAACGCCCCCGAAGACATCCCGATCAGCGAGATCATCACCCGCTATCTGGACCTGCTCGACCCCGACAATCTCGACAAGCGCGCCCGCGAGCTTAGGGAGCGCCAGTGCAAGGAGCTGAACGAGGCCAGCCCCTGGAACTACTTTCGCAGCTCGAAGAACGGCGGCACCCAGGTGATCGAATATGTGAAGAACATGCAGCTCGGCAAGCTCAACCGCAATTTCGGGCACAATTACCGACATTGGCGGCAGCAGCGTCCCAAGAAGCTCGGTGGCGTGGACGAGGCCGGCAACATGATCGAGAGCGTGAAGGACGGCACGATCCGCTCCCACCTCTCGGTCGTCAACCGGGCGTTCGCCTGGTTCCTGGACGAATACACCCCGCCGATCCGGCTGCAATTCGATATGCCGCCGATCGAGGACCGGCCGGACCAGAAGATCTGCCTGACCTGGGACGAGGTCCGGCGGGTGATCCTGTGGTGCCTGGGCTACGTCTGGATCGTGGGCGAAGGTTTTGCCACTGAGTGGCGCATGTGTGGGGCGAGCTGGCGTCTGGTGCCGGTCCGGCTGCCGCGCAAGCAGACCGAATACCGGCTGAAGCTGATCCGGTTCATCCTGATCTATTTCCTGACCGGAACGCGTTTCAAGGCGATCCTCGATCTCGGCTGGGAGCCAATGAACAAGCGCGGCTGGATCGCGCTTGCAAGCTGCTGGATCTATCGCAATGGCCGCAAGACCCCGCGCAACAAGACCAAGCCCCGGGAGGCAGGTCCAATCCTCCCCCTCACCCGTCGCCTGTTCGTCGCCTGGCACGCCCGTGACGAGGCCTTGCGCCGGCGTGATGGTTGGACGCGGCCAGCGCGAGACCCGTACTTCTACGTCGTCCACGACGGACGGGGCAACCCGATCAGCCGCCGCGTGATGGAGGATCTCGTGAAGGAGGCCTTTGCTGCCGTCGAGATCGGAACGACCGCGCACAAGTCCAAACACGGCGGCGTCACCACCTATCACGAGGCAGGCTTTCCGCTGCATCAGATCTCGTTCTTCTTCGGCACCACCGAGGATGTGGTCGACAAATCCTATCGCGTGCTCAAGCGTGCCGAGCAGCTCGGCTTCGACCCGGACCCCAACGCGGCCGATGGCGCACTCCGCCCCGAGCTGATGCGCCTGCCGCCGCCGAACCCCGAGCGGCTCACCTTCCGCGGACTGGTCGATCCACGCGGCTGGCTGCCGAAGGTCCGCTGCATCGACCCGCCGCCGAAACCGGCGCCGGCGCGCCGGGGCGGTGCCAAGGCCGCCTGACCCGGCCCGATGGCCTGGCCACCCAGGTAGCTGCCTGGGTGGCCCTCCCAAGCTTCCATCCCACCATCGTTGCTTTCGAAATCGAGGCCGTCCGATGCGATCTGCTGCTGCCTTACTCGCCTTCCCCGCCATCTTCGCCGCGCTGGCGCGCGCGCCTTACTGCCGCGGAAGAGGCTGACATGCCGAAAGGAGCGACCGCCATCAAGCGGCCCGCGCCGCGCGCCATCGACCCGCCGTTCTCCACCGGCGACGTCATCTTCCTGCTGCAGAGCGCGAGCTGGGCGATGCCGCAGAACCGCGAGCTTCGCCGGCTCCTTCTGTGCGTGTTTGTGGTGCTGGCCGCCACCGCCCGCATCGGCCCCCACAGCGCTGTCAGGATCCGCTGGCGGGACTATCTCGACGACGCCGTCGAGGTGCGCGGTGCCCCGCGCGGGCCCACCTACAGACCGGTGTTTCTGCCCATCGCGCGGGAGCTGATCGCGCGTTACCGGGCCGCCCTGCCCGCGCACCATCGTGACAGCGAATTCCTGCTCCTCTCGCGCAGCGGCGGCAAGGTCCAGGCCACCGACATCACCAAGACCTTCCGCGCGCTGGCGCGCCGCTGCGGCATGCCCGGGAGCCAGTTCGTGACGCGCCTGCTCGAATATTTCGACCGGCAGTTCGACGCGGCGGACGACGACCGCGCCGCGGTGGCAGCCCTTGCCGGCCGGCGTCTGGCCCCCGACGAGGTCGGTTCGCTGCCGACGCGCCAGATTGAACGTGCGCGCGAAGACCGCGAGCGCCTCGCAGCCGTGCTCAAGACCCATCATGCGCTCGCCGGCCCGCCCGGCCGGTTTCTCGGCCCCCGGGGGATGCGCCTCGCCGCCGAAACGCAAAAACTGGCCCGTGCCAAGCGACTTCCGATGCGGCGCTCAGTGGCGGTCGGGCGAGACCGGATCTGCCGTCTGCTGGCCGATGAGTCGTGGGACACGAACCAGGGTCGCCAACGCCGGCGGCTGAAGGCGCTGTATTTCGACGATCTGGACGATCTCAGGCTCAAGGGCGAGCTGGCCTACGCCGACATCGCCTATCTGTTCCACGTGCGCTTGCGCACCGCGAAGGCCTGGGCGTGGCGGCGGCGGAGGTCGCTGCGGACTGAGGCGCAGGCGGCCCGTGAGCGGCAGTGGCGAGCCGCCCTGCCCGTGCTCTATCGCGCCCGGCCGGCCGGGGAGCGGCTGCTCGGTTTTCAGGCGAGGATCGCCGCGGAGCACCCGGACTGTCCCTTTGTGGGGGCGCAGATCAAGGGTGTCCTGCTCGTCGCCGGCGCGCTCGGACCCTACCGCTGCTGACGGCGCAGACGCGGCCGCGGCTTCACCGCGAGCGTATCGTAGATCTCGTCCAGCGTCAGCGAGGTTGCGAGCGACGGCAGCGCGATCGCAACGCCGAATTGCTCGACCCTCTCCGCCGTCCAGCTGCCGTCCTCCTGCCGCCTGTGGACGAGCACGCATGCGAACGCGACCTCGATCTGCATGACCGTGTCGACGCCGTCCAGGGCCTGGTATTCGCAAAGCCTTGTCCCATAGTCGACGACGGGGATGGCGATTGAGGCGATCTCGACAATCATCACGGGCCTGGAGGCCGTCATGGCCGCCGCGTCGGGCGGGGAGCAATCGACCACGACGTCCGGATAGCGGACCGTATCGGGTGCGGTCCGCACCCCCGTGAGGCGCGATGTGGCGCGCGCGCCGGTGCGCTTTGCCGCCGGGACCAGGGCGGTCAAAACGTTGCTGCAGATGACGTTGTGCGCCTCTGTGCCGCCGGTCGTGACGTAGACAATGCCGCCGACGAGTTCGAAAACGCCGTCGTGGCCTGAGATGGCGGCGAAAAATTCCCCGATTGAGAGCGTCTCTTGCTCATCACGAGCCATCGCGACATTCCCACTGTTGCTGCGCGTGTCAGCTGCGAGGCGCGCGGAGAGTTTGATCGGCGGCGTCTGGTCCGGCAAGCCCTCTTGCCGCGAGCATCGCAGCATCCCTGAAAACCCATCCGCGTCCCACGTCCGTCCCCGGCGCCCCCTTCACGCCTCCTCGCGCGCTCAACGGGTCGACCACGCAAGGAGGCGTGAAGGCGGCGCCGTGGCCTTAGACCGGCCCCTGATCTGGCCTTCACGTCAATTGACCTCGCAAGCAGGCGCAAAACTGACCATGGAACCCAAAATCGCGCTTGCAAAAACTTCGGAAAATCGGCGGTTTACGGTTGCGCAAATCCGCGCACATGGGCGGCCATCCGGCAGCTTTGGACGCCTTCACACGGCACGAAACGGGGCTTTTGTGGTATTTTGGTATGGGAAATCGGTGATTTTAAAGAAGTACCAAGAAAGTACGCAAAGTTCCTCACGATTGGAATCGGCACGGCTGCGCAATCGCTTACTCACGATCGCGAACGGTGCGGTTGAGCCCGCGGTGCGTAAGGAGATCGCATCGGACGCGATCGGATGCGTTCAGAAGCGTCTGAACGCATCGAGCAGACGACGACGTGAGCGAGAGACTTAAGCTAGCTCGCCGAACATCGCGTTTTGTGTGATCGTCGCGCGAGTTCGCAAATACACTTGACGACGATGCCTGCTCACGACGGGCCGCATGGTTCGGTGGACGATCTCACGCGACAATTTTTCGAGGGTGTTAAGCAGCGCGATCGCGTCGCGAAAGCTGCTTCAAAGTCTGAATGTATGATCCGTTCAGATCACTTTATGTTACGTCAGCGTAATTAAACCGCCGCGCACCCAGCGATGCCGAACGGCATGAATGGTGATCGCGGCGGCTTGCGCGAACCACCTAAAAGCGCTCGCGCGTCGCATCCCGCGGGGTGGTCGAGTGGCCAAAACTCCCACCCTCCTTCCACGCGGTGCCATCATGCAGTGCCGATGTCCCGATCCCTATCCTAGCATTGTATGCCGCAGTATCGTGCACATGAAGAATGCCATTGGATGTCTCGCACCGAGTAGATGCTGCCTGACGCGGCCGTAATTCAATCCTTGCTCGGCGTCGGATTTCCTGATCCCCTTGAACGGATCGTGGCGCGTCGATGCCAAGGATTCCATTGGACTATGCGCAGCCTCCGCCACGCAGATCGCGCCGGTCTCACTATGGCGTACTCTGACGAGGCCTTCCCGGCGGCGCCGGTGAAGTGCGCGATGCTCCTCCCCGCCACCTCAACCCGACAAGGATTAGTTTCGAACGCGAAAGCTGTGGAAACTGGGCAACTCTAACTTGCAATAGCTCCACGGGCTCCCACATCGATGGCCAAGTGACGGGGCGCGAGGACACGAATGGGCGTCGGGGAAGATTTCCAGAAGTTCAAGGACAACTATCAGATCACGACCGAGCTGATCACGTCGATCTCCTATCGCTACAAGCGCATCACCCGCCAGCTCAACACCGATTTCTGGAACACCAATTCCGACACTGCGCACAGCCTCTATGTCGGCTCCTACGGCCGCGACACCGCCGCCAAGGGCCTGAGCGATCTCGACATCGGCTTCATCCTGCCCAATGCGGTCTATCACCAGTACAACGGCTACCAGGGCAACGGACAGTCCGCGCTGCTCCAGGCCGTCAAGCGATCAATGCAGAAGACCTATCCGACCTCGGAAGTTTCTGGCGACGGCCAAGTCGTTGTGATCTCGTTCAACGACAATCTCACCTTCGAGGTGCTGCCGGCTTTCGAGAACCAGAACAGCGAAAGCTGGACCTATCCGAATGCCAATAACGGTGGCAGCTGGAAGGTCTGCAATCCCAGGGCCGAGATTGCCGCGATCGACACCCGCAGTGCCCTGACTAATAAGAACCTGAAATATCTCGGCCGGATGATGCGTATCTGGGCGCGCCACTGCGCGGTGCCGATCAGCGGCATGCTGATCGACACCCTGGCCTATCAGTTCATCGAGACCTATCCGCACCGGGACAAGTCGTTCCTCTACCATGACTACATGGCCCGCGACTTCTTCGACTATCTGTCCAAGCAGGACCAGAATCAGACGGTGTGGCGCGCGCCTGGCAGCGGCTCGCACGTTCACCGCAAGGGGGTGTTCGAACACAAGGCACGAAGCGCATATCTGCGCGCGACGGAGGCGATCAAGTACAATGACGACAATTACGAATGGTCCCGGCGACAGAAATGGCGAGAGGTGTTCGGCACCCTCTATCCCGGTTGAGCCGGAGCGCTTCGCCTTCGAAAGTCAGGTGCGGGAGAGTTTTGGACGCTGTGCCTACACCCACAAGACCCATGAGAAGATGGCCGAGGGTTTTGCCGCCCGTCTCAAACACATCAAGCTCGGCCAGATTGTGCTGTCGGCGCTGACGACGGGTGGCGCTGTTGGTGTCATCTTTGATCGCAATTCCCTCGTCTACCCCTACGCGACGGCCCTGCTGGCCATCTCGCTCCTCATCCTCAACAGCTACGTCAAGGACATCGATCCGGGCGAGGCGGCACAAAAGCATCGCGAGGCCGCCTCCGACATCTGGAACATCCGCGAAGCGTATCTGAGCCTGCTGGCCGACACCCGCGACCCCTCGATTGCGCTCACTGAACTGCGCCGACGCCGCGACGATTTGCAGGCTCAACTGCACAAGATATATCGCATCGCGCCTCACACTGACGGCCGTGCCTATGGTAAAGCCCAGGACGCCCTGAAGAACAAGGAAGACCTGACCTTCACTGACGCCGAGATCGACGCGTTCCTGCCGGCCCCGCTCATGCGGACGATCAACACGCGGATGCGGGGCCAGTCATCACAAGATGGCTCGATCGATCAGCGCGACAGCGGTTTTAAGGGGTGAGCCCGCCTTTTCTTGGCGGGCTTCCCCCGGGCCCGCGCGGCCGGCTTCGTCCACTGCGCGAGCACGGTGCCTTCCGGCAGCACGAGCTCGGCAAGCTGGACGCCGAGCGCGGAGGCAATCTTGTGCAGCGACAGCAGGGTGGGATTGGCCTTTCCAGCTTCGATCTCGCTGATCAGCGCCTGGCGCAGGCGCGTTTCATCGGCCAGGTCGTACTGCGTCCATGATTTCAGCAGCCGGCGTTCCCGCACGTTGCGCGCAAGCAATCGCTGGGTATATGCCGGTTTCCGGGGCTTCATCCGGCAGGATGATGCATTTCGCGAGCCCCGGCAAAACACGCTTTACCGTATGAAATACGCTTTGGCGTGTCCTATGCACCGGTTTTTGTCGAGCGCGATCCGGTGTCCTGCGGTCTCCCCGGGGCCGCCGGAGCCGCTCCGGGCTTTGCCTTACCGGGTCTCGATCGTCCGCCATCGGGGCACCACCGGACTCTCCGGAGGTTTCCCCGCTGTCACCGTCCAATGTCCCTCAGGCGCTCTAGGGATACGTAAGCCGCGGTTCAGATGAATCGCGGCGCAACCTTTCCTAGGGAACGGATCAATGTCGAGACAAAAGAATGCAAAGGTTACGTATCTGGTGATGACGGTCCGGAGCGACGACCGCGGTGAGGACGCTTGGCACATCATCGACGGTAGGCGCGTGCTCTCGACGGGTCTTGCACCCGACGAGCATGTCGCGGCACGAGCACTACATCTCGCTACCGCTTTCCTCCATTCAGCGCTTTCTGGATCTAGCCGGCTCGCAGGTGCGATCGTATGACGCCGACCTTGAGCTGTCCATCTACGGCCATGTCGGCGACGGCAATCTCCACTACAACGTGCTCGTTCCTGCCGGCGTCGACCGGCTGGAGTTCACCAAGCGGGTCGAAGACGGCCTGTCGCTGCAACTCCACGACGGGGCCGCGGCGCTTGGCGGCACGTTCAGCGCAGAGCACGGCGTCGGTCGATTCAAGAAGCACCTTCTGGAGCGGTACGGCGACCTCGGACGCATCGCCGCCGGATCAAGGCCGCCTTTGATCCGGCGGACATCATGAACGCCGGCGCGATCGTTCGCCCAACTGGGAGAGAAGTCTGCCTGTTGAACTATCGGCCGGTGGGTCTTCGGCCGAGATACCTCGATCAGCCAAATCGTCTTGTCCATCCAAATCGTCCCATAAAGAAAGAGCCACTCCGAAGGAGTGGCTCAGACTGCTGACAAAGTCCTCGCCAATGGCGGGGACTTTTGATTCAGTGCTGCATGCTTCGCAAACCCTCGCCGCAACAGACCGCGCTGGAGATGGTAAGTCTCGACGGTCTGGTTCCGAAGGATCACCTGCTTCGCAAGATCGATGCAGTGATCGATTTCTCCTTTATCCATGATCGGGTTGCCGGGCTTTATTGCCCGGACAACGGACGCCCGCCGCTCGATCCGACCTTGATGTTCAAGGCGCTGTTCATCGGCTACCTGTTCGGGGTGCGCTCGGAGCGGCAGCTGGTGCGCGAGATCGAGGTCAACGTCGCCTATCGCTGGTTTTTGGGTCTGAAGCTCACCGTGACTGACTGATGCCCAAATCGCTTACCTGTTCGTGCAGCGCGAGAGAGCGACGCGGTCGTCGTGGTGCTCGCCGCAACCGGCGCGAGATTCAGCCAGGTAGTCCGGATGCGGGTCGGCGACGTGCGACGCGCGCAGAGCAGGCTCATGGTCCCGGTCAGTCGCAAAACGGCATCCGAACAACTGCGAGATCGATCAAGCTTCGGCCCTGGGCTTATCGACGTCGAGACCTCAAAACCGCAGCCTGACCAGAGCGCTTGCGCCGTTCTGATCCTGACCGAGCACGTGCAGATTTCCGATGAAGTGGTGCAAGTAAGCGCCGTGACCATCGCCGTCTTCTCGCGTGCAGGCGCGATCGAGAGCGAAAAGCAAACAGCGGTGTCTAGAGCGAGGTTCTGCGAGCAATGAGGAAGGATACTAGATTGTGTGTCGCGCTACCGTCCGCATGCCTTTGATGCATTATTCGCTTCTCACTATAAGCACGCTCAATTTGCCAGCCTGAATGAGCATAAGCACGACGAAGATCTTCAGGATGCGGATAGAAACGCTCTCCGGGCAAGAATTCGCTGGAGAAATCACCTTCGCAAGTAATGGCCGCTACGACGTGCAACGTTCCTAGTGCCGCCTGGATACGTGCGTTTTCAAGAAGCGAAGCGGCTCGGGAAGGCGTAAAAAAGTGCAGTATCAGCGTGCACAGAATGAGCCCGTAACCTTGGAATTCAGGATCGCATTGGCATAGATCGTGTACAAGTCCTCTTATGGGCAATTTGTGAACCTGTGCACTCTGATGGTACCGGAAGTGCAGAGCTTGTCCTTCTTGCGACTGACTCTACGCAGTTGCGGAGGAAACCACGCGCTCCAGACCAGAAGTACGGCTCCGATCATAATCCCGCGGTAATGCGTGTCCGTTGAAGTCGGACAGCCCGCACCGTCGAACCAGTCCCATTCACGTGAACACGACAAGGCCGAAAGCGACTTGCGCTCCGCGCCTTATCGCGTTGCGACACCAATCAGACCTTTGATGCGGGTTTCAGCAGGTCTGAAAGACCCACCCGATGCAGCATCTCTGCCCGAAGACGATCGAGCACGGCGAATCCGACATCGCCCCGTCCTGCGTTGGATCGTAGTGGACCCGGAAGGGGCGCTTGCCGGATGGCGCGTTGACCACCCCGACGATCTTGCCGGCAACGGGCTCCGGATCGGCGTCATCGGGCACGATCTCTGCGAAGGCCTTCTTCACCTGCTCGCCGAACCCGGCGTAGGGGCCCGCTTCATACTCGGCCGCGCGTGCCCTGTCGTCGGGACGGCCCGAATGGGCGAAATGGTTGGTGCCCCGGGTGGAGGCACCTGGCCGATGATGAGGTTTCGATGCCCAGCGCGCCAGCTCGCGGGAGTACTGCACAGCAAGTGAATCCATTGCCGCCTTGGCCGCGAAATAGGGCGAGAGATAAGGTGGCGTGCCACCGGCCGAGCTCGAACTCGGTATCCAGACTAGCAGTCCTTCGCGCTCCGCGCGCATATGCGGCAACACCGCGATTGACGCGGTGGGTGCCGAGCACGTTGACGTCATATTGCTGGGTGAACTGCTCGGGCGTGAATGCCTCGGCCGGGCCGAACATCATGTGTCCGGCATTGTGGATGACGTCGATCCGACCGCTCTCGGCGATGATCTTATCGACGGCGGCATCGACTGACGATTCCGACTGCACATCGAGCTCGATCGATCGCAGGTCGCTCCCGGCGATCGCCGACAGCCCGGCGGCATTTTCGGCCGTTGCGACCCGCAACGTCGCGCATCGAGGCGTAGACGGTGTGTCCGGCGCGGCCCAACGCTTCAGCGGTCATCCGGCCGAAGCCACTGGAGGAGCCGGTGACGAGGACGATCTTCTTGCTCATGACGAGGTCCCTTTCTGTGTCCACATCAGGGCGGACGCAATGAGTTGGTGGGCTGATTAGATGATGCCGCCATTGGCGCGGATGACCTGGCCGTTGATCCAACTGCCGTCCGACCCGGCAAGGAAGGCGACGGCATTGGCCACGTCATCCGGTCGACCGAGGCGCTCCAACGGGGCGAGCTTGGTGAGGCTATCGATCACGCCCTGCGGCTTGCCGTCCAGGAACAAAGCGGTGGCGGTCGGTCCCGGCGCAATGGCGTTGACCGTGATGTTGCGGCCGCGCAGTTCCTTCGCGAGCACATGGGTCATGGCCTCAACGCCGGCCTTGGTGGCGGCGTAGACGCCGTAGGTCGGCTGGTAGAGTCCGACGACGCTGGACGAGAGATTGATGATGCGACCGCCTTCTCGCAGTCGCGTGGCGGCCAGCTTCATGGTGTTGCGCGGTCCCTTGAGGTTGACTGCGATGTGGGTGTCGAACAACGCGTCGTCGCCATCGGCGATTGTCGCGAGCTTCATGACGCCAGCATTGTTCACCAGTACGTCGATTCCGCCGAAGGCAGCCTCGGCGGCGTCCCACATGCGGGCAACGGCCGCCGGGTCCGAAACATCCGCCTGCGCGGTCAGGGCTTGGCCGCCCGATTTCTCGATGTCTGCAGCCAGCTTCTCGGCCTCTACCACATTGCCCGCGTAGTTGATGACAACGGTGAACCCGTCCTTTGCGAGGCGCGTGGCGATGGCCGCGCCGATGCCACGCGATGCGCCCGTTACGAGCGCGACCTTCGGGTTATTCTGATTGCTCATTGCCTATCTCCTTCTCTGCCCATCAGGGCGACGACAGGCATATGCAATCCTGGCCATGCAAAGATAATCAGGCTAAATTCGCCATTACTGTTCAGATTATCATAACAATGGATCGCGATGGATCGGCTCGACGCAATGCGCTTATTCACTCGGATCGTGGAGCGGCGCAGCTTCACCGAAGGGGCGAATGACCTGAACATTCCGCGCTCCACGGCCACGACCGTGATCAGGGCCATGGAGGATCGATTGGGCGTCCGGCTTCTCCAGCGCACAACCCGGACGGTTCGGCCGACGCTCGACGGTGAGGCCTGGTATCGCCGCTGCCTGGCGATCCTCGAAGATCTGGAGGATGCCGAAGGCGCATTCGCCGGTGCGGAGCCCAAGGGCATGCTCCGCGTCGAGGTGCAGGGCACGCTGGCGCGCCATTTCCTGATGCCGGGCCTGCCGGATTTCTTCGCCCGTTTTCCCGGGATCCAGCTGTCGATGAGCGAGCGCGATCGCTGGGTCGATCTGGTGCAGGAAGGGGTCGATTGCGCACTGCGCTATGGCTCACTGCCCGACAGCGATCTGGCCGTGCGGCAGGTGGCGTTGCTGGATCGTGTGACCTGCGCCAGCCCTGCCTATATCGCTCGCTTTGGCGCACCCGAACGGCTGGAGGATCTGGCCCATCATCGCTTGGTCGGAATCCGGCGCTTGAGCACAGGAGCGCTGACGCCGGTCGTGTTTCAGACGAGAGACGGCCCGCAGACCGTCGAGATGGCCGCGCCCTTCTCGGTCACCGGACCGGAAAGCTATCTGCTCGGGGTGCAGCTTGGACTGGGACTGGCTCAGCTTCCTCGTTTCCACGTCGAGAACGATCTCGCCAGTGGTGGATTGGTGGAGCTGTTGAAGGATACACCGCCACGGCCGGAGCCCGTGTCACTGCTTTATCCACGCAGCCGCCAGTTGTCGCCGCGTGTGCGCGTCTTCCTCGATTGGGCGGCGCGGCGGTTCAGCGACAGGGATCGGGCTATTCCCAGCCTAGCGGCTGACTAGAGCGGGATGGATCTAGTCTGAATTGAGTTGGGATTCCCAAAGCCTTTCTCTTCCTGACTAAATACTCGCCGGACCTGAACCCGATCGAACAGATCTTTGCCGCGTCGAGGGCGATTCGTTCCGTGAAGCAGCGCCGGATGACATTCGCGTTCGCTGGGAACGAAGGCGCAGCGCGTCCATTGCTCGGAATCGTTTGCGAGGTCGGCCAAATGTGCACGGTTCAGAGGCACCGACAGCGAGCACGCGGTCGTCGAAATATCGGCGGTAACGTTTCTGATTGCAGTTGCCCTCGGTCTCGTGTTGGTGTGCGCCACGTCCCGCAGAGCGGCAACTGGATGATGGCGCGACCGGGCGTCGGCGTCTTCGATCACCATCGCCTGCTCGTCGATAAGAATGACGTCCTTGCTATGGTGCTCGTCGACATAGCGAGCGATACCGTCCCGAACCCAGCTGCCGCCGGTCTTGATATCCAAATATCCAACTGTTTGCCCGCCTCGATCAGCGCGTTGCGGTCGTTAGGGGCGCCCGTGTCAATGAGAAGCTGGCGGCCGGAAATCCTGCGCGAGCTGGAGTCGATCGGCCAAAGATGATTTCCCGACCGCCACGGGACCTGAAATCGCGATGATGTAACGCACCAACCCCTCCGCGCCAGTATTACACCAGGCGAATCTGACGCAATTTCCGACAGATAGCGCTCATACGCCAAGCATCGCGCCTTGCAACCTAGTGCTTTCCCAGGGCACGAGAGCGTGGCCAAATTTAGAAACGATGAGTTTACATTGTTTCTATTTAAGCTTAGCAAGAACTTGAGCATGTTGTGTGCGGAGACCAACAGGAGGCTCAAATGAAACGGGTGCACTCCTTGACACATATCGCCGCAGTAGGCTCCCTTACAATTCTGTTGTCGGTCGGATTCTCTAATGCGATGCGATATGAGGCTGTGAAGAAGCTCGTGCCTCAGACCCACAGCCTGATCGAAGGCGCCAAAGCAGATGAGCGCGAGAGCAATCAGCTGGCCCTTATCGTCGACGATTCGAACTATCCGGACGCGGAGGCTCCGCTAGACCAAACAGCGCATGACGCGACGGGTTTGGCAGCCGCCCTCAACGGGAAGGGCTTCTCGGTCGACTTGCTCGCAAACGGCACGCGCGCGCAGACGCTCGCCGCCACCGAACGGCTGAAAGCGAAGGTGCGCCCTGGTTCAACCGTCCTGGTCTACTTCCGTGGATATGCCATCCAATCCCGGGGTAAGAATTACATGATTCCTGTCGATGCGAAGATCTGGGACGAGGCTGATGTTCGCCACGAAGGGTTGAGCATCGATGAACTTCTGTCCACACTGAAAGCTCTCGGCGCTCACACTCGGCTCGTCGCGATCGATGCTTCACGTCGCAATCCGTACGAACGACGGTTCAGGAGCTACTCGCACGGACTAGCGCCGATCCAACCGAGCGAAGCCGAAGCGATTCTGACCTCCGCTGCGCCCAACGTCGTAGTGGACGACTTCGACGAATTAAAGTCGCGTTTCATGGCCACCCTCGTGCAGCAAATTAGCTCCTCAACCCGCCCTATTGCCGAAATCTTCGAAAAAACGAGCATGGCGTGGGCTGCGGCTCTCAGAACGGCCAAGTAGCGTTCCCTTAGTGAGGCCTAACGAACTAGATTAGCATCGCGTATGCAGCAATGGCTCGCGCTCAACAGCGAGTCAACTTCCAACGACTCGCTGGCGCGGTCGAGCAACTCAACTGTAGTGAACCGCAAGTCGGGGCCGCCAACATTTTCGAGGGCATGGATTCTGTATTCGCTCGTTCCTTAGACGAAGTGGTTGGTCTCGCCGGCTGAGTAGACACCTTCGGCATTCCATCTGCGTGCGATTGCGCTCGACCTGGCGTCACCGGCCGGGATTTTGAGCACCGAGAGGACGGCGTGATCGGCGCCTCCGGCGATCTTGTCCTCGCACAATTTCGTGCGTAGGCCCTGCGCAACTCGCACTTGTCGATTCAATGGACGCAGGGACGGCTTGTTCCTCAGTCGGCACAGCGGGGAACACGTGGAAAAGCAGAGCCCCAGGGATTTGGAATCCCTGTCCTGTGGTAGCAGCGCGGAACGCACGGCGACCGACAAGGATTCGTCGAAGGGGCCAAGGAGCGATTTCGATGTTGATGTACAAGGAAAGGCGGCCCGCGATCCGGATGCTGCGCGGCTGGGCGATCTCGGTGCTGCAGGAGGCCGGTGCCATCCACGAGTGAGCGGCGCACGGGTGGATGCAGGACCGCGCCGACCCGCACGCTCGCGAGCGGGCCTTCGACATCGCACGGCAGGATCCGTCGACCGGCTTCTCTCCGGAGGACGCTGTCGCCGAGGTCCACGATGTTCTGGATTCGATCGGCGATTCCTGTCCGGAGTGCCCGTCCGAGGCCTAAGCCGTCTCTTCTCTCGGCTCGCGGCCGAACCGCACCTGCAGGCGAGTGAGTACGATCCACGCCAGTGCGGCGTTGATCCATCTCTGCCCTTCGGCTTCGCCGGCGAGCTTCATCGTCGCCATCGATGGCGTGAAGGTGGAGTAGTTCAACAGCGTCGTTGCGAGCGCAGCGAAGCAATCCAGAATCTTTCCGCGGAGGACTTCGGATTGTTTCCGCCTTCGCCAAGGCTTCGGCGGACAAGTCGCTGCGCTCGCAATGACGGGATCGTTGAAGCAGTTCGTCTTACGACGCCTTAGCTTTCCCGCGCGGCTTCCGCTTGCAGGTGCCGGGCAGCTTGGCTGCGAGGAAATCGCCGAGGGCTTCGACGCGCGCGGGCCGCGGGCCGCCGGGCGGGGTGACGAGGTGCACGGCGCCTTCGGCCTGTTTCCAGTCTTTCAGGATCACTTCGACCGCGCCGGACGAAATCGCATCGCCGACGATGAATTCAGGGAGCTCCGCAATGCCAAGGCCCGCGATTAGCGAGGGCATCACGGCTTCGCCGTTGTTGACGCGAAGCTGGCCGCCGGGGCGGACGCTGGCCTGTTCGCCGGCCGAATTGGTGTAGTGCCAGAGATTGGGCGTCGAGAGATAGGCGTAGCTGAAGCATTTGTGCTGGGCGAGATGCATCGGATGCGTCGGCCGGCCGTACTTCTTCAAGTAAGACGGCGCCGCCACCGTGAAGCGCGGCATGGTGAAGAGGGTGCGCGCGATCAGCGAGGAATCCGGCAGCCGCGCGATCCGCACCGCCATGTCGAACCCTTCGCCAATCAGATCGACAGTCGCATCGCTCAGGTGCAGGTCGACCGACACTTCCGGATAGGTCTCGAAGAACTCCGGCAACAGCGGCGCCACCGCCTTGATGCCGAACGTCATGGGCACCGCGAGCCGCACCAGGCCGCGCGGCGCCACCGATTGCGCCAGCGCCTCGTTCTCCGCGGCCTCGCCATCGGCCAGGAGCCGCGTGGCGCGATCGGCGAGCTTGTGGCCGGCATCAGTAAGCGCGAGGCGGCGCGAGGTTCGGTTGAACAGGCGAGCCCCTAATCGCTCCTCCAGGCGGGTGACCGCCTTCGACACCGTGGCCTTGGACATCGCGAGCTCGCTTGCGGCCCCCGCAAACGACCGTAATTCCACGACTTTTGCGAAGATCGCGAGCGCCTCGAAATCGGGGAGTTTTGCCATGGCGACAGTCCGTAAGGGATATACTGGGAAACAATGCGTTTCAACAGTTTCTATTTCTATACCACAGGCCGCGGCTTATCTAGCGGGTCACAGACGTTCATCGGGTTCGGCACCTGATCACCCCAAGGGCAAGGAATTCTGCACATGATCGAACTCAGACCTTTCGCAAAACTCGGCGGCGCCGATCACGGCTGGCTGAAGGCAAAACATCATTTCTCCTTCGCCAGCCATTATGACCCGAACAATATGGGCCACGGCACGTTGCGCGTGTGGAACGACGACGAGATCGCCCCGAACACCGGCTTTCCCGCTCACCCCCACGCTAACATGGAGATCATCACCTATGTGCGTGAGGGCGCGATCACCCATCAGGACAGCCTCGGCAATAAGGGCCGCACTGAGGCGGGCGACGTGCAGGTGATGAGCGCCGGCAGCGGCATCCGTCACTCCGAATACAATCTCGAGCCGACCAAGACCCGAATCTTCCAGATCTGGATCGAGCCGACTGCGCGCGGCGGCCAGCCGACCTGGGGATCGAAGCCGTTCCCCAAGGCCAATCGCTCGGGCAAGCTCGTCACCATTGCGAGTGGTCGTGCCGAAGACACGGACGCGCTGCCGATCCGTGCCGACGCGCGGGTGCTCGCGACCACGCTGAAGGCCGGCGAGAGCGCCGAGTACGAGCCGCAGACGGCCCGACACCTCTACCTCGTGCCCGCCGCCGGCGCGGTCGAGATCAACGGCGTGCGCGTCAATGCCCGTGACGGCGCCGCGATCCGCGACGAAGAAAAGCTGAGGATCACGGCGCTCGAAGATTCGGAGCTCGTGCTCGTCGACGCTGCATAACACTTCAACTCATCATCTCACTCAAACCCGACGGAGACCACCATGACCAAAGTTCTCGTCCTCTATTATTCCTCCTATGGCCACATCGAAGCGATGGCCAATGCCGTCGCTGAAGGTGCGCGCGAAGCCGGCGCCACCGTCGACATCAAGCGCGTGCCTGAGCTGGTGCCGGCCGAAGTCGCAAAGGCCGCGCATTACAAGGTCGATCAGGCTGCGCCGATCGCCAAGGTCGAGGACCTCGCCAATTACGACGCGATCATCGTCGGCACCGGTACGCGCTTCGGCCGCATGTCCTCGCAGATGGCGAACTTCCTGGACCAGGCCGGCGGGCTGTGGGCCAAGGGCGCCCTGCACGGCAAGGTCGGCGGCGCCTTCACCTCGACCGCGACCCAGCATGGCGGCCAGGAGACGACGCTGTTCTCCATCATCACAAACTTGTTGCATTTCGGCATGGTGATCGTCGGCATGAACTACGGCTTTGCCGGCCAGATGAAGCTCGACGAAATTACCGGCGGCGCGCCCTATGGCGCGACCACGATCACCGGCGGCGACGGCAGCCGCCAGCCCAGCGCCAACGAGCTCGCCGGCGCGCGCTATCAGGGGCGCGTGGTCGCGGAGACCGCGAAGAAGCTGCACGGTTAGGCCTGGGGTTCAATGATCTGCTGCACGGCAGATACGACGCGGGCGGCATTCTTCTCACGGGAATGCCGCCCCATCTATCTGAACACGAACGACAGGGCTCTACGACCAATGGCTTTCGAACTTCTCTTGATCGCACAGATGATCCGCAAGCCGGTCCAGGCGCTTGCGCGCCGCTGGTATTGCCGCAGCCTGTTCCGCGCCTCGCGCGGCCGTTTCCACTGCGCGGAGTGCACTGGACGGTAGCAGTCACGCCTGCGTGATGTCCGCGTGCGGCGGAATGCTGACGACAGGCGCAGATGCGAGCGCCGTTGAAAGACACCAGCCGTCGCCAGCGAACCAGCAGGTCTCGTGGGGCTCGTCTTCTCGCCGCAGCGACTGCACGCTCTCCCATCCCTTCGCGAACGCCTCGGCTAAGCGCCGCGCGGCCTCCGCATCCTGAAGTCCGGCGCGGCCGATGAACTGGGCCCGGCTCAGGAATTTGGCGGGCCAAGCCGCGCCCTGCTCCGGGCGCGTGATCATTAACATGCCGCCGAGCATGCCCTCCGGCGGCAGCGGAAACACCAGCCGGCCGCCGGGCCGCAACGCCTCCAGCCATTCCGTAGCCGGCTGCGCCGCGCCGGCACAGACATAGATCACGTCGACATCAGGCAGGTCGGAGGCAACGCCCGAGCGCTCGCGCAGCTCGGCATTAGCGAGGTCCTTCAAATTTTCGCGCTTATACCGCCAGATGCTCTTGAATGATCGAGGCGACGTCGGTCGCCGGAGCCGGACGACCGAAGAAGAAGCCCTGCACCTGATCGGCGTTGGCGTCGTACAGAAAATCGACCTGATTGGCGGTCTCAACGCCCTCGACGGTCACGCGCTTGTGCAGTTCGCGCCCGAGCGCGATGATCGCCCTCACCACCGTCTCGACCTTGCCGGCTGAGCCTTCGTAGCCCTGCATGAAGCTGCGGTCGATCTTGATCTTGTCGAACGGGAACTGCCACAGGTAGCTCAAGCTCGAATAGCCGGTCCCGAAATCGTCCATGACGATGGCAACGCCCATCTCCTTCAACCTGCCAAGCTCTTCCGTGGTGTGGTCGTTGTTGCGGAGGAGTAGCGATTCAGTGATCTCGAGTTCGAGGCGATGTGGTTCGAGTCCGGTTTCGGTCAGCACAGTCTCAACCATGTGGCTGATACTTTTCATTTCGAACTGGGATGACGACAGATTGACCGCCACGGTCAAGCTTCGCGGCCACGTCATCGCCGCGCGGCACGCCTCGCGCAATACCCAGATGCCGACCTTGTCCATAAGCCGCATCTCTTCGATCATCGGGATGAAAGTCGCTGTCGGCATCATGCTGCCGTCCGGCCGCGGAAGCCGCAGCAGCGCCTCGAAACCGACCAGGCGCCCGTCTCTTATCTCAAAGACCGGCTGATAGTACAGCACGAAGCGCTCGTTGGCGATCGCATCGCGAATGGTGCTCTCAAGCCCCAGACGTTGCTTGAATGCCTCGTCCATTTCCGGCGAAAAGAAACGAATACAATTGCGTCCCTCGGTTTTGCCGTTGTAGAGCGCGAGATCGGCGGATTTGAGCAGCTGCTCCCGCGTAACGCCATCGCTCGGCGTGCGCGCGATACCGATGGTGAACCCGACCGTAATCTCCTGCTGCTTGTACCAGATCGGTGGTGTCAGCGCGCTCATGAGACGCTCCGCAAACGCTTCTGCTTGCTGCTTGCTGCGGAGCCCGGTCTGCACCACGACAAATTCGTCGCCGCCCAGACGCGCGATCGTGTCGCCCGCTCGAACGACTTCGCGCAGGCGTTGAGCCACCGTGCGCAGCAGGAAATCACCGCCGTCATGACCGAACCAATCGTTGACCTGCTTGAAGCGGTCGAGGTCGATGAAATGCAGGGCAAGCTGCGCGCCGGTGGAAGGTAGTACGGCCAGTGCATCGTCCAGGCGCTCAATTAGACGAGCGCGATGGGCGAGGCCGGTCAATTCATCATGATGCGCAAGATAGCGGATGCGACGGTCGGCCTGCTGCTTTTCCTTCGTGCGGCGATACCAGGCGATTCCCGGCACGCCGAAAGCAACTCCGACCAGGATACAAAGCACCGGCGCGGCGGCGAGGACGCCGTTATGGAGGCGGTTCCGTACCTGGGTCTCGTCCACATAGGCGCCGACCACCGCGACGGTCTCGCCTCCCACGACGGCCGGGATAAACGCCTCCGCGAAATAACCCGGCCGGTCCGGCGAACTCGTCGTGTTCATGGCCACCACGACTTGCCCGGTCGTCGCCGCGCGCCCCGCCTCGGCGCTTCGTTCCGAAAGATCTATGAGCGTGATCCTGTCGCGGCTCGAAACGAGTTGCGAGTATCCCTCGCGATTGAAAATGATGTAGCGGAACACCACCTCCGATTTGCGTGCGGTCTGAAAGAATTTCATGCTGGCTGCGGACGGCTGCTCTCCGGCAGCGATCTGCTCTAAGTCGGTCACATTTGCCCCAATGAACTGCGTCCAGTCACGCGCAGTTGCTATGGCGTGCGCATTCATCAGGCGGTCCGTCGCCACCTGGATGATTGCCCAGGTGCCGGCGAACAGGACAACAAGGACCATGACAAGCAGACCGACGCCGACGCGCAGGGAGAGGTTTGGTATGCTGGTCGCGAAGGATCTGATTGCGACGGATGGAATTTGGCCAGGTTGAGCTTGAGCTTCGCCAAGGCCGCGGTTGGCGGCAGCAGCGCCGCGATGACGGCCAAATATGCGGATACCGAACAAGAGGGTTCCCTATTGCCTGCCGCGAGGCTCGTTGGCGTTTGAGCGCTCCTGCCGCAGCTTGAGAAGCTCGGCCTTGGCCGCCTGTAACAGTTCGCGGTTGCGCTCGCTTGAGCTTGCCCAGTGATCGATAACCCTGTCGAAGACCTGCTGTGCCGTCTCACGATCGGCCGCCGATGGAAAAACCAGGGTGCGCTTGGGATCGGATTTGAGCTGCTGCATCACCGCCTCGTCGCCGGCGTCATAAGCCGCGATGAAGCGCTCGGCTGCCCATTGCCCGCTATAGGCGCGGATGATGTCTTGCGTCTGCACCGGCAGCGCCTCGAACCGCTTGCGGTTCATGAGCGTGAGCAGAGGCGCTCCGCTCGTTCCGAGAAAGTAATGATACGGCGTGACTCGCTTGATGCCGTAATCCGACAGCGGTGTGGGACTGACGACGGCGGCATCGAGCTTGCCGCTACTGATCGCTTCCGCGATCTTTGTGATCGGCATCAGTACCGGGATGGCACCAAGCTTCTCGAGCACAGCGCCCTCGCGCGGATTGTTGATGCGAATTCGCTTGCCGGACAGGTCCGCGAGAGACTTGATCGGAACGTGACTATGAATGGTCTCCGGTTCGGTGACACAGGCGGCAATCACATAAAAATCATCGTAGCCGCGCAGCATATTTTGCGCGATCAACCGAGTGTAAACGAGCGTGGCTTCGCGGCTATCATGGTACAGGCCCGGCAATTCAAGCACGGCATTGTCAGGGAACAGATCGGGCGAGACACCGGGAACGGCAAAGGTGATGTCGGCGGCGCCGCCGCGAACAAGTTGCGACTGCATGGCAACGTCTTTGCCAAGCGCGCCGCTGAAGAAGAACTCGAATTGGACCGCGCCATTGGCCGCGGAACCAATGGCATCGGTGAATGGCTTGACCGCCCCCCGAAAGCTCATGGACTGGTCGGACGAGTAGAATGCAACCTTCAGCTTGATCGGTTCGGCAATCAGCGACGACGGGAGCAGGCTCAAACTAACGATAGCTAGGGAGGCAAACAGGTTTTGCATCGTGCGTCCTCTCAGGGGCTAGATCTCCAACGTCCTTCGTTTCTTCCTGATAAGCGTGCGGCGGAATCCGATGGTCCGGGTTCCTTCACGACAGTTCGCGAACATTCTTGCCATACGATCCCGCTATCACAACTCCAGGCGATAACCCCATCGCGCCTCAACCGCCATTTAAACAACGGCAGTCACAGCAATCAATGCGGCCCCCGGATTAGAGCACCGCGCAGGCCGCTCGCCGGGTTCCACTAACCAACACAGCGATGTTCGATGGATCGCTTCGAACTCCGGCCAAATGCGCCAAAACGTTTGCCCGCGGTCGGGGGCTGAATAACCACGCTCTCGGCCGGCAGATGCTCCGGCGACGAAACCAAGGCGGGTTTCGCACCCATTTTGACCACGTGCGGCAACGTGCGTGCATGGACCAGAGGTTCTTAAACATCGCCCTGTTCACCGCGCGCGCGACCGCATCGTTCGCCCGCGTCAAGATCCCAGTGAAGAGCTTGCGGATCAGGAGGTCACGCTCAAGCGATGACGGCAGATTGAACCGCACGCCGATGGACTGCCCCCGGCGTTGCATCAGGGTCGCGTCGATCCAGCCCACTTGCGCGAAGTGCACGCGCAGCGGCGCTCCAAGGCCAAAGGTGACGCCGGAATCGGCGAGAATGCCGGCGCCGGCAAGCGAGATATCCTTGATTTGACCCGACAGCTGCTCGCCGCCTTTCGTGTTGATCAAGATCGGCTCGTCGATTTCGAAGCGTTCTTCGGTACGCCCCATCCGCGCCTGCAGCGAGGTCATGCAGACGAAGAACAGCACGACGATGTTCACGACCGACCAGAAGGCGACCATCGGCAATGCGGCCGGATGATCGATGATCCGCCATTCCGGGATGGTGTTCAGAACCAGACCGACAACAGTCAGCGCTATAAGAGCCGCCGACGGCCAGAATATGTCCGCGGCGTAGCTTGCGCACCGCGCTGCAGCACCCTTGGGCGTCACCCTGAACGCATGTCCCTTCGGCTTGACGAGAGTCCCGAGCACCGTCGGCAGGAGCTTGAAGCTTTGGATAGTCGCCGACACTTGCGCGGCGAGCGGAAAATGTTCGTGCGGCGCGAACCAGGAGATGCCGCCGTTGAGCGCCAGGATCGCGGGGAACAAGTAATAGAAGACCGACTCAGGGGTGACGTCGACGACAGGCACTAGCCCAGTCCACATGAACACGATCGGAACCACCACGACCGCGAGCGCGCGCAGGCCCAGTGAGAGCCAATGCGTCGGAAAGAAGAGGAGCCGTTGCATCAAGCCCAGTCCGGGGCCGAGCGGGCCGGCGGCGAGATACAGCGTCTGGATCGCGCCACGCGCCCAGCGTTGCCGCTGCACGAAAAAGGCATCGAGACTTTCTGGGGCCAAGCCGATCGCCAGCGGTTCGCGAAGATATCGAGTTATGTACCCTTTGCGTAGCAGGACCAGCGTCAGCAGGATGTCTTCCGTAATGGACTGGGTCGGCAAAGGCATCTCCGACTGCGTGGAGTGCTCCACGCCGAGTGACGGAGTTGGAACCACAACAGAAGGCTCCATCCCAGCCGTCGCGCGCGGCTGGGACACGCTGATCAGGGCTTTCACCTCTGACACAGCGAAGGACGGCGACCGCTGCGATCGGGCTTGCCCAGGTAGCAATGCAGTGGCGCTAGCGGCGGCGATCAGGAAGGCAGCGTTCATCCAGATAACCGGAGTGAGATCGGCTGGGCTTACGAGTTGTCCGGCGATCAGTGTTCCCAGAACGAAAGCCGCGGAGGCAGCCCCCCGTATCCACCCGTACTCAAATGGCCTCCCCGCGAACCGAGGCCTCGCTGCATTGACCGATAACGCATCGGCGATCGAGGTGGTGGGGGCAAGAGCGGCAGCCTGAACCAACGCAACAAGAAGCAAGAACCAGAATTTATCGGCCCAAAGCAATGCGAGGGCTGCTGCGGCCGCCACGGCAGCACAGCCCGCGAGCACGAGGCGCAATGATCCGAGCCGGTCCGCCAGCACAGCAACTAACGGTCCAAACCCGAGCCGCGTCAGCATTGCGGCGGCCAGGATTAGACCGATCTGCTGAGACGCCAGAGCTCGCGTTTCGAAAAATTTTGGCCAGAACGGAGACGCGGCGCCGAATGCCGCGTAGAGGACGACGTAGAGGACTATATAGGCGATTGGTGAGGGAATGCGCACCGAGTCCTTATCGGTTGCTTTATAGCCTGCATGGTGTGCGAACGCTGGTGCCAAGGCGCAAGTCAGATCGGAGCACTGGCTCCAAAAGCTAACTTGGCCGCACGGACCACTCGGATCAAGTCGATCCGCACGCCGTATCGCGAACTGTCGCCTCCGTCTCTGTTGTGCCAGCACTCCCCCGAACGAGTGCTGTAGGTAAGTCATGCCGACCAACGCCTACTTCGGTCTCCACTCAGCTAGTCAGGAGGAAAGGACCTCACTTGAGCCGCTGATCTGGGAACTTCGAGTGATGCCGGCGCGGTGACACGATGGACGATTCTCAAGCGCTTGAAACTCCCGTCCATTCCGGCCGTTAATTCCGCAGCCTTTGCCTGTCGGCTTGGCGTTTGTACCCCCTGTTGCGTTGGAGTTTCCGGTGCCAGCCTCCCGATCCTACTGGAAGGGCTATCTGAAGCTGTCCTTCGTCTCATGTCCGATCGCGCTCTTTCCCGCAATCTCGGCGGCCGAGCGTATCTCGTTTCGGCAGGTCAACCGGCGAACGGGCCATCGCCTCAAACACAGACTGATCGATTCTGTCACGGGCCAAACCGTTGGTGCAGCAGACAAGGCGCGGGGGTACGAGGTCGGTGAAAACGACTTTCTGCTGGTCGAGGACCGAGACCTTGAGCGCGCGAGACGCGTGCGCCCAGGGCCTGGTGAGGAGGAGCTTGCCCCGCCACCCCACCGGATAAGCCCGCCAACCGTTCCCGCTGACCTTGGCGACACGGCCGACGAAGGCGCCTCCGACTATGACGATGAAGACGAGGAGCAGGAGGAGACCGTCCCTCTCCCGCGTCCGCAGAATACGCGTACGATCCAGATCGAACGCTTCCTTCCCGCAGGGCAGATCGATGCGCGATATTTTGAGAAGCCGTATTACATCGTGCCGCGCGAGGAGATCAGTCAAGAATCGTTTGCGGTGATTCGAGACGCAATGAGCCAGGAGGACGTTGTCGGACTTGCGCGCGTGGTGCTATCCTTGCGCGAGAGGCCAGTTCTGCTCGAACCGGCAGGTCGCGGCCTTCTCGGTGTGACGCTGCGGTTCGCGCAAGACATCCGAAATGAGGCGGACTATTTCAGCGAAATTCCGGAAATGAAGCTACCGTCCGAAATGATGAAGCTCGCGCAGCACATCATCCGGACGAGGTCGGCCGATTTCGATCCTGCTATGCTGGAGGATCACTACCGCAGAGCGCTCGTGCGCATCCTGCGCAGCAAGCAGGCGAAACGCCCAGTGCAGCCGCCATCGAGCAAGCCATCACGCGAGAACGTCATCAACCTCATGGACGCGCTGCGCCGAAGCGTCGCCGCCGAGCGTCCCGCCCAGCCTGCGGGCCGGCGCGGCACGGGGAAACGGCCCCCCGCAAAGCGCGGCGCGCGCCACCACAAAGCCGGATGACCCGACGCCCGCCTTGCTTCATACGCGCCGATCGTCGCCATTGCTAACATTAACTCCCTCTAGGCTTGGGATCAGGTCGACAGCTCAGGCCGTCATGCCTCCATCAAACCCTTATGGAACCGCCGTTCATTGCAAAAGTTCATTTAGCGCACGAAAGGAGCCGGTGTGTTGCTGGTCGAGCCACCTGATAGCGCGCAGGCGATCGTCGACCCGCGGGATGCCGCCGAATCTGCGGGTCTCAGATATGTTTCCGACGAACGACCGGGTATTCGGCGCAAGAAGGTGGGGACCGGCTTCAGCTACCTTCGTCCCGATGGCTCAAGGCTCATCGAGCGCGACGCGCTGAAGCGGATCAGGGCACTGGCGATCCCGCCCGCCTGGACCGACGTGTGGATTTGCCCGTTTCCGAGTGGCCACATCCAAGCGACCGGCCGTGACGCAAAGGGACGCAAGCAATATCGCTACCATGCGCGTTTCCGGGAGGTACGGGAGAGTACGAAATACGAGCATGTGGTTGCGTTTGCCGACGCGCTACCTTCCATCCGAAAAACAGTTCGCGAGCACATGGCATTGCGCGGCCTGCTGCGGGAAAAAGTTCTGGCAACGGTCGTGCATCTCCTGGAGACCACGCTGATCCGCGTGGGGAATGATGATTACGCCAGGCAGAACAACAGCTATGGCCTGACCACGCTCAAGAATCGACACGTCGCGGTCGAGAAAAACGAGGTGCGTTTCCGCTTCACAGGCAAGAGCGGCAAGCAGTGGTCGTTGCGTGTACGAGACCGACGCGTCGCTAAGATCATCCGGGCCTGTCAGGAGTTACCAGGGCAGGAGCTGCTTCAGTACCTCGACGAACAAGGCAATTGCCGGGATGTCACGTCAACCGACGTCAATAAGTACCTCAATGAAATCACAGGAAAGGACATCACAGCCAAAGATTTCCGAACCTGGGGCGGGACCGTGCTGGCGGCCATGGCCCTGAATGAACTTCGGAGCTTTGACAGCGCCGCGCAGGCCAAGCGCAATCTTCGCAGTGCGATCGAAAAAGTCTCCGCACGGCTCGGCAACACGACCACGATCTGCAGGAAGTGCTACATCCACCCGGAGGTGCTGAACTGCTACTTGGACGGCAACCTGGTTCTCCAGGTCAAGTCACAAGCCGAGACCGAGCTTCGGAACGCGGTGGAAAATCTAAAGCCCGAGGAAGCCGCCGTGCTCGCGTTGCTGCGCGGTCGGCTCGCCAAAGAGGCGGAGCAGCCGTACGGCGCCGATGCCGCCATCCAGCAGCAGTAAGGCCTGTAGCCAATAGTATTGAGGAGCGAATCGTCCAATTTGGTAATTAGGACCGGCAGACAGCGCGGAGCGATTCGATGCTGGAAATGGTCCTTCTGATGGTGGCCATTGGCGCCACAACAATTGGAGTTATCGTAGCCCTGTACGAGACCAGGGCTGCGATAGATCGGAAGCGCATCGGACGGTAAGGCCGCCTGCTTTGGGAGGCTCTGCGCGAAGACATCATGCTCGCATGACCGCATTGACAACGATCAGGAAGCACGGAGCCATTCTCGACACCGACAGCTATGAGCTCCGCTTCGCCGATGGCCGGCCCAGCGTGTATATTACTTGGACGACATGCCGAGCCGCCGCCTTCGGCCGAATGTGCTGACGCGTGAGCAGGCCGAGGGCAAAGCCAAGACGATCGCCCGCACCGAACGATACAAGCTCACTGGACGCGGCGCATGAAACTCGTTGAGGCACCCCTCCGCCAAACCGGAAGCCGCCGCCCGCCAGCTCGTCCAGCTCGCCACCAGCGTCGAGCCGGTTCAGGACGGCCGCATCCACATTGAAAAGATCATTTCTTTACACGCTCACAGCCAGCGGCGAGGAGTTTGGCGCCGGCATTCGTTACCCGGTTGAGCACGGCTGGCTGATGATCCACGAGAGCTGGACGTACGTGAAGCTACTGACGTGACTGCTCTCGCGGCATGTCAGCACATCTTCACTATTGCCGCCCTTTTGCTTTGGGATCGTTCATGGTGGCGCCGGGGTTAGCCGACCTGGGACTGCTCGACGCGCCCTGTCCGGTCGTGGCAGCCGGGGAATCTCCGCCGCCGCCTCCGGCACTGGCTCCACTTGCTCCGCTGGCTCCGCCGTCTCCGCTTCCAGCTGCGCCCGCGCCGGCACCCGCGCCCGCTCCGGCACCCGCGCCGCCCGCACCACCTGCCCCGCCCCCAGCTCCGCCTTGCGCCGAGGCTGCGGCAATCGATCCGAACACCAACGCGGCGGCTAAGGCAATCTTTGCGATTTTCATGCTGGTATCTCCTTGCTGAAGTTTGCAGAAACTGAACGTCGCAAGGATCGTTCCTAAGGCAGCGCCAAATCCAGAGATACTGCCGCAAGGGTCTATGCGCCTGACGTTGCAGGGCTCAAGCCCGCTCGCGAGCTCCACGAGAGCGGCACCTATGTCCGGCTCCTCATCGGCGGCGCGATAATATAATTCTGCGGCCAAGCGATAGGCGCGCAAGGAGCTGATGCATGGCGAAGAAAATCAAACAGCTGCGGAAGCAAGCTGAAAAGGCCGCGCGCGCCGCTAAGGCAGCCGCAGATGCGGAAGTATCAGATCAACTGCGGACGCTAGCGCGCGCCTTTCAGAGCCAGGCCGACGTTCTGAAATCGAAAAAGAGAGCAGGCAAGAAGCACAAGAAGCAACGGTGATGCTGACGTAAAGCCCCGCTTCCCGGCGTCCGTTAGATCATGCGCAAGATGATGAAAAGTCCGATCTCAACCAGCAAGATCGCCCCGGTCATTGCGGATATGAGAAATAGGTCACCCGCCGATAGGAAGTGCATGGTTCGCCTCGCAATTTCCCCGAACCATTCCTAGCCCTAATCCAAATTTAAATTATTTGCACGATTTAAATGGTTTAATTGGTCTCATGTGTTATTTTATTTGTCGATTTAATAGCGCAATATCGACGATGGAACTTGCAATTTTGTTGGAGTTTTCTGGGTATGAGCCGCTCCCCGTCGATTGTGCCTCATGTGGCAGCAGACCAGGATGTCTACCTTGTGGTCGAGGAATTTGCCGGCCGGCGAGCCTGGTGCGAAACAGCCGAAGAGGACACCGGTCGCGCGACGCTGATGCGGCGCCTGATGGACGGCTTGTATGAGCATCCCACTCGCATCGTGGCCTTCAACACGACAGAGGGATGGTCGCGCGATGTAACAGTAGAGATCGCCGATGAGCTGCGCCGCCGCCTTGTCGAGTTCGACGAAGTGGCGGCATGCGTCCTGAAGTTCGTGGAGAGAGCGGCGAGGCGCTGAGGCAGGGATTCGCAATTTCGCGCCGAACTACTTATCTGCTCGGTATGTTTAAGGCATACAAGCTGTGCCTGGCGACCGCCGGCAAGCAGGTCCCATCGGGGCCAGACTGGATTCATGAGGTGAAGCACGACGGCTACCGGATCCTGGTCATCCGGGAGAATGAGCGCTGCGCCTGCTTTCCCGGAACGGCAGCGACTGGACGAAGCGCTACTCTTGGATCGCCGAGACCGCGCTGCAAAACCGGCAGAAGCATTTCGTGATCGACGGCGAGGCCGTGATCCTGGGCGTCGATGGCATCTCAGATTTTAACGCGCTGCACTCGCGCAAGCACGACCATGAAGTCCAGCTCTATGCCTTCGACCATTCTCGCGATGGACGGCGACGACCTGCGCGACCTGCCGCTGCACCTGCGCAAGACGAACTTGGAGCGGCTGCTGGCGGGGCGGCCGGACGGGATCACAGTTGCGCCGTTCGAGCGCGGCGAGATTGGACCCGACCTGTACCGGGCGGCCTGCCGGATGGGCCTTGAGGGTTTAGTTTCCAAGCACCGCGATCGGCCATACCGCGGCGGTCGGCAGAAGGACTGGATCAAGGTCAAGAACCGCAGTCATCCCGCCATGGATCGCGTGATGGAAGCGTTGCCGTGAGAAGGCCCATGTGGCCCTGTTGGTTCCGGGACCGCGCCAAATCAGCAACGTTGGCCGTCGCTCGATCTATCCTGCGAACGGCTTCTGCCTGCCGCATGCAGAAGCCGGTCATGGTGAGATCACGCCGCGCCGCCCGCACCTCGTGCAGCGCATGATCGATTGCCTCTTTGTGACTAACCATTGAACTGCCCTATGCCTCACACCCGGGCCAGCGAACGCGCCGGTTGTGGCTAATCTGCGGCCCTTTACGGAACCACCGCGATGAAAGTCCGAGGATTTGAAGGTCTTTGCCACCGAGGTCGCTCAAGCTGAAGCGCCGGGGTCGCGGAAAATCGAAACCGAGGAACAAACTAGCAGCCCTGGAGTCATGGGACTCGCTGAGGCGTCCGCAGACCTCGCTCACGGCGCTCGCCTCTAAACCAAAGCGTTTGTGCGCGACGATGCGGTACGTGGCATATGCAGTCGACCTGTGGGGGCGTTGCCCATGCGACCTATGAGCTGGAGTGCGGCTGCGACGATGATGCTAAGCGGCGAGCTGTGAAATTCCTCGAAGCGCACCCGGTGATAGAGATCTGGAGCGGCCCTCGGCGGGTCGCACGGCTTACGACCGATCCCCCAGCCGGAATTGACGCTTCAGGCGAAGGCGGTCAGCGGAGAATGGGCTAGCCGCTCCGCTCTACCCCTAGGGTCGCCCCTCGGGCGGCCCGACGGGCCGTTCACGCCGTCTCGTTCCCACTCATCTTGAAACAAGATCACGTCTGCCTAACATCTTGCGCGGGAGGGGCCCCCTCCAGCTAAGAAAGGATATTAGACCGTCGAGGATGGACGATGATGCTCGAAGAGAAGCTCGCCCGCCTGCGTGCCCACCGCAATAACATTCATCGATACCGCCGGCTGCTCAAGCCCCGGATTTCCGACCTGGAACGCGAGTACATCGAACGACGTCTCACCGAGGAACGAGCAGCGCTGGAAAGCGTCGCAAGCACGACGTATCCCATCACCTTCAAAATGCCGCCACCAGTGCAACAGCTTGTCGCGCACCTGGAGGCAGATCATGCGACAGCGACCCATGAACGGAGTAGCGCCTGAAAAATCCGAGGACGACATTCAGCGTGAGTTGCTCGGCCCGCGGGGCGTTCCTGGCGCTCCCGATCCGGCAAAAATGACCCCGCAGGTCGAGAAGAACACGCCAAAGCACATTGATCCCGGCCACACCGCCTAGCATCCGGGCAACAAAAAAAGGCCCCACCGAAGCAGGGCCAAAGGACCGGGCGGGTCCGTCTCTCGGGGCGACCTATTTGCCGACCATGGCATTGAGCCGATCGGCGAGCGATCCGGCGCCGGGGCCGGCGCGCAACGCCGGGCATCGGGAAACCCTATTGGTATTGGAACACAATCCCCGACGGGACGTCGTCGGTGCCGACTTCACGGGCGCGCCGCTCGCGACGAGCGATGTGCAGCAGAACGCGGCGAATATCGCGGCAATCACCGCGCAGCCGCAGGATGTGCTGATCTACGACCCGCCGCTCGACACCACGACGACGACGACATGATCATCTCGCAAAAAGCGGTCGACCTGATCGTCCGCGAGGAAGTGTTGAAACATCGCCGGCACTATCACCAGTTCGGAATTCCGCTGATCGTGCTGATCGTCCGGGCGGCCTATGAGCCGCGCTGGCAATACCCGTAGAGCGGAACGACGGTCGAGTGGGCCTATATGCTGCTCGGCGCGTTGGTGGGCATGGGGCCGATGGTGTGCCGAGCATGTAGGGGACGCCCATCGCGGAAAAGACCGCGAGTTGGTTGCGATACTGGAAAGCCTCATAAGCGCCGCCAACATCGGCCGGCTCGGAGAATTTGATATCCTCGCCCGGCAACAGCGCTTGCATGGTGCCGGATTCGAGCGGCGCGATCCCGACCGTGGGCGCGGCGGCTATCGGATCGAGCAGCGGACAACCGTTCTCGCGGCCATGGATCCCGCGCGCGAAATCGAACAAGACCCGCGCGCCCATACCCGGCGCGCGCTCATTTACGCCATCGCGCCCGACGGTCACGCTACGCTGCTGACCGCCGCGCTCATCGCAAAACTACTTTCCTTACGCTGATAAAACTGGTCATGCACGAACAGTGCGCAGGAAATGTGCAACCTCGTCCTTGAGGCGCGTCGAATCGTGTGACAACTGCCTGGCAGATGACAGGAGTTGGGCCGATGCGCCGCCCGTTTCAGCTGCGCCGCGTTGCACGTCGACGACGCCGACGCTGACGTCGCCAGTGCCCTGCGCTGCCTGCTGGATGTTGCGAGCGATTTCGCGCGTGGCTGCGCCTTGCTGCTCCACCGCGGCGGAGACGGCTGTAGCAATCTCCGACATTCTGGAAATAGTGCCGCTGATATCCGAGATGGCGGCGACCGATCTTCCGGTGGCATCCTGCATGCCCCCGACCTGCTGGCTGATCTCTTCAGTCGCCCTGGCGGTTTGTTCGGCCAGCGCCTTCACCTCGCTAGCCACCACCGCGAAGCCACGACCGGATTCGCCCGCGCGTGCTGCCTCGATCGTCGCGTTGAGCGCCAACAGATTGGTTTGGCCTGCGATGTTGTTGATGAGGCCGACAACGTCGCCGATCCGCGTCGCCGCCTGAGCAAGACGCCCGATCTGCTCATTTGTGATCCCGGCCTGTCGCACGGCCTCGCCAGCGATGCGCGAGGATTCCTGCACCTGACGGCCGACTTCCCCGACCGAGGCGGCCAACTGTTCGGAGGCGGACGCTACCGATTGGACATTCGTCGTCGCCTCCTCGGAGGCCGCAGCAACGCCGGTCGCCACACCTTGGGTACGCTCAGCCGTCGCCCTCAGCGTGCCCGCCGATGCCTCGAGCTGGGCCGATGCCGCGGAGACCGTCTGAACGATTTCGCCCACGGCACCTTCGAACGCATCGGCCAGGCGATGCATCTCGCGCCGCCGGAGATCGGCCTGCTGCCGCTCCTGCTCGGCTCTGGCTTCCTCTGCCTCGTTCTTGGCGATCAGCGCCTGCTTGAAAACCTGTAGCGCATCCGCCATCTGACCGATCTCGGTGCGCTCGCCCTGATGCGTTACTTCTGCCGACAGATCGCCGGCGCTGAGGGCCCGCATCGGCGAGACGATCGCGTCGATGCCTTGCGAAACGTTTCTTATCAAGAAGAAGGCGATGAGGGCACCCATGAGTCCGGCGATCGTCACAGTCGCCATTACGGTGTTGAAGGCACGACTGTAGGCGGCTGCGGCCTCCGCTCCCGCCTCGTCCGCGCCCTTGTTGTTCAGGTCGATGGCACTTGTCAGGACTTTGTCGGCCTTCAGGCCGACGGGATTGACGGTCTTGCTGTTGAGCTCGTTGGCCTCTTGGGGGAAACGGCCAACCGCGGCGCGCGACAGACGCAGCACCTCCTGCGCGCTCTTCATGTACTCGTTCCAGAGACCGCGCCATTCGTCGTAGAGCGCACGCTCCTGCGGACCGGCGATGAGCTTCTCGTAGTCCGCGGTATTCTGCGCCATCCTTTCAGCGATCTGCTCGATCCGCTTGTCAAAGTCCGCCTTGTCCTCTGCACGGTCGTTCAAGAGGTGCTGCCGCACCGCGTTGCGGTAAGTGATCGTGGTTGCGCGCAGCTCACCGAGCACGCGAACGCTCGGAAGCCAGTTGGTCTGGATGTCAACGACCGCGGCGTTGATCACCTGCATCTTCCAGATTGCGAACGCGCTGGTGGCGATCAGGGCCATCAAGAGGCCGACGACGACGGCGGTAATCTTGGTTCGTATGGAAATGTTGGAAAACATGGCATCGCTCCCCAAAGGACATCATTAATAACGCCCTCCCGTCGCAATGCATCTGACGGTCGGCGTCTCTCTCCCCGGATCGGGACCAATTGCCGACGGGCCCCATGCTAGCGGAAGTTGTATCGATATTCCTTTAAGCGATTCTTACCTACTGGCGCTGCTCCACGCGAACAACTCTTGCGCGAACTCTGTGCAGTCGATGTTCGATACCTAGGCCGCGGAATTGCGGATTGTTTTCCGGTGAACGCCACATCGATCGGTCGTGTCCCAGCTGGTGGTGTAGCTGGAGCGAAGCCGCTCGCGAAGCGCGCCCCGCCAAGAGCGCGACCACCCGCAAAGCCGCTCGCTCGCTAGTCGACGTGCTCATGGATGGCGTGGTCCAGCGGCGGACTCATGTCCTGAAGGCGCTCTCTATTGGCGCCAAGGCGGTCGGCATTGGTCGCTACTATCTTTTTCCTTTGGCTGCGGCCGGCCAGGCTGGCGTCGAGCTCGCGCGGGGCCTGATGCGCATCGAAATCGAGCGCGACATGAAGCTGATGGGTTGCACTGCGATCAGCCAGCTCTCGCGCGACAATCTGCGGTTCAGATGAGCGATACGCAATGACCGAAGTCCTAGCAACGACGCGATCCCTCCGGCCACTGCAAGCTAGAATGTCCGCCTTGAGTCGATCGGAATCACGCGACAAGTCGGCTACGCGATGCCGGGCCGGCCTTCCGGGCATCTTTGGCGCACGTTGGCCGCGGAGCACCTCGCCGTCAGCTGAATGCTCGGCATACACCTAATGCGATGCACCTTTGTTTCCGGTCGATCCGGTCGCCTCGCCCGGGCCGGCGTAGGAAATTCGCCAGATCGTTCCGCCGGTATCGTCGGCTACGAGTAGCGAGCCATCCTTGGCTATAGCAAGCGCCGCAGGGCGTCCCCAGACCTCAGCTCGTTGTTTGCCCGACGCCCAGAATCCTGTCGCAAAGTTCTCGTAGTAACCCTCGGGCCGACCATTTCGGAACGGCACGCGCACCACTTTGTAGCCGGTCGGCTCCGAGCGATTCCACGAACCCTTCAGGGCGACGAATGCGCTGCCCTTATATTCAGGCGGGAATTGATCGCCGGTATAGAAAACGAGATCGAGCACGGAGGAGTGGGGTTCGAATAGCAGGTCGGGCGTGATCGTCGCGTCCACCTTGTCGGGCGCGAGCTTGGCGAAACCGGGCTGCGGATGCTTGCCAATGTAAGCGTAGGGCCAGCCATAAAATCCTGCTTCCCCCACGTGGATCATATAGTCGGGAGGGAGGTGATCGCCGAGACCGTCGCGCTCCTGCACAACGGCATAGAGATCGCCAGTCTCGGGATGGAAAGCCAGTGCCGTCGGATTTCGTGTTCCTGACGCATAGGTGGTTTGATTGCTTCCGTCCTTGTCGAAGCGCTGGATGGTTGCTTTCGGCTCGGGTTCAACGCCGAGATTTCCTGAAGAGCCTACCCCCACAAACAGAGCCCCGGTCTTTGGATCGATCGCGAGATGGCGGTTCTGATGTCCCTGCGCGATGCCGAACACGCCCTTGTTGGTGATCATCTGGGCACCGTACGCGCCGGGTACAGGCTTGCGGGAATCAGGCGGCACTTCGTCCGCGCGCTGCTGCACCGGTCGACCAGCGCGGAGCGCACCGAGAACGTGCGGCACGCGCCAGATGCCGTCTTGATCGGCAACGAGAACGTTGCCGTCCTGCCAGGCGAGCCCGTACGGTCTGTTCAGATCCTCCACATGTCGATCGATCCACTTCGCGGGTCCATCTCCTTCACTGCGCAGCAGAGTGAGGTAGCCTGCGCTCTGCTCCGCAACCAGGACATCGCCGTTTGGCAGCACGAGCAAACGCCGCGGATTTGTGAGACCTGTAGCGAAAGGTGCGGCGGTGAACCCGGGCGGTACCTGTAGGCTTTGACCAGTGAAGGGCACGGTCAGCGGGCGATTGGTGACGATCGGCCCGGTCTTTGGCGGCGACAGGTCAGACGGAGTAACCTGGAAGTGCCGCCCGACTTCGTGCTCGGCAAGGAAGTTCTGCTCCAGGCGGTCGTTATCAGATGAGTTTGCCTGCCGTTGCGCCGCGCCGGCCGTCAACGCGAGCCCTGCAGCTATCGCCCCGACCAATGCGAACAGAGAAGTTTTGGCTGATCTAATCATGGTTGGCTAGTCCGTGAGGTTGACTCGTATGCAATAACGAACGGGAACGATCCGGGTTCGGTCCTTTGGCGGTCGCCACCGCTTTTCACACCGGGCCAGGAGCTGGCCGACCACGCCTTTGGTGGGCTGCTGGATCTTTTTCACCTGGCGTAGCCGACCATCTGGCCCGACGTCCGCAACCGCCCCGCTTAAAACGTAAACAAGCGTTTATGTTTGACAGCGCCTTATGGGCGGCTCAAGCCGGCGCATCTCGCTCACGTATGCTCTGCATCGGACTGCTGACCTTGGCGCCCAGGCTTCTAATGTCGCCGACGGGCCAATTCCGGACATTATCTGAACCCCGGTCGTCGGTTTCGAACGCGACGCCAATAGTGACGCGGTGGCGCACTCCCGCAGACGAGCCAGGCAGGCGCTCCGGGCCACAGACTTCCGTTTTATGAGATGCCAGATTGTTTGCTATGGTTCAGGCACGCGTCGCAGTTCATTGGAGGGGTCCATGCAGCCAGCAACGCAGTACGCCAGGAGCGGCGACGTTCACATTGCCTACCAGGCGTTTGGCGATGGCCCGATCAATGTGGTCCTAGTTCCCGGGTTCGTATCAAACGTAGAGAACTACTGGGACGAGCCTAGTTTCGCTCGCTTTCTGAGGCAACTGGCCAGTTACGCCCGCGTGGTGATCTTCGATAAGCGCGGCACCGGGATGTCAGATCGGGTTGCTGAACTTCCTGGCCTCGATCAGCGTATGGACGATCTCCGTGCCGTCATGGATGCCGTCGGCATGGAGCAGGCTGCGCTGCTCGGGATTTCGGAAGGCGCTCCGCTATCGATCTTATTTGCGGCAACCTATCCGCACCGTTGCCGCGCGCTGGTGCTCTACGGCAGCTTTTCGCGCTTCTCATACTGGTTTCCGACTGACGAGTCGCTTTCAGCCTTCTTCCGCTATGTCGAGCAGGCGTGGGGTACGGGCGGAAGCCTGCAAAGGTTCGCACCCTCGCGCGCAAATGACGCAACTTTCCAGCGCTGGTGGGGGCGCAACGAGCGGCTCGGCGCCAGCCCGGCCGCCGTGGCCGCTCTCATGCGCATGAATAGTCAGATCGAAATCAGCGGGATTCTACC
>NZ_AXAZ01000026.1 GCF_000473065.1 Bradyrhizobium sp. WSM1743
CTATGAACGCCTGATTGCGAAGGGCAAGCCGCCAAAGGTCGCGATCGTCGCCTGCATGCGTAAGCTGATCATCATCCTCAACACCATGATCGCTCGCGGCGAGACCTGGGATCCGAAAAGATACAGGATGACCTGACGAGCGCGCTCGGACCTCGGCCGAGCGCATGCCAAGCCCAAAGACCGGCGTGCAGACGGGGTCAAGGCCGTCAGCCGCCGAAGGCGGGGGTGCGCCAGCACCAGCCTTGAGCCCGTCTGATCGCCGGTCTACTCCGACCCCAGTTGCTCTTTCATTTGAGGGTGAGATGACGGAAGCAAAGCTCGGACGAGATCCGCCGCGAGGATGATTAGCCATGCTTTTCGTTGAACGAAGGTCTCGTGCCCCGGACGCAGCGCAGCGTCTTTTCGACGATGCGCTGCAGAGCCGGGGCATGCAGCAGCGAGTGCCGCGGCGTGCTGGGCCCCGGCTCTGCGCCGCAACGCCAAGAGCGTTGCAGCGCGTCCGGGACACGAGAGAGGCGTTCGCCATCACTACACGCTCCGTCATTGCGAGCGCAGCGAAGCAATCCAGAGTCTTTCCGCGGATGCATTTCTGGATTGCTTCGCTGCGCTCGCAATGACGATCTGGCGACAGATGTGCGCGACAAAGTCCGCTCTCGTGCCCCGGACGCAGCGCAGCGCTACTTCAGCGATGCGCTGCAGAGCCGGGGCCCATTTGGCAGCGAGTGCGGTGGCTTCCTGGATCCCGGCTCTGCGCTGCACCGCTTGCGCGCTGCGTCGCGGCCGGGACACGAGAGGATGCGCGCTAAACCGGCTTGCCCGTATATGGCATCGACGCCGTCAAGCCGCCATCCACCGGGAACGCTTGCCCGTTGACATACGACGCCTCGTCGCTCGCCAGGAACAGTCCCATCGCTGCGAGCTCATGCGGCTGTCCCGCCCGCTTGAGTGGGTTGAGCTGACCGATTTTGTCGGCGGTGCCGCGCTCCTTGGCGCGGTCGAAGATCGGCTTGGTCATGCCGGTTTCGATCAGGCCGGGGCACACCGCGTTGATGCGCACGCCGGTGCCGGTGAGCGAATAGGCGGTGGTCTGCACCAGGCTGATCACGCCGGCTTTGCTCGCGGCATAGGGATGTCCGCTGGCGCCGGCCTTGAGGCCTGCGACCGAGGCCGTCAGCACGATCGCGCCCGATTGCTGCTTGATCATATGCGGCATCGCGTATTTCACCGCGAGAAACGGTCCGATCAGATTGACGCGCAAAATCTCCTGCCAGTGTTCTACGGTCTGCTCGGCGAGCGGCACGAGCCCGCCAGAGATGCCGGCATTGGCCCAGATCACGTCGAGCCGGCCATGCGTCTTCACCGCCTTGTCGATCACTGCGATAACGTCGGCCTCGGAGCCGGCATCTGCGATCATGGCTTCCGCAATGCCGCCGGCCTTCTTCACCTCCTCGACCGTCTCCTTCACCGCCTCGGTGCGATCGACCGCGATCAGCTTGGCGCCTTCCCTGGTGAACAGCAGCGCCGCGGCGCGGCCGATGCCGCTGCCGGCGCCGGTGATGATGACGGATTTGCCTTGCAAGCGGCCCATGCGTTTCTCCCTTTTGTTCGCGCGCGACGCTTGCCGCGCGACGGAATTTCAAACAAGATTTCAAACGGTAAAGTGTCTTGAGACACGTTCGTTACTGACGTACAGCGACATCACACGGGATGGAAGGGTTTCGATGGCAGCCGAAGACAAGCCGAATGTGGTCATCACGCGATGGTGGTGGGTCCGGCACGCGCCAGTGCGCAGTGACGGCGGCAACATCTACGGCCAGTCCGACATCGCCTGCGATACCAGCGACACCTATGTATTCAATGCTGTTGCCAAGGTGCTGCCACGCAAGGCGGTCTGGTATTCGAGCAATCTGATGCGCACCCACCAGACCGCCGAGGCGATCTGGGCGGCCGGCTTCCCAAAGCCTGTGTCGATGAAATGGGAAGCGGATCTCGCCGAGCAGAATCTCGGCCGCTGGCAGGGCATGAACCGCGCCGAATTCATCGCGAGCCGCCCCGTCGGCACCAGTTGGTTCGCCGACATCAACGAGCCCGCGCCCGGCGGCGAAAGTTTCATGGATCTCTACAACCGCACCCGCCGCACCATCGAGCGGATCAACGTCGAGGCGGCCGGAGAGGATATCATCGCGGTCGCGCATGGCGGCACCATCAGGGCGGCGGTGGGTCTCGCGCTCGGCGGTCAGCCGGAGCGGGCACTGTGGTTCGACATCGATAATTGCTCGGTGACGCGGCTCGACCATTTCGCAAGCCCCGAGCGGACGGTCTGGCGGTTGCCGATGGTGAACCAGCAGCCGTGGATTGCAGACGATGCCCACGCGGCGATGCACCAGCCGGCAGGACCGGAGGTCAAGAAGCTCGCCTAAGTTAGGCTGTCATTCCGGGGCGATGCACTATGGTGCGCAGTTAAGCACCTGAGAATCTCGAGATTCCGGGTCCGGTCCTACGGACCGACCCGGAATGACGTTGAAGATAAAGAACACTCTGGGAGAGAAACATGACCTTGTTCGACATGAAGGGGAAAGTCGCTGTCATTACCGGCTCGACGCGGGGCATCGGGCTCGCGATCGCCGAGCGCATGGCCGAGCATGGCGCCAAGGTGGTGATCTCCTCGCGTAAGGCCGACGTCTGCGATCAGGTGGCGAAGGGCATCAACGACAGATTCGGCAAGGGCACCGCGGTCGCGATCGCCGCCAACATTTCCTCGAAGGAAAATCTGCAGAACCTTGTCGACGAGAGCAACCGCGCCTTCGGCAAGATCGACGTGCTGGTCTGCAATGCCGCCTCGAATCCGTATTACGGCCCGCTCGCCGGTATCTCCGACGATCAGTTCAGGAAAATCCTCGACAACAACATCGTCGCCAACAATTGGCTGATCTCGATGGTGGTGCCGCAGATGATCGAGCGCAAGGACGGCTCGATCATCATCGTGTCCTCGATCGGCGGCCTCAAGGGCTCGACCATCCTCGGTGCCTACGCAATCTCGAAAGCCGCCGACATGCAGCTCGCGCGCAATCTCGCCTGCGAATACGGCAAGCACAATATCCGTGTGAACTGCATCGCGCCCGGCCTGATCAAGACCGATTTCGCGAAAGCGCTGTGGGACAATCCGGAGAACCTGAAAGCCTCGACCTCGCGCTCGCCGCTCTTGCGCATCGGCATCCCCGACGAGATCGCGGGCGCGGCGGTGTTCCTGGGGTCGAAGGCCGGCGACTTCATGACCGGCCAGACCATGGTGATCGACGGCGGCGCGACGATTAGTTGAGGCGTTGCTCTCGTGTCCCGGACGCAGTGCGGTGCGCAGTACCGCACTGCTGAGCCGGGACCCAGAAGACCGAGAGCGAGAGTGCAGAGGCATGGGTCCCGGCTCTGCGCCGCACCGCTACGCGCTGCGTCGCGTCCGGGGCACGAGACTAATCCACAGCCGCGTAAACCAGATCCCGCACCAGGGTCCGCGTGTAGTCGCGTTGTCCCGGCCCTTGGCTCATGAACACCGCGAACAGATCCTCCTTCGGATCGATCCAGAAGAACGTGCCGGCAATGCCGCTCCAGAAATACTGGCCGACGCTGCCGGGGAAGGGCGCAATGCCGGCCTCGCGGCGCACGGCAAAGCCGAGACCGAAGCCGTGGCCGGGCGACAGCAGCGTGCCGTTGATCGCAACGCCTGGCCCGAGGTGATCGGAGGCCATCAGCTCCAGCGTCTTGCGGCCGATGATCCTGTTGCCGTCGAGTGTGCCGCCATTGCGCAGCATCAGGCAGAAGCGGGCATAGTCCATGGTGGTCGAGACCAGTCCGCCGCCGCCGGACTCCATCACCGGCTGCTCGAGCATGTTGAACAGTGCGACCTTGTCGCCGGTCCAGGGGTCGGTCGCGAATGGCTCGGCGAGGCGGCCGGCATTGGCCGCGGGTGTGGAGAAGCCGGTCTCGGCCATCTGGAGCGGGGCGAGCACGCGCTCGGTGAGGAACGTGCCGAGGGACTTGCCGCTGACGACTTCGATGATGCGGCCAAGGATATCGGTGGAGCGGCTGTAGTTGAACTCCGCGCCGGGCTGGCAGACCAGCGGGAAGCTCGCTACCAGCGCGGCGTGCTCGGCATTGGTGATCTTGCGGCTGCGGACGCGGGACTCCTGATAGAGCTTGTGCACGGGACCGTCGCCCTGATGCTCGTAGGTGAGGCCGGAGGTGTGGCGGAGCAGGTCCTGCACGGTCATGGGCCGAGCCGGCGGCACCAGCTCCAACTGGCCGTCCCTGACGACGCCAACCCGCTGGCTCGCGAATTCCGGGATGAATTTAGCGACCGCGTCGCTGAGCAGGAGGTAGCCGTCCTCGATCAGCGCCATGATGCCGACCGAGACGATCGGCTTGGTCATCGAGAAGATGCGGAAGATCGAATCCCGCGCCATCGGCGCCGCGCCCGCCGGGCTCTGCATGCCGAGCGCCTCGAACCAGCCGATTTGGCCGCGCCGGGCCACCAGCACGGTGACCCCGGGAATGGTTCCCTTGTCGATCTCGCGGCTGAAGGCATCCGACATGGCCTGGAGGCGGGGACGCGACAGCCCGAGCGTCTCGGGGCGGGCTTCCGGCAAAGGCGGGGTGTGGAGCGCGATCGTGGCCTGTGGGGCGGCTGTGGCGGTCGCTGTAACGGTCATGGGCACTCCCGATTGTTTTTCGTTATGGCCAATGGACTGTGGCCCAGAAACCCCGGCACAAACAAGCGAAGCCGGCGCGGTTCACCCTTGCAAACCGGCCGCTCTCTGTGCTTGAAAGCGCCCCTGATCCGCGGCGACGCGGGTTCGTAGGAGTGTAGCTCAATTGGTAGAGCACCGGTCTCCAAAACCGGGGGTCGCAGGTTCGAGCCCTGCCACTCCTGCCAGTAAAATCAAATACTTAAGCTAGGTGCTGGCAGATACAGGGCGAAGCGTCCCGCGGGCGAATCGCCGCGCGCCGGCGTATCCCCGGCTCAGCCTAACCGCTCACCCGCCGCTGCCAGACGGCTTCCGCAAGCGCGATGTCGGTGACTGAGTCCGCGCCGGAGGCCAGCGGCGTGCCGCGCGCGGCGACATCAGAAACGAAAGCTTCGACCTGACGCCGAAATGCCCAGCTCGCTGCACTCGCCAGCTGCTGGCGTTGACCATCGCGATCGACAATGACAACCGCCTCCTGCTCGGCAAAGGGTGGAGGCAGTTCCAAAGTCAATGCGCCGCGCTCAAACTCGATCGTCAGTCCCTCGCGCCAGGCACCGTCTGACCCGTTCACGAGATCCAGCGTGCAGGCGATGCCGTCGAAATCGAGCCTAAGGCGCCCGGCACCCGAAGCCTCGATCGCGCTTTCGGAGACCGTCGGCGACGATCCGAGCAGGTAGCGCGATAGATTGATGATATGGCTGAAGACGTTCAGGAAGGTGTCGTAGCCCGGCCGCATCGCCCGCGGCATCCAGTCGGGAGCATCCTGCCAGAGCTCGAGCCCGTCCGGCCGCGCTTCGCCGGTCATCACGAAATTATCGTGCGAGCGGCCCGTGTCGCCGCCGAAGCACCAGCCCTTGGCCTGCACGATCCGTCCGAGCGACCGGTCCTGGCGCAAGCGGGTCAGCGCCTGGAGCGCCCGCGCAACGCCGGAATCGTGACGCTTCATATAGCCAATGCTGTAGACGAGATTGTGCTGCCGCGCGGCTTCGACCAGCGACATGGCCTGAGCCGTCGTGTAGGCCATCGGCTTTTCCGACAGCACGTGCCGGCCGCTGTTCAGCGCGTCGAGCACGATCGGACCGGTCGCACGACGCTTGGTGACGATCACGACGGCGGATACTTCGCTATCCGCGAGCAGCTCCCGGTGCGAGCCGTAGACTCGGGAGATGCCGAATTTCTGCGCGGCGGCGGCCGCGAGGTCCGGCCGGAGATCGGCGATTGCGACGACGCGGCAGGCAGGATTGGCAGCGAAATTGGCGAGGTGGCACATCTGGCCGACCATGCCCGTTCCGATGATGCCAATGCCTGGTCTCACTGACTCCGATCCCTCACCGCTTGCTGATGACGAGGAAATGCGCCGGCTGTCCCCACATATTGATGAATGCCGGATCCGATTGGGTGAGGGCGGCGAGCGCGGTCGCGTCCCGCCGCCCGATCGCGGCAAAGATGCGATGGAAACTGTCGAGCGTCGCGATCATGGCATCAATGTCCACAGCATCGTCGGCAAGGATGTCTGCGGTGCGGATCGTCTCTCGCAGGGCCGCGAGGCCACCGACGACGCGCGGCAGGGTTTCGCCGAAGGGATCGTCGATCATTCCATCGATGTCGCGAACGAGCGCCGCGATCGATGCCGAGATCGCCTGTACGGCATCGGCCTTGCCGACCAGATAGAGCTTTCGTCCGCCGAGGAAGCTCAGGCGGCTGCGATCGAGATGGCGTGTCGTTCGATGCAGCTTGTCGTCACCGGACAGGACTCTCTTGTGCCAGTAGATTTCCAGGCTGTCTCGGTAGGCCGGCCAGGCCGAATGGAGATCGAATCCCTGTGCGTGCGCGGCCGTGCACAACGCGGTCGCGTCCAGGAAATAGCGATGCCGGACGAACGGATTTTGCAGCACGTCCATCAGCCAGGACTCGAAGCTGCGCGTGTGCGGGATGCTGTTCCATTTCGACTCGAACAGCAGTTTCGCCGTTTCGAGCGCGGCGCCCCCGGTCAATGCCTTGCCGGCCGAATGGATTGCCTTGAGCGCGAGTTCGAAGAAGCCGCCGTAGCGCTCGTAATAGGACACGACCGCGTAACCGTCTGGATTGAGCAGGCGGTGGAAGATGCCGAGCCAGGTCGCGCTCGGCTGCACGGTGTAGATGAAGCCTTCGGCATCGATGAGGGCGAAACGGCGATCGCTGCGGAAGCCTTCGACATCGGCTAGCGCGAGCTCGCGAAGACGCGCGGCGAGGCCGAAACGCGCGAAGTAGGCCTCGATTTTCGGGTGCGCGAGGCGGTTCGGCTCGGCAAGCGTCATGTTCGCGCCCCAGCCGGCGAACACCAGCGCATTCTCGCCGGAGTCGGGGCCGAACTCGAGCACCTCGGCATCGCGGAACAGCCTGGGCGGTAACACTAGCTTATCCGAAAACAGCTCGCTGCGCTGGCTGGCATAGGCGTCGAGCTCGGTGGACGATTTGAAATTCCCGAACGTCGGCAGGACGTCCTGACGTTCGTAATAGTTGAAGAGCTTGTCCTCAGCCATGCTGCGACCTTAGCGCCGCCTCGAGACGATCGAGCTCGCTCCAGATGTCGGATGGCGCGAAGATCGAGACGATCTGCAGCGGACGCTTCACGTTCTCGCGCAGCCGGCTGCTGACCTTGGCCTCGTTCTCCTGGTTGACGGCCAACAGACAGACGAGCGGCCCCGACTTGCCGGCGAGTTCCTCGGGCGCACGGATCGGAATGCCGGTGCCGGGCAGGAACAGCCCCTGACGCTCCTTCTGGTCGTCGACCGAGAGGTCGACGAGATCCGCCAGCTCGTGCGCGTTGGTGAAGGTGCAGGCGCGGCAGCCGGCGCCGTAGATGGCAATCTCGGCGCCGTCGGCGCGGGCCTTCGCCAGAATCGGCCGGAGACGCGCGCCATACTCCCTTGCGCGTCGCCCGAATGTCTCGCCAACGCCGGATGGCGCGGGTGGCGGCGTCACAACGTCTGCGGCACGGCGCGCTGCGATCGCGAGGCTGCCGCCGCTGAAATTGTATGTCTTCACCGACACCGCCTCGAAGCCGTGCCGTGCCAGGAGCGCGAGCAGGGTCGGTTCGGTGAAATAGCTGACATGCTCTTCCCAGAGCACGGAGAGGTCTCCCACCGCCGAGCCGGGGACGAAATCGGGCACGTCGATGAACAGCAGCCCGTGGTCGCTGAGCGCGATCTTGACGCAATCAAAGAAATTCTCGAAATCGACGATGTGCTCCAGCACCTGGCGCGAGACCACGAGGTCGAACTTGCCGGCCTCCGCGACCGCGTCGTGACACAGCGCCGGGCTGATCATCTCGGCATAGACCTTGATGCCGCGCTCGCGGGCGATCTTGCCTGAGGCTGGGTTGGGCTCCACGCCCACCAGGGTCTTGGCGCCGCGTTCGCGCAGCCTGTCCATGAACAGGCCATCGTTGCATCCGATCTCGAACACGGACTGATGCCTGGAGAATTTCGCGATGGTGTCGAGCTCGTCCGCCTGATGCGGCTCCGGCTTCCAGCTGCTGAAATTGTAGTTGAACTGGCGGTACAAAATCTCGGGATCGATCGGCTTGACGATCTGAGGCAGACCGCAATCGCCGCAGGCGAGCACATTGAATGGATAGCGTTCCTCCTGCTCGTGTCGGCTATGCCGAAGCCGATGCGCAATCGGCATCATTCCGAGATCGATGACCGGACGCAGCTTGGTCGAATGGCAAAGGCGGCAATTGTCGGTCACGGGTTTGGCTCATTGCAAGAGTAGAACGACATCGGCATCATCGGTTGGTTGTCCTCGAACATTCGTAGCGTGACAATCTGAATAGCAAGAGCACTCGATCTACGGTCCCGTCAGATGCTTCGCCGCGAGCACACCGGTCCTTGTGACGTAGTCCTGCACCGCGGCCGCATCGCTGCCATCAGGCGCCCAATCGGGAAACGCGGTGCGAGCCGGATCGAACGGACCGCTAGTGGTTTCGTGGAACACCAGCCATTCCGAGGTGATCAGGATCGAGTGAAAGACCTTCTCCGGCATCCGGTAATAGCAGCGCTTGCCCTGGCCGTAGGGCGCCATCTCGAGCACGTCGCGAATACGGCCCTCATCCTCGAAGATCACGACGTGGGCGGTGCCCTCGATCACGTGAACCGATTCAGGTTTGCCGAGGTGCTTGTGGGGCCGCACATAGGCCTCGCGATGATGCACGATCAGCATCTCGTGCAGGCCGGACGAGGGATCGGGGTGCGTACACAGCCGGCTGCGCAGGCGCGGGTTGCCGGCGGCGATGCGTTTCAGCTCCGCGATCGTGGCGTCGTCCGCCGTGACGATGGCGTCGTCGGAATAATAGACTTCCGGATTCTGCGCCCGCAGCGACGTCGGCCGGCGCTGGCCCGTGGCCTCATTCGAAGAAGATGAACCCATGGTCGCCCCGATAGCCGCATTTGTCATAGATCCACGCCCAGGTTTCCGGGCCGTGGAAGCTCAGGCAGGTGAGCTGCCAGTAGAGCAGATTGGCCTTCTCGCGCTCGTTGCGAAAGGATTCCACCATCAGATACTTCGAGGTGCCGCGTCCGACCCGCTCGATCTCGGGCACTGCGCGGAAGACGTCCTCGAGCGGAAGGTTGTGCAGCACACCGAGCGACACAACGAGATCGAAACTGTGATCGGGATAGGGGAGCTCGACGGCGCTGCCGACCTTCAGCTGTGGCCGCAGCTCTTCCTTGGCATTGGCGATGCCATAGTCGGAGATGTCGATGCCGGCGATTGTGAGATCGGGGACGAGCTGGGTGAACTCGTAGAGCAAATAGCCCTTGCCGCAACCGACGTCGAGCACGCTCATCCCCGGCTTGATGCCGTAGCGATCGATCAGCGTCTGGGCCAGCGGACGCCAGCGCCCGTCGTAGCGATAGCCGCCGTAGCCGTAGCGCCGGTCGCCATCCCAGTAGTCGCGTCCCCATTGCCGCGCGACGGTGGCGGATTCAGCCTTGTCGTGCTCGACCACGCGCTGGACGTAGTTCCGCTTTGTCGATGCATGCATCGGCTGGAGCAGGTTGATCTCGGTCATGGGGCCCAACCGGTCCGCAGCATCATCACAGGATCGTCGCGAACTTGTTGACGAGCAGGATGTCCTCGACGGCCTGGATGTCTTTCTGCGACGCCAGCGTGATCTCCTCGACCGCTGCGTGGAGGTCGCAGCCCTCGCGCAGCACGCGGTCGTAGATCTGCCGCCGCCGTGCCTCGTCGGGCGGCAGCATGAAGATGCTGTAGAGAATCAGGCCCTGCAGCTGCGGCAGCTCGTCCAGGATGTCCTCGAGCACCATGTAGCTGCCGGGCATGGTGTGCTCGGCCGCGCTCAGCAAATAGTGCAGGTTCTTGCGCCGCGCATAGTCGCGGATCACGATGTTCTGGACGTGCTGGGGGGTGCGGCTGCCGTTCAGCGGCCGGGCACCGATATAGCCGCGATGGCCGGCTCGTTCAGCCATGGAAGCCTCCCGGCAGCTTGTATTGCATGCCGACCCGGGTCGCCGGGCGCAGCAGGATCGGCTCGAAGAACTCGCCGAAGCGCTTGTCCGCGTAGGGCGACATGATGCTCTTGAAGCGGCAGTTCATGCTCCAGCGCGTGCCGGCTTCCTCGTTGACGCGATTGCCGTGCATCAGCGTCTGGTTGAACAGCATCACGTGACCGTAGGGGATCTCGATGAAGGTCGCGTGCGGCTTGATCGTCTTGTAGAGCTCTTCGGCGCTGCGCAGGCTGGCCATGCGGTCCTGCATCTCGCCGTTCACGGACGGCGGCAGCAGATACATCGACTTGGTGCGGTGGACGTCGACCAGTGGCACCCACACCACGACCTCGAACGGCGAGTCGCCCGACCACACGTCGGAATGGGTGGCGAGCAGTGACGAGCTGTCGCCGGGAAGCTGGATGCTGAGATTGACGCGGCGCTGCATGCAGAGCTCGTTGCCGACGATGGTCTCGATCGTCGAGCGCGCCAGACGGAAGTAGGTCGGCCGGAACCACGGCTCGGCGTTGAGGCCGTTGAAGACGTGCAGCCGCAGGGCGTTGAGATCATCCACACTCACCCGCGTGTGGATGGTGTCGAGCATCGCATAGGGATCGTTGCTGTGCGGCAGCTTCAGATAGTCCGCCGCGAGTTCGGCGGCACGACGCTGGATCCGATCGAGCCCGGCGCGATCGTCAGCCGGCGTGGTGACGAAGCCATCGTCGATGAAGCGCTGCGCCAGTGCCTGCTCATCGGCGTGCAGGAAGTCCGTATCCGTCATGCAAAATACTCCCGGGCGGTCGCGCAAATATAGCTGATGTCGGAGGCCGAGAGGAACTGGTTGATGGGAAGCGTGAGAATCTGGTCTGCCTGCCGTTCCGTCACCGGGAACGCGCCGCGGCCATGGCCCAGATGCGCCGCTGCCGGCTGCAGGTGGATCGGGACCGGATAGTGGATCGCGGTCTCGATGCCCTTGTCGGCAAGATATTTCTGGAAGTCGTTGCGACGGTCGGTCTGCACGACGAACGTGTGGAAGGTGTTGAACTCGATGTTCCGGCAGGGCGGGATGAACAGAGGCAGGCCGGCGAGCTCGGCGCGGTATTGCGCGGCGTTGCGCCGCCGGCGTTCGATCACCGACGGTAGGTGGCGCAGGCGAATGCGCAGCACTTCGGCCTGCAGCGTGTCGAGCCGAGACACGATGCCCCATTCATGGACTTCGCTGCGGTTGATCAGGCCGTGATTGCGGAGCCGGCGGATCCTGGCGGCGAGCTCGGCGTCGGCGGTGACGAGGAAGCCGGCATCGCCGGCGGCGTTGAGATTCTTCAAGGGATGGGCGGAGAAGCAGCCGAACGTTCCGATCGTGCCGCTCATCCGGCCGTCATAGGTCGAGCCGATCGCCTGGGCGCTGTCCTCGATCACAGCGAGCGCGTGCTTGGCGGCGATCGCCATCAGCGGGGTCATGTCGGCCATGCGCCCGGTCAGATGCACCGGCATGATGGCCTTGGTGCGCGGGGTGATGGCGGCCTCGACCGCGGCCGGATCGATGTTCTGGTCCGGCAGCACGTCCGCAAACACCGGTGTGGCGCCGACCGCGATGATCGCGGCGGTCGATGCCATGAACGAATTCGGCGGGGTGATCACCTCGTCGCCGGGGCCGATGTTGAGTGCCCGCATGGCGAGGATCAGCGCGTCGGTGCCGGAATTCAGCGTCACGACATGCGGCGAGCCGAGATAGGCGGACAATTCCTCCTCGAGCTTGGCAACCGCTGCCCCGCCGATGAAATCGCCGCGCTGGAATACGCCCTCGACCGCCTGCATGAGCTCGGCGCGTTCTTCCTCGAACTGCGCGGGAAGGTTGACGTAACCGATGCGCCGGCGGCCGGTGTCAGCGTCCATGGCAGAACTTCCGAACGGTCTCGATGACGCGGTCCTGCTGCGCGCGCGTCAGATGCTGGTCGACGGGGAAGCTGATGACTTCCTTGGCATGACGGTCTGTCACTGGGAACGTGCCCGGCGCGTAACCGAGATGCTTGAGGCCTTCCTGCTGATACAGCGGGATCGGATAGTGGATCTTGGCCTCGATGCCGTTGTCCAGGCAGTATTTGTAGAGTTCGTCACGGCGCTCGGCGAACACCATGTAGAGATGGTAGACGTGCTTTACGTTGGGCCGGCGCGGCGGGACGCGCAGGCCGGGCAGGCCGGCGAGACCCGCATCGTAATAGGCCGCATTCTCGATCCGGCGGCGCGTGATCTCGCTGGTCTGGCCGATCAGCCAGTTGCCAACCACCGCTTGAAGGGAATCGAGCCGCGAATTGCAGCCGAGGATCGCGATCTCGTCGCGGTTCTTCATGCCGTGGTTGCGGATCAGCCGGAGCTTCTCATTCATGCCGTCGTCATTGGTGACGACGACGCCGGCATCGCCCCAGACGTTGAGGTTCTTGAGCGGATGCAGGGAGAAGCCGGCCGCGATGCCGTGGGTGCCGGAGCGTTTTCCGGCAAACTCCGACAGGATGCCCTGGCAGGCATCCTCGACCACCGGAATGTTGTGGCGCTGGGCGATCGCCATCAGCTTGCCCATGTCGGTGACCTCGCCGGTGAGCTGAACCGGCATGATCGCCTTGGTCTTCTCAGTGATCGCGGCCTCGACATAGTCGACGTTCATGCAAAAGGAGTCGTCGCAGTCGACCAGCACGGGCGTCGCGCCCGTCTCCGCGATCGCGCCGACGGTGGCGATGAAGGTGTTGGCGGCGGTGATGACCTCGTCGCCGTGGCCGATGCCGAGCGCCTTGAGCGGCAGCTTGAGCGCATCGGTGCCCGATCCGACGCCGATGGCGTGACGCACGCCAATCAGCTCGGCAAAGCGCTTCTCGAATTCGGCAACGGGCTTGCCAAGGGTGAAGTCACCGGTCGCAACCAGCCGGCCGATCTCGGCCAGGATCGGGGCGGGGTCGGAGAATTGCTCGAGCAGATAGGAGTATCGAACGTCGTACATGTGACCCGTCAGGTGGGATGAAGTTGAGGAGCGGAGGTGCGCGATGCCGCAAGCGCATGTTCGATCGACGTCGCAATGGCGTCGGCGGAAAGGCCGTGCTTCTTCAGCAGCGAATCCTGCGAGCCGTAATTGTGCATGAAGCGGTCCGGCAGCGACAGCCGCAGCATCGCCGGCAGGCCCGCACCGAGCTTGTCGATCAGAGCTTCGGCAATCGCACTGCCGAGGCCACCTGAAGGCACGTGCTCCTCCAGCGTTGCCACGAGCTTGACGCCGCGGATCGCGTGTAACAGCGCAGCGGTGTCGAGCGGTTTCACGGTATGCATGTGCAGGATGCCCGCGCGCACGCCTTGCGCAGCCAGCAGGTCGGCCGCCGCGAACGCGCGCTGGAGCATGATGCCGGTGGTCACCATGAGGACGTCGCCCTGCGGGCGCATCAGGATGGCCTTGCCGATCTCAAAGCCGTGCTCGGCCTTGGAGACGATGGCGTCACCGCCCTTGCCGAGCCGGATGTAGATCGGACCCTTCCAGTCCAGCGTCTGCTCCATCATGCGCGCTGCCTCGTCGGCGTCGCATGGGCAGATCACCGTCATGTTCGGCAGCGCCCGCATGATCGCGATGTCCTCGATCGCCTGATGGGTGGGACCGAGCGGCGCGTAGACGAGGCCGCCGCCATTGGCGATCAGTCGCACCGGCAGATTGTGCAGGCAGAGATCGACCGCCACCTGCTCGTAGCAGCGGCGCGTGAGGAAGGTCGCGATGGTGTTGACGTAGGGCAGTAAGCCCTCCATCGCGAGACCAGCCGACATGCCGATGATATGCGCTTCCGAGATGCCCTCGATCAGATGGCGCTTGGGAAACTCCTTGCTCATTGCACGCAAGGTGCCCGCGCCGGGATCGGAGCCGATGTAAAGCACCCGCTCGTCGCGCGCGGCGAGCTTGTGGACCATGTTCATCGCGGTGTTGCGCATGGGGAGCCGATCAAAAATCACCGACGGCAACGCGAATGGCGTCGAGCTCGCTGTCGGTCAGCTTGTTCTTGTGATGCCAATCGGCGTTGGATTCTGCGGCCGGCAGACCCTTACCCTTGACGGTATGGCAGATGATCGCGGTGGGCTTGCCCGGAACGGCCGGGACCTGCTTCAGCACGGTGCGCAGGGCGCCGACGTCGTGGCCGTTGAGCTCCTGCACGGCGAAGCCGAAGCTGCGCCACTTGTCCGCAAGCGGCTCCAGCGGCAGCACGTAGTCGGTGGGCCCGTAGCTCTGGAGCTTGTTGTAGTCAATGATCGCGACGAGGTTGTCGAGCCCGTGCTTGGCCGCCCCCATCGCAGCTTCCCACACCGATCCCTCGTTGATCTCGCCGTCGCCGAGCAGGACGAAGGTCCGGTAGCTGCGTTCGCGCATGCGGGCGGCGAGGGCAAGGCCGACGCCGATCGACAGGCCGTGTCCGAGCGCGCCGGTCGAGGCCTCGACGCCAGGCACCATGCCATATTCGGGATGCCCGCCCAAAATGCTGTCGGGGCCGCAAAAGCCGTCGAGCTCCGACAGCGGGAAGAAGCCGCGATCGGCCAGCAGTACATAGAGCGCCAGACAACCGTGTCCCTTGCTGAGGATGGCGCGGTCTCGATTCGGATCGCGCGGGTTGGTCGGATCGATCCGCAGCACGTCGTCGTAAAGCACGCGAACCATCTCGATCAGCGACAGCGCAGGACCGACATGGCCGCGTCCTGCGGAGCGGACAGAACCGAGCACCAGGCGGCGCAAGTAAAGACTGCGCTCGTCCAGCGTGCAGGTGAGGGCAGCTTCAGCGTGGGGCGAGATCTGGATCACGTTGGCAAATCGCTTGGTGAAGCCGGCGGGCTTTATCGAGCTGGCCGGCAAGGCGGACCGTCAGATCACCATCTTCTACTGCAATGGCGCGCCGGGAGCGGCTTTCCGGCAAATACGCATTCAGGACTATCAGGCACCAAATCGCCCCGAACACAGGATACAGGACGTCCAGGCGGATCGCAAAGGCGTCATCCCCAGCCTCGAACGCGCGCGAGACTCGTTCAATCAACCGATTCGCGCTGGGCTCGGGCAGATCGCTGCCCGGGTGAATCGCCGTATCGGACACGAGCTTGACCGGGTCGTCCCAGCCGAAATATTCGAAGTCGATGAAGCGCAGCCGGCCGTCTTCGCCGCGCAGCGCGTTATGAAGTCCGAAATCTGACGGGCTCAATGCGCGATGCGCAGGCAAGAGATCCGCCGCGGGATCACGCCCCAGTTCCGCATAGCGCCGACGCAGCCGCCGAATCGCGGCGGCTGTGCTGGGAACAAGGCTGTCGTCGATGAACGCACGCAGGTCGGGATGATCATCCGAAGCGCGCCGCAGTCCGTCGAGGCGCTGCTCATACTGGACGATGGCTTCTTCGGGCGAAAAGATGCTCGCCGATGCGTTCCGCAAGGTCTGCGCATCATCGGCGTCGCGCAGCTTCTGCAACTCGATCAGGAAATCGGCCAGTTGATCGGCATCGTCCTCCTGGGGGTGCAGGATTGCCGCGTCACCGTCGAACCATTGATAGAGCGCGCAGGACGCTTCGGCATCCTTTGCGATCGGCCGCGGCGTTGATGTGATGCCGTGGCGCGACAGAAATGTGAGCGCGTCATATTCCTGTCCGAGGCGATCGCGCCCGTCGGACGGATAGTGCTTGAGAGCGAGGGGCGGGCGATGCGCCATCTCCAGCCGAAACACCCTGTTGTTGCCGCCGGACCGTGCCGGCTGGGCGGACGCGACCGCTGCGCCGGCCAGGCGGCTGCCGATCGTCGTCGCCTCCTGCGTGCTCAGCTTGGGCTCGCTCATTATGCGAACACTCCGCGGCTAATATCCGCCCAGGTCGCGAGCGGCTCGCAATGAGCCGGATGCGGTGGCCGCGATTGCGTGAACAGGATTGATCGCGTCGCCTTCGGAAAAAGCGGCTGCTCGAAGACGTCGACGAGATCGTCGATGAAGATATCGAGCTCAAGTCTCGCGAGCCGTTCGACCTTGGCCGCCAGCGTATCCTCGAAATAGACGTTGCCCACCGTCAGCGCCGCGTCGGCGGCGTCGATGAGTCCTGCGCCCCTCAACCAGCCGCGCGCAGCCTCTCGCAAGTCGACGCGCTCGGGATCCTGATGGCCGAACCGGGTCTTGTGGCTGACGATGTAGACGCTCGCGCCGGCCTTCCGGCACGCTGTCAGAAACTCGCGGACGCCGGGATAGATCTCGGCGCCGCAGACGCCCTTGCCGTAGACGAAGCCTTGCAGTCCCTGCCAGGCGAGTTCACCGCCGGCGCGGGACCGCAACAGATCCCGCAACTCGGTCTTCAGCCCGTCCCAGCTCTCCGGCACCAGCCCACGCTGGCGCGCGGCTGCGGCAAAGACCTTGTCGTAGCAGATGATCGTATTGTCGAAATCGATGCCGATCCGCATGCCGCTCACTTCAGGCTGATGTTCTGCATCATCTTGATGTTGAAATACCGGGGATCGATGAGCGAGTTCGGCAGGCGGCCGGCCTTGAAGGCATTCACGAGGCCCGACACGGCCTGTTCGATCGTGTGCGTCGGCGCAAATCCGAGCTCACGGCGGATCTTCTCCGAGGACACGTGGTAGGAGCGGAGATCGTCAGTCGGCTCGACGGCCACGTCGACATTGCTTCCGACCACCGATTTGACGATGTCGGCGATCTTCATCAACGAGTGGTTTTCGTAGCCGATGTTGTAGGTCTTGCCGTCGATCTTCGCGTCATCCTGCTGAAGCAGGAACAGATAGGCCGCGGACATGTCCTCGATGTGCAGGTTGGGCCGCTTCTGCGTTCCGCCGAACACACGGATGCGGCCCGTGTTGACCGCCAGATTGGTCAGGATGTTGACGACGACGTCGAGCCGCTGCCGCGGTGCGTAGCCGCAGACGGTGGCGGGACGAACCGTGCAGGTGACGAAGCCGGACGCGGCCTCGTCGGCAAGATCGGTCTCGCACATCGCCTTGAATTTCGAGTAGTCCGTGAGCGGCTCGCAGGACAATTCCTCGGTCACCTCGGCCTCGTCCTTGATGCCATAGACGCTCGAGGAGGATGCATAGATGAAGCGCTTGATGCCGGCCTTCTTGGCGGCGCGCACCATCGGCCGGAAGCAGTCGTAGTTGATCGATTTGCCGAGCGCCGGATCCAATTCGAATGAGGGGTCGTTGGAGATGCAGGCGAGGTGGATCACCGCGTTGTTGCCGCGCAGGGCCTCGTTGACCGCGGCCTCATCGCGGATGTCGCCCTTGATCAGGCGCAGGTTGGGATTGTCACGGACGGCGTCGAAGACGTCCTCGCCATACATGAACAAGTCGAGCACGGTGACCTTGTGGCCCGCCGCCAGCAACTGAGGAACCAGCACGCTGCCGACATAGCCGGCGCCACCGGTGACCATCACATTCCATTTCTGACCAATCACTGTCGCTCTCCGGAATTTCTCTTTTGCGCTATTTCAACAATGCGGTGACGAATTTGACTAGCGGGGCTTTTTCGACCGAGCTGCGGTGACCGACGATGCCGACCTTGATCGCGCCCGCCGCATTGCCGATAAAGGCGACATCCTCGATATTGCCGCCGGCGGCCACCAGCGGCGCCGTAATCGTCAGGAAGGCATCGCCCGCACCGACGGTGTCGATGACGGTCTTGGTGAAGGCGGGTACGCGCGCGACGCCGGTCTTCGACGAGAAGGGGTAGCAGCCGAAGGAGCCGTGCGTGATGATCATGTTGTCGCAATCGATCTTGCGGTGCAGGCCGTCCTCGATCACCGATGCGATGTCGTTGAACTTGTCGGTGGCCGCCAGGCGCGCTTCCGGCGCGTCGATGCAGATGTAGTCGGCCCGCGGATACTTGGTGATCAGATTGTAGCCGTGGTTGCCGCTGTTGCTCTGGGCGTTGACCGCCAGAAACTTGGCTTTCGCGATCAACGTGTCGATCGTGCTGGATGCGATCATGCCGTGACCGAAATCGGTGACGATGACCACGTCCGCGCCGCGCACGCGCTCTGCGGTGAGGCGGTCGATTTCCTTGCGCTCGGTCTCGTCGAGCGGCGTGTCGTCCATCGTGTAGACTTCGAACAGCTTGTGCAGATAGCCCATTTCGACGTAGCGCAGCTTGCGGGTGGTCGGGCGGCCCTGGACGCGGATCGGCGTGAGCGTGACGTTCGGGCGGACATGCGCGCGAATGAACTCTTCGGGGTAGTCGTTGCCGCCGAGCGTCGTGACGATCTCGACCGATTTACAGAAGCTCGCGACGTGATTGGCCGCGGCAATGACACCGCCGGCAAACTGCTCGCCGTTCTTGAACTGGGTGGCGACGATGTTCTCCTTGGAGGCCTTTCCGAGCGCCGTGACGTACTTGTATTCGTCAATGATGGTATCGCCGACCAGCACGACGTGCATGTCCTGGATCTTGTCGACCAGCTTCAGCAGGCGCTCGGCGCCGCCGCCTTCGCGGACCTTCTGCAGGTAGTCGCGCAAGGGGGGATCGTAGATGTCGAAGTAGCGGTTCAGTAGCGACGACGAGCTGAAGGTCACGTCGCGCGTGAAGACGATTCGTCCGCCATGACGTTCGACCGCCTCGCGCTCGATGGCGATCTTGCCGGTGACGTCGTCCTCGGGATTCTCGTAGTCCGAGCCCTTCACGTAGATGTCGGGGCTCACGGTATTGAGGACCGGCTCGGCGCTGGAGGCCTGGTTGATGCCGACCCAGTCGACCGTGCCGAGCGCGGCCAGCATCTCCGCGCGCATGTTCTCCGGAAAGATCGGGCGTCCCGGGCCCTTGTTGACGAAACGGTCGGCGGTGATGGTCACGATGACCACGTCGGCCTCGTTGCGCGCCGCCAGGATGTGGCGGACGTGGCCGAGATGCACGAGATCGAACACGCCGTGGCACAGCGCGACGGTCAGGCCCTTTGCCCGCGCGGCGCGCGCGACCTCACCCAGCCCCTCGATGGTCTTGATCTTGTCGTGCGGTGCCGGATGGACAGTCGCCTTGTCTGTCGGAGCGTTACCCATGTGAATTGCCCAAAGCGCCGGGAGGTCTCAAATGGCCAGCCCGAAATTGATCGATTCGCAGCAACGATATCAGGCGAACCTGTTCAAGAGCTTGCCTTCTGCGGCGAGCCCTTGTCGTCACCGAGATATTTGAACCAATCCTGGGTGGCGTCGGCGATCTTGTCGACCGTCCACAGGGGCGCGTCCTTGTACTGATCCATCGATTTCAGTATGGTCGCAACGCCGTCCTCGAATTTCACCTTCGGCGTCCAGTTCAGGACCCGCTTGATCTTGGTGATGTCGGCGTAGGTGCAATCGGGCTCGCCCGGACGTTTGGGAATGTGGACCTTGTCGCCGCCGAGAAGCTCGACCAGGCGGTTGACGCTGTAGGTGTTGTCCGAGCCGACGTTGAATATCTCGTGCGAGATATCGGAGCGCGCGGCGGTCACGAAGGCATCCGCGACGTCGCTGACGAAGGTAAAGTCGCGCGTCTGCTCGCCGTCGCCGACCACCGTGAAAGGTTTGCCGGCGAGCTTCTGCGCCATGAACACGCCGAACACGGCACCGTAGGTGCCGGTGGTGCGATGCCGCGGCCCGTATACGTTGAACAGGCGCAGCGCGACCGCGGGCAGCTTGTAGACCTGGCACCAATGCATGACGCACTGCTCGCCGAGATTCTTGGTAAGCGCATAGGGGTACATCGGCCGGATCCCGGCGCTCTCTGGCGTCGGATAGACGTCGGGAATGCCGTAGCAGGATGACGAGGCGGCGTAGACGAAACGCTCGACGCCCGCGTGCCTTGCCGCTTCGAGGACATTGACGGTGCCGTCGACATTGGCGCGATGATACGGGAGCGGCGACTCAATCGAGGGAACGATATCGGCCAGCGCCGCGAGGTGAAAGACCCAGTTGATACCGTGGAAATACGGTTTGATCGATTTGAGGTCGGTGACATCAGCCCGCACGACCTTCAACTGGCTCGAATCGGCGCGTGAGGCCAGATTTTCGGGGCGACCAATGACGAAATTGTCGAGCGCGATGACCTCGTGGCCATCATCGAGAAGGCGGTCGACGAGGTGACTTCCGATGAAACCTGCGCCACCAGTGACAATGCATTTCATGGGGAACATCCGTGATGCGAGTGCCCAGCGAAATAGGCCCGCCAATGTTACGTCAAACCCGAACGCCGACTATCAGCCGCTCGCCGACTTCGCAAGGATTATACCTTTGCAATCCCTGGTGATAGCCGATATCCAAGCATCATGTTGCAGCCGAGTCGCCAGCCGATTCCCGTCGAGTCCGTCGACCCCGATCCCAAGGCTTTCCTCGACGATTACGTGGGGCGCCTGCATCGCGCGACGGCGCTTGACGACGACGTTCTTGCTGGGATCTCCGCCACCCGCGCCCTTTGGTTGCGCACGCGCGAGCAGGGCGGCCGCGTCATCTTCATCGGCAACGGCGGTTCGTCCGGCATCGCCTCGCATCTGGCGATCGATCTTTCGAAGAACGCCGCGGTGCCCGCGCTCTGCTTCAGCGATGCGAGCATGATGTCGTGCCTCGCCAACGATTACGGCTTCGATGACTGGATCGCGCACGCCGTGCGGCTGAATGCGTGTGCCGGCGATTGCCTTGTCGCGATCAGCTCGTCGGGGCGCTCGAAGAACATCCTCAATGCGGTTGCGCAGGCGCGGACGATGAAGCTCGACGTCATCACGCTGTCGGGGATGAGTGCCGACAATCCCCTGCGCGATCTCGGCGACGTCAATTTCTTCGTCGACAGCCGCAGCTACAACATTGTCGAGACCACGCACCAGTTCTGGATGATGGCCGCGATCGACCTCGTGATCGGTCGTGCGGAGTATCCGGCATCCTGAAGGGGGTCTGGTCGTCACGGGGTGGGTTGCTCACCCGATCGCGTTTCTCGTTTTTCGGTTGCACGATGAAAAACCTGTTCTACGTCCGCCATACCTGCCGCCTCTGTCATTCGGAGAAGCAAGAGCTGGTCGTCCCGATGGTAGGCATGCCCATTGGCACGCCGAACTTCCAGGTGCCGAACGCCAGCGTCGACGATCCCGTCTTCCGGGCTGCGGTACCGATGGCGCTGCATCTGTGCAGGGACTGCGGCCACCTCCAGATTCTCCATGTCGGCAATCCGGAGATCCAGTACCGCAATTACGTCTATACCACTTCGCTCTCGCTCGGCCTGCGGGAGCATTTCGCAGGCTACGCCAACGACGTCGTCAGCCGCTTCGGCATCGCGCCGGGCTCACTGGTCGTGGAGCTCGGCAGCAACGACGGATCGCTGCTCGGCTTCTTTAGGGAGCGCGGCATGCGGGTGCTGGGCGTCGATCCTGCCGTCGACATTGCGCGGCGTGCGACGGAAGCGGGGATCGAGACCATCGGCGATTTCTTCACCGATGCCATCGGGCGCCGCATCCTGCAGAGCCACGGTGCTGCGAGCGTCGTGATCGCCAACAACATGATCGCCAATGTCGACAATCTCGATCCGCTGGTGATCGGGGTTCGCGACGTGCTTGCGCCGGACGGATTGTTCGTCTTCGAAACGCAATACGGCGTCGACGTCACCGAGAAGAACCTGCTCGACACCGTCTATCACGAGCATCTGTCGTATTTTAACATCAAGCCGCTGACGCGCTTCTTTGCCCGGCTTGGCATGGAAGTCATTGACGTCCAGCACATCTGGACCAAGGGCGGCTCGATCCGCGTGACGGTCCAGCGCGCCGGCGGTGCGAAGAAGCCGTCCGCGGAGGTCGCACGCTTCATCGCCGAGGAGGACCGGCTCGGCGTCGATCAGCCGGCCTATTATGTGCCCTATGTAAAGAGGATCGCCGCCATTCGCGAGGAACTGGTCGCGATGGCCGATGCCGCCCATGCGCGCGGGCAGCTGGTCGCCGGTTACGGCGTCTCGGTCGGCACCACGACCCTGCTTCCGCAGTTCGGCCTGGAGAACAAGATCGACTTCCTGGTGGACGACGACCCCAACAAGGGGAACGTGATGGCTGGCCCGGGTTACGACATTCCGATCCTGCCTCCGGCCGCCCTTTACGAGCGCAAGCCCGCGTTCGTCGTGGTCTTCGCCTGGCGCTATGTCGACCCGATCCGGGCCAAGCACGCCCGCTATTTCGCCGAGGGCGGAAAGTTCGTCGTGCCGCTGCCGGGAATTTCCATGGTCGACCGGGCCGACTGACGGTGCAGGGCTGCTGATGGCCTCCCTGAGGATGGCGCCATGCGGGCGGTGGATAACCCCTTGATCCGCATGGCCTCTGCGCGGCCGTCCGGGGCAGGGCGGCTGGCCCGCGCGAACTCTCTATACCTTGACCTTTGGCCCCATCCGCAGTAGATACCCCGCACTCGCAGCCGGCCCGTTGAGATGCGGATATCCGGCGCGGCTTTGAAATCCCCGAACAATCGAGCCCGGTTTCCGGCTCATCCTTCGAGACAGAGGGCTGGGCCAACGGCGGCTGTTCGGATCCCTGAAATTCATTTTGCGTCTGTCGACGGACGTTGGACATCAAACGATGGCAGTCAGCCCGTTCAAGTTCTTGCAGGAAGTGCGCTCGGAGACTGCCAAGGTCACCTGGCCGACCCGCCGCGAGACCACGATCACCACCATCATGGTGTTCGTCATGGTCGCCGTGGCCTCGATCTTCTTCTTCGCCGCCGACCAGATCATCCGCTACCTCATCACCTTCCTCCTGGGCATTCACTGATGGCAACAGCAACCGCTCAACTGTCCGACAAGCGCTGGTACATCGTCCACGCCTATTCGAATTTCGAGAAGAAGGTCGCCGAATCGATCCGCGAGCAGGCCAAGCAGCGCGGGCTCGAGGAGCTGTTCGAGCTGGTGCTGGTGCCGACCGAGAAAGTCACGGAAGTGCGCCGCGGCCGCAAGATCGACGCCGAGCGCAAGTTCTTCCCGGGCTATGTGCTGGTGAAGATGAAGCTGACCGACGAGGCGTTCCATCTGATCAAGAACACGCCGAAAGTGACGGGCTTCCTCGGCGCCGAGAACAAGCCGATGCCGATCTCGGAAGCTGAGGCCATGCGCATCCTGCACCAGGTGCAGGAGGGCGTGGAACGGCCGAAGGCGTCGGTGTCGTTCGAGATCGGCGAGAACGTGCGCGTGGCCGACGGCCCGTTCGCCTCGTTCTCAGGTGTGGTCGAGGAAATCGACGAGGCGCGCTCGCGCGTGAAGGTCGCCGTGTCGATCTTCGGCCGTGCCACGCCGGTCGAGCTGGAATTCGGTCAGGTCGAGAAGGTCTGACCGGACGAGGCGTGAGGCTTTGGCCTCACGCGACGAGAGGCCGTGGGAGGACGAGGGCGGTTGCCAGCCGCACATCGATCCCGACCACGAACCTGAAACCGCCGGCTCCGTCGGCACAACAGGAGTGATACATGGCAAAGAAAGTGACCGGATACCTGAAGCTTCAGGTCCCGGCCGGTGCGGCGAATCCTTCGCCCCCGATCGGTCCCGCGCTCGGTCAGCGCGGTCTCAACATCATGGAGTTCTGCAAGGCGTTCAACGCCCAGACCCAGAAGGAAGAGAAGAACACCCCGATCCCGGTGATCATCACCATCTATGCGGACCGTTCCTTCACCTTCGAGATGAAGACGCCGCCGATGTCCTACTTCCTCAAGCAGGCCGCCAAGATCCAGTCCGGCTCGAAGGCGCCGGGCCGTGACAAGGCCGGCAAGGTGACCAAGGCGCAGGTGCGCGAGATCGCCGAGAAGAAGATGAAGGACTTGAATTGCGACACCATCGAATCGGCCATGAAGATGGTCGAGGGCTCCGCCCGCTCGATGGGTCTGGAAGTTGCGGGGTAAGCGGCCATGGCAATCGGAAAGCGTTTGAACAAAGCCCGCGAAGGCATTGACCGCGAAAAGCTTTACCCGCTCGCGGACGCCATCAAGATGGTCAAGGAGCGCGCGAAAGCGAAGTTCGACGAGACCATCGAGGTCGCGATCAATCTCGGCGTCGATCCGCGTCACGCCGACCAGATGGTCCGCGGCGTCGTGACCCTGCCGAACGGCACCGGCCGTACGCTCCGCGTCGGCGTGTTCGCCCGTGGCGCCAAGGCCGACGAAGCCAAGGCCGCCGGTGCCGACGTCGTCGGTGCCGAAGACCTGGTCGAGAAGGTGCAGAACGGCACCATCGATTTCGATCGCTGCATCGCCACCCCCGACATGATGCCGCTGGTCGGCCGTCTCGGTAAGGTGCTCGGCCCGCGCGGCCTGATGCCGAACCCGAAGATCGGCACCGTGACCATGGACGTCACCGGTGCGGTGAAGGGTGCTAAGGGCGGTTCGGTCGAGTTCCGCGTCGAGAAGGCCGGCATCCTGCAGGCCGGTGTCGGCAAGGCCTCGTTCTCCGAGGAGAAGCTGGTCGAGAACATCAAGGCTCTCGCTGACGCTGTCTCCAAGGCGAAGCCGGCCGGTTCCAAGGGCACTTATATCCAGCGCGTTGCGGTGTCCTCGACGATGGGCCCCGGCGTGAAGGTCGAGCCGGGCACCATCCTCGGCTGAGGTTTGGAAATTGCATGAGGCGAGGGGCGGAATTGGGCAACCGATTCCGCCCCTCGTCGTTTGTGGCGGCGCTCTCCGGAAACAAGAACAATGGCTGACAAGGTCCTGATCTATTCGCGCTTTCCCAAGAGCATGATGGCGCGTTTCGCCGAGCGGTTCGAGCTGCTCGACACCGGCGGCAAGCCCGCGCGCGAGGTGTTTTCGGCCGATGTGCTCGGCGGCATCCGCGCGATGCTGACCGCGGGTGGCACCCCGCTCGGCGCGGAGGCGATGGACCTGCTTCCAAAGCTCGGCGCCATCGTCTGTTATGGTACCGGCTATGACGGCGTCGACCTGAAGGCCGCCGCCGTCCGCAACATCGCGGTCGGCCACAGTCCGGGCGCCAACGCCGCCTCGGTCGCCGACATCGCGATGACCCTGATGCTGGCGACGACGCGGCGGATTTTGGTGGCCGACCAATATGTCCGCAGCGGCGATTGGGCGGCGTCAAAACAGTCGCCGATGATGCGCCCGCAAGCGGGCATGCCCGGCCGCCGCATCGGCGTCTATGGCATGGGCGAGATCGGCCGCAAGATCGCGGCACGCTGCGCGGCGTTCGAGAGCGAGGTCGGCTATTACAGCCGCACCAAATACGATCTGCCCTATCAATATTTCCCGTCGCTGGAGGCGCTGGCCGACTGGTGTAGCGTGCTGATGATCGCCGTCCGGGCAGGGGCGGAGACCCAGCATGTCGTCAATGCCGATATCCTGAGGCGCCTCGGCGCGGACGGCTACGTCGTCAACATCTCCCGCGGCTCGGTCATCGACGAGAAGGCGCTGGTCGCGGCGCTCACCGACAAGACCATTGCCGGCGCCAGTCTCGACGTCTATGAGAAGGAACCGCACGCCCCTGACGCCTTGACTGCGCTCCCCAACGTCGTGTTCGCGCCTCATATCGGCGGCCATACCCTGGACTCGCACGTCGCCATGCAGAATTGCGTGCTGGCGAACCTGACCGCGTTCTTCGAGGGCAAGCCGCTGCCTTACGCGGTCAAATCGGCCTGAATCGGTCCTTGTTGGGCGATCTCAAGCTCGGCCGGCAATCGATTGGAACTGGTGTGAATTTTGCTCTTGGCAAGGAGGCCCGGAGCGGTTAAAGAACCGCCTCCGGACGTGCCGGCCTCGGCTGGCGCGTCTGTGCACGCATTCCGAAAACCCGACGGCAGGAGATCATTCCTTTTCAGGACGTCCGCAAGGATTTGCCCGGAAAAGGAAGGAAAACCGTCGGTTGGCTGGGATGCGGGCAGAGGTCGGGCGGTTCGCCGGCTGACCTTGTCCTGTCCAAGACTGCAGGCGCCCGCGGGAAATTTCGATTTCTCAACGGCTTAATCGCATGGCCTGCATAGACGGGTGAAGACCGGATTTCACTTCGCACCCAGCTTTAAGGGCTGGCCTTGCGAAACGGGTCTGGTTCGGACCTCGACACGCCGTGGGCCACTTAAGGGGCTCTCGGAGGGCAGGCTTTGAATTGTCGTCTTGCCCGGCGTGTCCGAAGGGTTTTGGCCCGGAGGTTCAGGTTTGGGCGGGACGATGGGTGCAACCCGGCGGTCCCGCTTCTCGCGATGACCGCCAACCGGAGAGAGCTTGCTGTGGAACGAGCGGCAAAAAAAGAAGCGGTCGAACAGCTCAATGAGGTCTTCAAGACCACGAGCGTCGCGGTCGTTGCTCAATATTCCGGCCTCACCGTCGCCCAGATGCAGAAGCTGCGCCAGCAGATGAAGCAGGCGGGCGCTGCGGTGAAGGTCTCGAAGAACCGTCTCGCCAAAATTGCTCTTGAAGGCACTGACGTCGTTGCCATCGGCCCCATGCTGAAGGGACCGACCGTGATCGCCACTTCGAACGATCCGGTAGCGGCGCCAAAGGTCGCCATCGAATTCGCCAAGGCGAACGAAAAGTTCGTCATCGTCGGCGGATCGATGGGGAAGACCGTCCTGAATGTCGACGGCGTGAAGGCGCTTGCCTCGCTGCCGTCGCTTGACGAACTGCGCGGCAAGATCGTCGGCCTCATCGTGGCCCCGGCGACCAAGCTGGCCCAGCTCGCCAATGCGCCTGCGGGCAAGCTCGCGCGCGTCATCCAGGCTCATGCCTCAAAGGGCGAAGCGGCCTGACGCCCTTCGCAAAACTCAAACCCGAACCAGACTTACACTCAAGGAAACTGAACAATGGCTGACTTGCAGAAGATCGTTGACGACCTCTCGAGCCTCACCGTGCTCGAAGCTGCTGAACTGGCGAAGCTCCTCGAAGAGAAGTGGGGCGTTTCGGCTGCCGCGGCTGTCGCCGTGGCCGGCCCGGCTGCTGCTGGCGGCGCTGCCGCTCCGGCGGAAGAGAAGACCGAGTTCACGGTCGTTCTCGCCAGCGCCGGCGACAAGAAGATCGAGGTCATCAAGGAAGTCCGCGCCATCACCGGTCTCGGCCTGAAGGAAGCAAAGGACCTCGTCGAGGGTGCTCCGAAGCCGCTGAAGGAAGGCGTGAACAAGGAAGAAGCCGACAAGATCAAGGCCCAGCTCGAGAAGGCTGGCGCCAAGGTCGAGCTCAAGTAAGCAACGCTTGCTGGCGGGATCCCGGCCGCGCATCGGCGAGGCCCGGATCCCGGTCCGCTCCTCAAGAGGGTGGACCCGATGCAAAAGGCGTGCGACGGAACGTCCCGACGCAGGCCGAACACGAAAAAGTGTGGGGATTTGAGGGTTTAACCCTCGAATCTGCACTATTGTCGCCCCATATCGGGTCGACAGCACGAAAGCGCGGTGGGCAGGGATGCCGGATTTCCCTGTAAGCCGTTGGGAGAGCAGGCTATTTCGGGCTTTTGCAGTCCGTGAAGATGATCGTTGTGACGGGCGGGCGCGCATCTGCGCCCCGCGCGTCGTTTTGCGTTTTGAAGGTCTGAAGAACAGATTCAGGACATCGGCGCCTGAAACTGCGTCTCCGGCCCCCAAGACGGGTTCGAAAAATTCAACCCGGAAAGCGGTGGCAGCCGCGTTCCGGACGGCGCGCCCAGAGCGGGCGACGAAAATGAGAGGCCACGATGGCGCAGCAGACATTCACCGGTCGCAAACGCGTTCGCAAGTTCTTCGGACACATCAAGGAAGTCGCCGAGATGCCGAACCTCATCGAGGTTCAGAAGGCGTCCTATGACCAGTTCCTGATGGTCGACGAACCCCCGGGCGGTCGTCTCGACGAGGGTCTGCAGGCGGTGTTCCGCTCGGTGTTTCCGATTTCCGACTTCTCGGGCACCTCGATGCTGGAATTCGTCCGCTACGAGTTCGAGCAGCCGAAATACGACGTCGACGAGTGCCGCCAGCGCGGCATGACCTTTGCTGCGCCGCTCAAGGTGACGCTGCGCCTCATCGTGTTCGATATCGACGAGGAGACCGGCGCCAAGTCGGTGAAGGACATCAAGGAGCAGGACGTCTACATGGGCGACATCCCGCTCATGACGATGAACGGCACCTTCATCGTCAACGGCACCGAGCGCGTCATCGTCTCGCAGATGCACCGGTCGCCCGGCGTGTTCTTCGACCACGACAAGGGCAAGACCCATTCCTCGGGCAAGCTGCTGTTCGCCGCCCGCGTCATCCCGTATCGCGGCTCCTGGCTCGACATCGAGTTCGACGCCAAGGACATCGTCTATGCGCGTATCGACCGTCGCCGCAAGATTCCGGTGACGTCGCTGATGTTCGCCCTCGGCCTCGACGGCGAGGCGATCCTGTCCACGTTCTACAAGAAGATCCTCTACAAGCGGACCAAGGAAGGCTGGCGCGTTCCGTTCGACGCCAACCGTTTCCGCGGCTACTCGACCGTCAACGACCTGATCGATGCCGACACCGGCAAGGTCGTGCTCGAGGCCGGCAAGAAGCTCACCGTCCGCGCCGCCCGCCAGCTCCAGGAGAAGGGGCTGAAGGCGCTGCGCATGGCCGACGAGGAACTGGTCGGTAACTACGTCGCCGAGGATCTCGTCAACCCGAAGACCGGTGAGATCCACGCCGAGGCCGGTGAGGAAATCACCGACAAGCTGATGAAGGCGCTCAACGAGCAGGGCTACAAGGAGCTGCCGCTGCTCGACATCGATCACGTCAATGTCGGCCCCTACATCCGCAATACGCTGTCGGCCGACAAGAACATGACGCGTGAGGACGCGCTGTTCGACATCTACCGCGTGATGCGTCCGGGCGAGCCGCCGACGCTGGAATCGGCGCAGGCCATGTTCCAGTCGCTGTTCTTCGACGCCGAGCGCTACGACCTCTCCGCGGTCGGCCGCGTCAAGATGAACATGCGTCTCGATCTCGATGCGCCCGACACACAGCGCACGCTGCGCAAGGAGGACATTCTCTCCGTCATCAAGACGCTGGTGGATCTGCGCGACGGCAAGGGCGAGATCGACGACATCGACCATCTCGGCAACCGCCGTGTGCGCTCGGTCGGCGAGCTCATGGAGAACCAGTACCGCATCGGCCTGTTGCGCATGGAGCGCGCGATCAAGGAGCGCATGTCCTCGGTCGATATCGACACGGTCATGCCGCAAGACCTGATCAACGCGAAGCCTGCGGCTGCCGCCGTGCGCGAGTTCTTCGGCTCCTCCCAGCTCTCGCAGTTCATGGACCAGACCAACCCGCTCAGCGAGATCACCCACAAGCGTCGCCTGTCGGCGCTCGGACCGGGCGGTCTGACCCGCGAGCGCGCCGGCTTCGAGGTGCGCGACGTGCATCCGACGCATTACGGCCGCATCTGCCCGATCGAGACGCCGGAAGGTCCGAACATCGGTCTGATCAACTCGCTCGCGACCTTCGCGCGCGTGAACAAGTATGGCTTCGTCGAGACGCCGTATCGCAAGGTGAAGGACGGCCGCGTGACGGACGAGGTCGTGTATCTGTCGGCGATGGAAGAAGGGCGCTATTCGGTGGCCCAGGCCAACGTGCCGGTCGATGCCAAGGGCCGCTTCACCGAAGACCTCGTGGTCTGCCGTTCGAGCGGGACCCGCGACGTCGTGCCGATGACGCCCGACAAGGTCGACTACATGGACGTGTCGCCGAAGCAGCTCGTTTCGGTCGCCGCGGCGCTGATCCCGTTCCTCGAGAACGACGACGCCAACCGCGCGCTGATGGGCTCGAACATGCAGCGCCAGGCGGTGCCGCTGGTTCGCGCCGAGGCGCCGTTCGTCGGCACCGGCATGGAGGGCGTGGTTGCCCGTGACTCGGGCGCCGCGATCGCGGCGCGCCGCTCGGGCGTGATCGACCAGATCGACGCCACCCGCGTCGTCATCCGCGCCACGGAAGATCTCGATCCGACCAAGTCGGGCGTCGATATCTACCGCCTCATGAAGTACCAGCGCTCCAACCAGTCGACCTGCATCAACCAGCGTCCGCTGGTGAAGGTCGGCGACATCGTCAAGAAGGGCGACATCATCGCCGACGGTCCGTCGACCGATCTCGGCGAGCTCGCGCTCGGCCGGAACGTGCTGGTCGCGTTCATGCCGTGGAATGGCTACAACTTCGAAGACTCGATCCTGCTCTCCGAGCGGATCGTGAAGGAAGACGTCTTCACCTCGATTCACATCGAGGAGTTCGAGGTGATGGCCCGCGACACCAAGCTCGGACCTGAGGAAATCACCCGCGACATTCCGAACGTTTCGGAAGAAGCGCTGAAGAACCTCGATGAAGCCGGTATCGTCTACATCGGTGCGGAAGTGCGCGCCGGTGACATCCTGGTCGGCAAGATCACGCCGAAGGGCGAAAGCCCGATGACGCCGGAAGAGAAGCTCTTGCGCGCCATTTTCGGCGAGAAGGCCTCCGACGTTCGCGATACCTCGCTGCGCGTTCCCCCGGGCGTGCAGGGCACGATCGTGGAAGTGCGCGTCTTCAACCGCCACGGCGTCGACAAGGACGAGCGTGCGCTGGCGATCGAGCGGGAAGAGATCGAGCGCCTCGCCAAGGACCGCGACGACGAGCAGGCGATCCTGGACCGCAACGTCTACAACCGTCTTGCCGAGCTCCTCGAGGGACGGCAGGGCATTGCTGGTCCGAAGGGCTTCAAGAAGGACACCAAGATCACCCGTGCGGTGCTCGAGGAGTACCCGAAGTCGCAATGGTGGCTGTTCGCTTCGCCGAACGACAAGCTGATGGCCGAGATCGAGGCCATGCGGAAGCAGTACGACGAGTCGAAGAAGGGGCTGGAACAGCGCTTCCTCGACAAGGTCGAGAAGCTGCAGCGCGGCGACGAATTGCCGCCCGGCGTGATGAAGATGGTCAAGGTCTTCGTCGCGGTGAAGCGCAAGATCCAGCCCGGCGACAAGATGGCCGGCCGCCACGGCAACAAGGGCGTGGTGTCGAAGATCGTGCCGATCGAGGACATGCCGTTCCTCGAAGACGGCACGCATGCCGACATCGTGCTCAATCCGCTCGGCGTGCCCTCGCGCATGAACGTCGGACAGATCCTCGAGACCCATCTCGGCTGGGCCTGCGCCGGTCTCGGCAAGCGTATCGGCCAGACGGTCGATGCTTATTTGTCGAAGCAGGACATCAAGCCGTTGAAGGAAACCTTGAAGAAGGTCTACGGCGAGGACGAGACGATCAAGTCGCTCAACGACAACGAGCTGCTCGAACTCGGCCATAACCTCAGCCGCGGCGTGCCGATCGCGACGCCGGTGTTCGACGGTGCCAAGGAAGCCGACATCGAGGAGATGCTGAAGCTTGCCGGTCTCGACGCTTCGGGTCAGTCGACCGTCTATGACGGCCGCACCGGCGATCCGTTCGATCGCAAGGTGACGGTGGGCTACATCTACATGCTCAAGCTGCACCATCTCGTCGACGACAAGATCCATGCGCGTTCGATCGGTCCGTACTCGCTCGTCACCCAGCAGCCGCTGGGCGGCAAGGCACAGTTCGGCGGTCAGCGCTTCGGCGAAATGGAGGTGTGGGCGCTCGAGGCTTACGGCGCGGCGTACACGCTCCAGGAGATGCTGACGGTGAAGTCGGACGACGTCGCCGGCCGCACCAAGGTGTACGAGGCGATCGTGCGCGGCGACGACACGTTCGAGGCCGGTATTCCGGAATCCTTCAACGTGCTGGTCAAGGAAATGCGCTCGCTCGGCCTCAACGTCGACCTGCACAACTCCAAGATGGGACCGGCGCCGACGTCGGAAGCGGCCGAGTAATTCGACCTGTCATGCCCGGCCTTCACGGCCGGGCATTGGCGCCCCTCCCGAGGCCTTGAGGGCAGGGCGCCCCGCTTGAGTGATTTTCGAATTTGCGGCCGGAGGCGACCGGCACGCGAGGAGAACACGATGAACCAAGAAGTTATGAATCTCTTCAACCCGACGACGCCGGCTCAGGTCTTCGACCAGATCCGGATCTCGATCGCGTCTCCAGAGAAGATTCTGTCCTGGTCCTACGGCGAGATCAAGAAGCCGGAGACCATCAACTACCGGACCTTCAAGCCCGAGCGCGACGGCCTGTTCTGCGCCCGCATCTTCGGGCCGATCAAGGACTACGAGTGCTTGTGCGGCAAGTACAAGCGCATGAAGTACAAGGGCATCATCTGCGAGAAGTGCTCGGTCGAGGTCACGCTGTCGCGCGTCCGGCGCGAGCGCATGGGCCATATCGAGCTCGCAGCCCCGGTCGCCCACATCTGGTTCCTGAAGTCGCTGCCCTCGCGCATCGGCCTCCTGCTCGACATGACGCTGAAGGATCTCGAGCGGATCCTCTACTTCGAATATTACGTCGTGCTCGAGCCGGGCCTCACCGCGCTGAAGGACCGTCAGCTGCTGTCGGAAGACGAGTATCTGAAGGCGCAGGACGAGTACGGCCAGGACAGCTTCACGGCCATGATCGGCGCCGAAGCGATCCGCGAGCTGCTCAAGGGCATGGACCTCGAGAAGCTCGAGGCCTCCTTGCGTGCCGAGATGCAGGAGACCGACTCCGACATCAAGCACAAGAAGCTCGCCAAGCGCCTGAAGATCGTGGAAGCATTCCGCCACTCCGGCAACAAGCCGGAATGGATGATCATGACCGTGGTCCCGGTGATCCCGCCGGACCTGCGTCCGCTGGTGCCGCTGGACGGCGGCCGCTTCGCGACCTCGGACCTCAACGACCTCTACCGCCGCGTCATCAACCGCAACAACCGCTTGAAGCGGCTGATGGAGCTGCGTGCGCCCGACATCATCATCCGCAACGAGAAGCGCATGCTTCAGGAGGCGGTCGATGCGCTGTTCGACAACGGTCGGCGCGGCCGCGTCATCACCGGCGCCAACAAGCGCCCGCTGAAGTCGCTCGCCGACATGCTCAAGGGCAAGCAGGGCCGCTTCCGCCAGAACCTGCTCGGCAAGCGCGTCGACTATTCGGGCCGTTCGGTGATCGTGGTCGGTCCCGAGCTGCGCCTGCATCAGTGCGGCCTGCCGAAGAAGATGGCGCTCGAGCTGTTCAAGCCGTTCATCTATTCGCGGCTTGACGCCAAGGGCCTGTCCACCACCGTGAAGCAGGCCAAGAAGCTGGTCGAGAAGGAGCGGCCCGAGGTCTGGGACATCCTGGACGAGGTGATCCGCGAGCATCCGGTGCTGCTCAACCGCGCGCCGACGCTGCACCGCCTCGGCATCCAGGCGTTCGAGCCCGTGCTGATCGAGGGCAAGGCGATCCAACTCCACCCGCTGGTCTGCTCCGCGTTCAACGCCGACTTCGACGGCGACCAGATGGCCGTGCACGTTCCGCTGTCGCTCGAAGCGCAGCTGGAAGCGCGCGTCCTGATGATGTCGACCAACAACATCCTGCACCCGGCGAACGGCCAGCCGATCATCGTGCCGTCGCAGGACATCGTGCTCGGTCTGTACTACGTCTCGATCATGCGCGAAGGCCTGCCCGGCGAGGGCAAGGTGTTCGGCGACATGGCCGAGCTCGAGCACGCCCTGCACGCGAAGGTCATCCACCTCCACACCAAGATCAAGTACCGGTGGGAAGGCATGGACGAGACCGGCAAGGTCTCCAAGCGCTGGATCGAGACCACCGCCGGCCGCGTCATGCTCGGCAACCTGCTGCCGAAGAACCCGCGGATCTCGTACGAGATCATCAACAAGCTGATGACCAAGCGCGAGATCTCCGGCGTCATCGACCAGGTCTACCGCCACTGCGGCCAGAAGGAGACGGTGATCTTCTGCGACCGCATCATGGCGCTCGGCTTCTACAACGCGTTCAAGGCCGGCATTTCGTTCGGCAAGGACGACATGGTCGTGCCGCACGGCAAGTGGAAGATCGTCGATACCACCCGTACGCTGGCGAAGGATTTCGAGCAGCAGTACAACGACGGTCTGATCACGCATGGCGAGAAGTACAACAAGGTCGTCGACGCCTGGTCGAAGGCCACGGAAGAAATCGCCAAGGCGATGATGAAGGAGATCTCCGCCACCAAGAAGACGGCGAGCGGAGCCGACGCCGACATCAACTCGATCTACATGATGGCTCACTCCGGTGCCCGCGGTTCGCCGGCCCAGATGCGCCAGCTCGCCGGCATGCGCGGCCTGATGGCCAAGCCGTCGGGCGAGATCATCGAGACGCCGATCATCTCGAACTTCAAGGAAGGCCTCTCGGTGCTCGAGTACTTCAACTCGACCCATGGCGCCCGCAAGGGCCTCGCGGACACCGCGTTGAAGACCGCGAACTCGGGCTACCTGACCCGTCGTCTCGTCGACGTGGCGCAGGACTGCATCATCACGCAGAGCGACTGCGGCACCAAGCTCGGCATCAAGATGCGCGCCATCGTCGACGCCGGCACCGTGGTAGCCTCGCTCGGCTCGCGCATCCTCGGACGCACGGCCTGCGAAGACGTGCGTGACGGCTCGGGCAAGGTGATCGTCAAGCGCGACACGCTGATGGAAGAAAGCCACGTGGACGCCATCCATCAAGCCGGCATCCAAGAGGTGAAGATCCGCTCGGCGCTGACCTGCGAGCTCGTCAACGGCATCTGCGGCAAGTGCTACGGCCGCGACCTCGCCCGCGGCACGCCGGTCAACCACGGCGAAGCGGTCGGCGTCATCGCGGCGCAGTCGATCGGCGAGCCGGGCACCCAGCTCACCATGCGCACCTTCCACATCGGCGGTGCGGCGCAGCTCAACGAGCAGTCCTTCGTCGAAGCCAACTTCGACGGCAAGATCGTGATCAGGAACAAGGCCATCGCCCGCAACAGCGAAGGTCACCTGATCGCGATGGTGCGCAACATGGTTGTCGCGATCGTCGATGCCGACGGCACCGAGCGTGCGACGCACCGTATCCAGTACGGTTCGCGCCTGCATGTCGACGAGGGCGACATGGTCAAACGCGGCCAGCGCATCGTCGAGTGGGATCCCTACACCCGTCCGCTGCTCACCGAAGTCGAAGGAACCATCGGCTTCGAGGATCTGCTCGAGGGGCAGTCGATCTCGGAAACGCTCGACGAAGCCACCGGTATCGCCAAGCGCGTGGTCATCGACTGGCGCTCGACGCGCGGCGGCTCGGACCTGCGTCCGGCCATCGTGGTCAAGGGCAAGGACGGCAAGGTGCTCAAGCTCGGCCGTGGCGGCGATGCCCGCTACATGCTGTCGGTCGACGCGATTCTCTCGGTCGACATCGGAGCCAAGGTCCAGCCGGGCGATATCCTCGCCCGTGTCTCGACCGAAAGCGCCAAGACGCGTGACATCACCGGCGGTCTGCCGCGGGTGGCGGAACTGTTCGAGGCTCGGCGTCCGAAGGATGCGGCGATCATCGCCGAAATCGCGGGCACCATCCGGTTCGGGCGCGACTACAAGAACAAGCGTCGCATCTCGATCGAGCCGATGGACAAGACCGACGAGCCGCGCGAGTACCTGATCCCGAAGGGCAAGCACATCCACCTTCAGGACGGCGACGTCGTCGAAAAGGGCGACTTCATCGTGGAAGGCAACCCGGCGCCGCACGACATCCTTGCGGTGAAGGGCATCGAGGAACTCGCGGCCTATCTGGTTAACGAGATCCAGGAGGTCTACCGGCTGCAGGGCGTGCTCATCAACGACAAGCACATCGAGGTGATTGTCCGTCAGATGCTCCAGAAGGTGGAAATCACCGACCAGGGCGATACGGACATGATCTCCGGCGAGCAGGTCGACAAGATCGAGTTCGACGCGCTGAACGCGAAGGCCAAGGAGGAGGGCAAGAAGCCCGCCACGGGAACGCCGGTTCTGCTCGGCATCACCAAGGCGAGCCTCCAGACCCGCTCCTTCTTCTCGGCGGCATCGTTCCAGGAGACCACCCGCGTCCTCACCGAAGCGGCGGTCAACGGCAAGATCGATCCACTCGAAGGCCTCAAGGAGAACGTCATCGTCGGCCGGCTGATCCCGGCGGGCACCGGCGCCTCCATGGCCAAGATCCGCGAAGTCGCCATGAAGCGCGACAAGCTGATCCTGGACGAGCGCGAGAAGCAGGCGGCCGTCGTGTCGCCCGCGCCGGAAGCGGAGCCGATGGCGCTGCCGCCTGCGGAATGACCGTTCATCCGTAGGAATACTGGGGACAATGAAAAGGCCGGCTTTTGCCGGCCTTTTTTGCTGCTTTCATTGCTTGCTGCGATGCGGGATAACCTTTGTTCATCTTTCCTTCAGTCGCAAAAGTGCTTCTGCTAGGAGAGCTTAGACCGGGGGTCCCGTGAAGGGGCAGGGCCGGAAGACCACGGAACTCTCATGCTTGATCTCGCAATCGTAGGCGGCGGCCCTGGCGGGCTGATGAGCGCCTGGTATCTGAAGCGCAAGCTCGGCGATCTCTGCCGCGTCACCATCTACGAGGCCTCCGACCGGCTCGGCGGCAAGATCGTCACGCGTAAATTCGATACTGCGCCCGCGATGTACGAGGCCGGCGTTGCCGAAATCTACGATTACTCGATGACCGGACCCGATCCGCTGCGCGAGCTGATCCAGCATTTCGGCCTCCAGACCATTCCGATGGACGCCGAGCAGGTACATTTCGGCGGCGAGCTCCTGAATGACGTGCCGGGCATGCGCCGCAAATACGGCGCCAAGACCGCGGCCGCGATCGAGGCGTTCCGCAAGCGCTGCACCGAGGTGATGTCGCCGATCGAATATTACGAGGGCGTTGGCGCGCACGACAATGAGAATCCCTGGGCCTACAAGACCGCCGAGCAGGTGCTCGACGAGGAGGTCGAGGACGAGACGGCAAAGCGATTCTTCAAGGTGATGGCGCGCTCCGACATCGCGACCGAGAGCCACAACACCAACGGTCTCAACGCGCTCAAGAACTATCTGATGGACGTCGACGGCTATATCGGCCTCTATTCCATCCAGAACGGCAACGAGCAGCTGATCGAGTGCCTGCAGTCGGAGGTCAATGCCGACATCCAGCTCAATCACCGCGTGCTCACCGTCGGCAAGGCGCCGACCGGCCGCTATCAGCTCAAGATGATGAACGGCAAGGGACCGGAGACCCGCGACTTCGACCTCGTGCTGGTCTGCCTGCCGCATTCCTGGCTCGCCACCCTCGGCTGGGAGGGCGAGCAGCTGCGCAAGTCGATGGTCAAGCACGTTGCCTATTTCGACCGCCCCGCGCACTACCTGCGCGTCTCGATCCTGTTCGACGAGCCGTTCTGGGGCGAGAAGATTCCGGGCGCCTGGTTCATGTCGGAGGCCTTCGGCGGCTGCTGCGTCTACAACGAGGGCGCGCGCCACGACGTCGGCAGGCATGGTGTTTTGAACTGGCTCATTCCCGGCTCCGACGCGCTGGCTTTTGCCAATCTGTCGGACCAGGAGCTGATCGATGCCGCCCTGAAATCGCTGCCGGCTTCTCTCGGCGATGCGCGTTTGCATTTCATCGAAGGCAAGATCCACCGCTGGCTGTCGTCGGTGAACGGGCTGCCGGGTGGCTTGCCCGTACGCGACGTCATGACCAATCACCGGCCCGAGCCGAAGGAGCATCCCGGCATCGTGGTGGTCGGCGACTATCTGTTCGATTCGACGCTGAATGGCCTACTCGACTCCTCGGACGCGGCGACCGACATCATCCTGACCGAGATGATGCGCCTGCGCCGCGAACGCGCGCAGGAGGACAAGCCGCTCTCGGACAAGATCGATCGCGATTATTTCGAGAACTATCGCGGCCTCGGTCCCTATCATGAAGCGTGGCGGCACTTCACCGATCCCGATTACCTCACCAGGCTGATCGGCATCGTCTGGGGCAAGGCTGCGGGCGCCAAGCTGCTGGTGGCGGGCTCTGCCAGCGGCGAACTGGTCGGCGCGCTGCGCGATCGCGGCATCGATGCATGGGGGATCGAGAACAACCGCGCCATCCATGCCAAAACACCGAAAGCACTGAAGAAGTACAACAAGCTCGGCTCGATCACCGACATGCCGTTCAAGGACGGCACGTTCGACTTCGTGTTCGAAACCAGCCTCTGCCACGTTTCCCCGAAGCAGGTGGTCCGCGCGATCCGCGAGCTCAACCGCGTGGTCAAGACCGGCCTCGTGTTCGGCTCGATCACCTCAGACATGGCGCCGGGCCTGATCGACCGCTACGACCTCCTGCGTGGGGTCAAGAAGCTCGGCACCTGGTGGGAATGGTCCGAACTGTTCTTCGGCAACGGCTTCGACCTGTCGATGCACCGCAAGGATTGTGCCGATGCGCTCTGGGAGGCGACGCTCGCCGCCAATAAGGGGCCGGGGCAGTGGTACGCGGACGCCGATAGCCTGCGCTATTCCTTCTTCGACAAGGTCGAGGACGAGGACTAGCCGCGGGGCGGCTCCCGATTCGCCAATTGTTTTGCCGAATTCGTCCTGATCGCATAGAATCGGTGCGATAGCGGGTGCCGCTATTTGTGCTTCTCTCTGCGGTCATGCCGGCCGTCAGCATCGGTTGGTTTCATGGCGTCCAAGCCCCTCCCGCCCGACAAACAGAAGCTCGCCGCGGAAGAGGCGGTCGAGCTCGACGACAAGCTCGCCCTCGCCAAGCCGGACCTCGAAGACGACGAGGACGCCAAAGACCAGGGGGATGACGAGCTGGAGCTCGACGACGACGATGAGGACGAGGACCTCGTCGTCTTTACCGCGCGTGAAGCTGCCGGTGCGCTCGCGACCATCGTCGGGTTCGTCAAACCCTATCTCTCCAACTACAAGCGGATGCTGTCATTCGTGGCATTCGGCGTTGTGGTCGAGACGTTGTTCAACGTCATCATGCCGCTAAGCCTCAAGTTCCTGATCGACGACGCGCTCGGCGAGGAGGATTTTCAGGCGCTCTACAAGATCCTCGGCGCGCTCGCCGCCGCCGGCATCTTCACCTCGATCGTTGCCGTCTGGTACGAGCGCTGGGACGCGCGGCTTGCCGCCTGCATTATCTCCGATGTCCGCAAGCGCCTGTTCGAGCACGTCCAGGACCTGCCGGCGGCCTATTTCGGCCGTACCAAGCGCGGCGAGATCCTGTCGCGCTTCTCGGTCGACCTCTCGGCCTTCGAAAGTTCGGTCAAGACGTTTGCCAATAGTGCCGCGCTGCCGTTCCTGGAACTGATCGCGGGTATCATCCTGATGGTGTTCCTGAACTGGCAGCTCGCCGTCGTTGCGCTGCTGGTGTTCCCGATCACACTGATCGGCCCGCGCATTCTGACGCCCAAGGCGGTGCAGGCCAATTACGAGCAGAAGCTCAACGAGAGTGCGCTGCTCGGCATGGTGCAGGAGAACGTGGCGGCCCAGGCCGTGATCAAGGCGTTCAGCCTGCAACGCAAGATGTTCGGCTTCTTCACCTTGCGCAACGACGAAACCCGCAACAGGATCGCCTCGGCCGCGTTCCTCTCGACCATGGTGGAGCGGACGGTCACCATCTCAGTGCTCCTCCTGCACCTCGTGGTGCTCGCGATCGGCGCCTATCTGGCGACCAAGGGCCAGATCACCATCGGCACCTTCGTCACCTTCGAGAGCGCGTTCTGGGAGGTGTCCTACAACATCGCCCATGTGATGCATTTCATCCCGGTGTCGATCTCCTCGGCCGCCGCGATCCGCCACATCCAGGAACTGCTCGACGAGCCGACCCGCGCGGCCGATCGCCCCGGTGCGCCCGATCTGCCGCGCATCACCAACGATATTACTTTCGATCACGTCACCTTCCAGTACGAGGGCAGTCAGACGCCGGTGCTGGACAATCTCAGCCTCAAGCTCAATGCCGGCAAGCGCATCGCGATCGTCGGTCCGAGCGGCTCCGGTAAGAGCACGCTGCTCAATCTGATCCTGCGGCTCTACGTGCCCGACGAGGGCCGCGTCACCATCGACGGCGTCGATGTCCGCAAGGTGACGCTGGATTCGCTGCGCCGGAGCATGGCGGTGGTGTTCCAGGAGAACATGCTGTTCAACATGTCGATCCGCGAGAACATCCGGCTCGGCAAGGAGGGGGCGACCGACGAGGAGGTGGAGGAGGCGGCCAAGAAGGCCGAGATCCACCGCTACATCATGAGCCTGCCGCAGCGATACGACACGCTGGTCGGAGAGCGCGGAGACACGCTGTCGGGGGGCCAGCGCCAGCGCATCGCGATCGCGCGCGCGATCATCCGTAACCCGTCCGTGCTGCTGCTGGACGAGGCCACCTCGGCGCTCGACCAGACCACGGAGGCCGCGATCAACCGCACGCTGCTCAAGGTCGCCAAGGGCCGCACCATGATCTGGTCGACCCACCGCCTGGCTTCGGTGGTCGAGATGGACGAGATCATCGTGATTTCAGGGGGCAGGGCGATCGAGCGCGGCTCCCATGCCGAGCTGCTCGCCAAGAACGGCACCTATCGCAAGCTGTGGAACGACCAGATCCACCAGCCGCATGGCGTGTCGGCTCACGCCGACGACGACAGCGACGATGACGACGAGGAGGAGTGACCTGAGGCGTTCGGCTCCGAGGAACCGCCGTCGCCGATCCATGTCTCGTCTCCCAAGCACGCGCGGTCTAGCACCGACTCATTGATTCTCTGACGCAGGGCGCTCGGCCGACGCGGAGCCTCTGACTTTTTCGACACTTGGCTTCGGCGCATCGGCCCCCGCAAATCGATGCGCACCATCGAAAGCCCCGCCAGACCGGGCAATGCAGCGCGCCGTGGACGCTGGAAAGCCCGCCGCCAGCCGGCAGATTTGTGCGTGGGCGGGAAAAAAGCCCTCAGTTTGATAATAAAACTACATTTAATCCGGGTACAATTGTCTTTCGGACTTGGCGACCAAGCGCTTCGTTCCCATGTCAGGCAGGAGCGGGGAGGCGGCCAAGAGCCTATTTTTGCAGGCGCCTGAAGCGCTTTGTGTCTGTCGTTTCACCTTGACTTGACCGATTCTCACTTATAGAAAGCGCCTCACTTAACGACAGGCGGTGAGCATCGCCAGCGTCGGAACGGGCCACCCGTTGATCCCCAAGGACTAGATCCATAAGGGGTCGCAAAGGCGGGCACCAGCCTCGACGAATGCCGCTCAAACGCTGTCGATCATAGCTAGGCAATGCCAGTGCGATTTTAGTTCTCTTGAGCACGTTCTCTTGAGATCAAACTCGGATGCATGACCTCGGTGCGCGGGCCGCAGCTTTACGCTGGTCGGCCTCAATACTGCGGTCCTCTGTGGCGTCGAAGCGCTTTCCGCTCGTTGATGGAGCGGTTGGCGCGATTTCGCTTTGCGCGGATTGTTCCGCTTGAGGCGGCCTCGTCGGGCGGGTGGCCCGAACAGAATTTGCGGTCCCGGCAACGGGCCGCGGCAAGACAGCGGGCCCGCAAGGGGCCGCGGCAGAACAAAGGGTAAGGCCAGGATGCCGACGATCAACCAGCTGATCGCTCAACCGCGGGAAGTGCAGAAGTCGCGCAAGAAGGTGCCGGCGCTGCAGCAGTCGCCTCAGAAGCGTGGTGTTTGCACCCGCGTCTACACCACGACTCCGAAGAAGCCGAACTCGGCACTTCGTAAGGTCGCCAAGGTGCGCCTGACCAACGGCTTCGAGGTGATCGGCTACATCCCCGGCGAGGGTCATAACCTCCAGGAGCACTCGGTCGTCATGATCCGCGGCGGCCGCGTCAAGGACTTGCCCGGCGTGCGCTATCACATCCTCCGCGGCGTTCTGGATACCCAGGGCGTCAAGAACCGTAAGCAGCGTCGTTCGAAGTACGGCGCCAAGCGTCCGAAGTAAGCGGGAACCAAGCCTATGTCTCGTCGCCACTCTGCGGAAAAGCGCGAAGTTCTCCCGGATCCGAAGTTCGGGAACATCATCGTCACGAAGTTCATGAACTCGGTGATGTACGCCGGCAAGAAGTCGGTCGCCGAAGGTATCGTCTACGGCGCGTTCGGCATCATCGAATCCAAGACCAAGCAGAACCCGCTCGGCGTGTTCGAGCAGGCGCTCGAGAACGTCATGCCGACCATCGAGGTTCGCTCCCGCCGCGTCGGCGGCGCAACCTACCAGGTTCCGGTCGAGGTTCGCTCGACCCGCCGGCAGGCCTTGGGCATCCGCTGGCTGATCGCGGCTGCGCGCGAGCGCAATGAGAAGACGATGACCGAGCGGCTCTCGGCTGAGCTTCTGGACGCATCGAACAACCGGGGAAACGCCGTCAAGAAGCGCGAAGACGTGCACCGCATGGCGGAAGCCAACCGCGCCTTCTCGCACTATCGCTGGTAACGGCGAAACAAACGGACTCGCAAGGAACACCTCATGCCCCGCCAACATGCCATCGAGGACTACCGTAACTTCGGTATCATGGCGCATATCGACGCCGGCAAGACGACGACGACCGAGCGCATCCTCTATTATACCGGCAAGAGCCACAAGATCGGCGAAGTGCACGAAGGTGCCGCGACGATGGACTGGATGGAGCAGGAGCAGGAGCGTGGCATCACGATCACCTCGGCTGCGACCACCGCCTTCTGGAACGGCAAGCGCCTGAACATCATCGACACCCCCGGCCACGTCGATTTCACCATCGAGGTCGAGCGCAGCTTGCGCGTGCTCGACGGCGCCGTCTGCGTGCTCGACTCCAACCAGGGCGTAGAGCCTCAGACCGAGACCGTCTGGCGCCAGGGCGACAAGTACAAGGTTCCGCGCATCGTCTTCGCCAACAAGATGGACAAGATCGGTGCCGACTTCTTCAAGTGTCTGTCGGACATCGTCGATCGTCTGGGCGCCAAGCCCGTCGCGATCCAGCTGCCGATCGGTGCCGAGAACAACTTCAAGGGTCTCGTCGACCTCGTGAAGATGAAGGGCGTCGTCTGGAACGATGAATCGCTCGGCGCGAAGTTCGACTATGTCGACATTCCGGAAGATCTCGTCGACCAGGCCAAGGAATACCGCGAGAAGATGGTGGAGGCCGCCGTCGAGCTCGACGACGACGCCATGGCCGCCTATCTCGATGGCAAGGAGCCGGATGAGGCGACGCTGAAGAAGCTGATCCGCAAGGCAGTGCTGACCGGCGCGTTCTATCCCGTGCTGTGCGGCTCGGCCTTCAAGAACAAGGGTGTGCAGCCGCTGCTCGATGCCGTCGTCGACTATTTGCCGTCGCCGCTCGACGTGCCCGCGATCAAGGGCACCGACGACAAGGGCAACGAGGTCGTGCGCAAGGCGGACGACAAGGAGCCGCTGGCGCTGCTCGCGTTCAAGATCATGGACGACCCGTTCGTCGGCACCATCACCTTCTGCCGCATCTACTCCGGCGTTCTGCAGAGCGGTACCGGCGTCGTGAACTCGACCCGCGAGAAGAAGGAGCGCATCGGGCGCATGCTGTTGATGCATGCGAACAACCGCGAGGACATCAAGGAAGCCTATGCCGGCGACATCGTCGCGCTGGCCGGCCTGAAGGAAGCGCGCACCGGTGACACGCTGTGCGATCCCGACCACCAGGTCATCCTCGAGAAGATGGAGTTCCCCGAGCCGGTCATCGAGATCGCGATCGAGCCGAAGTCCAAGGCCGACCAGGAGAAGCTGGGTGTGGCGCTGGCCAAGCTCGCCGCGGAGGATCCGTCCTTCCGCGTGTCGACCGACCATGAGTCCGGCCAGACCATCCTCAAGGGCATGGGCGAACTCCATCTCGACATCAAGGTCGACATCCTCAAGCGCACCTACAAGGTCGACGCCAACATCGGTGCACCGCAGGTCGCGTTCCGTGAGCGCATCACCAAGCGGGTGGAGCACAGCTACACCCACAAGAAGCAGACCGGCGGTACCGGCCAGTTCGCGGCCGTGTCGTTCATCGTCGAGCCGAACGAGCCCGGCAAGGGCTTCGAGTTCGAATCGAAGATCGTCGGCGGTGCGGTGCCGAAGGAATACATCCCCGGCGTCGAGAAGGGCCTGGAGAGCGTGCTGTCGTCCGGCGTGGTCGCGGGCTTCCCCGTGGTCGACGTCAAGGTGCAGCTCGTCGACGGCAAGTATCACGACGTCGACTCGTCGGCGCTCGCCTTCGAAATCGCTTCGCGCGCCTGCTTCCGCGAAGCGCTGCAGATGGGCAAGTCCGTCCTGCTCGAGCCGATCATGAAGGTCGAAGTGGTGACCCCGGAAGACTACACCGGCTCGGTCATCGGCGACCTGAATTCCCGGCGCGGTCAGATCCAGGGTCAGGACATGCGCGGCAACGCCAACGTCATCAACGCGATGGTGCCGCTCATGAACATGTTCGGTTACGTGAATAACCTGCGCTCGATGAGCCAGGGGCGCGCGACCTTCACCATGCAGTTCGATCACTACGCAGAAGCGCCGGCCAACGTGTCGGCAGAAGTCCAGAAGAAGTTTGCCTGATTGTCGTCGGTCTCAAACCGACGATTGAACGGAGAGTCAAATGGCCAAAGCAAAGTTTGAACGTACCAAGCCGCACTGCAACATCGGCACCATCGGTCACGTCGACCATGGCAAGACGTCGCTGACTGCGGCGATCACCAAGATCCTCGCCGAGACCGGCGGTGCGACGTTCACGGCGTACGATCAGATCGACAAGGCGCCGGAAGAGAAGGCGCGCGGCATCACCATCTCGACCGCGCACGTCGAGTACGAGACCACGAACCGCCACTACGCCCACGTCGACTGCCCCGGCCACGCCGACTACGTCAAGAACATGATCACCGGCGCCGCCCAGATGGACGGTGCGATCCTGGTCGTGTCGGCCGCTGACGGCCCGATGCCGCAGACCCGCGAGCACATTCTGCTCGCCCGCCAGGTCGGCGTGCCCGCGCTCGTCGTGTTCCTCAACAAGTGCGACATGGTCGACGATCCGGAGCTGCTCGAGCTCGTCGAGCTCGAAGTCCGCGAGCTGCTCTCGAAGTACGAATTCCCCGGCGACAAGATCCCGATTATCAAGGGTTCGGCGCTTGCCGCTCTCGAAGACTCCGACAAGAAGCTCGGCCACGACGCCATCCTCGAGCTGATGCGCAACGTCGACGAGTACATCCCGCAGCCGGAGCGTCCGATCGACCAGCCGTTCCTGATGCCGGTTGAAGACGTGTTCTCGATCTCGGGCCGCGGCACCGTCGTGACCGGCCGTGTCGAGCGCGGCGTCGTCAAGGTCGGCGAGGAAATCGAGATCGTCGGTCTGCGTGCGACCCAGAAGACCACCGTCACCGGCGTCGAAATGTTCCGCAAGCTGCTCGACCAGGGCCAGGCCGGCGACAACATCGGCGCGCTGCTCCGCGGCACCAAGCGCGAGGACGTCGAGCGCGGCCAGGTTCTGGCCAAGCCGGGTTCGGTCAAGCCGCACACCAAGTTCAAGGCTGAGGCCTACATCCTCACCAAGGAAGAGGGCGGTCGCCACACCCCGTTCTTCACCAACTACCGTCCGCAGTTCTACTTCCGCACCACCGACGTGACCGGTGTCGTGCACCTGCCGGAAGGTACCGAGATGGTGATGCCGGGCGACAACATCGCGATGGAAGTGCACCTGATCGTGCCGATCGCGATGGAAGAGAAGCTCCGCTTCGCGATCCGCGAAGGCGGCCGCACCGTCGGCGCCGGCGTCGTCGCCTCGATCATCGAGTAATTACGAGAAAAGGGACGGCGAGTAGCGAATGGTGACATTCGCTATTCGCTATTCGCCACCCACTGAAGAGAGACCACGGCAATGAACGGCCAAAACATTCGTATCCGTCTCAAGGCGTTCGACCATCGTATCCTCGATACGTCGACCCGTGAGATCGTGAACACGGCGAAGCGCACCGGCGCGCAGGTCCGCGGACCCATTCCGCTGCCCACCCGCATCGAGAAGTTCACCGTCAACCGTTCGCCCCACGTCGACAAGAAGAGCCGCGAACAGTTCGAGATGCGCACTCACAAGCGCCTGCTCGACATCGTCGATCCGACCCCGCAGACCGTCGATGCTTTGATGAAGCTCGACCTGGCCGCCGGTGTCGACGTCGAGATCAAGCTCTAAGATTTTGGATCCCGTTCGCCAAAAGCGGACAAAGAGAACAGGAAGCAAGCCGATGCGCTCCGGAGTGATCGCACAAAAGGTCGGGATGACGCGGGTCTTCACGGAGGCCGGCGAACATATCCCCGTGACCGTGCTGAAGCTCGGCAATTGCCAGGTCGTAGGCCACCGCACCGAAGAGAAGAACGGTTACGTCGCGCTCCAGCTCGGTTCTGGCACCCGCAAGACCGTTTACATGCCCAAGGCCGAGCGCGGCCAGTTCGCGGTCGCTAAGGTCGAGCCGAAGCGCCGGGTCGAGGAATTCCGCGTCACCGCGGATGCCATGATCCCGGTCGGCGCCGAGATCCAGGCCGACCACTTCGTCGTCGGCCAGTTCGTCGACGTCACTGGCACCTCGGTCGGTAAGGGCTTCGCCGGCGGCATGAAGCGCTGGAACTTCGGCGGTCTGCGCGCCACGCACGGTGTGTCGATCTCGCACCGCTCGATCGGTTCGACCGGTGGCCGTCAGGACCCCGGCAAGACCTGGAAGAACAAGAAGATGCCCGGCCACATGGGTGTCGATCGCATCACCACGCTCAACCTTCGCGTCGTCCAGACCGATGTCGAGCGCGGCCTGATCCTCGTCGAAGGCGCCGTTCCCGGTTCCAAGGGCGGCTGGATCCGCGTGCGCGACGCCGTCAAGAAGCCGCTGCCGAAGGAAGCCCCGAAGCCCGGCAAGTTCAAGGTTGCTGGCGATGCGGAAGCCGCTCCGGCTGCGCAGGAGGCGTGAGATGGAATTGAAGGTCACCACTCTCGAAGGTAAGGAAGCCGGCTCGGTCCAGCTCTCCGACGCCATTTTCGGCCTGGAACCGCGCGAGGACATCATCGCGCGCTGCGTGCAGTGGCAGCTCAACAAGCGCCAGGCCGGCACGCACAAGGCCAAGGGCCGCGCCGAAATCTGGCGCACCGGCAAGAAGATGTACAAGCAGAAGGGCACCGGCGGTGCTCGTCACGGCTCGGCTCGCGTGCCGCAGTTCCGTGGCGGCGGCCGCGCCTTCGGTCCGGTGGTGCGTTCGCACGCCACCGACCTGCCGAAGAAGGTCCGCGCCCTGGCGCTCAAGCATGCGCTCTCGGCCAAAGCCAAGGACGGCGATCTCGTCGTGATCGAGAAGGCCGCGCTCGAGACTGCCAAGACCAAGGCGTTGCTCGGTCACTTCTCGGGCCTCGGGCTCACCAATGCGCTGATCATCGACGGCGCCGAGCTCAACAACGGTTTTGCCGCCGCGGCCCGCAACATTCCGAACGTGGACGTGCTGCCGATCCAGGGCATCAACGTCTATGACATCCTGCGCCGTCAGAAGCTCGTTCTGACCAAGGCCGCCATCGATGCGCTGGAGGCGCGCTTCAAATGAGCAAGAACATCGAGCCTCGCCACTACGACGTGATCCTGTCGCCGGTCGTGACCGAAAAGGCGACGATCGCCTCGGAGCACAACAAGGTGCTGTTCAAGGTGGCCGCCAAGGCGACCAAGCCGCAGATCAAGGAAGCGATCGAGAAGCTGTTCGACGTCAAGGTCAAGAGCGTCAACACGCTGGTCCGCAAGGGCAAGGTCAAGGCCTTCCGCGGCACCATCGGCTCGCAGTCGAACAGCAAACGCGCGATCGTGACCCTCGAAGAGGGTCACCGGATCGACGTCACCACCGGTCTGTAAGGTCGTACGACGATGGCACTGAAGACATTCAATCCCACGACGCCGGGCCAGCGCCAGCTGGTCATGGTCGATCGTTCGGCCCTGTACAAGGGCAAGCCGCTCAAGGCGCTCACCGAGGGCAAGAAGTCCTCGGGCGGCCGCAACAACACCGGCCGTATCACCGTGCGTTTCCGCGGTGGCGGTCACAAGCAGACGCTGCGCACCGTCGACTTCAAGCGCGAGAAGATCGACGTTCCCGCGACCGTCGAGCGGCTGGAGTATGATCCGAACCGCACCGGCTTCATCGCGCTGATCAAGTATCAGGACGGCGAGCAGGCCTACATCCTGGCGCCGCAGCGCCTGGCCGTGGGTGACACCATCATCGCCGGCAACTATGTCGACGTGAAGCCGGGCAACGTCATGCCGCTCGGCAACATGCCGGTCGGCACGATCATCCACAACATCGAGGTCAAGATCGGGAAGGGTGGCCAGCTCGCCCGTTCCGCCGGCACCTATGCCCAGCTCGTCGGTCGCGACCAGGACTACGTGATCATCCGCCTGAACTCGGGCGAGCAGCGCCTGGTGCACGGCCGTTGCCGCGGCACGATCGGCGCGGTGTCGAACCCGGATCACATGAACACCTCGATCGGCAAGGCCGGTCGCAAGCGTTGGATGGGCCGCAGGCCGCACAACCGCGGTGTCGCGATGAACCCGATCGACCATCCGCACGGCGGTGGTGAAGGTCGTACCTCGGGCGGTCGTCACCCGGTCACTCCGTGGGGCAAGCCGACCAAGGGCAAGAAGACCCGTACCAACAAGTCGACCAACAAATTCATTCTCCTAAGCCGCCACAAGCGGAAGAAGTAAGGAACGCCGGACATGGTTCGTTCAGTCTGGAAAGGCCCGTTCGTCGAGGGTTCTCTGCTCAAGAAGGCAGATGCCGCGCGCGCGTCCGGCCGTCACGACGTCATCAAGATCTGGAGCCGTCGCTCGACGATCCTGCCGCAGTTCGTCGGCCTGACCTTCGGCGTCTACAACGGTCAGAAGCACGTGCCGGTGGCCGTCAACGAGGAAATGGTCGGTCACAAGTTCGGCGAGTTCTCGCCGACCCGGACCTTCCACGGCCACTCCGGCGACAAGAAAGCCAAGAAGGCTTGAGGATTAAACGATGAGCAAACCTAAGCGCGAACGGAGCCTCGCCGACAACGAGGCCAAGGCGGTCGCCCGGATGCTGCGGGTGAGCCCGCAGAAGCTCAACCTGGTCGCCCAGCTCATTCGCGGCCGGAAGGCGTCTGCCGCGCTCGCCGACCTGCAGTTTTCGCGCAAGCGGATCGCGGTCGACGTGAAGAAGTGCCTGGAATCGGCTATCGCCAACGCCGAGAACAACCACGATCTCGACGTCGACGATCTCGTCGTGGCGCAGGCCTTCGTCGGCAACGGCCTCGTGATGAAGCGCTTTGCCGCTCGCGGCCGCGGCCGCTCGGGCCGTGTCTACAAACCGTTTTCGCAGCTGACGATCATCGTTCGTCAGGTCGAAGCTGAAGCCGCCGCTTAAGGGCGCAGGAGAACACGATGGGTCAAAAGATCAATCCGATCGGTCTGCGTCTCGGCATCAACCGGACCTGGGATTCCCGCTGGTTCGCCGGCAAGCAGGAATACGGCAAGCTGTTGCACGAGGACGTCAAGATCCGTGAGATCCTGCACAAGGAGCTCAAGCAGGCGGCCGTCGCCCGCATCGTGATCGAGCGTCCGCACAAGAAGTGCCGCGTCACCATCCACTCGGCCCGTCCGGGCGTGGTGATCGGCAAGAAGGGCGCGGACATCGACAAGCTGCGCAAGAAGGTCGCGGACATCACCTCGTCCGACGTCGTCATCAACATCGTCGAGATCCGCAAGCCGGAGCTCGATGCGACGCTGGTGGCCGAATCTATCGCGCAACAGCTCGAGCGCCGCGTGGCGTTCCGCCGTGCCATGAAGCGCGCCGTGCAGTCGGCGATGCGACTCGGCGCGGAGGGCATCCGCATCAACTGCTCGGGGCGTCTCGGCGGTGCGGAAATCGCGCGCATGGAGTGGTACCGCGAAGGTCGCGTGCCGCTGCACACGCTGCGTGCCGACATCGACTACGGCGTTGCGACCGCGTTCACGACCTTCGGCACCTGCGGCGTCAAGGTCTGGATCTTCAAGGGCGAGATCCTCGAGCACGATCCGATGGCCCAGGACAAGAGAATGGCCGAAGGCGAGACCGGCGGTGGTAGCGATCGTGGTGGCCGTCAGCGCCGCGATACGGCCGCGGCCTGAGTCAGCACAGGAATTTGAGGGCTTAAAGCCATGATGCAACCTAAGAAAACGAAGTTCCGGAAGGCGCATAAGGGCCGCATCCACGGCGTTGCGTCTTCGGGCGCGACGTTGGCGTTTGGCCAGTTCGGCCTGAAGGCGACCGAGCCTGAGCGCGTCACCGCGCGCCAGATCGAAGCCGCCCGTCGCGCGCTAACCCGTCACATGAAGCGCGCCGGCCGTGTCTGGATCCGCGTGTTCCCCGATGTTCCGGTGTCCAAGAAGCCGGCCGAAGTCCGCATGGGCTCCGGCAAGGGTTCGCCGGAATTGTGGGTCGCGCGCGTCAAGCCGGGCCGGGTGCTGTTCGAGATCGACGGCGTCAACACCCAGACGGCGCGTGAGGCGCTGACCCTGGCGGCCGCCAAGCTGCCGATCAAGACGCGCTTCGTCGAGCGCATTGCGGAGTAATGGCCATGGCCCAGATGAAGATCGAAGACATCCGCGCGATGAGCCCCGATCAGCAGGATGATGCCATCCTGAACCTGAAGAAGGAGCGCTTCAACCTGCGCTTCCAGCGCGCCACCGGGCAGCTCGAGAACACCTCGCGCCTGCGCGAGGCTCGCCGTGACATCGCCCGGATCAAGACCGTCGCCGCGCAGACGCGCGCGAAGAAGAAGTAAGAGGCTTACGAAGATGCCGAAACGTACTTTGCAGGGCGTGGTCGTCAGCGACAAGCAAGCCAAGACCATCGTGGTGCGCGTCGACCGCCGCTTCACGCACCCGATCTACAAGAAGACGATCCGCCGTTCGAAGAACTACCACGCGCACGACGAGAGCAACCAGTTCAAGCCGGGCGACATGGTGTGGATCGAGGAAACGAAGCCGATTTCGAAGTTGAAGCGCTGGGTCGTGATCCGGGGCGAACACAAGAAAAGCGCCTGATCTGTTGGCTTTAGCCGACTGACTTCAGGGAAATGTTGAGCGCCGGCTGGGCTGGCGCAAAGAGAAAGAGGACGAGGTGCATCAATGATTCAGATGCAGACCAACCTCGACGTGGCCGACAATTCTGGCGCACGCCGTGTCATGTGTATCAAGGTGCTCGGGGGCTCCAAGCGCCGCTACGCCACGATCGGCGACATCATCGTCGTGTCGATCAAGGAAGCGATTCCGCGTGGCAAGGTGAAGAAGGGCGACGTGATGAAGGCCGTCGTGGTGCGCGTCCGCAAGGACATCCGCCGCGCCGACGGTTCGGTCATCCGCTTCGACCGCAACGCCGCCGTTCTGATCAACAACCAGTCCGAGCCGGTCGGCACCCGTATCTTCGGGCCCGTGCCGCGCGAGCTGCGCGCCAAGAACCACATGAAGATCATCTCGCTCGCGCCGGAGGTGCTGTGATGGCTGCGAAGATCCGCAAGGGCGACAAGGTCGTCGTGCTGACCGGCCGCGACAAGGGCCGCACCGGTGAAGTGTTCGAGGTTCGCCCCGATGCAGGTACCGCGCTGGTGCGCGGCATCAATATGGTCAAGCGTCACCAGAAGCAGACGCAGGCGCAGGAGGGCGGCATCATCTCGAAAGAGGCGCCGATCCAACTGTCCAACATCGCGTATCTCGGCAAGGACGGAAAGCCGACTCGCATCGGATTCAAGATTCTGGCGGACGGCAAGAAGGTCCGCATCGCCAAGAGCTCGGGAGCTGAGATCGATGGCTGAGGCTGCTTACACGCCGCGCCTGCGCGCGGAATATGACGCGAAGATCCGCACGGCTCTGACCGAAAAGTTCGGTTATGAGAACGTCATGCAGGTTCCGCGCCTGGACAAGGTCGTGCTGAACATGGGCGTCGGCGATTCCGTCAACGACCGCAAGAAGGCCGAGACTGCCGCTGCCGAGCTGACCCAGATCGCCGGCCAGAAGGCGATCGTGACCTATTCGCGTATCGCGATCGCGACGTTCAAGCTGCGTGAGAACCAGCCGATCGGCTGCAAGGTCACGCTGCGCAAGGCGCGCATGTACGAGTTCATCGATCGCCTGGTGAATGTCGCGCTGCCGCGCGTCCGCGACTTCCGCGGCCTGAACCCGAAGAGCTTCGACGGCCGCGGCAACTACTCGCTCGGCATCAAGGAGCACATCATTTTCCCCGAGATCGACTTCGACAAGGTCGCGGAGGCCCGCGGTATGGACATCACCGTCTGCACCACGGCCAAGACCGACGAAGAGGCGAGGGCCTTGTTGACCGCTTTCAATTTCCCGTTCCGGCAGTGAGACGCTGACCTAGAGCCTCTCAAACGCGGATACCCAGGAGCCAAGCATGGCAAAGAAGAGTTCAGTCGAGAAGAACAACCGGCGCAAGCGGATGGTGAGGAACGCCGCCGCCAAGCGCGAGCGGTTGAAGACGATCATCGCCGACAAGACGCTGCCGATGGAAGAGCGGTTCGCCGCGACGTTGAAGCTGGCGGAGATGCCGCGCAACTCGTCGGCGACCCGTATCCGCCTGCGCTGCGAGCTGTCGGGCCGCCCGCGCTCGAACTATCGCAAGAACAAGCTGTCCCGTATCGCGCTGCGCGACCTTGGCTCCAAGGGCATGGTCCCGGGCCTTGTGAAGTCCAGCTGGTAAGGAGGGTCGTTTAGATGTCTACGCACGATCCAATCAGCGATCTGATCACCCGCATCCGCAACGCGCAGATGCGCTCCAAGAGCAAGGTCTCCACGCCTGGCTCGAAGATGCGCGAGAACGTGCTCGAGGTGCTGAAGACCGAGGGCTACATCCGCGGTTACGCCACGCTCGAGCATCCCTCGGGCCGCAGCGAGATCGAGATCGAGCTGAAGTATTTCGACGGCGAGCCCGTCATCCGCGAGATTGAACGCGTTTCCAAGCCTGGGCGCCGCGTCTACGCCTCGGTGAAGAACCTGCCGCGGGTGAATAACGGTCTCGGCATTTCGGTGTTGTCGACGCCGAAGGGGATCATGGCCGACCACAGCGCGCGCGACGCGAATGTGGGCGGTGAAGTCCTCTTCACGGTGTTCTGAGAAGGATTTTCGATCCATGTCACGTGTTGGCAAAAAGCCTGTGGCGGTGCCGTCGGGCGTTACCGCGACCGTCGACGGCCAGACCGTCAAGATGAAGGGTCCGAAGGGCCAGCTTCAGTTCATCGTCCACGACGACGTCGAGGTGAAGCTCGAGAACGGCCAGGTCAAGGTCAAGCCGCGGGCCGAGACCAACCGCGCGCGGGCGCTGTACGGCACCGCTCGCGCCCAGGTCGCGAATCTGGTCGAAGGCGTCACCAAGGGCTTCGAGAAGAAGCTCGAGATCACCGGCGTCGGTTACCGCGCCGCGATGCAGGGCAAGAACCTGCAGCTCGCGCTCGGCTACAGCCACGACGTGATCTACCAGATCCCGGAAGGGATCACGATCGCCGTGCCGAAGCCGACCGAAATCACGGTGTCGGGTAGCGACATCCAGCGCGTCGGCCAGGTTGCGGCCGAGATCCGCGCCTATCGCCCGCCGGAGCCCTACAAGGGCAAGGGCGTGAAGTATGTTGGCGAATTCATCTTCCGCAAGGAAGGCAAGAAGAAGTAACGGAGCCGGTCATGTCCAAAGCCAAGGTTACGAATGCCCGGCGCAAGCGGAGTGTGCGGCTGAAGCTGCGCCGCTCCGGTGGTGGTCGTCCGCGTCTGTCGGTGTTCCGCTCGTCCAAGCACATCTACGCCCAGGTCATCGACGACCTGAAGGGCGAGACGCTGGCCTCTGCCTCTTCGCTCGAGAAGGCGATGCGCGACGGCGGCAAGACCGGCGCCGACATCGATGCGGCGAAGGCGGTCGGCAAGCTGCTGGCCCAGCGCGCCGCCGAGAAGGGCGTCAAGGAAGTCGTGTTCGATCGCGGCAGCTATCTCTACCACGGGCGCGTCAAGGCTCTTGCCGACGCGGCGCGTGAGAGCGGGCTGAGCTTCTAACAGAATTTGAGGATTGAGGCGTAAGCCTCTGAAGGATTGGAAAAACCATGGCAGCTGAACGCGAACAACGTGGTGGACGCGATCAACGCGGCGGCGGACGTGAACGCAGGGAGCGCGAGGAGCGCGACAGCGAGTTCGTCGACAAGCTCGTCCACATCAACCGCGTGGCCAAGGTCGTCAAGGGCGGCAAGCGCTTCGGTTTCGCAGCGCTGGTCGTGATCGGCGACCAGAAGGGCCGCGCCGGCTTCGGTCACGGCAAGGCGCGCGAAGTGCCTGAGGCGATCCGCAAGGCGACCGAGTCCGCCAAGCGCAACCTGACGCGCGTCTCGCTGCGCGAGGGCCGCACGCTCCATCACGACATTGCCGGCCGTCATGGTGCGGGCCGTGTCTACCTGCGCGCAGCTCCGGCCGGTACCGGCATCATCGCCGGCGGCCCGATGCGCGCCGTGTTCGAGACGCTCGGCGTCCAGGACGTGGTGGCGAAGTCGATCGGCTCGTCGAACCCGTACAACATGGTGCGGGCGACCTTCGACGCGCTGAAGCATCAGGATTCGCCGCGTTCGGTCGCAGCCCGCCGCAACATCAAGGTGTCCACCCTCCAGTCCCGTCGTATCGGCGGCGATGCCGAGGCGGCCGCCGACTAACGGAAGCTTTTCGGAGTAGACTCCCATGGCCAAGGCCGCAAAGACGATCAAGGTCGAGCAGACCGGCAGCGCGATCCGCCGCCATCACTCGCAGCGCTCGACCCTGATCGGGCTCAAGCTCAACAAGATCGGCCGTACCAGCGAACTGCCGGATACCCCGGCGGTCCGCGGCATGATCGAGAAGGTTCACCATCTCGTCCGCATCGTCGACGAGAAGTAAGCAAAGGCGCACGATCCCGAAAAGCGGGAAGCGGTTTTCGGTGAAGATCGTGCGCAAGACACAAGGAGAAGGGCGATGAAGCTCAGCGATATCGCCGACAACGCCGGCTCGCGTAAAAAGCGTATGCGCGTCGGCCGCGGCATCGGTTCCGGCAAGGGCAAGCAGTCCGGCCGCGGCGGCAAGGGCCAGACCGCGCGTTCGGGCGTGCGTATCAAGGGTTTCGAAGGCGGCCAGATGCCGATGCATCGCCGTCTGCCCAAGCGCGGCTTCAACAACATCTTCCGCGTCGAGTTCGCCGAGATCAATCTCGACCGGCTCCAGGACGCGGTCGATGCCAAGAAGATCGACGCCGGCAGCGTCGTGAACGTCGAGGCCCTGGTGAAGGGCGGCGTGCTGCGCCGCGCCAAGGCCGGCCTGCGGCTGCTCGGCCGCGGCGAGCTCAAGTCCAAGCTCAACATCGAAGTGCACGGCGCCAGCAAGACCGCGATCGCCGCGGTCGAGAAGGCCGGCGGCTCGGTGAAGATCCTCGCCCAGCCTACGGAAGAAGGCGAGGCGGCGTAACAACTGCGTCATTGGCCCGCGGCGCGCGGGCCTTTACGCATGCGGGACGTGGACTTATCGAAGCCGAGCCCCAGATAATGTTCGGCGTCCGCTAAACTAGCCCGGCCGCGGGCATGACGGCGCAACAGGCGGCGGGAGAAAGTCCAAGATGGTCTCTGCAGCGGAACAACTGGCAGCCAATCTCAATTTCGGCGCGTTTGCCAAGGCCGACGAACTGAAGAAGCGCATCTGGTTCACCCTGGGTGCGCTGCTCGTTTATCGGCTCGGGACCTACATCCCGCTGCCCGGCATCGATCCCAACATCTGGGAGCAGGTGTTCCGCTCCCAGGCGGGCGGCATCCTCGGCATGTTCAACATGTTCGCCGGCGGCGGCATCCACCGCATGGCGATCTTCGCGCTGAACATCATGCCGTATATCTCCGCCTCGATCATCATCCAGCTCCTGACCACCGTCTCGCCGCAGCTCGAGGCGCTGAAGAAAGAGGGTGAGGCCGGCCGCAAGACGCTGAACCAGTACACCCGCTATCTGACCGTGATCCTGGCCGCGTTCCAGTCCTACGGCATCGCTGTGGGTCTCGAAGGCGCCGGCAACGTCGTCAGCGAGCCCGGCATGTTCTTTCGCCTGTCCACGGCGATCACGCTGACCGGCGGCACCATGTTCCTGATGTGGCTGGGCGAGCAGATCACCTCGCGCGGCATCGGCAACGGCATCTCGCTGATCATTCTCGCCGGCATCGTCGCCGAGCTGCCCGCGGCGCTCGCAAACATGCTCGAGCTCGGCCGTCAGGGCGCGATGTCGACCGGCCTGATCCTGGTCGTCATCATCATGGCCGTCGCCGTGATCGCCTTCATCGTGTTCATGGAGCGCGCGCAGCGCCGGCTCTTGATCCAGTATCCGAAGCGCCAGGTCGGCAACAAGATGTTCGAAGGCCAGTCCTCGCATCTGCCGCTCAAGCTCAACACCTCCGGCGTGATCCCGCCGATCTTCGCGTCCTCGCTGCTGCTGCTGCCGACGACGGTTGCGAACTTCAACGCGGGCAGCGGGCCGGAGTGGTTCCAGTGGATCACCACCCAGCTCGGCCATGGCCGCCCGCTGTTCCTGATCATGTATCTGGCGCTGATCGTGTTCTTCGCCTTCTTCTACACTGCGATCGTGTTCAACCCGACCGAGACCGCGGACAATCTGAAGAAGCATGGCGGCTTCATTCCGGGCATCCGTCCGGGCGAGCGCACCGCCGAATATATTGACTACGTGCTGTCGCGCATCACCGTGTTAGGCGCGATTTATCTGGCGATCGTCTGCTTGATCCCCGAGATCCTGATCTCCTATGCCTCGGTGCCGTTCTACTTCGGCGGCACCTCGCTGCTGATCGTCGTCAGCGTCACGATGGATACGGTGGCTCAGGTCCAGGGCTATCTGCTGGCCCATCAGTACGAAGGCCTGATCCGCAAGTCGAAGCTGCGCGGCCGCCGCCGCTAAACGCATCCTCTCGGGCGGCGCCAATGCGCCGCCGATTCGCGGCGTGAAGAGCGCGCGGTGCCGCCGGATGCGACCAGCGAGCCATCCGGTTGCATCGGCAGAGCTGCTCCTAGCGCGGCGCAATCACTGATTTCAAAGGCCTTCTTGGCGTCCGGGCATTCGCTCACCTATGATATGGGTAGCGGTGCGCAGCCGATTGTGGTTTGCACTGTTCTCGATCTTCAAACACAGGTGCGCGACGTATCGCTCACCAATCCGGGGGGGCGTACGCCGATGAGAATCATACTTCTGGGACCGCCGGGGTCGGGCAAGGGGACTCAGGCCCAGCTCTTGGTGCAGCGCTATGGCATCGTCCAGCTCTCGACCGGCGAGATGCTGCGTGCCGCCGTTGCGGCGGGAACGCCGGTCGGGCTGAAGGCCAAGGAGATCATGGCCAGCGGCGCCCTCGTGCCAGACGACGTCGTGGTGGGAATCATCTCCGACCGCATCGACCAGCCCGACGCCAAGAACGGTTTCATCCTCGATGGTTTCCCGCGCACCGTGCCGCAGGCCGAGGCGTTGGACCAGTTGCTCAAGCGCAAGCATCTCAAGCTCGACGCCGTGATCGAACTCCGCGTCAACGAGAGCGCATTGCTGAGCCGCGTCGAGACTCGCGTTGCCCAGATGCGGGAGCGGGGCGAGGAGGTCCGGCTCGACGACACCCCGGAGGTCCTGACCAAGCGGCTTGCCAGCTACCGCAGCCAGACGGAACCGCTGATTCACTACTATTCCGAGCGTCGGAAGCTCTCGACCATCGACGGCATGATGGCCATCGAGGAGGTCACCCGCGCCATCCACCGCCAGCTCCTGGCGCTGGGGGCGGTCGAGCCCAAGACGCATGCCCGAAGCGCAGCCAAGTCGGGCCCGGCCAAAAAGACCAAGGCGGCGAAGAAGTCGGCCCAAAAGCCGGCGAAGGCAGCCAAAAAGGCTGCCAAATCGGCCAAAACCGCCAAAAAGGCCGCGAAGAAGGCGGCCAAGAAGGCCGTCAAAAAGGGTGCCAAAAAGGCCGCAAAAAAGGTCACGAAAAAGCGAGCCAAGCGCTAGCAGCGGTTGACGAAAGCCCCCGGAATCCCCTAATAAGCCCCGCATCCAAGTCGGATAGTTTCAGACGATGCCGGGCCCCAGGAAGACCGGGGGTGGGCGTCGTGTTCGCGTTTGTGAACACCTGCCCGAGAAAGCAAGCACTTAAAGCCCGATTCCTGACGAGGGATCGGCAACAGGAGAGAAGGCCGTGGCCCGTATTGCCGGCGTGAACATTCCCACCAACAAGCGCGTGCTGATCGCGCTCCAGTACATCCATGGCATCGGCCCGAAGATCGCCGGTGACATCATGGAGAAGGTGAAGATCCCCGAGGATCGTCGCGTCAATCAGCTCAGCGACGCCGAAGTGCTCCAGATCCGCGAAGTCATCGACCGCGACTATCTCGTCGAGGGCGATCTGCGTCGTGAGGTCGGCATCAACATCAAGCGTCTGATGGACCTCGGCTGCTATCGCGGTCTGCGTCATCGTCGCGGTCTGCCGGTGCGCGGTCAGCGGACCCACACCAATGCGCGTACGCGCAAGGGCCCGGCCAAGGCCATCGCCGGCAAGAAGAAGTAAGTTTTCGAATCCAGTCGCGGCGTGTGGCGAAAGGGGATGACCCGTTCGCCACGCGCTTTTCGTTCCACAGGTGTAGCCGCTGGCATTACGGCGGCGTTTGAGATCTTCAGGAAAGGGACTCAATGGGCAAGGAAGCCACCCGCGTTCGTCGTCGTGAGCGCAAGAACATCGCCTCCGGCGTCGCGCATGTGAACTCGTCGTTCAACAACACGACCATCACCATCACCGACGCGCAAGGCAACACGATTGCCTGGTCCTCGGCCGGCACGATGGGTTTCAAGGGCTCGCGCAAGTCGACGCCGTACGCCGCGCAGGTTGCCGCCGAGGACGTGTCCAAGAAGGCGCAGGAGCACGGCATGCGCACGCTGGAAGTCGAAGTCGCCGGCCCCGGTTCGGGCCGCGAGTCGGCGCTCCGCGCGCTCCAGGCCGCAGGCTTCACCGTCACCTCGATCCGCGACGTGACCACGATCCCGCACAACGGTTGCCGTCCCCGTAAGCGTCGGCGCGTTTGATACCAAGTTGCGGGTGCATCGGCGCCCGCAATGACTTTACTAAGCAGCCGCGGGAATGACCCGCGGCCTTTCTCCAACGCCAGTATTTGAACTGTCAAATTGACTGGCCTGTATGGGTGAAACAGTGACGATCCAGAAAAATTGGCAAGAACTGATTCGGCCGAACAAGCTCCAGGTCACGCCCGGCAGCGATCCCTCGCGTTTCGCGACCATCGTCGCCGAGCCGCTCGAGCGTGGTTTCGGCCAGACCCTCGGAAACGCGCTGCGCCGCATCCTGCTCTCCTCGCTCCAGGGCGCGGCGGTGCAGTCGGTGCACATCGACGGCGTGCTGCACGAGTTCTCCTCGATCGCGGGCGTCCGTGAGGACGTCACCGACATCGTGCTGAACATCAAGGACATCTCGATCAAGATGCAGGGCGAAGGCCCCAAGCGCATGGTCGTGAAGAAGCAAGGCCCGGGCGTCGTCACCGCCGGTGACATCCAGACCGTCGGCGATGTGGTCGTGCTGAACCCCGATCTGCAGATCTGCACCCTCGACGAGGGCGCCGAGATCCGCATGGAGTTCACGGTCTCGACCGGCAAGGGCTACGTGCCCGCCGAGCGCAACCGTCCCGAGGACGCGCCGATCGGCCTGATCCCGGTCGACAGCCTGTACTCGCCGGTCCGCAAGGTCTCCTACAAGGTCGAGAACACCCGCGAGGGCCAGATCCTCGACTACGACAAGCTGACCATGACGATCGAGACCAACGGCGCGATCACGCCGGATGATTCCGTGGCCTACGCCGCGCGCATCCTGCAGGATCAGCTCAACGTGTTCGTCAACTTCGAAGAGCCGCGCAAGGAAGTCGCCCAGGAGATCATCCCGGACCTCGCCTTCAATCCGGCCTTCCTCAAGAAGGTGGACGAGCTCGAGCTGTCGGTGCGTTCGGCCAACTGTCTGAAGAACGACAACATCGTCTACATCGGCGACCTCGTGCAGAAGAGCGAAGCGGAAATGCTCCGCACTCCGAACTTCGGCCGCAAGTCGCTGAACGAGATCAAGGAAGTGCTGGCCCAGATGGGTCTGCATCTCGGCATGGAAGTGCCGGGCTGGCCGCCGGAGAACATCGACGAGCTCGCCAAGCGCTTCGAGGATCACTACTGAGAATTCGTCATTCCGGGGCGGCTCGCAGAGCCGAACCCGGAATCTCGAGATTCCGGATCGTCGCTTCGCGCCGTCCGGAATGACTGAGAGCACGATCCCGGATCCGAAGGGCCGCGTTAGCGCAAAGTGCGAAGCGGTTTTCCGACAAGGATCATGCTCAAAACAAGAAAGCGGAAGCGCATACGCGCTTTCGCGGGCGAACGCAGGCAGCCCACCTGAGCAACATGTCCGACGAACCGTCGCGGCAGTTTTAACGTAAGGACTACACACATGCGTCACGGCAAGGTTCATCGGAAGCTCAACCGCACGGCCGAGCACCGCCGCGCGATGTTCGCGAACATGGCGGCTGCGCTGATCAAGCACGAGCAGATCGTCACCACGCTGCCCAAGGCCAAGGAGCTTCGTCCGATCGTCGAGAAGCTCGTCACCCTCGGGAAGAAGGGCGGCCTGTCGCTGCGCCGTCAGGCGATCTCCGAGCTGCGCGACGTCGACATGGTTAGGAAGCTCTTCGACACGCTCGCGACCCGCTACAAGGACCGTCAGGGCGGCTACACCCGCATCATCAAGGCCGGCTTCCGCTACGGCGACAACGCCGCGATGGCCGTGATCGAGTTCGTCGACCGCGACGTCGATGCCAAGGGCCAGGACTCCGGTCCGGTGCAGGAAAAGGAAGCCGAGGCGGCGTAAGCCCGACCGGCATGAAGTTTCAAAAGCGGCGCCTTCGGCGCCGCTTTTTTGTTGCGTAGGAACGGTAGGGTGGAAAGGCGCGCTCTCCGCGCGCCGTGCCCACCGTTCAGTCCACAAGCCGCGCCAAGATGGCGGGCACGCTGCGCTTTGCCCACCCTACAATCCTCACGCGTCAGTGAGCGCTGATTGCAGCTGAGGGAGCCGCTTCCGATATCTCCATCCACATCCATGGAGATATCGCATGAACATCGACTTTTCCGGAAAGACCGCGCTCGTGACCGGCTCGACCGCCGGCATCGGCTACGCCATCGCCAAGGGCCTCGCCGGCTCGGGTGCGAGCATCGTGATCAACGGCCGTGGCCAGGACAAGGTCGATGCGGCCGTGCGCAAGCTGGAAGGGACGGGCGGGAAGGTCCGCGGCATTGCGGCCGACGTCTCCACCGCTGCGGGCTGCAAGGCGCTCGTGGCGGCTCTGCCCGAGGTCGACATCCTCATCAACAATGCCGGCATCTTCGAGCCCAAGGACTTCTTCGAGATTCCGGACGAGGACTGGAGCCGCTTCTTCGAGGTCAATGTGATGAGCGGCGTGCGGCTGTCGCGGGCCTACATGAACGGCATGCTCAAGCGCAATTGGGGCCGTATCGTCTTCATCTCCTCGGAGTCCGGGCTCAACATTCCCGTCGAGATGATTCACTATGTCATGACCAAGACGGCCCAGCTCTCGGTCGCGCGCGGCCTGGCGCAGCTCACCCGTGGCACCGGCGTCACCGTCAACTCAGTGCTGCCTGGGCCGACCATGTCGGAGGGTGTCGAGACGTTCGTGAAGGATCTCGCCAAGCAGAACGGCCAATCGGTCGATGCAGCCGCCGCCAACTTCATTAAGCAGCATCGTCCGAGCTCACTGCTGCAACGCTTCGCCAGTGTCGACGAGATCGCCAACATGGTGGTCTATGTCGCATCCAAGGAAGCGTCAGCGACCAACGGTGCAGCGCTGCGCGCCGAGGGCGGCATCGTCAACACGATCGCCTGAGGCGTGCGCATGGCGGCCTATGTGATCTCCGAGGTCGAGGTGCGCGACGGAGCCGCGATGGAGGCCTACCGCACGCTCGCGGCGCAGACCATCGCCCAATATGGCGGCCGCTACCTCGCGCGCGGCGGCGCCGCTGAAGTGGTGGAGGGCGACCGAGGGCGCGCGGATGGTACGCGTCGGCCGAATATGCGAAGGCGCTGAAGCTGCGGCAGACGGCGCTGGAGCGGCGGTTGATGTTCGTGGAGGGCGTGGCGCCGTAGAGAGGTTCGTCATGGCAGGGCTTGTCACGGCCATCCACGACCTTCGCCACTCAACCAAGAACGTGGATGCCCGGGACAAGCCCGGGCAATACGAGGTGTTGCGGCTGCTACCACCCCTCCAGCACGATCTTGCCGCGCGACTTGCCGCTTTCCAGCAGCGCGTGCGCGCGCTTGAGGTTGGCGGCGTTGATCGTGCCAAAGGTCTGATCGAGCGTGGTGCGCAACACGCCCTTGTCGATGAGGTCGGCGACGTCGTTGAGCAGATGATGCTGCGCGATCATGTCGGGGGTCTGGAACGAGGAGCGCGTGAACATCGATTCCCAGTGCACCGAGATCGCCTTGCCCTTGAATGTGCTCATGGCAAATTCCGGGGGATCGTCGATCAGGCCGAACCGGCCCTGCGGGGCCATGAAATCGGCGATCGCCTTGTAGTGCTGGTCGGTGAAGGTCAGGCTTGCGACCAGCGCGACCGGCGGCAACTTCAATGTCTCGATCTGCTCCTTCATCGGCTTGCCGTGGTCAATCACCGCATGCGCACCGAGATCGAGGCACCATTTTTGCGATTCTGGCCGCGTCGCGGTGGCAAGCACCGTCAGGCCAGTGAGACGACGCGCGAGCTGGATCAGGATCGAGCCGACACCCCCGGCGCCGCCGGTGATCAGCAGCGTGCGCGGATCGACGCTCTTGCCGGGTACCGCGCCGAGACGATCGAACAGCAATTCCCAGGCGGTGATGGAGGTGAGGGGAAGGGCGGCGGCCTGCGCGAACGACAGGCTCTTCGGCTTGTTGCCGACGATGCGCTCGTCGACCAGGTGGAATTCGGCGTTGGTGCCCTGGCGCAGGATCGAGCCGGCGTAGAACACCTCATCGCCCGGCTTGAACAGCGACACATCAGGCCCGACCGCATCAACCACGCCGGCCGCGTCATAGCCGAGGATTTTGGTCTCGCCCTCGGGCGGGGCAGCGCGCTTGCGCACCTTGTAATCGACCGGGTTGGCCGAGATGGCCTTCACGGCGACGCGGATGTCGCGTCCGCCGGGCTCGGGCTTTGCGGTCTCGAAATCGATCAGTGAATCTGCATCCTCGATCGGAAGCGACTTTTTGTAACCGACGGCCTTCATGGCGTGTCTCCATCAGATGGCGTGTTCGCCCGCCGCTCTAACTGTCGCCCTGGCCTCAAATTGGCAAGTACTGTAAAATTGGGGATATAGTCCCTGTTTGGATACTATTGGGAAAACACGCATGAAACGACGCGACTTTGCCCGTCGTCCCGGCTGCTCTGTCGAAGCGACGCTCGACCTGATCGACGGCAAGTGGAAGGGCGTGATCCTCTATCACCTGCAGAGCGGAACCCAGCGCTTCGGCGAATTGCGCCGCCGGATGCCCGGCATCACCCAGCGCATGCTGACCAAGCAGCTGCGCGCGCTGGAGGAGGACAAGCTCGTCATCCGCAAGGTCTATGCGGAAGTACCGCCGCGGGTGGAGTACTGCCTGTCCGAGCTAGGCGAGAGCCTCAAGCCTGTCATCGACATCCTGAAAGCCTGGGGCGAGAGCCATCAGGAGCGGCTGTCCTGCGCGCCGCCACCGCTGGTCGTGAAGAAGCCGAAGCGCGCGGCGTGATGAGCGGAAGGATGCTAGCGCCGTATTCTCGGTCGTCCCCGCGAAGGCGGGGACCCATAACCACAGAAGCAGATTGTGGGGCGAGCTGACAACTCCGAGCCTTCGCCAAACTACTGCCTGTGGTTATGGGTCCCGGGTTCGCGCGTGCGCGCGCCCCGGGACGACAGAGAGCGTCAGAACGCGAACTGCGTGCGCATCGCGACCGCATCGAACTTCGAGCCGACATCGGCGGTCGAGATCGGCGAAGCCTGCCGCGACACCGTGCCGTGCAGATAGTCCAGCATGAAGCGCACGTTGCCGTTGACGTACCAGTTGAGCGCAAGGGTGTAGACCGTCTGCCGGCCGCCAGCGATGCCGTTGGCGGTCGCAAGCTGGTCGTTGAGATCGATCGTCGAGAAGCGTCCCGCGATCTCCCACGCGCCCCAGCCGCCGCCGTCGAGCGAGAATGGATGCGCCGGCTTGACGCCGCTATAGGCCGCATTCGCCGCGTTGTAGGTGCGGCCCTCGCCCGTCAGCACGTAGCCCGCCTGTGCGTAGCCGCCCTGGAATTTCAGGCTCGGCGCGCCGACCAGCGGCACACCGGTGTTGGCGGTGCGGTCGACATTGTACCAGAAATACTCGCCCTGAACGATGAAGGGCCCGTAGGTCGCCGCCGCCTCGACGCTGTAGACCTGCGCGCCCGAGGCGTTGGCGATAGCGCCGGTCGAGATCAGCGTCGTTGGATCGAGCCGCAGTTCGGGGCGATCGCTGAGGGTCACAGTCTGCGTGTTGGCGACGAGATTGCGCGGCGGCTGGATCAGCCATTGCGCATCGGCGCCGATATGCACCGAATAGTCCTTGCCGCTAATGGGATTGCCTGCCACACGCGCCACGGCGCCATATTGCTCGCTGGTGCCGGGCGGCGCCGCGCTCGAGGCGGAATGGATCGCACCGGTCGATGGTCCCGTGACATAGCCGCCGATCCAGAGCTGGTCGTTGAACCAGCGCGCACCGGCTGCGGAGCGGAAGTCGCCGGCGGCGATGTTGGTCGCGATCACACCGGGCGAGGCGCGCTCCATGAACATGATGTCGTTGGAGCTCGTCGCTTCGTCGAGCGTGTATGGCAGATCCATGATGCCGGCCTCGATTGCCATCTTGCCGCCGAACGGCTTCAGGCCGGTGTAGCTGAGATAGGCGTTCTCGACGCCGGAGACGCCGCCGCCCGGCAGCGATCCCGGCGCGGCGCCGCCGAATCCGTCGGAGGAGCCGCCGAAGTCGTAGACCAGCGCGAAATTCCAGTCGTTGAAGAACTTGCCGGTGACACCGATGCGCGCGCGGCGGACGTTCTGGCCGCTGTCGAGCTTCTGCGGCACGGTCGCCGCTGTGTTGGGACGGTAGTCATAGCCGCCGACATCCCAATGCAGGCGGCTGGTGATGGCGACGCAGTTGGCCTGGTCGGCGGTGCAGATGGTCGGCCGGTTATTCGGCATCGTCACGACGACACCGGACGCCGGCGCTGGTCCCTTGACGGGGATCGCCGCATTGGCGTTGGCAACGACAGCCTTTGCCTCCGAGCGCGCCTCGGCCTTCGCCTCAGCCTTGGCTTCGGCTTTCGCCTTTGCCGTGGCCGCCGTATTTGCCGCGGTCTGGCTCTGGAGCCTGTCGAGCTTCTGCTCGAGCAACTTCAGCTGCTGCTTGAGAAGCGCGATCTCCTGCTCGCTGCTGCTTGCCGATTGGGCCTGGGCCTGCGAGGCCGCCAGCGCGCCGGCGAGACCAATCGCCGTGGCCGCAATTCTTGTCCTGCTCACGTTACGCCTCCATCGTTTGACTGATTTCCCCAAGTCGCGAACGGAGAGCCTAGGTGTGATCGATGACTGCCCCGCGACGCTGCGCCCGGTTGCGTGGGTTCCCGCTGATGCAAATTCGCCGCAACCGAATCCGCTCGTTACCACCATGCAAGATGACGCACATCATGCCAATCCGCCGCCTTGGCAAATTGCCGATTCGCACGGCCCGCTTGCATGCCGGACACACCTGAATGAGGCTGAATATTGCCGTCCGGCGCCCTTCTATTGGGGGGCGAACGCGCCTATATTCCGGCGTCTTTTCCAAGAGGTAGGAATGTTTCGATCGACCTGGACTGCCGCCGTCACCGCATTGTTCATGGCCTTTTCGGCCCATTTCAATCCGGCTTCAGCGCAGGACCGCCGCGTCCCGTCGTCCCCGGCCGAGCTGCGGCTGTCCTATGCGCCGATCGTGCAGCGGGTGCAGCCGGCGGTCGTCAACGTCTATGCCGCCAAGGTGGTGCAGAACCGCAATCCGCTGCTGGACGACCCCATCTTCCGCCGCTTCTTCGGCGTGCCGGGCCAGCAGCCCGAGCAGATGCAGCGTTCGCTCGGCTCCGGCGTCATCGTCGATGCCTCCGGCCTCGTCGTCACCAACGTGCACGTCATTGAGGGCGCGGACCAGGTGAAAGTGTCGCTGTCGGACAAGCGCGAGTTCGAGGCGGAGATCCTGCTGAAGGATTCCCGCACCGATCTCGCCGTGCTCCGTCTGAAGGACGCCAAGGAGAAATTCCCGACCCTCGACTTCACCAATTCCGATGAATTGCTGGTCGGCGACGTCGTGCTCGCGATCGGCAATCCTTTCGGCGTCGGCCAGACCGTGACCCACGGCATCATCTCGGCGCTCGCGCGTACGCAGGTCGGCATCACCGATTACCAGTTCTTCATCCAGACCGATGCGCCGATCAATCCCGGCAATTCCGGCGGCGCCCTGGTCGACATGAGCGGCAGGCTCGCCGGCATCAACACGGCGATCTATTCGCGCTCCGGCGGCTCGCAAGGAATCGGCTTTGCGATCCCCGCCAACATGGTTCGCGTCGTCGTCGCTTCCGCCAAGAGCGGCGGCAAGGCGGTGAAGCGGCCATGGCTCGGGGCAAAATTGCAGGCGGTGACGCCGGAGATCGCCGAAAGCCTCGGTCTGCGCTCGCCGACCGGTGCGCTGGTCGCAAGCGTGGTGCCGAATGGCCCCGCGGCGAAGGCCGGCTTGAAATCCTCCGACCTCATCACCGGGATCGACGGCCAGATCGTGGATGATCCCAACGCTTTCGACTACCGCTTCGCCACCCGCCCGCTCGGCGGCACCGCGCAGATCGACGTGCAGCGCGGCAGCAAGCCGGTCAAGCTGGCGGTGGCGCTGGAGACCGCGCCCGACACCGGGCGCAACGAGCTCGTCGTCACCGCGCGCTCGCCGTTCCAGGGCGCGAAGGTTTCGACCATCACCCCGGCGGTCGCTGACGAGCTGCATCTGGATGCGGACACCGAAGGCGTCGTGATCACCGATATCGGCGGCGATACCGCGGCCGCAAGTGTCGGCTTCCAGAAGGGCGACATCATCTTGGCCGTCAACAACCAGAAGATCAGCAAGTCCGGCGACCTCGAGAAGGCCGCCGGCGAGCGGCCGCGGCTCTGGCGCATCACGCTGGTGCGCGGCGGCCAGCAGATCAACGTCACGCTGGGCGGATGAGTCCGAAACGACCACAGGAGACGCCAACTCTCTTCGCCGCGGCGGGGCTCGATCACGAGGCTCCGCATCCGCTGCCGGACCGGCTGCGTCCGCGCGCATTGTCGGAGGTCGTGGGCCAGGACCACATCCTCGGTCCCGACGGTGCGCTGACGCGCATGCTGGAGACGCGTACGCTCGGCTCGCTGATCTTCTGGGGCCCGCCGGGCACCGGCAAGACCACGGTGGCGCGGCTGCTGGCGGACGCAACGGATTTGCATTTCGAGCAGATTTCGGCCGTGTTCTCCGGCGTCGCCGACCTCAAGAAGGCGTTCGATGCCGCGCGCGCCCGCCGAGAGATGGGCAAGGGCACGCTGCTGTTCGTCGATGAGGTCCATCGCTTCAACCGCGCCCAGCAGGATTCCTTTCTGCCCGTGATGGAAGACGGCACCGTCGTCTTGGTCGGCGCCACCACCGAGAATCCGTCCTTCGAGCTCAACGCGGCGCTTCTGTCCCGCGCGCGCGTGCTGGTGTTTCGTTCGCTCGATGCCGCCGCGATCGAAAAGCTGTTCGCGCATGCGGAAGCGGTCGAGGGCAAGAAGCTGCCGCTCGATGCCGAGGCGCGCGCCGTGCTGGTGCGCATGGCTGACGGCGACGGCCGCGCCTCGCTGACGCTTGCCGAGGAGGTCTGGCGCTCGGCGCGGGCGGACGAGATTTTTAATGCCGCGCAGTTGCAGGAGATCCTGCAGCGCCGTGCGCCGATCTACGACAAGTCGGCCGACGGGCATTACAATCTGATCTCGGCGCTGCATAAGTCGGTGCGCGGCTCCGATCCCGATGCGGCGTTGTATTACCTCGCGCGCATGTTAGACGCCGGCGAAGACCCGCTGTTCCTGGCCCGCCGCGTCGTGCGCATGGCGGTGGAGGACATCGGGCTTGCCGATCCGCAGGCGCTCGTCATCGCCAATGCCGCCAAGGACGCCTTCGACTTCCTCGGTCATCCCGAAGGTGAGCTCGCGATCGCGCAGGCCGTCGTCTATCTCGCCACCGCGCCGAAATCGAACGCCGTCTACACCGCTTTCGGCACCGCGATGCAGGTGGCCAAGCAGGCCGGCTCGCTGCTGCCGCCAAAGCACATCCTCAATTCCCCGACCAAGCTGATGAAGTCGGAAGGTTACGGCACCGGCTACGAATACGACCATGACGCGCCGGATGCCTTCTCCGGCCAGGACTACTTCCCGGAAGCCCTGGGCCGCCAGACCTTCTACGACCCGCCCGAACGCGGCTTCGAGCGCGAGATCAGGAAGCGGCTGGATTACTGGGCCAAGCTGCGGAAGGAGCGGGGCGGCACGCGCTAGAAACGGCCATTTCGTCGTGACGGAAGACCGCTTTTAGGGTACGCAGGCAACCATGAGCCGCCGCATCAAGAGAATGAACCCGAAGCCCCGTTCGCGTAACGAGCGCGATGACGCACGTCCGCATCAGGCGCGCAGCGCGAAGAAGGCCGGGCCGCGTGGTGGCAAACAAGGGTCGAAGCCGCCGCGCTTTGCCGGAGAGCGTGCCGAGCGGCGTGGCCCCGAGCGTGCCGAGCGGCGTCCGCCCAAAGCTGCTCAGGAAAAGCCTGCGCCCGTAAAACCCGTAGAGCCGTTGCTGCCGACCAAGGTGCAGACCGTCACCGTCACGGCCGACGAGAACAACATGCGCGTTGACCGCTTCCTGGAAGCGCGCTTTCCCGGCCTGTCTTTCTCCCACATCCAGCGCGTCGTCCGCAAAGGCGAGCTGCGTGTCGACGGCAAGCGCGTCGATAGCAAGGACCGGCTGGAAGAGGGACAGAGCGTCCGCATTCCGCCGCTGAAGCTCGACGCGCCGAAGGCGGTCGGCGAGCTTTCGGAGGCTGCGCAGAAAACGCTCAAGGCGCTGAAGGAGATGACGATCTGGGAGGACGACGACGTCCTCGTGCTGAACAAGCCCGCGGGCCTTGCCGTGCAGGGCGGCTCGGGCATGACGCGCCACATCGACCAGATGCTGGAGGTGATGCGCGACGCCAAGGGCCAGAAGCCGCGCCTCGTGCACCGCATCGACAGGGAGACGTCCGGCTGTCTCCTGATCGCCAAGACGCGCTTCGCCGCATCGCATCTGACCGGCGCGTTCCGCTCGCGTTCGGCGCGAAAGGTCTATTGGGCTCTGGTACCGGGCCTGCCGAAGCCCAAGCAGGGCCGCATCTCGACCTTCCTGGCGAAAGAGGAGGGCGAGGACGACACCATCATGCGCATCGCCCAGCATGGCGATGAGGGCGCGAGCCATGCGGTGACCTATTATGCAGTGGTCGAGACCGCCGGCAACAAGCTGACCTGGGTGTCGCTGAAGCCGGTGACGGGCCGCACCCACCAGCTGCGCGCCCACATGGCTCATGTCGGCCATCCCATCGTCGGCGATCCCAAATATTTCAATATCGAGAACTGGCAGCTGCCGGGCGGCTTGCAAAACCGGCTGCATCTCCTGGCACGTCGCATCGTCATTCCGCATCCGCGCGGCGGCGTGATCGACGCCACCGCGCCGTTGCCGCCACACATGCAGCAGTCGTGGAACCTGCTCGGGTTGGACGCAACCAGATTTGATCCGATCGAGAACGCGCCTGAAGAATAGTTAAGTTGAACGGGGGCGGTCGGAGCACGACATATCGCCCATGAAACGGCTCTCGATCTGCCTCATGGTTTTGACCGCGCTGCTCATGGGGCAGGGGGCTCAGGCACAATTTGTGCTGCCGAACCCCTCGCAAGTCGTTCCGGCGCCTTCGCCGCCACCGCCGCCGAAGATCGAGGTGCCGAAAGTTCCGCAATTCGATGCGCCGCCGCGCTACAACTACCAGCCGCTCCCGCGCAATTCCTTCAGCGATCGCGTCTCGAAGTGCCTCGATGATGCTGCCGCCGCAGGATTTGGGCCGGCCGATCGCGGCACTTATGCGCGCAGTTGCGCGAACTAGCAGCACCCATCGTCGTCGTGGCGAAGCCATGACGACACTGGTAATTTGGTTGACGACAAGGATCGAAACACCGACATGCGCGAATTGTTCGATGAAGCTGCGGGGCAGCCCCCGCCGGATCCGCGGGAATCGGCGCGCGCATCCACGCGCACGCCGCTGCGCAAACGTTTCTACAAGGAAGCCAGCGTCACCGAGGCCGAGGGCGGCTTCGCCATCACCCTCGACGGCAAGCCGATCCGTACGCCCTCCGGCCGCCACGTGGTGTTTCCTGCGCGCGCTCTCGCCGATGCGGTGGCTGCCGAATGGGCAGCGCAAGGCGAGATGATCGATCCCGTGACCATGCCGCTGACGCGGATCGCCAACAGTGTGGTCGAGGGCGTGATCGACCGCGTCGAGCTCGTCAGCGACGACCTTGCAAAGTACTTCGAGACTGATCTCCTGTTCTATCGCGCCGGCCACCCTGAAGGGCTGGTTGCCCGCGAGGCCGCGCATTGGGACCCCGTGCTGTTCTGGGCGGCGGAGACGCTGGGCGCGCATTTCATCCTGTCCGAGGGTGTCATGCATGTGAAGCAGCCGGATGAGGCGGTCAGGGCCGCGCGCGCCGCGCTGCCCGGGGATCCCTGGTCGGTCGCGGCGCTCCATATGGTCACGACCCTGACCGGCTCGGCACTGCTCGCGCTGGCCTTGGCCCATGGCGCGCGGGACGCCGACCAGGTCTGGGCCGCGACCCATGTCGATGAGGACTGGAACATCGACCAATGGGGCGTGGACGAGGAGGCCGCGGCACGTCGGGCCACCCGTGCACGGGATTTCGAGGCCGCCGTGACGGTCTTGGCGGCGGTAAAGCCGCCCGCGGCCAAAGGTCCTTAACGAGAGGTTTACGACGGCGGCCTTAGGGTGGGGCCAGCATTCCCTGGGCCCTCCAAGATGCCGACGCCGATCAGCTCGATTCTTCCGGTCAGTGCCACTAGCTCCGTGGCTGACGCGGCGACTCCCGATCTCGCGTTGCAGGCTGGCAGCGTCGTGAACGCAAGAGTCGTCAGCGTGCTCGCTGACAATCTGGTGCGGATCGCGATCGCAAACCTCTCGATGGATGTGATGTCGGAAGTGGCGCTCACGCCCGGGCAAAATCTCCAACTCGCGGTGTCGCAGAACGACGGCACCATCCGGCTCGCAGTTATGAACGGAGCAGGCGAGGCAATTCCCGACCAGATTACGCTGACGCCGGCGGCGGCCTCGCTGGTGGAGAGCCCATCGCTGGCGCCGTCCGCGAGTGCGGCACCCAATGCGCTGACGCCATCGGAGCAGGCTGCCGTCACGATGGCCTCTGCCGAAGCCGTGACCAGGCAGGGCAGCCAGGCGCCGCTGTTCGCCAATCTCGCCGCGGTCGTCACCGGCAGCGATTTGCCGGCCGGGCTGAAGCAGGCCGTGCTCGACGTGCTGGCGCAGCAGACGCCACTCAACTCCGGGCTCGATGGCGGGGACATCGAGACTGCCTTCCAGAAATCCGGTCTGTTCCTCGAGGCCTCGCTGGCCGCGGGCGCGACGCCGTCGTCTGGCGCAGCGCCCGATTTGAAAGCGGCACTTCTGGTGTTGCGCCAGACCCTGGCCACGCTCGAGACCGCCGCGCCACAGGCGCAAGGTGCTACGCTTCCGGCTGGCGCCACGGGGACACCGCAGGCTGCTGCCGCACCGGCTCAGGCAGCAGGCGGGGCCGTACAGGCGGCCGTGCCGTCGGCCGAAGCAGAGACCGTCCAACCGCAGCAAATGCCGCGCAGCGCCACACATGCGGCGGTCGTCCTGGCTGATGCCGCAGGCGGTGCCTCGCAGGCCGCGATGCTGCGGATCCTGACCGCAGGCCTTGCCGCTAGCCTCTTGCAGGAGATGACGCAAAACCTGCCACGCCTGACCGGCAACGTGCCGGGCTCCAACAAGGCCGTGCCGGATGGCCGCATCTTCGAGGCCGCCGGACACGCGACGCCCCCGCCATTCCGCGGTGCGCTGCCGACGCCGCAGTCCATCGCTGCGCCATCGCTCGCGCCGGACGCGCCGCTCGCTGCCGCCGTGCATCGCCTGCTCGACGATACCGATGCCGCGATCGCGCGGCAGACGCTGTTGCAAATTGCTTCGCTCCCCGATCGCACCGATGCCAGCGGGCACCGCATCGATCCGGCCGTGCCGCAGTGGAACTTCGAGATCCCGTTCGCGACCCCGCAGGGCACCGCGATGGCGCAGTTCGAGATCTCGCGCGATGGCGGCAATGAGTCCGCCGATCCCGCCAAGCGCGCCTGGCGCGCGCGCTTCTCGCTCAATGTCGAGCCGGCCGGTCCGGTGCATGCGCTGATCACGCTGAACGGCGACAAGACCTTCGTACGGATGTGGGCAGAGCGGCCGGCGACGGCGCAGCAGCTCCGTGCGGGCGTCAGTGAGCTCAGCCAGGCATTGACGAGGGCCGAGCTCAAGCCCGGTGATATCGTAGTCCGCGACGGCACGCCGCCGCAACCGGCGCCGGCCCGCGCCGGCCACTTCCTGGATCGCGCGACATGAGCGATCCATCCAAGCTCGCGATCGCGCTGCATTACGAGAAGGGCTCTGGCGCGCCTGTCGTCGTCGCCAAGGGCAGGGGCACGATCGGCGAAAAGATCGTCGAGATCGCCAAGGCCCACGACATCCCGATCGAGGAGAACGAGGTTCTGGCCGGCGCGCTGTCCAAGGTCGAGCTCGGTGAGGAGATCCCGCCGGATCTCTACAAAGCCGTCGCCGAGGTGCTGGTGTTCGTGCTGCGGCTGTCGGGCCGGGGACGCTAGGGCATGATCCGGACCCGAAGGGCCGCGTTAGCGCAAAGTGTGCAGCGGTTTTCCGAAACGATCATGCCCAAGAATTGACCTGTCATCGTTTGACCAGATATCGGCGGCATTGTAGCCGTCACTTTCATGGCTCAATGGACACCGCCCTTGCTCACCCGCCGCTCCACCCTCGGCCTCCTCGCCGCAACCGCGATCCTGCCGCTACGCGCGCGCGCTCATGTCGCGCCGCCGCGCAACGAAATCCGCGACACACTTGCAAAACGCTTCACCGATCTTGGTACGTCAGGCACCTTCGTCGGCTACAAGGTCGAGGACTATCTGATCGTCGCCAGCGACAAGGAGCGCTCGGGTGAGGGGAAGCTGCCGGCTTCGACCTTCAAGATTCCGAACTCGTTGATCGCGCTGGAGACCGGCGTGGTCGCTGACCCCGATAAGGACGTGTTTCCCTGGGACGGCGTCAAGCGCCCGATCGAGGCCTGGAACAGGGATCACACGCTACGCAGCGCGATCGCGGTCAGCGCGGTGCCGGTCTATCAGGAGATCGCGCGCCGCATCGGCCAGGAGCGCATGCAAAAATATGTCGACGAGTTCGACTACGGCAATCGCGACATCGGCGGCGGCATCGACCAGTTCTGGCTCACGGGCGCTCTGCGGATCGATCCGGTCGAGCAGATCGATTTCGTCGATCGGCTGCGCCGCCGTGCGCTGCCGATCTCAAAGCGCAGCCAGGATCTCGTCGCCGACATCCTGCCGGTGACCAAGATCGGCGACAGCGTCATCCGCGCCAAGTCCGGATTGCTGGGTGCCGAACGCGGCGAGCCGTCGCTCGGCTGGATGGTCGGCTGGGCCGAGAAGGGCGAGGCGCACACCGTGTTCGCGCTCAACATGGATTGCAAGGAGCCGCGTCTGATCGGCGAGCGCATGCCGCTGACGCAGGCCTGCCTTGCCGAGATCCGCGCGATCTAGCTCCAGTCCTGCCAGGCCTACTCCAGCTTGAACAGCGCCTGCAAGAACTCCTCCACGGCCTTTCGCGCTTCAGCGGCAGTCTTCGGATTGCCACCGACATGCGGGTTGAGCTCGACGCAGGCGTCCTTGTAGGTGAAGGGCGCGTTGGTATCGCCGTTCATGAGCACGCCGCCGTCGCCTTCCTTGATGCGGCAGTTGCGCACGGTTTGCGCGTTGGCAGACACGGCGACGGTGTTGAGGCCGAGCAGACCGCTGTCGAACCCGTGCGCGCTGTCGGGGAATTCGGTCAGCACCACGTCGCGCCCCGCCGCCTTGAGCCGCTCGACGAAAGCCTTGCAGCTCTTCACGGGATTGTAGTCGTCGGGCATGCCGTGGAAGATGCGGATCGGCCGGGCCATGACCGCGGCGTCACCTTGGTACGTGGTCGAACAATCCGGATAGAAGGGGATGTAGGCCGCGAACTGGATTCCGGACTTGTTCCAGAGCTTGTTGAAGCGCTCGAGGCTCGCATAGAGCGTCGCCTGTCCGCCGCGCGAGAAGCCCATCAGCACGATGCGGTCCGTGTCGACGCGCGGATGCCTCGCCAGAATCTCCAGCGCGCGGTAGATGTCGACGATCAGATTGAGCCGGCCGAGCAGCGCCTGATTGGGGCCGACCACCGTCAGCCCGCGGCCGGTGAAGCCGTCGATCACGAAGGTCGAGATGCCCATGGCATTGAACGCGTGCACCCAGGCCTCGGTTGTGGCGCCGACGCCGCTGGAGCCATGCATCAGTACCACCACGGGCAGCTTGCCGGTGCCTTGGGCGACACGGAATTCGCCTGCGACCGTCACCGGCTTGCCTGCAGCTGCATCACCGCTGAGGAATTGCTGGTCGGAGAGGGTGAGCGAGGGGATCGGGTAGATCTCGGCGCGGGTGGCGACTTCCTTGGGTAGGGATTGTGCGTTCGCGCCAATGTCGGCGAGCAGAGTCGAGATGCAAAGCGCCATGGCGACGCGAAATACGGTCAGCACCGGATCCCCCCGTGTGGTTTTGATCGAGTAGAACAACAGGCCGGCACGCTGTCAATTTGGCGCGCATTCGTCTCAGTCAGATTTGGTCTTCTTCGCCGTCAACGCCTGGTCGATCGCACGGGCTGCCAATTTTGCAGGCGGCGCTTGCCGTCATGGCGCCGGGTCACGCGTCCTTCTGCCGCCCGATCCGCCCCAGGTGGGTGAAGCCGAACCCGGCGGAATATTTCAGGCCGTAGCCGAGCGCCCGGTCGATGCCGATATGGGCAAGCCAGATCAAGGCAATGGACAAAATGAGGGGCGAGGCGAGGCCGAAGCCCAGCGTCAGCAGCGCCACCGGCGCCATGTAGCTGTGGGCGGCGTTGTAGACCATCGCGCCGAACTTGGCGTCGGACAGGTATGCCAGGAAGCTCAGATCGGGCACGAAGAACAGCAGGGCAAACACCAGCCAGGACCCGTCCCAGGCGGCGTAGAGCATCACCATCCCTGCGAACAGGGTGAGGCCCTCCAGCCGCAGCAGGATGTTGACGCCACCCGTTGCAGCGCCCGTCTCGGCCGTTCCTTCCGTCATGCTCGTCTCCCGGGCAAAACTTTGTAATTCCTTGCGCTTTCCCGCTACGGCAGGGCAGCCCTGCGACGGCGAAAGCGGCTTTCCGGCCCGCAAAATGCCGTGTTAGAACCCCGCATCACTTAAGACCTGGCGGGAGCAAATGAAACACATCCTGGACGCCCTTGAAGATCGTCGTGCCGGCGCAAAGCTCGGCGGCGGGGAGAAGCGCATCGAGGCGCAGCACGCCCGCGGCAAGCTGACGGCGCGCGAGCGCATCGAGCTGTTGCTCGACAAGGGATCGTTCGAGGAGTTCGACATGTTCGTCGAGCACCGCTCCACCGAGTTCGGCATGGAGAAGACCAAGGTGCCCGGCGACGGCGTCGTCACGGGATGGGGCACCGTCAACGGCCGCAAGACGTTTGTGTTCGCCAAGGACTTTACCGTGTTCGGCGGCTCGTTGTCCGAGACCCACGCGTTGAAGATCACGAAACTCCAGGACATGGCGATGAAGGCGAGGGCGCCCATCATCGGCCTCTATGACGCCGGCGGCGCCCGCATCCAGGAAGGCGTCGCCGCGCTGGCCGGCTATTCCTACGTGTTCCGTCGCAACGTGCTCGCCTCGGGCGTGATCCCGCAGATCTCCGTCATCATGGGCCCCTGCGCCGGCGGCGACGTCTATTCGCCGGCGATGACCGACTTCATCTTTATGGTGAAGAACACCAGCTACATGTTCGTCACCGGCCCCGACGTGGTGAAGACGGTCACCAACGAGGTCGTCACCGCCGAAGAGCTCGGCGGCGCCTCGGTGCACGCCACGCGCTCCTCGATCGCCGACGGCGCCTTCGAGAACGACGTCGAGACGCTCCTGCAGATGCGGCGCCTGATCGACTTCCTGCCGTCCAACAACACCGACGGCGTGCCGGAATGGCCGAGCTTCGACTCCATCGAGCGGGTCGACATGTCCTTGGACACGCTGATTCCCGACAATCCGAACAAGCCCTACGACATGAAGGAGCTGATCCTGAAGGTCGTGGACGAGGGCGATTTCTTCGAGATCGCGGAAGCCTTCGCCAAGAACATCGTCACCGGCTTCGGCCGCATTGCAGGGCGCACCGTCGGTTTCGTCGCCAACCAGCCGATGGTGCTCGCCGGCGTGCTCGACAGTGACGCCTCGCGGAAAGCGGCGCGCTTCGTCCGCTTCTGCGACGCCTTCAACATCCCGATCGTCACCTTCGTCGATGTGCCGGGCTTCCTGCCGGGCACGAGCCAAGAATATGGCGGCCTGATCAAGCACGGCGCCAAGCTCTTATTCGCCTATTCGCAGTGCACCGTGCCGCTGGTCACCATCATCACCCGCAAGGCCTATGGCGGCGCCTTCGACGTCATGGCCTCCAAGGAGATCGGCGCCGACATGAACTACGCCTGGCCGACCGCCCAGATCGCCGTGATGGGCGCCAAGGGCGCGGTCGAGATCATCTTCCGCTCCGACATCGGCGACCCCGACAAGATCGCAGCCCGCACGAAGGAATACGAAGATCGCTTCCTCTCGCCGTTCATTGCGGCCGAGCGCGGCTATATCGACGACGTCATCATGCCGCACTCGACCCGCAAGCGCATCGCCCGCGCGCTTGCGATGCTCAAGGACAAGAAGACGGAAATGCCGGCGAAGAAGCACGACAATCTGCCGTTGTGAGGACCTCACGGGCGCTTGGGGGCAAGCTACCTGGCTAAGAACGACTTAGCGGCGACGCTCCAATTCGTAATCGAACTCCTAAACCTTGAAATCCAATGACCGAAGACGATCCGACCGATGAGATTTCACAGATCGAAGATCGGATCGAGCGGCTCGCCGAGATCGCCGAGCGCTGCCGCAAGTACATCCTGGCGTCCAAGATCGCGATCGGCGGCGGGGCAGCGCTGCTGGCGGTGACGATCCTCGGCCTGTTCGGCTTCGGTCAAACCGCCGCGCTCGGATCGATCGCCCTGGTGCTGGGTGGAATTGTCTCGCTCGGTTCGAACATCAGCACGCTGCGACAGACGGACGAGGCCATCAGTGCTGCGGAGGCGCGGCGTTCAGCGTTGATCGGCAGCATCGATCTTCGCGTCGTCGCCGACGCGCCGCTGAAGCTGGTGTGACGCCAGCACGACTCACGCGGCGGTCTTGAGCGTCAGCTCCGACAATTCCGCGCGGCATTCGGCGGCGAAGGCCTGAAGCCGCTCGGCGATCTGCCGGTTGAGGATGGCCTTGGCCAGCCGCTCGGCGCGGGCGATCTGTCGCTTGAGATATTCGATGCGGACCATGTGGCACCTGTCGAATTGCTTTTTTCGAATGGTGGCGACCGTACTGCGAGCATTGGATCGATTATGTGAGGCGCATCACGTTCCGCGCGCCTGGTCCGCCGCAGCAAAATGCGCCATCTGATCGGCGTGCGCCTTGGCGAACGCCGGGCGGGCCGTGGCGCGCGCGACGTAGGCGCGGCATGCAGGACTGTCCGCCAGCCCGCCGAATTGATTGACGGCGCGCAGCACGTCCGACATCAGGATGTCGGCGACGGAGAAGGAGCCGGCCAGCCATTCGCGGCTAGAGAGTACCGGCTCGAGATGCTTGAGCCGGAGCTTGAGGAAATCGTCGACGAATTTCCACGCCGGCGTGTCGGTCGGATGTCCCATGAATTTCGACATGGCCCAGGGCAGGCTGGCCATCTCCACCGAATTGAGCGCCGCGAACACCCATTTCGTCGCCTCGGCGCGGCCGCGCGGATCTGTCGGCATCAGCTTGTCGCTGCGCTCGCCGAGATACAGCAGGATCGCGCCGGTCTCGAAGATCGAGATGTCGCCGTCGGTCAGCCACGGCACCTGGCCGAACGGCTGGTGCGCGAGGTGCGCAGGCCCGCGATCGTCGAACGGGGTGCTGGCGACGCGATAGGGCAAGGCGGCCTCTTCGAGGGCCCAGCGCACGCGAAGGTCGCGCACCAGGCCGCGCGGCGGTTCGGGAACCCAATTGAATGTGGTCACGGTGAGGTCGGCCATGTGCTGTCTCCGGTTCCTGTTCGAAGCAAAGGACGAGCGAAGGGCGTCCATTCCGACACGAAGGCCAACTCTTTTTGTCGCCGGCGACTGAAGCGGCTAGTCTCGCCGCAAACAAATGGGAGGAAATCCGATGCCAGCAGCCTTCTTCGTCGTCCACGCCATCGTCACCGATCCTAGCAAGCGTGCCGCCTTCGACCGATGGTACGAGACGGAACATCTGCCCGACGCGGTGAAGGCGTTCGGCGTGGCCAAGGCTTGGCGCTTCTGGAGCCTGGACGATCCCTCGCTGCACCAGGCGATGTATGAGTTCGAAGACGAGGCCAAGCTTGCAGCGATGCTGAAGGGCGATGCGTTGAAGCAGCTCGTCGCCGACTTCAACCGCGACTGGCCCGACGTGAAGCGCTCGCGCGAGACGCTGGTGCTGGCGCAGGCGTTTGCGACGTAGTGAGGTCTGTAGCCCGGATGGAGCGCAAGCGTAATCCGGGGTCTTCGCACGAAGCACAAATCCCGGATTACGCTGCGCTCCATCCAGGCTACGAATTCTTCATCTTGGCTCGCATGAATCTGAACACGCGATTCAGCTTCGGTTCATGTCGTGACCGCGACACTTGCTCTGCATCACTGGCACGATGATCCAAGAAGGAAGAAAATCATGGAGCGCCGGAACTTTTTGAAACTTGCATTGGGCATGACGGCGGGCGCCGCCGCCTTTGCCGCGACCGCGCAGGCCGCGCCGCTGTCACCGCAGCCGCTTGGTGATGCCGCCCGCACGCCGCAAGGCAGTCCCGACGTTCATCCCGCCGTCACGACCAGCGAGGAAGCCGCGCGGCTGAAGCCCGAGCAGGTGCACTGGCGTGGGCGCGGCCGCCACTGGGGCTGGCGCCGCCGTCATTGGCGCCGGCATCACCGGCGCTGGCACCGCCGCCATTACTGGTAAGCTCAAGACATTTCGCGGACTGGACGGGGATCGCAGCTGGCGATCCCCGTTTCGATTCCGAGGCGCTCCAGTTCCACGGGATGGAATCGCCGGCAGCAACCCAAAAAATGGCCGCGCAGGCTTCCGCCGCGCGGCCATTCTGCAACGCAAATGGACGAGATCAGAACGGGCGGCAGCGGCCCGCGTACCAGCGGAAGCCGTAGGGGCACACGCGCGCGCGCGGCACAACGACGACCGGCGCCGGGGCAACCACCACGGGGGCGGGGCGAACGACGACAGCGCCGCGCATCGGACGGCAGCCATAGGGGCCGCGATACCAGCCCGGGCCGCAACCGCCGGCGGCGCTGGCCGCCTCGCTGAAACCGACGACCGCACTGGCGAGCATGACGGCGGCGAACAGGTATTTCATTGGATATTCCTTCTTGTCCTTGGGAGCAGGCTTAGGGGAATGGCGCTTGCCGCGCACGATGAATCAAGAGACACGATTCGACACGTTAAATCTGGGACGTGCCGACACGTCGCGATCCAAGCCTGCCAATGATGACCTGAATGCGGCATGAACGTTCCCGCATCCTGCCTCAGACGACGCGCACGTGTCGCTAGCGGCCGAGAACGCCCAGCACCAGCTCCCTGTATTTCTCCGGCGCCTCCAGGAAGACGAGATGGCCGCTGTCGGGGATCACCTCGGCCCGCGCATTCGGCATCTTCGCCGCCAGCGCCTTCGCCAGTTCGGCGTTCTGCCCCATCCTGGCCCGCAGCGCTTCCGGCGCGAGTGGCCGGCCCGGCGCGTTGTGATCGTCGGCCCCCATGATGAACAGCGTGGGCAGCGCGATCAGCGGGATCTCGTGCGCCACCGGCTCCCGGTAGATCATCTGGCCGGACGAGACGAAGGCGCGCAGCCAGCGCGGATAGTCTGGGCTGGCCTTGATGTTGAAGCGGGCATCGATGAACGGCGTGATCGCCTCAGGCGGCAACTTGATCGCGTAATTGGTCTGGAGCTGCTTGCGATAGCCGTCCGCGGTGAGCTTGTCCTCGGTCTCGATCATCTTCTCGGTCGGCGTCGGCGGCACATAGAAACGGTAGTCTTCGAGGCCGATCGGCGCGGTCAGCACCAGATGGGCGAGGCGGTCCGGATAGGCGCGGGCGATGCGCACGCCCAGCATGCCGCCGAGCGAATGGGCGACGATCTCGGCCTTCTCGATTTTGAGATGATCGAGCAGCGCGATGGTGTTGCGCGCCAGATTGTCGAAATGCAGCTCGCCCAGCGGCTTGGAAGATTTGCCGAAGCCGATCTGGTCCGGCACCACGACGCGATAACCGGCTTCGCTCAGCATCTTGATGACCGGCGCCCAATAGCTCGATGGAAAATTGCGCCCGTGCAGCAGCACCACGGTGTGGCCGTTCGGCTGCGCGGGTGGCACGTCCATATAGGCCATGCTGAGCTGCTCGCCGTCGTTGACGACGGGAAGCAAGTGCACGGGGTAGGGATATGCAAAGCCTTCGAGCGCGATGCCATAGGGCTCGCGCGGCGCGGTATCGACGGCGTTGGCGAAAGAAAGTGGGACGGTGACAAGGACTGCGGCGAGCGTGGCCGGAAGGATGCGGTTCATTGAGGATCTCATAATTGGAGCCGTCATTCCGGGACGCGAACTCTGGTGCGCAATTGCGCACCTGAGAATCTCGGGGTTCCGGGTTCGATGCTTCGCATCGCCCCGGAACGACGGTGGCCATAATTGCGTGAATGGCCGGGTCAAGCCCGGCCATGACGGAAGTGAGAGTTCACACGCAAACGTGTGGCGTCATGCACTCGGCGTGATCAGTCCTTGCCATTCCCGAACAGCGCGGCAAACTGCTTCTCGCCGGTACGGGTGAAATTCACCACGCGGCTGCCGGGCGTGGCATCGCGCGCGGCCCATTTCAGCTCAGCGAAGCGCTGCATCAAGGCCGCGCCCAGCGTGCCGGCGAGATGGTGACGCCGCTCGCTCCAGTCAAGGCAGGCCTTGCACACCGGGCGGCGTGGGTGGCTGAGCATGTCAGGCGAGATCTGCAGATGCTTGGCGAGGAAGCGCTCGCCCTCGGCCGTGAGCTCGATGTCCTGTTTCCTCTGCCTGACCAGCTGCCGCTGGCGCAAGGAATCCAGCATCTGCACGCCGAGATCGCCGGCGAGATGGTCGTAGCAGATCCGCGCGCGCCGCAGCGCAGGGTCCTTCGGTCCGGTGCGCACGCGCATGTGGCCGGTGCGTGCGGCAAGGCCGGCAAGCCCCTCGAGCACGCCGGCGACATCGTCGTCGGTGAGGCGATAGTAGCGGTGCCGGCCCTGCTTCTCCGGCTCGACCAGGCCGCCGGCCTCGAGCTTCGAAAGATGCGAGCTTGCGGTCTGCGGCGTGATGCCGGCCTCCTGCGCCAGCTCGCTCGCAGTGAGCGCGCGGCCGTTCATCAGCGCCGTGAGCATATTGGCGCGGGCGGGATCGCCGACGAGGGAGGCGACCATGGCGATGTCGGGGCCAGATTTCATGCTTCGATGGTAGCCGAAGCATTGTGGTGGTGCAAGCGCGTAATCTTTCACCAAGTCGTCATTGCGAGGAGCGCAGCGACGAAGCAATCCAGACCGACTCCGCCGAGGGATTCCTGGATTGCTTCGCTGCGCTTGACGAAGTGGAAGCAAAGGAGCCATCATGCCCGTCACCGTCTTCATCCGTTACCAGCTCGATCCCTTCAAGCGCGCGCAGTTCGAGGAATATGCGAAGCGCTGGCTCACCATCATCCCGAAGTGCGGCGGCGACCTGATCGGCTATTTCATGCCGCATGAGGGCACCAACAACGTCGCCTTTGGACTGATCAGCTTCGAGAGCCTGGCCGCCTATGAAGCCTATCGCGCGCGGCTGCGCCAGGATGCCGAGGGCATGGCGAATTTCCACTTTGCCGAGGAAAGCAAATTCATCCTCGCGGAAGAGCGCACCTTCCTGCGCAAGGTGGTATTGTAGCCCACCAACAGCAGGAGACGCCCATGATCGCCGTAATCTTCGAGGTCTGGCCCAAGCCGGAACACCGCCAGGACTATTTCGACCTTGCGGCCGATCTGAAGCCGTTGCTGCAGACCATCGACGGCTTCATCTCGGTCGAGCGCTTCGAGAGCCTGACCGAGAAGGGCAAGATTTTGTCGGTGTCGTTCTGGCGGGACGAGGCAGCAGTGGCGGCCTGGCGCAACACGATGGAGCATCGCCGCACCCAGGCAAAAGGCCGTGCGAAAATCTTCGCAGATTATCATCTGCGCATCGCCAGCGTCATCCGGGACTACAGCATGACCGACCGCGAGCAGGCCCCGAAGGACAGCCGCGCCGTACACGACGCGCACTAGCGGACTTGAAACCGCGCGCCTATGTCTTCGCGGCCAACAAGGGAGAGAACCATGCACGTGACGACCGCTGACAAGCGCGCGACGTTCAGGAAGATGCACGAGAGCGGCTGCTTCATCCTGCCCAATCCGGTCGATATCGGCAGCGCGAAAGCGTTGCAGCATCTGGGTTTCAAGGCAATTGCGTCATCGAGCGCGGGCTTTGCCTGGACCATCGGCAAGGCGGACAATCACGTCAGCGTCGAGGACGTCTGTCAGCATCTGGCAGCATTGAGCTCGGCCGTCGACATCCCCGTGAACGCTGATTTCGAGGGCGGCTTTGCGGTCGAGCCGGACAAGGTCGCCGACAATGTCGAGCGCTGTGTGCGCACCGGCGTCGCGGGCCTGTCGATCGAGGATTCCACCGGCGACAAGGACAAGCCGCTCTACGACCGCGCGCTGGCGGTCGAGCGCATCAAGGCCTCGCGCAAGGCGATCGGCGACAGCGGCACGCTGCTGGTCGGCCGCTGCGAGGCGTATTTGTGGGGCGTCGCCGACCTCAAGCTCGTCATCGACCGGCTCACCGCCTACGCGGATGCCGGTGCCGATTGCCTCTACGCTCCTGGCGTGAAGAGCCGCGAGGACATCGCCGCGGTGGTGAAGGCAGTGCATCCAAAGCCGTTCAACCTTCTGATCGGCGCGTCCGGCCTGTCGCTGCAGGAGGCCGAAGATCTCGGCGTGCGCCGCATCAGCGTCGGCGGCTCGCTTGCTCGCGCCGCCTGGGGCGGCTTCATGCGCGCCGCGAAGGAGATGGCGGAGAAGGGCACGTTCACAGAGCTTGGCAGCGGCTATCCCGGCGGCGAGATCAACAAGATGTTTGGCTAGGCAAGCGCTTAGCTACGAAAACGAAAAGCGGCGGGATGTCGAGTCCCGCCGCTCTATGTTGCGACTGTTACTTCGCGCCGTCAGACGGAGTCTGCGTATCCGGGGCCGGCTTGCTCGGCGCAGCACCCGTGGTGGTGCCCGGCTCGGTGTTGCTGCGCGGCGTTACGTCACGCATTCCGGGAGGGGCGGCCGGATTGGCCGGCGTCTGCTGAGCGGTCTGCGAGGCCGGCGTGTTGCTGGCCTGGTTGGTTGTGCTCGTGTTGTTCAGTCCGTAGAACACGGCACCCAGCACCAGCGCAACCGCGACGGCAAACAGCGCGATCTTGCCGCTGGAGGCAGGGCCTTCGCCGAGCTCGGGATCGGCCTGCAGGTCGGCATCCCGGCGCACCGCGCGAGAATACTCATCGTCGGCGAGGTTCGGGCGGTACGGATCGTTGGGAAAACGGTCGTCAGCCATCGATTGGGTCTCCTCGGGTTATGACCGCGGGACAACCCTCAGATGCGAGATTCTGTTCCGCGCCACCCAACTTTCGTCGCGTGTTGCTCTCGTGTCGGGAATCGGGAACCTGGTCGTTCGGGAACCGGACGCGAGTTCCATGGCCGCGACGAGGGAACGAAGCTGATGTGGAGCCTGCCGCCGACCGATAACGTGCTGCACTTTCTGGCGCTCGTCGCTTTGACCGCGGAGGGCATGACGGCGGCGCTGGCCGCGGGGCGGCGCAGCATGGATTACGTCGGCGTTTGTCTTCTCGCCTGCATCACCGCGCTTGGCGGCGGCACGCTGCGCGATCTGTTTCTGGGTCATTATCCGCTGGTGTGGGTGGCCAACCCGATCTACCTCGCACTGCCGGGTGGGGCGGCGCTGCTGACGATCCTGATCGCGCGGCTGGTGCATCGGCTGTACCTCGCCTTCATCGTGCTCGATGCCATCGGCCTCGTCGTCTTCACCATGATCGGCTGCAACGTCGGCTGGCAGATGGATGCTTCGCTGCCGATCGTGATCGTCTCGGGCATGGTGACGGGCTGCGCTGGCGGCGTCTTGCGCGACGTGCTCTGCAACGACGTGCCGCTGCTGTTTCGATCCGAGCTCTATGCCAGCGTCTCGGTCGTGACAGGGCTGTTCTATGCCACCGCCTTCGGCCTCAATCTCAATGCCGAGCTGTGGACGATTCTAACCTTCGTGCTCGGCCTCAGCTTCCGTCTGCTCGCGGTGCGCTACAAATGGGAGATGCCGAAATTCGTGTTCACGGGAGCTGAGCGGTAGCGCTCTACACCCACAGCTCCATCCACGTCGTCATTGCGAGCGTAGCGAAGCAATCCAGAATTCCTCGGCGCAAAGACTCTGGATTGCTTCGCTGCGCTCGCAATGACGGAGAGGAGGCGAAAGTGCGGATCTACGGCTCCACCTTCCTTGCCTTCGCCACCTGCGCCGCCGTTACCAGCGGGCTCGCATTGCCCCAGGAATTGCGGATGTAGTTCGTCACCGCCGCGATCTCGCCGTCGGACAGCTGCTTGGCATAACCTGGCATTTCGCCGGTGTTGGGCGCGCGCGCCGTCGTCACGGTGTGGGCGCCGTCGAGGATGATGCGCAAGGTCGAGGATGGATTGATCGATTGCAGCAGCGCATTGCCTGGCAGCGGCGGGTAGATGCGCGGCGCGCCCGTGCCGTCGGCCTCGTGGCAGGCGACGCAGAGTTTTGCGTAGACGGCCTGGCCGGTCTTCATCTCGGCTTCGTCCGGCGGTGTCACGATCGTCTCGCGCCGCGCCGGCGGCAGGCTCTTCAGATACAGCGCGATCGCGCGCACATCGGCATCGCTCATCTTCGAGGTCGAGTTGATGACCACCTCCGCCATTAGCCCGCCGGCATGGCTCCTGGCATTGCGCCCGCTTTGCAGATACTCGGTGATGTCCTCCTCGCTCCACGATTTCAGCCCGGTGCGCGCGGCGCCATCGAGCCGCGGCGCGAACCAGCCTCCGATCTCATTGCCGGATAGCGCCTGCGCGTCCCTGTTGGCGCCGAAGTAGTTTTTGGGCGTGTGGCAGGCGCCGCAATGGCCGAGCCCGGTAACGAGATAGCCGCCTCTGTTCCACGCCGCGCTCTGGCTCTGGTCCGGCTCGAACAGGCCGGGCTTGAAATACATCGCATTCCAGATCCGCATCAGGCCGCGATAGCCGAACGGCCAGCGCAGCTCCGGCGGCCTGTTGCGGCTCACCACGGGTGTGAGTGTGCCGAGATAGGCGCGGATCGCCAGCGTGTCGTCCTTCGTCATCTTCGTGAAGTAGGGGTAGGGAAACGCCGGGTAGTAGTTCGAGCCGTCGGGCGCGATGCCGTAGCGCAGGGCGCGGGTGAAATCGGCATCCGCCCAGGCGCCGATCCCGGTGTCGCGGTCGGGCGTCAGGTTCGGCGCATAGATCGCGCCGAAGGGCGTGTCGATGCGCTTGCCGCCCGCGAAGGGCCTCGCCGGATCGGCGGTGTGGCAGCCCGCGCAGTCGCCGGCCTCGACCAGCGCCTTGCCATAGGCGATCAACTCCGGCGATGGTTCGGCGGCGCGGGCCGCGCTGCCAACCGCACTGCACAACGCCAAACCCGCAAGGGCCAAGCCAGCCAGAATCGTCCGCATCGAAAGCCTCTCCTGCGACCAATCGATCCCACCTGCGTGAAAGCAGCGTCAATTCATTTCGCAACAGTGGGGGTATGGTGACACAAATTGAAAATGCCCAGCGTGTTTCAGGCCACGAAATTGCGATTTTTACCCGGCGCTCCCTTTGGTCCAGATTTGTGATGCGGATCGTGAAATATCCGACATAGAGTGGCGGAGGTGGTCGGCGCGCCCTAGCTAAAAACAACGGGAAGGCAACGGCTTAACTCAGCAAGACCTGAACAGGGCGGCAAAAGAGGACAGTATGGGCATTAACCAGGGTCCGATCAGTCTCGATCAAAAATACACCCAGCAGACCGGACACGTCTTCACCACGGGCATCCAGGCCCTGGTCCGCTTGCCGATGGCCCAGATCCGGCGCGACCGCGCCAACGGCCTCAACACCGCCGGCTTCATCTCCGGCTATCGCGGCTCGCCGCTCGGCGGCTACGACCAGCAGCTCTTCGCCGCCCGCAAGCATCTCGAACAGTACAACATCAAGTTCCAGCCCGGCGTGAACGAGGACCTCGCCGCAACCGCCGTCTGGGGCTCGCAGCAGCTCAACCTCTCGCCCGGCGCTAAATATGACGGCGTGGTCGGCATCTGGTACGGCAAGGGCCCCGGCGTCGACCGCTGCGGCGACGTGTTCCGCCACGGCAATGCCGCGGGCTCCGCCAAGAACGGCGGCGTGCTCTGCCTTGCCGGCGACGATCACGGCGCGAAATCCTCCACCGTCCCGCATCAGTCTGACCATGCCTTCATCTCGGCGCTGATGCCCTACCTCTATCCCTCGAGCATCCACGAGATGATCGAGATGGGCCTGCTCGGCATCGCGATGTCGCGCTATTCCGGCTGCTGGGTCGGCATGAAGGTGATCACGGAGACGGTGGAGACCACCGCCGAGATCGACCTCACCGACGAGATGAAGCCGTTCATTATCCCGACCGATTTCGAGCTGCCGCCTGGCGGCCTCAACCTGCGCTGGCCCGACGACCGCTTCGAGCAGGACCGCCGCCTGCAGGACTACAAGGGCTTTGCCGCCATCGCCTTTGCCCGCGCCAACAAGGTCAACCGCATCACCATGGATTCGCCGAACGCGCGCTTCGGCATCATGGCGTCCGGCAAGAGTTACGAAGACGTCCGCCAGGCGCTGCGCGAGCTCGGGATCACCGAGGAGGTCGCCGCGAAAATCGGCCTTCGCCTCTACAAGATCGGCATGCCCTGGCCGCTGGAGCCGGAAGGCGTGCGCCAGTTCGCGGTCGGGCTTGAAGAGATTTTCATCGTCGAGGAACGGCGCGAAATCGTCGAGAACCAGGTCAAGCAGGAGCTGTTCAACTGGCGCGACGACGTCCGCCCGCGCATCGTCGGCAAGATGGACGAGCACGACAAGCGCTTCCTCACCTTCGCCGCCGAGCTCAGCGTCGCCTCGCTTGCGACCTCGCTCACCGAGCGCCTGCTCAGGCTTAATCTCAACCCCGAAATCGCGGAGATGCTCCGCGTCAAGGCCGACTGGTTCAACGGCCGTCAGGCCACGCAAATGCAGGCGGTCGCACCTGTCTCCCGCACTCCTTATTTCTGCTCCGGCTGCCCCCACAACACCTCGACCAAGGTCCCAGAGGGAAGTCGCGCGCTCGCCGGCATCGGCTGTCACTTCATGGCGCTGTGGATGGACCGCTCGACCGAGACGTTCACCCATATGGGCGGCGAGGGCGTGCCCTGGGTCGGCATCGCACCCTTCACCAACGAGAACCACATTTTCGCCAATCTCGGTGACGGCACCTATTTCCATTCGGGCATTCTCGCCATCCGCCAGGCGATCGCCTCCAAGGCCAACATCACCTACAAGATTCTCTACAACGACGCCGTCGCCATGACCGGCGGCCAGCGTCATGACGGCGATCTCTCGCCGCAGCAGATCACCCAGCAGCTTTACGCCGAGGGTATCCGCGAGCTCTACCTGGTCTCGGAAAACCCGGACGCTTACCCGGCCGATACCATCGCGCCCGGCGTGAAGAAGTATCACCGCGACGAGCTCGACAACGTCATGAAGATGTGCCGCGAGTTCAAGGGCACCTCGGCGATCGTGTTCGTGCAGACATGTGCCGCCGAGAAGCGCCGCCGCCGTAAACGCGGCCTGATGGAGGATCCGGCGCGTCGCGTCATGATCAACCCCGCTGTCTGCGAAGGTTGCGGCGATTGCTCCGTGCAGTCGAACTGCATCTCGGTCGAGCCGCTGGAGACCGAGTTCGGCCGTAAGCGCGCCATCAACCAGTCGTCCTGCAACAAGGACTATTCCTGCCTGAAAGGCTTCTGCCCGTCCTTCGTCACCATCGACGGCGGCAAGCCGCGCCACCGCGCGCCGGCCGAGCTGGCCGAGATCGGCGAGCTGCCTGAGCCGGCATCGCGCCCGACGCTCGACAAGCCCTACAACATCGCGGTCGGCGGCGTCGGCGGCACCGGCGTGCTCACCATCGGCGCGCTGCTCGGCATGGCCGCTCATATCGAGGGCAAGGCCTCGATGATCCTCGACATGTCGGGCCTGGCACAAAAGGGCGGGGCCGTGCTCAGCCATGTGCGGCTATCAGATCATCCGGCCGAAGTGACGTGCTCCCGTATCGTCACCGGCACGGCCGATCTCGTGCTCGCCGCCGACGAGGTGGTCGCGGTCGCCAAGGACACCATCTCGCTCTGCGACTCCAGCCGCACCCGCGGCATCATCAACAGCCATGTCATTCCCACCGCGGACTTCATCCTCAACCGCGATTTCAACTTCCAGACCCGCAAGCTGAATGCCGTGCTGGAGACGGCGCTGCACAAGGACTCCGTCTTCTTCGACTTCACCAGGCCGGCCGAGCAGCTGCTCGGCGATGCCATCGCCACCAACATGATGATGATGGGCTATGCCTATCAGAAGGGTCTGTTGCCGCTGTCCGCGGAAGCGATCGAGCAGGCGATCGAGGTCAACGGCGTCTCGATCAAGATGAACAAGGAAGCCTTTCGCCTCGGCCGTCTCGCGGTCGCCGATCCCAAGCGTCTCGCCGACACGCTGAAGGGAACGGATGAGGTCGTCGCGCCGAAGACGCTGGATGCCATGACGTTAGATGAGGTCATCGAGCACCGCGCCAAGCATCTCACCGCCTACCAGAACACCCGTCTCGCCAAGCGCTATCGTAAGCTGGTCGATCAGGTCCGCGACGCCGTGGTGAAGGGCGGCTACGGCGATGCGCTGCCGCGCGCGGTCGCGGTGAACTACGCCAAGCTGCTGGCCTACAAGGACGAATACGAAGTCGCGCGCCTCTTCTCAGATGGCGCTTTCGAGCAGCAGCTGCGCGACCAGTTCGAGGGCGACTTCAAGTTCAGCTTCAACCTCGCCCCGCCGATCCTGGCGAGCGGCGTCGACGCGCTCGGCCGCCCCAAGAAGCGCGCCTTCGGCCCGTGGATGCTGAACGTCTTCCGCGTGCTGGCAAAATTCAAATTCCTGCGCGGCACCCCGCTCGACGTCTTCGGCCGCAGCGCCGACCGCAAGCTCGAGCGCGACCTGATCGCCGGCTATGAAAAGGACGTCGCCACCGTGCTCGGCCTCTTGTCGCCGATCACGCACGACACCGTGGTCGAACTGCTGTCACTGCCCGACCGCATCCGCGGCTACGGCCCGGTCAAGGAGAAGGCGGTGGCAGACGCCAAGGCCCGCTACGCCCAGCTCGCCGCGGATTTGGCGAATCCCCCGCCGGCGCCACGGCAGATCGCGGCAGAGTAGGGATCGTCGTAGGGTGGGTAAGCTTTGCGGCTGCGCGCAAGCGCAGTTGCAAGGCGTAACCCACCAACTCCTATCCATTTTCGCCGAAGCATGGTGGGTTACGCCGAGCGGTTTGCGCTTCGCGCAATCCGCGCCGCTAACCCACCCTACGACACCATCTCTTGCGTTGCCCGTCGGGCAAAACACCCATGCCGTGGGTCAATCCGGGTGCGCAAAAATATTCCACTTTACCGAAATTCGGAATTGTCGTATTGATCCGTCACCTCATCCCAGTCAGAGGGGCGTATCGCGATCGTCACGAAACGCGGGGTGAGTGGCGGTGGACGCGGACTGCGTCACACGCGGGCTTGTCTCGCGTGCACGACGGGCGCGGTCTCGCGTACGGCAAAATCGTGTGGTCCTGACGCCCGGGTCTGTGCGTCAAGTCTTGCGGTCACTCGCAAGGCGACGGGGGCAATAGTGCATCGCTCCCCGGGGAGAGCGCGACATAAGCCGTAAAGCCACTGCGCAGGGAAGGCCGGATGTTTGGCTTCACCTGTATGCCGCTGTGCATCTGTTCTTCGCGCATCTCGCGCACAGCGGACCGTGGGTGCCCAGCCGGCACCCGGTCTTCCCCATAGGCGTTAAGGCAGCGCGAGCATCGATTGATACGGACGTTTTCGAGGAGGCTCGCGCAGGTGCCGCCCAAGCGCTCGCTTTCTGCGGCGGAAGCAACGGATGGTTGGTTGTGGAATGATCGCTTGTAGCAAGGATGCAACGAGTTGTTGCAAAACACGCCAAGCGCCAGGTGCCGTCAGGCGGCCTGCATCCAGCGGGGAGAGTCCTCGAAGTCGCGGGCAAGCGGCTCGAGCAGCAGGATGATCAAGAGGTGTGCCAGCAAGTAGGGCTTGGCGGAGCGCGGATCGGTTCC
>NZ_AXAZ01000027.1 GCF_000473065.1 Bradyrhizobium sp. WSM1743
CGCTCCGGTTCCGGCAGACCGCCCAGCACGTGCTCCACGGCGGTCCAATCCACCAGATCGCTGATCCGCCTCAGCACCGGATTGCCTTTTCCACGCCGCGACGACGCCAGCGCGTCCGCAAAGCTCGGTTGCCCCACCTGCCGATATGCCATTCCCATCCCCTCCAATCCGTCTAGGGAATCGCAGATTCGCGAATAATGCAAAGCTCTCGCAAGCGGGAGAGGGGGCGCAGCATTGTCTTGGTCTATGATGTGCCTTCCTTACACCTTCCGCCCCATGACCGTGGCCGACCTGCCGCTCATCCGGCGGTGGCTGGGAGAGGCCCATGTGAGGGAGTGGTGGGGCGATCCGGACGAGCAGTTTGCACTGGTCAGCGGCGATCTCGATGAGCCCGCGATGGACCAGTTGATCGTGTTGGCTGGCGACGAGCCCTTCGGCTATCTTCAGTGCTACTGCCTGACCGCCTGGAATACGGGTTTCGGGCTGCAACCGGAGGGCACGCGTGGGATCGATCTGTTCATCGGCGACGGCGACATGATCGCGCGCGGCCACGGCTCGGCGTTCATTCGCCAATTCGTTGATGAACGTTTTCGGCATGGTCTGCCGCGCATGGTCACTGATCCAGACCCGCTGAACCTGCGCGCGCTGCGCGCTTACGAGAAGGCGGGATTCATCCGCGAGCGCATGGTCGAGACGCCGGACGGTCCGGCGCTGCTGATGGTGCGCGAACCGTGACGCTGGTGCAGACGAGCGAGAGCAAGGTCGCATTTCCGCCGCTCGCCTGGGTCGGCCTCGCGCTGTTGCTGCTGGCGCTGCAGGCCTCGATCCTGCTTGCGATGGGGCAGGTGCCGATCTGCACCTGTGGCACCATCAAGCTCTGGCATGGCGTGGTGAACAGCTCGGAGAATTCGCAGCAGATCGCCGATTGGTACAGCTTTTCGCACGTGCTGCACGGCTTCCTGTTCTACGGCTTGACCTGGCTGCTGTTCGCACGGCTGCCGCTCCTGCCTTTGTCCTGGCCGGCCCGGCTGATCATCGCGATGATGATCGAAGGCGCCTGGGAGATCGTCGAGAACTCGCCCTTCATCATCGAGCGCTACCGCGCCGGCACGATCTCGCTGGATTATTACGGCGACAGCATCGTCAATTCGGTCTCGGACAATATGGCCATGGTCCTGGGGTTCCTCGCCGCTCGCATGCTGCCTGTCACCGCGACCGTGCTGCTCGGGCTTGCCTTCGAGATCATGCTGGCGCTCCACATTCGCGACAATCTGACGCTCAATATCCTGATGCTGATCCATCCGCTCGAGGCCGTGAAGATATGGCAATCCGGTCCGCCGATCATCTGACCTAAAATGCGGCTTGTCCTTGGCCGCCTCCCGCCCTAGCTAATCAGACATGACAGACTTCTCCCCCCGCGAAATCGTTTCCGAACTCGACCGTTTCATCGTCGGCCAGGACGACGCCAAGCGCGCCGTCTCGATCGCGTTGCGCAACCGCTGGCGCCGGCAGCAGCTCGAAGGCTCCCTGCGCGAAGAGGTGCTGCCGAAGAACATTTTGATGATCGGCCCCACCGGCGTCGGCAAGACGGAAATCGCGCGACGTTTGGCCAAGCTTGCCAATGCGCCGTTCCTGAAGGTGGAAGCCACAAAGTTCACGGAAGTCGGCTATGTCGGCCGCGACGTCGAGCAGATCGTGCGCGATCTCGTCGAGGTCGCGATCGCGCAAGTGCGCGAGAGGAAGCGTAAGGACGTGCAGGCGCGCGCCCAGCTCGCTGCCGAGGAGCGCGTGCTCGACGCACTGGTCGGCGCCAATTCCAGCTCGGCGACGCGGGAATCCTTCCGCAAGAAGCTGCGCGCCGGCGAGCTCAACGACAAGGAAATCGAGATCGAGACGCAGTCGTCCGGCGGCGGCATGCCGATGTTCGAGATCCCGGGCATGCCGGGCGCACAGATGGGCGCGATCTCGATCGGCGACATCTTCGGCAAGCTGGGCGGCCGCAGCAAGACGCGGCGGCTGACGGTCGAAGGCTCGCACGAGATCCTCGTCAACGAGGAATCCGACAAGCTGCTGGATACCGAGCAGCTAACGCTGGAAGCGATCAGCGCGGCCGAGAACAACGGCATCGTGTTCCTCGACGAGATCGACAAGATCTGCGCCCGCGAGGGCCGCGTCGGCGGCGACGTTTCGCGCGAGGGCGTGCAGCGCGATCTCCTGCCGCTGATCGAGGGCACCACGGTCGCGACCAAGCATGGCGCGGTGAAGACCGACCACATCCTGTTCATCGCCTCCGGCGCCTTCCACGTCGCCAAGCCGTCCGACCTGTTGCCGGAATTGCAGGGCCGCCTGCCGATCCGCGTCGAGTTGCAGGCCCTGACCCGCGACGACATGCGCCGCATCCTGACCGAGCCCGAGGCCTCGCTGATCAAGCAATATGTCGCCCTGATGCAGACCGAGGGCGTGACGCTCGACATCACCGACAGCGCCATCGATGCGCTGGCCGACATTGCGGTGGCCGTCAATTCCACCGTCGAGAACATCGGCGCGCGGCGGCTGCAGACCGTGATGGAGCGCGTGCTGGACGAGATCTCCTTCACCGCCCCGGACCGCAACGGCGAGACCATCCGGCTCGACGCGGATTACGTGCAAAAGCATATCGGCGACCTCGCCAAGAACGCGGACCTGAGCCGGTTCATTTTGTAATTTTGGGCTGCCGCGCTATTGATGCCGCCGTCGTCCCCGCGAACGCGGGGACCCATAACCACCGGCGGCTCTTGTTGAAGCAGATGGCGACTCCGATCCCGGCTCAGACGACTTCCTGTGGTTATGGGTCCCGGATCTGCGCTCGCTCTGGACAACGCTGCGCGTTGCCAGGAGCTCGCTTGTCCGGGACGACGGCGGAGATAGATCGCGCCATCTCGGGTGCGGCGTGATCGCTCGGATCGGGAAAAACCCCTGGCGGCTTCTGCTCGCGATCAACGCCGCGATCATCGTCGGCGTCTTGATCCACAAGATCCGGCTGCCGCCTTACGTCCCCTACATCCACCTGCTCGTCGATTACCATTTCGGCTTCATCAAGCGCGCGCTGATCGGGGCAATCGTCGCGCTGTTCACGGCGAAGGTGCCGGTATGGTTGGTGTTCGCACTCGGCGGCGTGACCTGGCTGGTGACGCTGGGGTTGTACGCAAAACTTTTCCAGAAGACGTTCGGCTTCACCGCAGGAACGCTGCCGCTGTTCGTCTTCACCGCGGGCTCGCCGTTCTTCCTGAAGAATTTCATGCACACGCTCGGCCATTTCGACATCTATGGCTGCGCGCTCGCGATCGTCCTGCTGCTGATGCCGGCGCGCTCCTTGCTGTTCGTGGCCACGGCCGCGCTGTTCTCGATCATTCTCGTGCTGATCCATCACATTCATCTCTTGATGTATGTGCCGACGATCATCACCATCGTCGTGATCAGGCACTACCTGACCTACGGCAGCAGCCGCAGCAACATCGCTTTCGGCGCCGTTGCCTTGCTTATCGTCTCCGCGCTGTTCTTTGCGGCGCAATTCCTGGGAACGATGCCGATTCTTGAAGCGGATTTCGTCGCGCACCTGAAGACCCGGATGGCCGATCCGTCGCGGACTGACCTCTTGCAATTCGCCTATATCTGGTACCAGCCGCTGGCGAAGGAGGTTGCCGACACCTGGGGCCGCCTGCCGCACAACATCCTCGGCGTGCCCGTGTTCGCACTCTTGATCTGGCTGCATACGCCGCTGTGGCGCTTCTTTGCGAGCTTGATCGGCGCGCTCGCGAGTGAGCTGCACCGCCGCCTCGTGGTCGCGGCGCTGACCGGCATCAGCCTCGCTTATCTCGTGATGTTCGCGATGGTGTTCGACTATTCGCGCTGGATCTCGAACTGGGCAGTCTGCATGTTCCTGATCCTGCATGCGGTGAAGATGCTGCCGGCGAAGCGGGAAACGTTGCCGATTCCGTCCGAGGATCGCACGACGAATATCTTCGGCCTGATCCTCACGCTGATCCCGCGCGTCGGAATCATCCGGCCGTTCTAAAGCCTCGCCCGCCTGATCCGCACATACAGCGCGCCCTCGCCGCCGTGGCCGATATGCGCGGTCTCGAAGCCGACGACGAAGGCGCGGAATTCGGGCAGGCTCAGCCATTCCGGCACCTGGCGGCGGAGCACGCCGCTCTCGCCGCCGCTGCGGCCCTTGCCGGTGATGACGAGCACGAAGGTCAGGCCGTCCTGATGGGCGCGGTGCAGGAATCCGGCCAGCGCGCGATGGGCGCGCGTCTGGGTCATGCCGTGCAGATCGAGCCGCGCCTCGATCTCGCTGCGGCCGCGCGAGAGCTTCGTCCGCTCGCGCTTGCCGAGCGGCGCCAGGGGCGGCACGGACGGTTTTGTGACACGCGGCGCCGGCGCGGCGGCGACGGGCCGCGGCGATGACGCGGAGCGGATGGCAGGCGCAGCGGGTGTCGACTCAGCGCGCGGCGCGGCATGCGCCTTCGCTAGGCGATGCTTCCGCAGCGGCTTGACCTGTCTTGAGACAGTATCCCACAGCTCGCGCTCCTCCTCGCTCAGCGCGCGGCGGCGCGGCGAGGGGCGAGGCTCCAGCACGGGCGGACGGGACGATCGTTTCATTGCTGACGATGAGGACGATTCTTCACCGGTCGACGCGGCTCAGAGGCGGGCTCGATCGCGGGACGCGGCACCGGTAGCGGAACGGGGCCGGCGATAGCAACCGTTTCGTTCTTGCCTTGCGCCGCGGCGGCAGCAGGCGTGCCCGTCTTTGCCGGGTCGGTTTGCGGAAACAGCTTTGCGATCTTCTCCGAGGGCCTGGGGTCCGGTATCGGCAGCTTCGCGGCGCGCGGGGCGGGATCGAGGCTCTTCGGCACCAGCATCACGAAATGCATGGGGTGGCGCAGCCGCCCGGAGATACGGCCTGCTTCCTGGCCAGCGCCGAAAAACAGATCGGCGCGCGCAGGCCCAATAATGGCCGAACCGGTGTCCTGCGCGATCATCAGCCGGTGGAACGGCGTTTTGGCGCGTTCGGACTCGATCGGCAGCTCGCCCTCGATGAAGAACGGTGTGCCGTAGACATGCAGCGATTTGTCGACCGCGATCGAGCGTCCCGCCGTCAGCGGAATGCCCTGCGCGCCCACCGCCTCGTCCTTGTCGGAGAGGTTGACCTCGCGGAAGAAGATGTAGGCGCGGTTCTGGCGGCGCAGCTCCTTGGCGCCGTCGGGGTTTTGCGCCATCCACTCCCTGATCTTCTGCATCGACATCTCCTCTTTCGGGATGATGCCGCGCTCGATCAGGATGCGACCGACCGCCGTGTAGGGATAGCCGTTATAGGCGTCGTAATTGAGCCGAACCGAGCTGCCGTCCTCGAACTTGATCCGCGCCGAGCCCTGGATCTGGGCGAACAAGAGATCGGTCGGGTCCTTCAGCCACGCAATCTCCAGCCCGCGGCCGGCGATCTTGCCGTCCTCGATCTCGCCGCGGTCGTAATAGGGCACGAGCTTGCGGCGGCCGATCTTGCGATAGACCGGGCCTTTGTTGGGCAGGCTGACCGAATCCTGCTTGTAGCCGCGCACGAACAGGTTCGAGGGACGGCGATAGACCGGCACGTTGTAGACGTCGGTCTGCGTGCGCGATCCCTCCAGCACCGGCTCGTAATAGCCGGTGACGAAACCATCGGGCTCCCCTAGGCGCGAGATCCGCAGCGGCGCGAAATTCTCCTCGAAGAAGGTCTTCGCCTTGGCATCGTCGGTGAGATCGAGCGTTTTGGCAGCCCGGCAAGGCTCGCTCAGCGAGGCGCCCAAAGCCTTGACTTCGGCCGCGCCGTTCTGCGCATTGATCGATCGGCAGCTGGCGCGGAAGGTCTTGTAGGCGGCGAGATGATCGTCGTAGCCCCAACCCTTCACGTCCGCCCAGGCCAGCGGCAGATATTGCGCGCCGGGAATTTCGAACGGCAGGGAGAGCTGCGGATAGGGCAAGGCCCGCGGCGGAGCGGCAGGCACTTGCGGCAGATGATGGTGATGGTTGCGATGGTGGCGCCGCGCCGCCTCGGCGCCGAGCGAAAACGACGACAGCACGACGGCACCTGCGCAAAGCGCCGTCGCGCCGGTCTTCAGGAAAGTCTTAATTCGCGCTTCCGGTGCCAACCAGCTTCCAGTTCGGATCGCGAGAGGAGGTGTCGCGGGCGAAAGTCCAGATGTCGGTGATGTCGGCGACCGTGTCGGCGCTGCCGTCGACGATGTTGCCGGCCTTGTCGCGGGTGGCCGAGATCATCTGCGAAACGAATCGCACGGTGAGCTGGGCGGTGCGATCGCGCAGCTCGGCGCCGACGAGCTCGGCCTTGTCGATCGAGACGAAGCGCGTCTCGGTCTTCTGCTCGTTCTTCTCGCGCCCCTTGATCGCGGCGTCGAAGCTCTCATAGACCTCCGACGACAACAGGTCGCGCAGCGCGCGGCGGTCGCCATTGGCGAAGGCCAGCACGATCATCTCGTAGGCGCCGCGGGCGCCCGAGAGGAAATGGCGCGGGTCGAAGCTGGAATCCTTCTCGACGATGGCATCGAGGCCCTGCGCCAGCGCAGTGCCCGGCTCGGCCAGCTCCTTCCAGCGATCGGAGGGCGGGGTGGGCTCCGCCGTCGGCGCCAGCGGGGCCTGGTCGATTACCTTGCCCGGCATGGTCACGACGTTGTTGTCCTGGGCACCCCCCAGCGCATTGCGGGCGGCGGTGCGATCGAACGGCGGCCGCTCGTTGCCCGTGCGCTGCCCCAGCACGCTACGCAGTCTCAAGAAGATGAAGACGGCCAGCGCCAGGAATATGATGGTGTAGATGTCCACGTCGTATTCGCTTTCTGGTCTTTTCAGGGGTCGTTGCCGGGAAAATCAATCCGGCCAGTAGACCGTTCCTCGCAGAAACGGCAAGTCTACATCACCATTTTGGATCCACATCAGGTCCTCGGGATGTAGGCACGAAATCTTGCCCGGCCAATGGCGCCTTTTGGCACAGCGCCGAGTGTAGCGCGTTTTATGCTTAAGGGGAAACCCGATCCTGCCCGGAAATCGCGCATCTTCAATCGTTTAGGGCGCAGTTTCGCGGAAAAGGCAGGATGAATGTCAAAGCTGCGGGCGCGGCCCGAATCCCGATCCGGGACCGTTCGTCCTTGTGGAACGAGGCGGCCCTATGTTAGCCAACCGCCGCGAAATTCAGCCCCAATCGGGTAAGGAGAGACTTTCATGACCAACGGTAACGGCACCCCTCCCGAGGCGGCCCAGGCTCCCCAGCTCAACGTGCTGGCGCAATATACCAAGGACCTCTCGTTCGAAAATCCCAACGCGCCGAGCTCGCTCCAGCAGCAGGGCCAGCCGCCGCAGATCAACATCCAGATCAATGTCAGCGCCAACAACCTCAGCGAACAGGAGTTCGAGGTGACGTTGACGGTCGAGGGCAAGGCCGAGGCCGCTAGCAAGGTGATGTTCTCGTTCGAGCTCGCCTATGCCGGCGTGTTCCGGATCGTCAACGTGCCCAAGGAGAACCTGCACCCGCTGGTCATGATCGAGTGCCCGCGTCTCTTGTTCCCGTTCGCGCGCGAGATCATCGCGACCGCGGTGCGCGACGGCGGGTTCCCGCCCCTGATGCTGGATCCGGTCGACTTCGTCGGTCTCTATCGCCAGAACATGGAGCGGCAAATGGCCGCTCAGGGTCAAGCCGGTCAGGCCTGAGCGACCGCCACGGCGGCTGGAGCGGGCAGGTACTCGTTCCAGATCGCCTTGTCGCCCATCGTTGCAATGAAGGCCCGATGGGCCTCGCGCTCGGCCTCCGAAATCCGCGGTGCGAGCGGCACCAGGCGCTGCCGCCGCGGCGCATCGCCGGTCGCACTGACGCGAATCTCCTGGGTGTCCGAAGCCAGCAGCAGCTGCGACTGCCGCGCCCCGACCAGATCGACATAGACCTCAGCCAGCAGCTCGGCGTCCAGCAGCGCGCCGTGCTTGGTACGGTGTGAATTGTCGATGGCGTAGCGCGAGCAGAGATCGTCGAGCCGGTTGGACACGCCGGGATGCTTCCGACGCGCCAGCAGCAGGGTATCCACCAGCCGCTCGCGCGGGATCGCGGCGCGCTTGACGCGGTCGAGCTCGGCATTGATGAAGCCGATGTCGAACGAGGCGTTGTGGATCACCAGCGGGGCGTCGCCGATGAATTCAAGAAACTCTTCGGCGATCTCGTGGAACAATGGCTTGGTCGCCAGGAATTCGGACGATAGTCCGTGCACCGCGAAGGCTTCCGCCGGCATGTCGCGTTCAGGGTTGATGTAGACGTGAAAGCTTTGCCCCGTCGGCATGCGGTTGAAGATCTCGACGCAGCCGATTTCAACCAGGCGGTCGCCGCGGAGCGGATCGAGGCCGGTGGTTTCGGTGTCGAGGACGATTTCGCGCATGTCTTTAAGAACCGTGTGAGACGGCGAATCAGGCTCGCCGCTGCGGCATCTTAACGACCTCGGCCAGGATGTGCTTGATTTGAGCGCGCACCGGGTCAAGTCCGTGTGAGGTATCCACCACGAAATCGGCTCGCTTGCGCTTCTCGGCATCGGGCGTCTGCTTGGCGATGATGGCATCGAGCTTCGCCTCGTCCATCGTGCCGCGCGCCAGCACCCGCTGGCGCTGGAGCTCCGGCGAGGTCGAGACCACGACCACGGCGTCGACCCGCTTCTCGCCGCCGGTTTCGAACAGCAGCGGAATGTCCAGCACCACCACCGGCGCCTTGGCGGCCTCGGCATCAGCGAAGAATTTCTGCCGGGAGGCGCCGAGCATCGGATGAACGATCTGCTCGAGCTGCTTGATCGCAGCGGGATCATGCACGACGCGCGCCGACAGTTTTTGCCGGTCGACCTTGCCGTTCGCGGTGGTGCCGGGGAAGGCGGCCTCGATCGCGGGGGCTGCTTCGCCCTCATAGAGCTGATGCACGGCGGCATCGGCGTCGTAGACGGGAACACCGGCCTCCGCGAATAATTTCGCGGTGGTGGATTTGCCCATCCCGATCGAGCCGGTCAGTCCCAGGATTCGCATCAGCGCCCAGCCTTCTCTCGCAGCTACACCGCAATTAGCTGCTCGCTCCGCAGGAACGCAAGCAGCGGCAGCAGCGGCAGGCCGAGAATGGTGAAATGGTCGCCCTCGATGCGCTCGAACAGATGGATGCCGAGGCCTTCGAGCTGATAGGCGCCGACGCTTCTTGTCACGGCATCGCCGGCAGCGTCGAGATAGGCCGAGAGCTCGGCTTCGCTCATCTGCCGCATGGTCATGCGCGCCACCGAGACCTCCTCGAAAACAATCTTGCCGTCGCGGGCCACGGCCACGGCGGAATTCAGCTCGTGGCTCCTGCCGGCGAGATCCCGTAATTGCGCCAACGCCTGCGCGCGGCCTGCGGGCTTGTTGAAGAGACGCAGTCCAAGAGCCAATGTCTGGTCAGCGCCGATCACGTAGCTCCCCGGATGACCCGCCGAAACGGCCTTGGCCTTTTCTCGGGCCAGGAGCAGAGCGATTTCGCGCGGATTGCTGAGCTTGGAGCTTGCCTGAATGCCGCGCTCGTCGATATCGGCCGTCACGGCCTCGAATTCGAGCCCGGCATTGGCCAGCAGCATTTTGCGCGCGCTGCTTTGCGAGGCCAGGATCAACGGGGATGTACCGCGCCACAGAGCCATGGCGGAGACTATTCCGAGGGCCGGTTGCGCTGGCGATCGCTATAGAGCTTCATGATCGCCGCCGCGGTTTCCTCGATCGAGCGGCGTGTGACGTCCAGCAGCGGCCAGTCATGCTTGGCGCTCAGCTTGCGCGCAAACGCGACCTCCTCGGTGACCGACTGCTTGTCGGTATAGGTGTCGCTGCCAGACTCGGCGCCCATGGACAGCAGGCGATTCTGGCGGATCTGGATCAGGCGTTCCGGCGTGGCGTGCAGGCTGACCACCAGCGGACGCGTCAGCGTCTCCAATTGTGAGGGCACCGGAATGCCCGGAACCAGCGGCACATTGGCGGTGCGGATGCCGCGATTGGCGAGATAGATCGATGTCGGCGTCTTCGAGGTGCGCGACACGCCGACCAGCACCACGTCGGCCTCGTCGAGGCCTTCGACGTGCTGACCATCGTCATGAATCATCGTGTAGTTCAACGCGTCGATGCGCTTGAAATATTCCGCGTTGAGGACGTGCTGGGCGCCGACCCGGCCGGTGGTCGCTGCTCCCAGATAGGCTTCGAACAGCTGCATCACCGGACCGATGATCGACAGGCTCGGAACATTGATCTCCTTGCACTTGTCCTCGAGTCTCGCGACCAGATCCTTCTCGAGCAGCGTGAACAGCACGATCCCCGGCGCTTCCTCGATCTCGTCGAGCACGCGATCGAGCTGCTTCTGGCTGCGCACCAGCGGATAGACATGCTCGACCGGCGTCACGTTGGCGTATTGGGCCGCGACCGCGCGCGCCACGGTGATGAGGGTCTCACCCGTGGAGTCCGAGACCAGGTGCAGATGGAAATAATTGTTCGAGGTCGGCACAAAAACCCTTTGAATTTCGTTGGGGTGGTTTGTGGATTTCTGTGGACCTTAACGCCTCGGAAAGGGATGTGCGACACCAGGGACGGGACAACGGCCGATTTTCTTCACACCGCTCCCGTTCAGAACAAGTCCGGCACCCTGCCGAGACGGAAACGGGATTGCGCGGACAACCCCCTTGATAAGCTGCCGATAGAAACGCGCAAGCCTTTGAAGCCGACTGACTTATCGGAAGTCGGCAGAGGCTGTCCGGGATATGTGGATGGATGTGAACAAGCGCGCGTGAACCCGCGGATGGAATTGCGTGAGTCCAATCCACGGTCACTAAGACTCAAACCTTAAGAATCTAAGATTCTAGATTTGAGGAAGGCGCTACGGACGGATATGTGTGCAGGGTAAGACCTTAACGAGTTCTTACTATCCCCAGCGTTCCCTGAGCTGGGCAGGAATCCGGACCCCCGAAAATGTTCGAAGACGTCTATCTCTGGATCAAGGCGTTGCACGTGATCGCCGTCATCGCCTGGATGGCCGGCATGCTCTATCTGCCGCGGCTGTTCGTCTATCATTGCGAGGCCGAAATCGGCTCGAAGCAGTCGGAGACGTTCAAGATCATGGAGCGTCGGCTGCTCAAGGCGATCATCAATCCCGCCATGATCGTCACTTGGCTCGCCGGGCTCTTTCTCGCCTGGTCCGGCCATTGGTTCTCGTTCGGCTGGCTGCACGTAAAACTGGCATTGGTCCTGGTGCTGTCTGCGGTCCACGGCTTTTTTTCGCGCTGGCTAAAGGATTTTGCCGCCGACCGGCGCCCGCGCAGCCAGAAATTCTATCGGATTATCAATGAGGTGCCGACCGTCCTGATGATTTTCATCGTCATCATGGTGATCGTGAAGCCGTTCTAGGCAGGCCACGCGACGAATAGCTCAGCGCTTCGGCTTGCGGAGCGGTGAGCGATTTTCTATATTGTCGATATCCCACCCAACGCAGGCGGATGTGGTTGTGTCCGAGCTTTCCAGAAGCCGGACACCGCATCAGGTTTGAAGCCTCACCGGCACTCACCTTGCCAGACCTGCGGACCTTACCTGCACCTGCTCGCGTCCGCATTTCAGAGCCTCCTCGCACCCCCTCTTTTTCAGGTTACCCCACAGGACCACCCCAATGCGGGAAATCAAACTCCAGGACCTCAAGTCGAAAACCCCGGCCGAGCTCGTCTCGTTCGCGGAAGAGAACGGGGTCGAGAACGCCAGCACCATGCGCAAGCAGGAGCTGCTGTTCGCCATCCTCAAACAGCTTTCGATTGCCGAGACCGACATCGTCGGCGAGGGCGTCGTCGAGGTGCTCTCCGACGGCTTCGGCTTTCTCCGCTCGCCCGATGCGAATTATCTGCCGGGCCCGGACGACATCTACGTTTCGCCCTCGCAGATCCGCCGTTTCGGCCTGCGCACCGGCGACACCATCGAAGGCCATATCCGCAGCCCGAAAGAGGGCGAGCGCTACTTTGCGCTGCTGAAGGTCAACACGCTCAATTTCGAGGACCCGGAAAAGGCCAAGCACAAGGTCAATTTCGACAACCTGACGCCGCTGTTTCCGAACCAGCGCTTCCGCATGGAAATCGACGATCCGACGCGGAAAGACCTGTCTGCACGCGTGATCGACATCGTCGCTCCCATCGGCAAGGGCCAGCGCGCGCTGATCGTGGCGCCGCCGCGCACCGGTAAAACCGTGCTGATGCAGAACATCGCGCATTCGATCACGCACAATCATCCCGAATGCTATCTGATCGTGCTTCTGATCGACGAGCGTCCGGAAGAAGTCACGGACATGCAGCGCTCGGTGAAGGGCGAAGTCGTCTCCTCGACCTTCGACGAGCCGGCCGTGCGCCACGTCCAGGTCGCCGAGATGGTGATCGAAAAAGCAAAACGCCTGGTCGAGCATGGCCGCGACGTGGTGATCCTGCTCGATTCGATCACCCGCCTCGGCCGCGCCTACAACACCGTCGTGCCGTCATCCGGCAAGGTGCTGACCGGCGGTGTCGACGCCAACGCGCTGCAGCGGCCGAAGCGGTTCTTCGGTGCCGCCCGCAACATCGAGGAGGGCGGCTCGCTGACCATCATCGCGACTGCGCTGGTCGATACCGGCAGCCGCATGGACGAAGTCATCTTCGAGGAGTTCAAGGGCACCGGTAACTCGGAACTGATCCTGGACCGCAAGGTCTCGGACAAGCGCACCTTCCCGGCGATCGACATCTCGCGCTCCGGCACCCGCAAGGAGGAGCTCATCACCGATCCGCAGGTGCTCAAGAAGATGTACGTGCTCCGCCGCATCCTCAATCCGATGGGCACGATGGACGCGATCGACTTCCTGCTCGACAAGCTGCGCTCGACCAAGAGCAATTCGGAGTTCTTCGACTCCATGAACACCTGAGTGCATTGCAGCAAAGATCAAGGGCGCCTTCGGGCGCCCTTTTTGTTGTGCGGCTTTGCTGCAGCAGAGGTGCAGCATGACGGGGCGGCCAACCACCTCGCCTCGGCTTCCGCTAATCTGTTGATATATCAAAATAATACTTGAATCTTGATGGGCCTACCTCGCTGTGCGAGAGGCATTCTCGCAGCAAAAATGCAGCGGCCTTGGCTTTGTTGCGGTGCAGTACAACATTTGCTGCGAAATTGGGCGCAAGCAATAAGCTGCCGCTCGCCGGGCTGAAAACGGATATTTGCCTTTTCATCGGCAGCCGGACAAATAGGCCATGCATCCGCGAGACCAGACCATTTTTGCGCTGTCATCCGGCCGGGCGCCGAGTGCGATCGCCGTGGTGCGGGTGTCTGGATCGCAGGCCGGACTGGTGCTGACCACGCTTGCGGGCCGGCTCCCGGCGCCGCGGCAGGCGAGCCGCCGGCTGCTCCGGGACGGGGCGGGCCGGCCGATCGACGACGCGGTCGTGCTCTGGTTTCCAGGACCGGCCAGCGCGACCGGCGAGGACATCGCCGAATTTCACGTCCATGGCGGGCGCGCGGTGCTGATGGCGCTCTTCTCGGCTATTTCTGTAATTCCGAATATCCGAGCCGCTGAGCCCGGAGAATTCACCCGGCGCGCCTTCGAGAACGGCAAGCTCGACCTCACCGAGGCCGAGGGCCTCGACGATCTCATCCACGCCGACACCGACCGGCAACGACGTCAGGCGCTGCGCCAGTTGCAAGGCCTGCTCGGCGACCGCGCGCGCGACTGGCGCGAGCGAATCATCGAGGCGTCCGCGCTGATCGAGGCCGGCATCGATTTTTCCGATGAAGGCGACGTGCCGGCGGAGCTGAGGGCGCCGGCGGTGAAAGCGATCAGAGCGCTTCACGACGAAATCGCAAGAGTCCTTGCGGCACAGGGACAAGCTGAACGCCTGCGCGACGGCCTGGTGGTTGCGATTGCAGGCGAGCCGAATGTCGGCAAGTCGACGCTGATGAATCAGCTGGCGCGCCGCGAGGTCGCGATCGTCTCGCCGCATGCTGGGACCACGCGCGACGTGATCGAGGTGCAGCTCGATCTCGACGGCTATCCCGTCACGGTGATCGACACCGCCGGCATCCGCGAGACCGATGATCCCGTGGAGCAGGAGGGCGTGCGCCGAGCGCGGGCGCGCGCCGACGGCGCTGACCTGGTGTTGTGGCTGGTGGAGAGTGGGCAAGCCGTCGACCCGGGAGCGCTGCGCTCGCTCCGGAAATCCGGTGACGGTGTTGCTTCGTCTGGCGGTTCGGTCTGGATCGTTCGCAACAAGATTGATCTGGGCGCGATCGGGGGTGCCGCGCTGCAGGGCGAGTTCGGGATCTCAGCGAGCCAGGGCGACGGCATTCCGGAACTGGTTGATGCCCTCGTCAAGTTTGCCGCCGAATTCTTCGGAACGACCGAGGGTGCTTTGGTAACCCGGGCTCGCCAACGCGAGCTGCTGCGCCAGGCGTCTGACAGCTTGCGCCGGAGTCTGGAGCTTGTAGAAGACGGCGAGGAGCTGGCGGCCGAAGAGTTGCGCGCCGCCGCCTTTGCCTTGGGTCGGCTTTTGGGGCGAGTGGACGTCGAGGACGTCCTAGGGGCCATCTTTCAGAGGTTCTGCATTGGAAAGTAGCGCTAGTTCTTCATTGTAGAACTAGCGCTTGTTCCGTCCCTTGTTGTTTCACGTGAAACGTCGTTCCCTTGGGGGCTCGTGAATCGCTTGAAACAGCTCGGGTTCCGACCCATGAGCGATGTCCCCCGAGCGTCGTAGGTCTCGCTATCGTTCGTCTCCGGCTGGTGCAGATTGTTTCACGTGAAACAGTAATGTCTTCAAGGCTCCTTCTACTGTGCATGGGTTGTTTTCACGAAAATGCTGCCCGCCATTTCAAGCCGTCCCGTTTCACGTGAAACACCGCCTGGCCCAGTTTCCACTTCCGGCTTTTTCCGCTCTGAGCTAGAAGTCCGCCCATGCGAACAGAGCGAGAGAGTTTCGACGTCATCGTGATTGGCGGCGGCCACGCCGGCTGTGAAGCTGCGGCTGCGGCGGCCCGGATGGGCGCGACGACCGCTCTGGTGACGCATCGTTTCTCCATGGTCGGCGCAATGTCCTGCAATCCCGCCATCGGCGGGCTCGGCAAGGGCCATCTGGTCCGTGAGGTCGATGCGCTCGATGGTCTGATGGGCCGTGTCGCAGATGCCGGCGGCATCCAATTTCGCGTCCTCAATCGCCGCAAGGGCCCCGCTGTTCGTGGTCCGCGTGCCCAGGCGGATCGGAAGCTCTATGCGGCGGCGATGCAGGCCGCGATCCGGGACACTGAGGGCCTCTCCGTCATCGAAGGCGAGGCCGATGAGCTGATCGTGGTCGAGGGACGGGTCACCGGACTGCGCTTGGCCGATGGTCGGGAGTTCCGGGCAGGGGCCGTCGTCGTCACCACCGGCACCTTCCTGCGCGGCCTGATCCATCTCGGCGAGAAAAACTGGCCCGCCGGACGCGTCGGCGAGGCCCCCGCGATGGGTCTGTCCGGCTCCTTCGAGCGTGCCGGCTTCACCCTTGGACGGCTCAAGACCGGTACTCCCCCGCGTCTGGATGGCACCACGATTGACTGGTCCGCGGTCGAGATGCAGCCTGGTGACGATCCTCCGGAGCCGTTCTCGGTCATGACCGAGCGGATCACGACCCCGCAGATCCAGTGCGGGATTACCCGGACCACGGCCGCGACCCATGCGGTGATCCGCGCCAATGTCCATCGCTCCCCGATGTACTCCGGCCAGATCAAGAGCTCCGGACCGCGCTATTGCCCCTCGATCGAGGACAAGATCGTCCGCTTTGGTGATCGCGACGGCCACCAGATCTTCCTGGAGCCGGAAGGGCTGGACGATACGACGGTCTATCCCAACGGCATCTCGACCTCGCTTCCTGAGGAGGTCCAGCTCGCGATCCTCGCCAGCATTCCCGGCCTGGAGCGGGTGAAGATGGTGCGGGCGGGCTACGCCATCGAATACGACCACATCGATCCCCGCGAGCTCGATCCGACCCTGCAGACCAAGCGTCTGCGCGGCCTGTTCCTGGCCGGGCAGATCAACGGCACCACCGGATACGAGGAGGCCGCCGGGCAGGGCATCGTGGCCGGGGTTAATGCGGCATTGGCTGCCAGCGGCGCCGCGCTCACGGTGTTCGACCGCGCCGACGGCTATCTCGGTGTGATGATCGACGACCTCGTCACCCGTGGGATCACCGAGCCCTATCGGATGTTCACCTCCCGGGCCGAGTACCGGCTGACCCTGCGGGCCGACAATGCCGATCAGCGCCTGACCGAGAAGGGCATCGCGCTGGGATGTGTCGGCAGTGCCCGGACCCGGCATCACCGCGCCAAGATGGAAGCTTTGAACGCCGCCAGGACGCTTTCGAAGTCCCTGACCATCACCCCGAACGAGGCGATCAAGCACGGGCTGTCGCTGAACCGGGATGGCCAGCGCCGCTCGGCGTTCGAGCTGATGGCCTATCCGGAGATCGGCTGGAGCCAAGTCCGTGGGATCTGGCCGGAGCTGTCGGCTATCGACTCTGTCATCGTCACCCACCTTGAGATCGATGCCAAATACGACGTCTATCTGGAACGCCAGAGCGCCGATGTCGAAGCTTTCAGGCGCGACGAGGGGATGGTGCTGTCCGAGGTCGACTACAAGCTGGTCCCCGGTCTCTCCAACGAGGTCCGCGCCAAGCTTGAGAAGGCACGACCCTTCACCGTCGGCCAGGCGGGCCGGATCGATGGCATGACGCCCGCGGCGCTCGGCATCCTCGCGGCCTATCTGCGGCGCGAGGCGCGCAAGAGCTCCAAGGCGATCGCATAGGCGTTTCACGTGAAACAGCGCGGATCGGGCGGGGATAGGCCGCTATCGCGACGACCCGGAGCGGGTGAGGGCGCCCGTCGGCGGGTCGAGCCGGCGCCGGCCGGACCGAGGATCGACAAGGCCAGCGCCAACGATCAGTCACTCGATGCGATCATCGCCGCCGACAAGGCCGCAGCCCTCAAGCTCGCTCCCGTTTCACATGAAACGGAAGCCCGGCTCGATCGCTACATCGCGCTGCTCCGGGAGTGGCAGGCCAAGACCAATCTCGTCGCGCCCTCGACCCTGCCAAACCTCTGGACCCGGCACATCGCCGACTCGCTTCAGCTCGTTGATCTCGCACCGGCGGCAAAACGCTGGGCCGACCTCGGCAGCGGCGGCGGCTTCCCGGGTGTCGTGCTGGCCTGCGCGATGGCCAGCACGCCGGGCGCGAGCGTCCATCTGGTCGAGCGAATCGCCAAGAAGGCGGCGTTCCTGCGCGAAGCGATTCGCGTCACCACATCCCCGGGGGTCGTACATCTCGCTGAGATCGGGGATAATGTGGATAGAATCACCGGCCCCGTCGATTGCGTCACCGCGCGTGCACTGGCTCCGCTACATCAACTCATCGGCTTTGCGGAGCCGCTGATGCGCCAAGGCGCAAGGGCGCTATTTCTCAAGGGTCAAGATGTAGAGGCTGAATTGACCGAAGCCGCTAAATATTGGAATATTCAGCCGCAGCTCCACCCAAGCCGTACCGGCGACGGCTGGATCGTGGAGCTGAGTGCCGCAGAACGGCGCAGCTGAGGCGTTCAGGGGGTGAGTGGGGAATTTCGATGAGCGTGATTGACGAGCCGCAGCCAGAACAGGCCGCCCAAGAGACCAATGAAGTCCCACACGGTCACCCGCGCATCCTGGCGCTGGCGAATCAGAAGGGCGGCGTGGGAAAAACAACCACAGCGATCAACCTCGGAACGGCGCTCGCTGCGATCGGCGAGCGCGTCCTGATCGTCGATCTCGATCCCCAGGGCAACGCCTCGACCGGCCTCGGCATCGATCGCCGCAACCGCTCCTGCTCGACCTACGACGTGCTGGTCGGCGAAGCGGCCTTGCGCGAGGCGGTGGTCTCGACCGCGGTGCCGCGGCTGCACATCGCGCCCTCGACCATGGATCTCTCCGGCCTCGAGCTCGAGCTCGGCACCACGCCTGGCCGCGCCTTCAAGTTGCGCGACGCCATCGCCGCGCTCAACAACAACGTCTCGCCGGACGCCGACTACACCTATGTGCTGATCGACTGCCCGCCCTCGCTCAACCTGCTCACGGTGAACGCGATGGCGGCATCCGACGCGATCCTGGTGCCGCTGCAATGCGAGTTCTTCGCGCTCGAAGGTCTGTCGCAACTCTTGCAGACCGTCGAGCAAGTGCGCTCGACGCTCAATCCGAACCTGTCGATTCACGGCATCGTGCTGACCATGTTCGACTCGCGCAACAATCTGTCGAACCAGGTCGTCGCCGACGTCCGGCAGTTCATGGGCGAGAAGGTCTACAAGACCATGATCCCGCGCAACGTGCGCATCTCCGAGGCGCCGTCTTACGGCAAGCCGGTGCTGGTCTACGACCTCAAATGCGTTGGCAGCGAAGCTTACTTGCGCCTCGCCACCGAAGTGATCCAGCGCGAGCGCGAGCTGCGCACGACGCATTGAATCCAGGCGATGTCATTCCGGACAATTCGCGGCCCGCGAATTGATCCGGAATCCCGAGATTTGAAATTGATCAACGTCGATATTCCGGGTTCGCGCTCCGCGCGGCCGGAATGACGGGAGCAGAGTAGCAGGAGCGTTCGAGTTGAATCCAAGGGAGCTGGCGATGGCCGACGAAGCGCGTTCGCGACTGGGCCGAGGTCTTGCGAGTCTGATCGGTGACGTCGGCGGCGAGGCCCAGCATGTCGATCGACCGCGCGCACAGCGCAAGGTGCCGATCGAATTCATCAAGGCCAATCCGCGCAATCCGCGCCGTACGTTTTCGGACACCGAGCTCAAAGAGCTCTCCGACTCCATCAAGCAGCATGGCGTGATCCAGCCGATCGTGGTGCGTCCGGTGAAGGGCGCGCAGGATCGCTACGAGATCATCGCCGGCGAGCGGCGCTGGCGCGCCTCGCAGATGGCCGGCTTGCACGAGGTGCCGATCGTGCCGGTCGACATCAGCGACAGCGACGCGCTGGAGTTCGCGATCGTCGAGAACGTGCAGCGCGAAGACCTCAACCCGATGGAAGAGGCGCAGGGCTATCACGCGCTCGCCAACGAGTTCAAACGCAGCCAGGACGACATCGCAAAAGTCGTCGGCAAGAGCCGCAGCCACGTCGCCAACATGATGCGGCTGACCAAGCTGCCGGCCGAGGTGCAGGCCTTCATCGCGACCGGCGAATTGACGGCTGGCCACGCCCGCGCGCTGATCGGCGTGCCGGATCCGCTCGCTGCCGCCAAGCGCATTGTCGAGGAAGGTCTCAACGTCCGGCAGGCCGAGGCGCTTGCACATGAAGAAGGCGTGCCGGAGCGCAAGCCGCAGAAGGCGCGCGCCACCGGGGGCAAGGAAAAAGACCCCGATACGATCGATCTGGAGAAGCGCGTCAGCGACGCGCTCGGGCTCAAGGTCACCGTCAATCACCGGGACCCCGGCGGCTCCGTGCAGATCAACTACCGCAATCTCGATCAGCTCGACGAGGTGATGAAGCGGCTGGCGAAGGGTGCGCTGTAGCTGCACCGGCTCTCTAAATCCATCACCCTGAGATGGCCGCTTCTTCAGCGGCCCTCTAAGGGCGACGGCCCGGCTGCATCTCGGCCGTTCATCCTTCGAGGCTCCCCGCGCGCCGCGTTGCGCCGCGCGGCTCGCACCTCAGGATGACGGATTTAGTGCTTCGCTCTGTCATTGCGGCCGCGTCTGCATCCACATCGTCATTGCGAGCGGAGCGAAGCAATCCAGAATCTTTCCGCGGAGGGACTCTGGATTGCTTCGCTTCGCTCGCAATGACGTGGAGAGAGCGGAGGCCTAGCCCCGCCGTTTCGCATTCGCGGCGATCGCCATCAACGTACGCTGGGCGATGGCGGCGGCGAGGGTGGATTGCTTGCGGGTATCGAGCGCGGCAGTTGCGAGCTGCTCGATAATGGCGGCGAGCCGCGCCGGGCTGAAATTGCGCAGCGCGGTTTCGACCGCGGGCTTTCGTGAAAAATGCAGGCGCGGAAAGCCGCCGTCGAGCACGGCGGAGACGGGCGTGCCGTCGGCGATGGCGAGCGCCGATTTGTGCAGCCACGCGGCCTGGCGCTGCGCGGCGGAGATGATCACGCCCGGATAGGTGCCGGCGATCATGGCTTTTGCAAACTCGGTCTCGACGATGTCGGGCCGGCCGGCAAAGGCGCCGTCGACGATCGGATCGAGCTTCAGTTCCGACGCATCGGCGACCACGGCCATGACGTCATCCAGCGTGACCTCGCCCTTGCCGTGGGCGTAGAGCGTCAGCTTGCGCAGCTCATTGCGCGAGGCCTGGCGGTCGCCGCCGAGGAACGACATCAGCGCCGCGCGGGCGTCCTGCGCGATGCGCAAGTTTGCAATGCGGAGCTCGTCCTCCATCAGCTTGGCAAGGTCCCGCTCGGTGTCGGGATAGCAGCCGATCGCGACCGCCGTCTTGGCCTTCTCGCAGGCCTTGCGCAGCGGCGATTCCGGGCGGAGCTCGCCGGCCTCGATCACGATGCGGCAATCCCTCACGTTCATCTCGGCCAGCGTCTCGATTCCGCCGGCAAAGCTGCGCGAGCCGGCGCGAACGCGGATGGCGCGGCGGCCGCCGAACAGCGGCACCGTCATGGCTTCGTCGACGAGGCGCGAAGGCTCGGCGGAAAGCTCGTCGCCGTCGAGCTTGACCAGCGAGAACGGATCATTGGGATCATCGACGCTGGAAGCGATCAGCGCATCGGCGCGCTCGCGGACGAGGCCGGCATCGGGACCGTAGAGCAGGATGATCGGACGGCCCGCATCGGGGCGGGCGAGGAAGGCGTCGATCTCTTTTCCGCGGAGCGCGACCATCGGGCCCAATTGTCATTCCGGGGCGCGCCAAGCGCGAACCCGGAATCTCGATCAACAATCTCTGGATTCCGGGTTCGCCCTTCGGGCGCCCCGGAATGACGGAATTAAATCAGGTGCCCGCGGTGAAGAACGAGGCGAGCCGGGTGGTGATGTTCTCGGCGATCTCGTTGGCGGCGCGATCCTCGGCATCGCGCACGGCGCGGGTGCGCGAGAAGCGCTGATAGGACCCCGGCATGTCATAGGACACGCGCGAGAAGGTCGAGCCGGTCATGACCGACCTGCCGGTCGCGACCTCGATCAGATTGTACTGGGCGTCGATGCCAAGGTTTTCGCTGGTCGGTAGTCCCGTCGTAGCGCTGACGATCAGCGAGGAGCGGCTGGTGGTGAAGCGGATGTCCAGCCGGTGAGTCGGTGGCATGCCCGTCGCCGTGCCGTAAAGCTTGAAGGCCAGCGCATTGCGGATTTCGACGCCGACGCGGGCCTCGCGGGACGCATTGGGCTTGCTGATCGGCGGCAGCTCGACCCCCATCAGCTTCTCGCGCAGGCCGGGGGTCCCGTCGGTGCGCTCGGCATACATCGGCTGGAAGCAGCCGGCCGTCAGCGCCGCCAGCGCGGCCACTGCCAACAAGCGGGCGGCGATACGGATCCTAGCCGACAACATTCACGATCCTCTTGGGGACGATGATCACCTTGCGGACGGGCTTGCCGTCCAAGGCCAGCTTTACCGCATCGAGGGCCAAAACGGCAGCCTCGATTTCCGGATTCTGGGCCGCTGTTGCAACTGTGACCTCACCCCGCTTCTTGCCGTTGACCTGAACCACCAGGCTCACGCTGTCTTCAACCAGCAAATCGCGTTCGATTTGGGGCCAATTGGCCTCCGAAACCAGCCCCTTGTGCCCCAGCCCCTGCCAACACTCCTCGGCCAGATGCGGCATCATCGGCGAGAACAGCTGGACCAGGATCTGGCTGGCTTCCCGGATCGCCCAAGCGAGATCAGCCGGAGGCTGGCCGGGGCGCTGCAGCACCTCCGAGAATGCATTGGTGAATTCGCGGATATGGGCGAGGCAGACGTTGAAGTGCAGCCGCTCGATGCCGGTGGTGACCTTGTCCAGCGCGCCGTGGGCGGCCTTGCGCAAGGCGGTGGCATCAGGGCCGAAGCTGGCCGGCCGGGCTGCCGGCGCAGTCTTGCCGAGCTCGACGGAATCGTTCACCAGCCGCCACAGCCGCTGCACGAAGCGCGAGGCGCCCTGGACGCGCTCGTCGCTCCAGATCACGTCGCGGTCGGGCGGGGAGTCCGACAGCATGAACCAGCGGGCGACGTCGGCACCGTAGGTCTCGATGATGTCATCAGGATCGACCGTGTTCTTCTTCGACTTCGACATCTTCTCGATCGGGCCGATCGCGATGTCTTCGCCCGACGACAGCAGCGTCGCGCGGCGGCCGTTGCCACCAACCTCGATCTTCACCTCGGCCGGCTGCACATAGGTGCCGTCGGCCTTCTGGTAGGTCTCGTGCACCACCATGCCTTGCGTGAACATGCCGGCGAACGGCTCGTCCAATGCAACGTGCCCGGTCGCCTTCATCGCGCGGGTGAAGAAGCGGCTGTAGAGCAGATGCAGGATCGCGTGCTCGACGCCCCCGATATACTGGTCGACCGGCAGCATCCGGTTGGCGACCGCAGGCGTCGTCGGCGTGGCCTCGTTCCAGGGATCGGTGAAGCGCGCGAAGTACCAGGACGAATCCACGAAAGTGTCCATGGTGTCGGTCTCACGCTGCGCCTTGCCACCACATTTCGGGCAGGTGACGTGCTTCCAGGTCGGGTGATGATCGAGCGCGTTGCCCGGCCGGTCGAAGGTCGCATCGTCCGGCAGCTTCACCGGCAAATCGACATCCGGCACCGGCACCACATCGCACTTCGGACAGTGAATGACGGGAATCGGACAGCCCCAATAGCGCTGGCGCGAAATGCCCCAGTCACGCAGGCGGAAGTTGACCTGACGCTCGCCGACCGGCGCATTGCCGCGCAGCTCCGTCTCGAGACGCTTCGCCACCTCTTCCTTGGCCTGCTCGATGGTCATGCCATCGAGGAAGCGCGAATTGATCATGCGGCCGTCACCGTCATAGGCGGTGTCGGTGATGACGAAGGTCTTGGGATCCTGGCCCTCGGGGCACACCACGGGCGTGTTGCCGAGATTGTATTTGTTGACGAAGTCGAGGTCGCGCTGATCGTGCGCCGGGCAGCCGAAGATCGCGCCGGTGCCGTATTCCATCAGCACGAAATTGGCGACATAGACCGGCAGCTTCCAGCTCGGGTCGAACGGGTGTACCGCGCGGATGCCGGTGTCAAAGCCCTGCTTCTCCGCAGTGTCGATGATCTCCTGCGCGGTGCCGATCTTCTTGATCTCGGCGATGAACTCCGCAAGCTCAGGGTTCTTCGCGGCTGCTGCCTGCGCCAGCGGATGATCCGCCGAGATCGCCATGAACTTTGCGCCGAACAGCGTGTCCGGGCGCGTGGTGAAAATCTTCAGCTCGCTTTCGCCGGCCGGCGTCGTCGCCGCATCCAGCGCGAAGCGGACCAAAAGGCCTTCGGAGCGGCCGATCCAGTTGCGCTGCATCAGCCGCACCTTGTCGGGCCAGCGATCCAGCCCGTCGAGCGCCGCCAAGAGCTCCTGCGAGTACTTCGTGATCTTGAAGACCCACTGGTTCATCTCGCGTTGTTCAACCACGGCGCCCGAACGCCAGCCGCGGCCGTCGATCACCTGCTCGTTGGCGAGCACGGTCATGTCGACGGGGTCCCAGTTCACCTTGCGCTTCTCGCGCTCGGCGAGACCTGCGCGCAGAAAGTCCAGAAACATCTTCTGCTGGTGCTTGTAATAGCTGGGATCGCAGGTCGCGATCTCTCTGGACCAGTCCAGCGACAGCCCGATCGAGCGGAGCTGCTTCTTCATCGCGGCGATGTTGTCGTAGGTCCAGGCCTTCGGGGCGACCTTGCGCTCGATCGCGGCGTTCTCGGCCGGCAGGCCGAAGGCATCCCAACCCATCGGATGCAGCACGTTGAACCCCTTGGCGCGCATGAAGCGGGCCAGCACGTCGCCGAGCGTGTAATTCCGGACGTGGCCGATATGGATGCGCCCGGAGGGGTAGGGGAACATCTCGAGCACATAGTATTTCGGCCGCGGATCGTCGTTCTTGGAGACGAAGATCGCCTGCTGGTCCCAGGTAGCTTGCCAGCGCGGTTCGGCGTCGCGGGCGTTATAGCGTTCGGAGGTCATGGAATCGTTGGGTTTTCTTGGGTTCGGCCGTCTAAAGACGGCGGACTAGGCCATAGAAGACCTCAGGGGGTCAATGGGTTGCCGCGTTCTGGAACTTTGACCACGCCTCCGCATAACTACGAGGGCTGGCGTTGGGGTGTGATTAAGGGGTCAATGCCAAGTTGCGGCCCAACAAGGCCGCATGAGCGCGATGGATTCCAGCTTCGACGATCCCGATTACGACTATGCCGCGTCCATCGCCGGACGGGCGATGCGGAGCATGGCCGAACAGCGGATTGCACCGACCCCGGCCAATTTTGCCGTCTGGTTCCAGTACTTCGCCGGCAGCCAGGACGATCTGCGCAACGCAGTCGATTTCCTGATCGACCACAATCGTCCCTTCGACGCCCGAACCAATCAGGACCTGTTCGAGACCTACGTCGCGCCCCAGGTGAGCGCCGCCGTGGTCGACACTTCCGAGCGGCTGCAGGCGCTCATGGGGGCCGCGAAGGAGTTTCTGGCGACTGCGATCGCCGACAATCATTCGCAGATGCAGGTCATCAGCCAGGTTGCCGACCAGGGCAGGGCCGGCGTCGATCCAAAATTGCTGGTCGCCCAGCTCATGAACGAGCTGGCGCGGGCCGCCACAAGGGCGACGCGGCTGGAGGCAGGCTTTGCGGAAAAGACCCGCGAGCTCGACGTGATCCGCGATTCGCTGTCGAGGTCCGAGCAGCGCGCCCGGACCGACATGCTGACGGGCCTGGCGAACCGGCGGGCGCTCGATGAATTTCTGCGCAAGGCGCAGGCGACTGCGGAATGGGGCGAGCCGCTCAGCGTGCTCTTGCTCGACATCGACCACTTCAAATCCTTCAACGACAATTTCGGCCATGGCGTCGGCGACCAGGTGCTGCGCCTGATGGCCAAGGTGCTGCGCGAAAAGGTTCGCGCGCAGGATCTGCCGGCCCGCTATGGCGGCGAGGAGCTGATCGCGGTGCTGCCGGACGCCGATCTCGCCACTTGCGCCGGGATCGCCGAACGCATCAGGCGCGCGATCGCCGAGTGCACGATCACGCGCCGCTCCACCGGCGAGATCCTGCCCAACATCAGCGTGTCGATCGGCGTGGCGCAGTACCGGGCCGGCGAGGCGATCGCCGATCTGATCGACCGTTGCGACCGCGCGCTCTATCTCGCCAAGGGCGGCGGCCGCAATCGCGTGGTGACCGAGATCGAGCTCGAGCGGGCCGGGGCTGCGGGCTAGCCGCCGGTGAAGGTGCACTCCCTCTCCCGCTTGCTTGCGGGAGAGGGTCGGGGAGAGGGTGTTTCCACCATGGGACAATCCCCAAGAGGAGAAAGCCCTCACCCGGCGCTTCGCCATAGCCGAGGCTTTGCCTCGGCGTCTCTTGAAATGACGGCCGCCGAAGGCGGCCTATGCCTCTCCGGCAAGCGGGAGAGGTGAGCGGGCCCGCGGCAACCGATTCAACCGAGGACGATGCCGCTTTAGGCGCTCGCCACCATCATCATCTCGGCCGTGCCGGCCGCGATCGCATGCACGCCGTGCTCGACGACGTTGTTGCGGCCACGATGCTTGGCGGCGTAGAGCGCGGCGTCGGCGGCTTCGATCAGGTCGCCGGGACGCAAGGACTCGTTCGGTTTTGTCGCGGCGACGCCGATCGAGACCGTGACGATCATGTGGTTCGAGGTGATGTGCGGCAGGCAGAGTTTCAGCACGGCCGCGCGCACCTGCTCGCCGATTTCAACGGCACGCGTCACGTCGGTGTTCGGCAGCAGCAGGCAGAACTCCTCGCCGCCATAGCGCGCCGCAAAGCCCATCGTGTCGGCGGCGATGCCTGACAGCGATTCGCCGAGCTGCGTCAGGCAGGAATCGCCTTCGAGATGGCCGTAGGTATCGTTGAACAGCTTGAAATGGTCGACATCGATCATCAGAAGCGCGAGCTCGCTGCCATATTGCTGCGCGCGCATCCACTCGAAGTCGAGCCGGCTCTGGAAACCGCGACGATTGGCGAGACCGGACAGCATATCGATCGAAGCCATCACCGTCAGGCGGTCGTTGCTCGCGATCAGCTCGCGCTCGCGCTGGCTCAGCTGCGCAGCCATCGCGTTGAATGCGCGGGCCAGAGGCACGAACTCGGCCGGCAGCCGATTGCGTGCCGCGCGGGCCGACAGGTCGCCCTCGCCGAGACGCTTGGCCATGTCGGCGAGCATCTCGATCGGCTTGATCACCAATTTCTCGGCGGCGATCAGCGCGCCGAGCAGGACGAACATGAGGACGAAAGCGAGCTGCAGATATGCCGTGCGGATGTCGCGGCTGACCGCTGCGGACACCTTGTCTTCGTCGATGCTGGCAATCAGGCGAGCATTGGTGCCGGCGATGCGGATATAGCTGACCGCGCGGCGGGAGCCGTCGGCGGCGAGGAAAGACAGTGACCCCTCATCCTGATCGGACCGCAGCGCCTTGTCGGCGATCGCGGACATCAGCGGCATGTTGTCGAGGGGACGGCCGACAGCACTGTGCTGATCGGCCGGGGCCGCCAGCACGGTGCCCGCGCTGTCGACCAGCACCGCGGTGATGCCGGCGCGACCGCCCAGATTGCTCATGACCTTCGACATCCAGTCGAGATTGACGGTGGCGAGCACGACAGCATCGGGTACCCCGCTGAAGGCGGAGACCGGATAAACCGCCATCACCGTCGGCGACGGCACCGGCCGCGACATGATGAAGTCGCTCAGGATGAAGCGGCCGGTTTCCTGTGCCTGCTGGAAGTACGGCCGGTCGCTGAGATCGAGGCCGACATACATGTTGTTGGTGGCGCATTGGATGCGCCCGTCCTGGCCGGCGATCAGAAGCGTGCGGATCCAGGGAAGGCTCGATGGCAGACTTGCGCGCAGCACGTCGCAGCTCTTGCTGATGCCGCCGGCGGAAGCGCGGATGAAGGCCTCCGATTTCAGGATGGTCTCGACCGACGAGATCACCTCACGCTGCGCATCGGCGCTGTGCCTTGCCACCGTGGTGAATTCGGCCGCAGCTTGCGCGATCTGCCGCGCGCGCGTGTTTTCGAGCGAACGGATGCGCTCGAGCATCAAGGGCGTCACAAGAATCACCGCGAGCAACGCAAGCCGCGCCCGGATTCCGAGAACCTGCTTGAGTTTCGCTCGTTTGCGGTTGAGACTGACGCTTGCCATCTTCGCTACCCACCCCGTGGCTCAAGGTAAAACGAAGGGTTCAAAAACTGTTTCTTGAACTCGGTAAAATTGGACTTACCTCCGTCCCGATCACGGACAATCAAACGTCATGACAGAAGAAAGCGCCGCGCCGGTAACCGGCCATTCACCACACGCACTCGCTTCGGTCGAAGCCGAGATTGCACGCGCCTGCAAGGATGCGCAGCGCGACCGCGCCTCCGTGACGCTGATCGCGGTGTCCAAGACTTTCGCGCCCGATGCAATTACCCCGGTTATCGCCGCCGGACAGCGCGTATTCGGCGAGAATCGGGTGCAGGAGGCCAAAGGCAAATGGCCGGCGTTAACGTCTGTTTACCCCGATATCGCGCTGCATCTGATCGGGCCGCTGCAATCCAACAAGGCGAAAGAGGCGGTCGCGCTGTTCGACGCCATCCATTCGGTCGACCGCCCGAGCATTTGCCAAGCGTTAGCCAAGGAAATCGAATCCCAGAACAAGCACCCGCAGCTCTTCGTCCAGATCAACACCGGCGAGGAACCGCAGAAGGCCGGCGTCGCGCCCGGCGAGGCCGACGCCTTCCTCGCGAGCTGCCGCGACACTTATGGGCTGACGATCTCGGGACTGATGTGCATCCCGCCGGTCGACGAACCGCCGGCGGCGCACTTCGCGCTTACCGCCAAGATCGCCGCGCGCAACGGCTTGAAGAATCTCTCGATGGGCATGAGCGCCGATTTCGCCACAGCGATCATGCTAGGTGCCACCCATGTGCGCGTGGGCAGCGCGATCTTCGGGCACAGGTAGGAAGGTCGTACCCGACAACGGAGCACGTGCATCGTCGGCGCTCACTCTCGTGTCCCGGACAAGCCGCAACGCTCGAGCGTTGCGGCGCAGAGCCGGGACCCAGGGCAACGCGGGACAGTGCGACGGACTGGGCCCCGGCTCTGCAGCGCACCGCTGAAGAAGCGCTGCGCTGCGTCCGGGGCACGAGCGCGAAGCGTGGCGCTCGCAATGACAGCGGCGTGCGAGCCGCGCCTACGCGAACCCCACCGATACCTTCCCAAGCACGCCAAAATCCGCGGCAAGATGATCGCCGGCCTGGATCGGCGGTGGTCACGACCTCCCCTGCCCGCAAGGTGACGCAAAGCCCGCGCAACTCATTGGCAGGCCAGGCGAGCGCAACACAGGGATCGCCGAGCGCATTCTTGCCGTGGGCCGATGTAGCGCTCGCCGCGCAGCGCGATCTGCGGCCGTTCTTCGACGAGATCGATCGCGCGGCGGCGATCTGATCCTTGTCGAGCATGTACCCTCACCCGATGATGATTCTTGTTCGCGGCCCCAAGCGCCGCAGCAATTGCAGCATCGCAGATTTCGTCATGGAGACGCAGCCGGCGGTCGGGCCGAAATTGTCGCGGGCGAGGTGCAGGAACACCGCGCTGCCGCGGCCGGCGATGCGTGGTCGCGTGTTGTGGTCGATCTCGATGATGAAGTCGTAGAGATGATCGGTGCGCTTGAGCCGGTCACCGCCCTGCCCCTCGCCGAGCCGGATGCTCTGGTTGTAATGACGGTCCTGTGGATCCTCGCACCAGGCGTCCGCGCCGGTGATCATCCGGGACGGCAAGAAAGTCTGGGGGCGGCTGTGCCGGTCGGCCCGCCACCACAACCGCCTGGGACGGAAGCTGCCCCTGGGGGTGCCGCCGTCGCCTTCGCGCTTGTTGGCCAGAATGCCGCCCCGCCCCAGCGCAACCGGGATGGTCAGCGCTCCGGCCGTCAGCCAACCCCGGCATGGATTACCGGCAGCAGGCTTAACACGGATCGCGGCGAGCGGCCTGGCGCTTCGATTCCCGGCGTAACCAACTGAAGCTGCTTTATTTTTCATGTGAACGTGCAATGTCGGATTCATTACAGGACATTCATCAAAACGCCCTGCTAATCTGAGTTAGAGTGCTTCTGGCTTGTGAATCGGTAACAGCCCACTACTTCAACACGAACAACAATAATAACGGCGACCCTAAACTTCCCCTCGCGGCTGGGTGCGGCATGGATGCGCGCCGAGCCGGACCCTAAAAGGATGACCTCCCATGCCCAACGCCCGCAAGATCCTGATCGTGGATGACGATACCGATCTGCGCGACACGCTGGTGGAGCAATTATCGCTACACGAAGAATTCGAAGCCTCCGCCGTCGACACCGGCGCCAAGGGCGCGAGCGCCGCCAAGGCCAACTCTCCCGATCTGGTTCTGATGGATGTCGGCCTGCCCGACACCGACGGGCGCGAGGTGGTCCGCTCCTTGCGCAAGGGCGGCTTCAAGGCCCCGATCATCATGCTGACCGGGCACGACACCGATTCCGACACGATCCTGGGCCTGGAATCCGGCGCCAACGACTATGTGGCAAAGCCCTTCCGCTTCGCCGTTCTGCTGGCCCGCATCCGCGCCCAGCTCCGCCAGCACGAAGCCAGCGAGGACGCGGTGTTCTCGGTCGGCCCCTACTCCTTCCGTCCCGGCTCGAAGATGCTGACCGCGGCCAATGCGCGCAAGGTCCGCCTCACCGAGAAGGAAACCGCCATCCTCCGCTTCCTCTACCGCGCCGGCCAGATGCCGGTGTCGCGCGAGACCCTGCTCCAGGAGGTCTGGGGCTATAATTCCGGCGTCACCACCCACACGCTGGAAACCCACATCTATCGCCTTCGCCAGAAGATCGAGAAGGACGCGGCTAACCCGGAAATCCTGGTCACGGAAGCCGGTGGCTACAAGCTGGTGCCGTGATACGCTTCGTCGGCGTGCGAATCGTTTTAGATCGCGTGCCCTCGAGCCTCGGACCTGAATGTCAATCGACGACGACGTAGCGCTTCTCGAGCGTGTCCCGACACTGCGCCTGTTGGGAGACGCCTCGTTGCGCATGCTGGCGATCGGCTCCGAGCAGCGAGACTTCGTCCGCGGCGACGTCCTGTTCAATCTCGGCGACGACGCCGATGCGGGCTTCGTGGTCCAGCGCGGCGCCTTCAGGGTCGAGGACGGCGCCGGCGCCGAGATGATCGCCGGCCCCGGCGCGCTGATCGGCGAGCTCGCGCTGGTGGTGCCGATGAAGCGGCCGTCGAGTGCGATCGCGCTGGAGCATTCCTCCGTCATCCGCGTCGCGCGCAGCCTGTTCCAGCGCGTGCTCGAAAGCGATCCCGCCGCCGCCGTCCGCCTGCGCGACGAATTCGCGGTGCGCTCCAGCCAGATCGCCAGCGATATATTGATGGCCGGCGCGAAGCTGACGTCGTGAGCTCCTCCGCTCGTCATTCCAGGGCGCGACGAAGTCGCGAACCCGGAATCCATTCATCCACTGACTCTGCCGCTCAATGGATTCTCAGGTGCGCAATTGCGCACCATAGTTCGCGCTACGCGCGCCCCGGAATGACCGTGGGACCTACACCTCCAGCGTCACCGTGACAGGCACGTGGTCGGACGGCCGCTCCCAGCTGCGTGCATCGCGAAGAATCTTGAAATCGCTGACCGTGTCCTTCAGCGCGCGCGAGACCCAGATGTGATCGAGCCTGCGGCCGCGATCGCCAACGGTCCAGTCGGCGGAGCGGTAGCTCCACCACGTGTAGACCTTCTCCGACATCGCGATGCGCTCGCGCGCGACGTCGACCCATTCGCCGGCGGCGAGCGCCGCCTTCAGCTTCTCGGTTTCGACGGGCGTGTGCGACACCACTTTCAGCAGCTGCTTGTGCGACCAGACGTCGTTCTCGTGCGGGGCGACGTTGAGATCGCCGACCAGGATGTGGCGGTCCTCACCGCGCGGATGCAGCGGCTCGCACGCCGTCATCTCGTCGAGGAAGCGCAGCTTGTGGTCGAACTTTTCGTTCTGCGCGGGATCGGGAATGTCGCCGCCCGCGGGCACGTAGAAATTATGCAGCACCAGTGGCCTTGCGATGCCCGCCTTCTCGCCGAACGACACCGAGATGTGGCGTGAATCGATCTTGTCGCAGAAGGTGCGGATGTCCTTCGATTCGAACGGAATCTTCGAGACGATGGCGACGCCGTGATAGCCCTTCTGCCCGTTCAGCGCGACGTGCTCGTAGCCGAGCCGCTTGAAACGCTTCAACGGAAAGGCGTCGTCGATGCACTTGGTTTCCTGCAGGCACAGCACCTCCGGCCGCGCACTCTTGAGAAACTTCGCGACCAGGTCGATGCGCAGCCGCACCGAATTGATGTTCCAGGTTGTCAGGGAAAGACGCATGGGAATTGCGTCTTAGCAAGCTCTCGTAGGGTGGGCAAAGGCGCAAAGCGCCGTGCCCACCGCCTTTTGGATTGACCAAGACCAGCATGATCTCGTGCCCCGGACGCTGCGCGGCACGAAGTGACGCGCTGGAGAGCCGGGCCCCATCTTGCGGCATTCTGGGTCCCGGCGCTGCGCTGCGCTTGTCCGGGCCACGAGAGCGTTCAACCCGGCGACTGGCCGTAGTTCGTGAAATCGATCTTGAACATGCTAGGGTCGAGCCTCTTGCTCGAATCCAGATTGTAGACCGCGATCGTGGTGTCGTAGCCCTGCGGGTCGGTGACGGTCCACTGCTTGAGCTGGCCGTCCTTGGCGCCGAACATCAGCAAGAGACGGCTGGTGCCGACCAGGGCCTGCTTCTCCTCGATGGTGACGCTGACATAGACGTCGTCGGCCGAGACGTTGACGACGTTGGTGTCCTTCATCAGGTCGATGCGATCGGACAGCAGGAAGCGCAGCGGCGTCTGCGACAGCGGATAGACGTCCTGGGTCGCGAGCTTGCGGTCGCGCACCACCAGCGAGGATCCGTCCGCGATGATGTCGATCGGGCTCGGCGCGTCATATTCGAAGCGCACCTTGCCGGGCTTCTGGATGTAGAAATCGCCCTGCGTCTTGCTGCCGTCGGGGCCGACCTGGACGAAATTCCCGACCAATGTCTGAAGCGACGACAGATAGGCGCTGACCTTGGCGGCCTGCGCTTTCTGGTTGGCGTCGAAGGTCTGGAAGATGCTGCTCGGCACGTTGCGCCGCGGATCCGGGATCACCGGATTCGGCGGCGTCTGCGTCGCGCCGGTGACGGCCGGTCCACCGCCGGCTGGAGCGCTATCGCGGCCCTTCGGCGCAGGCTTCGGCACCGGCACGCTCTGCGCGAGCGACGCACCAGTCACCATCGCGGCGGTGACGAGAAGCACGCCGGCCACGCGCGCGCTTCGCGCGGCAACAATGGCAGCGAATTGAATGTCCGGATGTCTGATCAACGCGTCGTCCTGTATGGCTAGGCGCCTTTTAGCGTGATTTCGGGCAAAAGCAGATATCGATTTTGCGTGAAATTATGTTCAGAGGCTCCTCGCCTCACATATGGCTGTCTTCTTCCTCGACCAGAATCTCGCGCTTGCCGGCGTGATTGGCGGGACCGACGATGCCTTCCAGTTCCATGCGCTCCATCAGTGATGCGGCGCGATTATAGCCGATTTGCAGGCGACGCTGGATGTAGCTGGTCGAGGCCTTGCGATCGCGTTTGACGATCGCAACCGCCTGCTGGAATAGATCGCCGCCGCCATCCCCGCCCATGCCGGTCGCATCGAACACGGCGCCGTCCTCGTCCTCGGTCGGCTCTTCGGCGGTGACCGCTTCGAGATATTCCGGCTGCCCCTGTGTCTTGAGGTGACGCACCACCTTCTCGACTTCCTCGTCGGAGGCGAACGGTCCGTGCACGCGGCTGATGCGGCCACCGCCGGCCATATAGAGCATGTCGCCCTGGCCGAGCAGCTGCTCGGCGCCCATCTCGCCCAAAATGGTGCGGCTGTCGATCTTGGACGTGACCTGGAAGGCGATGCGGGTCGGGAAGTTCGCCTTGATGGTGCCGGTGATGACGTCGACCGACGGACGCTGCGTGGCGAGGATCACGTGGAGGCCGGCGGCGCGCGCCATCTGTGCGAGACGCTGCACCGCGCCTTCGATGTCCTTGCCGGCGACCATCATCAGGTCCGCCATTTCGTCGACGATGATGACGATGTAGGGGAGCGGGTCGAGCGAGAGCTTCTCTTCCTCGTAGATCGCTTTTCCGGTTTCCTTGTCGAAGCCGGTGTGCACCGTGCGCGTCGGCTCCTCGCCCTTGGCCTTCAATTCGAGCAGGCGCGTGTTGTAGCCGTCGATGTTGCGCACGCCGAGCTTGGCCATGTTCTTGTAGCGCTCTTCCATCTCGCGCACGGCCCATTTCAGCGCGACCACCGCCTTCTTCGGATCGGTCACGACGGGCGTGAGCAGATGGGGAATGCCGTCATAGACGGAGAGTTCGAGCATCTTCGGATCGACCATGATCAGCCGGCACTGATCCGGCCGCAGCCGGTAGACCAGGCTGAGGATCATGGTGTTGATCGCGACCGATTTGCCCGAGCCGGTGGTACCGGCGATCAGCATGTGCGGCGTGCGGGCGAGGTCGATGATGACGGGATCGCCGCCGATGGTCTTGCCGAGGCAGAGCGGCAGCTTTGCCACCGTGTCGGTCGCCTCTTTCGCCACCAGCAATTCGCGCAGGTAAACCTTTTCGCGATGCGCATTCGGCAGCTCGATGCCGATGGCGTTGCGGCCGGGCACGACGGCGACGCGCGCCGACAGCGCGCTCATCGAGCGGGCGATGTCGTCGGCAAGGCCGATCACGCGCGAGGACTTGATGCCGGGCGCTGGCTCCAATTCGTAGAGCGTAACGACGGGGCCCGGATTGGCCTTCACGATCTCGCCGCGCACGCCGAAATCCTGCAGCACGCCTTCGAGCGAACGGGAATTGGTCTCCAGCTCGGCCTTGCTGAGCGGCTGGCGATCGCCGGCCTTCGGCGCGGCCAGCATGGAGACGGACGGAAGGTCGAACTTGTCGGAGGATTTCTTGGAAGCGGCCTTCGGTGCAGCCTTCTTGCGCGGCGCGCGCGCGGCCGGCTCTTCCTCTTCCTCCTCCTCGTCCACTTCTTCTTCGTGCTCGTCCTCGTAGTCCTCGTCCTCAGCCTGCGGCGAGATCGAGGGCGCGGCGCGGCCGCCGCCCAGATTCGGCTCCTGGCGGCTGAACGCGACGGCCTTGGTCTTCGGTCCGCTCGAGACCAGCGAACGGTAGGCAGCGCCAAGCAGCCAGATCATTCGGGCCTTGGTGCTCATCAGCGCATGGAACAGCCAGCCCAGCGACACAGAGCCGCGATCGCTCTCCTCGTCCACGTCGAGCGGCTTGTCGTCGTCCTCGATCTCGGCGAGCTCTTCATCGTGCTCGCGGGCGCCGAGACCGCAGGCGATCAGGAACGTCGCGGCCATCGCGGCGAACAGGATCGTGCCCAGCACGATGCGATAGATCGTGCCGGCCGGCCCGAAGATCACCGCAGGGGCGCGCACCAGCGCGTCGCCAACCACGCCGCCGAGCCCGGTCGGCAGCGGCCATGCGCCGCCATGCGGCCAGCAGCTGACGAAGCCCGCGGCGATCACAGTGCAGAGGATCCATGAGCCGAGCCGCAGCGCCTCGCGGTCGAACGGACGATGCGTCATCATGCGCCAGCCCCAGACCGCGACGGTCAGCACCAGCATGATTGCGCCGAGCCCGAGGATCTGCATCGCAAGATCGGCGCCGATCGCGCCGGCATAGCCGAGGATGTTGCGGATCGGCCGCGAGGTCGCGTGGCTGAGGCTGGGATCCTGCACCGACCAGGTCATCAGCGCCGCCGAGGCGACGCCCGCCAGCGCGATCAGGCCGAGACCGGTGAGCTCACGCATGCGTCGCGCCAGCCCCTCGCGGATCGAAGGCGGCAGATGGCCGACCAGTGGAATGACACGTTCGATTGCCGACATGCTCACGGGCCCCGCCTAACCCAGAGTCTCGACCAGACGGTGCAGCGCCTGCGCCGTCGTTTCGCCATCCTGCACCAGCGCGAGGCGGATATAGCCTGCGCCGGGATTGAATCCGTCGGGCTGCTGTCGCGCCAAGAAGCTGCCGGGCACCACGCGCACGCCTGCTTCCTTGAAGAGTTTCAGCGTCACCGACACGTCGTCGTCGATCTCCGACGTGTTGAGCCAGACGCAGAAGCCCGCATCGGGCCGACGATAGCCGTAGCGATTGCCGATGATCTGGTCGGCGAGATCGAACTTGATCCGGTAGAGCCTACGGTTTTCCTCGACATGCGCCTCGTCGCCATAGGCGACGGTCGCCACATGCTGGAGCGGCACCGGCACCTGGGGCGCTGCGATGTTGCGTAGCTCGAGGAACATGCCGATGAACTTCTTGTCACCGGCGGCGAAGCCGACGCGCAGGCCCGGCAGGTTGGAGCGCTTCGACAGCGACTGGAACGCAACCACGCGGGTGAAGTCGGGGCCGGCGCATTCCAGCGCGCTGCCCGGGGATTCGCGGGTGTAGATCTCGGAATAGCACTCGTCGCTGAGGATCACGAAGCCGTAGCGATCGGCGAGTTGCTTCAATCGCTTGAAATAGTCGGGCCTCGCGACCGATCCTTGCGGATTGGCGGGCGAGGCCAGATAGAACGCGACCGTGCGCGCCAGCGTCGCTTCGTCGATGGCGTCGAGGTCGGGCAGGAACCCATTCTCGACCGTCGTGGGCAGATGGACCGGCTCGCAAGCGGCTGCGAGCGCGCCGGCGCCATAGACGGGGTAGAACGGGTTCGGCATCAGGATCGCGGGCTTGCCCGGACGCGGGCCGACATAGCGCGCGGCCGCGATCGCGGCGAGGAACAGGCCTTCGCGGCTGCCATTGAGGACGAGAATCTCGCTCTCCGGGTCGAGCGGCCGCGGCAGCTTGAAGCGCGACGACAGCCAGGCGCCGGCGGCGTGGCGGAAGGGGTCGGTGCCCTTGTTTGCGGGGTAACGGCCGAATTCGGCGATGTGCTTGGCCAGGACCGGGCCGACAAAGTCCGGCACCGGATGCTGGGGCTCGCCGACCGCGAGCGAAATCAAGGGCTTGCCCGGCTGATGCGGGGCCAAAAGCTCGTTCAGCCGGACGAAGGGCGAGCGTTCGGAATCGGAGCTTCCACTGGCCTGCGGCGCACGGGATGAAGCGGTCATGACCATTCTGGGCGCCAGTACTCTTGGAACGGCCGGTCGCACCAAGGCGCCGGCGGGAAGCGGTTCAGTTCACCATAGATAGGGCGAGGTTAAGACGCGATTAACCATCGGCCGCCGTCCCCGTCCAGAGCGGGAATAATGGGACCGGATAACAACGGGATGCATGGTTGCAGGGCCGGGCTGGCTCCTTCACCTCCCGCTTGCTTTGCGGGAGAGGTCGGCGCGTAGCGCCGGGTGAGGCCTCTCTCCGCGCAGGGACTGTCCCGATGTGGAGACACCCTCTCCCCTACCCTCCCCTGCGCGCGGGGGAGGGTGCGCACCGTCATCGCGGTTTCAATGCCCCGGCAGCTTCTCGAATGTCTTCATGCCTGCGGGGATGGTGTGGAATTCCTGCATGTCGCAGGTGTAGATCGCCATCTGCGGCTTGAATTTTTCCGGCTCGTCCAGCGTGCCGACCTTCACGACTGCGGCCGGCAGGCCAGGAACCTTGGTCACGAGATGGGTGCCGCATTCGGCGCAGAACTCGCGCGTGACGGCGCGGTCGAGATCCTTGCGCGTGAACTGCTTGGGTTGGCCGATGATGTAGGTGAAGCCGGCTGCCGGCATCGCGATGAAGGTGTTGGGTGCGCCGCCTGAGATGTATTGGCACTCGCGGCAATGGCACTGCGCCTGCATCATCGGGTCGCCCTCGGCGACATAGCGCACCTCGCCGCAATAGCATCCGCCTTCCAAACGCATGACGACCTCCCGATTGTTGTTCTTGAGGTCGATATTTCTGCGCCGGCCTCGCGGAATGGCAATCTTTTTCTTCAGCGCGCAGATCAAAGGAAAGGGGCTCCAGCTTGCGCTGGAGCCCCTCAACGGTCAGGGCATTGCCGGGTACGTGCCCGAACCGTAGTCGTAGACGCGGTCTTCTGGGAGACCGTGCCCGGGAGGAGACTTACATGTTGTAGGCGCGCTCGGTGTGCTCGGTGATGTCGAGGCCTTCACGCTCGCTCTCGACATTGGCGCGGAGGCCAACGATCACATCGACGACCTTGTAGAGGATCGCCGAACCGACGCCCGACCACACCAGCGTGGTGCAGACGGCCTTGAGCTGGGCGAGCACCTGCGTGGCGAACTCGTAATCGGCGACCTTCGGTGGGATCGCGGTGTAGTCGACGATGCCGGCGCCGCCGAGGGCGGGGTTCACCAGAATGCCGGTGCCGATGGCGCCGACGATGCCGCCGATGCAGTGCACGCCGAACACGTCGAGCGAGTCATCGTAGCCGAGCGCGTTCTTCACGACGGTGCAGAAGAACAGGCAGACCACGCCGACCACGAGGCCGAGGACGATCGCGCCCATGACGCCGGCGAAGCCGGCGGCAGGCGTGACGGCCACGAGGCCCGCGACCGCGCCGGAGATGACGCCGAGCACCGACGGATGACCCTTGATGATCCACTCCGCGAACATCCACGACAGCGCGGCGGCTGCGGTGGCGACGAAGGAGTTGGTCATGGCGAGGGCAGCGCCGCCATTGGCCTCGAGGTTGGAGCCGGCGTTGAAGCCGAACCAGCCGACCCAGAGCAGCGAGGCGCCGATCATCGACATGGTCAGCGAGTGCGGGGCCATCAGCTCCTTGCCGTAGCCGACGCGCTTGCCGATCAGGAGAGCGCCGACGAGGCCTGCGATGCCGGCGTTGATGTGCACCACGGTGCCGCCCGCGAAGTCGATCGCACCCATCTTGAAGATCCAGCCGGCGTCGGCGTTGATCTCGTCGAGCTTGGCCTGTGCCGCGGTCTTCGCCGCCGCGTCACCCGCCGCAGCCAGCGCCTTGGCCGCATCCTGGATCGCGTCCGGGCCGGGCCAGTACCAGACCATGTGCGCGATCGGGAAGTAGATCAGCGTGACCCAGAGCGGGATGAAGAGAGCGATGGCCGAGAACTTCATGCGCTCGGCGAAGGCGCCGACGATGAGGGCGGGCGTGATCGCCGCGAAGGTCATCTGGAAGCACACATAGATGAGCTCCGAGATGTTGGCGTCGACCGAGAAGGTCGCGGCCTTCGAGTCGGTGGTGACGCCCATCATGAAGGCCTTGGAGAAGCCGCCGATGAAGTCGGAGCCGCCGGTGAAGGCGAGGCTGTAGCCGTACACGGCCCAGATCACGGTGACGACGCAGACGGTATAGAACACCTGCATCAGGACCGAGAGCATGTTCTTGGAACGGACGAGACCGCCGTAGAACAGCGCGAGACCGGGGATCGTCATCAACAGCACCAGCACTGTCGATGTCAGCATCCAGGCGTTGTCTCCCTTGTTGACCGTTGGCTCGGCGTAGGCTGCGGTCGCAGCGAACAGGCCGACTGCGAGAGCCGCCAGTCCCGCGCCATAGGGACGCTTGAACGTCATATTGTTTACTCCTGCTTGGATAAGGTTGAGCGCGAAATCAGAGGGCCGCCGCATCGGCCTCGCCGGTGCGGATGCGCACCGCATGGTCGAGGTTGATGACGAAGATCTTGCCGTCGCCGATCTGTCCGGTTTTCGCCGCGGATGTGATGGCATCGATGGTCTTGTCGACCTGGTCGGAGGCGACAGCGACCTCGATCTTGATCTTGGGCAGGAAGCTCACGGCATATTCGGCGCCGCGGTAGATTTCCGTATGGCCTTTCTGGCGGCCATATCCCTTGACTTCCGTCACCGTGAGACCGTGAACGCCGATGGCGGTCAGGGCGTCACGGACTTCTTCAAGCTTGAATGGCTTGATAATCGCCATAACAATTTTCATGGGTCCTATCCCCGCTTGGGCCCGGTCCGGACGTGGCCGGGCGTTTCTCGACTGGTTCGCCACGAGGGAGACGTTTCACTACGCGGGCACAGCCGGACCCCTAGAATCAAATGCCGTGCCAGATCGGGCGTATTGCCTAACGGATTATGAAAACGGGTGTTTTCGCGTTTGGCGGGTGTTGCGGTGCAGTGCGCTATTACGTCGCGCCCAAAACGTGGTCACGCCTGCTCAAAACGAAGGCACGACAGGCTGTCGACACAATGTTGCTCATGTGTCGTGCAGCGAGAAGGTAATTTCGTAGCATCAGCGCCTATTGCAGGGCTTCACCGTGCTGCGAAATATCCAGCCCCTCGAGCTCGTGCTCACGGGATACGCGCAAGGGCACGAACAGGCCGACCAGCTTGAGCAGGATGAAGCTGACGCCCGCCGACCAGACGAAGGTGACGGCGACGCCGTAGAACTGGATCAGGAGCTGCTGAGGATGGCCCTCCAGCAGGCCGGCGGTGCCGCCGATGGCGCTGGTCGCGAACACCCCGCCGAGCAGGGTGCCGGTCAGGCCGCCGATGCCGTGGACGCCGAACACGTCAAGTGAATCGTCATAGTTGAAGCGGTGCTTCAGCCAGGTACAGGCCCAGTAGCAGACCGCCCCGGCGATGATGCCGATGATGATGCCATGCCAGGGCGCGACGAAGCCCGAGGCCGGCGTGATGGTGCCGAGCCCGGCCACCGCGCCCGAGATCATGCCGAGCACGGAGGGCTTGCGCCGCGTCGACCATTCGATCGCGCCCCAGGTCAGCGCGCCGGCGCAGGCGGCCAGATGGGTCGCGATGATCGCCATCACCGCGCGCGAATTGGCCGCGCCCGCCGAGCCGCCGTTGAAGCCAAACCAGCCGACCCACAACAGGCCGGTGCCCATCACCGCGAGCGACAGATCAAACGGCGAGAGATTCTCGGTGCCGTAGCCGTGACGGCGCCCCATCACCTTGGCCGCAACGAGGCCGCCGGTGCCGGCCGACAGGTGCACGACGAGGCCGCCGGCGAAATCCAAGACGCCCATGCTGGCGAGGAAGCCGCCGCCCCACACCCAATGCGCCAGCGGAATGTAGACGAAGATGAACCAGGCGACCGAGAACAGGAGATAGGCGGAGAACCGCATGCGGTCGGCGACCGAGCCCGCGACCAGCGCCACTGTGATGATGGCAAACGTCATCTGATACAGCATGAACAGCGATTCCGGGATGGTCTTCGCAGCAGGGTTGACGCTGTCCATGGTCATGCCGGCGAGAAACCAGCGATCGAGCGTGCCGATCCACGGTCCATCGCCGACGAAGCACAGCGAATAGCCGAACGCGACCCAGAGGATGGAGATCAGCGTCACCGCGGCGAGGCTCTGCGCCATGGTGGCGAGCACGTTCTTCTTGCGCACCATGCCGGAATAGAACAGCGCGAGCCCCGGGATCGTCATCATCAGCACCAGCGCGGTGGCGACGATCATCCAGGCGGTGTCGGCGGTGTTGATCTCCGAAGCGGCGGCGCGTGCCGGCGAAGCTACGACGGACACAAATCCGATTGGCGCAGCCATAGCAGCTGCGCGGCGCAACAATCCCGCCATGTCATTTCCCCCAGCAGTGATGACGTCGCACGCTGTGGCGTCGTTGCCCGGTGCAATCGAAGAAAGAGTCAGTCGCAACTACGTTACAAGCACTCCGCCCTCATCCTGAGGAGCGCGCTCGCGCGCGTCTCGAAGGATGGCCGCAGGCGAGATCTTGGCCTTCATGGTTCAAGACGCGCGCTCCGCGCTCCTCACCATGAGGGTCTCGTACCGTAATCAAAATCTAAAGCGCGTCGCTGTCGGTCTCGCCGGTGCGGATGCGCAGCGCGTGGTCGATCGGCGTGACGAAGATCTTGCCGTCGCCGATCTGCCCAGTGCGCGCGGTCGCGGTGATCACGGCGACCGCCTTGTCTGCGACGTCGGAGGCGACCGCGATCTCGATGCGCAGCTTGGGCAGGAAGTTCACGACATATTCGGCGCCGCGATAGATCTCGGTGTGGCCCTTCTGCCGACCGTAACCCTTCACCTCGGTCACGGTCATGCCGTGGACGCCGATCGCGGTCAGGGCCTGGCGGACCTCATCGAGCTTGAAGGGTTTGATGATCGCGACGACGAGTTTCATGGTCAGGCCTATTCCCCGGGATGCGCCGCGCCGTATGTCCCCGGCGCCGCGTCAATCTGGCATCTTTCCGGGCAAATGGCACAAAAAAGTTGCAGATTGAAGCGGAAAAACGTTTGGCCATGCGAATGGCCGCCTCTGTACAGGGCAGCCATCCACCCTTCACAATGCATTTTCGGCATGGATCGGGTGAACCTGCCGGTCCCGGGCGGCACATAAGTATTTTGGGGGACGCTTCATGGCGAGTTGGTTCTACGCATCCGAGGGCAAGCAACAGGGGCCCTTTCCGGAAGGACAATTCCGCGACCTGATCGCCCAGGGCGTCGTCCGCCCGGACACGCTGGTGTGGACCGAGGGCATGGCCGGCTGGCAGAAGGCCGCCGAGATTCCCGGCCTGCTTGGCGGCGGCGCGCCGCCGATGATGCCGGCGGGCGGCCCGCCGATCAGGGGCGGCGGCTATGGCGGTGCTGCCGGCGGATCGCTGGCGGCTGACTTCAGCCCGTTCGGACTTCTCGGCCGCAGCATCGTGTTCGTGATCGGCATCCTGCTGGTGATCCCCGCACCCTGGGTCACCGTCTGGTTCTACCAATACATCTCCTCGCACATCCAGGTGCCGGGTCGCCCGAATTTCGGTTTCGCCGGCCAGCCGATGGACATCTGGTGGGCGCTCATGCTCAACGCGCTCCTGACTTACGCCGGCGCCACCGGCATATCGTTCGCGCCGCTCCTTGCCGTGATCGCCAATGCGTTTCTCGCCTGGGTAATCCTGCGCTGGATCGTCGCCAACCTCACCTCGAACGGCGAGCGTCTGCCGCTTTCGTTCCAGGGCAGCGCGATCGGCTATGTCGGCTGGTACCTGCTGATGTTGATCTCGACCATCACCATCATCGGCTGGGCCTGGGTGATCGCGTTCTGGATGCGCTGGAATTGCCGGAACATCGAGGGTACGCGGCGCGAGGTCGCCTTCAACGGCAGTGGCTGGCAGATCCTGTGGCGATCGGTGGTGTTCTCGCTGGCGTGCAGCTTGATCATCCCGATTCCGTGGATGCTGCGCTGGTACGGCCGCTGGTTCGTGTCGCAGTTCGCGCTGGTCGACCGCGGTGCGGCCGCTCGCGCCTATTGAGCGCTATCTCCGCTCGCGCACCGAGCCTTCCTGCGCGACGGAGGCGACCAGCGTGCCGTCAGGCTTGAAGATCGAGCCGCGGGTCAGGCCGCGGCCCGATTGCGCGCTCGGCGAATCCTGCGCGTACAGCAGCCATTCGTCGGCGCGGAACGGGCGGTGAAACCACATCGCGTGGTCGAGGCTCGCCGGCATCATGCGCTTGTCGAACAGCGTGCGGCCGTAGCGCGCCATGATCGCATCGAGCAGTGAGAAGTCGGAGGCGTAGGCGAGCGCACACATATGCAGCGCCGGATCGTCTGGTAATTTCGCCGCAGTTTTGATCCAGACGTGAATGCGGCCGTCCTCGATCTTCTGGCCGAAATAACGGCCGAGCTCGACCGGGCGCAGCTCGATCGGCCGATCGGATTCATAGTAGCGGCGGATGAACTCCGGCATCTCCTTGAACATCGGCTGCTTCGCCACCTCCTCCGCCGTGAGTTTTTCCGGCGGCGGCACATCCGGCATCTTGTCCTGATGGTCGAACGCACTCTCCTCCTCGGCGTGGAACGACACCATGATCGAGAAGATCGCGTTGCCGTGCTGGATCGCGGTGACGCGGCGGGTCGAGTAGCTCTTGCCGTCGCGCAGGCGCTCCACCTGGTAGATGATCGGGATCTGCGGATCGCCCGGCAGGATGAAATAGCAGTGCAGCGAATGCGGCAGCCGGCCTTCGACGGTGCGGCAGGCGGCGACCATCGCCTGCCCGATCACCTGGCCGCCGAACACCCGCTGCCAGCTCGTCTTTGGGCTGTTGCCGCGGAACAGATTCACCTCGAGCTGTTCGAGGTCGAGGATCGAGATTAGGTCGATCAGGCTTTTGGACATGATGGTGCTTTCAAGCTGTATCGTCATTCCGGGGCATCGCGACAGCGATGAACCCGGAATCTCGAGCTGATAACCTCGAGATTCCGGGTTCGCGCGTTGCGCGCCCCGGAATGGCCGAAAGAGGCCGTTCCGCCCTTGTTTCACCGCACTGTTTCGCCCAGCTCAAGTCTGCTAGCAAGACCGAGAATTGACCGGGAAGCTTGGGTATGTCGGTACAGGGTAGCATTGTCATCGGTGGCGGCGCGTTTGCGGGGCTCGCGCTGGCCCTGGCGCTACGCCAGGGGCTGGGTCCCGAGATTCCCGTCGTCGTCGCCGATGCCGCGCTCAGCACGCGGCCGAGCCGGGACCCGCGCGCCACCGCGATCGTCGCCGCGTGCCGCCGCCTGTTCGAGGCGATCGGCGCCTGGGATGACGTCAGGGGCGAGGCGCAGCCGATCCTCGACATGGTCGTCACCGATTCCAAGCTGGAGGACGCCACCCGTCCGGCGTTCCTCAACTTTGCCGGCGATGTCGCGCCGGGCGAGCCCTTCGCCCACATGGTCGAGAACCGCCGCCTGATCGATGCGCTGGTCCTGCGCGCCGAGGCCGAGGGCATCGATCTTCGTGCCACCACGGTTGCTTCCTACGATGCGCGCATCGATGGCATCGACGTGACGCTCGGCGATGGCAGCGTGATCGCCGCGAGCCTCTTGGTCGCCGCCGACGGCGCGCGGTCGAAGCTGCGCGAGCGCGCCGGCATCGTCACCCATGGCTGGGAGTATGACCAGTCCGGCATCGTTGTTACTGTCGGACATGAACGCGATCACGAAGGCCGCGCCGAAGAACACTTTTTGCCGGCGGGCCCGTTCGCGATCCTGCCGCTCTCGGGCAAGCGCTCCTCCTTGGTGTGGACCGAGCGCCGAGCCGAGGCCGCGCGCATCGTTGCGCTCAGTGACGAGGAATTTCACAGCGAGCTCGAGCAGCGCTTTGGCCTGCATCTCGGCGAGGTCAAGGCGCTCGACACGCCGCGCGCGTTTCCGCTGTCCTATTTCGTCGCGCGGTCCTTCATCGCCGAGCGCCTCGCGCTGGTCGGCGATGCCGCCCATGTCATCCACCCCATCGCGGGCCAGGGCCTGAACATGGGGCTGAAGGACGTCGCGGCGCTCGCCGAGGTCGTGGTCGATGCCGCGCGGCTCGGCATGGATCTCGGCGGGGCGGACGTGCTCGAGCGCTACCAGCGCTGGCGCCGCTTCGACACCATGGCGATGGGTGTTGCCACCAACTCGCTGAACTTCCTGTTCTCCAACCAGTCGACCTTGCTGCGTACCGTGCGCGACATCGGCCTCGGCCTGGTCGACCGCGCCCCGCCGCTGAAGAACCTCTTCATCCGTCAGGCCGCCGGCCTCACCGGCGAGGTGCCGCGGCTGTTGAAGGGCGAGGCGTTGTAGGCGCGCGTTGCGAGCGCTCGCGCCTCACTCTCTCGCGTCGTCCCGGACAAGCGCAGCTCTTGGCACGCGTAGCGTTGTCGAGGGCGGAGCGCAGATCCGGGACCCATAACCACGGGGAGACGTTTGGCGACGACTCGGAGTTACCAGCTCGCCGCCACAACCACTCCCTGTGGGTATGGATCCCCGCGTTCGCGGGGGCGACACCTGGTGTGTGGCAACATCATTGCGCAATAACACAGAACGACGGCCGCAGCCTCAATCGATCTTGCGCGCCTCTTCCGGCAGCATGATCGGAATGCCGTCGCGAATGGGATAGGCGAGCTTGGCGCTGCGCGAGATCAGCTCCTGCTTGGCGGAATCGAACTCCAGCGGGCCCTTGGTCAGCGGGCAGACCAGAATCTCCAGCAATTTGGGATCGACGCTGGGTTCGGGACGTTCGGTGGGCGCGTTCATTGGGGTCTCCGGCAGTCGGCTGCCTTTAGCACAGAAATTCGCGCCCGCCCATCACCGGGCTTAAGCGGCAGCGGCGTGCTGCTGCTGGTTGCGCCCCGGCTGGAATCGAGCCTCGCCCGGCACTGGATCGTCGCCACGCTCGCCGTCGTGTTCGGCTTTGCGGGCCTCGCCAATGCCTTCGCCACGCGCGGCCGCCATTTCGGCTGGGTCGGCATGGGGGCCGTCGTCGCGCTCGCGGTCGCAGGCTATTAGCGCCGCGCATCCGGCCTGTGAGGCGTAAGGCCGCAGCGGTGGGGCAAATCCGCGTTGTGCGCGGGGAGCGCTCGCGTTTTCGCGCATGTTAGAAGTTATCTAAAGCGAACCAGGCCCGTAACCGATTGACTTCACCACCTCCTTTGCTTCCTTCAGTCCCGCTTCGCGGCTCGCGTAGCGCGCACGACAGAGGAGGAGACGTTCGTGAAGGTCATTCGTGTTGTTGCCATTGCACTGACGATCGGGATTGGCGCGGGATCGACGGCCATGGCCGACGGTTTCAAGGATTGCACCAAGCTCGACAAGGCGTCGTGGAAGCCGGCCAGCGAGGCCGAAGCCAAGGCCAAGGCGCTGGGCTATGAGGTGCGGCGCTCCAAGGTCGAAGGCTCGTGCTACGAGGTCTACGGCGTCAAGGAAGGCAAGCTCTACGAGCTGTTCTACAGCCCCGAAGATCTCAGCCTGAAGCACACGATCGCCAAGTAGAATGCGTCGATCGCGCGACGCAATCCGCGCAAAGCAAGGCTTGAGGGTGGTCTTCGCTTGATCGAACAAGCGCCAGACGTACGCGGGGTGTCCGACCGGACCCCCGCCGAGCGAACCGCTCCGCGGACGATCGCGGTCTGGGACCTCCCGCTGCGCCTTTGGCACTGGGCCCTCGCGGCTGGCGTTCTGGCCGCGTGGTTCACGCCGACCGTTTATGACCGCCTTCACCGCGTGGTCGGCTATGCCGTGCTGGGGCTTCTCGCTTTTCGCCTGGTCTTGGGCTTCTGGGGAAGCCGCTATTCGCGCTTCCGCATGGTCGGCGTCAGGCTTCGCGCGTCGCCTCGCTATCTCTGGAATCTGCGTCGCGGCATCACCGGCCGCTATATCGGGCTCAATCCGGCCGGCACGTTGATGCTGGTCGCGCTGCTGGTTTCGATCGCAGTCTCGACGATTACCGGCGCGATGTCGGTCACTGTCACTTTCTTCGGCGTGTGGTGGGTCGAAGACGCCCACCACTATTCATCGGATGCCGTCATCGTCCTGGTCGTGCTCCACGTCGCGGGCGTGGTGCTGATGGGAATTTTGCAGCGCGAGAACCTGATCCGCGCGATGATCACTGGACGCAAGCGCATCCGCGGCCACCTTTAAGTTCCGTTTCCCGATCGTCGCGTGCCTTTCGTCGCTCAGGTCAGGCGCGATCACGCTGCGGCTTCATACGAAATACCCGACAGATCAATTGTGCGACCAACGTTAACCTGCCGGTAAGTATGCAATCAGGCGTTGCACAAAATTAACGCGAAGCACGTTTAGCGCGTTCACCATCGACACTATAGACGATGGAGCGATATTGGATGTTCCGCGTTTTCTCCTGCCTTGCGGCCGAGCACGATTGGCGGCTCGTCGTGCTCGCTGGTCTGGTCTGCTTTGCTGCAAGCATTGTCGCGGTCAGCATCTTCAATCGCGCGATCGCAACGCGCGCAAGAACGCGGTGGGTCTGGATCACGATTGCCGGCGCCGCCATCGGATACGGAATCTGGGCGACACATTTCGTCGCGATGCTCGCCTACGAGCCTGGCGTTACGACGGACTATGGCATCGTGCTGACGGCGTCCTCTCTTGCTGCGGCAATGCTCCTGACCTCGGTCGGTTTCGGCGTTGCGGTCGGCACCACCGGCCGGTGGCGCGCGGTGGCAGGCGGTGTCATCATCGGTGGCGGCATTGCCAGCATGCACTATCTGGGAATGTGGGCCCTTGAAGTGCCCGGTCGGGTCACCTGGTCAGTGGATCTCGTATTCGTCTCGATCATTCTCGGCATGTGTCTCGGCTATGCCGCGCTGGCAGTTGCCCTCACCCATCAGGACTATCGGGGCACGCTGGCAGTTGCCGTCCTGCTCACGCTCGCCATCATGTCGCATCACTTTACGGCGATGGGCGCCGTGCAGATCACGCCGGATCCCACCCTCACGACGGATACGCTTTCGCTTTCTCCGGCGTTCCTCGCGCTTGCCATCGCCGGTGTCGCGCTTTCCGTGCTGGGGATGAGCCTGATCGGCGTGTTGGCCGATCGTCGCCTTGCAAGCCGAACCGCCGGGTTCCAGGAGATCATCAGCCAGCTTTCCGTCGCCCGGCAGCAACTCGAAGACTCGCAAAACGAGCTACGGGAACAGAAGCTCAGGCTGGACACGGCGATCAATCACATGGTCGAGGGCCTTTGCATGTTCAATGCCGATAAGCGGCTTGTCGTCTGCAACGAGCGCTATGCCCGGCTCTATCGACTGCCGCCGGATCTGCTGAGGACGGGGACACCGCACACCGACATCATCAGGCATCGTATCGTGAAGGGGATTCTCAAGGGCGATTCCAGCGCGGGGGCCGCCGACCAATTCATCTCGAAGCTGGCGGCCTTGCCGTTCGATGCCGTCTCGAGCAGGATCGACGAGTTTGCGGATGGCCGGCTGATCTGCGTGACACAACAACCAATGGCCGGCGGCGGATGGGTGGCCACGCATCTCGATGTTACCGAGCAACGCCGGTCCGAGGCCAAGATCACCCATATGGCGCAACACGACGCGCTGACCGATCTGCCAAATCGCGTGCTGCTCAGGGAACGGATGGAGCATGCGATTGCGGTGACGCGCAACGGCGGCCTCGATCTGGCCGTGCTCATGCTCGACCTCGATCGCTTCAAGGAAGTCAACGACACGCTCGGGCATCCGGCGGGCGATGCCCTGCTGCGCGCCGTCGCCGCGCGGCTGCGCGAATGCGTCACGGAAACCGCGTTGATCGCCCGGCTGGGCGGCGACGAGTTCGCGGTGATCGATTACGTGACCAACCCGGCCGTGGAGGCCGCCGCCCTCGCCGAGACCATCAGACAGGCGCTTTGCGAACCCTTCGATCTCGGCGATCACCGCGTGACGGTGGGCACCAGCATCGGCATTGCCATCGCGCCGCGCGATGGCAACGATTCCGACGTGATTCTGAAGAGCGCGGATCTCGCCCTCTACTCGGCCAAGAGTGGTGGACGTGGTGCATTCCGCTTCTTCGAGCCGGAGCTCGATCAGCTCATGCATGCGCGACGCAACCTGGAGCGCGAGATGCGGGATGCGCTTGCCGGCCGTCAATTCGAGCTTCACTACCAGCCGTTCGTCAGCGCCGCGACCGGCAAGACCTGCGGCTTCGAGGCCTTGCTGCGCTGGCATCACCCGCATCGAGGCCTGGTCTTGCCGGGCGAATTCATCCCGCTTGCGGAGGAGACCGGCTTGATCGTGCCTCTGGGAGAATGGGTCTTGAGGACCGCCTGCGCGGAAGCTGCCACATGGCCTGCACATGTCAGGATCGCCATCAACCTGTCGCCCGCTCAATTCAGGAGCAAGGAGCTCGTCCCGGTCATTGTCGGCGCGCTGGCGAGTTCGGGAATTGCGCCGCACAGGCTCGAGCTCGAGGTCACGGAGACGGTGATCATGCACGATAGCGAAGCGGTTTTTGCGGCACTCGCTCAGCTGCGCGAAGTCGGCGTGCGAATCGCCCTGGACGATTTCGGCACCGGCTATTCCTCGCTGAGCTTTCTGCAGAGATTCCCGTTCGACAAGGTCAAGATCGACCGCAGTTTCGTCGAGGAACTATCCAGTCCACGGGCGGAGGCGCACCATCTCGCGCGAGCAGTGGTGCGCTTCGCAGTCAGCCTCGGCAAGACGACGACCGCCGAAGGCGTCGAAACGAAGGAGCAGCTAGACATTCTCCGCGAAGAAGGGTGCGGCGAAACGCAAGGTTATTATTTCAGCAGGCCGGTGCCTGCATCCGACATCGCCAGAATGCTGCGGCGAGACGGAGCAGCCATCCGCGCTGCCTGAGCCTTCAGAGCCTCACTGCAGCGGCGGATCGCCGCTGGTGCGCTTCTTGGCGAGATCCATCTCGGTGACCGCGATCAGGATCTCGGCGCGGGTCTTCAAGTCCGGCGCCTCCAGCATGGCCTGCTTTTCCGCGGGGCCGTAAGGAGACATCATCGCCAGCGCGTTGACGAGCGCTTCATTGGGCGCGCTCTCGACGCCTTCCCAGTCGACCTTGAGATTGTTCGCCTTCAGGAAGTCGGCGAGCACCGACAGCAGCGCCTCGCGGTCGACCTCCTCCTCGCCCATGCGCGCGGTGAAGTCGTCGACGAAAGCGAAGAAGTCCACCTTGCACTGCCGATAGGGGGTGAGCACCTCGAGCTCCTCGACCACCTTGAAGCGCGCGACGCCGGTGAGCTCGAGGATGTAGCGACCATCGCCGGATTCGGCGAGCTGGGTGATGCGGCCGACGCAGCCGACGCGGAACAGTGCCGGCTTGTCGGAATCCTTCGGCGAGTGCGCCACGTCGGGCTGGATCATGCCAATCAGGCGATGGCCGTCGCGGAAGGAATCGTCGACCATCGCGAGGTAGCGCGGCTCGAAGATGTTGAGCGGCATCTGGCCGCGGGGCAGCAGCAGCGCGCCCGGCAGCGGAAATACCGGAATGATCTCCGGGAGGTCGGCGGGACCGCGATATTCGATGTTGATCGGCATCTGCCCGGTCCCACTGGCGTTGCTAGCGCATGATCCGGAAAAATGTGGAGCGGTTTTCCGAACAGATCATGCTCAAAAGAGGGCCTTACGAAAACAGGATGGTCGACAAACGCTTGCGTCCCTCGACGGTTGCATCATCCGTGCCGCCCCAGGCCTCGAAGAACTGCACCAGCTGCTTGCGGGCGCCGTCGTCGTTCCATTTGCGGTCGCGCTTGACGATCTCGAGCAACTGCTCGGTCGCCGCCGCGCGATTGCCTTGCGCGTTGAGCGCGGTGGCGAGGTCGAATCGAGCCTGATGATCGAGCGGGTTTGCGGCGACTTTCTGTTCCAGCTCGGCGACCGGTCCAAGCGATTTCGCCTGCTCGGCGAGATCGATCGCGGTCTGCACGGCCTTCACGGCCGGGTCGTTGCGCTTGGATTCCGGCACCATGGCCAGCGTCTGCTTGGCCTGCTCCAACGCGCCGGAGACGGCGTAGCATTTCGCAAGGCCCGCAAGCGCCGCGATATTGGTCGAATCGTGCTGGAGCGCCTCGGCATAGATCTGCGCGGCCGCCGCCGTGTCGCCCTCGGCGAGCACCGTCTCGGCCTCCTGCACGATCTCGGCGACGTTGACCTCGCCCGGCGCGGTGACGCCCTTGGTCAGCCGCTCGATGAAGGCGTTGACCTGGCTCTCCGGCACCGCGCCCATGAAACCGTCGGCCGGCTGGCCGTTGACGAAGGCGATCACGGCCGGGATCGACTGGATGCCCATCTGGCCCGGGATGGCGGGGTGGTGGTCGATGTTCATCTTGACCAGCTTGACCTTGCCCTTGGCCGCCTTCACGGCCTTCTCGAGCACGGGGGTGAGCTGCTTGCAGGGGCCGCACCACTCCGCCCAGAAATCGATCAGCACCGGCTGGCGCTTCGATTCCTCGATGACGTCCTTCACGAAGGTCTGGGTGGTGGTGTCCTTGATCAGGTCGGCCGCAGCCGGGCCCGCCGCTCCGTTACCCTGGTCGATGATCGTCACGGGATCCCCTCGTCAATGTCTGGAATGGCGGCTCTTTAGCACGCCGCCGCATCATATGCTTGTTGGTCGGCTCCTAAATTGGGCCGAATGGGCCGAATTTCAATCCAGGCCCCCCGATTCGCCGGTTCCGGGGCTCTTTCAGGCGATTTCGCCGCATTCAGGGTCCATATGGGGCCTCCGATTGCGAATCTATCCCGCCGGTAGCTGTTGCATTCCCCTCCCGCTTTTGGCATACGACAGCCGTTGCCGGCGCGTCACGCGACCGACACAGGATGCGGGTGTAGCTCAGTGGTAGAGCACGACCTTGCCAAGGTCGGGGTCGAGGGTTCGAGCCCCTTCGCCCGCTCCAATTTTTCCCAGGGCATCCAGCTAAACCGGATTGAGCCGTGGTTTTCCACGGCGCTGACGGCTGTATTGGATCTCGCATGACAATTCTGGTCACCGGCAGCGCAGGGCACCTCGGGGAAGCCATTCTGCGGACGCTCCGCGAGCGCGGGTCACCTGCGCGCGGGCTTGATCTGAAGCCCTCCCCCTTCACCGATGCCGTGGGCTCGATCGTCGATCCGGCATTCGTGCGGCGCCAGATGGACGGTGTCTCCTCCGTCATCCACACCGCGACGCTGCACAAGCCGCATGTGGCGACCCACTCCAAGCAGGATTTTGTCGATACCAACGTCACCGGCACGCTCAATCTGCTCGAGGCGGCCGCGGCGGCCGGCGTGAAGAGCGTTGTCTTCACCAGCACCACCAGCGCGTTCGGCTCGCAGCTGCGTCCCGAGGCGGGGCAGGCGGCCGTGTGGGTCACCGAGGCCCTGCCGCCAGTGCCGAAGAACATTTACGGCACGACCAAGCTGATGGCTGAGAATCTCTGCGAGCTGTTCTTTCGCGAGCGCGCCCTGCCGGTCGTCGTCCTGCGGACCTCGCGCTTCTTTCCCGAGGACGACGATGATCCGGCGATGCGGTCGGCTCACCCGCTCGAGAACGCGCAGGCCAACGAGCTGCTCTATCGCCGGCTGGATATCGCGGACGCGGTCAGCGCCCATCTGCTGGCCGTCGAGCGCGCGCCCAGAATCGGGTTCGGCCGCTACATCGTCTCGGCTACGAGCCCGTTCAAGCAACACCATCTCGCAGCGCTGGCGCGCGATGCCGCCGGAGTCGTGCGCGCACTCTATCCGGAGTGTGCGCAGCTCTACGCCGCGCGCGGCTGGCGGCTCTTCCCTGCGATCGATCGCGTCTATGTCAATGAGCGCGCGCGGCGTGAGCTCGGCTGGCGGCCCGAATTCGACTTCGCGCATGTGCTGCGCAGCCTGCGAGATGACCGCGATTTTCGCAGCCCGTTGGCGCGCGAGATCGGGTCGAAAGGCTATCATGACACGGTGTTCGACGATGGGCCCTACCCCGTCGCCTCGTAAGCGCCGCGATTGCTATTTTGCTCGACGCTTCAAATGCCTGTCCGGTGTCACCGGCGCGGGCCAGCCTGAGCCGTTCTACTGTGCATGGGGTTGTTTTCGCATACTTTGTATGTCCACCCCTTCGTGCCGCCTGAAAACGATCCACGCGCGAATTTGATTCCGCGTTGCAGCGAGAGCGCGGTCGTCGCAGCGTTCATCCGTTCATTGACCTTCCGTCTCAATTTTTAATGAGCGCAGCCGCGCTGCACCCAGCGTGCTTCTCACTCCTGACAGATGTGCTAACCTTTTTGCGTCTGTCGTCCCGACGGACTCCAAACTTCGCCTTTCGACTAGCAAAACAAAATAACGCGCAGCCCTGACGGCTGCCTTAGGGGAGTGACGCGATGACATCGATGTTCCATCGATCCGTGTTGGCGCTTGCAGCCGTGGCCCTTCTCGCGGGGACCAGCGCTGGCAATGCGCAACAGCAGGACAAGAACCGGGCGCTGAAGAAATACGAATCCGGCACCAAGGAGTTCTGGACCCATCCGCCGGACGACTGGTTCCTCGGCGACGAGACCGAGGCGCAGAAGGGCCTCGCACCGCCCTCGGGCCCGCCGACCGGCGCCTCCGATGCCGAACTCGCCAACATCGTCAAGAAGATCAAGCTGCCTCCCGGCTTCAAGATCGAGGTCTACGCCTCGGGCGTGCTCGCCGCGCGGCAGATGGCCTGGGGTGACAAGGGCACGCTGTTCGTCGGCTCGTTCGGCCTCGGCAACGTCTATGCCATCAAGGACAATAACGGAAAGAAGGAGGTCAAGACCATCCTCAAGGGCCTGAACATGCCCACCGGTCTCGCCTTCAAGGACGGCGCGCTCTACGTCATCGCCGTCGACAAGCTGATCCGCTACGACAACGCCGAAGCCAATCTCGACAATCTCGGCCAGGGCAAGGTCGTCTATGACGACATGCCGTCCTATGCCGCGCATGGCTGGAAGTACATCGCGGTCGACAAGGACGGATGGTTCTTCCTGCCGTTCGGACCGCCCTTCAACATCGGCATCCCGCCGACCAGCGTGTCGCAGATCCGGCGCGTCGATCCCAAGACCGGCAACGCCGAAATCTGGGCGCTCGGCGTCCGCAACTCGGTCGGCGGCGACGTCGATCCGCGCACCGGCAAGCTCTGGTTCACCGAGAATGCCCGCGACTGGATCAGCGACGATCTGCCCTCAGACAAGCTGAACGTGATCAACAGGATCGGCGAGCATTTCGGCTACCCCTATTGCCACCAGGGCAATCTGCCCGACGACAAGTTCGCGATGGGCCACAAATGCTCCGAGTTCACACCGCCCGTGCTGAATCTCGGCGCGCATGTCGCGCCGCTCGGCATGAAGTTCTACACCGGCGACCAATTCCCCGCCGACTACAAGAACAACATCCTGATCGCCGAGCACGGCTCCTGGAATCGTCACAAGTACCAGGGCGCGCGCATCGTGCGCGTGATCGTCGGGCCCGACGGCAAGAATCCCAAGCAGGAGATCTTCGCCTCCGGCTGGCTCGAGGGCGACCAGGGCTATCTCGGCCGTCCCAACGACATCATCCTTGCCAAGGACGGATCGATCCTCGTCGCCGACGATTGGGCCGGCGCGATCTATCGCATCAGCTACAGCAAGAAGTAGCGCGCGACGATAGGGAGGCTGCGACCGCGCGATGGCCGCAGCCTCTTTTGCTTTCAACGTCGACGTCGTTCCGGATTGCGCGCTAGCGCAAGTCCGGAACCCATAACCCCGAGTCGTGGTTATGGATTCTCGGGCTCGTGCTCCGCACGCCCCGGAATGACGAGCGAGATAGATCGGAAATCCTTGCCATGCGCCGTCAGTTCTCTTCGTACGCAATCGGCGCGCTCTCGATCGCTGCGCTTGCATTCGTCCCCGCAAGCGCTGCCGACAATGCCGCGATTAAGGAGAAGGCCGCCGCCTGCTCCGGCTGCCACGGCGAGAACGGCATCTCGCAGACCGAGAACATCCCCTCGCTGGCCGGCCAGCCCGATCAATTCCTGCAATGGCAGCTCGTGTTCTTCCGTGCCGGCTCGCGCAAGAACGACCAGATGCAGCCGATCGTCGAGGAGATCAGCAACGAGGATATCCGCAATCTCGGTGCCTATTTCTCGCAGCTGACGCCACCGAAAGGTCCGGAGGACAAAGATCCGGACCTGTCGAAAAAGGGCGCGCAGGTTGCCGCCGGCCGCCGCTGCGCTTCATGTCACACGGACAGCTATGCCGGCACCAAGGCGGTTGCGCGGCTGGCCGGCCAGCGCGAGGAATATCTCGTCAAGGCGCTGCACGACTATAAGGCCGGCCAGCGCGTCGGCGGCGGCGTCGCCGCGATGGCCGATGTCGCCTATCACATGAGCGACGAGGAAATCACGGCGGTCTCGCACTATCTCGCGCATTTGCAGTAGGGGAAGGTGTGGCCACAAACTCCGCCGTCGTCCCGGACAAGCGCGCCTCAAGCGCGCGCCGATCCGGGACCCATAGCCACAGGATCAAGTTTGGCGAAGACTCGGAGTGACCGTCTCACGCAATAACCACGCCCTGTGGTTATGGGTGCGGAGCTATCCAGCCCGCTGCTTTTCATACGCCTTCAGATGCGTATAGGCGATGCGCAGCTTCGGCACCGGCACTTTGGCCGCATCGGCGCGTGCGATGAGATCGCCGATGACGTGATCGGCTTCGACCGGCAGGCCAGCCTTGATGTCGCGGAACATCGAGGCCGTCATCGGCGAGCCCTCGGTGGTGAGGTTGCCCTTCACCCGCTCGAAGAACGGCCCGGCCGGCGGGTAGCCCGACGCGGTGGCGATCGCGCTGGTCTCGTCCAGCATGCCGAGCAGGAAATCCCGGCCTCCGGGAGCCGCAAGGATATTGCCGACCGAGGCGCGCATCAGGCTCGTGCTTGCGGCGAGCGAGGAGAGGAACACCCACTTCTCCCACATGTCCTGCATGATGTTCGGGCTGGCGGTGGCGCCAGTGATGCCGCTCTTGAAGGCTTCATCGATCGCTTTCACCCGGTCCGACATCTTGCCGTCGCGCTCGCCGTAATTGATCGACTGCATCGGCTGCAGCTGCACCACCTCGCGCTTCTCGCTGAGCGTCGCGGCAATGGCGCAGAGGCCGCCGAGCACGCGCTCCTTGCCGAACTTGGCATCCAGCGTGTCGAGGTGCTTCATGCCGTTGAGCATCGGAATGATGGCGGTGTTCGGCCCGACTGCCGGCGCGAACGATTTGATAGCATCGTCGAGGTCGAACGCCTTGCAGCTCAAGAGCACGACGTCGAACTTGTCCTTGAGCGCGTCCGCCTGCACGGTCGGCGGATTGTTCAGGGTCACGTCGCCATTCGGGCTCTTGATGACGAGGCCGGCGCTCGCAAGCTCGCTGGCGCGCCGCGGCCGGACCAGGAAGGTGACGTCGCGGCCGGCCTGCAACAGCCTGCCACCAAAATAGCCGCCGATGGCGCCGGCGCCGACCACGAGGATACGCATGGGATTGTCCTTATTCTTGCTGTTGGCGGTCTATCTATAGTCGCCCTTGCGAGCGAAGCGAAGCAACCCAGAATGTTACCGCGATCACATTCTGTCGCTGGAGAACGAGGTTATTTGCCGAGGACCATCTCCTCGACCTCGCGGAGTTGCTCCTTGCCGAAGAACATCTCGTTGCCGACGAAGAAAGTCGGCGAGCCGAACGCGCCGCGGGCAACCGCCTCGTCGGTGTTCTTGATCAGCCTGCTCTTCACGTCGGGTTCCCCGGCCCGGGCGAACAGTTTTTGCGCATCGAGGCCGGAGGACTCCAGCGCCTTCGCCGCGATTTCAGGATCGTCCATCTTCTTCGGCTCGCGCCACATGTGGTGGAAGGCGGCCTCGACATATTTTTCGAAGACGCCCTCGAGCTGCGCCGCGATTGCCGCGCGCATCAAGTTCAGCGTGTTGACGGGAAAATGCGGATTCCAGACATAGGGCTGGACATGGAAGCGCTTGATGAAGCGCTCGGTCTCAATCGCCTGGAACTCGCGCTTGTTCTTGATGCCGGCCAGCGTCTCGGCCGGCGACTTGTTGTTGGTCGCCTTGAAGATGCCGCCGAGCAGGATCGGCACATATTCGAACTTGACGCCGATCCGCTGCTCGATCGCCGGAATCGCCAGATGGCTGAGATAGGCGTTCGGGCTGCCGAAATCGAAAAGAAATTGCGGGGCGGTGCGGGTCAATATCATTCTCCCTGACGTCGCTTTTCGACCATTGTGGCGCAGGCCGCGCCACAGGTCCACCGTTTAATGATGGTCATAATACTTTGAGGATCAGATCAGACGCCGGATCGCCTGCTTGCGCCACACCAGGAGGTAATAGCCCATCTGCAAGACGAACATGGCGCAGAACACGATCGGGTAGGCAGCCCATATCCCCTCGAAGCCGATCGCGCGGCTCAGGATCACCGCGGCCGGCAGCTCGATCGCGACAATCGCGAAGATCGACAGCAGCATCGGCGTGAAAGCGACGCCGGCCGCGCGCATTGCACCGGAAAACACCGTGGCGAGGCCGAAAGGCACCGAGCTCCACAAGGCGATGTAAAGCAGCCCTTTCGCCAGATCGAGCACGGCGCCGTCGGTGATGAAGAGGCCCAGCACCGCGCGCGGTGCCAGGTAAATCAGCGCCACCAGCCCCCCGGTCAGAACGAGATTGAACGCAAGGCCGGTGCGCACGATGCCATCGAGCCGCGCCCGGTCGCCGCCGCCGATGGCCTGCGCACCGAGGATCGAGACCGCGATCGAAATCGACATCGCCGTGAACTGCGTATAGCCCATCACCTGATTGACGGCACCATAGGCGGCCGTAGCGTTTGAGCCGAAGCCGTTGACGAGGCCGAGGAGCACCAGCTCGGCAATCGCCATCACCACCATGCCGATCGCGCTCGGCAGGCCGATGCCGAGGATCTTTCCGAGCACGGCGCCGTTCAGCTGCAGGTGACGCAGCAGCGCCGCGTCCGGCGCGAGCGCGTGCTTCCCCCGCAGCAGATAGACGGCCAACATGATCAGCGTGAGCGTGTTCGAGATCGCGGCCGCCCATGCCGGACCGGTAATGCCGGCCGCCGGCAATCCGAAGCATCCGCGGATCAGCAATGGCGTCAGGATCAGGCCGATCGCTGCCGACAACGCCAGCGCCAGCAGCGGCGTCATTGTGTCACCGATGCCGCGGATCATCGCGGTCATCAGCAGGAAGACGAAGCCGAGCGGCATGGTCAGCAGCATGATGCGCGCATAGGCGCTGGCCTCATCGAGAATGTCCGCGGGCGTGGCGAGCGCGATCATCAATTGCCGGCTGAAGAGCCCGCCAATCAGTGCAACCGAAGTCGATAGCAGCAGGCCGACTGCGAGCGTCGTACCCACGATGATCTTGATCCGGCCGTGGTCGCCCGCACCAAACGCTTGCCCAATCAGCACGGTGGCGCCGGTGCTCAGGCCCATGACGAAGGCGAACAGGAAGAACATCACCGGGAAGAACGCCGACACCGCAGCCAGCGCGTCGACGCCGAGCATCTGGCCAAGAAAGACGTTGCTGACAGTGCCGAACAGCGATTGCAGGGCGTTGCTCAGTATCAAGGGAGCAAGGAAGCGGAGGAATGTGGTCCAGAGCGGTTTTGCGGCGGACATGGATTGGCCTTTCATCAGGGCGTGCGAAGCCGTTGCCGCGCAATGCGCGGCTCGGCCGTCGATGGGGTTGTGAGGAGCGGTGCGCGGTTTACGCGCGGTCACTGTAGGCGAGCTTGACGATGTGGTCGCGGATATCGGTCGGCCAGTCCGCGATCAGCCCGGTGAAGCGCCGCCGGTCGTCTGCGAACAGCGCGCGCGAGGCTTCCTCGAACTGCGGCAGGTTGCCGGCCATGGTCGACATGAAGTGATAGGCCGCATCGCGCGCCTGGCGCTCGCGGTCCTTGTCGCCGCTCGCGCGCCTGGCCTCGTCGACGAGCTTGCGCAGCGCGACCGAGGCGCCGCCCGCCTGCGCGTTGAGCCATTCCCAGTGCCGCGGCAGCAAGGTCACCTCGCGCGCGACCACGCCGAGTTTCGGCCTGCCGCGCCCGCGCGGCTCTGCGGGTGCTTCAGCTGCCTCACTCGGCGGGGCAAGCTTCGCCAGCCGCGCCAGCACCTCGCGGTCGTCACCGCGCAGGTCGAAATCGATCGATCGGCCCGTCCCGTCGTCAAAGATGATGATCGGCTGGTCCAGCGGCTGCGTGGCACGCTTGACGGCAAGCGCGACATCGCCTGCCGTGCCGGAGGCCAGCCGGCGCTGGCCGATGAAGGCTGTGTAGGTCCCTTGCATTGGAATCATTGCCATATTGATCGTGCTGGCAGCTTAATACCCGGGTAAATTCCCTGCGTCAATATACCCGGATGAAAATATCTGCAGCAACGGCTCGACAATGTGTTTCCGTGCTGGCACGAACGGCGCGGCTGATCGACCACGCCCAATCCTTGAGGACCCCGCGATGCTGACCGTTCACCACCTCAACAATTCCCGCTCGCAGCGCGTGCTGTGGCTGCTCGAGGAGTTGGGCGTTCCTTACGAGATCGTGCGCTATCAGCGCCAGCCGGACATGCGCGCGCCCAAGGAGCTGCGCGCGATCCATCCGCTCGGCAAGTCGCCCGTCATCACCGACAACGGCAACACCATCGCCGAGTCAGGCGCGATCATCGAATATCTCATCGCCACCTATGGCAACGGCCGGCTGATCCCGCCGCCTGACACGCCGGAGCGGCTGCGCTACACCTATTGGCTGCACTATGCAGAAGGATCCGCGATGCAGCCGCTGCTGCTCAAGCTGCTGTTCACGCTGATGCCGAAGCGCGCGCCGGCACTGCTGCGCCCGCTGGTTCGCAAGGTCTGCAATCAGGCGCTGACCGCGCTGGTCAATCCGCAACTCAAGCAGCACATGGACTATTGGGAAGGCGAGCTTGCCAAGAGCGAATGGTTCGCCGGCAGGGACTTCACCGCGGCCGATATCCAGATGAGCTTTCCGCTGGAAGCAGCCCAAGCGCGCGGCGGGCTCGAGCAGGGCCATCCCAAGGCGATGGCGTTCCTGGAGCGTATCCATGCGAGGCCGGCGTATGCGCGCGCGTTGGAGAAGGGCGGGCCCTATCAGGTCGGGCGATAGTTTTTTCACTGTCATTCCGGGGCGCCCGAAGGGCGAACCCGGAATCTCGAGATTCTTCGGTGCGCAATTGCGCACCATAGTTCGGTGCTACGCACCGTCCCGGGATGACAATTGAAAACTAAATCCGCGTGCAATACGTGTCCGCGCGTCTCCGCCACGGCAAGCCGGCGCGCTGTCGCCATGCAGAGAAAAACGGGCTACTGCCCCGCCGCCTCCGCGCCGCGCGTGCGCGGATCGGCCGCGCCGAGCGGTCCGTTCGGCGTCACGAGAATCGAATTGGCCGATGTCTGTCCCATCGGCTCGACGACGAGGTGCCCCATCGTCTTCAGCTCGAGCAGCACGTCGTCGGGAAAGCCGCGCTCGACGCGCACTTCATCCGGCAACCATTGATGATGCAGCCGCGGCGCTGCGACGGCCGCCGCAACATCCATCTTGTAGTCGAGGACGTTCACGATCACCTGGAGCACAGTCGAGATGATGCGGCTGCCACCGGGCGAGCCCGTTACCAGAACCGGCTTGCCGTCCCGCAGCACGATGGTCGGGGACATCGACGAGAGCGGCCGTTTGCCGGGTCCGGGCAGGTTTGCCTCGAAGCCGACGAGGCCATAGGCGTTGGAGGCGCCCACTGCCGCGGTGAAGTCGTCGAGCTCGTTGTTGAGCAGCACGCCGGTGCCGTCGGCGACCAGGCCGATGCCATAGCTGAAGTTCAGCGTGTAAGTGTTGCTGACGGCGTTGCCGCGGGCATCGACGACGGAAAAATGTGTGGTGTTGCTGCCCTCACGCGGTGCGGCAGACGCGGACACGAGCTCCTTCGACGGCGTGGCGCGTTCGGCAGAAATGCCCGCGCGCAGCTTGGCGGCGTAGTCCTTTGCGATGAGCGTCTCGATCGGCGCGTTGACGAAGGCGGGGTCGCCGAGATAGCGCGCGCGGTCGGCATAGGCGCGCTTCATGGCCTCGATCAGGAGATGCAGCGATGCCGGCGATTCCTGCTTCAGATCGGCGAGCTGAAAGCCTTCGAGGATGTTGAGCGTCTCGACCAGCACCACGCCGCCGGACGACGGCAGCGGCATCGAGACGATGTCATAGCCGCGATATGTGCCACGCACCGGCGCGCGGATGACCGGCTGATAGGCCTTGAGGTCGGCCGGCGTCATGATCCCGCCGGCGTCGGTCACGGCCTTGGCGAGCTTCTCCGCGACCGGCCCCTCATAGAAGCCGCGCGGCCCCAGTGCGGCGACGGCCGACAGCGTTTCGGCGAGATCGCCCTGCACCAGCCGGTCGCCTTCGCCCAGCGGCGTGCCATCGGACCGCGAGAAGATCTTGGCCGAGGAAGGCCAGCGTGCCAGCCGCTGGTGCCAGCTCGGCAGCGTATCGGCTATGTCGTCGCTGACGGTGAAGCCATCGCGGGCGAGCGCGATGGCGGGTGCGAGCAGTTGCGCCAGCGTGAACTGGCCCGAACCGTATTTGTCCAATGCCAGCGCGAGGCCGGCGACCGTGCCGGGCACGCCGATGCCGAGCGCGGAATCGCGTGACTTCGTCGCGTCAGGCTTGCCATCGGCGCCGAGGAATATCTGCGGTGTGGTCGCGGCCGGCGCGGTCTCGCGATAGTCGATCGTGGTATCTTCATTGCGATCGGCGGAATGAATCACCATGAAGCCGCCGCCGCCGATATTGCCGGCGCGTGGATAGGTCACCGCCATCGCAAAGCCGGTCGCGACCGCAGCGTCGACCGCATTGCCGCCGCGCCGCAGGATGTCGGCGCCGATCTGCGCGGAGATCTTCTCCTGCGCCACCACCATGCCGTGCTCGGCGGCGACGGCGCGCACCATGTCGCGTGCGGGCGGGACATAGCCCCGCCGCGCATCCTGAGCGGCCGCGGGAGCGAGGCCAAGCGCCAGAGTGGCAATGAAGGCGAAGAATGTCCGCCGTGTCGAATATGATGACATCATCAAATTTCCGCCGCGGCCTCGGGCCAGTTCACACGTCTCGCTGCAATGCTATACGGTTTGCTCCAGGAGAGGCAAAACTGTTCGTGATGAGGGCTGTGTGATGACGACGATCGCCCCGGATGTGCGCATGGCCAGCGCGCAGCGGATTTACCCGCCGCGCGTCGCTGTCGTCAGCTGGATCTTCTTCGATTGGGCCGCGCAGCCCTATTTCACGCTGATCACGACCTTCGTGTTCGCGCCCTATTTCGCGACCAGCGTTGCGCCAAATCCCGCCACTGGCCAGTCGCTATGGGGCGTTGCGATGGCCGCGGCGGGCCTTGCGATCGCGCTGCTGTCGCCAGTGCTGGGGGCCATCGCCGATGCGGCTGGCCGCAGGAAGCCATGGATCGCGGGCTTCGGCGCGGTGCTGGTGCTGGCGTCATGCACGCTCTGGATCGGCAAACCCGGCGATTACGCCATCGTTCCGACCTTGCTTACCGCGGTCGCGCTCGCCAGCGTTGGTGCGGAATTCGCCACCGTCTTCAACAATGCGATGATGCCGACCCTGGTGCCGCCGGAACGGATCGGCCGGCTCTCCGGCACTGGCTGGGCCACGGGCTACATTGGTGGCATCGTCAGCCTGATCATCGTGCTAGGCTTGCTCGCTGCCAATCCCGAGACCGGCCGCACGCTGCTCGGCTTCACGCCATTGTTCGGGCTCGATCCGGTCACGCATCAAGGCGACCGTGCCGCCGGCCCGCTGACCGGGCTGTGGTTCATCATCTTCGTGGCGCCGATGTTCCTGTTCACGCCGGATTATCCGGCGAAGCGCCCGTTGCGCGAGGCGCTGCGGGAGGGCCTGTGGGAGCTCAAGCAGTCGATCAAAGGTTTGCCCAAGCAGAAGTCGCTCGCGGCGTTCCTGCTCGCCAACATGATCTACACCGATGGTCTGGTGTCGCTGTTCGCGTTTGGCGGCATCTATGCCGCAGGTACGTTCGGCTGGCACACGATCCAGATCGGCACGTTCGGCATCATGCTCGCGATCGCCGGCGCATTCGGCGCATGGTCCGGCGGCAAGCTCGATGATCGTCTCGGACCGAAGCGCGTCATCGCCGGCAGCCTGCTGGTCCTGCTGCTGTCGCTGGCGGCGATCCTGCTGGTCGATAAGGATGCGATCTTCTTCATCAAGGTCGCGCCGCCGCAAGCAGGCGCTCCCCTGTTCTCGAGCGCGGCGGAGCGCGCCTATCTCGTACTGGGTTGCTTGATCGGTGCGGCCGGCGGCCCGCTACAGGCCGCCTCCCGCACGCTGTTGATCCACCTCGCACCGAACGATCGCATCGCGCAGTATTTTGGCCTGTTCGCATTGACCGGGAAGGTGACGTCTTTCGTCGGACCACTTTTGATCGGCATGATCACCGCGGTGACCGCGAGCCAGAAGGCCGGCATGGCCGTGCTGGTGGTGTTCTTCGTCGCGGGACTGGGCCTGTTGATGCGGGTGCGGGATTAAAATCCCGACCGTCATTCCGGGGCATCGCTACGCGCGCCCCGGAATGACAGCAACTTCAGTGCCTGAAATGCCGCGTTCCCGTGAACACCATGGCGATGCCGTGCTCGTCGGCGGCCTTGATCACCTCGTCGTCACGCATGGAGCCGCCGGGCTGCACCACGGCGGTGGCGCCGGCCTCGATGCAGGCGAGCATGCCGTCGGCGAACGGGAAGAACGCATCCGAGGCCACCACCGAGCCCTTGGTGAGCGGCTCGGCGAGCTTCAGCTCGGCAGCGGCATCCTGGGCCTTGCGTGCCGCGATCCGGGCTGAATCCACCCGGCTCATCTGGCCCGCGCCGATACCGACGGTGGCGAGATCCTTGGCGTAGATGATGGTGTTGGACTTGACGTGCTTTGCCACCCGGAATGCGAATTTGAGGTCACGCATTTCCGCATCCGTCGGCGCGCGCTTGGTCACGACCTTGAAGGTCATGTCGTCGACCACGGCGTTGTCGCGGCTCTGCACCAGCAGGCCGCCGGCCACCGTCTTGGCGGTGAGGCCCGGCGCACGCGGATCGGGCAGGCTGCCGGCGAGCAGCAGGCGCAGGTTCTTCTTGCCGCCGATGATGGCGATCGCCTCCTCGGTGGCATCGGGCGCGATGATCACCTCGGTGAAGATCTTGGTGATCTCGCGCGCGGTGTCGGCATCGAGCGCGCGGTTCATCGCAATGATGCCGCCGAATGCGGACGTGGAGTCGCAGGCCAGCGCCTTGCGATAAGCCTCGACGAGGCTGGCGCCCTCCGCGACGCCGCAGGGGTTGGCGTGCTTGACGATGACGCAGGCCGCCGTGCGCTTGGCGTCGAACTCGCCGATGCACTCATAGGCTGCATCGGTGTCGTTGATGTTGTTGTAGGAGAGCTCCTTGCCCTGCAGCTGCCGCGCGGTGGAGACGCCGGGGCGTTTGTCCGGCGTCGAATAGAACGCCGCGGTCTGGTGCGGGTTCTCGCCATAGCGCAGCGACTGGATCAGTCTGCCGCCGAAGGCGCGGAAGTCGGGCGCGTCGATCGCGAGCTGCCGGTTGAACCAGTTCGAGATCGCGGCGTCATAGGCCGCGGTGCGCGCATAGGCCTTTGCGGCGAGCCGCCGGCGCAGCTTCAGCGTCGTTGCGCCGCTGTTGGCGGCGAGCTCGTCGAGCACGGCCTTGTAATCTTCCGCCTCGACAACCACCGCCACATCGTCGTGGTTCTTGGCGGCGGCGCGGATCATCGCGGGACCGCCGATGTCGATGTTCTCGATGCAGTCCTCGAAGCCCGCGCCTTTGTCGACGGTCGCCTCGAACGGATAGAGATTGACGACGAGGAGGTCGATCGGCGCGATGCCGTGCGCCTTCATCGCCTCCGCGTGTTCCTTGTTGTCGCGGATCGCGAGCAGGCCGCCATGCACCTTCGGATGCAGCGTCTTGACGCGGCCGTCCATCATCTCGGGAAAGCCGGTGAGGTCGGAGACGTCCTTCACCTTGAGGCCGGCCGCGGCGATCGCTTTCGCGGTGCCGCCGGTCGAGACCAGCTCGACATCGTGCGCGGCGAGCGCCTTGGCGAACTCGATCAGGCCGGTCTTGTCGGAGACGGAGAGAAGGGCGCGGGTGACACGGCGGGGATGGTCAGTCATGAGCAAGATCCTCTGTTAAGCGAGTGTCTATGCCCAGGCGCGCGGCGGATATGTCCCGCGCTTCCCGATGGTGCTCCATCCAAGGTCGCCAGTCGCGCGAGCGAGGGCTCGATAGCAGCTTTTGGCGCCCGTCTCAACGGGTAGATAGCACCGGATTTCGCCTGTTTACAGCGGAAGTTCCGGCTCGCGCCGGGCGTTGCGGCGGGCATTGGTCACCGCCGGCGAGGCCGTGGAGCGGATAAAACTCCAGCGGATCGAGGGGGCTTGCCGTGCGTCCTGGCGGATCACGATCTGGGCAGTGCGGCGCGGGCCGTCATTGCCGGCCAGGAACACGCTGTCCTCGAGGTCGACCTTGTCGTCGAGCGCCTCGAAGGTCCAGACGTCGCGGTTCGGCAGCACCAGCATGACGCCGCGGGCATCCGACAGCCGGCTCGCCTTTACCGCTGGATGCAGATGGAAGCGCAGCGCGAAATCGGCGTCCGCGCCCTTGAAGCGTCCGCCCTGCGGCGGCGACAGCGTATCCTCGCCGTCGATGCGCGCGCCGTCATTGGTGATCATCAGCACGCGGCGATGGATCGCGCCGAATTTGCCGAGATAGCCGTCATGCGAGGTCGTCAGCAGCATGCCGTTCTGCACGACCTCGCGATAGCTCTCGACTTCCACGGGGCCGCTGGTGACGGGTGCGCCGTGCAGGAGGCGCTTCATCGCCGACATCTCGACGAACTGGCATGACGAGGTGTCGTGATAAGTCAGCGTCGAATGCGCCGCCGTGCTACGCGCGAACGGCCGCCAATTGTCGCGGCCCGTGGTCGGCATGCCGCAATTGGTGACGATGCGGCTGATACCGGAAGACAGTTCGAACGACAGGCAGCCGGCATGGGCGTCATGGCTGACGCCGGCCGGCGGCGGCGGGCCGGTGTCGATGATCACAGTGGTCTGGCCGGCATCGAGGCGCTGGAAGCCGGTGTGCGGCATGTTCGCCATCGGCGCGCCGTGGGTGTCATCATAGGCGAGCAGCGTGGCGAGCAGGTCCGAAGAGGTCGCGCTCATGCCGTTGAACAGGGCGAAACTGCCGTCGCCGTGCCGGAAGAAGCGCAGCATCGGCATCATGCGGTCGATCGCGTTGAGTAGCGCCGGCGGTGGCGCGATGTTGCGCGCGGCGAAGGTCTGCCGCAGCGGCAAGAGGTCGATCAAAAGTTCGATCAGCGCGCCTGGATTGCGGGAGATGTGTCCACCGTCGGGCAGGATCTGCCGCTGCAATTCGTCGGACAGCTTCTTCGAGGCACTGCGGATGTGACGCGTCTGGTTGGCGAGACACAGGGCCGCATAGCACAGCGCGATCAGCACCTGGAGCTTCGGCACCCCGTCCGGAATGTCGACCATGGTGTAGCGCAGGAAGCGGATCTCGCGTGCGAGCGCGCGCAGGTAGCGGCGATAGAATTTGTTGTCGGTCTCGCCCAGCACCAACGGCGCTTGCGAGAGCAGCGAGATCACGCGCCTCGCCAGCACGTCGGCGCGGCGCGCGACCGGGCGGCGCTTGTTGGCGGGATTCGAGATCCAGTCCTCGATCAGCGCGCGCGCATTCGCCCGCGTCAGCGCAGTGTCGGCGGCGCGCAGATGACGCAGCCAGCCGAAGCCGAGCAACGCAACCTCCCAATCCTCCGACGGCGGCTCGAGATCGAAGATCGAACGGCCGTGGCAATTGACGATCTTGCCGGCGAAGACGAAGCGGCCGGCATAGATCTCGGCGGCGCGGGTCGCATCCGCGGTACGCAGATCATGCGGCGCGATGATCAGCCGGTCGGTGCGGCTGGGCCAGACCCGCGACAGCGCAACCGAACCGCCACTCGCGCGCGCGAGCATGTTCCGCGCGAAGCGGTTCATGACCAGCGTCGAGATACGTCTGCGTTGAGCGACCGACACGCCTTGCCTTGATGGGGGAGAGGATTAGCGACGAATCCTTATTAATCCCAAAATCGGACGTCTGACACCACCTTGAACGGCGCGAATCAGCGTCGTGGTGGCAAAATCCAGTGCAAAATCAGGATTTAACGAGCCGGGCCGCGAAAAATCCGTCGAGGCCACCGAGCTTGGGATCGGCGTTCGGCAGATGACAGGGCAGGGTGCGAAGGTCGCCGTCCCGGTTGAGGATTTCATCGAGGCCCGCGACCTCCGACGCCTTGATCGGGGCGCGGCGAAGCGCAGGCTCGGCGGTGAGCAGCGCCGCCACGGCCTGCTCACCCTCCTCGGGTTCCAGCGAACAGGTGCAATAGACCAGCGTCCCGCCCGGCTTGAGCAGCGACACCGATTTTCGCAGCAGCCGCTGCTGAAGCGCGGCCAGGACAGCGATGTCGGATTCCTGCCGCAGCCATGCGACGTCGGGATGACGGCGGATCGTGCCGGTGGAGGTGCAGGGTGCATCGATCAGGATGCCGTCGAACGCCTCGGCCGGGCCGGCCCATTCCACGGCGTCAGCGACGACAGTCTCGGCCTGGAGCGACAGACGCGCCAGGTTTTCACGCAAACGCGCCACCCGCGCAGGCGAGCGGTCGATGGCCGTGACATGTGCGCCTGATAGCGCCAGCTGCGCAGTCTTGCCGCCGGGGGCGGCGCAGAGATCGGCAATGGACTTGCCTTTGACGTCACCGAACAGCCGGGCGGGCAGCGCGGCGGCGGCGTCCTGCACCCACCATTGTCCCTCGGCGAAGCCGGGCAGCATGGTCACCGAGCCGTGCAGCAACATCCGCACCGTCCCGGTCGGCAGCGTCTCACCATGCAGGCGGCTTGCCCATTGTGCGGGATCCGACTTCACTGTCAGATCGAGCGAGGGCTCGTGGCCGAGCGCCAGCGCCATGTCTCGTGCGGTCGCCTCGCCATAATGCGCGCTCCAGCGCGCGAGCAGCCATGGCGGCAGATCCAGCGATTGCGTCGCGACTTCCTCGACCAGCGCCTTGCCCTCGCGCGCACAGCGGCGCAGCACGGCGTTGACCAGGCCGGCATAGCGCGCGGCGCGGCGATCGGATTGCACGAGGCGGACGGAGAGATCGACCGCGGCGTGATCCGGTACGTCCATCCAGAGGATCTGGGCGGCGCCGATCAACAACGCGCTCTGCGCGCGCGGCGCATCGGAGGGAATGCCCTTGTCGAGCAGGCGGGACAGCACATGGCCGAGCGTGCCGAGCCGGCGCAGCACGGTGGCGACGAGGCGCCGCATCAGCGCGCGGTCGCGGTCGGCCAGCGTCTTCAGTCCGGGATGAGCGCCGCCGCCGTCGAGCTGGTCGTCGAGCGTACGGTGCTTGTGCAGCACGCCGTCGACGATGTCGGCGGCAATCCGCCGTGCCGCAAGACCAGGCACTTCGGATGGAGGGACGAAACGTTGAGATGGCATGCGGAAGCAAGGTTCTGAGCGAGCGGCAGTTCCGCCGCAAAGGGCGCATGCCTTGAGAAGGCGATCTCTGACACGCGAATATGCCAAATGTAAGAATCGCTTGCGGGTTTTTCAGCCCTTTGAGCCGATTTCAGGAATGCGTTATTGGGCATCGCGTTGCGCCCGGTCCTACGCTAGAAAGATCGGCGATGAGTGACCCCGTTCCCGAGCGCAAGCCGCTATCACCGGCCGCCCAGCGTGCGCTGGCCGAAGCCGAGGCGCGCCGTCAGGCCGCGGCTGCGCAGGCCAACGACGAGACCAAGGCGAAGGAGTTGCAGGGACCGCAGGGCCCCGAGCCCACCCGCTACGGCGATTGGGAGCGCAAGGGCATCGCTTCCGACTTCTGAGGCTTTAAAGCGGAATGGCTTTAGGTTGAATCGATTGCCACGGGCTCGGTGCAACCTCTCCCGCTTGCGGGAGAGGTCGCGCCGAAGGCGCGGGTGAGGGCTTTCTCCTCTAGGGGATTGCCCCATCGCGGATACACCCTCTCCCCAGCCCTCTCCCGCAAGCGGGAGAGGGAGCGAACCTCCTTCGCGGCCGCATCAGACCGAATCTCATCTTGCCTTAGCTCGCTACAGGTAATTCTGCTCTCGCAAGTAGCGGATGATGCGTTCGCAGGCCGCCTCGCTCGACAGTTCCGACGTGTCGATGGTGATCTCCGGCGCTAGCGGCGCCTCGTAGGGTTGGTCGATGCCGGTGAATGCCGGCAGCTCTCCCGCCCGTGCCTTGCGATAGAGTCCCTTGGGATCGCGGCGCTCGCATTCGGCGAGCGGGGTCGCGACATGGATCTCGATGAACTCGCCAACCTCGAGTCGCCGGCGTGCCAGCTCGCGCTCGCTGCGGAACGGCGAGATCAGCGCGACCAGCGCGATCAAGCCCGAGTCGACGAACAGCGCCGCGATCTCCGCGACGCGCCGGACGTTCTCCGACCTCTCCGCGTTGGAAAAGCCGAGGTCGCGGTTGATGCCATGGCGGAGATTGTCGCCATCCAGCAGCGCGGCATGGCGTCCGAGCTCGGCAAGCCGGCGGTCGACCATGTCGGCGATGGTCGATTTGCCGGCACCGCTGAGCCCCGTGAACCACAGCACGCAGGGCCGTTGCTGCTTCAGCCGTGCCCGCACGGATTTGTCGACGGCAAGCCGCTGCCAATGAATGTTGGTGGCACGGCGGAGCGAGATGTCGATCATTCCCGCCGCGGCCGTGCGATGGCTGATCGGATCGATCAGAATGAAGCTGCCCATCTCGCGGCCATCGCGATAGGCCTCGAACACCAGCGGGCGGTCGAGATTGAGATGGACATAGCCGATCTCGTTGACATCGAGCGTGGTGGCGCATTCCTGCGCCATGGTGTCGATCGCGATCCGGTGCTTGAGCGTCGCGATCACCGCGCCGGTCGAGGCGGTGCCGCATTTGAGCAAATAGCGCCGGCCCGCGACCATGGCTTCGTCGTCGAACCAGACGAGATGAGCCGCGAGCTGATCCGAGACCTCCGCTGCAGATCCGGCGGTCAGCACGTCGCCGCGGCTGACGTCGATCTCTTCGGCGAGCGTGAGCGTGATGGACTCGCCTGCTCCTGCGTGATTGCATTCGCCGGCGGGCGTGAGAATGCGTGCGACGTGGGCCTGGTGTCCCGACGGCTGCACGCGAACCGCATCGCCGACCGCGATCGTTCCGCTTGCGATCCGCCCGCAGAAGCCGCGAAAATCCGCGTGCGGCCGGTTGACCCATTGTACGGGAAGCCGGAACGGCCGCTGCGAGACGTCGCCGGCCACGTCCACGGATTCCAGATAGGCCGTAATGGTCGGCCCCGAGTACCAGGGCATGCGCGTGCTCGCAGCGACGATGTTGTCGCCGTCGGGCGCCACGACCGGGATGCACTGGACCTGGGAGGTTCCGAGCTGGCCGGCCAGCGTCAGATATTCGGCGGTGATGGCCGCGAAGCGATCGCCGTCGAATCTGATTAGATCCATCTTGTTCACGGCGAGCACGACATGACGGATGCCGAGCAGCGACAGGATGTGGCTGTGGCGCCGCGTCTGCGTGATCACGCCCTTGCGCGCGTCGACCAGCACCACGGCGAGATCGGCATTGGACGCGCCGGTCGCCATGTTGCGCGTGTATTGCGCATGCCCCGGCGTGTCGGCGACGATGAAGCGGCGCAGCCTGGTGGCGAAGAAGCGATAGGCGACGTCGATCGTGATGCCCTGCTCGCGCTCGGCCTGCAACCCGTCGACCAGCAGCGCGAAGTCCAGGTCGCCACCAGTGGTGCCGACCGTCCGGCTCTCGGAGGCCAGCCCGTCGAGCTGGTCGTCGAGCAGCGTCTTGGAATCGTAGAGCAGGCGGCCGACCAGCGTGCTCTTGCCGTCATCGACGCTGCCGCAGGTGACGAAACGCAGCGTCGGGCGATCGCTCTGTTCGAGCCGCGGCGCATCGGTGGCAGCGATCGTCGGTGCCTCGTGATAGGACATCAGAAGTAACCTTCCGCTTTCTTGCGCTCCATCGATGCGGGGCTGTCCCGGTCGATCATGCGTCCTTGTCGTTCGGAGGTGCGCGATGCCATCATCTCCTGCACGATCTCGGGCAGGGTTGCCGCCGTCGAGGTCGTGGCGCCGGTGAGGGGATAGCAGCCCAGGGTGCGAAACCTGACGGAGCGCCATTGTGGCTCTTCGCCAGGCTGCAGCGGCATCCGGTCGTCGTCCACCATGATCAACGCGCCGCCGCGCTCGACCACGGGACGCGAAGCTGCGAGATAGAGCGGAACGATCGGGATGTCCTCGAGCAGGATGTAGTCCCACACGTCGAGCTCGGTCCAGTTCGACAGCGGAAACACCCGCATGCTCTCGCCGGGCGCGAGCATCGTGTTGTACAGACCCCAGAGCTCTGGCCGCTGGTTCTTCGGATCCCAGCGATGCGCCGCGCTCCGGTGCGAGAACACGCGCTCCTTGGCCCGCGACTTCTCCTCGTCGCGTCGCGCGCCGCCGATCGCGGCGTCGAAGCCGTGGAGGTCCAGCGCCTTTCGTAACGCCTGCGTCTTCATCACGTCGGTATAACGGGCCGAGCCGTGGGTGAAGGGGTCGATGCCCTGGCTCAATCCGTCATTGTTGGTATGGACGATCAGATCGAGGCCGAGCTCGCGCGCGCGGCGATCGCGAAACCTGATCATCTCGCGAAACTTCCAGGTCGTATCGACATGCAGCAGCGGAAACGGCGGCTTGCCGGGATGAAATGCCTTGATCGCCAGATGCAGCAGCACCGAAGAGTCTTTTCCGATGGAGTACAGCATGACCGGCTTGCGGAACTCGGCCGCCGTCTCCCGCAGGATGTGGATGCTTTCCGCCTCCAGGCGTCGAAGATGGCTGGTGACGTGAAGCTGCTTGCCGCCAGCACGTCCACGATGGGCGGATTCGGCGGTCGAGGGAACGTCGAGCATGCTGATCACGCTGCCGCGGCAACCCAGTCGCCGAACAGTCGTGCCGACATTGCCGCATTCAGGCCGAGGTCGCGCACGCAGGCCGCAACCGAGGCACGATAGGCAGCATTGACCCCGCAACGCTCCAGAACCTCGAGCTGAGCTTCGCTCAGCGAGGTCGTCGCGCGGCGCTGGTAGCGATAGGCACTATCGGAGGTGTGCAGATTGGGCACCTTGTAGATCGTCGCTTCGCTCGGGAAGATGACGCGCGCATTGTTCGCTTGCACGTCTCCCGGCTCCCGCCAGGACGTCACGGCATTCTCGGTAAAGCTGCCGGAAAGACCCAGGCGGCCGAACAAGACACGGACCGATGACACGGCCTCCTTGCTTACCTCGTAGGCGTAGTGAGTGACGGGAACGCCCTGTCGCTCGGCGTAGCTTGCGACGTGAGCCGCGCTGAGCGCGGCGACGACATAGTGCCGCAGCAAGGTATCTGCGGGCGCGCGCGAGATCAGCTTCTCGAGCCACGATGCCAGCGAACTCGCCGGTTCGCGGTCGAGCATGATGAGATGCAGCCGCTGCCGCGGATAGCCCGCCTCGATCAAGAGTTGCAGCGGATTGAACAGGCTCTCGGCAAGCACGTAAGGCCCGATCGTTTCCTTGCTGAAGATGTGCGGCTCTTCGGTGGCCGACGGCACGCTCCACGGCGCCAGCGGGCGGCCGACGAGCGCGTCGCGCAAGATCGCTTTCAGCGGCTGATAATATGAGGGCATCCCGGTCATGCCGAACAGATTGCTCAGAGCGGTCGAGCCGACCCGGGCCTTGCCGCATGCAAAATAGAGCATCGGGAAGTCTTGCGCCGGGCGATGCCGGAAGTCCTGCGCAAGGCATTCGGTGACTTCGCGCATCAAGGTTGCAAGCGTGACGGTCCTGGTCTGGAATTCGCCGACGGGAGAAAGCGGCAAGGTATCGAGGGATCTCGGCCGTTGCCGAACCAGATCGGCGATTCGCTCGAGCGAATCGGGGGACGTCCCGTCGATATTCATATGGGGGCTCACTCTAGCAGGGTTCGCAGGGAAGGTTGCTTGCGCTGTGAGATGCAGCTTATAGTTGCCCACCGGGGTGGTCAAACCCGGGGAATCCCGGGGGTGCCGTGCAGATCAGCGAGCACTGCGGGTGCTCGCTGATCTGCTTACGGGATCAGGCTGCGCGCACGGTGTTGAGGAATTTCTCGACCTCCGTCTTCAACAGGCTGCTTTCGCTCGACAGCGAGCGCGCCGATGCCAATACCTGTCCCGACGCCGCGCCGGTGGCGCTCGCGCCTTGACTGACGTGCGCGATCTTGTCCGCAACTTCGACCGTTCCCTTCGCGGCTTCGCTGACGTTGCGCGCAATCTCGGCCGTCGCTGCGCCCTGCTGCTCGATGGTCGCAGCGATCGTCGTCGAGATGTCGGAAATGCGGGCGATGGTCGCGCCGATCTCCTTGATCGCGCCGACGGAGTCCTCGGTCGCCGATTGCATGCCGGCAATCTGCGCACTGATCTCCTCGGTCGCGCGCGCGGTTTGCGCCGCGAGCGCTTTGACCTCGCTCGCGACGACTGCGAAGCCGCGGCCGGATTCGCCCGCCCGCGCGGCCTCGATCGTGGCGTTCAGCGCCAGGAGGTTGGTCTGTTCGGCAATCGCAGTGATCAATTTGACGACGTCGCCAATTCGGCCCGCCGCCTTGAGCAGCTCATTGATCCGGGCATCGGTGCGCTCGGCCTGCTTGACCGCATCGCTGGCGATGCGGCTGGAATCGTGGACTTGGCGGCCGATCTCGACGACCGACGTGCTCATTTCCTCGGCGGCGGACGCCACGGCTCCGACGTTGGTGGATGCCTCCTCCGAGGCAGCCGCGACCATTCCCGAGAGCTGCTGGGTCTGTTCCGCAGTTCCCGACAGCGTGCCGGCGGCGGCCTCGAGCTGTTGGGAGGCTGCCGACACGGAGTCGATGATACCGCCGACCGCAGTTTCGAACGCGTTGGCAAGCCGGGTCATCTCTTCCTTGCGCCGAGCGGCTGCCGCGGCCTCCTGATCCTTCTGCTCGGCTTCCATCTGCTCGATCCGGATCAGATTTTCCTTGAAGGTCTGAGCCGCACGGGCGTTGTCGCCGACTTCATCGCCGCGGGCCCTGTAGGGAATCTCGACCGCCTTGTTGCCGCCGGCGAGATGCAGGAGCACGTCGCCGATGCGCCGGATCGGCCGGGCGATGCTCATCACGGAAAAGACCGCAGATCCGATCAACGTCAAAACGACGAATACGCCCACGATCAGTGCGAAGGTGGCGACGCGATCCAGCTCGGCCAGCATCTCGCCCTTGCGGCGCGCGGCGAATTCGTTGGCGACGCCGACGAGATCGTCGATGCGCTTGCTGACTTCCAGGGCTGCCGGACGCATATGCTCCGCGAGAATGCTTGCCTTCGCTGCCTCGGCTGCAAGCTTGGCGCCACCCGCGGGGGCGGCAATGACGGCCTTTTGCGCCGCGGCCAGCTCAATGCCGCTGGTCAGATATGCATCGACGAATTTCCTGGCCTCGCGGTAAGCGTCCTGTGTGACCTTCCGGGTCGCCCGCTCCCTCGCGGCATCGATTTCCGCGCCAGCTTCGCCTGCCCGGGCGCGGAGAAGCTCGAGGAGCCTGTCGACCTCTCCGGCTGACGGCGCCGAGCCGAGCTCGAGAGTCGCGAGCTGCGCGCGTGCCATCGCCGTCTGTGCCGCCTGCGCATTGCCCTTGTTGAGATAGTTGATCGTGACCAGGCGGTTGGATTCGGCAATCGAGCGGTTGCCGAGCATCTGGTTGGTGAGCATGCCGCCAACCAGCAAGACGCTTATGCCCGTCACGATGCCGAGCTTGGCTCCAATGCGAAACCTGAATGACCCCACCACTGCCTCCTTGGACCGTCACCGAATATAAGGGTCTTCGCAACCAAAGATTGAGAATTGGGTAACATTCAATAGTGACCGTAGAAGTACGGCCGAACCTTGAACGGCACGTGACGATCTGGTCCGTACAACTACGGGTGGCGTCCGCCACAGAGCGTTCGGAGCAGCATTTGCGCGGCGCGGGCGGAATTAAAGTGCGTTGAGATACACGCGCTTGCGAGGTTGCCCGACTCAGCTCTAGCGTGGAACGATGCGCCCCCGTGACCGTATCAATGCTCAACCGTCGTTCAGCGGGTCTCCGTTTCGCCGCCACTTCTCGGGCCTCCTGCCGTGGCTGTTCGTGGTCGGCGTGGTGGCTGCGACCGTGCTCGCCTTTCGCCATGGATCGAACTGGCCCGTGCCGCATCCGGCCGACGACCGCGCGCAGGACGCCGAGATCATCTTGCAGCAGACCGGCAATCCGGACGTCCGCCGCCCGGTCGACGTCGTCCGCACCATCGACGGCGACACCTTTCTCGCGCGTATTCGCCAGCGCGACGGCCGCGATGCCGTCGTGCGCGTTCGGCTGCGCGGCATTGACGCGCCCGAACTGAAGGCGTCCTGCCAGGAGGAGCTGGACAAGGCCGAAGCTGCGGCCCGCGCATTGCGCGATCTGCTCGGTCAGGGCGGCGTGACCATCACAAATCTCGGCCCCGACAAATACGGCCGCGTTCTCGCCGACGTCACGACCCGGCAGACCGCGAACGTCTCGGCGGCGTTGCTCGCCGGCGGCTTTGTGCGCAGCTACAATGGCGGCCATCGCGACGGCTGGTGCGCGCGCGGCTGGCGCTTCTGGTAACAAAAAGGCCGCGTCGAAAGACGCGGCTTTTTCATCTCGACCGATTCAGGCGATCAGCGCGTCACGACCACCGTCGTGCCGACAGAGACGCGGCCATAGAGGTCGGTGATATCGTCGTTGAGCATGCGGATGCAGCCATAGGAGACGAAGCCGCCGACCGAGCCCGGCACGTTGGTGCCGTGGATGGCGTATTCGCCGCCAGCGAGCGTCATCGCCGCAACGCCCATCGGATTGCGCGGCGAGCCGCCCGGAATGACGTCGGGGATATTCGGCTTGTCGCGCTTCACCTCGGCGGGCGGCGCCCAGGCGGGATTGAGATACTTGCCGTCGATCTTCGTCGTGCCGGCCCATTGCTTGCCGGTCTTGCCGACGCCGACCGGATAGCGCACGGCGTGGCCGTTATCGAGGATGAGATAGAGCCGCCGCTCGCTGGTTTTGACCACGATAGTGCCCGGCGAATAGTCGGCGAGGTGCGCGCCGACCAGCTCCGGCCGTGCCTCTGCCGCCGTCGGCATCAAGACCCCAACCCCGATGGTGGCGGCCAGCGCCACCGCAATCCTCATCGACATCGATGCTTCCCTTCCGTTGCCCCGAACGGGTCGTCCAAATCTACGCAAACCCGGCAATGGCCCGCTCGCCCACACAGTATTTAACCGCGCCCGTTAACCGGATGGTTTCCACGCGCGGCCGCCAGGGCCAGCCAGCAGGGGGGAACAAAGAAAATGTTCGAAATAAAGTAAATGACCTGAAAACAACACTCGGCGGGAAAGATGCGGCCACGCCGCAGCGCGCCCTGATGAGAGCGTGAGGATCTGAACGGCTGTTGTTTCAGGAGGGGCACGCTCTCGTGTCCCGGACGCGGCGCAGCACGAAGTGATGCGACGCTGGACCCATATTGCGAGGGTCGGTGTTGATAGAATGGGCCCCGGTTCTGCAGCGCACCGCTAAAGGAGCGCTGCGCTGCATCCGGGGCACGAGATTTTTCTTACGCCGATTTCCGGTTCTGCCGGTTCTTGACGAGATCATCGACCACCGCGGGATCGGCCAAGGTCGAGGTGTCGCCGAGACTGCCCGGCTCGTCCTCGGCGATCTTGCGCAGGATGCGCCGCATGATCTTGCCGGAGCGGGTTTTGGGCAGACCCGGCGCGAACTGGATCTGGTCCGGCGAGGCGATGGGGCCGATCTCCTTGCGCACCCAGGTGACGAGCTCCTTGCGCAGATCGTCCGTCGGCTGCACGCCGGCCATTAGGGTGACATAGGCGTAGATGCCCTGGCCCTTGATGTCATGCGGGAAGCCGACCACGGCCGCTTCCGACACCTTCTCGTGCGCGACCAGCGCGCTCTCGACTTCTGCGGTGCCCATGCGATGGCCGGAGACGTTGATGACGTCGTCGACGCGGCCGGTGATCCAGTAATAGCCGTCGGCGTCGCGCCGGCAGCCGTCGCCGGTAAAATACTTGCCCTTATAGGTCGAGAAATAGGTCTGCTCGAAACGGGCGTGATCGCCATAGACCGTGCGCATCTGGCCCGGCCATGACCGCGTGAGACAGAGATTGCCGGTGGTCTCGCCTTCCAGCACCTTGCCGTCGGCGTCGACGATCTCCGGCACCACGCCGAAGAACGGCTGCGTCGCCGAGCCCGGCTTCAGCTTGGTCGCGCCCGGCAGCGGCGTGATCAGGATGCCGCCGGTCTCGGTCTGCCACCAGGTGTCGACGATCGGACAGCGGTCGTCGCCGACGACGCGGTGATACCACTCCCAGGCTTCGGGATTGATGGGCTCGCCGACCGAGCCGAGCAGGCGGAGCGAGGCGCGCGAGGTCTTCTTCACCGGCTCGTCGCCCGACTGCATCAGTGCGCGGATCGCGGTCGGCGCGGTGTAGAAGATGTTGACCTTGTGCTTGTCGATGACGTTCCAGAACCGCGAATTGTCAGGATAGTTCGGCACACCCTCGAACATCAGCGTGGTCGCGCCGTTGGCGAGCGGCCCATAGAGGATGTAGCTGTGGCCGGTCACCCAGCCGACGTCGGCGGTGCACCAGTAGATGTCGCCGTCGTGATAGTCGAAGACGTACTGATGCGTCATCGAGGCGAACACGAGATAGCCGCCCGTGGTGTGCAGCACGCCCTTGGGCTGGCCGGTCGAGCCCGAGGTGTAGAGGATGAATAGCGGATCCTCGGCGTGCATGTGCTCGAGCGGGCATTCGGTCGTCACCATCGCCGCCGCCTCGTGGTACCAGAGGTCGCGCGTCGGGTTCATGTCGACCTTGCCGCCGGTGCGCTTGACCACGACGACCCAGTCGACGCCGTCCGTCTTGGCGAGCGCCGCGTCGACATTGGCCTTCAGCGGCACCTTCTTGCCGCCGCGCAGGCCTTCGTCCGCGGTGATGATGACCTTGGATTGGCAGTCATTGATGCGCTGAGCGAGGCTGTCCGGCGAGAAGCCCGCGAACACCACGGAGTGGATCGCGCCGATGCGTGCGCAGGCCAGTATCGCATAGGCGGCTTCGGGAATCATCGGCAGGTAGATGGTGACGCGGTCGCCCTTCTTGACGTTGCGGGTGCGCAGGATGTTGGCCATCCGGCAGACCTCGTCGTGCAGCTCCTTGTAGGTGATGTGCTTTGATTGCGAGGGATCGTCGCCTTCCCAGATGATCGCGGTCTGGTTCGCGCGCGAGTGAAGATGCCGGTCGATGCAGTTATGGGCGACGTTGAGGACGCCGTCCTCGAACCATTTGATCGAGATGTTGCCGGGGGCGAACGAGACGTTCTCGATTTTGGTCGGCGCCTTCATCCAGTCGAGGCGCTTGGCCTGCTCCGCCCAGAAGCCGTTCGGGTCCGAGATCGAGCGGGCGTACATCTCCTTGTACTTGGCCTGGTCGACCCAGGCACGTTTCGCCCACTCCGCGGGGACGTCGTAGATCTTCTCGGACATGCTTCCCTCCACATGCGGCAGGCCGAACGCCAGCGATCGGCGGGCCGACTTGATCATTGACTGATTATGCGTCGGGCTAACCGGACCCGACAAGGAGCACAAGCTGGACCTTCGGCGGGCTGCCGGCCATGCAGAGGATCAAGGCACCTGCTGCGACTGTCGCAGATCTGAAACAGGCCCGCGGGCGCCTTTTGGGGTGTTTACCCGTTTGCGCGGAACAGCCCGGCGCAGAGCCTCATGCATCAATAGAGGTATTTAGGAACCTCTTCTCACTGATTCGGGACTCGCAATACGGTTCGGAACACCCTAAATGGCCAACCCGGGTCCAAAGAGACCCCCGGAACAAAAATCAGAACACCGGCATTGGTCGATAACAGGCAGGGCTAAAGGCGTAAGGTTATGATGGATCAGCAGAATTTCGGGACGATGCGGCCCGCTTCAGCCGATCCTGCCGCCATTGCCCTCGCCAAAGCCCTCGGACAATGGCCGAAACCGGCTCCTTTCAGGCGCCCGAGCCCGAAGAAGGTCTTCGACACCACGCCCGCGGCGACGGTCGAGGCGCTCGCCAGGGAGCTCGGTCTGCGGCTCGGTGACCAGAACGAGCTGACCATCCGCCGTATCAAGCGCGGCAGGGGCTACTCCTTCGTCCGTCCCAATGGCGCGCACATCCGTGATGCCCGCACCATCCGCCGGCTGCACGCGATGGCGGTGCCGCCGGCCTATCGCGAGGTGCGCTACTCGGCCGATCCCAACTCGCACCTTCAGGCGGTGGGCCGCGATGCCGCGGGCCGGCTGCAATATCGCTATCACGCCGATTGGGAGAAGGTCCGCGAGCACCGCAAGGCGCACCGCCTGGAGAAGCTCGTCGGCGCGCTGCCAAAAATCCGGCGCAAGGTCTCGGCGTTCCTATCGGGGGACGAGCCGACGCGTGAGTTCGCGCTCTCGGCCGTGATCGAGCTGATCGCGCGCACCGCGATCCGCCCGGGCAACGAATCCTATGCCCGCCTCAACGGCACCCGCGGCGCCACGACGCTGCTGAAATCCAACGTGACGCTGGAAGACGACAGCTTCGTGCTGACCTTCAAGGCAAAGGGCGGCAAGGCGGTGCGTAAGGAGTGCGGCGCGGCCAAGCTGGTGCGCGCAATCGGCATTTTGCAGGGCGTCCCGGGCAAGCGCATGTTCCAGTATCGCGACGCCTACGGCATCGTGCGCGCGGTCAACACCACGCAGGTCAATGCGTTTCTGCGCGAGATCGCCGGCATCAAGATCTCGCTGAAGGATTTTCGCACCCTGATGGCGTCCGCCGTCGTGGTGGAATCGCTGTCGCGGATCACACCGGCGACCAGCCAGCGCGGCCGCAAGAAGCAGGTGCTGGACGCAATCCGCGCCGCCGCGGACAAGCTCTCCAACACGCCGGCGATCTGCCGCAAGAGCTACGTCCACGACACCATCGTCACCGCCTTCGAGGACGGGATCCTCGAGCGCTTCGCCGCGACCATGAAGGGCCAGCGCTCGCAGGCAAGGCGCGAGCAGCTGCTGGCGCAGGTGGTGGCGACCGCGGCAGTGTAGCGCCGGCAAACCTGTAGCAGCGGCAACCACAGAGCTGCACGTCCGCTACGCCTTGTCGGACACACCCTTATCTGGACCGGGATCGTTGCCTGCCGCCGCGATCGTGAGCCGTTCCAGATAATGCGCCCATCCCTTCGCATGCGCGGCCGCCTGCGCCTCGCTCGGCAGGCCGCTATGCGTCATGCGCAGCAGCGTGCCGCCGTCGCGCTCGATCAGGTCGATCTCGATCAGGCTCGATCCGGGCGGCACTTCCTGACCGCCCTCCCAGCCGAACGTGTAGGCCAGACGATGCACCGGCACGACCTCGCGAAAGGCGCCGCGAGCAACGCCACCGCGCGGGCCGATGCCCTTGAGCAGATAGAGCCCGCCGGGATGCGGTTCCGTGGTCGCGTCGGAGCCCATCCAGCTCAGGATTTTCTCGGGGTCGGTGAGATAGGCGAAGACGGTGGCACGCGGGGCCGCGATCTGGGTCTCGCGTCGCACCATGAACGGCTCGGTCATCGGCGACATCCCTGGTGTTTGCCTTGGCTGACGATGGCACATGGCGGCGCTGCGCCGCTCCGTCAAGGATTGCCCGTGACAAAGATGGCCCTGCTTCGCCATCATCGGGCCATGCATCTGTCCCCGACCCTTGCCTGGCTCGTCGATGCCGCCTCGGATTGCCCCGGAGCCGACCACCTGCTCGCGGAACTCGGCGCGCATCTGGTCGCCGACGGCGTGCCGCTTGCGGCAGGCAGCCTGACGTTGGAGGTGCCGCATCCGCTGATCGCGAAGCGCACGTGGCTGTGGCGTGCCGACAGCGGTCAGGTGATCGAAGCGCTCGGCTTCGCACCTGGCGGGCTGGCGCCAGACCCGCCGAACGATGCCGGCCGCCGCTGGCTGCGCGACATCGCGCGCGGCGAGGTGCAGGAAGATGCCGTTGGACGGCCCGATGGGCCGTTGCTCGGCTGGATCGCGCAGCGTCCGTTCAGGGCAGGCGAAATCGAGCAATTGCGCCAGGCTGCTCGCTTCGCGGCGACGCCCCTTGCCGTGCTCGCCGCGCGCGCCACGTTGCGCGCGACGCTGGACGCTTATCTCGGCAAGCGCAGCGCGGAGCGGGTGCTGGCGGCACCTCTGCGCCGCGATCTCGGCGAGACCATTCAGGCCGCACTGCTCTATGCGGATCTGCGCAATTTCACGAGCTTGTCGGAAACCTCACCGCCAGCCGATGTCATCGCGGCGCTCGACGCCTGGTTCGATCGCATCGCCGGCGCCGTTCACGCCTTTGGCGGGGAGGTGCTGAAATTCATCGGCGACGGCGTGCTCGCGATCTTTCCGGTGGTCGAGGCGTCACCGCGCCGCGCCTGTGATGCCGCTCTGCGCGCGGCAAGCGCAGCCGAGGCTGGGATGGCGTACCTCAATAAGGAGCGCCGCGCGCATGGGCTGCCGCCACTGTCGTTTGGCGCCGCGCTCCATCTCGGCGAGATGCTGTGGGGCAATATCGGCGCCGCCAATCGGCTCGATTTCACCGCGATCGGTCCCGCCGTCAATCTCGCCAGTCGTCTCGAGGGATTGTGCAAACCGCTCGGGCGGACCGTGCTCGTGTCTGGGGCGCTTGCGGCCGAGACGGACATGCCGCTGATCGCCCTCGGATCGCATTGGCTGCGCGGGATTGCGGCGCCTTGCGAGGTGTTTGCGCTTGCGGAGCCGTGAGGCCGGATATTGCAGGTCGTTGCGCGACGGCCGCGCCAAACTCTCGGTGTCGTCCCGGCCTAGTGCGCAATTGCGCACGGGGGGCCGGGACCCATGACCACAGTATTGCATTGTTGTGTGAGCTGGTACCCACCGAGTCTTCGCAAAACGATTGCTGTGGAGTGTGGGTCACGGATCTGCGCGCGCCTAAGAGCGCGCCTGTCCGGGACGACGGCGGAGAGTTAAGGCGGCAGCGCCTACAGCCCGCCCATCTTGCAGACGAGCTTCCACTCCTCTGCCGTCACCGGCTGCACCGACAGGCGCGAATATTTCACCAGCGCCATGCCTTCGAGCTTCTTCTCGGCCTTGATCGCGGCCATCGTCACCGGCGTCTTCAAGGGCTTGTCGGCCTTGATGTCGACGCAGACGAATTTGCCGGTCTTGTCGGTCGGGTCGGGATAGGCCTCCTTGATGATCTCCGCGATTCCGACGATCTCCTTGCCCTCGTTGGAATGATAGAAGAACGCCTTGTCGCCCTTCTTCATGTTCACGAGGTTCTGGCGCGCAGTGAAATTGCGCACGCCGGTCCAGGCCTCGCCCTTGGCGCCCTTCGCAACCTGCTGGTCCCAGGACCACACTGACGGTTCGGATTTCACGAGCCAGTACGCCATGCTTATTCCTCTGCCTTGAAGGGGCGCGTCATCAGCGCCGAGATCGCGGCATCGATCGTGCTTCGGCCGCTCAGGATCGATGCGACCGCTTCTGATACCGGCAACTCGATGTTTTGCGAAGCCGCGAGTTCGATCAACACGGGGGCTGTGAACTCGCCCTCGGCGAGCTTGCCGGCGGGAGGCTGCTCGCCGCGCCCGAGCGCGAGTCCGAGCGCGAAGTTGCGCGATTGCGGGCTCGCGCAGGTGAGGATCAGATCGCCGAGACCGGACAGGCCGGTGAGCGTTTCACTGCGCGCGCCGAGCGCGCGGCCGAGGCGCGTGAGCTCAGCAAAGCCGCGGGTCGTCAGCGCAGCCTGGGCGGAGGCACCGAGCTCGCGTCCGACCGCGATGCCGACCGCGATCGCCAGCACGTTCTTGGCGGCGCCGCCGATCTCGACGCCGCGGACGTCGGTGGAGTGATAGGGGCGGAATGTCGGCGAGCCCAGCGCCTGCACAAGGCTGCTGGCCAACGCCTCATCGCTTGCCGCCAGGGTCACGGCCGTCGGCAGGCCACGTGCGACGTCGTCGGCAAAGCTTGGGCCTGACAGGATCGCCGGCAGCGCGTACGGCGCGGCCTCGGCGATCACGTCGGTCATGAATTTGTGGGTGCCGTGCTCGATGCCCTTGGCGCAGGCGACGATCGGGATGGGTTTTGCGAGATGCGGGGCCAGCATGTTGACCGCGCCGCGCAGGTGCTGCGCGGGCGTTGCGATCAGCAGCATGTCCGCGCGCGCGGCGATCGCGAGATCGCTCGTGACGACAATTTCCGGAGCAAGCCGCACGCCGGGCAGTCGCGGATTGTCGCGCGTCGATGCGATTCGCGTCGCATGCTCCGCGTTGCGCGCCCAGAGCGTCACGCTCCGCCCTGCCCGCGCCGCCACCGTCGCCAGCGCCGTACCCCAGGCGCCCGCGCCGATCACCGCGACGGATTGGAACGCGGTCATCGTCAGAATCCCGCCCGTGTGTTGCCGTAACCCGCAGGCGCCGTCGCGTTGGCGTCGAGCAGCCACCGTGCGCGCGGCTGCGCCTCCATCGTGTCGGTCAGGCCGAGCGCGAGGCGTTCGGCGCCTGCCCAGGCGATCATCGCGCCATTGTCGGTGCAAAGCGCGGGCGGCGGCATGATCAACTCCGTTCCGGCCTGCCGCGCCATGTCATACAGCGCGCCGCGGATCGCCTGATTGGCGGCGACGCCCCCGGCAGCGACCAGCGCGCGCGGTGCGCCGAACTGCTCGCGGAAAAGCTTCAGGCCAACGCTGAGACGGTCGGCCGTCGAATCCAGCACCGCGGCCTGAAAGCTCGCGCAGAGATCGCTGATGTCCTGTGGCGTGATCTCAGCCAGCCGGCTCGCTTCGGTGCGCACCGCCGTCTTTAATCCCGACAGCGAGAAATTGGCATCCGGGCGCCCCTGCATCGGCCGCGGAAATGCAAAGCGCGTGGCGTCACCGCCTGCCGCCGCGCGCTCGACCTGCGGTCCGCCGGGATAGGGCAGTCCCAGCATCTTCGCGACCTTGTCGAAGGCTTCGCCGATGGCGTCGTCGACCGTAGTGCCGAGCCGCACATACTGGCCGACGCCGGTGACCGCGACGATCTGGGTATGGCCGCCGGAGGCGAGGAAGAGGCAATAGGGAAATTCGATGCCGTCGGTGAGGCGCGGCGTCAGCGCATGCGCTTCGAGATGATTCACCGCGACCAATGGCGTGTCGTGCACCATCGCGATCGCCTTCGCGGTGGTGAGCCCGACGATGACGCCGCCGATCAGGCCCGGGCCCGCGGCGGCTGCAACACCGCTCAGCTGGGCGAAGCCGATGCCGGCCTCGCGCATGGCGCGATCGATGATGCCGTCGAGCAGATCGACATGCGCACGCGCCGCGATCTCCGGCACCACGCCGCCGAAGCGAGCATGCTCCTCGACCTGCGACCGCACGATATTGGACAGGATCTTGCCGCTGCCGTCGCCCGCGCGCTCGATCACGGCCGCGGCGGTCTCGTCGCAGGTGGTTTCGATGCCCAATACCAGCATTGGCGAATTGTTATCCAATTTGCGCCCTTGCGCTCATCCGTAAAGCAGAGTTCTGGTACGTCCGGTAGCATCCCGGGGCCAGATTGCGCAATCGTCACGCGCAGCCGTCCAGGTCAATGCGTCACCGCCACGTGGTTCGGGAACACCAGCGATGTCCATTCTTGTCACACGGCCGCATCCCGACAATGAGGCGACGGCGGAAAGTCTGCGCGCGCGTGGGCATCTGGTGCTGCTTGCGCCGGCGCTCAAGTTCGAGCCGGTTGCCTTCCGTGGCGAGAGTGAAGCGCCCTACAGTGCCGTTCTCGTCACCTCGGCCAACGCGATCCGCGCCGTCGCGCCGCAATTGCCGGACCTCGGCCTGTTGGAGCTGCCTTTGTTTGCGGTCGGCGAGCATACGGCTGCTGCGGCGCGCGAGGCCGGTTTTGTCGAGGTGATCGTCGCCGGCGGCGATGCTGCTTCCTTGCGCGACAAGGTGATGCAGAGCGCACGCGACAAGGTGCTGAAGAAAAAGAGCACGCTGCTGTATCTCGCGAGCGCGGATCTGTCGCGCGACCTCGGCGACGAGCTCGGAGCGGAGGGTTTCCGCGTGGTCACGCAGACCACCTATCGCATGGCGCCGGTCAAGCATCTGCCGCGCGAGGTCTGCGAGGGCTTTGCGGCCCACGGGATCGAGGCGGTGCTGCACTACTCCCGGCGCAGCGCACGCGCCTTCCTGGACGCAGCGCGGGACGAAGGCGTCGAAATCTCGGCGCTGGCGATCCCGCATTGCTGCCTGTCCGAGACGGTCGCGGGCGTGCTGCGCGATGCCGGCGCGTCACAGGTTCTGGTGGCCGCAACGCCGGACGAAACTGCCTTATTCGACACCTTGGAGCGTGCGTTGCGCACCCGTTTGGCGTAAAGGTCGGGCCGAATCCGACGCAATCTGGTCCACCCAAGGATCTACGCAAGGTATGGAAGTGTGAGGAACCGTCACGATGGCCGATGACAAGCCTGAAGACGCTGGATTGGCGCCCGACACGGGCCGTGCCAAGCGCACCCCGCCCACCATCGACCTCGAAGCCACAGAAGTCTCCACCCAGCCGCAGCAGGTCGCGGGCGAGCCCGAGGCATCCGAGCATGCTGCGCAGGAGCAGGCCAGGTTCGAGGAAGGCGGATCGGAAGAGGTCAAGGCCGAGCCTCAGCCCGGGCCTGCAGAGGAGCAGGTTTCCGCAGCAGCCGCGCCTGTGTCAGCGCCGATTTCCCCCTGGGTAATTGCGCCGTTCTCCGGTGCTGTCGCAGCGGCGGTCGTGATCGCGGTCGGCTGGATGCTGGGCTGGCCCGCTGTGCAGGCCCCGCCGGCCGCGCCGCAGGTCACCAGTGCGACAGTCGACGCGCTGAGCGGACGCGTTGCTGCGGTCGAGGCCAAGGCCGGCAAGCCCGCAGCCGATCCGGCCATGGCGGCGCGGATCGACGCGCTGGAGAAATCCGCAAGCATCCTGCGCAGCGACATTGCCAATCTGCGTGCGCAGTTCGACAAGACTGCGAATGCCCTGAACGACCCGAAAGTGGCGTCGCCTGCTGCCGCGCCTGATCTTGCCGCTGTCCTCGACCGCATCGCTCGGCTTGAGCGCGCCAGCAAGACGGAGCGCGCCGAGCTTGCGCAGCAGGGCGAGAAGATCGCGGACGCCAGGACGGTGGACGACAAGCCGCTCCGCCATGTGGTGGCAGCGGCCCTGCTCGATGTCGCCGTTCGCCATGGCGACCCCTATCAATCGCAACTGACCGCGGCGCGGACGCTGGCGGGCAAGCCCGACATGCTGAAGCCGCTCGACGCGTTTGCATCGTCCGGCATTCCTACGGCGGCCGCGCTGAGCCGCGAGCTCCTCAACATCGTGCCGAAGCTGTCGCCGCCGGCAGAAGCTCCGGCCAGCGACGCCGGCATTGTCGAGCGTCTCCAGGCCGGCGCGTCAAAGCTCGTCCGCATCGAGCGTACCGACGGGGTCGGCAACGATCGCGGTGCCATCGTTGCACGCGTGACGGCGGCTGCGCTCCGCAACGATTTCGTGGAAGCGCGGCGCGAGCTGAAGACTCTGTCCGAGGCCGATCGTGCCGCGGCGCAGGCGTGGCTCGACAAGACCGATGCCCGCGATGCCGCGCTCGCCGCGTCCCGCAAATTCGCCGACGATGCCATGGCGGATCTCGCCAAATCTGATCCGGTCAAGCCTGCTCAATAAGGTTCGCGCAACAATCGGCGCGTATAGGGATCGCCATGCTTCGCATCGTCCTCTTTCTCGTCCTGATCGCACTGGCGGCGGCCGGTGCGGCCTGGGTTGCCGACCAGCCCGGCGATCTCGTTCTGACCGCGGGTGGTTTCCGCATCTCGACGACGCTTCCCAGGTTCGTATTCTTGCTTGGGCTGTTTGCCGTCGCCGTGGTGCTGGTCTGGAGCATCCTGACGATGATCTGGCGCACGCCGGGGCGCCTGCGCCGCCGTCGCCACGAAAAGCGCCAGGCGCGGGGACGCCACGCCATCACCCACGGCCTGCTCGCGATCGGCCATGGCGATCCTGCGCTCGCCCGCCGCCACGCCGAGGCGGCACGGCGGCATGCGCCGAACGATCCGCTCGCGCTGCTGCTGCACGCGCAGTCGGCGCAGCTCGAAGGCAATCGCGACGAGGCGCAGCGCGTCTTCCGCGCCATGGCCGAACGCGAGGACACGCGCCTGCTCGGCCTGCGTGGCCTGTTCATCGAGGCGCAGCGCGCCGACGATGCGGTCGGGGCGGTGATGGTCGCGGAGGAGGCGATCAAGCTGTCGCCGTCGTCGACCTGGGCCTCGCACGCGGTGCTCGGCTTCCGCTGCGCGCGCGGCGACTGGAGCGGCGCGCTTGCGATCCTCGATTCGAATCTGTCCGCGGGCCAGATCGACAAGCCGACGTATCGCCGGCAGCGCGGCGTGCTGCTCACCGCGCGCGCGTTGGAATTGGAGACGATGGATCGCGACGTCGCGCGCGAGAGCGTGATGGAGGCGGTCAAGCTCGCGCCGACCGTGGTGCCGGCCGCCGTGCTCGCGGCAAAATTCGAGAGCGAGGCGCATCAGGTTCGCCGCGCCATGAAGCTGGTGGAAGCGGCCTGGCTCGCCAATCCGCATCCCGATCTCGCCGATGCCTATGCGCATGTGAAGCTCGGCGATTCCGCGCGGCAGCGCCTGCAGCGGGTCGAGACGCTTGCGGCCAAGACGCCAGCCGACAAGCCCGGCCATATCGAGGGCCAGCTCGCGATCGCGCGCGCCGCGATCGGCGCCTCCGAGTTCGCCCGCGCCCGCCAAGTGCTCGCGCCCTACGTCAGCGATCCCACCCAGCGTGTCGCCCTGCTGATGGCCGAGATCGAGCGTACCGAACACGGCGACGGCGGCCGAGCCCGCGCCTGGACCTTGCGCGCGGTGCGCGCCCGCCTCGATCCCGCCTGGACCGCGGACGGCTATGTCAGCGAGCGCTGGCGTCCGGTCTCCCCGGTCACCGGCCGCCTCGATGCGTTCCAGTGGCAGACACCGGTCGCGAGCCTGCCTTCGGACAAGGGCGCCACGATCGAATCCTCGGCCTTCGAGGAAGCCATGCTGGCCGCTCCGCCGCCGAAGCGGGTGACCGCCCCGCCCAGCGCAGGTCCGATGGAACCGCCGGTGGTGGCCCCGGTGCCGGCACCGGCTGCCCAGGACAATTCGCCCCCTGAGCCCAAGGAAGTTGCCAAAGAAGCTGCCAAGGAAACTGCCAAGGACGATGAGCCGGCCGTCACGGCCTCCGAGCCGGCGAATCCGGCTCCGGCGCCCGCCGAATCATCGTCGCCGGCGCCGACGCCGGTGTTCCGAACCCGAGCCGACCTCGGCAAGCCGGCACCTGCGCCGATCCAGGCCGTCATCCCGATCGTCCGTGCACCGGATGATCCCGGGATCGACGACGACGGCCCCAGCGATGAATTTACGGAACAAATCGGTACGCCGAAGGCCCAGGCCGGCGGCTGGCGCGGATTCTGGTCCCGCTGGGGCGCATGAGGCGCATTTCAAGCCCGGCTTGTCCTTGCCAATTCCGGCCATGCCCGATATCAGGAGCGCGCGTATCGGGGCCGGCATCGCCTAGGTCCCGGCAGGGTTCGCCGCAATAGCTCAGTCGGTAGAGCACGTCATTCGTAATGACGGGGTCGGGGGTTCGAATCCCTCTTGCGGCACCAGCGCCTTGGCTGTCCAGCCCGGACACATAGGTAACAGGTCGTACCTAAGACATGGGTGACAACCTCGTGCCGAACGGGTTGTCGAGGGTTGCAGGGTCACTCACTCCAAGCATTCATGGCACAGCCGCATTGTTGCTCGGCACGCGCGTTCGCCGTCAACCCCGCGCGCCAAAGGCGCGCCCCTGCGGGCTTCGGGGGGTGACCGCTCAGCGCGGCCGAGCCAAGGGCTGCCATTCCAAGAATGAGCAAGACCTGCCTCTCGGTCAAAGCGAGGATGTCGTACCGGAGACATCGGTGACGGGCTTTGGGCCGAATGGGTTGTCGAGGGGCTGCAAGGTCTTTTGCTCCAGGTCGAAGTAGCCCAGATCGTAGTGCATGAAGCTGACGAGCCAAATGCCGTCGTCGACCTCCTTGATGCCGAGCTTTTGGCCGGCCAGCACGACGGAGATATTGATTTTCTTGCGGTGCAGGCAAAGGCGCCCACAGGATGTGATGACGACGTCTCGATCGTGGAAGGGATAGGTCAGTTCGGGCAGGCCATCGTAGCGGCGTGCTGAAGCTGTGTAGAGGTCTGCGGGACGCTTCATATCGAGAGCTTCGTGAGGGCGTTCCTCATTGAACTCGTGCCGGAAGCTATCAAAGCGATCCTGCTGCTGGAGGCTGTTGAACCCC
>NZ_KI421493.1:0-24574 GCF_000473065.1 Bradyrhizobium sp. WSM1743
TCGCTGATCCGCCTCAGCACCGGATTGCCTTTTCCACGCCGCGACGACGCCAGCGCGTCCGCAAAGCTCGGTTGCCCCACCTGCCGATATGCCATTCCCATCCCCTCCAATCCGTCTAGGGAATCGCAGATTCGCGAATAATGCAAAGCTCTCGCTTGCGGGAGAGGCCGACGCACTCGCAGAGTGCGGCGGGTGAGGGTTCTTTCCGCTAGGGGAGTGTCCCATTGCGGAGACACCCTCTCCCCAACCCTCCCCCGCAAGCGGGGAGGGAGCGCACCGCCGTCATCGCCGGCACAGTTGCTCCACCAAACAGCGCCTCCGTCACGAACGTGTGACGCTGCGTAACGACTGGCACACCCGCTCCGAACTGCCCTCGTGACCTCCCTCACGAGTGCGCCATGCTCGAACTTCTCTTCGCCGTCCTCGCCGGCATCCTCACCATCGCGGCGCCCTGCACGCTGCCGATGTTGCCGATCCTGCTCGGCGCCTCGATCGGACGCGCGGGGCATCTGCGACCGGCGATGATCGCGCTCGGCTTCGTTGTTTCGTTCTCGGCGACGGCACTGCTGCTCGGCGCGATCACGCACCTGTTCGATTTCGACCCGAACGTGCTGCGCGAGGCCGCATCCATCCTGCTGCTCGGCTTCGGCCTGTTGATGCTGTGGCCGGCGCCGTTCGAATGGCTGTCGATCCGGCTCAATGGCTGGCTCGATCTCGGCAGCTCGAGCGGCGCGCAGCGCGAGGGCGCGCTCGGCGGGCTCGTGCTCGGCACGACGCTGGGCCTGGTCTGGACACCCTGCGCCGGCCCCGTGCTCGGCTCGATCCTGACGCTGGTGGCGACGTCGAGGAACGTTGCCTGGGCCGGCACGCTGCTGGTCGCCTACGCCATTGGTGCTGCGATCCCAATGCTGGCGATCGCCTATGGCGGACAGGCCGCGACGACGCGCGTGCGCAGCCTCGCGCGGATCTCGCCGCGCCTGCAGCAGGGCTTCGGCGTGGTCGTGATCGCCTTCGCCGTTGCCGCCTATTTCCAATACGACACGCTGATCGTGGCGTGGCTCACCGGCTTCTATCCCACCGGCCAGATCGGCCTGTGATCATCGCTTCATTTCACCGGAGAATGCTGCCATGACTCTCAAACTCCTTGCTGTAGGCACCGCACTGATCGGCCTCACCGTCACCGGCGCCGTGATCCCCGGCATCTGCGACGAGGCCGCGCGCGCTACGCCGATCACTGTCGCCGCCGCAGGCCAACAGACCGCGCCGGACTTCACTGGCATCACCAACTGGTTCAACTCGAAGCCGCTCAGCATCGCCGATCTCCGCGGCAAGGTCGTGCTGGTCGATTTCTGGACCTATGGCTGCGTCAACTGCGTCAATACGCTGCCGCACGTCACCGACCTCTATGCCAAGTACAAGGACCGGGGTCTCGTCGTGGTCGGCGTGCACACGCCGGAATTCCCGTTCGAGCGCTCGTCCGCCAACGTGCAGGCCGCGCTGAAGCGCCACGGCATCACCTATCCGGTGGCGCAGGACAACGATTCCAGGACCTGGAACGCCTATCGCAATCAATACTGGCCGGCGCAATACATCATCGACCAGACCGGCAAGATCGTGTTCCAGCACGCCGGCGAAGGCAGCTACGACCAGATCGACCGCACCGTGGCCAAGCTGCTGAACGTCGATAGCTGACGCCGCGCGGCCATCGGCGTGGCGGGTTTCAGTTGTCGCCCTTGTTGCTTGACTCCACGGACCCGTCCGTGGAGTTTCGCGAGCGATGCCATCAGCTGCCCGCAATGGACGACACGACCACTAGCACCGACATCCGCCTTCGTGAAGGTTCCTCGATCGCACAGCGGCTGGTCGTGGCCGGCTCTGCGGCCGCCGTTGCGCTCTGCTTCACGCCGGGACTGTTCACGCAGGACACGCTCGAAATCATCATATCGGTGGTCGCGCTGCTGGTGGGAGCCGGGTTCGTCGTCGGCATCATGATGGCGCCGGCGGTGGTGTGGATCATCACGCCTGATGAGATCCTGATCGGGCAGCAGCGGCCGTTCGGAAAGCTCCAGACGCGCGTCGTCGGCAAGGACGACATTACGGGATTGCAGGTCCCCGGCAGCAAGAGGGTGAAGGCCCGGTTTCAGCTCGTCTTCACGCTTGTTTCGGGGGAGCGCCTGACGTCGCCGCCAATCTCTGATGTCACGCATGTTCGTGACACCGTGGCGCGGATCGCCACGCAGTTCGACGTTCCCAATGTCGAGGCACCCAGCAATCCGCTCGATGCCAGCAATCCCGAGATGCATCTCGGCGAGCCGCTCAAGGCGTTTTCCGCACGGGACATCCGCATCGTCGCGCTGATCGCCGTCGCGTTGTCCACTGTGCCCTACGCCTACAAGCTCTGGCGCGGATGGCAGCCCAGCCACGTCGATATCCTGCTGCTGCCGCTGGGCGCGATCGCCGCATACGCCGTCTACCGCTACGCCAACCTCGCGACCGGCGCGTTCTGGATCATCCGGCAAGGAGATATCCGAGTCGAGCGCCTGTGGGGCGACGGCAGCCTGCGCGCCGACCATATCGCCGGGCCCGACGTGAAGGCGATCTCGGTCGAGCGCCGCGGCCGCTCCGAGGACGAGCACTGCATCGTCATGATCCGGCTGCATTCGGGGCGACGGTTTCGCAGCCCCCGAATCGGCTCGCGGGTCGAGGCCCGCGCCGTGGCGGCTGAAATCGTGCGGCGGCTCGGGATCGCGGCGGAAAGCGACAAGATCTAGCTGGCATCGGTGCGAGTCGTGGAGGTCTGAATTCGGTCTGAGCCTCTCCCGCTTGCGCTTGCGGGAGAGGTCGGCGCGTAGCGCCGGGTGAGGGTTCTCTCCGCATCGGGAGTGTCCCATTGCGGAAGCACCCTCTCCCCAGCGCTCCCCCGCAAGCGGGGGAGGGAGTGCACCGTCCCCCGCGGTTGAGACCTATGCTTTTCGCGCCATCCCCTGTTCGTGGCATTGCTCCGGCCCCGTCAAAAAACCAAAGCATTCTCGTGACATGTCAGGACGGGGCGCCATCAACTTGCCATGAACTTGCCCCTCAGGTTTGATGGTTCCGAATGATTTGCGCTGTGGCAGCGGGGAGAGCTTGAAATGACGGATTTTCGTCGCCTGACCGGGATTTTCGTCGCTGCAATGGGACTGATCCTGTCCACGCCGCACGCCTTCGCCCAGCAGCCCGATCGCGGCGACGAGCCGGGCCTGATCGCGGACGATTCCTACCAGCTTGATCCGGAATGGCAGAAGCAGGTCGTCTACTTCCGCACCACGGAAGCGCCGGGCACCATCATCGTCTCGACCGCCGAACGGCACCTCTATCTGGTGCAGCCCGGCGGGCGCGCGATCCGCTATGGCATCGGCGTCGGTCGCGACGGTTTTCAATGGCAGGGGCTGGTGACCATCACCAACAAGAAAGAGTGGCCTGACTGGACGCCGCCGCCGGAGATGATCCAGCGCCAGCCCTATCTGCCGCGCTTCATGGCCGGCGGCCCCGGCAATCCGCTGGGCGCCCGCGCCATGTATCTGGGCACCACGGTCTACCGCATTCACGGCACCAACCGGCCCGACACGATCGGCACCAAGGTGTCCTCGGGCTGCTTCCGTCTCGTCAACAACGACGTCGCCGATCTCTACGATCGCGTCCCTGTCGGGACCAAGGTCGTCATCCGGCAGAAGCCCGAACTTTAAGGACTATGGTTCGAGCATGATCGCACCGATCATGCTCTGGCCCTCCTCCCCATTCCTTTTCCCGATACTTTCGAGAGAGAGACATCATGCGTACTTTTCGTGGCGGCCTGCTGATCGGGCTCGCGGTCGCCGTGCTGGTCGGCGTCCTCGCCATCATCTATGAATTCTACGACACCCGCACCCTGAAGCGCACGGTCCGCCGCGGCGAAGTGCTGTGCGGCGTCAACAAGGCCCTGCCTGGCTTCTCATATTCCGAGGACAACAAGACCTGGACCGGCTTCGACGTCGATTTCTGCCGCGCGGTCGCCGCGGCGATCTTCAACGACCCGAACAAGGCGAAGTTCATTCCGCTCGACGCCAGCGAGCGCTTCAAGGAATTGCAGAGCCGGAAGGTCGACATCCTCTCGCGCAACTCGACCTGGAGCATGGCGCGCGAGCTCGACTACGACCTCTATTTCCCTGCGGTCGCCTATTACGACGGAGCAGGCTTCATGCTGCCGCGTTCGCGCAACAAGGAGACCTCGCTGGATCTGACCGGCAGCAAGGTCTGCGTGCAGGCCGGCACGACGACGGCGCTCAACGTGGCCGATTACTTCCGCGCCAACAACATGAAATATGAAGAGGTGAAGTTCGATAACCTCGTCGACGTGGTGAAGGCGTACGACACCGACAAGTGCGACACGTTCAGCGCCGACGTCTCCCAGCTCTACGCGCTCAGGCTGAACCTCTCCAAGCCCGGCGACCACATGATCCTGCCGGACATGATCTCCAAGGAGCCGCTCGCCCCCGTCGTGCGCCAGCGCGACGACGACTGGATGATGATCGTGAAGTGGACGCTGTATGCGATGATCAATGCCGAGGAGTTAGGGGTGACCTCGGAGAACATCGACGAGGCGCTGAAGTCGAAGAAGCCGGAAGTGATGCGTCTGGTCGGCACCGAGGGCAATTACGGCGAGCAGCTCGGCCTCACCAAGGACTGGGCCGCCCGCATCATCCGCCACGTCGGCAATTACGGCGAGATGTACGAGCGCAATATCGGCGAGAAGTCCAAGCTGAAGATCCCACGCGGCATGAACCAGCTGTGGAATGCGGGTGGGGTGCAGTACGCGCCGCCGATGAGGTAAGGGGCGGTCTGTCGGCCGTCATTTGCGGGCGAAGCGAAGCAATCCAGAGTCTTTCCCCGGTGACAGACTGGATTGCTCCGTCGCAAGCGCTCCTCGCAATGACGAGCTTGGGGCAAGTACTTTCCACACTCTCAACTGTCATCGCCCGCGAAAGCGGGCGATCCAGTATTCCAGAGACGTCAGTCGTATGCGGAGAAGCCGCGGCGTACTGGGTCGCCCGGTCAAGCCGGACGACGACACTGAGGATGGGATGTGTAGCTCGCGCCTCATGTGAGGTCCGTAGCCCGGATGGAGCGCAGCGGAATCCGGGGCGGCGTCACCACGCGGAGACGCCCCGGATTGCGCTGCGCTCCATCCGGCCATGAGATCAATACCCCCGCGACCTTGCCAGCTGCTCAGTGTGGTAGTTCGCATCCCCGAACAATTCCTCGCACACCCGGGCGCGCTTCATGAAGAAGCCGATGTCGAACTGGTCGGTCATGCCCATGCCGCCATGCATCTGCACGCCTTCCTGCACCGCGCGGGTGGCGGTGGTGCCGGCGCGGGCCTTTGCGACGGCCACGCTTGATGCGGCCTTGGCGACATCGGCGTCCAGGGCCTGCAGCGCTTTCATCACGGCGGCGCGGGTGATCTCGATGTCGATATAGAGCTCGGCGGCGCGGTGCTGCAGCGCCTGGAATTCGCCGATCAGCTTGCCGAACTGTTTTCTGCTCTTGAGGTATTCGACGGTGCGGCCAAACACTTCGTCGCTGAGCCCGACCATCTCGGAGGCGACCGCGCCGCGGCCGATGTCGAGCACGCCATCGAGCAGGCCGGCTGCCTGATCGATCTCGCCGAGCACGCTGTCGGCGGTAACCTCGACATTGGCGAATTCGATCCGCGCCGCGTTGTGCGCATCGACCATGATGGTGCGCTCGATCGCGATGCCTTTGGCTTTGGGATCGACCAGGAACAGCGTCAAGCCTTCTCGCTCGCCGGCCGAGCCGGCCGTGCGCGCGGCCACGATGAGGAGGTCGGCGACATGACCATCGACCACCAGCGCCTTGGCACCCGAGAGCTTGAAGCCGTTGCCGGCGCGCACGGCCTGGAGGCTGGTCTGTAGCGGTCGATGCTTGGCGCCCTCATCGATCGCGAGCGTCGCGAGCAGCGAGCCGCTCGCGATCTTCGGCAAGAATTCCGATTTCTGCGCGGCATTGCCGCCGCGGTTCAGCGCTGAGGCCGCGACCACACTGGTGGCGAGGAAGGGCGAGGGCATCAGGGTGCGGCCGATCTCCTCCATGACAATGCCGGCTTCGACATAGCCGAGGCCGCTGCCGCCGAACTCTTCCGGCACCAGGAGGCCGGCAAAACCCATCTCGGCGAAGGAATGCCAAAACTCCTTGGAGAAGCCGACAGGGTCCTTGGAATCGCGCAGGTGGCGCAGATGCGACACCGGCGCCTTGTCGCTGATCAGCCCGCGCGCGGAGTCGCGGAGCATGGATTGTTCTTCGGTGAGGACGAGGGCCATGTGCAAAGTCTCTAGTATCTTGCGAATGTATGCTTGCTGTTGTCATTCCGGGGCACGCAAAGCGTGAACCCGGAATCTCGAGGTTCCGGGTTCGCGCTCTCGCGCGCCCCGGAACGACGGTGAGTTAGGCCCCCGGCAGATCCAGGATGCGCTTGGCGACGATGCCGAGCATGACCTCGGACGTGCCGCCCTCGATCGAATTGGCCTTGGTGCGCAGCCAGGCGCGCGGACGGGCGCCCTGCTTGGAGCGCTCGCTCTCCCATTCCAGCGCATCGACGCCGCCGGCCGCCATCAGGATCTCGTAGCGGCGCTTGTTGAGCTCGGTGCCGTAATATTTCATGGCCGAGGAGAACGCAGGATGCGCCTGCCCGGCCTTGGCGAGATCGACCGCGCGCTCGGCGCAGGCCGCCAGCGCGGCCTCATCCACGTCGAAGCACGCGATCTGGCCGCGCAGCATGGCATCGTCGAGCCTGCCTTGCCCATCGGGGCCGACGGAGTCAGCCGCGATCTGGCCGAGCGGACGGCCGACGCCGCGCTCGCCCATGCCTGAGATCATCGCGCGCTCGTGCTGGAGCAGATATTTTGCGACGTCCCAGCCGCGGTTGATGGTGCCGACGACGTGCGCCTTCGGCACCCGGACATTATCGAAGAAGGTCTCGCAGAACGGCGAGTAGCCCGATATCAGCAGGATCGGCTTGGTCGAGACGCCCTTCGAGGTCATGTCGAACAGGATGAAGCTGATGCCGTCATGCTTCTTCGCGGTCGGATCGGTGCGCACCAGGCAGAAGATCCAGTCGGCGTAATTGGCGTAGGACGTCCAGATCTTCTGGCCGGTGATGATGAAGTCGTCGCCGTCGCTCTCGGCGCGAGTCTGAAGCGAAGCGAGATCGGAACCGGCATTCGGCTCGGAATAGCCTTGGCACCAGCGAATCTCGCCCGCGGCGATTTTCGGCAGATGCTCCTTCTTCTGGGCCTCGTTGCCGTATTTGAGCAATGCCGGCCCGAGCATCCAGATGCCGAAGCTCGACAGCGGCGGCCTCGCGCCGATCCGCGCCATCTCGGCGCGCAGCACCTTGTGCTCGGCGGCGCTGAGGCCACCACCGCCGTACTCCTTCGGCCAATCCGGCACGGTCCAACCCTTGTCGCGCATGCGCTCGAACCAGATGCGCTGCGGCTCGGACGAGAATTTTGCGTTGCGGCCGCCCCAGAACACGTCGGCATCCGAGGTCGCAGGCTTGCGCATCTCCGGCGGGCAGTTGGCTTCCAGCCAGCCGCGCGCCTCAACGCGGAATGTTTCGAGATCGGCGGTTTCAGTGTCGCTCATGGTCGTTTCCATCACTCAAAATTCGACTTGTTGGGCACGACTCTGGGCCAACGCCCCGCGGAATTCAACCACTTCCGCGGGCTCGCATTGGGCTATAGTCGCCGCAAGCGCGAGCTTGAAAACAAAGAGGAAACGAGGATGCGCCTGAAACTTCTTTCGCCTGGCGAAATGAACGCGAGCCAGCGCCAGACCTATGACGAGTCGATTGCCGGCAAGCGCGGCAAGCCGCCGGCGCCGATGATGGCCTGGCTGAACAGCCCGGAGATGGCCCGTCACGCCACGCGGCTCGGCGAGGTGCTGCGCTTCGACACGATCTTCCCCGCCAAACTTTCGGAGATCGCGATCCTGGTGACGGCGCGGCACTGGACCGCGCATTACGAATGGTATGCGCACAAGCGCCTGGCGCTTGCGGGCGGCATGAAGCCTGAGATCATCGACGCTATCCGCGACCGCCGCACGCCCGACTTCGACGATCCCAAGGGCAAGATGATCTACGACGTCGCGAAATCGCTGCATGAGGGACACGGCGTCGAGAAAGGTCTCTATGAGGAGGCGGTCAAGCTGCTCAGCGAACGCGGCGTCGTTGAGGTGATCGGGCTGTGCGGCTATTACACGCTGGTGTCGATGACGCTGAGCACGTTCGAATTCGGCTTGCCCGAGGGCGAGGTGTCGGAGCTGACTTAGTTTCCGATCCGGAAACGCTGGGTTTCGGAATCGGCCGTAGCGCCGCCGCGGGCGCGCCCTATGTGCATGCTTTCGATGGAGCCTTCACATGTCGCAGAGCCCTGTTCATCCCGCCACCAGGATCGGCCACGTCCATCTCAAGGTCGCCGATCTCGATCGTGCGCTCGGGTTCTATTGCGGCGTGCTCGGCTTCGAGCTGATGCAGCGCATGGGCTCGGGCGCGGCCTTCATCTCGGCCGGCGGCTATCATCACCACATCGGACTCAACACCTGGGAGAGCAAGGGCGGCTCACCGCCGCCACCGGGCACGACCGGTCTCTATCACACCGCGATCCTCTATCCGACGCGGCCTGCGCTGGCGGACGCGCTGCACCGGGTGCTCTCGGCCGGCATTGCGCTGGACGGCGCCAGCGACCACGGCGTCAGCGAGGCGCTTTATTTGCGCGATCCCGATGAGAACGGCGTGGAGCTGTATTGGGACCGGTCGAAGGAGCAATGGCCGTTCGGGCCGGACGGGAAGCTGGCGATGTTCACCAAGCGGCTGGATGTGGATGGGTTGTTGAAGCAGCGCGAGGCTTAGCTTCGTAGGGTGGATTAGGCGAAGCCGTAACCCACCAACTTCGTTCCGCATTCGCTGAAGCATGGTGGGTTACGCCTTCGGACTGCGCTTCGCGCAGCCGAGGGCTAACCCACCCTATGCAGCCTTCGCGCTACGAGAGCTTCGCTTGCGGTTTTCCCCGCACCATGATCAGCGCCGCGGCCGCCATCTCCAGCGCGATGCAGAGATAGAACGGCAGGGCATAGCCGCCGGAGAGATCGCGCAAGAAGCCGACGACGCCGGGGCCGAAGGCGTAGGTCACCTGATTGATCGCGGTGTTGAGGCTGATCAGCACGCCGAACGAGGCGCTGTCGAACTCCTGCTGCACGATCAGCGAGGGCAGCGTGATGAGATTGCCGACCGAGAAGCCGAACACCGCGCAGGCCGCGATCAACACATAATCGTTGTGCAGGTTGATGACGACGAGAAGCGCCGCTGCCTGGCTCAGGAACGACAGCGCGGACGCCAGGCGCTGGTCGAGGCGGTCGATCACCAGCGAGAACAGCACGCGGCCGACGACGGCCATCGCCGTCAGCACCGCGACGGCGACCGCCGCCCGCTCGCGCCCGATCACGGGATCGAGAAACGAGATCAGGTGCACGATGAAACCGACCTGGGCGAACAGCACCAGGGCGAAGGCGATCGTCACCGTGAGGAAGCCGACGTCACGCAGCGCCCATGCGCGGGTCTGCGTCGACGATTGCGGTTTCGCCTTTGCCGTCGCATGCCAGCCATGGCGATCGGGCGGACGGCCGACGAGAAGGAGGATGACCGGCAGCAGCAGCACCAGCATGGCACCGGCAGTGACATACATCGCGCTGGCGAAGCCGATATGGCCGATCAACGCCACCAGCAGCGGCACGCCGACGATGCCGCCGAAGCTCGCGCCGTTCAGCGCAAGGCTGATCGCCATGCCGCGCTTATTGTCGAACCACAGGCTGATCGTGTTGGTGATCATGGCAAGGCTGGTGCCGGCCCAGCCGAAGGCGAGCACGGCATCGGCGAGATAGAGCTGCCAGGGCTCGCGCACCGCGCCGATCGCGACCGCGGCCGCCGCCATCGCCAGCGTGCCGGCGATCAGGCAGAGGCGCGGACCGTATTTTCGCACGGCTTCGCCGACGAAGACGACCAGCAGTGCGCCGAACAGGTAGAAGAATGTGGTCCCTGCGGAGATCAAGGTGGTCGGCCAGCCCCGCGCGCGCTGAAGCTCGGCGACATAGACGCTCTGACCATAGAAGCCGAGACCCCAGCCGAAGGTCGCGAGCAGGAAGCAGACCGCGACGATGCGCCAGCCTTCGTAGCGGAGCGAGGATTCGCCGAGGGGAGCCGTGTGGCGGGGATTGTCGAGCATTTCTTTGCTCCTCACCGTCATTCCGGGGCGATGCAAAGCATCGAACTATGGTGCGCAATTGCGCACCTGAGAATCTCGAGATTCTCTGGTGCGCAACTGCGCACCATAGTTCACCCTTCGGGTGCCCCGGAATGACGGCAGAATTGAAGGACGTTCATGGCCTAGCCAGCCTGTTCATGACGACCATCATGTAACGACACTGCATCCGAAAATCACTTCGACGGCGATCGAAGCATCAACGCTGCTGACAGCCTCCCGCCAATTCACACCGCGTCCGGAAACTCGCCCATGGCCGCATCCAGCCGCGCCTTGCGGCGGCGGGCCCAGGAGACCAGCGAGAGCACGGCAAGACCCAGCACCACCGGCGGGAACACCACCAGGTTCACCGCCGACCAGCCGTAATTGGCGAGCAATTGCCCGGAGGAGAACGAACCGATCGCCATCATGCCGAACACCAGGAAGTCGTTGAAGGCCTGCACCTTGTTGCGCTCCTGCGGACGGTGCGTCTCCAGCACCAGCGCGGAGGCGCCGATGAAGGAGAAGTTCCAGCCGACGCCGAGCACGATGAGCGTCGCCCAGAAATGCATCGCAGTGAGGCCGGAGAGGCCGATGCCGGCAGCGCCGGCTTCCAGCAGCAGGCCGGCGGCGACGATGACAGGGGCGCCGAAGCGCCCGATCAGCGCGCCGGTGAAGAAGCTCGGACCGTACATGGCGACGATGTGCCATTGAATGCCGAAATTGGAATCGGAGACGGACAGGCCGCACAGCTTCATGGCAAGCGGCGCCGAGGTCATCACGAGGTTCATCATCGGATAGGAGATCACGCCGCAGAGCGCCGCCGCGATGAAGCGCGACTGGGTCACGATGGTCAGCAGCGGGCGGCCGCCATGCAGATCGGCCGGCGCGGGCTTGGGCATGTCGACGCTGACGACGATGCCCATGGCGACCAGCGCCACCGCGGCCTGCACCAGGAAGCTGAAGGCGAACAGATAGGGCTGCCAGACATCCATGGTCCATTGCACGAGCTGCGGACCGAGCACGCCCGCGAACACGCCGCCCGCCATCACCCAGGACACCGCCTTGGGGCGATAGGCCGCGCTGGCGCCGTCGGCGGCGGCGAAGCGATAGGACTGCGCCACCGCGCCGTAGAGGCCGCCGAGGAAGGTCGCGACACAGAACAGCGCGAACGAGCCGTGCAGGATCGCGAACGAGCCGAGCAGACCGGTCAGCGTGCCGAGGCTCGTGCCGATGACAAAGGCCACGCGGCGGCCGAAGCGGCGCGAGATCGCGCCGGTCGGCAGCGTGCCGGCGGCAAGCCCCACCACATACATCGAGATCGGCACGGTCGCGAACGACATGTCCGGCGCGAGCGTGGCGCCGACGATCGCGCCGGTGGCGAAAATGACAGCCGAGTTGGCGCCGGTCAGCGCTTGCGCGGCGGCAAGGCGCACCACATTGGCACGCACGCGGGCGTCGTCGGCGATTTCGGCGGCAGACGTCACATCGATCATCGGTATTTCCGCCCGAGGGGCTCGTAAGGGGCTGTGGTGATTCCCGGCACTATGGAGGGCCGTGGAAGGGCGGACAACCGGCGCAAACGGGCGCAGGCCATGCCTCTGACGCAATCGGACGGATGATGGCTGCGCTCTTGACGGCTTGAGTTCGATCAAATCCTATCCGCCGCGACTTGTTGGAGTTTCGTTCATGATCGTCGACGACAGGCCCACGCTCAGCGCTCCCGACGACGATCCCTGGCTGTGGCTGGAAGAGATCGAGGGCACGCAGGCGCTCGATTTCGTCGAGCGGCAGAATCAACTGACGCTCGCCGCGTTCGGCGGAGCGGCCTTCGCGCGCGACCGCGACATCCTCGCGGCGATCTACGATCGACCCGACAACATTCCCTATGTCAGCCGGCGCGGCAACGACCTGCACAATCTCTGGAAGGATGCCGCCAACCCGCGCGGCCTGTGGCGCCGAACTTCGCTTGCGGAATTTCGCAAAGCCGATCCGGCATGGGAGACCATGCTCGACATCGACCAGCTCGCGAGAAGCGAAGGCGAGGACTGGCTGCTCAGCGGTATCGCCACGACGCCGGGAAGCTCCCGGGCGATCCTGAGCCTGTCGCGCGGCGGCAGCGATGCCGTCACCTTGCGGGAATTCGACCTCGCCACGAAAAGCTTCGTGGCGAACGGCTTTACGCTGCCGGAAGCGAAAGGCGGCGTCGACTGGCTCGATGCCGACACGCTGCTGCTGTCGAGCGCCTATGGCGAGGGCATGGCGACGAGCTCGGGATATGCGCGGACAGTCCGCCTGTGGCGGCGAGGCCGGCCGGTCGATCAGGCCGAGGTGATCATCGAGACCACCGCCGATCACATGGCGATCTCCGGCGTGGCCGACGACACCGGTGCGGCGCCGCGCGTGTGGATCGTCGACCAGATCGACTTCTTTAACTATGGCTTATGGCTGCGCGATGCGGCCGGCAGCATGACGAAGCTCGACCTGCCGACCGGGATCTGGATGCAGGCGCATTGCGACTGGTTCGCGATGAAGCTGCGCAAGGACTGGACCATCGAAGGCCGGACCTATGCCACCGATACCGTGCTCGGCATCTCGCTCTCGGCCTTCCTTGCCGGCAGCCGCGATTTTGCGATCCTGTTCGAGCCCGCACCGCGGCGCGCGCTGCAAGGATTGTTCTGGGCCGCCGGCAAGCTGGTACTGTCGATCCTCGACGAACTGAAGCCGAGGTTCGAGATTTGCACGCCTTCCGCTGCGGGCTGGAGCCGTGAGATGCTTCCCAGCCTGCCTGAGATCGGCGTCGTCGACGTCTGGCCGCTTGATCGGCATGCATCGGAGAGCAATGGCGACCTGCTCGCCAATGTGCAGGATCCGCTCACGCCGCCCTCGCTGCTGCTGATCGAGCGTGGTGTCGCCAGTCCGGCCGTGTTGAAGCAGGCGCCGAGGACGTTCACCGCAGATGGGCTCGTGGTGACCCAGCACGAGGCGATCTCGATCGACGGCGAGCGCATTCCCTATGTGCAGACCGGCCCCGCGGCTGAGACCGGCGATGCACCGGTCTATATGAGCGCCTATGGCGGTTTCGGAGTCTCGGTGAAGCCGTACTACAACGCCTCGCTCGGCAGACTGTGGCTGGAGCGCGGCGGCACGACCGTGCAGGCGAATTTGCGCGGCGGCGGCGAGTTCGGCACGCGCTGGCACGATGCCGGGCGGCTTGCCGGCAAGAAGCTCTCTCACGACGATTTCGCCGCCGTCGCGGCCGATCTCGTCCGCCGCGGTGTAACGCGTGCAAAACGCATCGCCGCGCAGGGCGGATCGAACGGCGGCATCCTCATCACCAACATGCTGGTGCGCTATCCCGAACGCTTCGGCGCGCTGTTCTGCACCATCCCGCTGATCGACATGCGCCGCTACACAAAGCTGCTCGCGGGCGCGAGCTGGATCGCGGAATATGGCGACCCCGACAAGGTGGAGGAGTGGGAATGGCTGAAGACCTACTCGGCCTATCACAACGTGAAGCCCGGCCAGCCCTATCCGCCGATCCTGATCGCCACCACGCGGCGCGATGACCGCGTCCATCCCGGCCACGCCCGCAAGATGGCCGCCAAGCTCCAGGCGATGGGCTATGAAGCCTGGTTCTACGAGCCGGAAGCCGGCGGTCACGGCTACGGCAAGGACAACAAGGAGCGCGCGAGCTTCGAGGTGCTGGGTTTTCGGTTTCTGAAGGAGAAGATCGGGTGGCGGGACGGCGAGGGCTGATTGAAGGTGCCGGCCACGGGCTGCTCTCACCTCTCCCGCTTGGCTTGCGGGAGAGGTCGCGGCGCGAAGCGACGCGGGTGAGGGCTTTCTCCTCTTGGGGGTTCTCGCTAGTGGATACACCCTCTCCCCAGCCGTCCCCCGCAGGCGGGGGAGGGAGCGAACTGCCGTCGCGGCTTAGCGCGCGAACACCAGCGTCAGATTGTTTGCGGGCATCTCAATCGTATCGACGAGGCCCAGCCCTACCGCCTTCGCCAGCTTCTCGACGTCAACGACGTCGCGCACGCCCCATTCGGGATTGCCCTCGCGCAAGGAGGTGTCGAACACCGCATTGCTGAGAGCGGTGTGCTTGCCGTCACGCTTGAAGGGGCCGTAGAGGAACAGCTTGCCGTCGGGGCGCAAATAGCGGCCGGCGCCGGCGAACAGGCCTTCAGCCACGGCCCAGGGAGCGATGTGAATGACATTGGCGCAGAACACGGCCGCAAGGCTTGTCGGCCCCTGCCCGCTTTTCATCTCCGGGCACCAGTCGGGATCGGTGAGGTCGATCCGCAGGGGTGAGCGGATGTTCGGCAGGCCCGCATGCACGCGCCAGGCTTCGATGCTCTTGAGGTGGCGCTGGTTGAGGTCGCTCGGCCACCAGATCAGGCCGGGCGTGTGGCGGGCGAAATGAACCACGTGCTGGCCGGTTCCACTGCCGAGCTCCACCACGTCGCCGGTCGCACTGGCGAGATATTTTTCCAGCGCCGCCCAAATCGGTTCGTGATTGCGATGGAAAGCCGGCGCATCGAGGCGGCCATCCGGCTCGACCCGTCCGCCGTCCCTGCCAAATTCGACGACATATTCAGCCAAGTGACGTCCCCAAAAATGTGAAACCGAAAACACGGCCGCGAGGGCCAAACGCCCGAGAAATAACTTGCTATCCCAAGTCTATTTTGATGAACAAACTATCTCATCGGTTGCAATGCGGAGGATATTAACCCCATTTTGCCGCATGCATAGTCTAGATTGTCAGGCGGTGCCCTTTGTGCTTTTGAACAATTCCGCAAATGAGATCATCGACATAACGCTCGGGACGATGCCTTGACCGCCTTTCCTTGCAAGCCCGCCCTGCTTATGGCGCTGGCCCTCCTCACCGGCGCGGCCATGGCCCCGGCGGGGGCGCAGTCCACCGTGGCCGAGGGCCAGAAGCTCGCCTTCGACCGCGGCAAGGGCAATTGCCTGACCTGCCACGTCATCAAAGGCGGCGACCTGCCCGGAACGATCGGGCCCGAACTGAAGGACATCAAGGCCAAATACCCCGATCGCAACGAGCTCGTCGCGATCATCTTCGACGAGACCAAGCGCAATCCGCAGACCATGATGCCGCCGTTCGGCCGGAACCGGATTTTGACCGAACAGGAGATCAACGCGATCGTTGATTTCCTGCAGATCCTGTAACGGCCGGCGGCCCCAGGAGATTTGAGATGACCACGACCACCGGCACTCATCCGACGCGGCGCCTGATCCTTCAGGGCGCAGCCTCCGTCGCGCTGCTCGGCCTCGGCAATCTGCCGTTCGGCGCCGTGCCTGCGCGCGCGGCGGCGAACGACAAATATCCGGAAGAGGCCTTCAAGCAGAAGAGCGAGGCGGACGCGATCAAGGCGCTCTACGGCAAGACCGCCGAACCGTCGGACAAGGTCAAGCTGGACGCGCCCGAGATCGCCGAGAACGGCGGCGTGGTGCCGATCTCGGTGACCACGACGCTGGACAAGGTCACCTCGATCGCGTTCTTCGTGGCGGAGAACCCGTTCGCGCTCGCGGCAAGTTACAAGATCCCCGATGGCACGATCCCTGCCGTCGCCAACCGGCTGAAGATGGCCAAGACCACCAAATTGACCGCGATCGTGGAAGCCGACGGCAAGCTCTACAGCGCGACCAAAGAGGTCAAGGTCACCGTCGGCGGTTGCGGCGGTTAAGCGAGGCAGTTCGACATGGCATCAAGCATTCGCGTGCGCGCAACGTCCAACGGCGACATCACCGAGGTGCAGGCGCTGATCCAGCACCCCATGGACACTGGCCTGGTCAAGGATTCCAAGGGCGAGCTGATCCCCGCGCATTTCATCCAGGAGCTGAAGTTCGAATGTAACGGCAAGGACGTCTTCGTCGCCAATTGGGGCACTGCGGTCTCCAAGGACCCCTACGTCAAGTTCAGCTTCAAGGGCGCCAAGAAGGGCGACGAGCTCAAGATCTCCTGGACCGACAACAAGGGTGGCTCGGACACGACCACCGCGAAGATCGCGTGATGAAGCCTCGCTCCGCCCTCCTGCTTGGCTCGCTCAGCGCCGCGCTCGTTGCGTTCGCCCTGACCTCGCCGCGCGTGGTCGCGGCCGACAAGGTCGATCCCATCGCCGATGCCAAGGCGTTCCAGAACTTCTTCTTCCAGAAGTTTCCGAACGTGACGCACGAGGATTTCGTCAACGGTCCTTATTCCATGAACGAGGACATGAAGCGGCAGTGGCAGGAGAAGGAGGAATTCCCGCCTTACGAGTTCGCGCTTGATGCCGGCAAGGAGGTGTTCTCGACCCCGTTCAAGAACGGCAAGACCTACGCCGACTGCTTCCCGAACGGCGGCATCGGCATCCGTCAGAACTATCCGTACTTCGACACCAAGGAAGGCAAGGTCGTCACCCTGGAGCTCGCGCTCAACCGCTGCCGCGAGGCCAATGGCGAGGCGCCCTATTCCTACGTCAAGGACGAGATGGCCTCGCTGACCGCCTACATGGCCTACACCTCGCGCGGCAAGCCGATGGACATCAAGATCCCCGATGATCCCCGCGCGCTGGCGGCGTTCGAGAACGGCAAGCGCTATTTCTACACCCGCCGCGGCCAGATGAATTTCTCCTGCGCGAGCTGCCATGTGCAGAGCCCGGGTGAGCGCATCCGCGCCGAGACCCTGGCACCGGCGCTCGGCATCCTCAACGCGATGCCGATCTACCGCTCCGAATGGAGCGGCATGGGCACCACCAGCCGCCGCTTCGTCACCTGCAACAGCCAGACCCGCGCGGTTCCGCTGGAGCCGCAGTCGGATGAATATCGCGACGTCGAATATTTCCTGTCCTACGTCGCCAACGGACTGCCGATCTCGGGACCGGGAGCACGGCCATGAAGCGGTCACTTGCTCTCGCCATGCTGCTCGCGCTGAGCCTTGCGCCATCCGCGCGCGCGGCAAATGAGGCGGATTACAAGACGGCCTATGCCGCCGCGGAAGCCGCCTCCAAGGAGGCGGCAGGCATGCGCAATCAGTGGACCGTGACCGTATCTGCGCTGGCGGCAGCGAAGAAGGCTGCCGACGGCGGCGATTTCGACCGTGCTGTTGCCGCAGCCAAGGAGGCCGAAGCGCTGGCGAAGGCGTCGATCTTCCAAGCGACATCCGAAAAAGAAGCCTGGAAGGCGATGGAAATCCGCTAGACTGGAGCCTATTGGAACTGTCGGACCGTCGTTGAAGGGGCGCGGAGAATTCGAGATGGGCATCCGCCGCCGCGATTTCCTGAAAGGTGCAGGCCTTGCCGCCGCAACGCTCAGCCTGCCGCGGCTGGCCCGCGGCACTGACACCGCCAGCATCTACGACCTCGAACGGTTCGGCAATGCGCGGATCCTGCACATCACCGACACGCATGCGCAGCTCAACCCGGTCTATTTCCGCGAGCCCAGCGTCAATATCGGCATCGGCGAGATGGCGGGACGGCCGCCGCATCTGGTCGGCCGCGCCTTCCTGGAGCGGTTCGGCATCCGGCCCGACAGCGCGGATGCCTATGCCTTCACCTGCTTCGAGTTCGAAAAGTCCGCAGGCCGCTTCGGCAAGCTCGGCGGCTTCGCCCATCTGAAGACGCTGGTCGATCGCTTGCGCGCCGATGTCGGCGAGAAGCGTTCGATGCTCGTCGACGGCGGCGATCTCTGGCAGGGCACCGGGCTCGCCAACCTGATGCAGGGCCGCGACATGGTCGAGGTCGCCAATCTGCTCGGCATTGAGGCGATGACCGGGCATTGGGAATTCACCTATGGCGAGCAGGCGCTGCGCGACAATCTCGAGCGCTTCAAGGGCGAATTCCTGGCGCAGAACGTCTTCCTGACCGAGGAAGCCGCATTCAACGACGCCCTCGCCTTCGACAAGGCCACGGGACGCGTGTTCAAGCCTTCTGTCATCAAGGAGCTCGGCGGGCATCGCGTCGCGATCGTCGGCCAAGCCTTCCCTTACGTTCCGATCGCGCATCCCAAAAGATTCACACCGGACTGGAGCTTCGGCATCCGCGAGGAGGAGTTGCAGAAGCATGTCGATGCCTTGCGCGGCACCGACAAGATCGACGCCGTCATTCTGTTGTCGCACAACGGCATGGATGTCGACCTCAAGCTGGCGAGCCGCGTCACCGGCATCGACGTCATCCTCGGCGGCCACACCCATGATGCCGTGCCGCAGCCGATTGCCGTCAAGAATGCGGCTGGCACCACGCTCGTCACCAATGCCGGCTCTAACGGGAAGTTTTTGGCCGTGCTCGATCTTGCGCTCGACAAGGGCAAGGTCAGCGACGTCCACTATCATCTGCTCCCGGTCTATTCCGAGTTGCTAAAGCCCGATCCTGCCATGGCCGAGCTGATCGGCCGGCTGCGCGCGCCGTATGTGAGCGACTGGTCGGAGAAGATCGCAACGCCCGATCGCCTGCTCTACCGCCGCGGCAATTTCTCCGGGCCCATGGACGAACTGATCTGCACCGCGCTGCGCACCGAGCTCGATGTCGAGATCGCGCTGTCGCCGGGATTCCGCTGGGGCGTCACCGCGCTGTCTGGTCAGGCGCTGACCATGGAGGATGTGCTGGCGGAGACCGCGATCACCTATCCCGAGACCTATGTGCAGGACATGACGGGAGCCCAGATCAAGGACGTGCTGGAAGACGTCTGCGACAACCTCTTCAACGCCGATCCCTATTACCAGCAGGGCGGCGACATGGTGCGCGCCGGCGGGCTCAGCTACACCTGCACGCCGGACGCTGCGATCGGCAGCCGCATCTCGGAGCTGAAGCTTGGCAACGGCAAGGCGCTCAGCGCCAGCCACCGCTACAAGGTCGCGGGCTGGGCTTCGGTCAATGGCCAGCAAGGCGCGCCGGTGTGGGACGTCGTCGGCAAATATCTGCGCTCGGGCCGGATGTTACAGGAGCGACTCGGCTCCGGCGTGACGCTGAAAGGCGTCGAGGGCAATCCAGGCATTGCAGGACTGGGATGATGCGGTTACAGCTCTTAACCGCGATGATGCTGGCACTGCTCGCCTGGGCCGCCCCGCCCGCTCTTGCGCAACAGATGCCGCTCCAGGACAAGCCGTTCGCCGAGCACAAGGTCGTGCTGCAACTCTCCGATGGCGATGCGAAGAAGCAGGCGCTGGTGCTGAGCGTCGCCAACAATCTGCTGAAGGCCTACGATCCCGACAAGATCGCGATCGAGGTGGTGGTGTTCGGTCCCGGCATCGACCTGCTCCTTGCCGGCAACGAGCGGCGCAAGCAGGTCGAGAGCCTGATCGCGCAGGGCGTGCGCTTCGACATCTGCCTCAATACGGTCGATACGATCGCGCGGGAGACGGGCAAGCGGCCGGAGTTCATCCAAGCGGCCACGCCGGTGCAGGTGGGCGTCGGGCAGATCCTGTTCCTGGCGGAGAACGGGTACACGGTGGTGCGGCCGTAGGGGCTTCACCGTCATTCCGGGGCGGCTCGCAGAGCCGAACCCGGAATCTCGAGATTCCGGGTTCGATGCTGCGCATCACCCCGGAATGACGGTAGGGCCAGCGATAAAAATCTTCCAAATGATCTTATCCACGCAGTGAATTGCTTCTCTTTCCGACCCTCGCCATAGTAGAATCTTGGAAGCCAGTTCCAAGCCGGGTCGTCCAGCCATGATCTTCCGCCAGCTCTTTGACAGCGTTTCGGGCACTTACAGCTATCTGCTTGCCAGCCGCCCCGGCGGCGAGGCGCTGATCCTGGATCCTGTGCTGGAGAAGGTCGACCGCTACTGCCAATTGCTGCGCGAGCTCGACCTCAAGCTGGTCAAGGCGGTCGATACCCATCTGCATGCCGACCACGTCACCGGCCTCGGCGAGCTGCGCGACCGCACCCATTGCATGACCGTGATGGGCGACCAGACCAAGGCCGACGTGGTGGCGATGCGGGTGGCCGACGGCGACAAGGTGACGATCGAAGGCCTGGCGCTCGACGTGATGTACACGCCGGGCCACACCGACGATTCCTACTCCTATCTGATGGGCGACCGCGTCTTCACCGGCGACACGCTTCTGATCCGCGGCACCGGCCGCACCGATTTCCAGAACGGCTCGTCGCGCGCGCAATACGATTCGATCTTCAACCGCCTGCTCAAGCTGCCGGACGAGACGATGGTATTCCCCGCGCATGACTACAAGGGTGACACCGTCTCCACCATCGGCGAGGAGAAGCGCTACAATCCACGGCTCCAGGTGCGCTCGGTCGACGAATATATCGAACTGATGGCGAACCTGAAGCTGCCCAATCCGAAGATGATGGACGTGGCGGTGCCCGCCAACATGCATGTCGGCCTGCATCAGGAAGAGCTCGAGAAGGAGGGACGCGCGCTCAGCGCAATCGAGGCGATCCGCGTCCTCGGCCGGCCCGACATCCTGCTGGTGGACTTGCGTGAGACCAACGAGCGGCTGAAGCACGGCATGCTCGAAGGCGCGCTGCACACGCCCTATCCGTCGGTCGAGGAGAGCCTCAAGCCCGGCGGCATGCTGCGCGAGGTCGCGGCCGCGACGGGGCGCCGCGTGGTGTTCTTCTGCGCTTTCGGCGAACGCTCGGCGATGGCGGTGGCGGCTGCGAAGGAAGCGGGACTTCTCAACACCGCCCATATCGCCGGCGGCATCGATGCCTGGAAGAAGGCGGGCGGACCGGTGGTGCACTGACGGCCTCGGCTTGCGAGGGGTCAGGCACTGCCCATATTTCCCGGGTAGGATCGGGTGCAGCATCACCATCCGGGACCAGCCATGGCCAAGATCGGCAAGTCGAGCGAGCCGCCCAAAATTGCGGACAACAAGCAAGCGAAAGACAAGGCGAAAAAGCCTCGACCTCCGCGCGAAATCGACGACGATTACGAAGACGGCGACATCGCGACGCCGAAACGCGATCGACATGGCCCGGATGACGAGCCGTTGTGAAGGGGAACGGCTCATCAAACTCCCGCCCGCGCTACCTGCCATGCGCCTGCGTTCATGGACAAATAACCGCTCTCCCCGATAGTTTGCGCCTCCATCAAGAGTTGAAACGGAACTGCAATGGTCGACGTTCTCGCCGCACCGCAACAAGGCAAGGCGGACAGTGCGCTGCGCACCCTGACGGGAATCTCGATCGCGCATTGGGTTAGCCATTTCCATCTGCTGGTCCTGCCGATGCTGTTCCCGTTCCTGAAGGACAAGCTCGGCGTCGGCTATGTCGAGCTCGGCCTCGCGCTGACCACGCTGGCCGTGGTCTCGGGCCTGACGCAGGCGCCGACCGGTTATCTCGTCGACCATTTTGGCGCGCGCAAAATCCTGCTGATCGGGCTGACGCTCGGCGGGTGCGCGCTGATCCTGCTTGGCCTGCATCTGAGCTACGCCGCGCTGATCGCCTGCGCCGTGCTGCTGGGCCTCGCCAACAGCGTCTACCATCCCGCCGATTACGCGATCCTAGCCGAGCACATGGACGAAGCGCGGATGGGGCGCGCCTTCTCGGTGCACACCTTTGCCGGCTATCTCGGCGGCGCGGTGACGCCGGCGATCGTTGCCGCGCTGGTCACGCTGTGGGGCGGCGTCGGCGCGCTGATCGCCTCGGGCGCGATCGCGATCCTGGTGGCGTTGCTGCTGATCGCCATGGGGATTCCCGAGGCGGGCGCGCACAAGAAGAAGCCGGGTGGCGAGAGCGCGCCGAAGCAGGCGGTGATCACGCCGGCGCTGATCACGCTGACCGCGCTGTTCATGCTGCTCAGCCTGTCGGTCGCCGGCATCAACAATTTCGGCGTGGTGGCGCTGATGAGCGGCTACGGCACGTCTTATTCGATCGCCAATGTCGCGCTGACCGCGTTCCTCGCCGCCAGCGCCGCGGGTGTGCTCGCGGGCGGCTTCCTCGCCGACCACACCGGGCGTCACGGCTATGTCGCGGCGGCCTGCTTTGCGGCGAATGCGGCCATCGTGCTGCTGATCGCGCTGGTGACGCTGCCGAGCTGGGCCTTGACCGCGGCGATGACGGCCGCGGGCTTCCTCTCCGGCGTGATCGCGCCCTCGCGCGATATGCTGGTGCGCAATGCGGCACCCGCCGGCGCTGCGGGCCGCGCCTTCGGCATCGTCTCCACCGGGTTCAATCTCGGCGGCATCGTCAGCCCGCTGCTGTTCGGCTGGATCATGGATCAAAGCGCGCCGCACTGGGTGTTCGGCGCGTCCGTGATCTTCATGGTGGCGACGGTGGTGCTGTCGCCGTTCACGGAGCGGAAGCGGGAAGCTTCTGCGAATTGAGCGGTCAGTGTCGTCACGAGTTCAACTGTCGTTCCCGCGAACGCGGGGACCCACAGGGAGCGGTTGGAGCGCGAAGCTGGTCACTCAGAGTCTTCGCAAAATTACTCCCTGTGGTTATCGCGACGAGCGCAAGCGCTCGCGCGGGGGTCCCGGATCGGCGCGCGCCTGAAGGCGCGCTTGTCCGGGACGACGGATAGAGAAAAGCACAACAACAAAACAAAAACGGGAAGAAACACCATGAGCAATCCTGATCTCGTGATCCGCGGCGGCACCGTTGCAGACGGCCACGGCGGCGAGCTGTTCGAGGCTGATGTCGCCATCGCCGGCGGCAGGATCAGCGAGGTCGGGAAGGTCTCCGCCAAGGGCCGCGAAGAGATCGATGCGCGCGGCAAGCTGGTGACGCCGGGCTTCGTCGACGTCCACACGCATTACGACGGCCAGGTCACCTGGAGCCAGGACATCACGCCGTCCTCGCAGAACGGCGTCACCACCGCGATCATGGGCAATTGCGGCGTCGGCTTTGCGCCGTGCAAGCCTGACGACCACACCCGCCTGATCCAGCTCATGGAGGGCGTCGAGGATATTCCGGAGCCGGTGCTGAGCGCCGGCATTCCCTGGGCGTGGGAGAGCTTTCCGGATTACATGAACTGGCTCGCCAAGCGCGATTTCGACATCGACATTGGCGCGCAATTGCCGCATGCCGCGTTGCGCGTCTACGTCATGGGCGAGCGCGGCGCGCGCCGCGATCCCTCCACTGCAGAAGACAACGCGGCGATGGCGAAGCTCGCGGGCGAGGCGGTGCGCTCGGGCGCGCTCGGCTTCTCGACCTCGCGCACGCTCAACCACCGCACCTCCACCGGCGACTTCACGCCGACGCTGAAGGCCGGCGAGGACGAGCTCACCGCCATTGCGGGCGCCATGCATCGGCAGGGGCGCAGCGTGCTGCAATTCGTGCTCGACCTCTCCACCATCCACGAAGACCTGCCGATGATGCTGCGGGTCGCAGACTCGACGAAATGCCCGATCTCGTTCTCGATTACGCAGAACGACAAAGAACCGCAACGCTGGCGCCAGACGCTGGACGAGATCAATGCGGCGGCGGGGCGCGGCCTCTCCATCACCGCGCAGATCGCCGCGCGGCCCGTCGGCCTGCTGCTCGGACTCGAGCTGTCGCGCAATCCGTTCCAGACCCATCCGAGCTACAAGGCGATCGCGCATCTGCCGCTGCAGGAGCGTTTGGCGCGGCTGCGCCAGCCGGAGGTGCGCAAGGCCATCCTCAGCGAGACGGCGACCGCGACCGACGATCCGCTGTTCTTTCGTCCCAACTACGACAAGATGTTCCTGCTCGGCGATCCCCCCGATTACGAGCAGCCGCCGGAGAATGCGCTGGGCCCGCAGGCCCGCAAACAGGGAAGGCAGCCGGAAGAGCTCGCCTATGACGCCATGCTGTCGGACGAGGGTCGCGGCATGCTCTACGTGCCCTTCCTCAACTATTCCGACGGCAATCTCGATGCGACGCGTGAGATGCTGCTCGATCCGCAATCGGTGCCGGGCCTGTCCGACGGCGGCGCGCATTGCGGCATCATCTGCGATGCCAGCTTCCCGACCTATCTGCTGACGCACTGGACGCGCGACCGCACGCGCGGCGAGAAGCTGTCGATCCCGTTCGTGGTGGCGGCGCAGTCGCGCAAGACCGCGCTCTCGGTCGGCCTCACCGACCGCGGGCTTATTGCTCCGGGCTACAAGGCCGACGTCAACGTGATCGACTACGACCGCCTGCACCTGCATCCGCCGAAGGTGCATTACGACCTGCCGGTCGGCGGGCGGCGGCTGCTGCAGGACGTCGACGGCTATGAGGCGACCATCGTGTCGGGCGTGGTGACGCGACGGCACGGCGAGGCCACCGGGCGTAGGCCGGGGAAGCTGATCCGCGGCGCGCAGGGGGTGAATTAGCGGC
>NZ_KI421493.1:24644-88052 GCF_000473065.1 Bradyrhizobium sp. WSM1743
GAGACCGTCACCCCACCCCGGCTCACATCTCGCTGCGCTCCATGTGAGCCGACCCTCCCCCTCCAGGGGAGGGTAAGAGCAGCGCTACTCCGCCGTCTGCTCGCGCAGCTCCGCCACATCCTTCGCCGTCAGCTTCGAGCCCTTTGCTCCGAACCGTGCCGTGACATAATTCGCAACCGCCGCGATCTCGTCGTCCGTATACGCGCTGCCGAACGCCGGCATCGACAGTGCTCCATCCGGCGTGTGGCGTTTGGTCCCCGAGATCACGATCTGCGCGACGTTGGTGGCGGCGGGGTCGTTGACGGCCCAGGTGCCGGTCAGCGTCGCCATCGGCGAGACCGGGCTCTCGCCGCTCCAGCCGTGGCAGCTGGCGCAGGCGCTGGCGAACACCTTCTTGCCGCGTGCATCCGCCGTGACGCCGTCGCGGTGCGAAGCGGGTGCGACGGGTGCCGTGGTGGCGGGCAGGTCGGGCGAGGGCTGCGGCGGCACGCTGCGTAAGTAAGCAACGATGCTGCTTATGTCCTCGGGCGCGAACTGGCTAAAGCTGTGGTCGACCGCTTCGCCCATCGGACCCGAGGCCGAGCCATGGCTAGGTGCATGGCCGAGCGACAGATAGGAGATCAGATCCTGGTCGCTCCAACTGCCGAGACCTGTTGCCTTGTCGGAAGAAATGTTGAAGGCGCGCCAGCCCGCCGTGATCGCGCCGGCGAATTTCTTGCGATTGTCGAGCGCGAAGCCGAGATTGCGTGGCGTGTGGCACTCGCCGCAATGCGCCAGAGCCTCGGCGAGATACGCACCACGATTCCACTCCGGGCTCTTCGAGGTATCCGGCGTAAAGCGTGTGTCCGGACTGAACACCGCCGACCAGAACATCATCGCCCAGCGCTGGTTGAACGGGAAGGAGAGCGTGTTGTCAGGCGCTTTCGCGCGCACCGCCGGCAGGCTGAACAGATAGGCCTTCACCGCCAGCACGTCCTCATCCGTCATGAAGGTGTAGGACGTGTACGGCATCGCCGGATAGAGCCGCGCGCCGTCACGGCGCTTGCCGTGCTGGACCGCGTTCAGGAAATCCTGGTCGGTGTAATTGCCGATGCCGGTGTCCTTGTCCGGCGTGATGTTGGTCGAATAGAGCGTGCCGAACGGCAGCTTGAAGGCAAGCCCGCCGGCATAGTCCTTTTCGCCGGGCTTGGTGTGGCAGACCATGCAGTCGGCCGCCTTGGCGAGATATTCGCCGCGTTCGACCAGGCTCGCTTTCTCGAGTCTTGCCGGCACGCCCGTGGGCTTGCCGGCGCGGTAATCCGCCAGCGCCACCTTGGTGCCGCCTGCGAAGTCGAGCGGGCCGGGCCCGCGAACGATGAACACGCCGAGTGCCGCAACGATGGCGATCACGACCAGGCTTCCGAGGATACGCATCTTGCCGCTCATGCCTTCTTCCCCGCAGCCAGCAGTTTTCGGTCGATGGGTAAGCGCCGCAGCGCCACACCGGTTGCCGCGTAAATCGCGTTGCGCAGCGCCGGCGGTCCGGCATTGACGCCGGCTTCGCCGATGCCGCCGGGCGCCTCGCCGCTCTTGACCACGATGACCTCGATCTTCGGCGTCTCGTTGATGCGCATCATGCGGTAGTCGTGGAAGTTCGACTGCTGCACGCGGCCTTTGTCGATGGTGATCTCGCCATAGAGCGCGGCGGTGAGGCCGAAGATCAGCCCGCCCTCGATCTGCGCCTTCACCGTGTCGGGGTTGACCGCGATGCCGGTGTCGACCACCGAGGTGATGCGGCGAAGCGCGATCTCGCCGACATCGTCGATCTCGGCCTCCACCACGGTCGCGATGAAGCTTGCGAATGACGGCTGCACGCAGACGCCGCGGCCGACGCGCGGAGGCAGCGGCTCGCCCCAGCCGGATTTCTCCGCGACCTGGTTGAGCACCGCGAGCATGCGCGGGTTTTTCGTCAGCATGGACTTGCGGAACTCGATCGGGTCCTTGCCGGCCTTGCGCGCGAGTTCGTCCATCGCGCATTCGACCGCGAACACGTTGTTGTTCGGGCCGACGCCGCGCCAGAAGCCTGTCGGCACCGACAGCGGCTCGGCGCGGACATACTCGACGTGGAAATTGGCGAAGTCGTAGGGCGCATCGACCGCGGCGTCGACCGCGTCGATGTCGATTCCCTTCTGGAACGCCGGCGGCAGCCAGCGCGCCAGCACGGCGGAGCCGGCGACCTTATACTTCCAGCCTGCGACCTTGCCGTCGACCAGCGACGCCGTGATCTGGTCACGATAGACCGGGCGGTAGACGTCGTGCTGGATGTCCTCCTCGCGGGTCCACACCACCTTCACGGGGTAATCGACCTGTTTTGCGATCTTGACCGCCGCGACAACCATGTCCGGCTCGAGCTTGCGGCCGAAGCCGCCGCCGAGCAGATGGTTGTTGACGATGACCTTGTCGATCGGGAGTCCCGCGGCCTTCGCCGCTTCGGACTGCACGCGCGTCATGATCTGCGTGCCGGTCCAGATTTCGCAGGAGTCGGGCTTCACGTGCACCGTGGCGTTGATGGGCTCCATCGAGGCATGCGCCAGGAACGGCAGCTCGTAAGCCGCTTCGAACCTGTCGCCGCTCGCCAGCGCCTTGGCGATATCGCCGTCAGACTTGGCGACTGCGCCGTCCTTCTGGCTGGCCTTGCGCAGATCCTCCCAGATATCTTTCGTGGTGATCCCAGCGTTCGCTCCCTCGTTCCACTCGATCTTGAGCGCTTCGAGGCCCTTCTTCGCCGCCCACATGTGGTCGCCGATCACGGCGACCATGTCGTCGAGCACGACGACCTTGCGCACGCCGGCGAGTTTTATCGCGGCGCTGTCGTCGACCTTGCCGACCTTGCCGCCGAACACCGGGCAGGCGGCGATGGTCGCGAACTTCATGCCGGGCAGGATCGCGTCGATGCCGTAGACGGCCTTGCCGTTGACCTTGTCGGGCGTGTCGAGCCGCTTCAAGGGCTGGCCGATGAGAACGAAATCCTTGGGATCCTTGACGGCGACGTCCTTCGGTGGCATCTGGCCCTGCGCGGCAAGCGCCAGTTCGCCATAGCCGAGCTTGCGGCCGCTCGCGGCATGAGCGACCTCGCCCTTCGATGCGGTGCAGCTTGCGGCGTCAACGCCCCACTGGCTGGCCGCCGCCTGCACCAGCATGGCGCGCGCGGTGGCGCCGGCCTTGCGCAGCGGCAGCCACCAGGCACGGATCGAGTTGGAATTGCCGGTGACTTGCAGGCCGAAGGTCGGATTGCCGTAGAGCTTGTCGTTCGGCGGGGCGTGCTGCACCTCGACCTTGCTCCAGTCGGCATCTAGCTCCTCGGCGAGCACGGCAGAGATCGACGTGTACGTGCCCTGGCCCATCTCGACCTGTGGCATCATCAGCACGGTGCGGCCGGTCTCGTCGATGCGGATGAAGGTGTTGGGCGCGAACTTGCCCTCGGTCGTATCGCGCGGCTGCACCGGCTCGTTGACGGCGGCGCGCAGCGGCAGATGGAAGGCGAGAACGAAGCCCGTGGCGAGACCGCCGGTCAGAAGCGCGCGGCGGGAGACGCTGTGATGTGCATTCATGGCAGGCCTCACGACTGACGGCCGTTGGCGGCCTGCTTGATGGCCTCGCGGATGCGCACATAGGTGCCGCAGCGGCAGATGTTGCCGGCCATTGCAGCGTCGATGTCGGAATCATCCGGATTCGGAGTTGCCGCCAGCAGCGCCGCGGCTGCCATGATCTGGCCGGACTGGCAGTACCCGCACTGGATCACTTCGGCCTCGAGCCAGGCCTTCTGCACCTTCGCGCCCGCAGGCGTGCTGCCGACATGCTCGATGGTGGTCACAGTGCGGTTCTCGACCGCGCTCACCGGCAGCACGCAGGAACGGACGGCCTTGCCGTCGACATGCACCGTGCAGGCGCCGCATTGCGCGATGCCGCAGCCGAACTTGGTGCCGGTCATGCCGAGGATGTCGCGCAGCACCCACAGCAGCGGCATGTCAGGTGGTGCGTCGAAGGATTTTGTCTGGCCGTTAATGGTGAGTGTCGTTGCCATATGCATTCCTTTGCCCGGCGATCGCTTGCGACGATCACGTCGACGAATTTTCGCGTGACCCTAATCATATCGATGCGAAACGATGAAGCTTCCAAATTCGCAGCAATGCATATTTGCGCGCTCAGCACGTCAGACCATGACGTTCACGAATTTGTGCGGCGATCGCTGCAAGAGTTTTGGGCTATTTGATATGATAATCGTCATGTTTTGACGCATTTTCATCGCATGTGTCGCCGATCGCCGCAGATGATCGTGCAAATGCGCAAAGCCGTGCGATGACGAAATTCGTGCGATTGGGAAAGTCAGGCGGCGGCACGTCCTTGCTTGCGGCCATCCTTCGAGACGCCCGCCGTTGGCGGCCCTCAGGATGAGGACCGAGTGTGCGGCCGTAGTTTTGACGAGCACCGATGCGGCTAAGCCTCGTTCTGAGGAGACCGCGAAGCGGTCGTCTCGAAGGACGAGGCGCGCGCTCAGGCCCCGCCAAGGTCAAATGTACAATTTCGGAATAATAGCATTATGCGCCTGTTTTGCCCGACGAGTCAAAGCGCGCCATAGCCCGCCGGTAAGCCATTGATTTCACACACCCCGGCTACTGTGTATGGGGTTGTTTTCGAGCTTTTTATTTTGGGGATACGGAAACGCCGTCGGTCAGCCCTGCCGAAAGCCCATCCGGAAGGCGCCCCAGTGCTTGCCGCGGATCACGATCGGGGAGGACAGGTCCTTCATCAGCACGAACTGCCCGCCACCCATGTCGCGGCGATAGGTCTGGAACAGGAAGGGCTTTGTGTTGGCCGCGACCTTCTTCACGGCGCGGTCGGTGAACAGGCGGCGGTTGCGACAGTTGGCGTTGTTCCAGACGGGGTCCTTGCCTTGCGGCAGGCGGTAGTTCGGATTGTGGGTCGGCAGGTACCCGCCCTTGGCCCAGGCGACGCAGAACACGATGCGGGGATCGGATTTCTGGATCGGGTCCTGGATCGGCGGCAGCACGCGATCGGTGAAGTCGACGTAGTTGGTGAGGTACTGCTTCGGATCGGTGCCGGGGATCTCGCGGTAGTTCTCGTCCATGAGCTGGTCGAGCGTGATCTCGCCGCGGTCGATCGCGGCTTCGAACTCGGCGGAGATCCGCTTCGCAGTGTCGACGACGGCACGGATCAGCGGCGCATCCGACGTCTCGACGCCGCTGTCGGCGATCAGCGCGATCAGGCCTTCGGAGCTGTCGAGCAGTTTTGCGACGCGCTCGTCGGCGCTCTTGAGATCGCGCGAGGAGAGGTCGACGCCTTTTGCGAGTTCGTTGAGCTCGCTGATGACGGTGTCGCAGTGTCCGAGATTGGAGGTCGCCGCGCGCGCGACGCTGTCGATCTCCGCTTCCACGGAAGCAAAGCCCTGCTGGACGCGCGAGATGATGCCGGAGATCTGCTGGGCACCTTCGCCGGCGGTCTTGGCGCGCTGCGAGGCGTCGCTGCTTTCACCGATCAGGCCTTCGATCTGACCGTCGAGATCGCGCACGGTGTCGGAGATCTGCTGGGTGGCCTGGCGGGTGGCTTCCGCGAGGTTCTTCACCTCGCTCGCGACCACCGCGAAGCCGCGGCCGGCATTGCCGGCGCGGGCCGCTTCGATGGTGGCGTTCAGGGCAAGCAGATTGGTCTGCTTCGCGATCGCCTCGATCGAGCCTGATACCTTCGCCACCTGCGCCAGCGCCGCGCCGACGGCGCTGAGGCGCGCCTCGATCCGCTCTACGGCTGCGACGAGCTCGGAGATGTGACTGACCGCCGTGTCAACGGCGCTGCGCGACTGTGCGATCTCGCCGACTGCCGCCGATGTGGTCGTTTGCACCGCCTGCGATGCGTTGGCGATGTCGTGGTTGGCCGAGACCATCGTCTCGGCCGTCTTCTGGAGATGGTGGAACCGCTCCGACTGGTTGGCGACACGGTTCGCGACTTCCTGGACATTGCCGGCGATGTCGGCGAGCTCGACACCGAGACCGCCGATGCGGTCGGCGAGCTGGTCGATCAGCCGTGCGCCGAGCGTCCGGTTGGATCCGGTGTCCAATACTGCAAGTTGTGCGGCGGACATGTCTTGGGCTTCCTCCAGTCAGAGCCGTTCGTCGGCCCTCCGCGGCCTTCCCATTCCGATTTGCGACTTAGAGGATGATTCGGGGACGGCGTCTTGCCTGAGCGTGCACTACAGTTTGTAGGCGGTGCGAAATCCGCCCCAGTGCCGGCCCTGCACGCGGATCGGAACGTCGATCTCGCGCATCATCACCGTGTTCCCGTTGCCCATGTCGCGCGCATAGCTCTGGACCAGGTACGAGCGCAGGTTGCGCGCGGCGGCGAGCCCCGCCGGATCGTTGAAGATGCGCCGGTTGCGGCTGTTGGCCGTATTCCAGGCGACGTCGCCCGGCCGCTGCGGATGCGAATAGATCTTGTTGTGCACCGGCAGGAAGCCGTTGCGGTCGACCATGGCGCAGAACGCCATCCGCGGGTCCTTGGCGAGAAAGGCTTCCTGGAACGGCGGCAGCGCGCGGTCGGCCCAGTCGAGATATTTCGTGCGGTATTGCTGCGGATTGGTTCCGGCGATTTCGGCATAGTCGGTGTCGAAAAGATCGTCGATCCTGACTTCGCCGCGGGCAACCGCCTGCTCGCAGATCTTGGTCAGCGCATTGCCCGCCTCCATGGCGCGGGTGACGAACTCCGTGTTCTCCTCATGGATCGACCAGAGCTTGTCCTCGATCTTCTCGTTGAGCGCGGCGTTGGGACCAACGAATTGCGCGCGGGCGCCGGCCTTGGATTGCTCGATCACGCGCAGGCGGCAGGCGCCGATGTCTTCGAGGCTGCCCTCGATCATCGCTTGCGGTGCAAGCCGGCCTGCGTCCGTGCCACCGATCAGCACGCCGTCCATCGCGATTTCATAGACCGGCATCGTGCCGCGCGCGCTCTCGAATTTGAGATGGCAGGGCAGCCGCTCGGTCTTGCGGCGGTCGTTATGCTCGCTCTGGCGCAGCAGCACCGCGCAGCGCGATTTCAGCTTTTGCGCAAAAGTGGTGACGGCCTTGCCGGCACTGGCGACGCTCTCGCCATGGGTCTCGGCCGCCTTGGTCGCCGCATCAATCTCGGCCGCGCTCTCGCCGACCGAGATGATGAACTCCGAGGCGCTGGCGGCATTGCCGGAGACTTCACTGGTCGTGGCGTTCTGCTCGGCGACCGCGCCGTTGACGGTGTCGAACACCGGGCGGATCGCCTCGATCGCTTGCGAGATGCGGTGCACCGCGTCTGCAGAGCCTGCGGCATCGCGCTGCAGCGCGTCGATCTTTTTTGTGATCTCTTCGGTCGCACTCTGGGTCTGCACCGCGAGGGCCTTGACCTCAGTGGCGACGACCGCAAACCCCTTGCCGGCGGCGCCCGCACGCGCGGCCTCGATGGTCGAGTTGAGCGCGAGCAGCGTCGTCTGGCGTGCGATCTGCGCGATCAGATTGACGACATTGCCGATGGCGGCGGAGGATTCGCGCAAGCGATCGACATTGGCGCGGGCTTCCTGCGCCGCGGCGCTGGCCTCGTCGGCGAGCTTGCCGGCTTCGCGGACCTGCGCGCCGATGCCCAGCGCGGACTGGGTGAACTTGTCGGCGGCATGGGCGAAGGTTGAGGCGGTCGACTGGGCGGCGTTGGTGCGGCCGGTCAGGGCGTCGGTGCGGTCGCGGATGGCGGCAAGCGTCGCGGCGGTCGCCTCGGCGCCGCCGGCCACCGAATTGGCGGCGCGCTCGAGCTGGCGGATCATCGCGCCGAGCTCGAGTTCCAGCAATTCCAGGATTTCCCTGGCCGAATCGCCCTCGCTGGCCGGGGCGGGCTCGGAATTGGCCACCGGCTGCGCGGCCTGCGGGGTGGCCGCCGGCGCAGCCAAATCCGGCAGACGCTTCCGAAACAATCCGAATGCCATCGGGTCTCTCTTGTCGGGGAACGGTCGGGCGCTATTTTCGCAGTCCGGAGTGAAATCAGGGTTAACGGTGCCTGACCTCTAGGCAGGAGCCCGTACGGTGTTACCTTAAAGTCGGAGAGCCTCTTTCATTCCAGTGGGTGGACGGCCTATAAGGCCGCGCTTCCCACGCTCACCTTGGCGCACGATTCCTTTACGAGACCACGCATGGCCGGACATTCCCAATTCAAGAACATCATGCACCGCAAGGGGCGGCAGGATGCGCAGAAGTCGAAGCTGTTTGGCAAGCTGGCGCGGGAAATCACCGTCGCTGCCAAGCTCGGCACCCCTGATCCCGCCATGAACCCGCGCCTGCGCGCCGCCGTGATCGCCGCGCGCCAGGAGAACATGCCGAAGGACAATATCGAGCGCGCCATCAAGAAGGCGGCCGGCAATGAGGGCGAGAATTATGACGAGATCCGCTACGAGGGTTATGGCCCGGGCGGCGTCGCTGTCATCGTCGAGGCGTTGACCGACAACCGCAACCGCGCCGCCTCCGACATCCGCTCCTTCTTCACCAAGTCCGGCGGCAATCTCGGCGAAACCGGCTCGGTCTCCTTCATGTTCGACCGCACCGGCATCATCGAATACGACCGCAGCGTCGCCTCCGACGACGCCGTGCTGGACGCTGCGATCGAAGCCGGCGCAGACGACGTCGTTTCCGGCGAGGGCGGCCACGAGATCTACGCCTCGACCGAAAGCTATCGCGACGTCGCTAAGGCGCTCGAAGCCAAGTTCGGCGAGCCGCGCAAGGCCGCGCTGATCTGGAAGCCGCAGAACACTGTTACGGTGGACGACGAGACCGGCGAGAAGCTGCTCAAGCTGATGGACCTGCTCAACGAGCACGACGACGTCCAGAACGTCTACGCCAATTTCGAGGTGTCGGACGCGCTGATGGCGAAGATGGGCGGCTGACGCCGTTCTCGTGTCCCGGACGCGCTACAGCGTGAAGCGCTGCTGCGCAGAGCCGGGACCCATGGTGCGTCAGATGCCGGCGGCGATATGGGCCCCGGTTCGGCGCCGCACCGCTTTGCGCTGCGTCGCGCCCGGGGCACGGGACCGTCACTTCCCCTGTTACTTCCGTTCTGTTTCTGTTTCCCCCAGAGCAGCCAGCCGCTATCACTGGCCCATGACTGCGCTCCCGATTCGTGGCCCCGTTCGCATCATCGGCATCGACCCCGGCCTGCGCCGCACCGGCTGGGGCGTGATCGAGGCCGAGGGCAATCGCCTGATCTACGTCGCCTGCGGCTCGGTGGAACCGCCGGACGATTTGCCGCTGTCGAGCCGGCTGCTCGCGATCCATGAAGGGCTCGCTTCCGTCCTGTCCAGCCACCAGCCCATGGAAGCTGCGGTCGAGCAGACTTTCGTCAACAAGGACGGGGTTGCGACGCTGAAGCTCGGCCAGGCCCGTGGCGTCGCCATGCTGGCGCCCGCAATGCTCGGCATCTCTGTCGCCGAATACGCGCCGAACCAGGTCAAGAAGACCGTGGTCGGCGCCGGCCACGCCGACAAGCAACAGATCGCGATGATGTTGAAGATATTGCTGCCGAAAGCCGAGCCGCCGTCCGCCGACGCGGCTGACGCGCTCGCCATCGCCATCACCCACGCCCATCACCGCCAGAGCACGGCGCTCAGGCTGAAGGTGGTGGGGATATGATCGGCAAGCTCAAGGGCCTGATCGATTCCTATGGCGAGGATTTCGTCATCCTCGACGTCGGCGGGGTCGGCTACCAGGTGCACTGCTCGTCGCGTACCTTGCAGCATCTGCCGTCGCCCGGCGAAGCTGCCGTGCTGTCGATCGAGACTTACGTCCGCGAGGATCAAATCAAACTGTTCGGCTTCCGCACCGACCAGGAGCGCGAATGGTTTCGCCTGCTCCAGACCGTGCAGGGCGTCGGCGCCAAGGTCGCGCTCGCGGTGCTCGGCACGCTGTCGCCGGCCGACCTCGCCAACGCCATCGCGCTCCGTGACAAGGCCGCGGTGGCGCGCACGCCCGGCGTCGGGCCCAAGGTCGCCGAGCGCATCGTCACCGAATTGAAGGACAAGGCGCCGGCCTTCGCCAACGTCGATCCGCATGTCGTGCATCTCGCCGGTGCCGTCGACGACCAGCGCGCGCCGCGCCCGGTGGCGGATGCGATCTCGGCACTGATCAATCTCGGCTATGGCCAGCCGCAGGCGGCCGCAGCGATTGCGACGGCCTCACGCAGTGCGGGTGAGGGAGCCGAGACGGCGCAGCTCATTCGGCTTGGTCTGAAGGAACTGGCGAAGTGAGCGATCCCAAGGCCAACCGCATGGTCTCGCCCGAGCGCCGCAGCGACGATGTCGGCGACACCGCGCTGCGTCCGCAGTCGCTGTCCGACTTCGTTGGCCAGCAGCAGGCGCGTAAGAATCTCTCGATCTTCATCGAAGCCGCCCGCAAGCGCGGCGAGGCGCTGGATCATGTGTTGTTCGTCGGCCCGCCCGGCCTCGGCAAGACCACGCTGGCGCAGATCGTGGCGAAAGAGCTCGGAGTCGGCTTTCGCGCGACGTCCGGTCCTGTGATCGCCAAGGCCGGCGATCTCGCTGCCCTGCTCACCAATCTCGAAGAGCGCGACGTGCTCTTCATCGACGAGATCCATCGCCTGAGCCCGGCGGTGGAGGAGGTGCTCTATCCCGCGATGGAGGACTTTCAGCTCGACCTCATCATCGGCGAAGGGCCGGCGGCGCGCTCGGTGAAGATCGAGCTGTCGAAATTCACCCTGGTCGGCGCCACCACGCGCGCCGGCCTTCTCACCAATCCCTTGCGCGATCGTTTCGGCATTCCGGTCCGGCTGAATTTCTACACGATCGAGGAACTGGAGAGCATCGTCAGCCGCGGCGCGCGCGTGCTCAATGTCGGCATGAGCGCGGAGGGCGCCAACGAGATCGCGCGCCGCGCCCGCGGCACGCCGCGCATCGCCGGCCGTCTGCTCCGCCGTGTGCGCGATTTCGCTTCGGCCGCCGATGCGGACAAGATCGACCGCAAGATCGCCGACCACGCACTCAGCGCGCTCGAGGTCGACGCCGCGGGCCTCGATGCCATGGATCGCCGCTATCTCACGACCATCGCGCTCAACTATGGCGGGGGCCCGGTCGGCGTCGAGACGATGGCCGCTGCGTTGTCGGAGCCGCGTGATGCAATCGAGGACATCATCGAGCCCTATTTGATCCAGTGCGGCTATCTGCAGCGCACGCCGCGCGGCCGGCTGCTGACCTCGCACGCCTTCCGCCATCTCGGCCTCGCCGAGCCCAATCGCGATGCGGCGCAGTTCGGCCTGTTCGGCACGGATGACAGCGACGAGTGATCTGCTGAAACGTTCGCCGTTCCGGCTTTGATGAATTTCCGGTAATCTCGTGCAGACGATCTGCACGAACGCACCGCAATTCCGCTCCAATCGGATATCATCAAGACGCCGCATCACCAGCGAGCTTCCATGATCACGCGCCGTCATCTCATCCGTTCCATCGGCGGCCTGTCCGCCCTCGGCGTCTCGACCGCGGCTTATGGCGTCGGCGTCGAGCCGATGCTGCGGCTCCGCGTCACCCGCTATCATCCGACGCCGCGGCAATGGCCGGCGGATCTTCCGCTGAAGATCGCCGTCATCGCCGATATCCATGCCTGCGATCCCTGGATGCCGCTGGACCGGATCGAGGCCATCGTCGACCGCACCAACGCGCTGAATGCCGATATCATCGTGCTGCTCGGCGACTATGTCGCCGGCCTGCATCAGGTCACGCGCATCATCCCGTCGAGCGAATGGGCGAGGGTGCTGGCGGGCCTCAAGGCGCCGCTCGGCGTCCATGCCGTCATGGGCAACCACGATTATTGGGATGACAGGACGGTGCAGCGGGCCGGGCAGGGGGCGACCGTCGCGCATCGTGCGCTGGAGGCGGCCGGCATCCCCGTCTACGAGAACGATGTCGTGCGCCTCACCAAGGACGGTCGTCCGTTCTGGCTCGCCGGCCTCGGCGATCAGCTCGCCTTCCTGCCGGCGCGACGCTTCCGGAGCATGGTGCGCTTCGGTGCCGACGATCTCAATGCGACGCTCGCCAAGGTCACGGACGATGCGCCCATCATTCTGCTCGCGCATGAGCCCAACATCGCGCCGCGCGTGCCCGCGCGCGTCGCGCTGCAACTGTCCGGCCACACCCATGGCGGCCAGGTCCGCCTGCTCGGCTGGTCCCCCGCGGTTCCGCCGCAGCATGGCGTCCGGCTCGCCTATGGGCATGTCAGGCTGAAATGCGACGTCATCATCTCCGGCGGCCTCGGTTGCAGCATCATGCCGCTCCGCGTCGGCGTGCCGCCGGAGATCGTCGAGGTGACGCTGGGGCGAGAGCCTTTGGTGGCGTAACCCACGCTTGCGCGGCCCGCCGTTTTTGCGCAAAACGAGCCGGTTACCGACAGCGAAGAGGCTCGCGACGTGACAGCTCATCTCGACGGCGAGATCCGCGACGGCCGCCACCACATGCAGGTCCGTGTCTACTACGAGGACACCGATTTTTCCGGCATCGTCTACCACGCCAATTATCTGCGCTACATGGAGCGCGGACGCACCAACCATCTCAGGCTGATGGGCGCCGAGCAGCAGGCGCTGTTCGAGCAGACCGAGACGGAAGGCGCCGGCTTCGCCTTCGTGGTGCGCTCGATGCACCTGGACTTTTTGAAGCCCGCGCGAATGGACGACGTGCTCGACGTCGTGACTTGGCCGATCGCGGTGAAGGGGGCCTCCATTATGCTGGCGCAGGAGGTGCGGCGCGGCAACGACGTGCTGGTGAAAGCCGAGGTCCGCGTCGCCTTCATCAGCGGTGGCCGCGCCCAGCCGATCCCGAAGTCGATCCGCACGCTGATGAAGGCCGATTTGATTTCCTGATCGCCCGATAAGTGATCTCCTGATTTGTGCTGGCCTATCGACTCCGGCAGCTGCGGCGATAAATTCGCGGCCCCGATCAACCGATGAGGCCATCATGTCGCGCCCGCCGCTTCCACCCTTCACCCGCGAGACCGCCGCGCAAAAGGCCCGCATGGCCGAGGACGCCTGGAATTCACGCGATCCGGTGCGCGTGTCGCTCGCCTATACCGAGGACAGCCGCTGGCGCAATCGTTCGGAAGTTTTTCAGGGCCGCGAGGCCATCGTCGCGTTCCTCACCCGCAAATGGGAGAAGGAGCAGGACTATCGCCTGATCAAGGATCTCTGGGCCTTCGACGGCAACCGCATCGCCGTGCGCTTCCAGTACGAATGGCACGATTCGAGCGGCCAGTGGTATCGCTCCTACGGCAACGAGCAGTGGGAGTTCGACGAGCACGGCCTGATGAAGCGCCGCGAGGCCTCGATCAACGACATCGCGATTGCGGAGAAGGATCGGCGGTTTCACTGGGCGGCGCCGGGACCGCGGCCGGCGGATGTGGCCGGGCTGGGAAGCGATCCGTTCTGATGTTTGCGAGATAGAGCGGCGGGCGCGCTGCACCCTCTCCCCTTGTGGGAGAAGGTGGCTCGCCGCGCAGCGGCGAGACGGGTGAGGGGTCTCTATCCGCGAATCGACTCTCAATTGAGCGCGCAGACAGAACCCCTCATCCGGCGCTTCGCGCCACCTTCTCCCGCAAGGGAAGAAGGGAAGAGGTGCGCGGGGCGAATGCTGCGGACTACGGAGTCGTCCGCTTCGCCAAAAATCGCGTAATCGCCCCGCCGAGCTTCGCGCTATCCATCGGCTGCGCCAGCGACGCCCTTGCTGTGGCAACGACATCCTCCGGTGCCTTGCCATCACGCAGATCGCAACACACTTGCGCGAATGCCACGTCGAATTCCGGATGCGGCTGCACTGTCAGCGTCGTGCCGTTGGCGTAGAGCAGGCCGGCATGCGGGGTGAAGTCGGACGAGAGGATCGTCAGCGCATCATTCGGCGCCTCGATCACCTGATCCTGATGCGAGGCGGCGATCGCGATCGTTTCGCCCTCGACCACGCCGTTCTCCGGCAGCACCTGATAGACGTGCCGGCCGATGCCCCAGCCCTTCTCCGACTTGCGCACGATGCCGCCGAGCGCCTGCGCGATCAACTGATGGCCGAAACAGACGCCGACCATCGGTGTCTTGTTGGCGTAGGCCTTGCGGACAAAGTCCTCCATCGGCGCGATCCAGTCGAGTCCGTCATAGACACCGGCCGCCGCACCGGTGATCAGCACCGCTTCGAGCTTGCCGGGATCGGGAAGTGCATCGCCATTCGGGATGCTGATGACGTCGACCGTGGCAGTGGGATCCTCGGCGCGGATCATGCGCTCGAACATGTCAGGAAACGAACCGTGGCGCTCGCGATGCTCTTGAGGAACGAGCCCGGTCTCGATGATCGTGATGCGTGGCATGTGCCTCCCAGGCCAAAGGTTGCGCGTGTGATCGCAAGTTCAGTTGCTTTCTGCCCCATGTTGCTGGTGTGGCGCTGTGCGCTCCAGCAGCGCGCTCTCCTTTCGCACCTCGTTGAGAAAAGCCTTGGCGAGACGCGACAGCGGCTCGGCTTCCGACCATAGCATATAGGCGACCGCCTGCGTCATCGGCGTGAACGGCCGGACGATGAGGCCGCTGCCGCCGTTCTGCCGCGGCGAGAAGGGATCGACCACGGCGGCGCCGACGCCGGCAGCCGCGAGCACGCAGGCCGTGTTGCAGTAGCGCACCTCGACGGTCGGCCGGAACGGCGCGCCGGCACGGGCAAAACTGTCGCGCACGGCTTCGCCGAGCCGCGTGCCGCGCTCGAGCCCGATGAAGGGTAGGCTGGAAAGATCGGAAGCGGATATCACGGGTCGGTCGGCGAGCGGATGCTGCGGCGGCAGCACGCACACCATCTCGCCGGTATGCACCACTTCATGCGCGATGCCGGGATGATGCGTCAGCCCGAGCGCGAAGCCGAGCTCGGCGACGCGGCTCAGCACGCCCTCGATGATGCCCTCGTAGCGCCGCACGTCGAAGAACACACGTGTCTCCGGGCGGCGGCGCAGGAACCCCGATAGTGCGGAGGGAATGATGCTGTAGGCGAGCGGCGGGGTCGCCACGATGGCGAGATGTCCGGAGCGGTTCTCGCGCAGATCGCGCACGCGGTTCTCGAGCTTGGCGTGCAACGCGAAGATCGCTTCGCTCTCCTTGTAGAGCGCCATCGCTTCGGCAGTCGGAAACAGCCGGTTGTTGACGCGTTCGAACAGCGCAAAGCCTGCCTGCGCTTCCATCGTCTTCAGCGCATTGCTGACCGCGGGCTGCGACAACGCCAGTTCGTCCGCCGCCGCGACCGTGGTGCGGTGGCGGATGACGGCACGCAGGATTTCGAGCTGACGCAGGTTCATATCACTGCCGATTATACTCAGGGGCAAAAGATCATAGCAGAACGAATTGATTCTGCAGCCTCGCTCATCCGTAATGGCAGCGGATTTGCGCGCCGCATCAAAGGGTTCATTCGCCCATTGAGACGGCAATGCGCACAGATTGGAGGCAGTCTTGGTTCGTGTCCTTCGCGCCGCCGCCGCCCAGATGGGGCCGACGCAAAAAGCCGATACGCGCGAGCATACGCTGGCGCGGATGCTCGCGCTGCTGGAGGAGGCCGCCGGCCGGGGCGCTGGCCTCGTGGTGTTTCCGGAGCTTGCCTTCACCACCTTCTTTCCGCGCTGGCTGCTCGAAGGCGAGGCGCTCGACCAGTATTTCGAGCGCGGGATGCCGAACCCAGCAGTGGCAAAGCTGTTCGACCGGGCGCGTGCGCTCCGCGTCGGCTTCTACGTCGGCTATGCCGAACTGACGCCGGAGGGGCGGCGCTACAATTGTGCCATCCTGGTCGATCGCGACGGCGAGATTCTCGGGCGCTATCGCAAGGTGCACCTGCCGGGCTCGGTCGAGCCGCGGCCGGGCGCGCGCTACCAGCAGCTCGAGAAGCGCTATTTCGAATATGGCGACCTCGGCTTTCCCGCCTTCCGCGCCGGCTCGTCCTGGGCCCACGCCATCATGGGCATGATGATCTGCAACGATCGCCGCTGGCCGGAATCCTGGCGCGTGCTCGGGCTGCAAGGCGTCGAGCTCGTCTGCATCGGCTACAATTCGGCGGCCTACGATCCCAATGGCGGCACGACGGAAGACGGAGCGCTCCGCACTTTCCACTCGACGCTGGTAACGCAGGCCAACGCCTACATGAACGCGACCTGGGCGATCTCGGTGGCGAAGGCGGGCGAGGAGGACGGCTCCGGGTTGATCGGCGGCTCCTGCATCGTCGATCCCAACGGGCGCATCGTCGCACAGGCGCAGACGCTGGCCGACGAGGTGATCGTCGCCGACATCGATTTCGATCTCTGCCGCCAGGGCAAGGACAAGATGTTCAACTTCGCCGCCCACCGGCGGCCGGAGCAATACAGGGTGATCACCGAACGTGCCGGCGTGATCGAGCCGGCCGTTCTCGACGCCGACTGAGCAAATGGCACGGCGCTGGCAAAGGAGCTGACGCAAAAGAGCTGACGTGGGCAAAGGAGCTGACATGACACGCCTCTCATTTTCTCTCGTTGTTGCCGCGCTTGCTGCGGTGACCTCTGCGCGAGCCGCCGAGCTGCCGGCGGAGATCAAGCAGGCGGGCACGCTCAAGCTCACCGTCAACTCCACCTACGCGCCGATGGAATATCGCGATCCCGCGACGGGCGAGCTGGTCGGGCTCGACATCGATCTCGCGGGCGAACTCGCCAAGCGGCTCGGCGGGCTCAAGATCGTCTGGAGCGAGACGCCGTTCGCCGAGCTGATCCCCTCGCTTCAGACCAGGCGCGCCGACTTTATCATCTCCGGCATCTCCGATCGCGCCTCGCGGCGCGAGACCGCCGATTTCGTCGACTACCTCGCGACCGGCCCGCAGTTCTTCGTGATGGCTGAGAGCGAGGCGAAGGCCGCGACCGATCTCTGTGGCAAGAAGGTCGGCACTACCCGCAGCACCAGCTTCCCGGTCGAGATCGAGAAGTGGAGCAAGCAGAATTGCGAGCCGGCCGGCAAGCCGGCGATCCAGTATGTTCCGGGCGAGAACTCGATCGATGTCCGCAATCAGCTCAAGCAGGGCCGCATCGACGCCGCCGTGCAGGGCAGCGAGACGCTGCCTTATGCGCAGACGCAGGAGCCAGGCAAATACCGCATCCTCGGCGAGGCCTTCGCGAAGGGCTATCAAGGCATCATGTTCCGCAAGGACGATGCGGCCTTGCGCGAGGTCGTGACGGAGAAGCTCGCCGCCATGATCGCCGATGGCGCCTATAAGGCCATTCTCGACAAATGGGGTTTGGGGGCCAACGCGGTGGCCCAACCCATGCTGAACGCGGCGCCGCAATGAAGCCGGCGCCGGCACTCGCGCAAGGTTTTCCCGATCTGTCGGGCACGCGGATCGCGCGCGAGCCGCACTGGTTTCGCTGGATCAGCGCGGCCCTGATCGTCCTCGTGCTGGCGGCGATCGCGCGCGCCTTTGCGAACGGCCAGATCGAATGGTCCTATGTCGGCCGGTTCCTGACCGTCAAGGTCATCCTCGAAGGCATCGTCAACACCATGGTGATGGCGGTGCTGGCGATGATGCTCGGCATCTTCCTTGGCATCGTCGTCGCCATCATGCGGCTGTCGCCCAATCCGGTGCTGAAGTCGGTTGCCGCCGGTTACACCTGGTTGTTCCGCGGTACGCCGCTGATCCTGCAACTGCTGCTGTGGTTCAATCTCGCGCTGGTGTTTCCGACCATCGGCATCCCCGGCCTGTGGACCGCGCGCGCCGTCGACGTCATGACGCCCTTTCTCGCCGCGCTGCTCGGGCTCGGCATCAACCAGGGTGCCTACACCTCTGAAGTGATGCGCGCCGGCATGCTGTCGGTCGACATCGGGCAGTATGAGGCGGCGCAGGCGATCGGCATGGGACGGCTGCGCGCGCTGCGCCGGATCATCCTGCCGCAGGCGATGCGCGTGGTGATCCCGCCGCTCGGTAACGAGTTCATCGGCATGGTGAAGGCGACTTCGCTCGCGAGCGTCATCCAATATCCGGAACTGCTGCACAACGCCGAGAACATCTACTATGCCAATTCCCGCGTCATCGAGCTGCTCATTGTCGCCGGGCTCTGGTACCTGCTCGTGGTCTCGATCCTGACTCCGCTGCAGATGCTGCTCGAACGCCGTTTTGCACGCGGCACATTGCGGCTGGCGCGATGACAAAACCCCTCGTCGCAATCCGCTCCGTCAGCAAGAACTTCGGAGAGTTTCAGGCTCTCAAGAACGTCTCGCTCGACGTCTGGCCCGGCGAGGTGATGTGCCTGATCGGTGCGTCCGGCTCCGGCAAGACCACGCTCCTCCGCTGCATCAACCAGCTCGCCACGATCGATGCCGGCGGCATCTGGCTCGATGGCGAGCTTTTGGGCGTGCGCGAGCACGGCGGGCGGCTCCATCGATTGAGCGAGCACCAGATCGGCCGACAGCGGCTGAAGACCGGCATGGTGTTCCAGCGCTTCAACCTGTTTCCGCACAAGACCGCGTTGGAGAACATCATCGAAGGCCCGACCCAGGTTCAGGGGCGCAAGCTAGATGAGGTGCGCGCCGAGGCGATCGAGCTGCTCCGGCGCGTCGGGCTGGCGGCCAAGGCGGACGCCTATCCGGCGCAGCTCTCCGGCGGCCAGCAGCAGCGCGTGGCGATCGCGCGGGCGCTCGCCATGAAGCCGATGCTGATGCTGTTCGACGAGCCCACCAGTGCGCTCGATCCCGAGCTCGTCGGCGAGGTGCTCGCGGTCATGAAGGAGCTGGCAAAGAGCGGCATGACCATGATGGTGGTGACGCACGAGCTTGGTTTCGCCCGCGAGGTCGCCGATCGCGTCGTCTACATGGACCAGGGCGCGATCGTCGAGCAGGGGCGCGCTTCGGACGTTCTGGGCGCGCCGCGCGAGGAGCGCACCAAGGCATTTCTTTCGGCTGTGATCTGAAACTGGGGGCGTGGTGATGAAGAGACTTTTGGTAGCGGCGGCGTTCCTGGGCGCCATGAACGCATCGGTAATGGCGATCGAGCTGCCACCTGAAATCGCCAAGCGCGGCAGCATCAAGGTGGCGCTGGTGCCGAACTATCCGCCGATGGAATTCCGCGATCCCGCCACCAACGCGCTCTCCGGCTTCGATGTCGAGTTCGGCGAGGCGATCGGCCGCAAGCTCGGCGTCAAGATCGAATGGCAGGAGACTAGTTTCGCCGAGTTCATGCCGTCGATCGCGACGGGGCGGGCGGACGCGATCCTGTCGGGCTTCACCGACTATGCGAGCCGGCATGAGACCGCGACCTTCGTCGACTATCTTCGCAGCGGTCCGCGCTTCTTCGTGCAGCAGTCGCGCGCAGCGGAGTTCAAGGATGCTGTCGCGCTCTGCGGCAAGAAGGTCGGTGCCAGCCGCCGGACCATGTTCCCGGCCCAGATCGCGGCCTGGAGCGAGAAGAACTGCGGCAGCAATCCGATTCAGTTCGTCGGCACCGACGGTTCGGCGGATGCCCGCACCCAGCTCAGGCAGGGACGTATCGACGCCGCGGTGCAGGGCGACGAGACGCTGCCCTACATCATGGATCAGGAGCCCGGCACCTATGTGCCGGTCGGCCAGACCCTTGCGCAGCAATTCACCGGCATTGCCCTGCCCGTGAAGGAAAAGGTGCTTCATCAGGCGATGCTGGAGGCCGTCGATGCGCTGATCGCGGACGGCACTTACAAGAGCCTGCTGGCGAAGTGGAAATTGAGCGACAACGCAATAGAGAAGGCGACCATCAATGCTGGACAGTAAGGCACTCCAGAGCATCCCGCTCGTTCCGGCCAACACCGCGGATCCCGCGCCCGCATATCCCTGGCCGAAGCCGTACAATTCGGCGATGTTCCTGTCGTTCGACGTGGACGCCGAGAGTGCCTGGACCAGCAAGGACGCGGTGCATGCGCAGCGGCTCATCACCATGAGCTATGGCGGCTATGAGGCCCGCGTCGGCACGCCGAAGTTGCTGGAGCTGCTGGACCAGCTCGATCTCAAGGCGACGTTCTTCGTTACGGGGTGGTCGGTCGATGCGCATCCGGCGATGGCCGAATCGATTCTGAAGGCCGGCCATGAGATCGGCCATCATGGCTATCACCATTTGTTGCCCGATCCGGGTGATCCCTGGATCGAGGAGGAGCTGGAGCGCGGCTTTGAGGCGCTGAAGCGCCGGCTCGGGGTCAAGCCGACCGGCTATCGCGCGCCCTATGCCGAGTTTACCGAGGAGCTGCGCGTCGCGCTGGTGCGTCATGGCATCGTCTATACGTCCTCGTTCCGCGACGATGTGCGGCCGTACCGCCATCGCCTCGCCGACGGCAGGCCCGGCACGATCGAGCTGCCGGTCACCGCGAGCTATGACGACTGGATGCACGGCCTGTCCGCACGCTTCAGTCCGCGCTCGATCTTCCCCAAAGAGCACGTGCTCTCGATGTGGAAGGACGAGCTGGATGAGGTCCGCGACTGGGGCGCGATGGTCACGACGGTGCTGCATCCGCAATGCAGCGGCCGTCCGATGCGGCTGCGCCTGCTGCGCGAGTTCCTCACCTACGCAAAGTCGTGCCCGGATGTCTGGATCACCACTGGCGAGAAGATCGCGGAAAACTTCCTGCGTCACGAAGCCGGCAGCCGCTGAGCAATGCAATGACCCGTCGTCGCATTCTCGTCATCAACCCCAACTCCTCGGCGTCGGTGACGGCGGCGATCGACGACGCGGTGGCGCCGCTGCGCATCGCCGGCGGGCCTGACATCGAGGTCGTGGGCCTTGCCGAAGGGCCGCCGGGCATCAGCACGCAACGCGATGCCGACAGCGTCGTCATGCCGCTGGTGAACCGCGTGTCGCGCGACGATGCCGATGCCTTCGTGCTCGCCTGCTTCAGCGATCCCGGCCTGCACGCGGTGCGTGAGGCCGCCGGCGGACGCCCGGTCATGGGCATCGCGGAATGCGGCATCTTCCGCGCGCTGATGCTCGGCGAGCGTTTTGGAATCATCGCCCTGTCGCCGTCGAGCATCCGCCGCCAACAGCGCATGGTCCGGGTGATGGGTGTCGACAGCCGCTATGCCGGAAGCTGGTCGGTTGGTGCGAGCGCAGCGGAGACGGCAGGCGCCGACATCCGCGGCCGCCTGATCGACGCCGGCCGCGCGCTGGTCACGCAATGCCGCGCTGATGTCGTGGTGATGGGCTGCGCCGGCATGGCCTCGCACCGCGCGAGAATCGCGGATGCGATCGGCGTGCCCGTAGTCGAGCCCGCGCAGCAGGCGGTCGCGGCTGCAATCGGCGCGGTGTTGCTCAATGCGTAAAACGGAAATGATACCGCCCTCGCTTTCTGGCATCGCTCCGGCCAGGCACTCGCTGCGACCTCTCCCGCTGGCGGGAGAGGTCGCGCCGAAGGCGCGGGTGAGGGCTCTCTCCTCTTGGGGATTGTCCCGCCGCGGATGCACCCTCTCCCCAACCCTCCCCCGCAAGCGGGGGAGGGAGCGCAGCGACGCTGCGGCTGCATATCACATCCGTTAGGAGCCTCTTGCAATGCCCATCTCCCGCCGTTCGCTCCTCAAGGCCGCCGCCGCAGTCCCGGCGCTGTCGCTGCCGGGCATCGTCCGCGCTGAATCGCAATCCACGCTGCGCTTCATCCCCGTCATCGACCTCGCCTTCGTCGATCCCATCTACTCGACCGCACAGGTGTCGCGAAACCATGGCTTCATGGTCTACGATACGCTCTACGGCATGAGCTCATCGCTACAGGTCTCGCCGCAGATGCTGTCGGGTCACACGATCTCCGGTGATGGTCTCCAATGGGACCTCAGCTTGCGCGACGGCCTGTTCTGGCATGACGGCGAGCGCGTGCTCGCGCGCGACTGCGTCGCCAGCATCCGCCGCTGGGCAGCGCGCGACGGCTTTGGCGGCGAGCTGATGGAGGCGACCCACGAACTGTCGGCCGCCGACGATCGCACCATCCGCTTTCGTCTCAAGCGACCGTTCCCGCTGTTGCCGCAGGCGCTCGGCAAGGCCGCGATCAACGCCTGCTTCATGATGCCGGAGCGGCTGGCGAGCCAGGACCCGTTCAAGCCGCTCACCGAGGTCATCGGCAGCGGCCCGTTCCGCTATCTCGCCGACGAGCGCGTGCAGGGCGCGCGCAACGCCTATGCCAAATTCGAGCGCTACCAGCCGCGCACCGACGGCAAGCCGGATTGGACCGCGGGCCCGAAGATCGTGCACTACGATCGCGTGGTCTGGACCACCACGCCCGATGCCGGCACCGGCGTCGCCGCGCTCCAGACCGGCGAGCAGGATTGGCAGGAGACCACGCCGCACGATCTGTTGCCGGTGATCAAGGCTGCCGGCGATATCGAGACGCGCGTCCTCGATCCCAGAGGCTACGCTTGCATGCTGCGTCTCAATCATCTGCAGCCGCCGTTCGACAATCCCGCCATCCGCCGCGCGCTGCTCGGCGCGATCGACCAGTCCGCCTTCATGACCGCTGTCGCGGGCACCGATCCGGCCTTTCAGGTCTCGCCCATCGGCTATTTCGCCCCTGATACGCCGATGGCGAGCGACGTCGGTCTCGACGTCTTCCGCGGTCCGCGCAACTACGACAAGGTCAAGGCTGACCTCAAGGCCGCCGGCTACAACGGCGAGAAGATCGTGCTGCTCGTCCCGACCAACTCGCTGGCGCAAAAGCCGCTCGGCGAGATCGCGGTGGATAGTTTGCGCAAGGCCGGCATGAACGTCGAATATGCCGGGCTCGATTTCGCCGTGGTGTTGCAGCGTCAGCTCAAGAAAGATGCGATCGGGCAGGGCGGCTGGAGCGCGGCGGTCGGCAATTGGCAGGGCATCGACTGGCTCAACCCGGCCGGCAACACCAACATCCGCGGCGAAGGCAAGGTCGCAGGCTGGTATGCGAGCGAGAAGATGGGGCCCTTGCGCAGCCAGTGGCTGGCGGCCTCCGAGCTCGCCGAGCAACAGCGGATCTGCCGCGAGATCCAGGCGGTCGCGTTCGAGGAAATCCCCTATATTCCGATCGGCCTGTACAAGCAGCCGACCGCCTATCGCAAGGCCATCACCGGCATTCTCGACGGCACCGCCGTGTTCTGGAACGTGCGCCCCGCATGAGCAGCACAGCAATCTTCGGCAGCTATGTGCTGTCACGGAAAGACGGCGCGCAGGATGTGCTGCGCGACCATTGGGTCCTGGTCGAGGGCAAGAAGATCGCCGCGGTCACGCGCGACAAGCCGCGCGCGGACGAGGTCTATGACCGCCCCGGCCGCTTCGTCCTGCCGGGCCTGCTCAACCTGCACAATCACTGCTTCTCAGAGGCCGTAGCGCGCAGCCACACCGAGGACGGCAACGGCCGCCGCAACAACCAGAGCATCGTCTATACGGTACTGCTGCCGCTCACCAAGCGCGGCGCCGATATCCTGTCAACGGAAGAGCGGCTCGCGGTGGCGCGGCTCGGCATCCTCCAGCTCCTGAAGGGCGGCGCCACCACGGTGATGGAGCCGTTCCGTAACTCGATCCCCGAGATGTTCGACGCCGCGGAAGAGATGGGCATCCGCTTCTACGGCGCGCCCTATCTGTTCTCGACCTCCGACGCCAAGGCCGGCGCCGATGGTGTGGTCCAATATTCCGGCGATGACGGCGCAGCCGACATGGCGACGTGGGACGCGCTCTATCAGCGCTGGCACAATCGCGGCGACGGCCGCATCAGCCTCGCGATGAGCCCGCATGCCACCGACACCTGCGGTCCCGATCTTCTGAAGGCTTGCGCTGTGCGGGCGCGCGAACTCGGCGTGCCCATCACGACGCACATGGCGCAGAGCCGCGCCGAGGTCGAGACCATCGGCAAGCGCTATGGCGGCCGCACGCCGGCGCAATATCTCGATTGGCTCGGCCTGCTGGCACCGGACCTGATGGCGGCGCATTGCATGTTCAGCAGCGATGACGATCTCAAGCTCATGGCCGCGCGCGGCATGACCGTGCTGAACTGCCCGCGCGTGTTCGCGCGCGCCGGCATCACCGCGGCGTTCAGCCGCTTCGCCGAGCACGGCGTGCGCACCGTGGTCGGCACCGACGGCTACAACATGGACCTGCTCGGCGAGCTCAACGCGGCCTCGCTGATCTCCAAGATCACCTCGGCGCGCCCTGACGTCGCGAACTCACCTGAGCTGATCGAGGCGAACACGGCTGTGGCCGCCGATGTCATCAAGCGCCCCGATCTTGGCCGGATCGAGCCGGGCGCCACCGCCGATCTTACCGTCGTCGACCTCACTCATCCGCATCTTCAGCCGCTGTTCGATCCGCGCCGCGCGCTGATCGCGCTTGCCAACCGCGCCAATATCGACCAGGTCATGGTCGACGGCCGCGTGCTGGTGGATGAAGGACGCTATCTCGGCGCGGATGAGGCGGCGATCGCGGCAGCGGGCGGCGCCGCAATCGGCAAGATCTGGGATTTGCCGGAGGCGCAGGCGGCGTTCAACGGTTGAGCGCCGCTGATGCCACGAAGACGGTGCGCTCCCTCTCCCGCTTGCGGCAGAGGGCAGGGGAGAGGGCTCTCTCCTCGTAGGGACACTCCCCGTGTGGAGAGAGCCCTCTCCCGGCGCTACGCGCCGACCTCTCCCGCAAGCGGGAGAGGTTGCGGCGAGCCTGTAGCTGCACTGTTCAAACCCAAGCCCTAGTCCTCGAACTCCACCAGCGCCTTGCGCATGGTCTCGACCAGATCCAGCGCCACCGGCGACGGACTGCGCTGCGCCGGAAAGACCGCGGAGAATTCGAAATCGATGCGCGGCAGGAAGCGGCGCACGACGACGCCGCGCGTTGCGAATTCCTGCGCCGTGAAGGGATCGCAGATCGCGACGCCAAGCCCTGACGACACCATGCCGCACATGATTTCCGACAGCGTGGTCTCGACCCTGAGCACGCGGCGGACATCGTGGCGGTGGAAGACCTGGTCGACGAGGTGCCGGCTCGACGATCCCGCGGACAGCGAGATGAAGGTCTCGCCTTCGAAATCGCGCGGCTCCAGGATTTCCTTCTCCGCGAGGCGATGACCGGTCGGAAGCACTGCCACGCGCGCCGGCGCTGGCAGTCTCTGGCTCGGCAGACCGGAATGCGCGATCGGCACCTCGGCAAAGCCGACGTCACATTGATTGTTCAGCACCCAGTCGACCACGATCGGCGAGATGACACCGAAGAAGGCCAGGTTGAGGTTTGGCCGCTCCTTCAGGAAGTGACCGGTGAGCCGCGGCAGATAGCCGTTCGACAGCGCCGGCAGTGCTGCGATGCGTAGCGAGCCCGTGCGGCGGCCGCGGATTTCTTCCGCCGCCGCAGTGATGCGTTCGAGGCCGACGAAGGAGCGCTCGACCTCGGTGTAGAGCGCCATCGCCGCGGCGGTCGGCACCAGACCGGTGCCGCGCCGCTCGAACAACTCCATCTTGAGCAGCGCCTGGAGGTCGCGCAGTAGCCGGCTCACCGCCGGCTGCGTCACCACCATCAGCTTCGCTGCCTCGGTGACGCTGCCGGTCAGCATCGTCGCCCGGAAGGCCTCCACCTGCCGCGAATTGATCCGCGCCATCCCGAGTTCCATCTATAACATTTCGGCATGCAAAGGGTGCCATTATTCATTGGACGATGGAAGTATAGGTTGCGATCTTTTTCATCAGGACTGGAGACAGCCCGCTTTTTCGGCAGATTGGAGGGATTCAAACCTCCAGATCGCGCCAAAACCCGCCGAATGGGGGCCGGAGCCCTGATCGGACACGGATTGGCGCGGAAGGAAATGCGGCAACGCGCTCCAGCCAGCGAGACTCGTCGGCACGTCACCTCATTCCGGTATTGGAGATCGGTCCATATGAAGACTCTTCGCCTTCTGACAGCGGTCAGCATCGCGGCGCTCGTTGCCGCCCCGTCGATCGCCTCGGCCCAGCAGAAAACGCTCTATGTCGCCGGCTACGGCGGCTCGTTCGAGAAGACGATTCGCGACGAGGTGATCCCGGCCTTCGAGAAGGAGAATGGCGTCAAGGTCGAATACGTCGCCGGCAACTCCACCGACACGCTGGCCAAGCTGCAGGCGCAGAAGGGCAATCAGCAGATCGACGTCGCCATCGTCGACGACGGCCCGATGTATCAGGCGATCCAGCTCGGCTTCTGCGGCAAGCTCGACGGCCTGCCGGCCGATCTCTACGACACCGCCCGCTTCAAGGACGATCGCGCCGTCGCGATCGGCATCGTCGCCCCCGGCCTGATGTACAACACCAAGGTGTTCAAAGAGAAAGGCTGGGCGCCGCCGACCTCGTGGAACGACCTGAAGGACACGAAATACGCCAAGCAGCTCGTGATTCCGCCTATCAACAACACCTACGGTCTCGAAGCGCTGGTGATGCTGTCGAAGATGAATGGCGGCGGCGAGACCAATGTCGATTCCGGCTTCAAGATCTTCAAAGAACAGATCAATCCGAACGTGCTGGCCTATGAGCCGTCGCCGGGCAAGATGACCGAGCTGTTCCAGTCCGGCCAGGCGGTGATCGCGGTGTGGGGCACCGGCCGGGTGCAGAGCTTTGCCAACACCGGTTTCCCCGTCGACTTCGTCTATCCGAAAGAAGGTGCGGCGACGCTGCTGACCACGGCGTGTCCGATCGCCAAGCCGAATGCCTCGCCGCTCGCCGCGAGCTTCGTCAAGATGCTGCTCGATCCCAAGATCCAGCTCGTGATGCTGAAGGACTACGGCTATGGCCCGGTGCTGAAATCGCTGGTGATCCCGCCGGAGCTCGGCAAGATGGCGCCGATCGGCGAGCGCGCGGCCAAGCTCTATAATCCGGACTGGACCGTCATCAACGAGAAGCGCGAGGAATGGACCAAGCGCTGGAACCGCGAGGTCGAACGCTGATCGGCTGCGGCGGAGACAGCGTCATGGCTTATCTCGAGCTCGATCGGGTCGCAAAACAGTTCGGCACGCAGACTGTGGTCGATGACTTCAGTCTGTCGGTGGGGAAGGGGGAGTTCATCTCCTTCCTCGGCCCGTCGGGCTGCGGCAAGACCACGACGCTGCAGATGATCGCGGGCTTCCTCGATCCCACGCGCGGCGCGATCCGCCTCGAGGGCAAGGACCTGACCGCGGTCCATCCGGCCAAGCGCGGGCTCGGCATCGTGTTCCAGAGCTACGCGTTGTTCCCGCACATGACCGCGGCGGAGAACGTCGCCTTCGGCCTGGAGATGCGCAACGTGCCGCGCAACGAACGGGCCGAACGTGTCCGCGCCGCGCTCGCGATGGTGGGCCTCGCCGGTTACGAGGACCGCCATCCGCGCCGCATGTCCGGCGGCCAGCAGCAGCGCGTGGCGCTGGCGCGCGCGCTAGTGATCAAGCCGAGCGTGCTGCTGCTCGACGAGCCGCTGTCGAATCTCGACGCAAAACTGCGTGAGGAGATGCAGATCGAGCTGCGCCAGATCCAGCGCACCATCGGCACCACCACGATCCTCGTCACCCACGACCAGAACGAGGCGATGTCGCTGTCGGACCGCATCGTGGTGATGAGCCAGGGCAAGATCGAGCAGATCGGCACGCCGCAGGAAACCTATGAGAAGCCGGCCTCGGCCTTCGTCTCGCAATTCCTGGGCAAGACGAACGACTTTGCCGGGACGATCGACCGGACCGTCTCGCCGACGCAACTGGTGGCGGGCTCCTGGCGTGCACCGGCGCCGGCCGGGCTCGGCGGTCCCGTGACCGTCAGCGTTCGCCCCGAAAGAATCGGCTTTGGCGATGCAGGGCTCAGCGCAAAAATCATCACGCGCATCTTCCAGGGTAATCACTGGCTGTTCCAGTGTGACAGCGAATGCGGCCCGGCGATCGTAATCCGCCAGAATGACGGCCAGGCGCAGCCGGCCGAAGGCGACGCCGTTCGCCTGTCCTGGCGTCCGGAAGACATGAGCGTGCGCACGAGGGCCGGCGCATGAGCGCGATGGCCGAGGAACGCAGCGCACGTGCGCCGTGGGCGCTGACGGCGCCCGCCTTGATGCTGTTCGTCGGCGTGCTGCTGATCCCGCTGGCGATGACGGTGATGCTGTCGTTCCACGATTGGGGCCAGTACAAAGGCATCGAGCCGGTCTTCATCCTCAAGAACTGGCACGAGATCGCGACCGATCCATATTACGCCGAGATGTTCTGGCGGACGTTTCGTATCGCGATCCTGACCACGCTGCTGACTGCCGTGTTGGGCGCGCCCGAGGCCTACATCCTCAATCGCATGAGCGGCCGCTGGAAGAGCTTCTTCCTGCTGGTCATCCTCGGGCCGCTGCTGATCTCGGTGGTGGCGCGTACGCTCGGCTGGGCGCTGCTGTTCGGCGGCAACAATGGCCTCGTCAACAAGCTGCTGATGTCGCTTGGCGCGATCCGCTCGCCAATTCCGTTCATGTTCACCGAAACCGGCATGGTCGTCGCGCTCGCGCATGTCATGATGCCGTTCATGGTGTTGTCGGTGTGGGCGGCGCTGCAGCGGCTCGATCCGCAGATCGAGAACGCCGCGATGTCGCTCGGCGCCGGCCCTGCGACCATCATCCGCCGCATCATCATGCCGCAGATCATGCCGGGCGTGCTGTCGGGCGCGATCATCGTGTTCTCGCTCTCGGCCAGCGCCTTTGCGACGCCCGCGATCATCGGCGGCCGCCGGCTCAAGGTCGCCGCGACGCTCGCTTATGACGAGTTCCTCAACACACTGAACTGGCCGCTTGGCGCGGCAGTTGCGACGCTTCTGCTGGCCGCACTGGTGCTGATCGTCGTCGGCAGCAACGCGCTGATCGAGCGCCGCTATGCGGAGGTGTTCCGATGAGACGGAACGGCCCGCTGGCGCTGATCTTCCACAGCATCTTCGTCGTCGTCATGGTGGCGCCGATCCTCGTGGTCTGCCTCGTCGCCTTCACGCCCGAAGGCTTTCTGTCGCTGCCGACCAACGGCTTCTCGCTGCGCTGGTTCAGGACCATCGCGAACTATCCCGAATTCGTCCACGCCTTCTGGGTCAGCCTTGGCCTCGGTGCGCTCTCGTCCTTGATGGCGCTGCTCTTCGCGGTGCCTGCCGCGCTCGCGATCGCGCGCTATCGTTTCCGTGGCCGCGATGTGCTCGCAGCTCTCTTCCTGTCGCCGCTGATGATCCCACATGTTGTGCTCGGCATTGCTTTCCTGAGATTCTTTACGTCAGCCGGTCTCGGCGGCAGCTTCGCCGCGCTGATCATCGCGCACATCATCATCGTGTTTCCGTTCGCGCTGCGGCTGACGCTGGCGGCTGCGACCGGCATGGATCGCTCGGTCGAAATGGCTGCGGTCTCACTCGGTGCGGGCGGCTGGACGCTGTTCCGCCGCGTGACGCTGCCGTTGATCCTGCCCGGCGTCATCAGCGGTTGGGCGCTCGCCTTCATCCAGTCCTTCGACGATCTCACCATGACCGTCTTCCTCGCCGCGCCCGGCACCGAGACGTTGCCGGTGCGCATGTTCCTTTATATCCAGGACAACATCGATCCGCTGGTGACGTCGGTCTCGGCCTGCGTGATCGCGATCACCATGACCGCCCTCATTCTGCTCGACCGCTTCTACGGGCTCGATCGCGTGCTCGCCGGCAAGGGCGATACGGGACGATAGGAGAACCTATGCGAACGGATTACGACGTCGCCGTCGTCGGCGGCGGACTGCTCGGCTCCGCCATTGCCTGGGGCCTCGGCCGCCTCGGCAAGAGGGTTGCCGTGCTCGACGAGGGCGACATCACCAAGCGCGCCTCGCGCGCGAACTTTGCGCTGGTCTGGGTGCAGAGCAAAGGGCTCGGCATGCCGGCCTATACGGTGTGGACCGTGCAGGCGTCGCAGGCATGGGGCCGGCTCGCCTCGGAGCTGAAGCAGCAGACCGGTCTCGATGTCTCGCTGCAGCAGAACGGCGGCTTTCATCTCACCCTCGGTGAGGACGAATTCGGCCAGCGCACCGAGCTCGTCAAGCGCATGCACAACCAGGCCGGCGCGGCCGACTACAAGATGGAGATGCTCCCCGCATCCGAAGTGAAGAAGGCGCTGCCGCTGATCGGGCCGGAAGTGTCCGGCGGCAGCTATTGTCCGCTGGATGGCCACGTCAATTCGCTGCGCACGTTTCGCGCGTTCCACACCGGCTTCAGGGCGTTCGGCATCGACTATTTTCCGGAGCGTCCGGTCTCGGCGATCAGCAAGAGCAGCGGCGAATTCCGCCTGACCACGCCGAAGGGCGAGCTGCGTGCCGCCAAAATCGTGCTCGCCGCCGGCAATGCCAACCAGACGCTGGCGCCGATGGTCGGTCTTTACGCGCCGATGGGGCCGACCCGCGGCCAGGTCGTCGTGACCGAGCGCACCATGCCGTTCCTGCCGCATCCGCTGACCACGATTCGCCAGACCGACGAGGGCACGGTGATGATCGGCGACAGCAAGGAGGACGAGCTGGATGATCGCACGGTGAAGCCGTCGATCAGCGGCGTCATGGCCGATCGCGCGCAGCGCATGTTCCCGCATCTAGCGCGGCTCAACGTGATCAGGAGCTGGTCCGGCATTCGCGTGATGCCGCAGGACGGCTTTCCGATCTACGACCAGTCGGAGACGCATCCCGGCGCCTTCGTTGCCTGCTGCCATTCCGGCGTGACGCTCGCCTCCAACCACGCCTTCGAGATCGCGCGCATGGTGGCGCAGGGCGCGCTCGAGCCTGAGCTGGTCGGTGCGTTTTCGGCCAGCCGCTTTGGTGGCGCAGGCGCTGCCAACAGTAGCGGTTACTAGAGATCACAAGAAGCCAAGGGGCATCCCATGTTTAGACGATCCGAACAGGACGAGCGCCCACAGGTGCAGATCTTCGTCGACGGCGTTGCCGTCGCGGCGCGCCAGGGCGACACCGTGTCCGCCGCGCTATTGGCATCCGGTCAGGACGCACGCCGTTCCACCGCAGTGAGCGGCGCCCCGCGTCTGCCCTACTGCATGATGGGCGTGTGCTTCGACTGTCTCGTCACCATCGATGGCGTCGGCAACCGCCAGGGCTGCCTCGTGCCCGTCGCCGAGGGCATGCAGATCGAAATCCAGAAGGGCAAGCGGGAGATCGGAAAATGAGTGTGGCTCCCAAGCGCGACGACTACGACGTCGTGGTGATCGGCGCGGGGCCTGCGGGTCTCGCTGCCGCGGCGACCTCCGCCGAAGCCGGCCTGTCGACGCTGCTCCTCGACGAGAACATCGGCCCCGGCGGCCAGGTGTTCCGCGCGATTTCTTCGACGCCGGTCACCGACCGCAATCAGCTCGGCGCGGACTATTGGGTCGGTGCTGATCTCGTGCAGTCGCTGCGCGCGAGCAACGCGGAGGTGATCCAGCGTGCCACGGTCTGGAGCCTCGACCGCAACCTCGACATCGCCGTCTCGATCGGCGGCGCCTCGGCCTTCGTCAAGGCGAAGCGCGTGATCCTTGCGACCGGTGCGCTGGAGCGGCCGTTCCCGATTCCCGGCTGGACGCTGCCAGGTGTGATGACCGCAGGCGCGGCCCAGACCATGCTGAAGTCCTCGGCGCTGGTGCCCGACGGGCGCACCGTGATCGCAGGCCAGGGCCCGCTGCTCTGGCTGCTCGCCGCGCAGATCTTGCGGCTCGGCGGCCGCATCGATCGCATCCTCGATACCACCGAGCGCGGCAACTACTTCGCGGCGCTGCCTCATGCCTTCGCCTTCCTGACCTCGCCTTATTTCGCCAAGGGCCTGTCGATGATGCGCGAGGTGAAGGCGAAAGTTCAGGTCGTGTCGGGCGTCACTGAGCTTGCGGCATCGGGCGATGGTCAGCTCGCGAGCGTCAGCTATGTTGCCGGCGGCAAGCGCGAGACCATTCCCGCGGATCTGTTGCTGCTGCATCAGGGCGTGGTGCCCAACGTTAATCTGGCGATGGCGGCCGGCATTGAGCATCGCTGGGATGATCTGCAACTGTGCTGGTCGCCGGTGCTGGACGCGAGCGGCAATTCGTCGGTCGCCGGCATCGCAATCGCCGGCGATGGCGCGGGCATCGGTGGTGCCAATGCAGCCGTGGTGCGCGGTCGCATTGCCGCGCGCGCCGCTGTGGAAGCACTGGCCCCTGCGGCTGCCGCAAACCTTCCCGCAATGGCAACGCTCCGTTCCGATCTCGCCAAGGCCGAGCGTGGCCGCCTGTTCCTCGACACGCTGTTCCGCCCCGCGCCACAGTTCCGGATTCCCTCAGGCGATACCATCGTTTGCCGTTGCGAAGAGGTGACGGCAAAGGACGTTCTGGATTCCGTCGCGATCGGTGCGACCGGGCCGAACCAACTCAAGGCCTATCGCCGCACCGGCATGGGCCCGTGTCAGGGCCGGCTCTGCGGCCTCACCGTCACCGAGCTGATGGCACAGGCGCGGGGCAAGACCCCGCAGGACATCGGCTATTACCGGCTGCGCGCGCCGGTGAAGCCGATCATGCTCGCCGAGCTCGCTGCTGTTCCGAAGAGCGAGGCCGACGTCAAGGCCGTGGTGCGCGGATGAGCAGACACGTGGATGCAATCGTCATTGGCGGCGGCATCCACGGATGCTCGACCGCGCTGCATCTGTGCCTTGCCGGCCTGAAGCCGGTGCTAATCGAGAAGGACTATGCCGGCCGCCACGCCTCCGGCGTCAATGCCGGCGGTGTACGCCAGCTCGCGCGGCACATTCCCGAGATTCCGCTCTCGATCCGTTCGATGGGCATCTGGGAGAAGATCACTGAGCTTGTTGATGACGACTGCAGCTTCGAGAGTCACGGCCAGGTCCTCGTCGCCGAGAACGAGGACGAGCTCGCCGTCTGCCGCGCGCGTGTTGCCGAGCTCAACGCGCTCGGCTTCACCCATGAGGAGCTGATCGACGCAGCGGAATTGCGCCGGTTGGTTCCTGCGGTGGCCGAGACGTGTCCCGGCGGCGTGGTGTCGCGCCGCGACGGCGCGGCCAATCCGGCGCAGACGACGACGGCATTCCGCCGCAAGGCGGAGCAGTTAGGTGCGACCGTGCGCGAAGGCGTAGCGGCCAGAAACATCCGCTACAGCGATGGTCTCTGGCACGTCGATGTCGGTTCGGAGAGTTTTGCCGCGCCGGTACTGGTCAATGCCGCCGGCGCCTGGGCCGGCAGGATCGCGGCTGATCTCGGCGAGCCCGTGCCGGTCGAGACCGTGGCGCCGATGCTGATGATCACCTCGCGCGTGCCGCACTTCATCGACCCCGTCGTGATCCTGCGTGGGCGAAAGCTCTCCTTCAAGCAGTTCAAGAACGGCACTGTGCTGATCGGCGGCGGCCATCTGGCGACACCCTATCAGAACCGCAACGAGACGGTGCTGGACTGGAAGAGCCTTGCGACCAGCGCGCAGACCGTTTTCGAGCTGTTCCCGGTGATGCGCAGCGCCACGATTGTCCGCGCCTGGGCCGGCATCGAGGCGAAGATGAAGGACGACATTCCCGTGTTCGGGCCTAGCTCCCGCCACAAGGGCCTCTATCACCAGTTCGGCTTTTCGCTGCACGGCTTCCAGCTCGGCCCCGGCGCCGGCGCCGTCATGGCCGAGCTGATCGTCGACGGCGGAACCCAGACCCGCGTCAGCGATCTCGGCATCGACCGCTTCCATCCTTCCACGCTCCAACAATGAGGACATCATGAGCATCACCCGCAGCATCCGCACGCCGATCATGCATCGCGCCGTCGAGGCCAACGGCTTCGTCTTCCTCGGTGGCACCATCGCTGACGACACCTCGGTCTCGATGGGCGACCAGACCCGCAACATCCTCGGCAAGATCGCCGGCTATCTGAAAGAAGCGGGAACCGACAAGTCGCGTGTGGTCAGCGCCTCGATCTTCGTCACGGATCTCTCCAAGAAGAAGGAGATGGACGCAGCCTGGACCGAGTTCTTCGGCGACAATCTGCCCACCCGCGCCACCGTCGGCGTCGCCGATCTCGGCGGCGGCGCGCTGATCGAAGTGGTGGTCACCGCGCTCAAGGGTTGATCGCGATAGGCCGACCGGGACGTCAGCGCCGCACAATCCTGGTGAAGATTTTCAAACGCCCGACGCCCTGCCCTCAGCGCGTCGGGCGGAAAAAATGAGTATCAATCCGTGATCCCAACGCCGTAGTTGTGACCCGTGCCGCGCCAATTTTCCACTCCGGGAAACTACCGCATGGAACTGAACGAGGTTTCACGCACCTCCACGCGGTTCCAGCGACTCGCCGATCTCAAGCGGATGGGCCATGGTCTCGTGCAGCGCATCGCGGTCGAGCTCGCCTTCGGAAATGCTGATGACGACGCAGGCGACGCCATTGCCGATCAGATTGGTCAGCGCGCGGCATTCGCTCATGAACTTGTCGATGCCGACCAGGATCGCGATCGACTGGATCGGAATATCAGGCACGATCGAGAGCGTCGCTGCGAGCGTGATGAAGCCGGCGCCGGTCACGCCCGAGGCCCCCTTCGAGGTGATCATGGCGATGCCGAGGATGCCGAGCTCCTGCCAGATGGTCAGATGCGTGTTGGTGGCCTGCGCCAGGAACAACGTCGCCAGCGTCATGTAGATATTGGTGCCGTCGAGGTTGAAGCTGTAGCCGGTCGGAATCACGAGGCCGACCACCGAGCGCGAGGCGCCGAGAAGCTCCATCTTCTGAATCATCTGCGGCAGCACCGTCTCGGAGGACGAGGTACCCAGCACGATCAGGAGCTCGTCCTTGATATAGGCGATGAAGCGCAGGATCGAGAAGCCGACGAGGCGGGCGATCGCACCTAACACGATCAGCACGAACAGGATGCTGGTGAGATAGAACGTGCCGATCAGCGCGGCAAGATTGAGCAGCGAGCCGAGGCCGTAGGCGCCGACGGTAAACGCCATTGCGCCGAAGGCGCCGATCGGCGCGACGCGCACGATGATGCGGATAATGCCGAAGAACATTTTTGCGGCCTTGTCGATCGCGTCCGCAATGGGTTCGCCGGCCTTGCCGAGGAAGGCGATGGCGAACCCGGAGAGAATCGAGATCAGCAGCACCTGCAAGAGGTCGCCGCGTGCGATGGCGCCCAGATAGCTGTCGGGGATGATTGCCATCAGATGGGCGACGATGCCCTCCTCCTTGGCCTTGGTGACGTAGGTCGCCAGCGATTTCGGGTCGATCGTGGCGGGATCGATGTTGAAGCCGTGTCCGGGCTGGAGGATCTCGCCGACCAGGAGTCCGATCGCGAGCGCGACGGTCGAGACCGTCTCGAAATAGATCAGCGATTTCAGCCCGACCCGGCCGACACGCTTGAGATCGCCCATCGAGGAGATGCCGTGCACCACGGTGCAGAAGATGACAGGCGCGATCATCATCTTGATCAGCGCGATGAAGCTGTCGCCGAGCGGCTTCAAGGCTTTGCCGAGATCGGGATAGAAATAGCCGATGAGCACACCGAGCGCGATCGCGATCAGCACCTGGACGTAAAGGATTTTGTACCAGGGCTGGTGCCGGCGATGGACGGCTGGCTGGATCGCGACTTGTGTCATAGAGTGAGCCCCGGAACGCATTGATCTTGCAGGATTTGAATCTTGCATGGGCTGCATCATGTGATGGCCGCTGCAGAAGCGACAATCACATTTTTGTCTGTTCGCACGAAGATCGATCGCCGCGCCGCACTTGGGGGAAGCACCTGGGGGAAGCACTTGGGGGAAGCACTTGGGGGGAACATGTCGACTGCAACAGGCTCGAACCAGCAAGGCTATTTTCCACGTTGGACGTTGAAGACCTCGGGCGTGATCATGCCGGAGGAGCGGCTGTCCTGGGGGCAGACCATTGTCTCCGGTCTCCAGCATTGCGTCGCGATGTCCGGCTCGACGATCATCGCGCCGCTGTTGATGGGATTCGATCCCAATGTTGCGGTCCTGTTCTCCGGCATCGGCACTCTGATCTTCTTCGTCATCGTCGCCGGGCGCGTGCCGAGCTATCTCGGCTCGAGCTTCGCCTTCATCGCCGTCGTCATCGCCGCCACCGGCTATGCCGGGCAGGGGCCGAACCCGAACCTGTCGGTTGCGCTCGGCGGCATCGTCGGCGCCGGCGTGCTGTACGGCCTGATTTCGCTGATCGTGATGTGGTCCGGCGTTGGCTGGATCGAAAGGCTGCTGCCGCCGGCCGTCACCGGCGCCGTCGTCGCCGCGATCGGCCTCAACCTCGCGCCCGTGGCGATCAAGGCGGTGATCGGAGGCGCGTTCGACACCTGGATCGGGCTCGCGACCGTCCTGATGATCGGCGTGGTCGCCGTTGCCGCGCCAGGCCTGTGGCGCCGCCTGCCGATCATCCTCGGCGCGGTTGGCGGATATCTCTTGTACTTGCTGTTCGCGAACGGCCTCGGATTCGGCAAGCCGATCGACTTCAGTCAGCTCTCGGCCGCGCCGTGGCTCGGCCTGCCGAATTTCACCACGCCGACCTTTCAGGCCGATGCAATCTTTCTGATTGCGCCTGTTGCGGTGATTCTCGTCGCCGAGAACCTCGGGCACATCAAGGCCGTCGGCGCCATGACGGGCCGAAGCCTCGATGCCTATCTCGGCCGCGCCCTGTTCGCCGACAGCCTTGCGACCATCGTGGCGGCCTGCGGCGGCGGCACCGGCGTCACCACCTATGCCGAGAACATCGGCGTCATGGCGGCGACGAAGGTCTATTCGACCTTGCTGTTCGCCTTCGCAGCCATTGTGTCGATCCTGCTCGGCTTCTCGCCGAAATTCGGTGCGTTGATCCTGTCGATCCCCGGCGCAGTCATCGGCGGCCTCTCGATCGTGCTGTTCGGATTGATCGCGGCGATGGCGGGACGAATCTGGGTCGAGAACAAGGTCGACTTCGCCAATCCTGCAAACCTGATCACCGTCGCCGTGGCGCTGACCGCGGGCGCAGGTGACCTCACGCTCAAATTCGGCGCGTTCACGATCGGCGGGATCGGCACCGCGACTTTTGGCGCCATCATCCTGTATCAGATCCTGAGCTCGCGGCTGACGCGGCGCGCCGGATGAACCGCAGCAATGCTCTCGGAGATGGAACAAAAAGCCGGTTCCGTCGATGATCAGGCATCCCGGAGATAACTCATGCCACAAACCGATCGCTCAACCTCCTTTCCGTCGCGCCTCGTTGGTCAATACGCGCTGGTGACCGGCGCCTCGCAGGGGATCGGCCGCGCCGTCGCCATCCGCCTCGCCCAGGAGGGCGCGACGGTTGCCATCAACTATTTCGATCATCCTAGGAGGGCCGAGGAAACGCTCGCCCTTGCGCGGACGGCCTCGAGCGACCGCGGCCACGGCAAGCTCGATCACATCATCGTCAAGGCCGACGTCGGCAATGAGGGGGACATCGCAGCGATGTTCGAGACCATTCTGGCGCGCTGGAAGCGGCTCGACTGCCTCGTCAACAATGCCGGCTTTCAGAGGGAGTCGCCGAGCGAGGCGCTGGACGTCGAAACCTATCGCCGGATCATCGACGTCAATCTCAACGGCGCCGTGCTCTGCGCGCAGAAGGCGCTCGCCCATTTCGTCGCGCGCGGCGGACGGGGCTCCATCATCAACTGCTCCAGCGTCCACCAGATCATCCCGAAGCCCGGCTATCTCGCCTATTCGATCAGCAAGGGCGGCATGGCCGGTCTGACGCGCACGCTGGCGCTGGAGTTCGCCGGCCGCGGCATCCGCGTCAACGCGGTCGGTCCCGGCGCAATCGACACGCCGATCAACACGGCTTGGACGGGCGATCCGGAAAAACGCGGCGTCGTCACCAGCCACATTCCCATGGGCCGCGTCGGCACGCCGGAAGAGATCGCCGCCGTGTTCGCCTTCCTCGCCTCGGATGATGCGAGCTACATCACAGGGCAGACGATCTATGCCTGCGGTGGCCTGACGCTGTTTCCGGAATTCCGGGAGAACTGGGCGAGTTGAACGTCAGCTTCGGAACACGCGTGTCCCGCGCGGGGATAGAGGTCAGGGCCGGGTAGGGGTCTGCGGCGCCGTGTGCTATCGACCGTGGACGACGCTGCCGCTATTGGCAAGCGGCGACACATGAAGGGCTTGTGACCACAACCATCAACATCAATGCCTACAGTGACGCGCTGGTGGTCCTCGGTACCGCCGGCGTCGTGGTGCCGATTGTCCGCCATTGGGGTATCAACCCCGTGCTGGGCTATCTCGGTGCCGGCGCCATTCTCGGTCCGCTCGGGCTCGGCTCGCTCGTACAGCAACTCCCGTTCCTTTACTGGTTCACGGTGGCGGACGCGCAGAACGTCGAGGGTATCGCCAATCTCGGCATCGTGTTCCTGCTATTCCTGATCGGGCTCGAATTGTCGTTCAGGCGGCTCGTCACGATGCGACGCCTGGTGTTCGGGCTTGGCGGCCTGCAGGTCCTGGTGACATCAGCCATGATCTTCAGCGCGACGCTGCTCTTCGGGCAGAACTCCGACACGGCCGTCATCCTCGGCGCGAGCCTTGCGCTGTCCTCGACGGCGATCGTGCTCGAACTCCTGTCCGCCGAGAGGCGGCTTTCCACCACTGCCGGGCGCGCCAGCTTCTCGGTGCTGCTGGCCCAGGACCTTGCGGTCGTTCCCATTCTGGTTTTCGTCTCGGTGCTCGGCGCAGGCAGCGGCGGCTCCGTCGTGGCGCACATCTCCAGTGCGGTCCTGAAGGCCGCGCTGGCGGTCGCGGCCCTCACTCTGCTCGGACGGCTGCTGATGCGTCCGCTGTTCCAGATGGTTGCGGGCACCCATTCGACGGAATTGTTTGTTGCCGCCACCTTGTTCGTCATCGTCGGCGCAGGGCTTGCCGCACACCAAGCCGGCCTGTCGATGGCGCTCGGAGCATTCGTCGCAGGACTGATGCTGGCGGAGACCGAGTATGGCAAGGCCATCGAGGCCGCCGTCGAGCCGTTCAAGGGCTTGCTGCTGGGCATCTTCTTCTTCACGGTGGGCATGGCCATCGACTTTCGCGTGTTCATGCGCGAGCCTGGTTGGCTGCTGGTTGCCGTTATCGGCATTCTCGCCGGCAAGGCAATCGTACTCATCATCCTCGGCCGCCTCTTCAGGCTCTCATGGCCGGCGGCAATCGAGATCGGCTTCCTGCTGGGTCCGGTCGGCGAATTCGCTTTCGTCAGCATCGGAATGGCGGCGGCCGGCGGCCTGATCGAACCTCGCGTGTCGAGCTTTGCCGTCGCCATCACCGCCGTGACGATGGCCTTGACGCCGCTTCTGGGCATGCTCGGACGACGATTGGCCGCGAAGCTCGGTCACGAGCGTGCGCTCGATCCTGAACTCGCGGTTCGGCCGCCCGGCGACCGGGCTCAGGCCATCGTGGTCGGCTACGGCCGCGTTGGAAAGGTCGTCTGCTCGCTGCTGACCAGCCATGGCCTGGACTACATCGCCGTCGATCACGACCCGGTCGCCGTGGCGCGCGACCGCCGCGACGGTCACAAGGTCTATTTTGGTGATGCGACAGAACCGGGCTTCCTCGAAGCCTGCGGCCTGATGCAGACGACCGGTGTGATCATCACCATCCAGTCGCGACCAGCGATTGATGCTGTCGTCGAGCGGATCCGCGCGGTGCGGTCGGATGTGCTGATCGTTTCACGGGCGCGGGATGCTGATCATGCCCGTCACCTCTATGCGATCGGCGCCACCGATGCAGTGCCGGAAACGATCGAGGCAAGCCTGCAGCTTTCGGAAGCCGCATTGGTCGGCCTCGGAGTTGCGGTCGGGCATGCGATAGCCTCGGTGCACGAGAAGCGGGACGAGTTTCGGCTGACGCTGCAGCAAGCCGCCCGCATTGCAGGACAAGAGAAGGCGCGTCCGCTCGACCTCACCGGGCGCCGGCCTCCGCGATAGCCGCCGATCCGGGCGGCTGTACGCCGCGACTGTCGTGATCTGGCAAAACCCGCCCGCGCGAACTACATCTCCGCCATGACCAATGCTCCGCTGGCAAACCCTCCGCTCCAGGATTTCATCGGCCGGCACGAAAATCTGTTCGTGCTGACCGGCGCCGGCTGCAGCACCAATTCAGGCATTCCCGACTACCGCGACAGCCAAGGCAATTGGAAGCGGACCCAGCCGGTCAATTTCCAGGCCTTCATGTCGGACGCGCATACGCGCCGGCGCTATTGGGCGCGCAGCCTGATCGGCTGGCGGCGGTTCGGTCAGGCGAGACCGAACGATGCGCATCATGCGCTTGCGCGCCTCGAGGCGAACGGCCGGTGCGGGATGCTGTTGACGCAGAACGTCGATCGGCTGCATCAGTCGGCCGGCCACCGGCAGGTGATCGACCTGCACGGGCGGCTCGATCTTGTCCGCTGCATGGGCTGCGGCCGCAAGACGCCGCGCGACGAGTTTCAGCACGATCTTGGCTGCGCGAACGCCGCATGGCTGACGCTCGACGCGGCGGATGCACCTGACGGCGACGCCGATCTGGAGCACGAGGATTTTTCCGCCTTCAAAGTGCCGCCATGCCAATCCTGCGGCGGCATCCTCAAGCCCGACGTCGTGTTCTTCGGTGAGAACGTCCCCCGCGACATCGTTGCCACCGCGCAGGATCATCTGGCAGAGGCCGACGCCATGCTGATCGTCGGCTCCTCGCTGATGGTCTATTCCGGCTTCCGCTTCGTGCAGGCGGCCGCGCGCCGCAACATTCCGATCGCGGCGGTCAATCTCGGCCGCACCCGCGCCGACGATCTCCTGACGCTCAAGGTCGAGGAGCGCTGCGAAGCGGCGCTTGCATTCCTGCTCTGAACAGCGCGGTCAGCCGGGCGTCGGATGGAGCTTCAGGAATGCTGTTGACGCCCCGCTCGCGCGCCGCGAGATCTCGCTGGTGCTCGGGCGGTTGATCGCCTGCAGCAGCAGACCCGTCATCAGGTCTCCCCATAACAGCGCCAGGAAGGTCTCGGCCATGGCGTCCGGCTCCCCGGCGACGAGATCCGTCGATCTGGCGTTCGCCATGATCGTCCGGAGCGAATCGCGGGTGGGCTTGCGGGCAATGCTATCCAGCGCATGGGCGACCTTTGGTGCGTGGACGGCTTCGGATATCGCCAGCCGGAACACGGCAACGACCACCGGGTCGGTCGTTTCCGTCAGAAGCTTCGTCCCGAACGCGGTGAGCACTTTCGCCAGCATCCCCCTGTCGCGGACCGCGGGCAGGTCCACCGGCGCCTTGATCCGCTGGGCGCGCTCGGTGATGCACGCAACCAGCATCGCCTCCTTGTTGCCGAACAGGGAATAAAGCTCGCGCTTTGAGACCCGTGCACGCGTCGCGATCTCCAGGGTGCTGGTCTGCGCGTAGCCACCTTCCACGAACGCGGAAAGCGCCGCACCCAGGATCCGCTTCCGGACCTCCAATCCCTCAGCATCCGCCTCGGTCGGCTCGATCTTCGGACTCATCGACGCAAACTTCCCCCTGCTTCCTCTTGACTCGGTACCGTGTGGTACCATATCGAGCCTCGTGTGGTACTGCATCGTACCAGAACGAAGTGAGACGGGAAAGGATCGAGACATGACAGAAGTTATCCTCGTGACCTCCGCGGCAGGAGGCACCCAGGGCCAGACGGGCCGGCACGTGTCCGAAATGCTGCTCCGGCGCGGTCATCACGTTCGTGCATTCGTGCGCCAGATCGACAGCCGCTCCGACCGGCTGAAGTCACTCGGCGCCGAGATATTCGCCGGCGATTTCCTCGACGTCCGCTCAGTCGAGCAGGCAGCGAAAGGCGTCTCGTCGATCTATTTCGCCTATCCGGTCCAAGACGGACTGGCCGAGGCAACCGCGGCGATGGCGTTCGCCGCGCGCCGGCATGGCGTTTCCCGGCTCGTCAATCTCGTGATGTACCAGTCGTCGATCGACGCACCGACACCGCGGATGCGGCAGAACTATTTGTCCGAGCAGGTCTTCGAATGGGCCGGCGTCGGGCCGCTGCATCTGCGGGCCACCGTCTTCTACGAGAACGTGGCGCGACTTGTCGGGGCCAGCCTGCCGGAGCGCGGCGCCATCCGCCTGCCGCTCGGAGACGAAAGCACCCTTCTGCCGTTGATCTCGGCTGAGGACGTGGCCCGGGTCGCCGTCGGCCTGCTCACGGGTTCGCGGCAAGCCGCGGAATCCGCATATCCCATCATCGGGAGCGTCAACTCCATTGCAGACATCGTCGGGGCGTTTGCGCGCGTCTTCGACAGGGACGTCCACTACGAGGAAATCAGCGACGCGGAATGGCGCAACGAAGTTCTGTCGCGAGGCTGGAACGCGCATGCGGTCGAACATCTCTCCTCGCTCTGGAAGTCGCTCCGGGCCGCCCGGCTCTCGGCCGAGACCGCACGCTTCGCTGTGACCGATACCATCGCGAAGATCGGTGGTGCGGAGCCGAAGACGTTCGAGCAATTCGTACGCGAGCGACAAGCCGAGTTGCTCGCGCAGGCGCCCGCCGCCAGGGCGAAGGCCTAGCCGGGAGGAATGCTCATGGACAGACGCCGGTTTTTGACCGCGGCCCTGGCCCCGCTCGCATTGCAAGCGGCGCCACACGCAGTGACGTCAAGCGCCTTTGCAGCGAGTTCGGAACGGGATGACAAGATGACCAGGACGACGCAACGAATTATCGAAGCCAACGGGATCCGCATCAACATTGCCGAACAGGGCGAAGGGCCGCTGGTGCTGCTGGTCCACGGTTTTCCCGAGACGTGGTACTCTTGGCGGCATCAGATCAACGATCTTGCTGCGACCGGCTTCCACGTGGTCGCTCCCGACATGCGCGGCTACGGCAAGAGCGAGGCGCCGCAGGCGATCGACCAATATACGATCCTGCATCTCGTCGGTGACATGGTCGGCATTCTCGACGCATTGGGCGCACCGACCGCCGTCATCGTCGGGCATGATTGGGGCGCCAGCGTCGCCTGGCAGGCGGCGCTCACGCGACCTGATCGCTTCAGGGCCATCGCCGCCCTCAGCGTTCCGTTCCGGCCGCGCGCCAAGGCGCCGCCGACCACCCTGATGCCGCGCACCGAGACTGCGCAGTTCTACCAGCTCTATTTCCAGGAGCCGGGACCTGCGGAAGCCGAACTCGGGCGCGATCCGCGCGCGACTCTTCGCAACATGCTGTTTGGCGCGTCCGGCGACGGCGTGGCCGCGGCTCGCGCGGCCGGCGGGACAGCGACGAACCTTGCGATGGTCCCGAAGGGCGGCGGTTTCCTGCAAGGACCCGGTGCACCGGCAACGTTGCCATCCTGGATCAGCGAAAGCGACCTCGACCATTACGGAGAGGAGTTTCGACGAAGCGGCTTTCGCGGCGCGTTAAACTATTACCGTAACCTCGATCGCAATTGGGAAATCACGGGTGCCTTGACGGGCCTTCAGGTCACCATACCCGCGCTCTACATGGCGGGCGATCGTGACTTCCTGCTGTCTTCCCCCGGAACGGACCAGTTGCTCGCAAATCTGAAGACTCTCGTTCCTGGCCTGCGAAAGGTCCAGATGCTTCCGGGATGCGGCCATTGGACCCAGCAGGAGCGGCCAGGCGAAGTCAGCGCCGCCCTCGTTGAATTCATGCGCGCACTGCCAAGCCGCTCATGAGCGATGTGGCTTTCGCAAAGCGTCGTCAGGGCCGGTCGAACAGCCGGCCCTGATTTGCAAAGGGAGGTCGCCAAGCCACGTTGGTTATGTGCATAGGTGCCACGCAAAACCGCCTTCTCGACCAGCGCGCTCGCTGGTATGAAAATTGCTCAGTTTCACCCATGAATCATGGCGATCAGCACGGAGAATTTGGAATGCTTCAGGGAGCCGAGGTGCGGCTTGCCGTGGATATCGGTGGCACGTTCACGGATATCGTGCTGGACGTGGGACAAGACCGCAAGACGCGCAAGGTGCTGACGACGCCCCAGCGCCCCGAGCAGGCGGTGCTCGACGGCATCCGCCTCATCCTCACTGATGCGCGTGCGCATATCAGCGACATCGACGTCTTCATTCACGGCACGACGCTCGCGACCAATGCGATCATCGAGCGCCGCGGGGCAAAAACGGCGCTGATCGCGACCGAGGGCTTTCGCGACGTGCTCGATATCGGCACCGAAAGCCGCTACGACCAATATGATCTTAGCATCGACAAGCCGAAGCCGCTGGCGCCGCGTTCCCTACGCTTTACCGTGCCCGAGCGCATCGACGCCCATGGCGCCGTCCGCCTCCCGCTGGACGAGACTGCCGTGCGTGCGCTCGCGCCGAAATTGCGTGAGCTCGGCGTCGAGAGCGTCGCGATCGCTTTCCTGCACTCCTACGCCAATCCCGAGCACGAGCGGCGCGCGGCCGCGATCCTCGGAGAGGAGATGCCCGGCATTTCGGTGACGGTGTCATCGGCCGTGTGTCCGGAAATCCGCGAATATGAGCGCACCTCCACCGCGGTTGCGAACGCTTATGTGCAACCACTGATCGACGGATATCTTGCCCGCATGGCCGATGCCCTGCAGGTCGAGCAGTTCCGCGGTGCGATCTATCTCGTCACGTCAGGCGGCGGCGTCACCTCGATCGAGACGGCCCGTCGCTTTCCCGTACGCCTCGTCGAATCCGGTCCTGCCGGCGGCGCCATCTTCGCGGCGCAGATCGCGGCGCGCCTCGGCGAGAGCAAGGTGCTGTCCTTCGACATGGGCGGCACCACGGCAAAAATCTGCCTGATCGAGAAATACCAGCCCGAGACCTCGCGCGTGTTCGAGGTCGATCGCGCCGCGCGCTTCCTCAAGGGCTCCGGCCTGCCGGTGCGTATTCCCGTGATCGAGATGGTCGAGATCGGCGCCGGTGGCGGCTCGATCGCGCATGTCGACGCGATGAAGCGCGTCACCGTTGGCCCGGAGAGCGCCTCGTCGGAGCCAGGCCCCGCCTGCTACGGCCGCGGCGGCCAGCGCCCGGCCGTGACCGATGCGGACGTTACGCTCGGCATGATCGATCCTGATGCCTTCGCGGCCGGCACGATCAAGCTCGATCCGGAGCTTTCGAAACAGGCGCTGCTGCGCGATGTTGGTGCGCCGCTCGGCCTGTCGGCGGAAACCGCGGCCTATGCCGTGCACGAGGTCGTCTGCGAGAACATGGCGAGCGCGGCGCGCGTGCATGCGGTCGAGCGCGGTGCCGTGGTCGGCCAGCACACGCTGATCGCCTTCGGCGGTGCCGCCCCGCTGCATGCGGCGCGTGTCGCCGAGAAGATCGGTGTCTCCCGCGTGATCGTGCCTTCGAATGCCGGCGTCGGCTCGGCCGTCGGATTCCTGGCGGCTCCCATCGCCTATGAATTGGTGCGCAGCCGCCACGTCCGGCTCGATGATTTCGACACCGAGGCGGTCTCCGATCTCTTGCAGGAGATGGCGACCGAGGCGCGTGCGCTGGTCGAGCCCGGTGCAGCCGGTGCGCCGGTGCGCGAGCGCCGCGCGGCCTTCATGCGCTATGTCGGCCAGGGCCACGAGATTTCCGTCGAGTTGCCGAACCGGCGGCTGACGACGGCTGACCTCGCCGGCCTGCGCCAGAACTTCGAGGCGGATTATTCCGCGATGTTCGAGCGGCCGATCCCGGGCGCCGCGATCGAGGTGTTGAGCTGGTCGGTGCTTGCCACGACCGAGGCGCGCAATCCGCCCGCCGTTGCTTCCGTCGCGCGCAAGCCCGCGGCCAAGGCGTCCGGCAGCCGCAAATTCTTCGACGGCCGGGCAGGCGAGGTGATCGAGATCCCGCTCTACCGCCGCGAGGACATGGCGCCGGGCGCGACCATTGCCGGTCCCGCCGTAATTGCGGAGGACGAAACCTCCACCTTCGTCTCCACCAGTTTTGACGCCCATATCGACGGTGCCGGCAGCATCGTTATGGAACGAAAGGCGGCCTGATCATGAGCAAGACAAATGGCGCGAATCTGATCGACCTCCAGATCATGTGGCACCGGCTGATCGCCGTGGTCGAGGAGCAGGCGCAGGTGCTGCTCCGCACCGCCTTCAGCCCGATCGTGCGCGAATGCGGCGACCTCTCCGCTGGCGTGTTCGACCTCAAGGGGCGGATGCTGGCGCAGGCGGTGACCGGCACGCCCGGCCACGTCAACTCGATGGCGGAATCGGTCAAGCACTTCATCGCCCACTTCCCGATCGAGACGATGAAGCAGGGTGATGCCTACATCACCAACGATCCCTGGATGGGCACCGGCCATCTCAACGACTTCGTCGTCACCACGCCCTGTTTCAAGGACGGCAAGGTCGTCGCGCTGTTCTCCTGCACCAGCCATCTCATGGACATCGGCGGCATCGGCTTCGGGCCCGATGCCACAGACGTGTTCATGGAGGGGCTCTACATCCCCATGCTGAAGCTGATCGACCAGGGCGTCGTCAACGAGACGTTGATGGCGATGATCCGCACCAACACGCGGCTGCCTGTAGACACTGAGGGCGACACCTATTCGCTCGCCGGCTGCAACGACGTCGGCTGCGAGCGCCTGGTCGAGATGATGAACGAGTTCGGCATCGACACGCTCGACGAGCTCGGCGATTACATCTGCGACCGCTCGCGCGAGGCGGTGCTGGCCGAGATCGCCAAGCTGCCGAAGGGCAGCTGGCGCAACACCATGGTAGTCGACGGCTATGATGCCCCGGTCACTCTGGCGGCGATGCTGACGATCTCGGAGCAGGGCATCCACGTCGATTTCGACGGCACTTCGGCTGCGTCAAAATTCGGCATCAACGTGCCCTTGTCCTACACCACCGCCTACACCGTGTTCGGCCTCGGCTGCGTCGTCGCCTCGCAGATCCCGAACAATGCCGGCTCGCTCTCACCGCTGACCGTATCGGCGCCGGCGGGCGCGATCCTCAATGCGCCGAAGCCCGCGCCGGTCGCCTCGCGCCACATCATCGGCCAGATGCTGCCGGACGTCGTGTTCGGCTGCCTGCGCCAGATCATTCCCGATCGCGTGCCGGCGGAAGGCACCTCGTGCCTGTGGAATCTCAATGTGCGCGGGCAGACGCGAAGCGGCGTCGGCGGCAATTACGGGTTCTCGATGGCGGTGACCTCCAATGGCGGCACCGGGGCGCGCTTCGGCAAGGACGGGCTGTCGGCGACCGCTTACCCAAGCGGCGTGCGCGGCACGCCGGTGGAGATCGCGGAAACGCAGACGCCACTGATCTTCTGGCGCAAGGAGCTGCGTCCGGATTCCGGCGGCGCAGGGCGTACCCGCGGCGGCCTCGGCCAGATCATCGAGGTCGGCAGCGGTGTCGATGCGCCGTTCGACATTCTCGCTGCATTCGATCGCATCGATCATCCGCCGCGCGGCCGCGACGGCGGCCGCAACGGCGAGGCCGGCTATGTCGGCCTGAAGTCCGGCAAGAAGCTGCGCGGCAAGGGCTTTCAGCAGGTGCCTCCGGATGATCGCCTCGTGGTGCTGACGCCCGGAGGTGCCGGCATCGGTGCGCCAACCGAGCGCGATCGGGCAGCCGTCAAGGATGACATCGAAAGCGGCCTCGTGTCTGCCGACAATGCGGCTTCAGTTTATGGGTGTGCGCGGTGACGCCATTCGGCGTCGGGCATAGCGAACGGAGGGGAGCAATGATCACGCGAAGGAATTTCACCGCGGGCGCAGCGACGCTGCTCGCCGCAGGCCACATCTCCACCCGTGCACGGGCGGCGACGGTGAGCTGGGACATGTCGACGGTGTGGCCCGACGGCAATTTCCACACCCAGAACGCGATGGCCTTCGCGGAAGAGGTGAAGAAGCAGAGCGGTGGCACGGTCAGCATCACCGTCAAGGCCGGTGGGCAGCTCGGCTTCAAGGGTCCGGAGCATCTGCGCGCCGTGCGCGACGGCCTCGTGCCGCTCGCCGACGTCCTCAACATCCAGCAGGTCGGCGACGAGCCCTTCATGGGTGTCGAGAGCATTCCCTTCCTCTGCGGCTCGGTGGACGAGCTCAAGGTGCTGCACAAATATGTACGGCCCGAATATGAGAAGATCGCCGCGCGCAACAACCAGAAGATCCTCTATATCGTGCCGTGGCCGACGCAGTATCTGCATCTGAAGGCGAAGGTCGCCGACGTCGAAGGTCTGAAGAACATCAAGATCCGCGTGCCCGACAAGAACGCGGTCGACATGCTGAATGCGATCGGCATGGCGGCGGTGATGATCCCCTGGGGCGAGACGATTCCCGCGCTCGCCTCTGGCGCAGTGGCAGGCGTCTCCACTTCGTCGGTGTCGGGCGTCGACGGCAAGTTCTGGGAATTCCTGAAATACGTCTACCCGACCAACCATGTCTGGTCGTCGCAGATGCTCACCGTCAATCTCGATTCCTGGAAGGCACTCTCCGCAGATCAGCAGAAGCTCGTCGCGGATATCGCGGCCAAGATGGAGCCCGGCTTCTGGGCCAACTCGCTCAAGGCCGACATCGACAGCCTCAACCGCCTCAAGGAAGGCGGCATGGAGGTGGTGCCGGTCTCGGAAGCCATGATGACGGATATCCGGTCCAAGACCGCGCCGCAGTTGGATGCCTTCCTCAAGCGCGTGCCGGCGGCCGACAAGCCGGTGCGGGCCTATCTCGCCGAAATGAAGCGCGGCTGAGGGCGGAGGCGTGGTGAGCGTTACGCCCGAAGCACCGCAGAGCCTCAATGCAGCGGCGCCCGCGCCGCTGCGCATCGTCCTCGACTGCATTGATCGCCTCGGTCGGCTCGACGGCTGGATCGGCGGCGGGTGTCTCTTGATGCTGACGCTGCTGATGCTGTGCGAGGTCGCAACCCGCTTCCTCTCGAACTTCCTGCCGTTCTTCCCGCCGACCATCTCGATCGCCTGGGAATACTCGTCTTACCTGATGGCGGCGTCCTTCACCTTCGGCGCCGCCATGACCCTGCGCGTCGGCGGCCACATCCGTGTCGTGCTGCTGCTGAAGAACGCACCGGTGCCGGTGCAGCGCGCGCTCGAGATCCTCTCGGCGGCGGCCGCCTTCGCCTTCATGGCGTTCCTGACCTCGGCCATGGCGAAATTCGCCTGGAGCGCGTTCGTGCGCGGCCAAGTCTCGACCTCGAGCGACACGCCGCTGTGGTTTCCACAAGCCGTCGTCACCTTCGGCATGCTGCTGCTCACGCTTCAGTTCCTGGCTCGCGCGATCCAGGCCGCGCTCGGTCTGCCGCTGGAGGATCATCGCATGAAGGCCTCGCCTGTCGAATGACCGCCTTACCCGCTCCCGGAATCAAGACCGCATGACCATCGAAGTCGTTGCCCTGTTCGCGATCTTGTTTGCGCTGCTGGCCTGCGGCGTGTGGATCGGCCTCACGCTTGCGCTCACCGCGACGCTGCTGCTCGCGATGTTCCGCTCCATCCCGCTCGACAAGCTGCTGCCGCAATATGCCTGGAATATCCTGACCACGCAGGAGCTGCTGGCCCTGCCGCTGTTCATCCTGATGGGCGAATTGCTGTTCCGCACCCGCCTGTCGCGCTCGCTGTTTCAGGGATTGGCGCCGTGGGCCGGTCTGTTGCCCGGCCGCCTGCTGCATGTGAACGTGATCGGCTGCACTATCTTCGCTGCGATCTCCGGCTCGTCGGCCGCGACCACGCAGGTGATCGGCCGCATGTCGCTCAACGAGCTGCTGCGCCGCGGCTATTCCCGCGACATCGCGATCGGCTCGCTTGCCGGCGCCGGCACGCTCGGCTTCCTGATTCCGCCGTCCAACATCATGATCATCTACGGCGTGCTCGGCGATGTCTCCATCCTGAAGCTGTTTACGGCCGGTGTGCTGCCGGGGTTTCTGCTCGCCGCCACCTTCATGGCTTGGGTGATGCTGCATACGAGTCTCAATTCCGCGATGGTGCCGGAAACTGAGGCCAAGCTTTCGCAGGTGCCGTGGAGCGAGCGCTTCGCCGCGCTGAAGGATCTCGCGCCGGCGCTGTTTTTGATCGCCTGCGTGCTGGGCTCGATGTATGGCGGGCTCGCGACGCCGTCGGAGGCCGCCGCTGTCGGCGTGCTCGGCGCGGCTCTGGTGGCCTGGGCGCAGGGCTCGATGTCGCAGCAGGTGCTGCGCGACGTGCTGATCGGCTCGGTCGTCACCTGCTCGATGATCGCGCTGATCGTGCTCGGCGCCTCGATCCTCGGCAATGCCGCGGCCTTCCTCGGCATCCCGCAGGCGGTGGCCGCCTTCGTCAAGGGCCTCGGTCTGTCGCCGTTTATGCTGATCGTGGCGCTGATCGTCTTCTATCTCGTGCTCGGCTGCTTCCTCGACGGCTTCTCGATGATCGTGATGACGCTGCCGATCGTGCTGCCGATCGTGAAGGGCGCCGGCTTCGACGAAGTCTGGTTCGGCGTCTTCCTCGTGCTCGCCGTCGAAATGGCGCAGATCACGCCGCCGGTCGGATTCAACCTGTTCGTGATCCAGGGCCTGACCGAGGATGGTCTCGGCTACATCGCGCGCGTCACCTTGCCCTATCTCATGATCATGATCGGCTTCGTGCTGCTGCTGACGCTCTGGCCGGGCATCGTCACGATACTGCCGAAAATGCTTTACGGATAAGCCGCTCCGTGCCGACGGAGGCCAAACGGTCAGTGCCACTGTCGTTTCAATTCGCTCGACGCGCCAATTCGCCGCCCGCGCGCATTCCATCTTTGCATGCCCTTTGATCCGTCGTACGCTGTGCGCGCAGAAATGCGACAGCAATCACGCCGGTGAACGTGGCTCCCTTGGCGACATGCGCCGAGAGAGGGGGCATCTGTTGGCAGCTCATGTCCGATGGAGGACAATCGACGCGTACTGAACTGCAAACATTCCTCGAAGCGGCGTTCACGGGACGCAATCAATAAACATCAAGCGGGAGGAAATGCATATGAGGAAGCAGTGGCTCAACTCGGGCTTGCCTGTTCTCGCCGTTGCGGCATTTGCGGCATCGGCGGCATTGGCTCAAACCGTGGATACGTCCCGGATCGAGGCCGCCGGCCAGAACGATTGGCTCACCTATCACGGTTCGTACAAATCCCATCACTACAGCCCGCTTGCGCAGATCAATGCGAGCAACGTCGGCAATCTCGGCGTGGCCTGGATGCACATTCCCGGACGATCGACGCGCGGGCTGCAGTCGATGCCGCTCGTTGCCGACGGCGTGCTGTATTACACCGGTTCTTACAGCCGGGTCTTTGCGCTGAATGGCGCGACGGGCGAGGTCCTCTGGTCGTTCTTTCCGGAGCTGGATGAGGCGCTGATCAGCCGGCAGACCCACTCTCCCTACAACCGCGGCGTAGCTCTCGGCGAAGGCAAGGTCTTCGTCGGCACGATGGATGGTCGTCTTTTCGGGCTGGATGCGAAGACGGGCAAGGTTCTCTGGGAAACCAGGCTGATCGACTCGCAGAAGCTCACGGTCGGCTTCACTGGCGCGCCGCTTTACGCGAAGGGGAGCGTGATCATCGGCGCGCAAGGCGGCGAATGGCCGGGGCGCGGCCCGATCTTCGCTGTCGATGCCAGCACCGGAAAGAAGAAGTGGGAATTCCTGACGGTCGCCGGCACCGACGAGGCCATGAAGACCTGGGGCAACGAGTCCTGGCGCACCGGCGGCGGTGGCGGCTGGATGCCGGGCACCTACGATTCCGAGACCAATACCATCCTGTGGGGCACCGCAAACCCGGCGCCGCTCTATGACTGGTCGGGCGCCGACTACAAGACGCAAGGTGCGCGTCCCGGCGACAATCTCTACACGAGCTCGGTGATCGGGCTCGATATCGATACCGGCAAGCTGAAATTCTATCATCAGGAGCTGCCGCACGATGCCTGGGACTTCGACAGCGCCGTCGGCGAGTTCGTGATGCTCGAGCGTGACGGCCAGAAATACGTGGTTCATCCGAACAAGGGCGGCTTCGTCTTCGTCTACGATCGCAATCTCGGCGTGAAGAACGTCTGGCGGCTGGTCGAGAACATCAACTTCGTCAAGGATATCGACCCCAAGACCGGAGCGCTGATTGGCCGTCGCGATTTCTCTGCAGGGAAGGTCACCGAACCGCCGCTGTGTCCGTTCATTGGCGGCGGCGTCAGCTGGAACTCCGGCTCGTACAATCCGAAGACCGGCCTCTACTACAAGATCGGGCAGGAATGGTGCATGACGCTGGATGTTCAGAAGACGACGCCGGTCACCACGCCGCAGGTCCAGCTCAACATCGGTGCCGATTTCAAGATGGCGCCTCCTCCGGGCGGGGAGATCTACGGACACCTCGACGCGCGCGATCCCATAACGGGAGCGAAGAAATGGGAGGTCCGCTATCCCGAGCCTCCGCTTGGCAGCGTGCTGTCGACCGCGGGCAATCTCGTCTTCGTGCCTGATTCCCGTGGCGTGCTGCATGCCTATGATGCCGAAACCGGGGCCGAGCTGTGGAAACACAATAACGGCACCGGCCACCAGGGCGGCATCGTCAGCTACTCCGTCGGCGGCAAGCAATATATCGCCGTGACAGCGGGCTTCGGCGGCATGCTGGCGGACGAATATGCGCCGAACTTCGGCGGCGTCTACAAGAGCATGCCGCGCGACGACGGCGCCTTGGTCGTCTTCAGCCTGAAATAGTCTGCCGCAAATGTTCGATCGAGGAGCGGGCGCAAGCCCGCTCCTCATAGATTGTAGCAGCCATGCGCGGTTCAGGAATGGAGCGTACCTGTTGAGACTGCCTTTCAAGACGATTCCGGCTGGGCTGGGCGCCTCTTTGCTATGGACTGCGATGGCCCAGGCACAATCCGCGACGCCCGCGCCGGAGAATGCGACGTTCGAGGTCGAGCAGGTGTTCGCCGGGACGTGCGGCTTTTGTCACTCCGACGGTGGCCGGGCGCCCGGCAAGGGGCCGCAACTGATGAATTCGCCGCGCGACGACGACTTCATTCGCAGCCGCATCAAGCACGGCAAGCAGGGGGCGATGCCGGCATTCGAGGGTGCCTTCACCGACGCCCAGATCGATCAGGTTATCAAATACATCCGCGCCTTGAAACCGCGCGACGGCTGAATCGCAGAGAGCGCGGAATGAAGGCATTTGTCCTGGTCATCGTCGCCGCCGCCATCGTTCTGTCGGGACCGGCCCAGGCGCGAACCCTGGACGCGATCCGCTCGAGCGGCGTGATCGGGCTGTGCGCGCATCCCAATTCGCTTCCCTTTGCGCACAAGGCCGGCGATCCGCCCGGCTTTCAGGTTGAGTTCGGTCGGGTGCTGGCGCGCGAGCTCGGTGTCGCGCTCAGGCTCGACTGGATCATCACACAGTACCAGATGCGCAGCGCCGGATGCGACATTCTTCTGGACGTCATCGCCGATCGCGAAGCGCAAGGCGAAACCCGCCTGAAAATCTCAAAACCCTACTATCGCACGGGTGTCGCGCTCGCGGTGCCGCCATCCAGCACGCTCACCTCATTCGGGAGCCTCAACGAGGCGACCAGGGTGGGCGTGCAGGTTGGATCGATCGCAGCCATGATTATCGGTCAACGGCGCGTGCCGACGTCGACATTCGGCTTCGAGAGCGACAGCTTGGAGGCCGTGTCGAACCATGAGATCGATGCCGCCGCTGTCACGCCCACCGCGGCGAGCTATTTTAATCTGACGCATCCGGACAAGGCGCTCCGAATCGTGGATCGTGATGAGAGCGTAGTCGATCTCAATTGGAACGTCGCCGTCGGCATGATCCGCCCGGACGATGCGTTGCGCGAAGCCATCGACGGAGCAGTGGAGCGGCTGCGAAGCGACGGCACGATCGACCGGATCTACCGCCGCTATGGGATCGTGCTGCAGGCGCCGAGATAGTGAGCTGCACGACGGAACGGCTTTGGTTGAATCGATTGCTGCGGTTCTTTCACCTCTCCCGCAAGCGGGAGAGGTCGGCGCGAAGCGCCGGGTGAGGGCTTTCTCCTCTTGGTGATTGTCCCATTGGAGAAGCGCCCTCTCCCGCAAGCGGGAGAGGGAGCGCACCTCCGTCGTTGCAGCGATCGAGCCTCATTTCATCGCGCTTCAGGCCGCCGCCTTCTTCCGCGCGAGCTCGGCCTTGTACAGCTCGAACTCCTCCGCGATCGCTTTCGCGATTGACGGCCGCTGACGCAGGCGCTCGTAATACGCCTTCACGTTCGGCCATTTCGCAAGCTCGATCGGCGGCGTCGCCATGGTCCAGTTGATGACCGTGACGAGATAGGCATCGGCCACGCTGAAATGGTCGAGCAGGAACTCGCGTCCCTCGAGGTAATTGTCGAGATAGTCGAGCCGCGACAGGTTCTTCTCCAGGGCATAGGCCTTGGCTTCCTGCGGCGCCTTGCGGTCGAGCACGGGGATGAAGAGACCCTTGTGCAGCTCGGTGCCGATGAAGCAGAGCCATTGATGCAGCCGCGTGCGTTCGATGCCGGCGCTCGCGCCGAGGCCGGATTGCGGAAAACGGTCGGCGACATATTGCAGGATCGCGGCGTTCTCGGTCAGCACCACGCCATCGTCGGTGCGCAGCGTCGGCACGAGACCGATCGGGTTCACGATGCGGAAGTCGGACCCGTCGTTCAAGACCTTCTTGGTCGGCGGATCGACTTCGAGGTAGTTCGCCTCGGCGCCGGCTTCATACAGCGCGACGCGTGTCGCCATCGAGCACGCAAGCGGCGAGAAATAGAGATCCATCTGTAGCCTCCTTGGGCAATTCCTCTTTGGGTGTCGCTCAACCTGGCCAGATTGATTTTTGTACCATCTTGCATAATATGGGTGTGGTCAAGGATTATTTTGCGAAATGGTACAAAAATCAAAGCCGCCAGCTGCTGCCAATCAGCCCGAGCGCCGCGGCGAACCTAAGCGCCGCGGACGTCCCCGCGCCTACCAGCCCGATATCGCGCTTGGCAAGGCGCTCGACCTGTTTCGCAAGCAAGGTTTTGCGGCCACCTCGCTCGACGATCTCAGCGAAGCGACCGGCATGAATCGTCCGAGCCTCTACGGCGCCTTCGGAGACAAGCGCGAGCTCTACATCAAGACCTACCAGCGCTATCGCGAGGAGGCCGGCGCTTCCATGGTCGAGATCTTTCGCCAGGAGATGCCGCTGCGGCAGCGGCTGGAGCGCATCTACGCGTCGGCGCTGGACATCTATCTGTCCGGCGACACCGGACCGCGCGGTTGCTTCACAGTCGTGACCGCGGCGTCCGAAGCCGTTGGCGATCCCGAGATCCGCGCCATGGTGCTGGACGGCCTCACCGGACTCGACAAGGCTTTTGCCAGTTGCTTCCGTCGCGCCAAGGAGAAGAGCGAGTTGCCGGAGAGCACCGATCCGATTGCGCTGGCGCAGATCGCCTCAGCCACCATCCACACCATTGCCATCCGCTCGCGCGCCCGCGTGCCGCGCAAGGAGCTGGAGGCGATCGTAAAGGGCGCGATCGATGTGATGCTGGGAGTCAAGCCCTAGCCGTCGTCCCGGACAAGCGCGCCCAAAGCGCGCGCAGATCCGGGACCCATAACCTCAGGAAGGAGTTTGACGAAGACTTGGAGATGAGAGCTTCGCGCCAAACTTCTGTCCCTCTGGTTATGGGTCCCTGCGTTCGCGGTGACAAGACCGAGGATGCGGGCGCGATATTGGGTCCAACTACGCCGCGCGGATCTGCGCGAGAAAACGATCGACCTCGTCGCGCAGCCGCTGCGACTGCTTCGACAGCTCGATCGCCGAGCCCAGCACTTCCTCGGCCGCCGTGCCCGTGGCTGCGATGCCATCGGTGACGCCCGCGATGTTCTGCGAGACCTCGCCGGTGCGGGCCGCAGCCTGCTGGACGTTCTGCGCGATTTCCTGCGTCGCCGTGCCCTGCTGCCCGACGGCGGCGGCAATCGCCGAGGAGATTTCGTCGACCTGCTGAATCGTCGTGCAGATCGACTGGATGCCGTCGACCGCGCCGGCCGTCTCGCCTTGCACGGCCGTGACCTGTGCGCCGATCTCTTCTGTCGCTTTCGCGGTCTGCGTCGCCAGTGCCTTCACTTCGGACGCGACCACGGCAAAGCCGCGGCCGGCTTCGCCCGCGCGCGCCGCTTCGATCGTCGCATTGAGCGCCAGCAGGTTGGTCTGGCCGGCAATGCCGTTGATGAAGGAGACGACGTCGCCGATCTTTTGCGCGGCATCGGCCAGGCTCTGCACGCGCGCGTTCGACTGCCGGCCGTCGCTGGCGGCCTTGCCGACCACCGCCGTCGCATGCGCCAGCCGCCGGCTGATCTCGGTCATCGATGAGGATAGTTCTTCCGCGGCCGCCGCCACCGTCTGCACGTTCGCCGAAGCGAGTGCCGAGGCCGACGACACCGTGCGGGTCTGCTCACGCGACTGCGCGACGATGGCCGACATCGAGCGCGAAGTGTGCTCCATTTCGACCGCCGCTGCGGATACCGTGCTGACGACGTCGCGGATGTTGGCCTCGAAATTGTCGGCAAGTGCAGCGAAGCCGCGACGCTTCTCCGCTTCGGACTGCGTCTTGGCCTCGAGCTGCTCGGCCTGGAGCTTCGCAAAATTCACCGCATTGTCGCGGAACACCGCGACCGCCTTGACCATGGCGCCGACTTCGTCATTCGCCTTGCCGATCGGGACGTCAACGTCGAGACGTCCGTCCGCGAGCTCGCGCATCACGGAGGTGATTGAGAGGATCGGCCGCGCGATGCTGCGGGCGATGAGATAGCCGACGATCGCGGCGAGCATGAGGCCCAGCGCGGCGATGCCGATCGAAAGCCACCAGGCATGGTCGGCCGAGGCCTCGTAGTCGGCATTGTCCATCACGAGCTCGACGGCGCCGAGCGGCTTGCCGGAGAAATCCCTGATCGGCCCGAGCAGCGCGGCAACCGGTGTATTGTCGAGCCTGGCCTGTCGCACCGTGAACTCACCGCCGGAGGCGCGGCCGTAATCGGCCGCGTCGAAGAAGCTCCTGCCCTTCAGCGTGCCGCCGAACAGCTTGAAGCCCGAGCCGTCGGCGAGATGGAAGGCGACGTCGACGTGGCGGTTGGTCCTGAAGTCGTCGAAGAAGGGCTGGCCGAAGGTCAGGCCGAATTCGACGGTGCCGAGATGCTTGGCCCCTTGCGCGATCGGCACCACGCCGCGGATGCCGAGCCCCGCCACGCCGCCCTCGAGCCCGACCACGACCTTGCGGTCCTGGTTGGCGACGACGACGGTCCTGCGGAAGCCGGAGAGGTCGTCGCCGAATTTCGCCGACTGGTGCACGCGCAGGAACGAGGTCGCCGGCGGCACGTGAAACTGGAACTGGTCGACGCCGTAGTCGGACTTGATGGCGGCAAATACCGGCCCGAACAGGCGCACCAGCGCCTCGCGGTCCTGCTTCGCCATCGCCTCCTGCGTCGCCGGCATCGCCGCCACCACGGCGCTCATCGCGGCGGCGCGATGCGATTCCTCGGCGATGCGCGATTGCAGGGCATCGTAGTGGCTGCGGAGCTCGCGCTGGTCGGCGCGGTCGATGATCCCCGCCATGATCCACATCGCGCCCAGCACCGCAATCAGCGCCGTCGCCGCTGCCGTCACCGCCAGCGCAACCGTGATCCGCATCCTGAGGCCGAGGCTCGCGCGCATGTCCGACTCATTGTTTGAGCGTTGGTTAAGAACGCTTATCAACTTCTCGCTAAGAGAGGGTGAACGGGATGGGGCGCGGGGTGGTTGTGGGGACGGCCTATCCGCCAACGCCACAGCTGTCGTCCCCCGCGCACGCGGGGACGACAGCGAGTATGAGGCGTGGTCCTGCCCCTCTCAGCCGGCCTCAATACCCCCTGACCCGGTCCACCACATTCTCCAGCGCACCACCCGCCTCGAACCGCGCGATCTGCTCGGCGACGTAGGCCGAGATTGCCTCGGCGTCGGTGTCGGCAGCGTTGTGCGGGGTCAGCAGCACCTTCGGATGGGTCCAGAACCGGCTGTCCTTGGGCTGCGGCTCCTGCACGAAGACGTCGAGCGAGGCGGCGCCCAGCGTGCCGTCGTCGAGGCAGGCAAGGATATCTGCTTCGTTCTGCAAGCCGCCGCGGCCGGCATTGATCAGCACGGGCGCGCCGAGCGGGCTGTTGCGGTTGAGCTTTGCGAAGACGTCGCGGTTGAGGATGCCGTTTGTGTCAGGCGTCAGAGGCAACAATGATACCAGAATGTCGGTCCTGCGCAGGAACGCGTCCATGCCTGCAGTGCCATGGAAGCATTCGACGCCCTCGATCGTGCGCGCGCTGCGGCTCCAGCCGGTGACGCGGAAGCCGAGCCGCCGCAGCACGTCTGCGGCATCCGCACCCAGCGTTCCCAACCCCATAACACCGACGGTGACGGCGCTCGCCGGCCATTGATATTGGGGCTCCCACCGCTTGGCGCGCTGGGAGTCCCGCAGGTACAGCTCCTGGCGGTGGTGCATCAGCACGTGCAGGATGACATATTCGGTCATGCGATTGGTGAGGTCGGGCACGGCGACGCGCACCAGCGGCACATCGGGCAGGCTCTTGTCCGCCATCAGCGCGTCGACGCCGGCGCCGAGATTGAAGATCGCGCGCAGATTGGGGAAGGAGCCGAGATCGCCCGGCACCGGCTTCCACACCGCGGCATAGTGCACCTCCGCCGGATCAAGCCCGGCATCCGGCAGCAGCACCACGCGGCGGCCGCCGCAGACCGCGTCGAACCGGGCCTTCCAGCGCTCCGGCAGCCAGTTCTGCTGCGTGCTGTTGATCAGGACGGCCAGTGTGCCCAGGGTCATTCGCGCCTCGTCGGTTCCGCTTGAGAAGGACCCTCCTTGGCACGATCTGCCGGATTTTTCTTGCAAATTTTTTCCGCAGCCCTGTCGGGGCGGGGCATATTGGCGCGTCTTCAGAACAGACGAGGAAAGTGCCGCCCATGCTTTACGCCATTCTTTGCTATCACGATGAGGACTTCGTCGGCTCCTGGAGCAAGGATCAGGACGAGGCCGTGATGAAGAAGCTCGCCGTGGTACAGGAGAAGCTCACCAAACAGGGCCGGCTCGGGCCGGTGGCGCGGCTGTTGCCGACGACCGCGGCGGCGACGCTGCGCAAGGAGGATCCGCCGCTGGTGCTCGACGGCCCCTATGCCGAGACCAAGGAGCAGCTGCTCGGCTTCTACATCGTCGATTGCAAGAACCTCGACGATGCGCTCGACGTCGCTCGCGAGCTTGGAGCCGCCAATCCCGGTGGCGCCTACGAGGTGCGTCCCGTCGGCGTGTTCCGGCCCGGAGGAAACCTGACGTGAGCGATGCCGATACCGCCTGGATCGAGACTGCGCTGACCTCGGCGCGACCCCAGGCGGTGGGCGCGCTGCTGCGCTATTTCCGCGATCTCGACACCGCAGAGGAGGCTTTTCAGAACGCCTGCCTGCGGGCGCTCAAGTCCTGGCCGCAGAACGGGCCGCCGCGCGATCCCGCGGCCTGGCTGATCATGGTCGGTCGCAACGTCGCGATCGACGAGGTGCGGCGTGCCCGCAAGCAACAGCCGCTGCCCGAGGACGACCAGGCGATCTCCGATCTCGACGATGCCGAGGGTGCGCTCGCCGAGCGGCTCGACGGCTCGCACTATCGCGACGACATTTTGCGGCTGATGTTCATCTGCTGCCATCCAGGGCTGCCGGCGACGCAGCAGATCGCGCTGGCGTTGCGTATCGTCTCCGGCCTCACGGTGAAGCAGATCGCACGCGCGTTCCTGGTCTCGGAAGCGGCGATGGAGCAGCGCATCACGCGCGCCAAGGCGAAGGTCGCCGAGGCCGGGACGCCATTCGAGACGCCCGGCGCGGTCGAGCGCTCCGAGCGGCTCGCCGGCGTCGCCGCGATGATCTACCTCATCTTCAACGAGGGCTATTCGGCAAGCGGCGATACCGCAGAGATCCGCAAGCCGCTGTGCGAGGAGGCGATCCGGCTGGCGCGCCTGCTCTTGCGGCTGTTTCCGAGCGAGCCGGAGATCATGGGACTCACGGCGCTGATCCTGTTGCAGCATGCCCGCAGCGCCGCGCGCTTCGCGCAAGACGGTTCGCTCATTCTTCTGGACGACCAGGACCGCTCGCTGTGGAACGGCACCATGATCGCGGAAGGCCTCGCCCTGATCGACAAGGCGATGCGCCACCGGCGCAGCGGGCCCTATCAGATCCAGGCCGCGATCGCGGCGTTGCATGCCCGCGCGTCGACGCCCGGGGAAACCGACTGGGCGCAGATCGACCTGCTCTACGGCGCGCTCGAAGTGGTGCAGCCCTCGCCGGTGGTGACGCTCAACCGCGCGGTCGCGGTCTCCAAGGTGCGCGGGCCCCAGGCTGCGCTCGAGCTGATCGAGCCCCTAGCGCCGAAGCTCGCCAACTACTTCCATTTCTACGGCGTGCGCGGCGCCTTCCTGATGCAGCTCGGCCGCAACGACGAAGCCCGCGTCGCCTTCGACCGCGCCATTGCGCTCGCCAACACGTCCGCGGAGGCTGCTCACATCCGCATGCATCTCGATCGCCTGATCCGCGACAGCCAGCCGAAGCACGCGGGCGCGAGGCAGGGGGCCGACGCGAAGTAAAGCGCAACTCAATGCCCGTGCTTGACCTGCGCATCCAACCACTCCGTCATTCCGGAGCGGTCCGTAGGACCGAACCCGGAATCTCGAGATTCCGGGTTCACCCTTCGGGTGCCCCGGAATGACGCCGAAACAATTTCGCCTTCGAATTGTCGGCCCGCGCTGTTCCCCTTCGTCTTAATCCCGTATCCCGGGGAGCCAATCATGCTGAAAGCCATTGCCGTCATCGCCATCGTTCTCGCCGTCGGCATTGCCACGGTCCTCGTCTTTGCCCTGACGAAACCCGACACGTTCCGTGTCGAGCGCTCGCTCGCCGTGAAGGCGCCGGCCGATGCGATCTATCCGCTGGTTGCTGATTTCCATCGCTGGACCGCCTGGTCGCCCTATGAGGGGCGCGATCCCGCCATGAAGCGGACGTTCGGCGGAACCGCGGCGGGAAAGGGTGCGACCTATGCCTGGGACGGCAATAACAATGTCGGTGCCGGCCACATGGAGATCCTGGAGGCAAACGGGCCCTCCAAGCTCCGCATCAAGCTGGATTTCGAGCGGCCGTTCGAAGGCCACAACACCGCCGAGTTCACCTTTGTGCCGCAAGGCGATGCCACACTCGTCACATGGGCTATGTACGGTCCGGCCCCGTTCCTGTCCAAGCTGATGCAGGTGTTCATCAACATGGACAGCATGATCGGCAAGGATTTCGAGGCAGGTCTCGCCGGCCTGAAGAAGCTCACCGAGAGGCAATAAGCCTCACGGCAAACGAAGAGGAGAGAAACGATGCTCAATCCCTATCTGTTCTACCAGGACACTTGCGAAGCGGCATTCAACCATTACGCCAAGGTTCTGGGCGGCAAGATCGATGCAATGATGCGAGCCTCGGACGCACCGCCGGAGGTGCCGGCCGCGCCCGGCCGTGAGAAGACGATCATGCATGCGCGGATGTCGCTGCCCGACGGCAGCGTTCTGATGGCCTCCGACGCGCCGGCCGAGCACTTTCACAAGCCGCAGGGTTTCTCGATCTCGCTCACGGTCACGGATCCCGCGGATGGCGAGCGCAAGTTCAACGCGCTCGCCGAGGGTGGCAGCGTCACCATGCCCTTCAGCAAGACGTTCTGGGCCAAGGGCTTTGGCATGTGCGTCGACAAGTTCGGCATTCCCTGGATGGTGAACTGCCCGGCCGAGGGAATGTGAAGGGCGCGAGCGCGCGCGATCCGCTGAGTTGCGACCCCCTCTCTCCAATGCTGCGGGAGAGGGGACACGCATGGACAGGTTACGTCACGCGCCGATCGGCCGTTCGTCCTCTCACCGGATTGAGCCGGTGACGTCCTCGCGCGGCGGCGACTCCACGCAGCGAGGACAAATCACGAGCTTGCTGCCGAGCTGCCTGTCGTTCTCCGCCTGTATCTCGTCCTGGACCGCCCACCACGCTTCGGAATATGGGCGCAAAGTGCCGAGCACCCTTTCCCGTTCCTGATTGGGATCGCTTGCCGCGGGCGCGTGGTCCGTGACGCGCCGTTTCGCGACATGAGGACGGTTCGGATCCTTGCCAAGACCATCCCACGCGATGGAGCGACGTTCCTGCGCTGGAGCGGCTGCGCATCCGATCAGCGCTGTGCAAAAAGTGAGCAAGATGAAGCCGTATCGAATCATGCCGGGCCTTCGCTGCGTAGGCGACGCGCAGAATCCGCGTGAGATACGCGCATCACCTCGGTTCAATGGAACTCAAGGCAAAACAAACTTGCCGGCATGGCTGAATATGAGTCGCACTTTCGCATCACGTTGCGGGCGCAGTGAGGCCGCTTCATGAAACCGACTGCATCGCACAACAATTGGCGCAATATTGGGCTGTGATCTGCACGCCAGAATCGCTATTGGTGATTCATAAAAGTTACAAACTGGGATGGACGTCACTTGCAAGGGGAGCGACCGATGGCGGCGGCGCTACAGATCAATTTTGCTCTTTGGGGAATGCTCATCTGCGCCAGCGCAAAGCTGGGACCGGTGATACAGACTCTCTTCTGAAGGCAGCCAGCGCCTGATGGCGCAGATCACCCGGCGCGAACGCTGCATGCGAGCGCAGGGAACATGGCGTACGGCCTCGTTCCAGCCAAACAAATCGCCTTCAATGTGACGCGGTTCACGGAGCTCATTCACGTCGCATGCGTGGCCGCCGCCAGCTTCGTCACCGACACCGCGGATAGATTGCGGCGAGATCGCGCCCCTTCAACAGCAGCAGCCGTGAGCTCAGACCGCCACGGCGGCTGATCCAGTCGCGTACTGGCCCGGGATAGGCGGCAAGCACCGCGACCGATGCCTCCGGCTCGGCAGAGAAGTGCCCGCGCCGGTCCACCGAACGCGCGGCGTGGAAGCCGAGCACGGCGCGCTTGGTGACGCAGATGCGCTCGCCTGGGACGATGCTCAGCACCAGCGTGCAGGCGGACAGGCAGGGACCATCGATCACCACGCGCTCGCCGCTCTCGCGCACTTTCTCGAACAGATCGAGGAACGGCCCGACCTGTCCGCCCGGAGACTGGATGATGCGGATCTCTGCCGCGGCGGGCGTGACGGCGAGCAGCGCGGATGCAAGCATCAAGGCTTTGAGGAAGGTGATGCGTTGCATGAAATCTCCACCAACTCGATTTTGTAGGGTGGGTTAGTCTTACTGCGTCATGGGCGTCGACGTCCATTTGATGCTTCGCGGGCGCCACAGCACGGACATCGCGGCAAGGTCTTGATGAGCGCCCGAAGCAAGCGGGCGTGCATGGTTGCGATCGAGTTCGGGACATGGCGTTCAGGCCGCGCGGGCGGAACCTCTGGGTCGGTAATCGTCGGGTAAGGGAGGGACCTGGACCGACGGGGCGGAACGAGGTCCTGAGGGGGGAATCGTCGCCTGCTCGGCGATCAGGAAGCCGTAGGCTGCGATGCACAGGGTTGCGTGGTGAT
>NZ_AXAZ01000030.1 GCF_000473065.1 Bradyrhizobium sp. WSM1743
CATTCCCGCTCCAGCCGCCGGCTCGACGGCACCCGATTGAGATAGCCGTAGATGTACAGCTTGAGCATAGTGCTGGGATGGTAACTCGGTCGGCCAGTGTCGAGTGGCTGGACACCGACGAACCCCAGCTTGCCGAGATCGAGACCGTCGACGAACACGTCGACCGCGCGGACCGGATTGTCCTCGCTCACATAGTCATCGAGCGACGACGGAAACAGCGTGCTCTGCCCCCGATCCACCCCTTCAACAAAGCGCTTCATCAGATGCCCCGCAAAATCGCAGGAAATCTTATCGCCCGAATCACAGCAAACAGAGCCTTTTCACACGGCCTGGGCCAAACCCGGAAGTACGCGTCACTTATTCGATCGGCACGCCGCGACAATCGCGTACAGCAGTTTCGCGACGCTGTACCCAATATCTTCCCGCGTTAAACCCATGCGCAGGATCACCAGCTTACGCGAGGGGATGATCGCGATCACCTGGCGGAGGTGTCCTTGCAACATGAAGCTGTCGTCCGGGAGGTTGAATCCTTGGCCCCGCGCCAACCAAACCCCTCCACGACCGTAGACCGGGCCATGCCCCTGGTCGGACGCTGGCACGGGTGAACGCATGTAGTCGACGAATCGCAGCGGCAAAAGCTGTTGGTCGTTCCATTCTCCACCCAAGCGTAAGAATTCGCCGAAACGCACCCAATCATGCGCATTGGCGTAGAGAAAGCCTTCGCCGAGGAATGTGCCTGACGGGTCAGATTCGAGAACGGCGCTGGTCATGCCCAAAGGCTTGAACAATCGCTCCCGCGGATAAGCGCGCGCGTCCGCGCCAATCGCGTTCTGCCAGAGCCGCGCCAATAGGACGGATGAACCGCCGGAATAATTGAACTTCGTTCCGGGTGCGGCAACGAGCGGGCGGTCCCTCGCGAAAGCGGCCGCGTCCCGCGCAAGACTCTCCAATCGTCCAGGGTCGGGAGAATCACCCTGATCTTCATTCCATTCCAATCCGCTTGTCATGGCCATCAGATCAGCCACCGAGATTTCCGCGCGCGCGTCGCCGGCCCATTGCGGAAACAGATTCTTCTTATCCAGCGAAAGTTTTCCGTCCTTGACCGCCACGGCCAAGGCGGCGTTCACGGTCTTCGTCATCGACCAGCCGAGTAAGGGGGTCGAAGCGTTGAAGCCTTCACCATAGGTCTCGCCAACAATGCGTCCGTCATGGACCACGACGATTGCGCGCATGCCAGGTCCCTGGAGCGCTGGATCGTTCAGCGCCGCCAGCAAACGCTTGTCATTGGACAATTCTACCCTCTCGCCGGCCGGCCAGAGCGCAGCGGACGTTGCTGGGGCCAAAGGCGGCGCGGTGCGGTCGGGGAGCTCGTCCTTTGAGACCAATGTGCAACCACGTCCCTCCTCATATTGGGCGTAGCGTTTGGCAAACAGGCCTCGATATGCCACCTCCACGCGCTGTTTGGCCGTGTCCACTCTGATTTTCATACTTTTGACGACACGAGGAAGCGCAAACTCCACGTCGGTTCCGATGACCGCAGCCGCGTCGCGTTTGCCCATCGGGCGGGATGAAGGTTAGCCAGACGCTGAATGCCAAAACGCCGAGAAGCACAATCGCGACAAGAACTTTTAGTTTTTTCAGAGCAAGACGCATGCTTCCCCGACTAGTCTCAAGCGGACGTTGACCACACGCATCATGGACGCCTTCTAAAAAACCTCAACTCAAAGTAGGACGGCTTCCAGTCGACCTTTCGCGGTGTCGAAGTTGGGTCAATTGCGTCGGTTCGGCCTGGGCCAAAGTGGCGTCCCGTTTACCACCCACGGCCGACATCAAAGCGTTGGCGGTAGTTGTCGCGATGGGCCTGAAACTGTTGCCTAATGGAAATCGGCCGGGGCAATCCGGACGAACGAAATCAAATCCTTGCCGGACACCCCGACTGACGAAGCAAAGCTCCGGCAAAACATGGCGCGGCAATGCAAGGCCATGGCCGCTGTCGGCCAGCCGATTGGCGCCGCGGGATGGGAACTCTAATGCGCAAGACGAGGTCCGATGGCGCCGGCCTTCGCTGTTGCGGAACCTCGATCTCGACAGAACATCGGATGAGCGAAACGTGGGGCCGCCATGGAACGAACGCGCCGCAGGCCCGATTCAAGCCACATCCTCTCCGGATTTGCGGCTCATTGCCACCCAAGTCTTTGATGACAAAGGGCTGGTTGAGAGTTGCGTCATGCGTAACCGGGAGACCAGGATGGGCAACCGCGCCGCAAAGTTCATTTCGACCCTCGTCGCCAGCATCATTGCCGGCGCGCCCTTGGCCGCGGTGTCGCAGAACGCGCCCACCGCATCGAGCACGGCCAATGCGGCTGCCGACTGCCTGGCAGCGCCGAAGGACGCCGCGCCGCAGGGGCAGCACTGGTACTATCGCCTCGATCGCACGACCAAGCGGAAATGCTGGTATCTGCGCGCCGCCGGCGACAAGGACAGCGCGAGGACCGCGCAGACCACACAGGCCACGAGCGATACACCGGCGGCAGATGCGCCGGCCCCGCAGCAGCAGCATGCGGTGCAGGACGCGCGCGCCGAATATCTGACGCCGCGGAGCGGCGTCGCCCCCAATACGCCGAACGCTCCTGCGCAAGCCGCCGCCGCGACACCGGTACAACAATCCGGGGACCAGGTCGCCGACGGCAACGCGCAGCAACCCGCGGGCGCCGCGCCCTGGCCCGATGTCTCCACAGCGTCCGCTCCACCCGCGCCGCCGCCGGCACCGACCGTTGTCGCGGCAGCCGCTCAGCCGAGCGCAAAGCCGTCAAAATCCCCGTCGCCCGTGGCGCTCGCTACGGCAGACAGCGCGACCGACAAGCCGACCGGTTCGGTCCAGATGCTGATGCTCGTGATCGGCGGCGCGCTGGCGCTCGCCGGGATCCTCGCCAGCCTCATCTACCGCTTCGCCGGCGCGCGCGTCCGCCTCCAGTCCGCCGACCGTCACGCACATTGGGGCGATTGGGAGGCGCAGAACCAGGACGGAAGCCGTGCGCCCTGGCTCGCTTCACAGCCGGCCGACGTCCGGCCGCCGCGCCCCGTCGACTTCGATGCGGCACGTCCGCAACCGACAAGACAGGTGACGAAACTTGCCGCGATCGGCCGCGAGATCGATCTGATCGAAGCACGCAAGCGGCGCGCTGCAGTCCCTGCCGCAGAACCTGTCGAGATCAAGCCGGCCGAGGTCGAGATCAAGTTGTTCGATCGGGCTGCTGCACCCAAGCTAGCCGCCGACGAAATTGGTGCGGATCGCGATGAGGCGCCGGCAGGCCGCGATCAGGATGCCGTCGACGTCGACCTCATCACGACGATGCTGGAGCAGCTGGCGAAGGAAGGGCCGCGCCTCTCGCGGCCTAACCTTGAAGCTGACCTTGCAAACTTCGCACGAAGCCTACGAGGCCAATCCGCCGCTCGCGCTTGAGGCGTTCGGCCTTCAGGATCGACTGCACCTCGGCGAAAGCCTCGTCGACGTCGCGGTTGATGACGATGTAGTCGTACTCGGCCCAGTGGCTCATCTCGTGGCTGGCGCGGCTCATGCGCTTGCGGATCACCTCGTCGGAATCCTGCGCGCGCGAGTGCAGGCGCTTCTCGAGATCGGCCGCCGAGGGCGGCAGGATGAAGACGCGAACCACGTCGACGCTCGCTTTCTGGTGCAGTTGCTGTGTACCCTGCCAGTCGATGTCGAACAGCACGTCCTGCCCGGCCGACAGTGCCGCCTCCACCGGAGCACGCGGCGTCCCGTAGAGATTGTCAAACACGGTGGCCCATTCGAGCAGTTCGCCCTGCTCCACCATCGTCTCGAATCTGGGCTTGCTGACGAAGAAATAGTCGCGCCCCTCGACCTCTCCCGGCCGCATCGCACGCGTGGTCGCCGATACTGACATCTTCAGGCCAGGCTCCCGCTCGAGCAACATCCGCGACAGCGTCGTCTTGCCCGCGCCCGAGGGCGAGGACAGCACGAACATCAATCCGCGCCGCTCGACACCGTCAGTTCCGTGACCGCCCGTCGTCATCGATCACTCCAGATTCTGGACCTGCTCGCGGAATTGCTCGACCACGTTCTTCATGGCCAGCCCCGTGTTGGTCAGCTCGATGTCGTTCGACTTCGAGCAGCAGGTGTTGACCTCGCGGTGAAACTCCTGCGCCAGGAAGTCGAGCTTGCGCCCGATCGGGCCGCCCTTGCCCATCAGCTCGCGCGCCTGCGCGATATGCGAGGCGATGCGGTCGAGCTCCTCGCGGATGTCGGCTTTAGTCGCGATCAGGATCGCCTCCTGCATCAGGCGATCGGCATCGAAACGATCAGAGGTGTCGAGCAGGGTTGCGATCTGCTCGGTGAGCCTGGCCTTGATCGCCTCCGGCTTGCGGCCGGGTGCGGCCTCGGCTTTCTTCGCCAGCTGCTCGATCTCGTCGACGCGCTGGGTCAGGATCTGCCCGAGCGACGTGCCCTCGCGCTTGCGCATCTCGACGAGATCGGCGAGCGCCTTGTCGAAGGCGTCGGCCGCAGCGGCCCGCGCGGCCTTGTCCTCCTCCTCGTCGCCGTCGGGCTCGGCGATCTCGACGACGCCCTTGATGGCGAGCAGGCCGTCGATGCTCGGTGCCACCGCGTCGACCCTGCCGGAGATCAGCGCAGCGGCCTTCAGGACCGCGTTGAGCACGTCCTCGTTGACGCGCACCGTGGCGGCGGCATTGGTGCGCTTGACGTTGAGATTGGCGTAGACGGTGCCGCGCGAGAGCAGCTCGCCGGCACGCTTCTTGGCATGGGCCTCGAGCTCGTCAAACCCCTGCGGCAGCCGCACCCTGAGGTCAAAGCCCTTGGCGTTGACCGACTTCAATTCCCATTCGAACGTGTACGGCCCGCTCGCGCCGTGGCTTCGGGCAAAGCCGGTCATGGACGACAGCGCCATCAGTTCAGATTCTCCAGGAACACGGGATTCGCGAGGCTATCAAGCCACGCGAATCTTAAGACTATTTTGCCGGAAAGTGGAATCCGCAATGTCCGCAGGCATGGTCTGCGAGACCTAGCGCTGGACCACCGGCGGCGAGGACTGCACCGCGCCCTGCCGGGCCGGCGCGGGATTGGCCGGGCGCGCCGCCGGCGGCTTCTTCTGCTGATTGGGCCGTGCCGGCGTGGTCGCAGTCGGCGTGTCGGCAGGTCCGGGCGCGGCGGCGGCCGGGGGCTGCGCGTCCTCGGCCGGCTCGACCGTGTCGTTCTGGATCTGCTTTTCCATCGCGCGCAGCTTCGCGACGTTCTTCTGGTGCGCGTCGTAGGTCTCGGTGAAGGCGTGCCCGCCGGTGCCGTCCGCGACGAAATAGAGGTCGCGGGTGCGGGCCGGGTTGGCGGCGGCCTCGAGCGAGGCGCGGCCCGGATTGGAGATTGGGCCCGGCGGCAGGCCCTCGATCACATAGGTGTTGTACGGCGAGGGCTGCGTGATCTCGCTGCGCTTGATTGGCCGGCCCAACGTGCCCTTGCCGCCGACGAGCCCGTAGATGATCGTGGGATCGGACTGCAGCTTGATCCGCTGCTTCAGGCGGTTGACAAACACCGCGGCGACGCGGCTGCGCTCGTCGGGCTTGCCGGTTTCCTTCTCGATGATGGACGCCAGCGTGACCAGCTGCTCCGGCGTCTTCACCGGAATGTCCTGATTGCGGCGCTCCCAGATCTCGGCCAGCACGCGCTTGTGCGCCTGCTGCATGCGCTGGATCACCTGCTCGCGCGTGGTGCCGCGTGGGAATTTGTAAGTCTCCGGCAACAGCGTGCCTTCGCGCGGCAGCTCGCGCACGCTGCCGGTGAAGATGTCGTTGTCGGACAGCCGCGCCACGATCTGCTCGGACGTCAGGCCCTCCGGAATCGTGACAGCATGCTGCACCACCTTGCCCTCGACGATGGTGGCGATGACGTCGCGCAGCGACGCGTTCTTCTGGAAGGAATACTCGCCGGGCTTGAGGTCCGAGCTCGCCTTCAACGCGGCGACGCTGGCGATGAACACCCAGGGATTGACGTCGGTCACGCCTTCCCGGTTCAGCGTCTCGGCGATGTCGCGCTTGCCCGCACGCTGCGGGATGTTGACGATCTTGTCTTCCCTTAGCGGCCCGGGTGCTTCCAACACCTGCCGGCCGTAATAATACACGCCGCCGGCGCCGAGCATGGCGATCAGCAGAAGCGTGATGATGGCGTTGCCGACGATCACGATCGGATTGCGCGCGCGGTCCGATCGCTTGGGCGGCGGCGGGAGCTGCTCGGGCTCGAGCGCGGCCCGCGGACTCCGGGGTGAAATGGGCGGCCTTTCACTCATCGAAACAACCTGAATCCTGCCGGTTCAATCGCGGCCCGACAATCGCTTGCCCTGCCAAAATGCACGCGCCCACGTCCATGACTATCGCCGAATACGGCAAAACGGTGGATTCGTCTCAAACGCAAACTAACTGGCCAAACGCCGGACGATTACCGACGCATTGGTACCGCCAAAACCAAAAGAGTTCGACAATGCGACGTTGACCTCACGCTGCTTCGCCTTGTGCGGCACGAGATCGATCGCAGTCTCGACCGACGGATTGTCGAGATTGATCGTCGGCGGCACGACATTATCGCGAATCGCCAGAATGGCGAAGATCGCTTCGATCGCACCGGCCGCGCCGAGCAGATGGCCGGTCGACGACTTGGTCGAGGACATCGCAACCTTGGAGGCGGCATTGCCAAGCAGACGCTCGACCGCGCCGAGCTCGATCTCGTCGCCGAGCGGCGTCGAGGTGCCGTGCGCGTTGATGTAGTCGAGATCGGACGGCGTCAGGCCGGCGCGCTTCAGCGCCGCTGACATGCTGCGGAAACCGCCATCGCCATCGGGCGACGGCGAGGTGATGTGGTAGGCGTCGCCGGAGAGGCCATAGCCGATCACCTCGGCGTAGATCCTGGCGCCGCGGCGCCTCGCGTGCTCGAGCTCTTCCAGCACGAGGACGCCGGCGCCCTCGCCCATCACGAAGCCATCGCGGTCCTTGTCATAGGGACGCGAGGCCTTCTCGGGCGTCTCGTTGAAACCGGTCGAGAGCGCACGCGCGGCGTTGAAGCCGGCAATACCGATGCGGCTGATCGGCGACTCGGCGCCGCCTGCGACCATCACGTCGGCATCGCCGAGCGCGATCAGGCGGGCGGCATCGCCGACCGCATGCGCGCCGGTCGAGCAGGCCGTGACCACCGAATGGTTCGGCCCCTTCAACCCGTGCGCGATCGAGACGTAGCCGGAGGCGAGATTGATCAGGCGGCCCGGAATGAAGAACGGCGACACCCGGCGCGGTCCGCGCTCCTTCAACAGGATCGCGGTATCGGCGATGCCGTTGAGGCCACCGATACCGGACCCGATCATGGTGCCGGTCGCGCACTTGTCCTCTTCGGTCTCGGGATGCCAGTTGGCATCGTCGAGCGCCTGGCCGGCCGCGGCCATGCCGAAGATGATGAAGTCGTCGACCTTGCGCTGGTCCTTCGGCTCCATCCACTTGTCGGGATTGAAGCTGTCGTTCGACCCGTCGCCGCGCACAACCGTGCAGGCGATCTTGGTCTGCAGATCGGAGACATCGAAGCTCTCGATCCTGCGCGCACCGCTTTCGCCGTTGAGGATGCGTTTCCAGGTCGGCTCGACGCCACAGCCGAGTGGCGAGACCATGCCGAGACCCGTGACGACGACCCGCCTCATATCCGAAAACTCCGCATCGAAAGATTCACGGCCAATAACAAGAAACCGGCTGACCGCTGCGAAGCGGCCCGTCCGGTTTCAATGTTGTCCCCGCGAAAATGAAGAGCCTTAGCTCTTCGCGTTCTTCTCGAGAAACTTCGTGGCGTCGCCGACGGTGAGAATCGTTTCCGCAGCGTCGTCCGGAATCTCGCAACCGAATTCCTCTTCGAACGCCATCACCAGCTCGACGGTGTCCAGACTGTCGGCGCCGAGGTCGTCGATGAAGCTCGCGTTGTCGACAACCTTCTCGGGTTCAACACCAAGGTGTTCGACCACGATCTTCTTAACCCGCTCGCCAATGTCACTCATTGCTTAACCTCGTGTTGTTCCCTGTAGACCCGACCCCCCGGGACGATACGAGCCGTCGTGGTCGTTTGACTGCCTTCGCTTACGAACTTTGAATTGGCCCATCCTAACCGATAAAGGCCCCGGCGAACGACGGCCAAAGGCTCCGCATCGCCAATATACAGGGTTTCAAAAACCTGCAATGGCGTTCTTTGCCCATCCGTTGAAGGTCCGGTTATCATACTTCAATTGCCTTGACTACAAGCCTCATTTCGCTCCGGAAACGGCCGTTTGCCGCATGCGGCACCGCCGTGACGGGCGGCGCGGCACGAGGCGTCAGATCATGGCCATGCCGCCGTTGACGTGGATGGTCTGCCCGGTGACATAGGATGCTTCGTTCGAGCTTAGGTAGACAGCGGCCGCAGCGATGTCCTCGGGTGTCCCCAGGCGGGCGGCCGGAACCTTGGTCAGAATCGTTTCGCGCTGCTTGTCGTTGAGCGCGTCCGTCATCGGCGTCTTGATGAAGCCGGGCGCGATGCAGTTCGCGGTGACGCCACGCTTGGCGTATTCGGCCCCTAACGTCTTGATCATGCCGATCAGGCCTGCCTTCGACGCAGTATAATTGCCCTGGCCGGGATTGCCGGTGACGCCGACCACCGAGGTGATGGCGATGATGCGGCCGAAGCGCTTGCGCATCATCAGCTTGGTCGCGGCGCGCGCCAGGCGGAAGGTCGCGGTCAGATTGACGTTGATGACCTCGTCCCAGTCCTCGTCACGGAGTTGCACGAAGAGATTGTCGCGCGTGATGCCGGCATTGGCGACGAGGATGTCGACCTGGCCCATCGCCGCTTCCGCAGCCGGCACCAGCGCCTCGACCTCGTCGGCCTTGGAAAGATTGCATGGCAGCACATGGGCGCGCTCGCCGAGCTTGCCGGCAAGCTCGTCCAGCACCTCTTTCCGCGTCCCCGATATCGCGACGGTGGCGCCCTGCGCGTGCAGCGCCTGCGCGATCGCGCCGCCGATGCCGCCGGTCGCGCCGGTGACGAGCGCCTTTCGGCCAGTCAGATCGAACATTGATGACTCCTCCAAAGCACGATCCGGAAAAGTGCGCAGCGGTTTTCCGGAAAGATCGTGCGTCAACTCAAGAACTCAAGCGCGATGACCATTCATCGCGCTTCAAGCCTGCTTCGCAGCGGCCAATGCATCCTTGGCGGCGGCAATATCGTTCGGACCGCCGACCGCAATGCCGACGGCACCGTCCGCAATGCGCTTGACGAGACCCGTCAGCACCTTGCCGGCGCCGATCTCGAAGAAGCGGGTGACGCCCTGCCCGGCCATATAGGCGACCGACTCGCGCCAGCGCACCGTGCCGGTGACCTGCTCGACCAGGCGGCGGCGGATCTCGTCGGGATCGCTGATGGCGCTCGCCAGAACGTTCGACACCAGCGGCGCCGCCGGCGCCTTGATCGTGACCTTCGCCAGCGCCTCCGCCATGGCGTCCGCAGCCGGCTGCATCAGCTTGCAATGGAACGGCGCGGACACCGGCAGCAGCATCGCGCGCTTGGCGCCCTTCGCCTTGGCAATCTCGACGGCGCGATCGACCGCGGCCTTGTCGCCTGAAACCACCACCTGCCCGCCGCCATTGTCGTTGGCGGCCTGGCAGACCTGCCCCTGTGCCGCCTCGCCCGCGACCTCCATGGCGGCCTCATAGTCGAGACCGAGCAGCGCAGCCATCGCGCCGGCGCCGACCGGGACGGCCTTTTGCATTGCGAGACCGCGCGTGCGAAGCAAGCGGGCGGTATCCGAAATCGTCAGGCTGCCGGCCGCGGCCAACGCCGAATATTCACCAAGCGAGTGGCCGGCAACGAAGGCCGCGTCTCGTCCCACGGAAAAACCAGCCTCAGCCTCTAGCACGCGCAGGGTGGCGATAGACACCGCCATCAGCGCCGGCTGGGCGTTCTCGGTGAGCTGGAGGGTTTCGGCCGGACCTTCCCAGATGATCGCCGTCAGCTTCTCCCCAAGCGCGGCATCGACCTCGTCGAACACGGCGCGTGCCACCGGAAAGGCGTCGGCCAGGGCCTTGCCCATGCCGACCGCCTGGGAACCCTGCCCAGGAAATGTGAATGCTGCCGTCATCGGCGCTCCCTGCTTGTCAGGCATGATCCCTCTCGAGAACCGGCAGCCGATTACGCACGGCCTTGGGCCATGGTTCCGGATCATGCTCCAAAGGGGGCCGTAGACACCGTCCGGGGCCGCACTGTCAAGCCGAGACGGGAACCTGAACCAGCATTCAACGGGGAATGCGCCCCTTAGAACCCGCCGGCAGTCTGGTTGGCATCGACCTCCGCCCCGGCCCGGGCGCGGCGCGCACTGTTGACCAGTTGCCCCGGCCGATCCTCGCGGTTCGGCTTTGCCGTCGCCAGCCGCAGCACCGCTGCGTAATTCGGCTGCACTTCCGTGCGGCCGGCGTACCGGCTCGCGCTCAGCAGGCGATGCACCTTCGGCAGATTGTAGCAAGGCACGTAAAACAACAGATGATGCTCGAGGTGATAGTTCACGTAGTACGGCGCGATGAACAGGCGCTCGAGAAAATTGGCATGCGTGGTGCGGGTGTTGCGCAAGGGGTCGTTGCTATCGGGGACGACAGCGTGCTCGGCGATGTTGCGGATGCGGGTGATGACCATCATCCAGGTCAGCAGCGGCACCAGCCAGAGCAGCGGATAGGCCCACCACACGCCAGCCGCAGCGAGCGCCGCAAACATGATCGCATTGACCACACATTGCGGGCCAAGCATCTCCCAGAAATGCGCCGCACGCTGCCGCCATGACCAGTCCTTTGGCCCGAGCGCGTTGAGCAGCTGTGCCTTGCGCTGCTGGTAGCCGGTCTGCCCGGTGATGTCGCGAATGAACTTGCGGCGATAGCTCAGCCTGGTGATCGGAAACGGCGCCGACAGCACGAGATCGGGATCGTCCTCCTGCTGGGTGCGCGCATGATGCTGAAGGTGGTAGCGCCGGTAGCTGCGCGTCTCCGCAAACAGCGGATAGGCGCAGAACCACTGGCTCAGCGCCAGATTGGTTTTCTCGTCGGCGGACAGGCAGCCATGTGCACCGTCGTGCATCAGGATCGCTAGCCCAAGCTGGCGCGAGCCGATGATGGCGACGGCAAGAATATAGGTCACCGGATTGGGCCACCAGGCGACCAGAGCGATGGCTCCAATGATCAACGCCCAGGCGTGCGCGATCAGTGCAGCGCCTTTCCAGGTCAGGCGCTGGCGCACCTCGGCCAATTGATCATCGGTCAGGAAATCGCGGGCACGAATGCGAAGCGCGGTCATGGCCTAATCCTCTCCATTCGAATTACTGGATGCGTCGCGCTCCTCGACGAGACGCAGGCGCCCGGTGTCTTCAGTGGATTTCGCCTGCTCGCCCAGCACGCGCAGCATCTCGGCGCAGAGCTCCTCGGGCGAACGGCCCATCGCATAGCCTTCGAGGATGACGCCGATGGCGACGGCCCAGAAGCGCCGCGAGCTTTCGTCGGGCGCGCGCAGGGAACGCCAGCCGTGCCGCTCGACCTGGCCCGCATAGGCGCGTGCGCCCTCGCTGTGCAGGCGCTCGATGGTCCGCTCGACCAGCGGTGCGAGATCCTGGCGACGACGCGTCAATGCCAGCGCTTCGGCGAAGAAAGCGACCGAATCGCTCGCCGTCACGGTCTCGGCCAGTGCGTGGGTGTAATCCCGGGGCGTGCGCGCCTTCAGCGCCGCCTGCTCGGTGGCGCGCGCCAGGTACAAGAGATCGCGGCAGGCGCATTCGACGAACAGCGCCTCCTTGGTGCGGAAGTAATAGGTGATCTGGCTCGGGAACGCGTCCGCGGCGGCCGCAATGTCGGTGATCGCCGTGCCAGATAGCCCCCGCTCCCGAAACAGCGGGCTCGCAGCATCCAAGAGCAGCGACCGCATCTTGCGGCCGGCCGAGCGCGTCGCGCGCACAGCGTGCTTGGGGTCGCCTGCTGCCTCTAGCGGCGCATCAGCCGACGTTTTCGCCATGGAGGTCCTCTTTGCTACTTATTTGTATGACATACAAACAAATAGATCAAGCCGGATGTGGTATGGGAGGATGAGTCTGACCTCGTCGCGCCGAGAGGATCTGGGTCGAAAATGCCCCCTCCACCTTGCAAAGCCGGCCAAAATCCGTATAAGGCGCGCATCCGCAGACCCCGGCCGGGAGCTGAACGGACGGTCTCAGCAAATCATTCGTGATTTTGGTGTGGCAGGGCCAGTCGGCCCGTCGTCCCGTGTTTCCGCCTTCTGAGCTTGATCCCAGAGTCCTTTCCGAAGGTCTCTTAAGGGTTTGACGCCGGGCGATGCGCCAACATGAGGAAAGGACGTCCATGCCTCTTTACGAGCATGTTTTTCTCGCGCGTCAGGACGCGAGCCCGCAGCAGGTCGAAGAGCTGACTGCGCAGATGACCGGTATCGTCGAAGGTCTCGGCGGCAAGATCACCAAGACCGAGAATTGGGGCGTGCGCTCCCTCACCTACCGCATGAACAAGAACCGCAAGGCGCACTTCGTGCTGCTCAACATCGACGCGCCGTCCGCGGCGATCGCCGAGATCGAGCGCCAGGAGCGCATCAGCGAGGACGTGATCCGCTATCTCAGCGTCCGCGTCGAGGAGCTCGAGGAAGGCCCGTCCGCGATGATGCGCAAGGCCGACCGTGATCGCGAGCGTGACGACCGCGGCGGTGGCTTCCGCGGCGAGCGTGAAGGCGGCTTCCGTGGCGACCGCGAGGGCGGTTTCCGCGGTGATCGCGGTCCGCGCCGTCCGCGCGATGAAGCTGAAACCACGGATGGGGAGTAAGACCAATGGCTGAAGCTGGTGCACGTCGCCCGTTTTTCCGTCGTCGCAAGAGCTGCCCGTTCACGGGCGCCAATGCTCCGAAGATCGACTACAAGGACTCCAAGCTCCTGATGCGTTACGTCTCCGAGCGCGGCAAGATCGTGCCGAGCCGCATCACCGCGGTGTCCGCGAAGAAGCAGCGTGAGCTCGCCCGCGCCATCAAGCGCGCGCGCTTCCTGGGTCTCTTGCCCTACGTCATTCGCTAACACGACCAATTCGATCGGCGGCCGCTGCGCCGCCGGTCGCTACGTTCTGATTCTGAACTCATAAGGCTTCCGGGCCGTCCGGTCGCCGATGGTTGGGGCAAACGACGCCTCTAACCGCTCGAAGGGAGCGGGACAGCTGATGATGGCCTTTGGACTGATAGCCCTGATCGCCGGCGCCGCGTCGGCCCTGATGTTCGCCTCGATCATCTCGGGCGCGCTGATCTCGCTCGTCCTGTTCTATCTCGCACCGCTGCCGCTGATGGTCGCCGCAATCGGCTGGGGACCGCTTTGCGCGAGCCTCGGCGGCATTGCCGCCGCGATCGGCCTCGGCGCTCTGTTCGGCCTGCCCTACTGCATCGCCTTCGCCGTCACGGTCGCATTGCCGGCCTGGTGGCTCGGCCATCTCGTCCTGCTCGGCCGGCAGGTCGGAAGTGTCGCGCCGGACGCCACCGCCACCGAACCACCGGCCGCGCCCGAGATCGAGTGGTACCCGGTCGGCCGCGTCCTGCTCTGGATCGCGGGCTTCGCCATGCTGACCACGATCGCCGCTCTGCTCACGCTCGGCACCGACGCCGAAACCATCACCGGCACGCTGCGGCGCGGCCTGATGCGCCTCCTCCGCGCCACCGACCCGCAGACCTCGGGCGAAGCCAGTCAGTTCGTCGACGCGCTGGTGCGCATCGCGCCAGCCGCCGCCACCATCATCGCGATGATGACGCTGACTCTCAACCTCTGGCTCAGCGCCAAGGTGACCGCGACGTCAGGCCGGCTTCGCCGTCCCTGGCCGGATCTGATGACGGCCGAGCTGCCGCCGATGACGCTGGTGGCGCTCTGCATCGCCCTCGCCCTCTGCTTCACTGGCGGGCTGCTCGCCATCGTCGCGCAGATCGCCACGGCCGCGCTGATGATGGGCTATGCGCTGACCGGTTTTGCCGTGCTGCATACGCTCACGCTCGCGCTGAAGAGCCGCACGTTCTGGCTCGGCTCGACCTACGCCATCGTCGTCGTGTTCGGATGGCCGGTGATCGCGATGGTGATCCTCGGCCTTGCGGATGCCGTGTTCGGCTTCCGCGAGCGCTTCCTGCGCAGCCGGCAGCCGCCACCACTGCCAACCCCCTAAGTCACCCGAAACTGAAACCTACAGAGCACTTCAAGAGGAGAACGAATATGGAAGTCATTTTGCTGGAACGCGTCAACAAGCTCGGCCAGATGGGCGAAGTCGTGAAGGTTCGCGACGGCTACGCCCGCAATTTCCTGCTCAAGCGCGGCAAGGCGCTGCGCGCCACCGCCGACAACCGGGCCAAGTATGACGGCATGAAGGCCGAGCTCGAAGCCCGCAATCTCAAGGCCAAGGGCGAAGCGTCCAAGGTCGCCGAGAAGATCGAGGGCAAGAACATCATCGTGATCCGCCAGGCCTCCGAGGCCGGCCAGCTGTTCGGCTCGGTCACGGTGCGCGACATCGTCATCGCCTTCGAGACCGACGGCGTCCATCTCGACCGCCCGCAGGTGCAGCTCGACGCACCGATCAAGACCATCGGCAAGCACACGGTCACCGTTGCCGTTCATCCCGAGGTCGAGGTCGAGATCACCGTCACGGTTGCCCGCAGCCAGGACGAGGCCGAGCGCATCAACCGCGGCGAGGACATCTCGACCCGCAACGAGGATCGCGATGCGGCCGCCGAGGCGATCGCCGCCGCCGGCGAGTTCTTCGATCCGGAAGCCCAGCACGAGGAGGTCGCACCGGCCCCGGCTGCGGAAGAGAAGTAAGCGAGGCATGTCGTTCCGGGGCGGTCCGCAGGACCGAACCCGGAACCTCGAGATTCTCAGGTGCGCAATTGCGCACCGGAGTTCTCGCTTCGCGAGCCCCGGAATGACGAAGATGATCAAAAGCCCGGCCGATTACGCGGCCGGGCTTTTCGTTTTGGCGGCGACGTCTTCGCTCAGCATCGCGATCGAGGCGAGCGCGGTGGCCGTATGCTTCTCGACACCGTCGCTGACGCAGAACACGTCGGCCGCGACCACGGAGACCTGACGGCCCGGCTTGATCACCCTGGCGCGGCAGATCAGCTTCTCGCCGACCGCGGGCGACAACAGATTGAGCTTGTATTCCGCCGTCAGCGCCGGCTGGCCGCGCGAGGTGGCGGCTGCGATCGTCGTGGCGTTGTCGACCAGGAAGGCGGTCACGCCGCCATGAAAGAAGCCGTGCTGCTGCAGTAGCTCCGGCCGGCGCTCCACGGCGATGGTGCAGGTGCCGCGCGACAATTCGGACAGCTCGGCGCCGACCAGGTTCATAAAGCCCTGCCGGCCGACATTGGTGTGGATGCGCTCGGCAATTGGCGCGAATTCCGGATCAGCGTCGGCTCGCATGCAGTCCTCTCCTCACTGCTTGTTGATGCGGTCGCATGGCCTTAGCGCACGATTGGCGCAGGCGATCAGCGTGTCGGCCTCAATTCGCGGATCGGTGCGGTCGCGCCCCGACAGGAAGGCGCGGCAGAATATCTGCGCCGGACCGATCAGCTGGCTGACGAACATCACCGGCGTCATCGGCAGAAGTTCGCCGCTTGCAACCAGCGGCGCGCGCCAGCGTTCAATACCTTCCGCAAGCCGTGCATTCTGTGCGCGCTGGGCGTCGCGCACATCCTCGCCCCATTCGCTGCGCGAGATCTCGAAGAGGTAGCGCGCCTCGCGCCGGCTGGTGACGACCCAGTCGAGATGCGCCCGGATCAGGCGATCGATGCCCTGCTCCGCGTCGGGGACGGGATCGAGCGCGGCCAGCACCGCGGCGTGATAGTGTCGCAAGACCTCCAGAAACAGCGCACCGGCGAGCTCCTTCTTCGAGCCGAAGACGTGAAAGAAGCTGCCATTGGAGGCGCGCGCCCGGGTGCGGATCGCGGCTACCGTCGCGGCTTCGAAGCCGACGCGGTCGAACACCATCAGCCCGGCTGCCAACAGATCGTCTCGCACGCTCGTCGCCATCGACGCCTCCTAGATCGCTACTCTAGAGTGTTACTCTAACCCTGGTCAATACGATGCGGAGGCCGCGATGAAGGCGGCCTCCGCATGTCGGTCCAAAGAACGTGGCGGGCTTTAGCGCGAGATCGGCGGTGCCGGCGGACCGGATGACTCGGCTGGCGCAGCGGGCGTGGCTGCAGCAGCGGCCGCGGGGGGTGCCGGCTCCTGCGGCGGCTTGGCCGCCGGTTCGGAGCTGGCCGCAGACGCGGCCGGCCTGGAAGCAGCCTCTTCCGCCGGCTTGGGCGCCGCCGGCTCGGCGGGCTTCGCGGCTACAGGTGCAGGCGGCGTCACCTGCGGGACGGGGTCGGATCGCAATGCCGGGGCGTCGCCGCCGCGCTGTTCGACCTTCGCGCTATCAGGCTTGGTCTCGACGGGCTTCTCGGATGCCTTGCCGCTATCGGGCTCGGTCTTGGCGGTGTCAGGCTTGACGGTCTCAGGCTTCGGCGCGCTCTTCTTGTCTTCGGCAGCCGGGGCGGCGGCATCGACCTTCGGGGCTTCCTCAGTCCCGGGCTTAGCGCGCCGCTTGCCTTTGCGTGCCTCGGGCGCGGCCTGTCCCTCCGGCTTCGCGCCGTCCTCGCTGGGCCGCGCAGCGCGCTTCTGGCGCGCGCCCTCCGCGGCCGGAGCGGTGCCCTCGCCCTCGGGCTTGGCGGCCTCTTGCGAGCGCTGGCGGCGGCCCTGATGCTCAGGCGACTGGCCCGGAGCGGTGCTCGCTTCCTTCTCCTTGGCGCCGTCCTTCTTGCCGTCCTTGGCCTGATAGCGGGTGTCGGTGGCACCATTCGAAACCAGGTAGGAGGCGAGGACGCCCGCCATGTCCGAACTCGTGGTGTAGTGCTGGCGCAGGAATCCCGGCAGCGAGCCCGGCGCCACGGATTTCAAAAGTCCGCGCGGGCTCTTGTGGCAGGCATTGCAGGTCTGCGCGAATAGCTGGGACGGGGTCTTGCCGGCCTCGAGGTTCGTCGCCTGCGCAAGAACGGAATCGGCCGCACCGAAGCCGATCAGAAGCAATACCGTCGCGAGGCTGAGCGCTCGGCTCGACATTTCCCATCATCTCCGTTGAATTTACGCGAATGCAGCCGGCATCCGGCGCGGCGGCGGCCACCTTTTAACCGATTGGGCCGCGAATGGAAGCAGGCTCCATGCGCAAGGATGTGGTTAAGCGGTTTTCGAATATCGGCTTTGAATACAGCGCAATACCGCAACCGGAACCGCCTCGCTAAATTTGAATGCAAACGCATAGGAACCGCTGCGGCGCCTGGGCGTCAGATATGAAGGCCGGGTTAGTCGCATCTTTCGGGTTCGCTCGAGAGGAAATGCCGATGGACCGTTTGTTGCGTCGATTCCTGTCTCAATTCATCCGCCGTGGGTCGCTGACGGTGACCAGCGCAAGCGGATCGAGGTTCACCGTCGGCGACGGCTCCGGCGAGCCGGTCGCGGTGCGCTTCATCACCACGGAGGCGGAACGGAAGATCCTCATCAATCCCGAGTTGGGGCTTGGCGAGGCCTATATGAACGGCGAGTTTGTGGTCGAGCGCGGCACCATAGCTGATGCCCTCGCGATCCTGCTCGATCAACCCGACCTATTGCCGCAGTGGGCAAAACCGTGGTGGCACCTGCGCTACCTGACGCGGCACCTGAAGCAGTTCAATCCGCGCTCGCGAGCCCGCAGCAACGTGGCGCACCACTACGATCTCGACGGCCGGCTCTATTCGCTCTTTCTCGATGCCGACAAGCAATATAGCTGCGCCTATTTTGAGACGCCCGAGATGTCGCTGGACGACGCGCAGCTTGCCAAGAAACGGCACATTGCGGCGAAGCTTCTCGTCAAGGACGGCCAGCGGGTGCTCGACATCGGCTCCGGCTGGGGCGGCCTCGGGCTCTATCTCGCCGAGATCGCGGGCGCCGATGTCACCGGCGTCACGCTGTCGACCGAGCAGTTGCAGGTCGCCAATGCACGCTCAGCCGAAAAGGGCCTGACGGGCTCGGCCAGATTTCTGCTCCAGGATTACCGCGACATTGACGGCAAGTTCGACCGCATCGTCTCGGTCGGCATGTTCGAACATGTCGGGGCAAGGTTCTACGAGGCCTACTTCCGGCGCTGTGCCGAACTGCTGAACGAGGACGGCGTCATGCTGCTGCACTCGATCGGCCGTTCGCAGGGCCCGGATTCGACCAATCCCTGGATTGCCAAATACATCTTCCCCGGCGGCTACATCCCCGCCCTCTCGGAGGTGCTGCCGGCGATCGAGCGCGCCGGCCTCTTGGTCTGCGACATCGAGATTCTGCGCCTGCACTACGCTGAGACGCTGAAGGCCTGGCGGGAGCGCTTCATGGCGCGGCGCGAGGAGGCCGTGCAGCTCTACGACGAGCGCTTTGCCCTGATGTGGGAATTTTATCTGGCGGCCTGCGAGATGACATTCCGCAAGCAAGCCATGATGAACTTCCAGATCCAGCTCACCCGTCGCCAGGGCGTGGTGCCGATGATCCGCGACTACATCCCGCGGGAGGAAGCCCGGCTGCGGGCTCGCGAAGGGGCGACCAAGCCCAGGCTCAAGCTGGCTGGTGAATAGGGCCGAGTCCCCCTCGTCAGAGGTCCTAGTGACGCAGGGTCGAAATCCGAAACGTCCGGAAAGAGGCCGTTAACGCCAGTTTTGCCCGCAGTTCCAGCAGGATCTCGGGTGCGACCGGCTGGCGGCGCACGTCAGGCCGTTCAGCGTGCTTCATGGCCGCGATCAACCCGGACAGCCAAAGGCGGCTGCCTGCCTCGCTTCGCCAATTCTGGTGCTGCCGTTCTGGCCGCATCGTTCGCCTCGTGTCCCTGTTGGCGGGGAATGGGACAATCGCCCGCCTGCTTGCCTGTTCCGGCATGACCCCGAAAGAATCCGGGGAGATGTGATCTGCTTCACATAAGTCAGGTCGGGCCTGGCTTAGACCGTCGCCATGAGCAAAGAGACCCGAACCTCATTTGACGTGCAGGACGACCTCCGCACCGATTACGCCCTGATCGCCACCGGCGTCGGGGCGGCCCTGGTTGCGCTGGTCTACCTCCTGCTGGTCTGAACCCGAGCCGAAGCCGGCGTGCGTCAATTTCGCGCGCTCCTCGATGAGTCTGCGCGCCAGTCGACTGGGTTCATGGGTTTCCGGATTTTTCCGTGGCGCGACCGCGGCCGCTTCCAGACGCACCGATTCCGCGAAAATCCCGTCAAGCGCGGCGCGTGCCGCAGCTGCCAATCATCCACCATTTTAACTGAGCGGTTGATAGCGGCCAGCTTTCGCTTCCGCTTTGGCTTGAGGCGGCGCTTTATCCCGGCCCCGCATCCGCCCAAGAAAATTGCTAAGCACGTCCGACCATGGCCCTGACTGATTCGAACGTTCTCAAACTCGCGCCCGATGCCGGAACTCCCGCCTACCGGAGCGCGCCGCACAATATCGAGGCGGAACAGAGCCTTCTGGGCGCGATCCTGGTCAACAACGACGCCTTCTACCGCGTCTCCGACTTCCTGGAGGCGAAGCATTTCTTCGAGCCGCTGCACCAGACCATCTTCGAGACCGCCGGCAGCCTGATCCGGATGGGCAAGATCGCGACGCCCGTCACGCTGAAGACGTTCCTGCCCGCCGATACCGATGTCGGCGGCATGACCATCGGACAGTATCTGGCGCGGCTTGCGGCCGAAGCGACCACCATCATCAACGCCCAGGACTACGGGCGCACCATCTACGACCTGTCATTGCGGCGGGACCTGATCGGCATCGGCGAGGACATGGTCAACGTCGCCTATGACGCGCCGGTCGATTTCGCGCCACGGGCGCAGATCGAGGACGCCGAGCGCCGGCTCTACGAGCTCGCCGAGTCCGGCCGCTATGACGGCGGCTTCCAGAAATTCTCGCAGGCGCTGACGGTCGCGGTCGATCTCGCTGCAAAGGCGTTTCAGCGCGACGGAAAGCTGTCGGGCATCTCGACCGGCCTGCGCGACCTCGACACCAAAATGGGCGGCCTGCAGCATTCCGACCTCATCATCGTCGCGGGACGTCCAGGCATGGGCAAAACGTCGCTGGCGACCAACATCGCCTACAACGTTGCCCAGGCCTATGTGCCGGAACTGCAGGCCGACGGCACCATGAAGGCCGCCAATGGCGGCGTCATCGGCTTCTTCTCCTGCGAAATGTCGGCCGACCAGCTCGCCACGCGTATCGTGGCCGAGCGCACCGGCATCCCCTCCTCCCACATCCGCCGCGGCGGCATCACGGAAGCCGATTTCGAGAAGATCCGGCAGGTCTCGATCGAGCTGCAGTCGCTGCCGTTCTATGTCGATGCCACCGGCGGCCTCTCGATCGCGCAGCTGATGGCGCGCGCCCGCCGGCTCAAGCGCCAGAAGGGCCTCGATCTCCTGGTGATCGACTACATCCAGCTCTTGTCCGGCTCGGGCAAGCGCGCCAGCGACAGCCGCGTGCAGGAAATCACGGAAATCACGACCAGCCTGAAGGCACTGGCCAAGGAGCTCAACGTTCCCGTGATTGCGCTGTCGCAGCTCTCGCGTCAGGTGGAATCGCGCGACGACAAACGGCCACAGCTCTCGGACCTGCGCGAATCCGGCTCGATCGAGCAGGACGCCGACGTCGTGCTGTTCGTGTTCCGCGAGGAATATTATCTCGCCATGAAGGAGCCGCGTCCCGGCACCGAGGAGCACGCCAAATGGCAGGCCGACATGGAACGCACGGTCGGCCGCGCCGAAGTCATCATCGGCAAACAGCGCCACGGCCCGACCGGCACCGTCGAGCTGCACTTCGATTCCTCGGTCACGCGCTTCGGCGACCTCGCGCATGACGGCCAGCTGCCGGATCGCAGCGACTACTAGAGTGTGCCCCGGGTTGAACGGCGCGGGCCTCTTGCGTAAAACGGCGCCATGACAATGGCGTCCGACCCGAAATCGATCCCGCAATCCGGCCCTCTCTCCGCGGAGGCCAATCAGGCTGCCGTGCTCGCGGCGTATGGCGGCGTGCTCACCGTCGATCTCGACGCGATCATCGCCAACTGGCGCAAGCTCGAGAAGACGGCGGTGCCGGCCGAATGCGCGGCGGTAGTCAAGGCCGACGCCTATGGCTGCGGCGCCGAGCAGGTCGCACGCGCGCTGAGCAAGGCCGGCTGCAAGACTTTCTTCGTCGCCACAATCGAGGAAGCACGCAAGGTGCGCGCAGCCGTTCCAGAGCCCACGATCTACGTGCTCGGCGGCTATTTCCAGAACACCGGCGAGCATTACGCCAAGATCAACTGCCGGCCCGTGATCGGCGATCTCAACGAGCTCGCCGAATGGGACGTGTTCTGCCGCCGCAGCGGCTGGACCGGGGGCGCGGCTGTTCACATCGACACCGGCATGAACCGACTCGGCCTGACGTTATCGGATGCGCAGGCCATCATCCCCCGCATCAATGCCGGCGATCACGGCATCACGCTGGTGATGAGCCATCTGGTCTCGGCCGAGCAGCTCAACAGCCCGGTCAATGCAAGACAGCTCGCGGCCTTCCGCAGCATCGCCAGTGAGTTCTCAGGCGTCCCGGCGGCCCTCGCCAATTCCTCCGGCATCTTCCTCGGCGCGCCCTTCCAGTTCGACCTGGTGCGGCCAGGAGCTGCGCTCTACGGCGTCAACCCGACGCCGGAGGCCGACAATCCCATGCAGCAGGTGGTCGACCTCAAGGCGCGCATCGTGCAGATCCGCAATGTCGAGCGCGGCGAGACCGTCGGCTATGGCGGCACCTGGACCGCGCGGCGGCCGACCAAGCTTGCGATCATCGCGGTCGGCTATGCCGACGGCTATTTCCGTGCCGCGAGCTCCAATGACGGCACCCGCGGCGCCGAGGTCATCGTTGCCGGCAAGCGCTGCCCTGTCGCGGGCCGCATCTCGATGGACCTGATCGCGATCGACATCACCGATCTGCCGCCGAACGCGGCACGGCGCGGCCATATGGTGACGTTGCTCGGCGACGGCATCACCGTCGACGAGCTCGCGCACCATTTCGGCACGATCGGATATGAAGTGCTGACCAGCCTCGGCCACCGCTATGCCCGTATCTACAAGGGCGGCAATGTGGAGGAGCCGGTGGTCAAGCCCGAACCCGTGCAAGCGGCCGCGCCCCCGCCGGTCGAGCAGCCCGCAAACCCACCACCACTGCCGAGCTAAGCGGCTCGTGCCCCGGACGCAGCGCAGTGCGCCGCGTTTCGCGGCGTAATGCGCTGCAGAGCCAGGGCCCATTTCTCCGCATCGTGCCGTGTCGCCTGGGTCCCGGCTCGGCGCCCGCATCGCATTCGCGCCGCGGCTTGTCCGGGACACGAGGTCTACTGCTTCTTCCTGCTGTCGATCGCCGTCTTGCAGGCAGCGCTGAGCTGGTCGCGCTTGCCGTTGAGGCAGGCAACGACGCGGCCGCCGCCCGGCGCGATGCCGGCGCAGAATTTGTCATAGTCCGCCTTGCACGCGCCGCGCGGATCGGACGATTGTGCCGATACGCCTCCGGAGAACGCGACGATGAGTGCGATGGCAACAAAGCTCAACTTGGACATTGTATCTCCGGTGACGGAAGGCAGGAGCCGCTAGCTCTACATGAAGATCGCGACATTCAACATCAACAACATCAACCGCCGCCTGCCCAATCTGTTGGCATGGCTGCGCGCAGCAAAGCCCGATGTCGTCGCACTTCAGGAGTTGAAGGCAAGTGATGGCGAATTTCCGGCGGGCGCCATCGAGAAGGCCGGCTACGGCGCAGTGTGGTGTGGACAAAAGACGTGGAACGGCGTCGCCATCCTCGCCCGCAACGTCGAGCCGGTGCTGACCCGCGATCGTTTGCCGGGAAAGCCTGACGATCTCGAAGCTCGCTACATCGAAGCTGCCGTGCGCGGCATCATCGTCACCAGCATCTATCTGCCGAACGGCAATCCGCAGCCGGGGCCGAAATTCGACTACAAGCTCGACTGGTTCGCGCGGCTGAGGCGCCACGCGAGAACCTTGATCAAGCAGGACCTGCCCGTGGTGCTCGCCGGCGACTACAACGTCGCGCCGACGGAAATTGACATCTACCCGACGCGCTCGTGGGACAAGGATGCGCTGATCCAGCCGAAGAGCCGCGCCGCCTTTGCCTCGCTGGTCGAACAAGGCTGGTGCGACGCGATCCGCGAGCTGCATCCGGGCCGGCGCATCTACACGTTCTGGGACTACAAGCGAAACCGCTGGCTGCGCGATGCGGGCCTGCGGCTCGATCATCTCCTTCTCAGTCCCGCCCTGGCCCCGCGTCTGGCGAGAGCCGGCGTCGACAAGAATATCCGCGGCGAGGACGGCGCCAGCGATCACGCGCCGGCGTGGGCGGTGCTTCGATGACGCTCACCACAAATTCCTGCCGTCGATCACGTTCACCGGCACGGCGTCGAGATCGAAATCGTCGAACAGGCGCGCATTGACGGCGACCTTGGGATTGTCGAAATCGGGCTTGCCGCTCGACCAGTCCGGCGACTCCGAATAGGTGCCGCAGCCGCAATTGGCGCAGAAATGATGTTTGACGGTGCGGCTGCCCCAGAGATAGGTCGCGACGTTCTCCGCCGGTGACAGCAACCGAAACTGCGCCGGTGTGTAATAGGCCCACAGTGCGCCGCGCTTCGCGCAGAGCGTGCAGGTGCAGCGCGTCACGCTCGAAGGCGCCTCCGTCACCTCGAACACCGTCTCACCGCAATGGCAGCTCGCCTCGATCGGCATGACCTACTCTCCCCGTTTTCAGGAGAGCTTCGTAGCCGGCACCTGCTGCCAACATGCTGTCAGCAGCATGGTTCGTCCCCGCACCTCGACATGGCTTCCGGGGCGGACCAACAAAAACACGAAAAACAACCCCATGCACAGTAGCCGGCCCTAGTCGATTCAATGCCTTAGCTGGCGCGTTATTGAAGCCGCCTTGCCCGCTTGCCGGCGAGGCGACCCGAACCCCTTGACCTCCGCGCCCTGGTCAGCATACTGGTCTGACCAAGATCAGACCAAGCGAGACGGGATGGAGCTCAAGCGAGGCACCGATGGCGAGAAGGGGTTCGAGAAGGTGTTCGCCTTCTTGCGCGAACGCCTGCTTGCGGGCTCCCTCAAGCCCGGCGACCGCCTGATCTCCGAGCGCGAGCTTGCCACCCTGCTCGGTGTCAGCCGGCCGATCGTCCGCGAGGCGCTGCGCGCCCTCACCGTGCTCGGCATTGTCGAGATTCGCGACCGCATCGGCACCGTGGTGACGCGGCCGGACGTCTCGGTGCTGAATGACTTCTTCACCTTCGCGCTGGCCCAGCAGGCCGACATGCTCGACGACGTCATGCAGGCGCGCGTCGCGATCGAATGCCAGGCGATCCGGCTCGCTTGCGAGCGTGCCAACATTGCCGATTTCGAGCGGCTCCAGCGCGCCCTCGCAAAGATCGGCGAGACGATCGACGAGGCCGATGCCGGCGGCTTGGCCGATTTCGACTTCCATCGCGCCATCGTCGTCGCCTCCCATTCCGAGACGCTGACGGTGCTGCACTCTTCGATGGCGGGCCTGCTGACGCATTCGCATCGCAGCCGCCGCGAACTGGTGCAGGCCTTCCCGTCAATGAAGACCTATCTGATCGACGATCACCGCCGCATCTTCGAAGCTATCATCGCGCGCGATCCGGAGCGCGCGGATGCGACGCTGCGCAAGCATTTTGCCATCGGCGACGAATACCGACGGCGCGCCGTCGTCGGCGATGTCGACAAGACCAGCGCCTCGGGCTGATCGCGGACGGCCAATCGATCAAGAAGCCATTCAAATAAGAAACGGACTGACAACATGGGACGGAACGACAAGGGCAATGTCGGCTTCATCGGCATCGGCACGATGGGACGGGAGATGGTGCGCAATCTCCTGCTGGCCGGCCACGCGGTCCGCGTCTTCGATCTGAACGACGCCGCGCTGGCCGACAGCATCAAGGAAGGCGCGACCCGCGCCAAGAGCCCTGCCGATGCCGCGCAAGGTGCCGACATCGTCATCACCGTGCTGCCCGACACGCCTCATGTCGAGGCGACCGTTTACGACGAGCACGGACTGCTGAAGTCCCCGCCTCCTGGCAAGCTGATCGTCGACATGAGCACGATCTCGCCGGTCGCCGTTCGCCGCATCCATGCCGACCTGCAAAAGGCCGGCGTCAGCTTCATCGACGCGCCGGTTTCGGGCGGCCCGGTGGGCGCCAAGAACGCCGCGCTCTCGATCATGGCCGGCGGCGATGCCGACGCCTTTGCCAAAGCCGAGCCGTTCTTCCGTGCGATGGGCACCACCATCACCCATGTCGGCGCGTCCGGCGCCGGCCAGACCGTCAAGCTCTGCAATCAGCTGATCTGCGGCATCAACATCCAGGCGATCTGCGAGGCGCTCGCGCTCGGCCGCGCCTCGGGCGTCGATCTCAATCTGCTGCGTCGGGTGTTGCTCGGCGGCTCGGCGGCCTCGTGGATGCTGGACAAGCTCGGCCCGTCCATGATCGCGGGCGATGTCAGCGCCGGCTTCCGCATCGATCTCATGCTGAAGGACCTCCGCCTGGTGCAGGAGCACGCGCAGGCACTGAACGTCCCCCTGCCCGGCACCGCGCTGGTGACCAGCCAATATGTCGATGCGCGCGCCCATGGCGAAGGCAGCAACGGCAACCAGGCGCTGTTCCGCGTCTATGACCGCATGACCAACCAGGTCACCGGCTGAACCTGAATGAGCCTCCAACTCGACTTTCCCGCAGTGCTGGAGCGTTGGCCAAGTTTCCTGGCCGGCGCTGCGCTCACGTTGGAGTTGGCATTCTTCGCGACCGTGCTCGGCGCCCTGCTCGGCACCGTCGCGGCAGTCGGACGCGGCACGCACAACGCGTTGATCGCGGGCGCCTGCAAGGTCTATGTCGAGACCATCCGCAACACCCCCCTCCTGGTGCAGATCTTCCTGGTCTATTTCGGCCTCGCCAGCCTTGGCCTGAAGTACTCCGCCTTCACCGTGGCGGTGGCCGCGCTGACGATCAATGTCGGCGCCTACACCGCCGAGATCATGCGGGCCGGCTTCGAGGCAATCCCGCGCGGACAAATCGAGGCTGCCGAGGGACTGGCGCTGTCGCGGCTGCAGATCTACTGGCACATCATCCTGCTGCCGGCGATCGAGAAGGTCTATCCCGCACTCACCAGCCAGTTCGTGCTCTTGATGCTGGCCTCTTCGGTCTGCTCGCAGATCTCGGCCGAGGAGCTCACCGCGGTCGCCAACTACATCCAATCGGACACCTATCGGGCATTCGAGACCTACATCATCGTCGCCGTGCTCTACGTCATCCTGTCGCTGGTGATGCGCGCCGGCTTCTGGGGCCTCGGCCTCCTCCTGTTTCCGCGCCGGCGCCGGCTCGGCACGCCGTTGTGAGATGAACATGGGCGGACATCTCAACATCAATCACCTGATGTTCCTCGGCCAGGGCGCGTTGTGGACCATTGGTCTGTCGCTGATCGCGCTGATCGGCGGCGGCATCGTTGGCTTCGCGATCGCGCTGGCACGGATCTCGCCGCTCAAAACTGTGCGGATTGCCAGCGGCGTCTATGTCCAGCTGATCCAGGGCACGCCGCTGCTCGTCATCCTCTTCCTCGGCTATTTTGGCCTCGCCGCCATCGGCCTCAAGGTCTCGCCGCTCGTCGCAGCCGGCGCCTCGCTGACGCTCTACGTCGCCGCCTATCTCGGCGAGATCTGGCGCGGCTGCATCCAGTCCGTGCCGAAGCCGCAATGGGAGGCCGGCGAGGGCCTGGCGCTGAGCCGGACCCAGCGCATGATGAAGGTGATCCTGCCGCAGGCGATCCGCATCGCGACGCCGCCAACCGTCGGCTTCATGGTGCAGATCATCAAGAACACCTCGCTCGCCTCCGTGGTCGGCTTCGTCGAGCTGATGCGCTCGGGCCAGATCGTCAACAACTCGCTGTTCGAGCCGTTCGCCATCTACGCCATCATCGCCGTCACCTATTTCGCCATGTGCTATCCCCTGTCGCTGTTCAGCCAGAGGCTGGAACGGCGGATGGGGCGTGGCGGGTCCAACCTCGCGCCAGCCTGACATGCAGCAAAACGCACCCTCCTCCGAACCGATCGTGTCGCTCCGCGACGTGCAGAAGAGCTTTGGCTCGCTTCGTGTGCTCGACGGCGTCTCCTTTGCCGTCGCGCGCGGCGAGGTGCTGGCGCTGATCGGCCGCTCCGGCTCCGGCAAGAGCACGGCGCTGCGCTGCATCGACCGCTTCGAGAAGGTCGACGGCGGCGAGATCGTCGTCTGCGGGCATCGCGTCGACCGTCCCGACGTGAACTTGCGCGCGCTGCGCCAGGACGTCGGCATCGTGTTCCAGAGCTACAATCTGTTTCCGCACCTCACGATCGAGCAGAACATCACGCTTGCGCCCTGCGCGGTGAAGGGCATGGCAAGCTCGCACGCCAAAGACCTCGCGCGAAAAGTGCTGGCGCAGGTCGGGCTCGAGGAGAAGCTGCACGCGTATCCCGAGCAGCTCTCGGGCGGACAGCAGCAGCGCGCCGCGATCGCCCGCTCGCTCGCGATGCAGCCCAAGGTCATGCTGTTCGACGAGGTCACCTCCGCACTCGATCCCGAGCTCACCGGCGAAGTGCTGAAGGTGATCGAGCAGCTGGCGGCCGACGGCATGACCATGGTGATGGTCACCCACGAGATGGGTTTCGCCAAGGGTATCGCCGACCGGATCGTGTTCATGCATCGCGGCAAGGTCCATGAGACTGGACCCGCCTCGATCCTGACGTCGCCGACCACGCCCGAACTCACGCAATTCGTGGGGACGGGAAACCTAAAATCATAACAGGGAGAGGAGAACCAAGATGACCAACAAGAAACTGCTGGGCACCGCCGCCGCGTTGTGCGGCCTCATCATGATGGCGGCAACGCCCGCGTCGGCCGATCTGCTGGACGACATCATGAAGGCGAAGAAGATCCGCATCTCGACGGACCTCGCCATCCCGCCCTCGGGCATGATGGACAGCAGCATGAAGCCGACCGGCTCGGACGTCGAAGTCGCGCAGCTGCTCGCCAAGGATTGGGGGCTCGAGCTCGAATTCATCCAGACCACCGGCGCGACCCGCATCCCTAACGTTCTGACCGGCAAGGCCGACATCATCATCTCGACCCTGTCGGTGACGCCGGACCGCGCCAAGGTGATCGACTTCACCAAGCGCTATGCAACGCTGCAATCCGATGTCGGCTGCCTGAAGTCGTCGCGGGTCAAGGACTGGCCGGACCTGAAGGACAAGTCAATCGGCGTCTCGCGCGGCACCACCCAGGACACCACCCTGTCCAACATGAAGGACAAGGATCTCAAGATCGCCCGCTACGACGACGACGCCACCATGGTGACGGCGGCGGTCTCGGGCCAGGTCGACTGCGTCGGCTCGTCCGCAACCATCATCAACCAGATCGGGGTGAAGAATCCCTCGCGTGTGTTCGAATCCAGGATTCCGCTGGCGACCTTCGACCTCGCCATCGGCCTTAAGAAGGGCGAGCAGCCTTTGATGGACAAGCTCAACGCCTGGATCACCGAGAACGTCAAGAACGGGAAGCTCAACGCGATCTACAAGAAATTCCACGGCGTCGATCTGCCGGCGGACATGCGCAGCTGAAACCAGAGAGACCCGTGACAGCCGCGTGCGGCTGTCACGGTCAATGCGAAATCAAGAAGGACATTACATGCGTCTCGTCATCGGATCCGACCACGCCGGCTGGCCGCTCAAGCAAACCGTCATCGATCACATCCGCAAGCTCGGCCACGACATCATCGACGTCGGCTCCTATGACGACAAGCCGGTGGATTTCCCCGACATCGCGCGCGCCGTGGCGCAGAAGGTGACGTCGGGCGAAGCGACACGCGGCATCATGGTGTGCGGCACCGGCGTCGGCGCTTCCATCGCCGCCAACAAGATGAAGGGCATCCGCGCCGCGGTCTGCCACGACGTCCATTCCGCGCATCAGAGCGTCGAGCATGATGATGTGAATGTCATGTGCATCGGCGCGCAGATCGTCGGCGCCTGGCTCGCCGTGGACCTGGTCTCGTCCTACCTCTCCGCCGAATTCTCCACCGACGAGGATTTCCGCCGCCGCGTCGAGAAGCTGCGCGTCATGGACGAGCAAGGCTGACGGCCTCTCCATGATCCTGGTGTTCGGATCGCTCAACATCGATCTGGTCGCGCAGGTCCCGGTCATTCCCGGTCCCGGCCGGACCGTGCTCGCCCCGTCCTACCAGACGCATTTCGGCGGCAAGGGCGCCAACCAAGCTGTCGCCGCCGCACGGATCGCAGGCCCAGGACACGTGCGCATGGCGGGCCGCGTCGGCCGGGACGGATTTGGCGATAGCGCGATCGAGAACCTTCGGGAAAATGGCATCGATACGGCTCTCGTCATCAGAGCCGACGAGCCGACCGGCTGTGCCTTCATCACGGTCGATCAGGCCGGCGAGAACGCGATCACGGTGGCAAGCGGCGCCAACTTGGCTGCGAGCGCCGGCGACCTGCCAGCCGAGCTCTTCAGGTCCGACACGGTGCTCATGCTCCAAATGGAGGTGCCGTTCGCACAGGCGCTGGAAGTGGCGCGCCGGACGAATTCGGCCTCCGGAACCGTCATCTGGAATCTCGCGCCGGTCCCGGAGAAGATGACGCGTGAGACGGTGACGGAGCTTCTCGCCGAGACCGACTATCTCCTCGTCAACGAGCACGAGGCGATCGACGCCGCGGCCGCTATCGGTCTCGCTCTATCCGATTTTGAAAGCGCCGCTGCGGACCTCGCCAAGGCTGGCGACCTCACCTGCATCGTGACCGCCGGTGCGCAAGGCGCCCTGGCGGTCGCAGCGGATGGATCCCGTTTGCGCGCGCCCGCCCCGCGTATCACGCCGATGGATACGACCGGGGCCGGCGACTCCTTCGCCGGCGCGTTTGCGACGGTGATCCACGAGAAAGTTCCGCTGCAAATCGCCCTCCAGGTCGGATGCGACGCGGCGGCCCAAAAGTGCCTCAAGCCCGGTGCGCAGGCCGGCATGCCGCTGCGGGCGGCGATCTCATCCCTCGCCTGAGGGCTGCGCTGCTGCCCACGCTCCGTCATTGCGAGCCACCGGGTCCGCGCGAAGCGCGGCCCCGGTGGCTCGCAATGACGAGTTGAAGCAGCTTTGCACGAAATCTGCGCAATGCCGTCTCGGCACAGCCCGGGACGATATCAACCATGCGGCAGTTGCATCCACCTCCAACACCGCTCCGGAATATACTCCTCTGATTCCGGGAGCCCTGCCCTTGGCCTTTCTCTTCGTCCTCAGCGTCGGCCTCATCGCCGGCACCATCTCCGGCATCGTCGGCACCGGCTCGTCGATCATGCTGATGCCGGTGCTGGTCTATGCCTATGGGCCGAAGGAGGCCGTGCCGATCATGGCAGTGGCGTCCGTGATGGCGAACTTTTCGCGGATTTTGGCGTGGTGGCGCGAGGTCGATTGGCGGGCCTGTGCGGCCTATTCGGTGACGGGCATTCCGGCGGCTGCGCTCGGCGCGCGGACGTTGCTGGCACTGCCCGCGCGCGCCGTCGATCTCACCATCGGCATCTTCCTGATCGCGATGGTGCCGGTGCGGCACTGGCTGGCGCGGCATGACCTCAAGGCCAATCTCTGGCATCTCGCGATCGGCGGCGCGGTGATCGGCTATCTCACCGGCATCGTGGTCTCGACCGGACCGCTCAGCGTGCCGCTGTTCCTATTCTACGGGCTGTCTAAGGGCGCCTTCATCGCCACCGAGGCGGCCTCCTCGCTCGGCCTCTACTTCGCGAAATCAGTGACCTTCGAGCGCTTCGGGGCGCTGACGGGCGACGTCTTCATCAAGGGCCTGATCGCTGGCTCCTCGCTGATGTCAGGCGCCTTCATCGCAAAGCGCTTTGTGCTGCATCTGAAACCGGACGTGTTCCGCCTGGTGATGGACGCGATCATGATCGCGGCCGGGCTCTCGATGCTGTGGAACGCGGCTCAGCTGTGAGACGGCCGCGGCTCAGGCGGCGAATTCCGGAGTGATCGATGGGCTGTCGGCGATGACGCGGCTCGCCGCCGCCGGCTGCCCGTCGAGCCATTGCAGCACGGCCTCGAGCGGCTGCGGCCGCTGATAGAGGAACCCCTGCCCGAGCCTCACGCCCATCTCACGCATGGCCTCGGCCTGCTCGGCGCGCTCGATGCCTTCGGCAATCAGGGTCAGTCCCAGCGTGCCGGCGAGCGATGCAATGACGCCGACGATCGCCTTGTCTTCCGCGCTGTCGGGAATCTCGCTGATGAAGGCTTTGTCGATCTTGACCTTGTCCAGCGGGAAGCGCCTGAGATGAGCGAGCGAAGAGTAGCCCGTGCCGAAATCGTCGAGCGCGATCGTAGCACCCAAGCGCCGCAGGCGATGCAGCGTTTCTGAGGCACTGGCGATGTTGTTGATCAGCGATCCCTCGGTGATCTCGAGCTCGAGCATCGATGCCGCGACACCGAAGCGCGCGCAGGTCGCGCGCAGCTCGGCTGCGAGCGAATGGTCGGCGAGCTCGGATGGCGGCAGATTGATCGCGATCCTGATATCCGACCTCCCGGCGGCGGCCAGACGTTGCAGCGCGCGGCATGCATCGGTCAGCACGTAGCGGGTGAGCCGCGCATTGTTGCCGCTGCGCTCGATCAGCGGCAGGAATTCGGCCGGGCCGATCAAGCCATGATCGGGATGGCGCCAGCGGATCAGCGCTTCCAGGCCGACGACCTCGTGGCTTTCGAGATCGACCTGGCTCTGGTACCAGACTTCGAACTGCCCTTCGGCGAAGCCGGTGGGAATGGCGAGCTCGAGATCCCTGCGGCGGCGATAGTCGCGCTGCAGCGCTTCGTCCAGCACGGCGACCGTGCCGGGCGCCTTGCTCTTGGCATGATAGAGCGCGATGTCGGCGAGCGTCGGCAGATGCGACAGCTCCGGATCGTCGGCACGGCGCACGGCAAGACCGATGCTGGCGCGCGGCACCACCTGCTTGTCGTGAAGCCGGATCGGTTCGGAAATGACGTCGAGCACCTGCTGTGCGAATGCCTGCGCCGCCTGTTCGTGGCTCACCTCGGGACGAATGACGACGAACTCGTCGCCGCCGAGCCGGGCAACCCAGTCCTCGGCTTCGACCGCGCGACGAAGACGTTGCGAAATCTGAACCAGGAACTCGTCGCCGGCCTCATGACCGAAGGTGTCATTGATGCCCTTGAAGTCGTCGAGATCGATGAAGCAGAACGCGACCAGCGTATCCGGCGAGCCCCCGTCCCGGCTTGCCACGACGAGCCGCTCGGTCAGGGAGCGGCGGTTCGGCAGCCCGGTGAGCGGATCGTGCGTCGCCATGTGCCCGAGCCGGTCCAGCGCCCTTGACGTCGTGTGCTGCATGGCGTTGAAGGCGCGCGCGAGCTGACCGAATTCGTTCGAGGACGTGACGTCCGCCGGATAGGCGCGGCCGTCCTGCTTGCTGCGCTGGATCGCCGACATCATGGCCGCCAGCGGCCTGCCGATGAAGATGTTGGCGGAGATCCGCATGGCGATCAGGGTCGCAAACGTCGCGAGCAAACCGACGACCAGCAGCAGCACCAGGCGGCTGCCTGCATCCGCGTACAGCGTCGTACGGGAATAGGCGATGGCGATGCGGCCGGCCTGAACGGCCATGTTGCCGTTGCTGTAGTGGATCGGCCGCGAGACCTCCGCCACCGACTGGCCTTCGGACCGCGCGACCACGCGGGCAATGGCGGCACCGGTATCGTCATAGACGGCCGCCGCCGCGATGGTCTCGTCGTGCATGATCTCGTTGAGCACGCCCGTGACCTGGTCGTAGCGCATCTTCCAGAGCGGCTCGGCGATCAGCTCGGCCCGGCTCTCGGCGACGCGGGCCATGCGGGCGTCGAGCTGCCTGACCTGCGACCAAAAGCTCGATGCCTCGACGCCGGCGGAGGCGAGCAGTTGCACCAAGAGCAGAACGGGCACGGTGGCCCAGATCATCGCGTGGACGACCGAGCGCAAGCGCGATGGCTGGTTGCAGTCCGGATCGGTCATCGCCTCATCCTTTGCGCATCAGTCCGCGACGCCTTCGGGAAGCGGCAGCGACGAGATGAGCGCATCGAGGGAGAAGTCATAGTGGCCGCAGCGCCCGGCCTTTGCCCGGAACCGCGTGAAGTCGATCCGGTCGAACGCCCGCGTCCTGATGAGGTCGCCGACCGAAGCGAGATTGTCGCGCGTGATCGCCGACGTCTTGACCTCGACGCGGGGCGAAACGGCTGCGAAATCGCAGCCATCGGCATAATCGCGCAGGAGCACAATCGACCAGCCGCCGAGCAGGAAATGCCCGCCGTCGGTCAGGAGCAGACGCCCCGTCCTGATCTCGCGCAGCGCGTCCTCTGACCAGTTGAGACCCACCACCTGGATGTTCCGACCGGGCACAAGGCCGGCAGCGATCACCGCGCGCAGCGCGCCGAGCGCCATAGGATCGTTTCCGGCCCAGATGCCGGCAGGCCGGATCTCCTTGCGAGCAGCCCAGCCCAGGTAGTTCGCCGTGACCCGCTCGGCCTCCGACTGCGTCCAGTTGGCGAACAGCAGCCGGTCCACCACGACATCAGGCGCGGCATCCACGGCGAGCTTGAGACCGGCGTTACGGGCGATCGAGGCGGGCGTGATCTCGTCGCCGCCGATGCCGAGAATGTGGATCTTGCCGTCGGGGCTCTGCCATTTCTCGGCACGCGCCGCCGCGATCAGCGCATTGGCCATCCGCGCGCCTGCGGTCTGAAGATCGGTCGTGATGTCGCCAAGCCAGCTCGTGAGCTTCTGACGCGGCGGTCCAAGACGCGCCACATCCTGGCCGATCAGCGTGTTCGAGAGCAGCAGCGTCTTGACGCCCGCAGCCTCGGCCGCCTCCAGGATCGGGACGGCGGCGGACTCCTCGTTCGACAGGATGAGGAAATCGGGCTTTTCGGGACGTGCCACCACGCCGAAGCCGAGCTCCTGCATGGTGCGGTAATTCCGCTCGCTGGTCAGCACCTCGACGCGCGCGTCGAGCTTGCGGCCGGCGGCCTGCATGGTCTGCGCGACCATGTCCCAATAGACCTCGCCGGTCTTGCCGGGATTGACGAAGACGATGTCGAGGGGCTTGGCAAGACTACGGCCGGCGGACGCGAAAACGCCGCAGGCCATGCCCGCAGCGAGCAGTACTCGCAGGAATCTCGTCATTTCTCTTCGCCGCCCCCCAATTGGTTCCGAGGTTGGACCCGCGTCCGCTAACATTTGGCAAAATCCAAGCGGGCACCGCAGCGCAGAGCTAATGAAAGGTATATCTACCGTTCCGAATTGAGATCATTGAAGCACGGCGATCGACCCGCCATTCCGTGCTATCAGCAAATCTGAAACTCCCGACTCGCTGTCCCCATGGCCAAATCCACCCTCTCCTTCGTCTGCCAGAACTGCGGCGCGGCCTATAACCGCTGGCAGGGCAAATGCGAGTCCTGCGGCGAGTGGAATACGCTCGCGGAAGAAGACACCAGCGGCAGCGTGCCGGTCTCGATCCGCTCCAAGCGCAAGGGGCGGACGTTCGCGCTGGAGAGCCTCGCCGGCAAGAGCCCGGATGCGCCGCGCCTGTCCTCGGGGATGACCGAGCTTGACCGCGTCACCGGTGGCGGCTTCGTTCGCGGCTCGGTGCTGCTGGTCGGCGGCGATCCCGGCATCGGCAAGTCGACGCTGCTGACGCAGGCGACCAGCCTGCTGGCGCGCACCGGCCACCGCGTCGTCTACATCTCCGGAGAAGAGGCGGTCGCCCAGGTGCGGCTGCGCGCCGAGCGGCTCGGCCTGTCGGACGCGCCGGTGCAGCTCGCCGCCGAGACCTCGGTCGAGGACATCGTCTCGACGCTGTCGGAGGGCGCGGTGCCCCGCCTGATCGTGATCGACTCGATCCAGACCATGTGGACCGACACGGTGGAATCCGCGCCCGGCACGGTGACCCAGGTGCGCGCTTCGGCGCAGGCGCTGATCCGCTTCGCCAAGAAGACGGGAGCGGCCATCATCCTGGTCGGCCACGTCACCAAGGACGGCCAGATCGCCGGTCCCCGCGTGGTCGAGCACATGGTCGACGCCGTGATGTCATTCGAAGGCGAAGGCTCACAACAATTCCGCATCCTGCGCGCCGTGAAGAACCGTTTCGGCCCGACCGACGAGATCGGCGTATTCGAGATGACGGGCCTGGGCCTGCGCGAGGTCACCAACCCCTCCGAATTGTTCCTGTCCGAGCGCGATCTCGGCACGCCCGGCACCGCAGTCTTTGCGGGCATCGAGGGCACGAGGCCCGTTCTGGTCGAATTGCAAGCGCTGGTGGCCCCGACCTCGCTCGGCACCCCGCGCCGGGCCGTGGTCGGCTGGGATCCGAGCCGGCTCTCGATGGTGCTGGCGGTGCTGGAGGCCCATTGCGGGGTCAAGCTGTCCGGCCATGACGTCTATCTGAACGTTGCGGGCGGCCTGCGCATCAACGAGCCGGCGGCGGATCTCGCCGCTGCCGCGGCGCTGGTGTCATCCCTGGTTAATGCGCAGTTACCGACCGATGCCGTCTATTTCGGCGAGATCTCGCTCTCCGGCGTGGTGCGCCCGGTGGCGCAGACCCCGGCCCGGCTGAAGGAAGCGGCAAAACTGGGCTTTCAGCGCGCCGTGCTGCCCGAATCGGCACGGGGCGAGACCGGCGGCGATGCCGGATTGTCGCTGAATGCGGTCAACAGCCTGACGACCTTGGTGGCCGAGATCGCCGCCCGCGGCTCCCGCCGGGGCGAATCGAACCCACCGGCAGAGAAAAATGCCACACCGGCAAGATTCCGCCGTGGAGAGGGCTAGGCGGAGGTGACGCCGGAGGCCCTCGCCGCTATACAGCCGTCACAAAAGCAGCATGGGATTGCGTGGTTGCGGCCTTGCCGGGAACGCCGTCTGCCCTTCTTTTAGGGCAGCGGCCAAACACCGATTCGCTGAGCGCCTTTGAGAGTACGAGCGGACCAGACCAGCCGATGCCAGTAACCATCCTCGACCTGATCCTGCTCGGTGTGATGCTGATCTCGGGCCTGCTCGCCATGGTCCGCGGCTTCATGCGGGAAATCCTGTCGATTGCGGCCTGGGGCGCGGCGGCAATCGTGACGCTGTACTCGTTCTCGAAGCTGCTGCCGACCGCAAAGACCTATTTCAACAACGACACGGTGGCGAGCGTGGTCGTGGTCGCCGGCGTGTTCGTGGGCACGCTGATCGTGGTCTCCGTGATCACGGTCCGGATCTCCGACATGATCCTGGATTCGCGCATCGGCGCGCTGGACCGCACCCTCGGCTTCCTGTTTGGCCTCGCTCGCGGGCTTTTGATCGTCGTGGTCGCCTTCCTGTTCTTCACCTGGCTGGTGCCGGACAAGCAGCGCCCGGACTGGGTCACGGGGGCGAAATCCCGTGTCGTGCTCCAGGGAACCGGGGATTGGCTGATGGCCCTCTTGCCCGACGACCCCGAGAACACCATCTTGAAGAGATTCAAGAAAAACAAACCAGATGATGATCAAGCTGAATCCGAGCAGCAGCCTTCGGGCAGTGGCGACGGATACAGCAAATCTGCTCGTGACGGCATGAAAAAGCTGATCGAGAAACCTGCGGCGCGTTGATAGAGCCCTAAAGAGAGGCGCGGACGAGATGCGACACCCTGACCAGGACGCCCAACTTGATCTCGATCCAAATGCCGGCAAGGGGCCGGCCGCGCTGGAGCTTCAGGACGATCTGGAAGGCGATACGCTGCGCGAGGAATGCGGCGTCTTCGGCATCTACGGTCACCCTGATGCGGCCGCCATCACCGCGCTCGGCCTTCACGCCCTCCAGCACCGCGGCCAGGAGGCCGCCGGCATCGTCTCCTACGACGGCAGCCGCTTCCACTCGGAACGCCGCCTCGGCCTCGTCGGCGACACCTTCTCCCGCCGCGAGGTGATCGACCGCCTGCCCGGCAATATGGCCGTCGGCCATGTCCGCTATTCCACCACCGGCGCCACCATCCTGCGCAACGTGCAGCCGCTGTTCGCCGAGCTCAATGCCGGCGGTCTTGCGGTCGCCCATAACGGCAACCTCACCAACGGCCTGACGCTGCGCCGCGAGCTGGTGCGCCACGGCGCCATGATGCAGTCGACCACCGACACCGAGGTGATCCTGCATCTCGTCGCGCGCTCCAAGCGTGCCCGCTTCATCGAGCGCTATATCGACGCGCTGCGCGAGATCGAGGGCGCCTATGCGCTGGTCTCGCTGACCAACAAGAAGCTGGTCGGCGCGCGCGATCCACGCGGCATCCGCCCCCTGGTTCTCGGCGAGCTCGACGGCTGCCCGATCCTGACCTCGGAGACCTGCGCACTCGACATCATCGGCGCGCGCTTCATCCGCGACATCGAGCCGGGTGAAGTCATCGTGTTCGACGAGAACGGCCAGGACATCCACAAGCCGTTCCCGCCGATGGCGCCGCGTCCCTGCATCTTCGAATATATCTATTTCGCCCGTCCGGATTCCATCGTGCACGGCCGCTCGGTCTACGAGGTCCGCAAGGCATTCGGCGCGCAGCTCGCCCGCGAGAGCCACGTGCCGATCGATGTCGTCGTGCCGGTGCCGGATTCCGGCGTGCCCGCCGCGGTCGGCTACAGCCAGTATTCCGGCGTGCCGTTCGAGCTCGGCATCATCCGCAACCATTATGTCGGCCGCACCTTCATCCAGCCGACGCAGGCGATCCGCGAATCCGGCGTGCGCATGAAGCACTCGGCCAACCGCGCCGCGATCGAGGGCAAGCGCATCATCCTGATCGACGACTCCTTGGTGCGCGGCACCACCTCGAAGAAGATCGTGCGCATGATGCGCGATGCGGGCGCCAAGGAAGTGCACTTCCGCCTCGCCTCGCCCCCCATCCTCTATCCCGATTATTACGGCATCGACCTGCCCGATCGCGGCGGCCTCCTGGCGGCGACGCATTCGCTGGAGGAGATGCGCGAGATCATCGGCGCCGACTCGCTCGCCTTCCTGTCGATCGACGGCATGTACCGCGCCATGGGCGAGCCCGGCCGCGACCCCGCCAATCCGAAGTTCTCGGATCATTGTTTTACCGGCGCCTACCCGACCCACCTCACCGACCAGACTCAGACCGAGCCGCAGCCGCGGCAGCTGTCACTGCTGGCGGAGGCGAGCTGACGGCTCGGCTGTCGTTCCGGGGCGCGCAAAGCGCGAACCCGGAATCTCGACGTCGTCTTGTAAGCTCTGGATTCCGGGTTCGATGCTTCGCATCGCCCCGGAATGACGCTGTGTGGGGGCTTGTCCCGGCCGTCCACGGCTGTAAAACCCCGCCATGACAAAGCCTCTCGCCAATCGCATCGCTCTCGTCACCGGCGCCTCGCGCGGCATCGGCTATGCCACCGCCATCGCGCTTGCCAAGGCGGGCGCGCATATCGTTGCGGTGGCGCGGACGCAGGGCGGGCTGGAAGAGCTCGACGACGAGATCCGCAAAGATGGCGGCAGCGCCACCCTGGTGCCGCTCAACCTCACCGATTCCGACGGCATCGCGCGGCTCGGCGCCGGCCTGCACGGGCGCTATGGCAAGCTCGACATCCTCGTCGGCAATGCCGGCGTGCTCGGCCCCTCCTCGCCGATCGGCCATATCGAGCTGAAGACCTTCAACGACGTGATGGCGGTGAACGTCTCCGCGAACTTCCAGCTGATCCGCTGCATGGAGCCGCTGCTCAAGCAGTCCGATGCCGGACGCGCCGTGTTCATCACCTCGGGCGCCGCCAACAAGGCCACAGCTTACGTCAGCCCTTATGCCGCCTCCAAAGCTGCGCTGGAAACATTGGCTCGCGCCTGGGCGCAGGAGACTGCAAACACGAACCTACGCGTCAATCTGTTCAACCCCGGCCCGGTCCGCACCCGCATGCGCGCGACTCTCATGCCCGGCGAGGATCCGGAAACGCTCGACACGCCCGAGCAGGTCGCCGAATTCATCGTGCCGATGTGCGCGCCCGACTGGAGCGAGACCGGCAAGTTCTACGACTACAAGACCCGCACCTTGATGAGCTTTCGCGCGCCGGCCTGATGCCTTCCCGATTGACTGCCTGCGCAATTGGTACCAAGCCGTCGGTAGCATTCGACGCGCTGAAATAGCGTCTCAACGCATTTTTCTCAAAAGTTAACCGGCGGATGACGCCAAGACGCAGTCTCATCCGGCTTTAGGCGCATTGCCGCAAACCGCGGGACACGGTAGAGCCATCGACAGGAACAAGGCTCCGCAAGAGAGCTGTCCGCATATTTGACAATGGAGGAAACTTTCATGACGACAACGTTCGCACGCCGCTCCGCGGCCCTTCTGGCCTGCGCCGCCTTCGGTATTGCAACATCTGCCTACGCGCAGGACAAGACCGTCAAGATCGGCGTGCTCAACGACATGTCGAGTCTCTATGCCGACATCGGCGGTCCGAACTCGGTCGCGGCGGTGAAGATGGCGGTCGAGGATTCCGGCCTGAAGGCCAAGGGCTGGACCATTGAGGTCCTCTCCGGCGATCACCAGAACAAGCCCGATATCGGCGTCAACATCGCCCGGCAATGGATCGATGCCGACAAGGTCGACGCCATCGCCGACACGCCAAGCTCCGGCGTTGCGCTCGCGGTGAGCAACCTCGTCAAGGAAAAGAACTCGGTGCTGCTCAATTCGGGTGCGGCCACCGCCGACCTCACCGGCAAGGCCTGCACGCCCAACACCGTCTCCTTCACCTACGACACCTACATGCTCGCCAACGGCACCGGCAAGGCGCTGACCAAGGCGGGCGGCGATAGCTGGTTCTTCCTCACCGCGGATTACGCGTTCGGCCATGCGCTGGAGCGTGACACCAGCGCCGTCGTCACGGCCACCGGCGGCAAGGTGCTCGGCGGCGTCAAGCACCCGCTGAACACGGCGGACTTCTCCTCCTTCCTGCTCCAGGCGCAGTCCTCCAAGGCCAAGATCATCGGCCTTGCCAATGCGGGCGGCGACACCACTAACGCGATCAAGCAGGCCGCCGAGTTCGGCATCGTCTCTGGCGGTCAGAAGCTCGCCGCGCTGCTGCTGTTCATCAACGACGTGCATTCGCTCGGCCTGAAGACCGCGCAGGGCCTGACCTTCACCGAATCCTTCTATTGGGATCTCAACGACCAGACCCGCGAATGGTCGAAGCGCTTCCAGAAAGTCTCGCCCAAGGGCTCGATGCCCTCGATGACGGTCGCGGGCCTCTATGCCGAGATCCTGCATTACCTGAAGGCGATGGAGGCGCTCGGCGGCAATCCGCATGACGGCGCCAAGGTCGTCGCCAAGATGAAGGAGCTGCCGACGGACGATCCGCTGTTCGGCAAAGGCCCGCTGCGCGAGGACGGACGCCGCCTGATTCCGGCCTATCTGTTCGAGGTGAAGAAGCCCGAAGAGTCGAAGGGACCGTGGGACTATTATAAGCTGGTCGCCACCATTGCGCCGGAAGATGCGGCCAAGCCGCTCAAGGACAGCGACTGCCCGCTGGTGAAGAAGTGACCGCGTAGCGGGCATCACGGGATGGTGCGCTCGGGACCGCGAAGCGCGGCCCGGAGCACCAGACCCGGGACCTCGAGATTCCGGGTCTGGTGCTAGCGCACCAGCCCGGAACGACGGTGACCACCCAGCGTCCGCACCGCGATCGCCACGCACACCACCATCAGCACCGCTGCGAGCAGGAACGGCGCGCCGGGCAGATGCAGCGGCGCGCTGGCGCCGATGAAATAGGAAAATGTCAGCGTGAACAGGAACGGGCCGACGAGCTGCGACACGCTCTGCACGCTCGCAGTCGCGCCCTGCAACTGGCCCTGCTGATCGGGCGCGACCAGCCGCGTCATCAGCGATTGCGAGGCGGCCCCCGAGATGCCCCACAGCGCCAAAATGGGAATGCCGAGCCAGGACAGTGGTCCGGTCGGCGCAGCGCCCAAGACCACGAAGCCGAGCGCGCCACAGCACAGGCCCAGCAGCAGTGCGTTTCGTTCGCCGAGCGCGCGCACGATCGGGCCGATCGCAAGTCCCTGCACGACCATGGCACAGATGCCGACCATGGCGAGGGTCAGGCCTACCGTCTTGGAATCCCAGCCATAGCGATAGGTCGCATAGAGCACGAAGGTCGAGGGCAGCACGACATGCGCGACCTGCGCGATGAAGTTGACGACCGACAACGCGGCGAGCACCGCGTTGGATCGCAACAGGTGCAGCGCCCCGATCGGATTGGCACTTCGCCAGCGGAACGGCGCGCGCTTGTCGGGCGCGAGCGATTCCGGCAGGACGAAGAGCCCATAGAGCGCATTGGCCAAGCTCAGGGCCGCCGAGGCCCAGAACGGCAGGCGCGGATCGATATCGCCGAGCAAGCCGCCGAGCGCTGGGCCTAAGATGAAGCCGGCGCCGAAGGCCGCGCCAATCCTGCCGAAGACCGCCGCGCGCCGTTCCGGCGGCGTGATATCCGAAATGTAGGCGAACGCCGTCGAGATGCTGGCCGAGGTGATGCCTGATATCACGCGGCCAATGAACAGCCACACAAGAGACGGCGCCAGTGCCATCAGCACGTAGTCGGCCGCGAGCCCAAAATTCGACAGCAGCACCACGGGCCGGCGCCCGAAGCGATCCGACAGCGCGCCGAGCAGGGGCGAGAACACGAACTGCATCAAGGCCCAGGCGGTGCCGAACAGGCCGAAGATGCGGGCCGCGTGCGCGGTGTCGTTGTCGACGAAGCTCTCGATCAGCTTCGGCAGGATCGGCATGATCACGCCGAGCGCGAGCATGTCGAGCAGGATGGTGACGAAGATGAAGGCGACCGCGCCGCGCCGGGCCGGCGCAGCACTTGCCGCTACCGTCTCGCAGGCACCGTCACTCACGACGGCCGCTTGCGCTTGTGCGCGAAGGGATTGGCCTTCTCGCGCAAGGTGATGCGCACCGGCGTACCCGGCAGATCGAAGGTCTCGCGCATGGAATTGGTGAGGTAGCGCAGATAGGATTGCGGCACCGCGTCCGCGCGCGAGCAGAACAGCACGAAGCTCGGCGGGCGCGCCTTGTTCTGCGTGATATAGTTCAGCTTCAGCCTGCGACCGGACACCGCCGGGGGCGGGTTGGCCTGGATCGCCTGCTCGAACCAGCGATTGAGCGCGGCCGTGGGCACGCGCCTGTTCCAGACCGCATAAGCGTCTTGGATCGCCTGCATCAGGCGGTCGATGCCCTCACCCATCAGGCCTGAGACGGCGACGATCGGCACGCCCTTGACCTGCGGCAGCCAATGGTCGGCATCCCGGCGCAGGCCCGAGATCGCGCCGCCGCCCTTGGTCTCCATCAGATCCCATTTGTTGACGGCGAGGACGACCGCCCTTCCCTCGCGCTCGATCAGATCGGCGATGCGCAGATCCTGCTCCTCGAAGCGATTCTGCGTGTCCATCATCAGCACGACGACTTCGGCAAAGCGCACCGCGCGCAGCGCGTCCGCAACCGAGAGCTTCTCCAGCTTTTCCTCGATGCGCGAACGCCGGCGCAGGCCGGCGGTATCGAACACGCGGAAATCGCGGCCCTTCCAGTTGATCTCGACCGCAATGGAATCGCGCGTGGTGCCGGCCTCCGGGCTGGTCAGCAGGCGCTCCTCGCCGAGCAGGTGGTTGATCAGCGTCGACTTGCCGGCATTGGGCCGGCCGACGATCGCGACCCGGATCGGACGCGTCGCGGCCTCCTCCTCGGAGAGCGGTTCGTCGTCCTCGGCCTCGTCTTCGTCGATGGGCTCCGGCATCAGCTTGGCCAGCGCATCGTAGAGCTCGCCCATACCTTCGCCATGCTCGGCCGAGATCTGGATGGGATCGCCGAGGCCGAGCGCGAAGGCTTCCATCGCACCGGCATCGCCATGCTTGCCCTCGCTCTTGTTGGCGATGAGCAGCACCGGCTTGTTGGCCTTGCGGGCGAAATCGGCGAAGGCGCGATCGGTGGGCGTGAGGCCGATGCGGGCATCGATGACGAAGAACAGCGCGTCGGCCTGCGCGATCGCGGTCTCGGTCTGCTCCTGCATGCGCGCGGTCAGCGAACCCTTGGCGCCCTCGTCGAGGCCGGCGGTATCGATGATGGTGAACTGGAGGTCGCCGAGCGTGGCCTCGCCTTCGCGGCGGTCGCGGGTGACACCCGGCAGGTCATCGACGAGCGCGAGCTTCTGCCCAACCAGGCGGTTGAACAGCGTCGATTTGCCGACATTGGGCCGGCCGATGATGGCGATCGTGAAGGACATCGGTCATTCGTGCGCTGCGAAAGCCGCGCCTGTCAATGCAACGGAAAAATTAGCGCGAGAAGCTGCCGCTCGGCAGCGGCGCCGGGAAAGCGCTCTGCGATTGCTGCTGGGTGGTCTGGGCCGGTTGCGCCTGCTGGACCGGCTGATCCGGCGGCGGTGCGGTGGTGCGCTTACGGACGATCTTGTGCTTGGGCGGCGGCGCGGCCGTGGCTGGTGCGGCGTCCGGCTGGACCTCGCCATCGACCTCGCCCGCGGGCGCTTCAGCCGGCGCGGCTGCTGCTGCGGCGGGCTGCTTGGTGTGCTTCGCCTTGGCCCCCTTCGCCGGCTTGGCCGGTTCCGGCGCAGGCTCCGCGGGCAGGGCCGCGACGGCAGGCGCGCTCGGATCGGGCTGCTGCTGCGCGCCCCTGTACATTTCTTTCGGGACGCCCTGCTCGAGGCCGGGCACGCCCTCCGGGAACACCGGCTTGCGGTCGCCCGGCAGCTTCTTCTTGGTGTCGAGGAAGTCGAGCATGTCGCTTGGATCGAAGCTGGAGCAGCCGCCCAGGACGCCCATGAAGGCGATCAGGACGGCGGCTGCGATCAAGCGTGGCGTGCGGCGCATCTTGTGTCTCGTCTCAAGTCAGAGGGCCGTCGTCAGCTCTTGGCAACGGGCGGCAGCAGGGCCTGGAGCGCCTCGGCGCGCGAGCGCAGGCCGGGCGGCGTTTCGCCGTCCCCGTCAATCGCCGCGAGCCATTTGCGGGCTGCGGTCATGTCGTTGTTGCGCCAGGCCGACAGCGCCAGCATCTCGCGGGCGCTGTGGCGGAAAGTCGATTTCGATTTCGGCGCCGCGGAAGCTTCCAGCCGCTGCTGTATGTCGGCGTAGCTGGCGCTGTCGAGCAACAAGCCGGCGGCACGGATCTTCGCGAGATCCTGCCACTCGCCGCCAACGCCGCGATCGGCGGCAATGTCGTCATACATCTTCGCGGCGGCCTTGGGATCGCGGCTCGCGGCCTCGGCTGCAGCACGCAGCCGCGCCAGGGTGCGATAGCCGGACGGAGCCTTGGCGGCGAGCTCGCTGAAGGCCTTCTCGGCGTCCTCGTGCTTGGCCTGCTCGGACAGCTCGACCGCCTTCTCGAAGGCGGCGCCGGCCTCGGCGGCCTTCTTCGCCTCCAGATATTGGTAGCCGCGCCAGCCACCGACAGCGGCCACGACCAGCACCATCAGGGCGATGAAGTAGATCGAATACTTGTCCCACAGCTTCTTGAGCTGTTCGCGACGTACTTCCTCGTCGACTTCGTCAAATAATTCAGACACTTATGCTAATCCCATGCCCGTCCGGGTGCGCGCGCCAAAGCGTTCGCGTCAGGAATCCCGTCCCCGTGTGGCGGCGAGGTACCCTAACGATATGGCGGTGGCAAGGCAAAGCGAGCCCGATCAAGGCGTTAACCGCCCGGGAGACCCCGGTGGCCGCCTGCCCGCTCAGGTTCCGAGGCGCTCCCGCAGCTGCCGCTTCAGCACCTTGCCATTGGCGTTGCGCGGCAGCGGCTCCGATGTGATCGCCATGGTCTCGGGGACCTTGTAGTCGGACAGCCGCTCGGCGCACCAGGCGCGCAAGTCGGCGTCGGTCACGGATGCGCGCGTCACGACGACCGCGTGGACGCGCTCGCCCAGCACCGGGCAGGCCCTGGCGATGATCGCGCTTTCGATCACCGCGGGATGGCCAGCCAGCACGGATTCGACCTCGGCCGAATAGATCTTCAGGCCGCCGCGATTGATCATGTCCTTCTGCCGATCGAACACGCGGACAAACCCCTCCGCGTCGACCGAGCCGAGATCGCCGGAGTGCCAGAACCCACCGGTGAAGCTTTCGGCCGTGGCCTTCGGGTTGTTCCAGTAGCCGTTGATGACCGAGGCACTCTGGATCCAGAGCTCGCCGATCTCGCCGCGCGGCAGCTCGCGCCCGTCCGTCCCCACCGCAATGATGCGCGCGCCGGGACACGGCAGGCCGACGCTGTCGATATGGCTCTCCGTCAGCTCGCCCGGCATGATGGTCGAGGGCGACGTCGTCTCGGTCGCGCCGTAGCAGTTCATCAGCGTCAGGCCAGGAATCTTCGCCTTGAGCTTCTCGATGGTCGCGACCGGCATCGGCGCGCCGCCAAAGCCGCCGATGCGCCAGCTCGACAGATCGTAGCTGTCGAAATCCGGCTGCAGCAGGCAGAGATTGTACATCGCCGGCACCATCACGGTGTAGGTGACGCGCTCGCGCGCAGCGAGCTTGAGATAATCGGCCGCCCTGAACTCCGGCATGATGATCAGCGCGCCGCCGCAGCGGATCATCGTCGTGATGTTGGCGACGACGCCGGTGACATGGCCGAGCGGCACCGCCGCGATCGAGCGGTCGGCTTCCGTCAATTGCAGGCAGGACACGAACACCATCGAGGAATGAACGATGTTGCAATGGGCCAGCATCGCGCCCTTCGGCTTGCCCGTCGTGCCCGAGGTGTAGAGGATCATCGCGGTGTCCTCCTCGCCCGTCTCGACCGGCGCCGGAGCCGGAGGATTGTCGGCGAGCACTCCGAAACGCGACAGAGCCGGATCATCGTCGATGGCAATACGGTGGATTACATCGGGCACATCCTGCGCATCGGGCAGCCGCTCGGCGAGCGCGGCTTCGTGGATCAGGATCTTTGCGCCGCAATCGGTCAGTACATAAGCGATTTCCGGCTTCTGCTGGCGCGTGCTGAGCAGCACCGTCACCAAGCCCTCATGCGCGGCGGCGAACAGCAGCAGCGGAAATTCGATGCGGTTGCCGAGCAGGATCGCGACGCGGTCGCCGCGCTGCAATCCGAGCTTGCGAAATCCCGCGGCGATCCGACTGGCGCGCTCCACCGCCTGTTGCCAGCTCAGGCGGATGCTGCCTGCGATCAGCGCTTCACCTTGGGGATTACGGGCGCAGGCATTGGCGATCATCGACCAGAGGCTCAATGGCCGGTCGCAGAACGCCGGCACCACCCGATCGGCAAAGCGGGCCTCGAGCCGCATCGGCGGGATCTGAGATTGCGACCAGTCCATCGGAATGCCCTCGGCTTGTTGCTCTTATTAGCTTCCGCGCATGGACATCCGGGTCTTGTGCCGACCGGCTAGACCCCGATCACGGGAACGCCGATCACGACGGGATGGAACGCGAAGGCCAGTGCCAGGTAGGCAACGACGCCAACCGCGACCGCGATCAGATCGTTGGTGACGCCGCCGACCGGGATGGGCGGGCCGCCGCCGTCGGTGCGATGCTTGAGCGTAACGCGGTCATACACCGCCCAGGCGAGGAACGAGCCGAACAGGATGATGGAGCCGAGATCGCCATTGGCCAGGAGATGCGCGGCCGCCCACAGCTTGATACCGGCCAGCATCGGATGCTTCAGCGTCGCATAGATCCGGCCGCGCAGATATGACGCCACGACCAGGATGACCGCGGGCAGCATCAGCGCGAGCGTGATGTGCTTCATCGCCTTCGGTGGATACCAGACGTCGATCCAGCCGGAGCTGCGATAGTGGGCAAAGCCCCAGATGATCAGCGCCAGCCCCGCCAGCGAGACCAGCGAATAGAGGATCTTGTAGGTCCCCTCGCCCAGCCTCGCGATCGCCTCTGCCCGCGCCTTTCGTTTCGTCGTGAAAATATGGGCCGCGAAGAACAGCACCAGCCCCAGGATCATGACCAGCAGACCCACGACATCCTCCCCTCAAGCAGCCCCCGCCTGAGGTAGCATCGATTGGCCGATGGTCGCAACTCTCACACCTCATGGTGAGGAGCGCGCCCTTGCGCGCGTCTCGAACCATGCAGGCCCGGCTGCCACTCATCCTTCGAGACGCGCGTGAAGAACGCGCTCCTCAGGATGAGGAGACAGAGCTGTGCTACCTCGCAAGCTCGCGATTGTCGACATAGCGGATCGCGATCGGTCTCCCGGCCAGCGCGCCGCCGAGTCCGCCCGTGAATTTCAGCGGCAGGCAGGCCTTCAGCGATGAATTGATCGCGTTGAGGTAAGTGATTCGGGTCTCCGAGGGGACGCCCGCCGTCGCGAAGGTCAGGCGCGGTGGACCGATCAGGCCGCCGGCCTTGTTGAAGCTGAAGCGCACCGACATCTGCATGCCCTCACGCGCATTGTTCGATGGCGGCGACCAGCAGCTGCGCAGCTCGGCAAAGAGATCGCCGATCGTGTCGAGATCGTGATCTGGCTTGCGGTATTTGGCGCGGTCGGCGTCGGACGGCACGCTTTCGATCGTGAGCTGGAGGTTCTGGCCGTAAGGGTAGTCGATCTCGGGAATACAGGGACCGGGCTCGAGCGGGCTGCAATAAGACGGCGTGCAGGGCCGGCCGTCGAGCACGCTGCACGGCTCGTGCGAGAACGGGATCGAATTGATCTGCCGGGGCCGCGCGTCGGCGGCCGATACCGCTAGCAGGAGAAAGATGAGGATGCCGCGCCACATGATGCGAGCTCGTAGGGTCACACGAGCTGAAGGTGGCATTGCCTCCAACAACGTCAAGCCTGCGGCCGTTCACGTGGTCGCGTTCAGGCATACTGTCGTCGCCCGGCTTGACCGGGCGACCCAGTACTCCGAGACGTCTGTGATTGAGCCGAGGGGCCGCGGCGTACTGGATGCCCCGGTCAAGCCGGGGCATGACAGAGAGTGGGTGGCTGCAGAGCCGAGGACGTGGCTATCAGCGAGGCTCTCTACCCTTTCTTCTTGACGTCCTTGACGTTGGTGAACTCGATGCCCTCGGCGCGCTCCCTGGTGTAGCCGAGGTAGAACTCGTTCCGGGCGAGATACACGGGATCGCCGTCCACGTCGTCCGCGATGCTGGAGGTGTTGGCGGCGATGAAGGTGTCGAGCTTCTTGCGGTCCTCGGAGGAGACCCAGCGCGCCAGCTGGAATTCGCTGACCTCGAACTCGACCGGGAGCGAATATTCCGCCTCCAGCCGCGCCTTGAGCACGTCGAGCTGGAGCGCGCCGACCACACCGACCAGCGCCGGCGCACCGTCGCGCGGACGAAACACCTGCACCACGCCCTCTTCCGACATCTGCTGAAGCGCTTCCTTCAGCTTCTTCGCCTTCATCGCGTCGGTCAGTCGGACGCGGCGGACGATCTCCGGCGCAAAGCTCGGCACGCCGACGAAATTGAAATCCTCGCCATCGGTCAGCGTGTCGCCGATGCGCAGCGTGCCGTGATTGGGAATGCCGACGACGTCGCCGGCAAAGGCTTCGTCCGCGACCGATCGATCCTGCGCGAAGAAGAATTGCGGGCTCGACAGCGGCATGCTCTTGCCGGTGCGTACCAGCTTGGCCTTCATGCCGCGGCTGAGCTTGCCCGAGCACAGGCGCGCGAAGGCGATGCGGTCGCGGTGGTTTGGATCCATGTTGGCCTGGATCTTGAACACGAAGGCGCTCATGCGGGGATCGGTTGCCTCGACCTTGCGCTGGTCGCTGTCCTGCGCGCGCGGCTCAGGCGCGAACTTGCCGAGGCCTTCCAGCAGGTCGCCGACGCCGAAATTGCGCAGCGCGCTGCCGAAATAAACCGGCGTCAGATGGCCTTCGCGGAAGGCCTCGAGGTCGAACGGCTTTGACGCCTCGGTGACGAGCTCGAGTTCGTCCTTCACGGCAGAAACGTCGAGATCGGCGTTGAGCTTGGCGAGCTCTTCGATCTCGATCTCAAGCGCCGCGCCGGTCTTGGCGCCGCCGCCTTCGAGCAGGCGCACGCCGCCATTGACGACGTCGTAGGTGCCAAGGAAGTCGCGGCCGCGGCCGACCGGCCAGGTCATCGGCGTGGTGTCGAGCGCCAGCGTCTTCTCGATCTCGTCGAGCAGCTCGAACACGTCGCGGCTCTCGCGGTCCATCTTGTTGATGAAGGTGATGATCGGAATGTCGCGCAGGCGGCACACCTCGAACAGTTTTCGGGTGCGCGCCTCGATGCCTTTGGCGGCGTCGATCACCATCACGGCGGAATCGACCGCCGTCAGCGTGCGATAGGTGTCTTCCGAAAAGTCCTCGTGGCCCGGCGTGTCCAGCAGGTTGAACACGAGGCCTTCGAACTCGAAGGTCATCACCGAGGTCACGACCGAAATGCCGCGCTCGCGCTCGATCTTCATCCAGTCCGAGCGGGTGTTGCGCCGCTCGCCCTTGGCCTTGACCTGGCCGGCCAGATTGATGGCGCCGCCGAACAGCAGCAGCTTCTCGGTCAGCGTGGTCTTGCCGGCGTCGGGGTGGGAGATGATCGCAAAGGTCCGCCGCCGCGCCACTTCAGCGGCAAGCGGGGAACGGGCCGGCGATTCGGCTGTGGTGGTGGCGATGTCGGACATGGCGGGAGCGTGTGGCAGGGAAAGCGGGCCTTATCAAGCCTCATTTGGTGATTGCGGAGCCCTTCGGCCAGCCCCATATCGGCGCTTGGATATATCAGCCCTGGGGAGGACGGCCTCCCCCGTCCATCAGTACATCAGCCGCGGGGACGACCCTGCCTGGAATGGAGCGTCGTCGTGGCCTGGAGCATCCTGTTTGTCGCCGGTCTTCTCGAGATCACCTGGGCGATCGGCTTGAAATACACCGAGGGCTTCACCAAGCCTGTTCCGTCCGTGATCACGCTGGCGGCCATGGCCGGCAGCGTCATCCTGCTCGGGCTTGCGCTCAAATCACTTCCCGTCGGAACCGCCTATGCGGTCTGGACCGGCATCGGCGCGGTCGGCACTGCGACGCTCGGCATCTTCCTGTTCGGCGAGCCGGCAACGGCCTTCCGTCTCGCCAGCATCGCCCTGATCGTCGCCGGGATTGCCGGGCTGAAGCTCGTTACCTGACGATCTGGACCCCCCACCAGGTCAGCGCCGCGACGATCGCCGAGGCCGGGATCGTGATCACCCAGGCATAGACGATCGAGCTGGCGACGTTCCAGCGCACTGCCGAGACGCGGCGGGCGGCGCCGACGCCGATGATCGCACCGGTAATGGTGTGGGTGGTCGAGACGGGAACGCCGAGATAGGTCGCCATGAACAGGGTCGCGGCGCCCCCCGTCTCGGCGCAAAAGCCCTGCATCGGCGTCAATTTCGTGATGCGCAGGCCCATGGTGCGGACGATGCGCCAGCCGCCCATCAGCGTGCCCAGCGCCATCGCCGCCTGGCAGGACAGCACCACCCAGAACGGCACCGAGAATTCGCTGCCGAGATGGCCTTGCGAATACAGCAGCACCGCGATGATGCCCATGGTCTTCTGCGCGTCGTTGCCGCCATGGCCGAGCGAATAGAGCGAGGCGGAGGCGAATTGCAGGATGCGGAAGGCACGATCGACCGCGAACGGCGTCGAGCGCACCGAGGCCCAGGACACGATCGCCACCAGCATCATTGCGAGCAGGAAGCCGACCAGCGGCGACAGCACGATCGCCAGCACCGTCTTGGATAATCCGCTCCACACCGCGGCCGAAATCCCCGCCTTGGCCATGCCGCCGCCGACGAGCCCGCCGATCAGCGCGTGCGAGGACGAGGATGGGATGCCGAGCGCCCAGGTCACGAGGTTCCAGACAATGGCCCCAACCAGCGCTGCGAAGATCACCTGGGCGTCGACGACCGCGGGATCGATGATGCCGGTCCCGATGGTCTGCGCGACATGCAGCCCGAACACCAGGAAGGCGATGAAATTGAAGAACGCGGCCCAGAATACCGCGAATTGCGGCCGCAGCACGCGGGTCGAGACGATGGTCGCGATCGAATTGGCGGCGTCGTGCAGGCCGTTCAGGAAATCGAACAGCAGCGCGACGGCGATCAAGCCGACCAGGACGGGAAGACCCAACGCGGCATCCACAGCGCAGCCCTGCCCTAGACTTGCTCGATGACGATGCTGTTGATCTCGTTGGCGACGTCGTCGAAGCGATCGGCCACCTTCTCCAGATGGTCGTAGATCTCGACGCCGACGATGAAGTCCATCGCATTGCCGTCGCGATGCTTGAGGAACAGCTCCTTCAGGCCGATGTCGTGGAGATCGTCGACCCGGCCCTCCAGCTTGCCGAGCTCTTCGGTGATGGCGGTCAGCATGGCGACGTTCGGGCCGATCGATTGCATCAGCGGCAGCGCACGCCCGACCAGATTGGCGCATTCGATCAGGAGCCCACCGATCTCGCGCATCGGAGGCTCGAAGGCGCGAACCTCGAACAGCATGACCGCCTTGGCCGTCTGCTGCATCTGGTCGATGGCATCGTCCATCGAGGTGATCAGGTTCTTGATGTCGCCGCGGTCGAACGGGGTGATGAAGGTGCGGCGCACCGCCGTCAGCACCTCACGGGTGATGTTGTCGGCGTCGTTCTCGAACTGGTTGACGCGCTGGCAATAGACCGGCGTCTCCTCGCCCCCATTGAGCATGCCCTGGAGCGCGATCGCGCCCTGGATCACCGTCTGGGCATGCCGGTCGAACAGGTCGAAGAACCGTTCTTCCTTGGGCAGGAACGCACGAAACCATCGCATCATGGAGATAGGCTACCGGTTGGAAATGGCCAGGCCCCGAAGGGGCCGTCATAAAACTGTCATAGACCATTTTCGATCCGCGCGCGTGTCATCTCACGGCCGCGGAGCCGGATCATCCACCGCTTTCAGTCGGTCGGTAAACCGATTTTAAATCAGCTACTTAGAGCGATCGCCGCAAGTAATGCGCGATTTCGCCGATGACGCCGCGGCGGAAGGTGAGCACGCAGATCACGAAGATCGCGCCCTGGATCACCGTCACCCACTGGCCGAAGCTCGCCAGATATTGCTGCATGGCGATGATCACGAAGGCGCCGACCACGGGGCCGAAAATGGTGCCGAGACCGCCGACCAGCGTCATCAGCACGACCTCGCCCGACATCGACCAGTGCACGTCGGTGAGCGAGGCGTTCTGGGCCACGAACACCTTCAGCGCTCCGGCGAAACCGGCCAGCGTGCCGGACAGGACGAAGGCCAGGAACTTGTACTGGTCGGTGCGGTAGCCGAGCGAGATCGCGCGCGGCTCGTTTTCGCGGATCGACTTCAGAACCTCACCGAACGGCGAGTTGATGATGCGGAAGATCAAGAGGAAGCCGGCGAGGAAGCCGACCAGCACGACGTAATACAGAACCGTCGGCTTGGAGAGGTCGAGGACACCGAACATGTGTCCTTGCGGAATGCCCTGGATGCCGTCCTCACCATGGGTGAAGGGAGCCTGGAGATAGATGAAGTACAAGAGCTGCGACAGCGCCAGGGTGATCATCGAGAAATAGATGCCCTGGCGGCGGATCGAGATGTAGCCGGTCACGATCGAGAGCACGAAAGCCGCGGCGATGCCGACGAGGATGCCGAGCTCCGGCGGCAGCCCCCACACCTTCAGCGCATGCGCGCTGCAATAGCCGGCTGTCCCTAAGAACATCGCGTGGCCGAACGACAACAGGCCGCCATAGCCGATCAGAAGATTGAAGGCGCAGGCGAGCAGCGCAAAGCACAGCGCCTGCATCACGAAGAACGGATAGACTCCCGTGAAGGGCACCGCCGCCAAGAGCAGCGCCATCACCACGAACACAATCATCTCGTCGCGCATCGCACGCGGGGTTGCAGGCAGGGTATCGTCCGTCAGGGTTGTCATCTCAGGCCGCCCTTCCCGTCAATCCCGTTGGCTTCACCAGGAGCACCAGCACCATCAGCACGAACACGACGGTGTTTGAGGCCTCGGGGTAGAAATACTTGGTCAGGCCCTCGATCACGCCGAGCGCAAAGCCCGTGATGATGGAGCCCATGATCGAACCCATGCCGCCGATCACCACCACCGCGAACACGACGATGATGAGGTCGGCGCCCATCAGCGGGCGCACCTGGTTGATCGGGGCCGAGAGCACGCCGGCGAGCGCCGCAAGGCCGACGCCGAGACCGTAGGTCAGCGTGATCATGCGCGGCACGTTGATGCCGAAGGCGCGCACCAGCGTCGGATTTTCAGTGGCGGCGCGCAGGTAAGCGCCGAGCTGCGTCTTCTCGATCAGGAACCAGGTGGCAAGGCACACCACGAGCGAGAACACGACGACCCAGCCGCGATAGACGGGTAAGAACATGAAGCCGAGATTCATGCCGCCCCTGAGCTGATCCGGAATGGCGTAAGGCAGTCCCGAGGAGCCGAAGTAGTTCTGGAATACGCCCTGCACGATCAGCGCGATTCCGAAGGTCAGCAGCAAACCATAGAGATGATCGAGCCCCGTCAGCCACTGCAGCATGGTCCGTTCCAGGATCATGCCGAAGATACCGACGATGATGGGGGCCAGCAGCAAGGCCCACCAGTAATTGATGCCGCCGAGGTTCAGCAGGAAATAGGCGACGAAGGCGCCCATCATGTAGAGCGCGCCATGGGCGAAATTGATGATGTTGAGCATGCCGAAGATCACGGCAAGCCCGAGACTGAGCAGCGCGTAGAACGAGCCGTTGATCAGTCCCACCAGTAGCTGAGCGTATAGAGCCTGCATCGATCCCGCACCCGGTCCCTTCGGCGTTCCTCAACAGCAGGCCGGCACCGTTGCGCACCGGCCCGCATCGTCACCGTTACTTCTTCACCAGCGGACAGGCGCTCTCCGACAGCGGCCGGAACGCTTGGTCCGCCGGGGTCGTGCCGATCAGCTTGTAATAGTCCCACGGCCCCTTGGATTCCTCGGGCTTCTTGACCTCGAAGAGATAGGCGGGATGAAGCTTGCGGCCGTCCGCGCGGATCGTGCCCTTGCCGAACAGCGCGTCGTCTGTCGGCATTTCCTTCATCTTGGCCACGACCTTGGCGCCGTCATGCGGGTTGCCGCCCATCGCCTCCAGCGCCTTGAAATAGTGGAGCAGGCCCGAATAGACGCCGGCCTGCACCATCGAAGGCATCGCCTTGTTCTTCATGCGCTCGGAAAAGCGTTTGGAGAAGGCGCGAGTGCCGTCATTCAGGTCCCAGTAGAAGGTCTCGGTGAAGTTCAGTCCCTGCGCTACCTTCAATCCGAGCGCATGGACGTCGGTTATGAACAGCAGGAGCCCCGCGAGCTTCTGGCCGCCCGATACGATGCCGAACTCCGCCGCTTGCTTGATCGTGTTGGTGGTGTCGCCGCCGGCATTCGCCATGCCCACGATCTTGGCCTTCGACGCTTGCGCCTGGAGCAGGAAGGAGGAGAAATCCGCCGTATTGAGGGGATGCTTGACCGTGCCAATCACCTTGCCGCCTGATTTCACGACCACGGCGGTGGTGTCACGCTCGAGCGCATGGCCAAAGGCGTAGTCTGCGGTCAGGAAGTACCAAGTGTCGCCGCCGGCCTTCACCAGCGCTTGCCCCGTGCTATTGGCCAGCATGTAGGTGTCGTAGACCCAGTGGATCGTGTTCGGCGAGCACTGGGCGTTGGTCAGGTCGGACGTCGCCGCGCCCGTATCGATCAGAATCGAATTCTTCTCCCTGACGACATTGTTGACCGCGAGCGCCACGCCCGAGTTCAGCACGTCCATGAAAATGTCGACCTTCTCGACATCGATCCACTGCCGCGCAATCGCAGTCCCGATGTCCGGCTTGTTCTGATGGTCGGCCGAAATCAGGTCGATCTTCCAACCCTTCGCAGTCAGGCCGGCATCCTCGATGGCCATCTGCGCCGCCAATGTCGAGCCCGGCCCGCCGAGGTCGGCATAGAGCCCGGAATTATCGGTGAGCACACCGATCTTGATGGCCTTGTCCTGCGCCATCGCCGCGCTCGTTGCCGCGAGCGCAATGGCGGTGCCGAGCAACATTGCTGAAATGATCCGTTTCATGGTCGCTCTCCAATACCTTCTCTTTATGCTCATCAGTTAAATTCAGGCCCGGCGCTCAGACACCGAGGTAGGTGTGGAGCTTGTCCATGTTAGCGGCAAGCTCGGCGTTGGAAAATCCGTCAATGATCTTGCCGTGCTCGACCACATAATAGCGATCGGCGACGGTGGAGGCGAAGCGGAAGTTCTGCTCGACCAGGAGGATCGTGAAGCCCTCCTTCTTGAGCCGCGCAATGGTGTGACCGATCTGCTGGATGATCACGGGCGCAAGGCCCTCGGTCGGCTCGTCCAGCATCAGGAAGCTCGCGCCGGTGCGCAGGATGCGTGCGATCGCGAGCATCTGCTGCTCGCCGCCCGACAGCTTCGTGCCCTGGCTGTTCAGCCGCTCCTTCAGGTTCGGAAACAGGTCGAAGATCTGATCGAGCGGCAGTCCGCCCTCGCGAACGACCGGCGGCAGCATCAGATTCTCGCGGACGTCGAGGCTGGAGAATATCCCCCGCTCTTCCGGGCAGAAGGCGATGCCCATCCGCGCGATCTTGTCGGAGGTGGCGCGGATGATCTCCTGGTCGTTGAACTTCACCGAGCCGGAGCGCTTGCCGATGATGCCCATGATCGACTTCAGCGTGGTCGTCTTGCCGGCGCCGTTGCGCCCGAGCAAGGTGACGACCTCGCCCGCGTTCACGTCGAAGTTGATCCCGTGCAGGATGTGGGACTCGCCGTACCAGGCTTCGAGGTTGCGAACTTGAAGGATGTTGCCGCCGGACGCAGCCCTGGCCGGAGCCTCGGCAATCGCAGTGTCAGGCATGACCGGCTCCCAGATAGGCTTCCTTGACGCGTTCGTCCTTGGTGAGCTCGGAGTAATGGCCCTGCGCGAGCACCTGCCCGCGCGTCAGCACGGTGATGATGTCGGAGAGGTTAGCCACGACGCTCAAATTATGCTCGACCATCAGGATGGTATATTTCGCGGAGATGCGCTTGATCAGCGCCGCGATCTTGTCGATGTCCTCGTGACCCATGCCGGCCATCGGCTCGTCCAGCAGCATCATCTCAGGGTCGAGCGCAAGCGTGGTTGCGATCTCGAGTGCACGCTTGCGCCCATAGGGCATCTCGACCGCAGGCGTACTGGCAAACTCGCTGAGGCCGACATCGTTGAGCAGCTCGCGCGCACGATCGTTGAAGCGGTTGAGCACGGATTTGGAGCGCCAGAAGTCGAACGAAGAGCCGTGCTGGCGCTGAAGCGCGACGCGGACGTTTTCCAGCGCGGTGAGATGCGGAAACACCGCCGAAATCTGGAACGAACGCACAAGACCCATGCGGGCCACATCCGCCGGCGCCATCGCCGTGATGTCCTGCCCCTTGTACAGGATCTTTCCGGCAGACGGTTTGAGGAACTTGGTCAAGAGATTGAAGCAGGTCGTCTTGCCGGCCCCGTTCGGGCCGATCAACGCGTGAATGCTCCCACGGCGAACCTTGAGCGCAACGTCGCGGACGGCGAAGAAGCCCGCGAACTCCTTGGTCAAGCCTTCCGTTTCGAGAATGAACTCATCGGCCAAACAGATTTCCCCCTGCCCGCGCGAGGCGCGTGGCTGTCCTTGTTGCTTCGGCTGTCCGGAGGACTTGGATCCCACCCGGAGCGCCGCCTCCGGGCGCGGAATATGCCGGAGGTGACGGGGGTTAGGCAAGGCGGAAAGCTGAGCAGATCAGGCCTCCGGCTGGGATACAAATGCTCCCTTAGTCGGAGACGTTTTGATGTCGTGCCTGCCCGGCCTCCCGGTTCGCAAAAGCACCGGCCATCAAGCCGTCGTTAACGGTCTTTCGTCCCGCGCGCCAGCCTTCATCAATAATTTTCCCGCAAGCGGGATCATGCGCGCGTCTTCACGTGCGGAGAATATTGCTTTGGATTTTGCAAGCGCCGCTCCCTCCGTCGTCAAGTCGATCCGGCAACGCGATCTCCTGAACACGTGGCTGCGACTTTATGCGCGCCGGCAGATCGCGCCGGCGATCTGGGAGTATCAGCCTGCGCGGCTCGAGGAGGAGCTGTCGGATCTCATCTACTATACGGTGGAGTTTTCGACGCCGACGCCGCGCCTCATCATCCAGAGCGAAGGCACGCGAATCTCGCGTGCCTACGGACATACCGGCAAGGGCGTTCCGCTCGATGACTATGTCGGACCGCGGCTCGCTCCATTCGTGATGCCGATCTATCATGAATGCGTGGCGCGCGGGCTGCCCGTCTACAGCGTGGCCGACGTCGAGGACATCTACGGACGCATCGTCGCCTATGAACGGCTGCTGCTGCCCTTCCAGACCGACGGCAAGGTCTGTCACGTCATCGCCTCGGTCAAGACGTTCTGCGAGGACGGCGGCTTCGAGATCAAGAATCTGATGCGCGGAAATGACGCGCTGCCGCGTCCAAAGATGCATGCAGTGATCGATCGCGAGCTGTTTCATCGCGCCCCCGGCCGCATCGCGCCCGCCGAGGAGGTCGAGTTCTCCAACCAGCCGGGTCCCGGCATCACCACCGAGATCATCGAGCTGAACTAAGACGGAATCGCATTAGGTTGAAGCGATTGCCGCGGGCTTGCTCATCTCTCCCGCTTGCGGGAGAGGTCGGCGCGAAGCGCCGGGTGATGGCTCTCTCCACTCGGGGATTGTCCCATCGCGGAAACACCCTCTCCCCAACCCTCTCCCGCAAGCGGGAGAGGGAGCCCACCTTCGCCTTTGCGGCTATCGAGCCTCATCTCATCATGCTTTGGCAGTCAGCGCGATTTGGCGCCGACTTCCTTGGCATAGATGTCCAGCTTGAAGCCGACCAGTAGCTTGCTGCCGATTTCCAGCACCGGTCGCTTGATCATCGATGGTTGCGCTAGCATCAATGCCAACGCCTTCTTCTCGGTGAGGCCTTCCTTGTCGGAGTCGGGGAGCTTCTTGAAGGTCGTCCCGGCGCGATTGAGCAGCGTCTCCCAGCCGACCTTGTCGCTCCACTGCTTGAGCTTGTCCTTCTCGACACCTGCGGCCTTGTAGTCGTGAAACTCGTAAGCCACGCCGTGGGCATCGAGCCAGGCGCGGGCCTTCTTCATGGTGTCGCAGTTCTTGATGCCGTAGATGATGTTGGGCAAGACGTTCCTCGCGCATGGCCTATCGTGACGTACGTGGCGTTGTACGAAACTCCGGTTCGCGCGACAATATTGCGGACGACGCCAACTCTCTCCGAACGGACATCCCATGCACGTCACCCACGATCCCGCAGCTGCCGCCTCGCCGACGATCGACTTCAACAGCTTCCTCGCGGTCGATGTCCGTGTCGGCACCATCGTCGACGCCAAACCGTTTCCGGAGGCGCGCAAGCCGGCCTGGCGGCTGTGGATCGATTTCGGTCCCGCCATTGGCGTGCGCAAGAGCTCGGCCCAGATCACTGAAAACCACCCACTCGATACTCTCGTGGGGCAACAGGTCGCGGCCGTCGTCAATTTCCCGCCACGCCAGATCGGCCCAGTCGTCTCCGAGGTGCTGACGCTCGGCTTCCCCGATGCGAACGGCAAGGTCGTGCTGGTGCAGCCAAGCAAGTCCGTGCCGAACGGCGGACGGCTGTTCTAGCGGCACACGAGCCAAGAGCCGCCCCGCCGCGGTTGGCAGGGCGCGTCAGCCACTGCCTCCCGGTCCGGCGCCAGCAGGTCTTGACTTGGCCATCGCTCACCTGCTAAAAATGACTGATCGATCGTTTTTTATTGGTTTCGCCGAAAACTGGACCTGTCTCCGACAGACCTCCAAAGCGATCGATCCGTCAGTTATTTATGGACCGAGCCGATGCCCAAGATCAGCGACAAGAAGCGCGAGGGCCGGCGGCAGCAGATCCTCGAAGGGGCCCTCGCCTGCTTTGCCGAGAACGGTTTTCACCAGACCGGCATGGCCGATATCGTCAAGCGGTCGGGCTTAAGCCACGGCGCGGTCTATCTCTATTTCCAGAGCAAGGACGATCTGATCGAAGCGCTCGCGGACGACCGGCATCGCCGCGAAGCCGTGCTCAACTCGGTGGCGCAAGCATCGGGCGATCCGATCGAAGGTCTGCACGCGCTGGTCCGCGTTTACGCGCAATGGCTCACCGATCCCGCCGGCGAAGCCCGCCGCCGTGTCGGCATCCACGGCTGGGCCGAAGCGCTGCGCAACCGCCGCGTCCGCAGCAGCGTCGTCGAAGGCATCGACATGCCGCGCGCGCTGATCGTGGCGCTGGTCGAGCGCGGCCAGCATGACGGGCTCATCAAGCGCGACCTCGGCGCCGAGGCGATCGCGCGTGTGCTGATCGCGATCTTTCAAGGCTTTGTGCTGCAACAATGCTGGGGCGAGGATTTTGACGTCGACGCCTGCATGGCGGCCGTCGATGCCGTGATCGACGGCCTGCGCACGACCAAGCCGGACGTCAAGCGACGGACCAGGACATGAACGATGACCTGGATATATGAACTCCTCGCCGGCGCCGGCGTCGGCCTGGTCGCAGGATTGGCATCGGGCTTCTCGGGCACGAGCCCCGGCGGCGGCCTCGTCATCTTCTCCGTGCTGTTGCTCGGTGCCGAGCAGCACGTCGCCCAGGGCACGTCGCTGATCGCGCAGATCCCTCCGACCGGCCTCGCCGGCGCGCGCCGCTACTGGCAGAGCGGCAATCGTAGTCCCTTGCCGTGGATCGTCTGGATCGGCGTCGGATTTCTCATCGGTGGCGCGGGCGGTGGCTATGCCGCGGCGGCGGTCTCCGACACAGCGCTGCAATGGACCTACGTCGTCTATCTCGTCGCACTGATCGCAATGCTGGCTCTGCGCAGCGACCGCAAGGATGGCGGCAGCCAGGCAAGCGCTTCAGCTGAATTGCCCTGGCAACCCCTGCTCCTCATCGGCACGCTGGCCGGCTTCTCCTCCGGCTTCATGGGCATCGGCGGTGGCCTCGCGATCACCGTTGGCCTCGCCGCGGGCCTGCGCGTCCCGCAACATCAGGCGCAGCTGGTCGCCCTCGTCTTCTCGCTCATCCCAACCAACATTCCAGCCGCCTCGGTCTACTGGAGCAAGGGGCTCATGGTCGGCTGGCCGGCCATCATAGGCATTTTGGCCGGGCTCTGGATCGGGACCGATCTCGGCGCACGCATGGCCAATGGCGTCAGCAAATCAGTGCTGCGCCGAGCCATGGTCGCCCTCGTCTCCCTAATGGCGCTCTACATGACCCACAAGGCGCTGAGCTGATTTACGGCCGCTTCGGAATGTTCAGCCCGCGCTGGACCGCCGGACGCGCCAGCCCGCGTTCAAGCCAGCCGCCGACCGCCTTGAACTGACTGAACTCCACGAGATCGCCGGCGCCATAGAAGCCGATGAGATTGCGCACCCAGCCCAGCATCGAGATGTCGGCGATGGTGTAGTCGTCATCCATGAACCATTGCCGGCTGGCCAGATGCGTCTCCATCACGCCCAGCAATCGCCTTGACTCGTTGACGTAGCGCTCCAGCGACCGCTTGTCCTCAAAATCCTTGCCGGCGAATTTGTGGAAGAAGCCGACCTGGCCGAACATCGGCCCGATGCCGCCCATCTGGAAATGCAGCCACTGGAGTGCCTGGTAGCGGCGCGAAGCATCCCGCGGCAGCAGCTTGCCGGTCTTCTCTGCGAGATACTGCAGGATCGCTCCGGATTCGAACAGCGGCAGCGGCCTGCCGCCGGGACCGTTAGGATCGAGGATCGCCGGGATCTTGCCGTTCGGATTGAGCGAGAGAAATTCGGGTGTCGTCTGATCGTCCTTGCCGAAATCAACGAGGTGAACTTCGTAAGGAAGCCCGATCTCCTCCAGCATGATCGAAACCTTGACGCCGTTTGGCGTCGGCAAGGAATAGAGCTGAAGCAATTCGGGATGTTTGGCTGGCCAACGCTTGGTGATGGGAAAGGCGGATAGATCGGGCATCGGCACTCCGGCTGCATTCGCGAGATGCCGCCTAATCTAGGCGAGCCGGCGAACGGCGCAAGGTCAACACTCAGCCGGGAATGTCGCGCAAGACGGCTGGCTACCGCGGCAACGCCGCGGCGGCGGCCGCGATCGGAGTCCTGGTTTCATGTTGCAGACGAGACTCGATGAACCAGCGACCTGTGATCAGCAGCACGGCCGTAAAGGAAATCGCAAGCATCGCAGTCGCCCATTGGCGAACATCGTACATGATCTTTTGTCCCACAGCAGCCTTGGCCTAAACGTCGGCTTCCACACCATGTTCCGATTTTGCAGGAAATTATGCCGATTTTTCCCGTCGCTTCGGACAAGGCGATACGTACTTCATAGGGACCATTGGCCGTGCTGCGCGTTGTCGCTGCATGAACGTCGAGAAGCGCGCCCTGCTCGATCACGCTGAACGCTGTCGCTGCGTCGCGAACGAGCTCGATCATGGCGAAGCCGCGCAGCGGTTGCGAGCGATGGCCGACGAGTATGAAGCGAGAGCGACAAGGCTGGAAGACGAAGGCGTCTCCTCGACTCCGGGTCGCATTAGTCGCTGCCAGCTCGAAGGCACAGGCGATCGGGAGGGCTGATCGGCCTCAAAAATTGATCTCCATTCGCAATCCGCGCGGATCGATCTCCTCGCCGCCGACACGCTGCGTGCTGTCGCGTGCCGCAATCGCACAGGCGCAGGCATCAATGAGATCATCGCGGCCGATGCCCGTGCCGTGACGCTGCGTCAACCATTTCGGCAGACGCGTGAAACCGCGCTGCTCCAGCAGCGCAATGCGCTGCTGGAGACCGTGCGCCGACGTCTTCCTTGCGAGACGGACCCGCCCTGCGAGATTCCAGAAGATCAACTCCGGATGCGCTTCGCCGATCACCGCCTGCCGCATTGGCGTCATGACGTCGTCGACCTCTCTCATCTTGCCCCTGATATTCCAGAGCTGCGCCGAGACACCCCTGCCCTTGCCTTCGTGCTCCCAGTAATGGCGATTGGCCGCAGCCATGTCGGAAAACGTCCAGAGATCGCGGCGTGCACCGAGAAACACGGCGGGGCCGATCAGGTCGCGCGCACGCAGATCGCAAGCGCGATAGCCGCTCGGATCCAGTCCGATCGGCATGTCGATCATCGCGCGTGCGTGCGGGATTGCGAGCAGGCGCATCAAGCCCGGCGAATAGTCGAAGCCGTGATCGCCGCGCTCGTCGATCCAGGCCGCGACCCAGCCGAAGCGAAATCCGTCGAGACCGAGATAGTTTGGCACGTCGTTCGTCTGTCCCTTTGCGATTTTCACACGCGCCTCGCTTGACATCCGCAAGTTGCGGGCGTATGTCCCGCGCCCTCGCGAACACGTCCGTCCGCTAAAACGATGAACCGAATGATGAAGCACCGCTACGAAAGATTTGCGCATCTGTCGAATGGCCTTCGGCCAGTCGATGGCGCATGCCCGGCTCATGGGAGCGATCTTGCCTGACCGCAAGATCGACAGTCCGCTTCTCACGGACCCTCCCGAGCCTGCCGCTCCGGAGGGTTTTTTGTTGCCCGCCGCGCGGCCCATTCGAACATCCCGGCAATGGCCGGAACGGGAGACCCGGATCCCGGGGCTCGCGCTGGAGAGGCGCGTGCCCAAGTGCGCGGGGCCTGCCGGAGGGAACGAGGCGATGAGCCGGACACCGATGGCAGAGCGAACCCGAATGGTTCGCAAGGTGCGGCGCGTCGACAGCGCCGCGATAGAATTTTCTTGAAGTTGATTTGCCGCGATGATCGCGGCTAACCGACGCTGGTTAGCGACCGATGCACAAACATCGGCCTGGCGGTGGTGAAGATGTCTGTTACTTCGGATAGAGCGCCGTCCTGGCTTGCAGAACGGAGGTCGCGGGTTCGTCTCCCGCCGGCTGAAATGCCGTAGCTCAGTTTGCCTGACACGGGCAGCAACAGCATCGATCGTTCCCCGCCAACCCAATCACGATCCGTGGTGAAGATATCTGTTACTTCGCCTGCAACGCGAGAGGTCGCGGGTTCGAATCCCGCCCGGTGTACCATGCACCGGTAGCTCAGAGGATAGAGCGCTTTCCGGCAAGCTTGCGCTTGCCGGGTCACAGAATCGCCTGTTCCCGGATCGTGTCCCCTTAGCCACCGCCGGTGGTGAAGAGCGCTGTTACTTCGGATCGCAATGTCGAAGGTTCGACTCCTTCCGGACGAAAGTCCGTAGCTCAGCGGTAGAGCATGTGACTTGCCCGCAAGGGCAGTACAGCCTCGCTTGTTCCCCGGCACCCCATTCCACTTCCCATCAAACCAAGAGGAGGCCGTCATGGTCAGGCTCAACAAGATCGCTCGCGCCTTCACGCGGGAGGGCGCGCGCGCAGTCCGCTTCACGCCCGAGACGGAGCTGAAGCGGGCGCTGATGAACTGCCTCCTGTGGGAGGACCAGTTCTACGAGGACGGCGTCTCCATCGCAGACCGCATCAAGGCGCTGGTGCCGAAGGTCACTCCCGCGCGCGTCGCGCAGCTTGCGATCGAGGCGCGCGAAGTGATGAAGCTGCGGCACGCGCCGCTGCTCGTCATCCGCGAGATGGCGCGCAACGAGAAGCACCGCGCCCTCGTCGCCGACACGCTCGCGCAGGTGATCCAGCGTCCCGACGAGATGACGGAACTGCTCGCGATCTACTGGGCGGATGCGCTCGGGCCTCAGCAGCAGCGCAAGCGTCAGCCGGTCTCGGCGCAGGTGAAGAAGGGCCTTGCCCGCGCCCTGACCAAGTTCGACGCCTATCAGCTCGCCAAGTGGGACCGCGACGGCGCGGTGCGGATCAGGGACGTGCTGTTCCTGGTCCACGCCAAGCCGAAGGATGCCGAGCAGGCCAAGGTGTGGAAGCAGCTCGTCGACGGCGAGCTCGCCTCCCCCGACACCTGGGAGGTTTCGCTCTCGGCCGGCAAGAACAAGCGCGAGACCTTCAAGCGGCTGATCGCGGAGAAGAAGCTCGGTGGCCTGGCGCTCTTGCGCAATCTGCGGCTGATGCAGAATGCGCAGGTGCCGCGCGAGACCATCGCAGGCGCGATCGAGGCGATGCGGACCGATCGTATCCTGCCCTATCGCTTCATCACGGCGGCGCGCTATGCGCCGGACTTCGAGCCTGAGCTCGAGGCTGCGATGCTCAAGTCGGTCAAGGACCATGTGCGGCTGCCGGGCCGCACCCGGCTCCTGATCGACGTGTCGGGTTCGATGTTCACGCCCCTCTCCGCGCAGTCGGAAATGACGCGCGCGGAGGCGGCATGTGGCCTTGCCATTCTCGCCCGCGAGATCTGCGACGAGGTCGAGATCTTCACCTTCTCCGATGAGGTGGTGAAGGTCCCTCCCCGCCGCGGCTTCGCGCTGCGGGATGCGATCATCGACTCGCAGGCGCATAGCGGAACCTGGCTCGGCAAGGCGGTGGCGGAGGTCGACCGCAAGGGCGACCGCCTCATCGTCTTCACCGACGAGCAGAGCCACGATCGGGTGCCCGAGCCCAAAGCGCGCGGCACCCTGGTGAACGTGGCCTCGTATCAGCACGGTGTCGGCCACGGCGCCTGGACCCGCGTCAACGGCTTCTCCGAGGCCGTGGTCGCGTGGATCGCGGCGTCGGAGACGGCGTTGAACTGATGCGCAACGACGACGGCCCCGGACGCAAAACGCGCCCGGGGCCACCGAAATCTCTGAAATGATCCGCCCGCCCCGGTTATGGTGCGAGTGGAATGACAAGGACCCACGACCATGCGACGACCCGATCCCTACATGGAACGCGCCCGCGAGCTCTGCCTTGCCGCCGGTGTCGATCCCGACTCGCGCGTCGGCGAAGGACGCGGCCAGCCGGCCTGGTGCCTGTACAAGGACGCCGCGCGCAAGGAGCATCTTGCCCGCGAGGCCAATGCGACCGCGCGCTCGATCGCCGAGTTCCGAACGCAGGACGCCCGCTTCCAGAATGCGCCGCTGAAGGTCTTCGGCCCGCACGAGGACGCGACGATCGCGCAAATGCGCAACTGCATGGCGGTCGGCAACGTCGTATCAGGCGTGATCTGCGCCGACGGCCATCTCGGCTACGCCCAGCCGGTCGGCGGGGTCATCGCCTATGAGAAGCAGATCAGCATCTCCGGCGTCGGCTTCGACATCGGCTGCGGCAACATGGCAGCTCGGCTCGACACCCGCTTCGACGACATTGCGGAGATCGCTCCCACGATCATCCGCGACGTCGCCAAGACGATCTCGTTCGGCATCGGCCGCGCCAATGCCGAGCGGGCGGAGCACGATCTGTTCGACGATGGCGATGCCTGGCGCGAGAGCGACATGGAGGATTACCGTCGGAAGGCGGTGAGCCAGCTCGGCACGGTCGGATCGGGCAACCACTATGTCGACCTCATGCACGACGAGGAAGGCTTCGTCTGGATCGGCGTCCATTTCGGAAGCCGGGGTCTCGGGCACGCCTCCGCGACGCGCTACCTCAAGGCCGCCGGCGGCAAGGACGGCATGAACGTCCCGCCCGCCGTGGTCGACGAGGACAGCGAGCTCGGCCGCCGCTACATCGCGGCGATGCAGCTCGCCGGGCGCTATGCCTATGCGGGCCGCGAGTGGGTGGTGGAGCGCGTCCGCCGGATCATCGGCGGCAGCGTGACCGAGACCGTGCACAACCACCACAACTATGCCTGGCGTGAGACCCACGACGGCAAGGATTTGTGGGTCGTGCGCAAGGGCGCGACACCGGCGTTTCCCGGCCAGAAGGGATTCGTCGGCGGCTCGATGGGCGACAACGCCGTCATCCTCGAAGGCGTCGACAGTCCGGAGGCCAAGGCTTCGCTCTACTCGACCGTGCACGGCGCCGGCCGCTTGTTCGGACGAAGGGAGGCGAAGCGGCGCTTCTCGCGTGACGAGATGGACCGCTGGCTGAACGAGCGCGGCGTCACCTTGATCGGTGCCGACCTCGACGAGAGCCCGATGGCCTATCGCCGCCTGCCCGACGTGCTGGCGCAGCATGCCGGCACCGTGCGGGTGCTGCACACGCTGCGGCCGTTCGCCGTCGCCATGGCCGGCGAAGGCGAGTTCGATCCGTGGAAGGACTGACGCGAATTGCAGGCGATAGGCCAAGCCTCTCGCCTGCATCCTCTACGCTTCCCTCATCGCGTCAGATATTCCGGCATCAAGGCGCGGGCGCGATGCAGCCGCGCCTTCACGGTCTGCCTGGTGGCGCCGAGCGCGGCGGCAATCTCATCGATCGTCATCTCCTTGACGTCGCGCATTAGCGCGACATCCCGATAGTGCGGCGGCAGCGCCTCGAACGCCGCGGCCACGTCGAGCCGCAGATCGGCCTCGGGGCGCAACAGCAGTGCGGCTTCTACCTCGCTCTCATCGCCAGCCGGCACAAGGCCGGCCCGGCGCGCAAGCCGCAGGCATTCGCGGCGGACCACGCTGAACAGCCATGCCGAAAATGCCAGCAGCGAGCGGATCGTGCCGATATGGCGGAACAGGATCCACAGCGCTTCCTGCGTCGCATCCTCGGCATCCGCCGAGCTGCGGCAGGTCGCGCGCGCGTAACGGCGGATATCCGGCTGCGCCGTCTCGAGCAGGCGCGCGATCGCCCTGACATCGCCGAGCCGCGCGGCCTCGAACAGGCTTGGCGAGATCGCAGCTGCGCTCATGACACGTCCCCTCGCCCGGTCCCGGCCGCGCCCGCCATCGCAACGCCCAGCGCGATCCGCACCGCCTGGTGCAGGCCGCCGATATTCTTCCTGTAAAATGCCATCGCATCCTCCGAGATGAGCCGAGGCTGAATGCCTCGACCATCAAGAGGGCGCGCTGGCCGAAAAGGATTCGCGGGCGCGTGCAATTTTTTGGGCGGTCAGCCTCCGATGGCCTGGTAGGCCAGGCGCTTGAACTCGAAGAAGAACGGATTCCAGAAGCCCATGTAGCGCTGGGCCATCAGCACGCCCGCGGTATTGGCCTCAGGGCAAATCCACCAGTGGGTGCCGGCAAGCCCGCCCCACTGGAATTCGCCGGTGGAGTTCGGCGGATCGAACGGCGTCGGCGCGAAGGTCACGGCGCCGCCGAGACCAAAGCCCTTGCCGGGGATCGGCCCGAGATTGGCGAAGCGGATGGTCTGGCCTGCGGGGAGCTGGTTGGTCATCATCTGCCGCAGCGTCTCCGGCTTCAGCAGGGCCTCCGGCCCCGGTAACAATGCGCGCACCAGCGCGAGCATGTCCGGCAGGGTCGAGACCAGACCGCCGCCGCCCGAGAGCCGCGGGAATGGCCGTCGGTAGGCCTGCGGAAAGGGAAGATCATCGGCGCGCGTGAGACCGGGCTTCATGGGGTCGAGCACGTCGGCGCCATTGTAGAGCGCGACCAGCCTGCCCTGCTGCGCTTCCGGCACGGAGAAGCCGGTATCGTTCATGCCGAGCGGATCGAAGATGCGCGCCTTGAGGAATCCATCGAGCTGCTGGCCGGAGACAACCTCGACGATCCGGCCGAGCACGTCGGTCGCCACCGAATATTCCCAGGCCGTACCAGGATGATAGGACAGCGGCAGGTCAGCCAGCCGGTCGATCATATCGGCGAGCGGCGTCATCGGATTGAGGATACGCGCCTCATTGTAACCCTTGAACAACACCGTGCCGGGATCGAAGATGCCGTAGCTGAGACCGGATGTGTGGGTCAGAAGCTGCCGGATCGTGATCTGGCCTTTTGCGGGCTCAACATCCGCCAAGCTCGTCGCTGCCTGCTTCAGCACCTTGCGATTACCGAGCTGCGGCAGGAATTTCTCGATCGCATCATCAAGCCCGATCCGGCCTTCCTCGACCAGCAGCATGATCGCGCAGGTGACGAAGATCTTGGTGTTGGAAAACGCGCGGAAGATATGGTCAGGCCGAAGCGCCGTTTTCGCCTCGCGATCGGCGAAGCCGACGCAGTGCTGATCGACCACATCGCGCCCCCGCAGCACCGCCCAGGACGCGCCGGGAATGATCTCCTGATCGACGTAGCGCTGCATCGCCGTCCGTACGGCGGAAAAATCTGTCGTTCTGGCGTCCATGTGTTTCCCCCAGTTCTGGTTGGGATGGATATAACGAGATTTTCCGGGATATGCAGCCTACCGCGCAGCTCATCCCTGCTTCATGAGCGCGGTGACGTATAGGCGACGACGGATTTTCATTCCCTGCCGCTGGTACAGCGCGATCGCAGACGTATTGTTCGAGAACACGTGCAGGAACGGTATTTCGCCGCGCGCTTCGATCCGGCGCGCGACCGCCGCGAGCAGCGCCTGTGCATAGCCGCGCCCGCGATAGTCCGGATGCACGCAGACGGCCGTCATCTCGACGAACCTTCCCGGCTTCATCCGCTCCCCTGTCATCGCGACCAATTCGTTGCCGACGCGGATGCCGAGGAAAGTGCCGAGCTCATGGGTACGCAATGCGAATGGACCGGGCTTGGTCAGCTCCGTCAGCGCCATCATGGCGGGAACGTCGGCAGCAGCCAATGTGACGATCTCGGCATCGCGAAGCGGACTGTCGGCGGGCGAGCCGATCATCTGCTCACCGGTGTCGGCAAGAACGACCTTGAACCCGGCGGGAACGTCAACCGGCTCCAGCGTAAACAGCGCCGCGACTTGCGAGGGTGACATGAGATCGCCGAGCGCTGCAAAACTTGCCGCGGACATGTCGACCGTGTCTGCAAAGGGCGTCATATCCACGGGATAGCGCAGCGCCTGCGGGCCGCCCTCCGCCAGGTGCTTCTGGCTCGTCGTCAACGCGCTCCAGATCGGACGATCCAGCAGCGCCACGTCACTGTCGGACACCGCCTAGTCCTTATCGAAGCTGACGATGACGGCAGCATTGGCAATGAGGATGGGATCGTTGGCGACTTCCGTGGCCGAAGGGATCTCCAGCCCACCCTTGACCGCAGTCACGGTCACGGTGCCGTAAGGCAGCTCCTTGGCGACGGCTTCCTTGTCCACCGCCTCGGGGTTGGGCACGCCGATCGTGACATCGACGAACATATCGTTCGCAGTCTTGCCGATCATCCGGAAGAAACCGAGGCTCGAATGCCTAATGGCATCCGACACTGCGCGCTTGGCCGCCTTGGTGGCATCCCTGCCGTGGACGTCGACGCCCATGCCCATCTCGGTGACACAACGAACGCGAGTCATTTCATAGTCCTGTGGTTGGTTGGGTGATCGGATGATTGGGAGTGTCGATGATATCGGATCGCGAGACAAGTGCTCCTCTCGTGTCCCGGACGCGCTGCAACGCCATGGCGTGTCGAAGACGTGCGTAAACGCGCTTGTGGCGTTGCTGCGCAGAGCCGAAACCCAAGAAAGCGACAGAGTTCGCTGATGCATGGGCCCCGGCTCTGCAGCGCACCGCTGAAGGAGCGCTGCGCTGCGTCCGGGGCACAGGACTGAAGTCTTCACGCCTTCGACTTTTCGTGCCCGCGCAGTTCGTCGACCAGCACCCGCACGTTCTCCGAATAATCGATCGGGATCGAGACCAGGTGCACGCCGCCCTCGTTGAAGGCCGCCTCCAGAGTCGGACCAAAGCTGTCGATCGTCTCGATCCGATGCCCTTTCGCCCCGTAAGCCCCCGCGTAGAGGACGAAGTCGGGATTGCCAAAAGTCATGCCGTAATCGGCGAAATGATCTACGGCCTGCTTCCAGCGGATCATGCCGTAGGCGTTGTCCTCCAGCACCAGCACGACCAGATTGAGCTTGAGGCGGACCGCCGTCTCCATCTCCTGGCTGTTCATCATGAAGCCGCCGTCGCCCGCGACGGCGAGCACGCGGCGGTCGGGATGGAGCATCGCGGCCATCATCGCCGACGGCAGGCCGGCGCCCATGGTCGCCAGCGCATTATCGAGCAGTAGCGTATTGGCGAGGCGGGTGCGGTAGTTGCGCGCGAACCAGATCTTGTACATGCCGTTGTCGAGCGCGACGATGCCGTTCTCGGGGATCACCTGGCGGATATCGTGCACGATACGCTGCGGCGTCGGCGGCCAGCGCGTCTCTGTGGCACGGTCGGCAATGTGGCCGAGAATTCCTTCGCGCAGCGGCAACAGCGCCGCAGCCTGCGGCAGCTTGCCTTCGAGGCGATCGGCGAGCAGCTCCAGGCTCGGACCGACATCGCCGACGACCTCGGCGTCCGGAAAATAGACCTGCTCGACGCTCGCCGGCGTGTAGCTGACGTGAATGACCTTCGGGCCCGAGGGGCCCATGATGAAGGGGGGCTTCTCGACGGGATCGTGCCCGATGGCGACGATCAGGTCGGCGGCATCGATCGCGTCGTGGACGTAATCGCGCTCCGACAGCGCCGCAGTGCCCATGTAGAGATTGGTGCCGCCGGGCACGGTCCCCTTGCCCATCTGCGTCGTGAAGAACGGAATGCCGGTCCGCCGCACGAAGCTTGCGATGCCATGCGTCGACCGCGGCCGGCTGGTCGCGGCCCCCATCATCACCAGCGGGCGCTTTGCGGCGAGGATCATCTCGGCGGCGCGGTCGAGCGCGGCGCGATGGGCGACCGGGATTTCGATCGGATGCACGGGGATCACCGGGACATCAGGCACCTCGTCACCCGCGATGTCCTCGGGCAGTTCGAGGTGCACCGGCCCGGGACGCTCCTCCATCGCCGCGCGGAACGCATCGCGCACCACGGTCGGAATACTGGAGGCGCTGACGATCTGCCGCGACAGCTTTGTCAGCGGCTTCATGGTTGCGACCACATCCACGATCTGGAAGCGGGCCTGCCGGCTGCTCATGATCGGCTTCTGGCCGGTGATCAGGATCATTGGCATCGCACCGAGATGCGCATAAGCCGCGCCTGTGGATAGATTGAGGGCGCCAGGTCCAAGTGTCGACAGACAAACACCGGGCCTGCCGGTCAGCCGCCCATATGTGGCGGCCATGAAGGCGGCGGCCTGCTCGTGGCGAGTCAGGATCAGCTCGATCTTGGAACTGCGCAGCGACTCGACCAAGTCGAGATTCTCTTCCCCGGGAATGCCGAAAATTCTGTCGACACCCTCATTCTCCAGCGCTGCAACGAACAGATCCGATCCCTTCACCTTGTCCTGCCCGCCCATGTCGTCTCCCGCCCTTTGCGCATCCCGCGCTCCGGGAGCACTCGTATCGTAGCCGTCCATCGCTCCAGCACAACCCACAATGCAGTGTGGTCCGGGCTCAAACACTTCGCGCAACCGAGTCAGGTGACTGGCCTTCCTTTCGAGCCGAAGTTCCTCACCCAACAAATCAGCACCAAATGGCCGCATATGAGTCCGCAACTTTTCGCGGCGTGGAGGATTCATGGGCAGCGACTTTTCTGTCGCGATCTCAACTGCCAACCTCAAAGGAGTTCACATGGCTCTTATCGGAAACCTGCTCGGCACCGTCGACGGCCTGCTTGGAACAGCAACGGGTACGCTGTCAGGCGTCGCTGATGCAGGTGGAAGTGCAACGGCCGGCGCCAGCGGCTCGGTCGATCTGTCGCACACGCTCGATGTGGGAGCGCTGATCGAAACCAACCCCAGCATTGACGTCTCCGCGTCAGGTCTTGCGGGAACTGGCGGCATCGACGCCTCGATTTCCGCGCCGACGGCGGTCGGCCTCAGTGCGGACGTCGGCCATCTCGATGTCGGTGGCCTCCTTCACGGTCTGGTCTGAATACTCTTTCCCAGATGACGATAGTGACGTGGGGCGTCGGCCCCACGTCAACCCATGCCTAGCCGCCAGCGTCCTGGCGCAGACTCTTTCGACACCTTAAGGACATTCGAATGGCGGCAGCGGTCTTGACGGTCGCAGACGAGGCGGCAGAGCAGCCCTATCGTCGCGGCGACGACGTGCGCGAGGCGCTCAAGAAGCTCTGGCCGCATTTCCTCTGGGCGGGATTGTTCTCGAGTGCGATCAACCTGCTCTATCTCTCGTCGCCGCTGTATCTGATGCAGGTCTATAACCGCGTCCTGCTCAACGAGAACATCTCCACCCTCGTCCTTCTCACCCTTATCCTCGCCATCGCGCTGCTGACCATGGCCGGGCTCGACGCGGTGCGGGCCTGGATCCTGATCCGCTGCGGCATCCGCCTCGACATGGCGCTGTCGACGCGCGTGTTCGAGGCGCTGGTGGTACGATCGGCCGAGCGCGGCGCCTCGCGCGGCGCACAGCAACTGCGCGATCTCGACCAGTTCCGTACCTTCGTGACGGGCTCCGGAATCTACTTCGCGTTCGACCTGCCGTGGATTCCGATCTATTTGCTGCTGCTGTTCTTCATCCATCCCCTGCTCGGCCTCGTCGCCACCATCGGCGCGCTGTTGCTGCTGGGACTAGCCGGCGTGAACGAAGTCCTGACCCGCAATCCGATGAAACAGGCCGAGGCGTCCGGCAACCAGTCCTACGTCTTCACCGAGAATGTGCTGCGCCATGCCGACGTGATCCGCGCCATGGGCATGCAGCCCGCGGTCGAGCCCAACTGGCAGAGCCAGCGCTCGGCGATGCTGGTGCAGCAGGCCGTCGCCAGCGACAAGAACGCGGTGATGACCTCGTCGATCCGATTCTTCCGCCTGCTGCTGCAATCCCTCATGCTCGGCACCGGCGCCTGGCTCGCCATCGACCATGCCATCACGCCTGCGACCATCTTCGCCGCCAGCATCGTCATGGGCCGCGCGCTGGTGCCGGTCGAGCAGGCCGTCGGCACCTGGAAGCAGTTCATCGGCGCGCGCGACGCCTATGCGCAGGTCCGCGACCTGCTCGCCACCGTCGATCTGACCACCCCACAGACGATCGTGCCGAAGCAGCGCAACACCGTCGAAGTACGTGAGCTCGTCTGCGAACTGCCGTCGCGGCCCGAACCGGTGCTCAAGGGCCTGTCCTTCGAGCTTGCCGGCGGCCAGGCGCTCGGCATCGTCGGCCCGAGCGGCTCGGGCAAGAGCACGCTGGCGCGGCTGCTCGTCGGCGCGATGGCGCCCGCTGCCGGGCGGCTGCGTTTCGGCGGACTCGACTACAATCACTGGGATCCCGTCGAATTCGGCCGTCACGTCGGCTATCTGCCGCAGGATGTCGGCCTGTTCGCCGGCACCGTACGCGAGAATATCGCGCGCTTCGGCGATGCCTCGACCGAGGAGATCATCGACGCCGCCATCCGTGCCGGCATCCACGACATGGTGCTTGATCTGCCGCGGCAGTATGACACGCGGCTCGGCGTCGGCGGCGTCGGCCTCTCTGGCGGACAGCGCCAGCGGCTCGGTCTCGCGCGCGCCCTGCTCGGCCGGCCGCCGCTGCTGGTGCTGGATGAGCCCAATGCCAATCTCGATGCCCCCGGCGAGGAGGCGCTGAAGGCTGCGCTACTCAGCGCCAAGGCCGACGGCGCAGCGGTGATCGTCATCACGCACCGCACCACAATCCTCGACACCGTCGACGTCATGATGGTGCTGCGCAACGGCATGCTCGACATGCTCGGCCCGCCTGGCGAGGTCTATCAGGCCTTGCAACAGCAGGCCGCCGCCAGGGCGGCCGCATCATGAGCACAGCAACCTATATCGCCGATCGCGAGCGCGCCTATTACGCGCGGCCCGGGCGGCCGGCGCTGATCGGCGCGATCGTCGTCGGCGCGTTTGCTTCGGCCATGACGCTGTGGGGAACACTCGCCCCGATCTCGGGCGCCGCAATCGCCAGCGGCAATCTCCAGGTCGAGGGGCGACGTCAGAGCGTGCAGCATCCCTATGGCGGCGTCATCCGCCAGCTTCTGGTCCGCGACGGCGCTCGCGTCGAGAAGGGACAGCTCCTGCTTGTGCTCGACGACAGCGATCCCCGCGCCAAGCTGGACGTGCTGGTCGCTGACCGCGACGCCTCGCGCGCAGCGCAAGCACGGCTGATGGCCGAGCGTGATGGTCTCGCCACCCCGGAATTCGGCGTCGATGCGAAGGACGCACGGCCCGCGCTGCGCCAGGCTATGGCGAATGAGATTGCGATGATGGCCGCGCGAAAGCACCAGTTCGATGCGGAGACCGCCGTGCTCCGGCGCAAGATCGCCGAGCTGAACGCGCAGATCGGCGGCACGCAGGCCCAGCTCACCGGCACGGAGAAGCAACGTGAACTGCTCTCCGACGAGATGAACGGCGCCCAGCGCCTGTACGAACAGGGTTATACGCCGAAGACGCGCATCCTGGCGCTGCAGCGCGAAGACGCCAAGCTGCAAGCTGATATCGGCGCGCAGCGGGCCAACATCGCCGGAATGCAGCAGCAGATCGCGCAGAACGAGGCCGAGATCGCCAGGGCCGAGCGCGCGAGGATGAGCGAGATCACCGACCAGCTCCGCTCGACGGAGAACAAGCTCGCTGAGCTCAGTCCGAAGATCGACGCCGCGACCGACGTCGTCACTCGTACGCAAATCCGCGCGCCCGCAACCGGCTCGGTGGTCGGGCTCGACGTCTTCACCGAGGGTGGCGTAATCCAGCCCGGCGCAAAGCTCATGGACATCGTGCCGTCGGACAATCCGCTGATCGTGGACGCGCAATTGAAACTTTCCGACATCAACGACGTCGCCGTCGGTCGCCGTGCCGAAATCCGGCTGACCGGCGTCAACTATGTCGAGCGCCCCCGCCTCTACGGCACCGTGCGGACCGTGTCGGCCGACCGTGTCACCAACGACAAGGCCGGTGGCCCCGGCTATTACGCGGTCGAGGTCTCGCTGGAGCCGGAGGACGTCAAGAAGTCACGCATCGAGTTGCAATCGGGCATGCCGGCCGAGGTGATCGTGCCGACGCGGCCGCGCACGCTGTTCGAATATCTGTTTGGTCCGCTCCGCGACGAGCTGACCCGTGCTTTCCGCGAACGCTGACGAGGAGCAGGGCCGATGGCTGCATCCGAGCAGAACAACCGCCGCGCCGAGAAGGCCGAGACTGCGCGCCACATCACGACCGAAGAGACGGTCGCTTTTATGACCGCGCTGGTCGCCTTCCTGAAGGAAGCCGAGGCCGCCGGGCATCATGGCGGCGATGATGTGCGGTCCTTGCCGGCAGATTTGCCGTCCGCGCCCGCGCACGCCGTCGATCCCGCGCTCATGGAGCTGTCGCCGGCCGACCACAAGGCCGCCTCCGGCGATCAGCACGCCGATGCGAGGCCGCCGATCGCGCACGAAGCCTCGACTACCCTTCATGCCGATGCGACGACCGCCAGCGCTTCGCATGCTGACGGAAACGCCGACGTCATCGCCATGACGGAGAGCCTGGTTAGCGTATCCGGCCCGGCTGAGAGCCACGCCTTGACGCCGGCTGCTCCGGTCGCGCCCGACCATCTCCTGGGAAACGGCGTCAATTCCGTTCACACCGACATCACGACGTCCGCGTCCCCCGCCCCAGCGTCGTTTCTGCACGACCTCGGCAGCACCGTCACGAATCTTGTCGACACCTCGCTGTCGGTGATCTCGCATACGCTGGACAGCTTGAGCACGACCGTCAGTCAGCTGACGTCCACGGTCACGGGGACGATCGGACAAGTGACAGACAGCGTCACAGACCTGGTCGGCGGCTTGCTGCATTCCGTCGATGGCGACACGCATGACGCGTCCGCCCCCGACCTGTTCAACGCGCTGGTCGCGGACATCGTCAGCACGCCGCTGGCCTCGCCGCATGACAGCGCTCCCTCGCACGATGTCGATGTCAGCGGTCTCGACACTGCCGGCGCGGTGCCGATGGCAGCGCTGCCGCCGCTGACGATGCATCTCGGCTTCCTCGGCCAGCCGAGCGACGGCCACGACCTTCACGACGGCGCGTTCTCGGCGCTCGGCGTGCATCATTTCTAGGACGTCAGCGGCGGGAACCATTTGGTACGGATCGTGCGGCCGTCATGGTCAATCCGCCGCTGAGCGCAATCCTTGCGGTCCAGCGTGTCGGCGGGGCGACCATGCTGACCCGCGGCTCCGCCGCCATCTCGTGATGGTGGCACGGGTCTCAAGCCGTTCCGCCGCGCAAAGCTTGGGCCAGGGCAGAGAGTGCGTCGGCCAGCCGGTCTGCGATCTCCGGCGACGGGAGCGGCACCCTGAGGCTCTGCGAGCCATTGCTCGGGTCGCGTTCGATCCAGCGATGACTTGGCGAGCCGGAAGCCGCGACGGCACCGATGAACTGCGCACCCATCTGGACCAAGGCCTGCCATGGATCGGACCCAGCATCGCGCGCTTCTACCGCACTCTGCTCAGCGGCTTGCGACATCAAGGTTTCCCTTGCGGCCTCGCTCGGGCTTGAAGCGTCGCCGGCGCCATCGGCTGCCCCTGTCTCCTCCGCCGTCGCGACCGCCTCGCCGCTTCCCATGCTCCCGGTGACGCTGTCGACATCCTTCATGAAGCGGGTCAGCCTGGATCCGCCCAGCGAGATCTCGTTGCTGCCGCCGTCGAGAATGCCTTCCGCCAGAGAGCGCTTGAAGGCCAGGACCGACAGCATGCCTTCCTCGATCGTGCCCTTCGCGACGAAATTGACGATCTGCACGGGCCGCGCTTGGCCGAGCCGATGGACGCGCGCAATGCGCTGCTCGAGAACAGCAGGATTCCACGGCAGGTCCATGTTCACCAGGATCGAGGCATGTTGGAGATTGAGACCTGTGCTGCCCGCATCCGTGGACAGGAACACACGACAGGCCGGGTCGTCCCGGAAGCGCTGCACCAGCTCCGGCCGCTTTTCGGAAGGTATGCCACCGTGGAAACTGACATAACCGATCCCGCGGGCAGCAAGCCGACGTATCACGACGTCGTGAGTCCGCGTCCATTGCGAGAATACCACCGCCTTGGCGTCCGGCGCGGTGAACAGCTGATCGAGCAGCGCGGCGAGTTCGTCCGATTTGAGACCGTGGTCGCTCTCCTGATCCAGCAGATAGGTGCTGTTGCACGACATCCGCATGTTCTGGAGCGCAAGGTTAACCGACGCTGATCCTTGTCCGAGAGAAATTTGGTCTTGCGCCAGCGCTGCACGATCTTAACCACATGGTCGGCATTCTCTCGGTGCAGATCCATCTGCGGGCCGGTCATCGGAATCAGCACATTCTGATCGGTGCGATCGGGCAGTTGCCGCAACACCTCAGCTTTGCGCCGGCGGATCATGATGGGCGCGAGAGTCTCGCCGATTCTGCCGAGATCACGATAACCGGTGACGCGGCCGTACTCATCCTTGACTTGATGTTCGTTCAGGAGCTTCCAGGTCGGACCAAGACGATGCTGATCGACGAACTGAACGATGGAGATCAGTTCTTCCAGCTTGTTCTCCAGCGGCGTTCCCGTGAGCACGATCGCATAAGGACTGTCAATGCGCTTCAGCGCCCGCGCGGCAACCGTATTCCAGTTCTTGACGCGCTGAGCCTCGTCGACGATGACCAGTTCCGGCGACCAGCCGCCGACCAAGTCGAGGTCGGGCTGAAGCTTCTCGTAATTGGTGATCTTGCAGAAATCGTCCAGCAGATAGTCCTTCTGTCGCTGAGCGCGACCGCCACCGATGACGCGCGCGCCGCGATTTCCGTTCCGGCCGGAGAACCGTGCGATCTCACTTTGCCATTGGTATTTGAGCGAAGTTGGACAGATCACCAGGACTCTCGATACGCCGAAATGACGAGCCAGGATCTCCATTGCGGCGATGGCCTGAATTGTTTTGCCTAACCCCATGTCGTCGCCGATCAGCGCGCGGCCAGCGCGAACCGCAAACAGCGCCCCTTCGGCCTGATAAGGATAGAGCGCGGTCTTCAGCAGTCGATGCAACTTCGGATCACCCGCGCCGCGGGGGAACAACCGACCGAGCTTCGCGACACGGCGCTCGGCATCCCGTCGTCCCGCCACGAAATCGAGCGCGTCGTCGTACGCGCGCAGCTCGTGCCCGCTCTTCGATACCAGATCGATGAAATCGTCGAGTTGGTCGAGACGATTCTCCGCCAGGATACCGTCGCGCTCCGGATCAAACAGCCGATCGGCGGCCTTCCTTACGTTCGCCGGGCAATCGGTCCCGGCGCGGAAATGCACGCTCCGCCGTCCCTGATTGCGGAGATAGAGTTCGGAAAACAGCGGCTGGTAGCCTCGCGCGAACGCCGCTTTGGCGCCGCGCCTCTTTTCCAGCTGGGCCAGCGTGAACTCAAGGTGCTTGCAGGTTCCGAGCTCGTTGGTCGCATAGTCCGGACACGAGCAGAAATTGCCACCGGGCCCAAGGCCGCGGATCGCCACACGGTAGTTCGATTTCGAAGCCGGGTTGGTGACCTTGAACTCCGAGAAGAATGGGTCAGCGCCGAGATTCTCCAGAAGGAAGGATTGCTCACGGCCAAACTGGCGCCGCAAGCCGCGTTGCCACTCGATCGGCGACAAGTCCAGCGGCGGCGACGTACGCGACAGCTTGACCGGCTTGCGCGCCGCGATGCGTCCTGTTGACGATGTCATTTCCGACTTCCGTTCTCACGAATGATGCAGTGCGCCGGATAGTAGCGCTGGTGCGGACGCGACATAACCGGCTTCGAATCGAAATCCACTGCGACTTGAGAGAGCTGAGGCTCGGGCGGCGCATGCTGGAGCCAGGCGGAGGTACATCTCGGTTCGCAGCCCGCCGATGCGATTTGACAGAGAGATCTATCTGACTACAGTCAGATATCATGCTCGATCCCATCTCCCGCGTCCGCCGCTTCAACCGTGCCGTCACCTCTGCCGTCGGCGCGCTCGATACTTCGTTCCTCGGGCGCGGCCGGCCGCTCGGCGCGGCGCGCGTACTCAATGCGATCGGGCACGGGCGCTCGGACGTAGCGGATATCCGTGACTATCTGGGTCTCGATTCCGGATTGATGAGCCGGCTACTGCGCAGCCTCGAGGACGAAGGGCTGATCGAGACCGCCGCGCGTGAAGACGATGCGCGTCGGCGCATGGTAAAGCTCACGCGCGCGGGCCGGCGCGAGTTCGCGGCCTACGAGGCGCTGTCGAACGAGCAGGCCGAAGGCTTCCTCGCACAACATTCGCAAGCTGACGCCCTGCTGGCGGCGATGGACCTGATCGCCTCCGCGCTGACGCGCGAGCGTATTGCACTCGACGAGATGGATCCGCGAAGCGAGCAGGCCCGCTACTGCCTCGGCGAGTACTATGCCGAGCTCGGCCGCCGCTTCAGCCAAGGCTTTGACGTCTCGCTGTCGCGCGACCCCGATGCCAAGGACATGCGCCGCCCGCGCGGTAGCTTCATTGTCGCGACGTCGGACACGCTGCCGGTCGGCTGCGTCGGCTTGAAAGGAACCGATCACGGCTACGCCGAGATCAAGCGGCTGTGGGTCGCGCCCGCTGCGCGCGGGTTGCGGCTCGGCCGGCGGCTGATGGATGCGGCCGAGAGCACCGCGCGCGAGCTCGGCATCACACTGCTGCGGCTCGACACCAACAGTGCGCTGCCCGAAGCCGGCCAGCTCTATCGCAGCACGGGCTGGCGCGAGATCCCCCGCTTCAACGATGATCCCTATCCGGACCTCTTCTTCGAGAAGCGCCTCTGAGCTGGACCGGTTCGCAATGCTCATGCGTTATGGTCGAGGCCGCAGGAGCTTCGCTATGACAAGAGACGACCTCGCCGACTTCTACCGCGACTACATCGCCTGCCTGGACCGGCGGGATTGGCCGGCACTCGGACAATTCGTGCATGATGAGGTCGCCCACAACGCGCGGCCCCTTGGGCTTGCAGGCTATCGCGCGATGCTGGAACAGGATGTTCGGGAGATACCCGATCTGCAATTCCACATCGAGATGCTGATCTCCGATCCTCCCCGCATCGCCGCCCGATTGAAGTTTGATTGCGCACCAGTCGGGACATTCCTCGGTCTTGCGGTCAATGGGAAGCGCGTGTCCTTCTGCGAAAACGCGTTCTACGAATTTCGCGACGGCAAGATCCGGCAGGTCTGGTCGGCGATCGACAAGGCTGCGATCGAGGCGCAGCTCTGACGCCGCGCCTCGATCCGAAGCTCACGCCGCCGCCGGCGCCACCTCACCTTGCGGCTTTGCGAAGGGGCGGAACGTCATCGCCATCAGGAAGGCACCCAAGCCCATCGCCCAGGAGGCGATGTAGAGCCAGGCGTAGCTGGAGAAGGCGTCGTAGATCAGGCCGCCGGCGAGCGGGCCGGTTGCCATGCCGAGGCTGCCGGCCATTGCCGTGCCGCCGATCACCGTGCCCATCATCTTGAGCGGAAAGTTCTCGCGGATGAGAACGGCGTAGAGCGGCATGGTGCCGGCATAGATGAAGCCGAAAATCGCGCCGACCGCATAGAACGTCGTGAGCTGATGCGCGAAGACATAGGCGAGCGCGCCGAACGCCTGCAGCAGGAGACCCGACACCAGCACGCGCTTGGCGCCGAAGCGGTCGCCCATCAGGCCGAAGGCGATGCGCCCGCCGAGGCCGGCAAACCCCTCGATGCTGTAGATCGTCACCGCCGCGACCAGCGGGATGCCGCAGCTCACGGCATAGCTGACGGTGTGGATGATCGGCCCGGAATGGGTCGCGCAGCAGAAGAAGTTGGTGGCAAGCAAGATGAGGAATTGCGGCGAGCGCAGCGCCTCGCCCATCGACATCTCGCTCTGCGCAGCGCCCTGGTCCACTGGCGCGGCCGCTGCCTGCGCGAGCGCGGGCGGTCGGCGTACCAGCAACGAAACCGGGATCATGATGGCGCCGACCACGAGCGCGATGATCTGCATCGAGGTGCGCCAGTCGTGACCGGAGACCAGCCAGGCCGCCAGCGGCGACATCGTCATCGGCGCCATGCCCATGCCGGCGGAGACCAGCGACACCGCGAGGCTGCGATTTGTGTCGAACCAGCCGGTGACGGTCGCCATCATCGGCGCGAAGATCGCCGCACAGGCCGCCCCGACCAGCAGGCCGAACACGACCTGGAACACGATCAGCGAGATCGCATGGCTCGCGGCGAACAGGCTGAGCGCCAGCACGGTCGATCCCGTCAACACCACCGGCAGCGGCCCGAACCTGTCCGTCGCCGTGCCCCAGGCCATGCTGGTGAAGGCCATTGCCAGAAAGCCGATCGTCATCGCGCTGGAAATGCCGGTCACCGACCAGCCGGTGTCCTTTGCGATCGGCTGCAGGAACACCGGCAGCGAGAACATGCCGCCGATCGCGACGCAGCCAAGCAGGCCGCCCGCGGCGACGATCACCCAGCGATAGTTGGAAGAAGTCATTTCGGTCTCCCGTCTGGTCTGTCTCGCGTGGAAGACGAATGGGAACTGCGCCGGCCGACAGCGGTCACGTCATTTTTGCCGCACGCTTTTGTGACCTGAAGCAAAAAATGAAAAAACAACCCCATGCACAGTAGCCGGCACCAGCGGGATCAATGACTTACGAGAACGGTCATTTGCGATAGGGGCGATTTGACCTGTCGGGCAAAACACCGGCATGATGGCATCATTCCCCCATTCGACAGCATCGCGCCCCAGAGGCCAACGCCGGTCTGCGCTCATCACCGCGCCGAACTTGATCTCACCACGATCGAACCTCTGCCACCCTCGCTGCGCCACCCATCCTGCGCGGTTCGATGCTCAGATCTCGCTGAGACCACGCATGAAATTGGGTGTCGACCACGTTGCCATGCCGGTTCCGGCGAAGTCGCGGTCAGTGGTCCAGACATCGGCCTCGACGCTCCACGCCAGCGCGAGCACGTGGGCATCGCGCATCGATCCGTTGCGGCTCGGCACGGCATCGCGAAGCGCCTCCTCGCACCTGGGGATGACAGGCTCTAACGATGCAACGGGAACGATCGTCAACAACTCCGCGAGATCATCGAGCACATCGAGCAGTTCGGGGCGCTGTAGGCCGAGCGCGATGCGCCGGCGCGCCTCCTGGACGACACGGTCCGTCGTCACGAAGATCACCTTCTCCGCGGCGGCCAAAAGCGCCCCAGAACTTCGGCCGCGAGCGGCGGCAACCAGAATGGCCGCGTCGATGACGACAGTCGTCGACGGCCGTCTCACGTCTTCCGCTTGCGGGTCAAGGCTTTCACGGCCGCAACCGACCAATCGACCGGATCGACCTCGCCGAATCCGGCCAGCGCGGCATCGTCCGCAGCCGCGTCGCGTCCTTTGGCCAGCCGCTCCGCGCGCGCCAGCACGGCAGCCAAGCGCTTCGGATCGGTTGCCTTGAGAGGGATGAGCAGCCCGACCGTTCGCTCACCCGATTTCACCGCCGTCGGGCCGGGCAATGCACCGATGGCTTCACCGGAAATCTTCTGTAGATCACGGATGCTGATATGAGCCATGGCGGTAAATTACATACACCGATATGTAACAGACGGCAAGATGCTTCGCCTAACGCGCCCAACTCGGCAACCAACGATTGGAATCTCCACATGCCAAAGATCGACATCGCTGCCGTGCCGGCCCGCAAGGGCTCCCGCTACCCGGCGCCCTTCGACACGCCTTGCGCCGAGCGCATCCGGCAGCGTCTCGGCGATGCCGGCGGCTTGTCGGATTTCGGGGTCAACCTGATGCGCCTGCCGCCGGGCGGCTGGTCGAGCCAGCGGCACTGGCATTCGCACGAGGATGAGTTCGTCTACATCCTCGAAGGCGAAGTGACGCTGATCGAAGATGGCGGCAAAACCGTGCTGCGCGCCGGCGATTGCGCAGCCTTCCCCAAGGCAAGCGGCAACGGCCATCACATGATCAACAGGTCGAGCATGACGGCGGTTTATCTCGAAGTCGGCTCGCGCTCGCAAGCCGACCTCATCACCTGCTCCGACATCGACATGATGAGCCCGGCATCGGACGGCCGCTTCCTGCACAAGGACGGCACGCCTTATCCGGAGTGACATAGCGGCTCACAGGGCCGCGCTGCGGCGTCAGGTGCCGACCGTGAGCCAGACCGCCGAGACCAGGAAGTAGAGCGCGCCGACCGCAGCATAGCCTGCGACATTCGCAATCGACGGCACCGCAGGCATCGAGGCCTGAAAGATGAAGAAGCCGCCCGCCAGGGCCGACTGGCCGCCGCTGAGCACCATGGCCCACTGCGCGCCGAAACGCTTCCAGCGCCGCACGGCCGTGCCGAGCTGGAGCAATCCGGACAGGATCGCCCAGGCTCCGAAGATTCCGAGCACCCAGTTCATGCTCACCCGCAAGGCCAGGCCGACCGCTATGGTGGTCGCCAGGCTGACCAGCACGTTCAGGCCCTGCGTGCGGTTCTGGTTCAAGCCACCGCTCCAGAGCGCGTCGAGATAATTGGCCGCGGCATCCCAGGCCGGATAGACGACGAGCACGTTGTTGCGATCGCCGCGGACGACGGCGCGATCGCGAAGGCCGCAATGACCCAGGCGACGGAGAACGCGGCACGCAGCAAATAGTATTGTTTCAGCCATTGCGCTTGGTCGGCCGTGTTCGCAGCCATCTCACGATTTCTCATTGCCCTCTCCTTACCTACTAGTTGGTAGTTTGCGCGCGAAGCGAAAGCCCCGCCGCCCTGCCCGGCCTGTGTCGACCTCGTCAGTGCCTGGTGGAAAGCCGGTCCAGCAGCGGCCGGGTGATGGTCCCGAACATTTTTGGATCGCCATAAGCGCGCGCCGACAGCATCGCGCCGTGAACGGTCGCCATGAATCCCTCCGCCTCGACCCGCGCCGTGCTCGAGAGGTGGAGCCGCCCTTGCCGCTTGCCGCGCTCCAGCACCGAAGCCAGCCACGACGCGAGGTAACGGAAGTGCGCGCGGACCTCGAGCGCCACCTCCTCGGGCAGGATCGGAAGCTCGCTGGCAAGGAGCGCGCAGACGCAGAAGGGAGCCGTCGCGTCCTTGATGCGCGCCTCCCAATACGCGATGTAGCTTTTGAGCTGCTCGGCGGGATCGGCGACATTGCGCTCGAGCGCCGACAGGCCCGCCTGGGCCTCTTCACGATAGCGCGCCACGAGGGTACGGACCAGGTCGACCTTGCTGGCGAAATGGTGGTGGATGCTCGGCTTGCGGATGCCGACGACATCGGCGATGTCGGCGTAACTGAAGCCGTTGTAGCCACCGGCGATGATCAGCGTGCGGGCGCAGGCAAGAATGTCGTCGGCGGTCGAGGAAACGGTGTTCATGACGCTTAGCTACCTTCCAGTAGGTAGGCGGTCAAGCGGGGATGCTTCAATGATCCGTGAGTGAGTGGTAGGAGCCTGCATGACCATTCGCCCGATCGTGCGCTATCCCGACCGCCGGCTCGCGCTGCCGGCCCACCCCGTCACCGCGTTCGACGATTCCTTGCGCGACCTCGCGAACGACCTGCTGGAGACCATGCGCGCCGCGCCCGGCATCGGCATCACCGCGCCGCATATCGGCGTCCCCTTGAGCGTCGTGGTGCTGGAGCTCGACGCCAAGGAAGGCGCGCGGACTTACGTCAATCCGGAGATCACGTGGGCCTCGCCCGAGATGATTATGCACCGTGAGGGCAGCGTCTCGATGCCTGGGGTTAACGACGAGGTCCAGCGCCATGCGCGGGTGCGGATCAGCTATTGGGATGTCGAGGGTAACATGCAAAGCGAGGAGTCGGACGGTTTGCGCGCCGTCTGCCACCAGCACGAGATCGACCAGCTCGACGGCATATTCTGGATCCAGCGATTGTCGCGGCTGAAGCGGGAGCGGCTGGTGAAGAGGTTCGAGAAGATGTCGCGGAATTCGTAGGGTGGATTGGCGCAGCGTAATCCACCATCTGAGCACGGCGTTACGAATGGTCGATTACGCCGGGCTGCGTCGACCATCGTAAGCGCTTCGATCGCGCAACCGTATTGAGAGCGGTCCTGCGGCCATCCTTCGAGACGCCCGCTTTAGGCGGGCTCCTCAGGATGAGGGGCGGAATGCGTAGCGGCAATCTCAACGAGCACGGTGCTGCTTAGCCTCATCCTGAGGAGACCGCGGAGCGATCGTCTCGAAGGACGAGGCGTGCGGTGAGGCGTTGCCCAAAGCCCATATGCGATTGACCTGACGCTTCGATCACGCCCTCTTCCCGCTCCGCTTGGCGATCGGCGCCTTGCGACGCTCGCGTTTGCCGCGCGCAATCTCGGTGGCCAGCGCGTCCAGCTTCGGCTCCCAGAAATTCCGGAACTGGCCGATCCACGCATCCACCGCGCGAAGCCCGGCAGCGTCGACCGAATAGAGGCGCCTCTGCGCCTCCGCTCGAACGCTCGCAAAGCCGCTCTCGCGCAGCACCTTGAGGTGCTGCGAGACGGCCGCCTGGGTGATTCCGAACTCGGCCCCGATCACTTCGACGACCTCACCGGACGCCATTTCGCCAGGCGCCAGCAGCTCGAGGATGCGACGGCGCACGGGATCGGCGAGGACTTCGAAGGCGCGCATCAGCTTCCGGTGCCGGGATGTGCGATGTCGGGCGGCATCTCGCCGCGATAGAACGCGATGGTCCGGTCCGAGCGCTCTTTCGCCGCGACCGGATCGACGCCACTTGCGACATGCGCCGCGCGCCAATACTCGCCGCTTGTCGTCATGAATTCCTTGCCCTCAGGCGAGCCCATCCAGGCCTCGGCCGTCTCATGGTCGACCGATGCTCCGGTCGCAAGATATCGCTCAAGTCCCGCAAGCGCGAGGTCCCAGCCGATGCCCACCGCACCCGGGCCGAACTGATTCCAATGATCCTCGATGATCGCAGTGTGCTCAAGCGTCAAGCGCGCCTGGCTTCGCTCAGCCGTCAGGCTGACGTCGATCCAGCTCGTGGCGCCGCCGAATTCCCAGGTCGCGGCGAAATGGGTCGGCGGCGTGCAGGACGTGATGGTCCCGCCCGCATTTCCCTTGAGCTGATACTTTCCGCCGAGCTGAAGGTCCCCCTCGATCGGCAGGAACCAGCGCGGGATGCGTTGCCTGCTCGTCACCGCGTCCCAGAGATCGTCGACGCTGGTGTCGTAGAGCCGCGTCAGTGTCACCGCACTCGCAGGTTTTCCGTCCTTCTCAAAGCTCCTCACCGAGCGCGTCACTAGCCCCAAGACCCTGGCGACATCGATCTGCATTGCGTTCCTCCCTTTCGTTTGGCGCGTCGATGAATATCGATCAACGCTAATATAAGTCAACCCTTATATTCACGCGATGGGTGGGCAGCGGCCTGTCCGTCACTTCGGACGTGCTGTTTCTGCCGCTGAAATAGTGTGTCCTGGTGGCGCCCCTGGATCTCCGCTGTCGTCGCCCGGCTCGACCGGGCGACCCAGTACGCCGCGGCCTCTCGGTTCAACCATGACCGTCTCTGGAATACTGGATGCCCCGGTCAAGCCGGGGCATGACAGCGAATGTGTGGCACAAGCGCGCGACGCGCACCTACCCGCCCGCCATCAGCGCCTTTGCCAGCGCCATATACGCCGGCAGCGTCACGGGATCGTTGGCGGCATTGCCTGCCATCGGGTGCGAGGCGTACCGCGCGATCACCATCTCGGCTTTGGGATCGACATAGATGCCCTGGCCGTGGACGCCGCGCGCCATGTAGGCGCCGTGCGCATTGTGCGTGACCCACCATTGATTGCGATAGGAGGCGCCCGGCAGCGTGGTGTAACCGGCCGGCCTGAACTTTTCGGGATCGCCGCCGCGCGCGATGTCCTCGACCACCGCTGACGGCACGATCTGGCGGCCGTTGAAGCGGCCCTGATTGCGCATGGTCTCACCAAAGCGGGCGAGATCGCGCAAGCAGGTCGACAGGCCGCCGCCGCCGCTCTCGGTGCCGCTGCGGTCGACGTGATAATGCGCGTCCTCCTCCGCACCCATCGGCTGCCAGATACGCTCGGACAAAAGATCGGACAGCGTCATGCCGCTGGCGCGCCTGACGATCCAGGCCAGCACGTCGGTGTTGACGGTCTTGTAGGCGAAGGCCTTGCCGTGCTCGCCCTGCTTCCTCTGCGCGATGAGGAAATCGAAGATGGTGGTCGGGCCTTCGTAACCCGGCGGGATCGGCGCCATGCCGTTGGCGCGCCTGAGGCCCCACACATCCGAATTCTTGTCGGTGTAGACCTCGGTGTAGGCGAGCCCCGTGGTCATATCCATGACCTCGTGCACGCGCGCATCGCCAAACGCGCTTCGCTTCAGCTCCGGCACGTAGTTCGTCACAGGCGCCTGCGGATCGATCTTGCCTTCGCTGACCAGCATGCCCGCGAGCACGCCGGTGAACGACTTCGTCACCGACATTGCGATATGCGGCTTGTGCGGCCTCAAGGCGCCGAAATAGCGCTCATAGATCAGCCTGCCCCGATGCAGCACCGCGATGCCGTCGGCATAGGTCTCCTCCAGCATCTTTGCGAAAGTCATGGGCCGGCCGTCCATCGTGGTCGAGGCGACCGCGCCGATGTCATAGTCCTCGCGCGGCAGCACCGACGCCGGCCCCGCCCCGCGCCAGACATTCACCGTGGGCACCAGCTGGCGAATGTTGCTCCAGGCCCAGCGCAGCTCGGGGAAGCTGCGGAACGAGCCGTCCTGGAAGGTGATGGTGCGGTCGGGAGACGGCGGAAAGCCGCGCATCCAGCCGAGGGTTTCGGGGTCGGTGGAGGCGGCGGAAGGTTGGGCGGACATCGGCACTGGCTCCGGAAGGGCGATGCTGAGGTCCTAGCATGGGGCCGCGCAGCGCACATCCAACGCAAGCGCTGGGCACATGCACAATAATAAGGTGGGATCAGTGAGCTGCTGCCGGTTTGATGGACACCGAGATTAGGTGTTTCATGAAGCCGGAGGTGGGCGATGAAGAGACGGAAGTTCAGTCGCGAGTTCAAGATCGAGGCGGTCAAGCTGGTTAGGGAGCGTGGGGTGTCGGTGGCGCAGGCCGGGCGCGACCTGGATGTTCATGAGAACGTTCTGCGCAAATGGGTGAAAGAGTTCGGCTCCGATCCGGTGCAGGCCTTTCCCGGCCACGGGCAGATGAAGCCGGAGCAG
>NZ_AXAZ01000031.1 GCF_000473065.1 Bradyrhizobium sp. WSM1743
CAAGGGCAGCTACCGCTGGGCGCGCGCCCGCTATCTGGGCTTGGCGCGCAACCAGACGCATCTGCGCCTGATCTGCCTCGCCATGAATCTCAAACGATGGGCGGTGCTGTCTCCTGCGGGAGCTGCGGCATGACCGCCGCCGCCCGACGCCAGCGGTCGGCCGCGGAAAACGCACCCATTCCACGCCGCGCGCCGTCCGACGCCGCGCAAAAAAAGCCCGACATCGGGAACCACTCGCTCACATCCCATTAAGCAAAGCTCTCGCTTGCGGGAGAGGTCGGCGCGAAGCGCCGGGTGAGGGTTCTCTCCGCTAGGGGATTGTCCCATTGCGGAAGCACCCTCTCCCCAACCCTCTCCCGCAAGCGGGAGAGGGAGCCCAACTTCGACTTTGCGGCTATCGAGCCTCATCTCATCACGCTTTAGGACAACGCGATCAGCCGCCGATCTGCTTCTCGCCGTGCCGCTCCGACAGCGTGAAAATCTCGACGCCCGTCGCCGTCACGCCGACGGAGTGCTCGAACTGCGCCGAGAGCGAGCGGTCGCGGGTGACGGCGGTCCAGCCGTCGGAGAGGATCTTCACGTGCGGCTTGCCAAGATTGATCATCGGCTCGATGGTGAAGAACATGCCGGGCTTGAGCTGCACGCCCTCGCCGGGCCGGCCGATATGGATGATGTTCGGCTCGTCGTGGAACATGCGCCCGAGGCCATGGCCGCAGAAATCGCGCACCACGCTCATGCCCTGCGGCTCGACGAAGCTCTGGATGGCGTGGCCGATGTCGCCGGTGGTGGCGCCGGGCTTCACCGCGGCGATGCCGCGCATCATGGCCTCATAGGTCACCTCGATCAGCCGCTCGGCCTTGCGGGCGATCGGGCCGATCGCATACATCCGGCTGGAGTCGCCATACCAGCCGTCGACGATGAAGGTGACGTCGATATTGACGATGTCGCCTTCCTTCAGCGGACGGTCGCCCGGCATGCCGTGGCAGACCACGTGGTTGAGCGAGGTGCAGGTCGAGTAGCGGTAGCCGCGATACATCAGCGTCGCCGGATAGGCATTGTTGCTGAAGGCGAAGTCGCGGACGAATTCGTCGATCTTCGAGGTCGGCACGCCCGGTCCGACGATGTCGGTGAGCTCGTCGAGGCATTTCGCCACCAGCGCACCCGCCTTGCGCATGCCGGCAAAGGCGTTCGGCCCATGCAGCTTGATCTGTCCGGTCTTGCGCAGGGAGGTATCGGTGGCTTCGACGTAGCTCATGCGTGTCAAATCTTCTCGGGGCTGATCTCGATATCGGCGGAAAGGCTTGATTTCAGGCCCTAATTTAATGATTGGCGGCCTTCATGCAAGCCGAGGGTGCCAGCCTTGGGTGCGAAAGGGTCCTAATTCGGGACTTCTACGGTGGTTTCCACCGGCAGGGCGCCGCCGCGGATGCGGATTTCGCGGACGGGGTAGGGAACCCGGATGCCCTCGCGCTTGAACGCGTCCCACAGCTCCAGCATCACGTCGCTCTTGACCTTGTCCATGCCGTCGGGGTCGGCGATCCAGAAGGTCAGCGAGAACTTCATCCCGGCTTCCGCGAACTCGGTCAGGATGCAAGTTGGCGGCTTGCCCTTCTGCGCGCGCGAATGGGCGGCGGCGGTCTCGGCGGCGAGTGTGCAGACCAGGCGGGGATCAGCGTCGTAATTGGTGCCGAAGGCGATCTTCACCAGCGTGTTCTTGTCGGTATAGGTCCAGTTGACGACCTTCTGCGTCACCAGATCCTCGTTCGGCACCAGGAATTCGCGGCCGTCGCCGGCGGCGACGGAAATATAGCGCGTCTTCATCGCACTGATGCGACCGGTATTGTCGCCGATGGTGACGAGATCGCCGGGCTTCACCGATTTGTCGGCGAGCAGGATGATACCCGAGATGAAATTGGCGACGATCTTCTGCAGGCCGATACCGATGCCGACGCCGACCGCGCCGGAGAACACCGCGAGCGCCGAGAGGTCGATGCCGACGGCGCCGAGCGCGATGACGATTGCGACGGCAAGAAGCCCGATGCGGATGATCTTCACCAGCAGCACCTGCACCGACGGCGTGAGATCGGTGGTCGCGTTGATCCGGCTCTCGGCGAAATTGCTCGCGATGTTGGTGAGCCACAGCGCGATCAGCAGCAGCGCGCCGGCCTTGAGCGCCAAGAGCGGGGTCAGCCTGAGGCCGCCGAGCACGATCGCGAACGAATCCAGCAGGTCGACCGTCGCGTCGAGCTGGCCGACGATGGAGAGCGCGGCGACGAACCACGCCGTGATCGACACCAGCTTGACGATGAATGCGTTGCGCAGCACCGAGGTCACGAGCCGGATCACGAGCCAGGCGAAGCCCAGCTTGGCTGCGACCATCAGGAGATAGCTGCGGCTCGGCCAGGTCGCGTGGTACATCACCACGCGCGAGATGATCACGAGCAGCGTGAACACCGCCGTCGAGGCACTGGAGACCATCACCCGGACGAAGTGCCGGAGCGGCAGCGGCCAGCGCATCGCCAGTGACGTCATGTCGACGCGGCTGCGAATGGCGGCCTCCGCGGCGTAGGCGATGCCGGCCGCGGCCAGGATGAGACCGAATTGCAGGTAGAACCAGGGTGAGGAGATTTCCGCCCCGACGCTGCGCGCGGTCGTCTGCACGAACTCCATGAAATCTTTGAGGTCCATGTCCATCGGTCTCGTCGGCAAAGCGGGAGGAATTGATTCGAGGGAGCCGCAGAATCCCACAAAGGGCTCAGGCAGGCCATCGATACACCGGTAAGTGAAGCGCGTTAAGGCCGTAAAATACGGGCAGATTGCCGCGAGGAGCGAAAATGGGTTGGCGCGCGAGTCCGCCGACGATAAGGATGCATAAGCACATGTTTTTGAGATGGGAAATTCCGTCGAGGGCGGCGCGCTTCGCCTCTCCCCGCTTGCGGGGAGAGGCCGAAATTCGAGCGCAGCTTGAATTTCGGGTGAGGGGGACTCTCCGCGAGTCCAACTCCTGCCACCCTCGCGGAGACTCCCCCTCACCCCACCCTCTCCCCGCAAGCGGGGCGAGGGAGTGCCCGGCCGGTGGCTACCTGACCTGAATTCGTCCATTCCCCGAGTAACCCGCAGCACCGCATGGCTTCCCTCGACTCCGTCAGCCTCGCCATATTGCTCGGCGCCGTCCTCGTCATGGCCGGCATCCTGTCGAGCCTGCTCGCGCTGCGCTTCGGCGCGCCGCTGCTGCTCGTCTTTCTTGTCATCGGCATGCTCGCCGGCGATTCCGGCCCCGGGCAGCTGCAGTTCGACGACGTCCGCACCACCTATCTGGTCGGCTCCGTCGCGCTTGCCTTGATCCTGTTCGACGGCGGCTTGCGCACGCGCTTTGCCAGCATCCGCACCGTGCTCGCGCCCTCCGTGGTGCTCGCGACCGTCGGCGTGCTGCTGACCGCGCTGGTCACGGCACCGTTCGCGAAATATGCGCTCGACCTCAACTGGGCGGAGTCGCTGCTGGTCGGTGCCGTGGTGGCCTCGACCGATGCGGCCGCCGTGTTCCTGCTGGTGCACACCCAGGGGCTGCGCCTGCGCCCGCGCGTCGGCGCGACGCTGGAGGCGGAGTCCGGCACCAACGATCCCTTCGCGATCTTCCTCACACTGATGCTGGTGGAATACATCTCGGTCGGTTCGAGCTCGCCCGGCCATGTGCTGATGGAGTTCGTGCTGGAGGCGGCGCTGGGCGCCGTCGTCGGCGTGTTCGGCGGCCGCCTCGTCGTGATCGCGCTCAACCAGGTGGCGCTGCCGCAGGGCCTGCATGCACCGTTCGTGACCACGGGCGCGCTCGTGATCTTCGGCGGCTCGCAGATCATGCACGCCTCCGGCTTCCTCGCGGTCTATCTCGCCGGCATCATCATCGGCAACCGGCCGACCCGCGCGCATAATTCGGTGGTGACGTTCCTCGATGCCGCGACCTGGCTGGCGCAGATCGTGATGTTCGTGCTGCTTGGCCTTCTGGTCTCGCCGAGCCGGCTCGGCGCAAGCGTGCTGCCGGCGGTTGCCGTCGCGCTGATCCTGATGCTGGTGGCGCGGCCGCTCGCAGTGTTCGTGTGCCTTTCGCCGTTCCGCTTCAACTGGCGCGAAAAGATCTTCATCGCCTGGACCGGCTTACGCGGCGCGGTCGCGATCTTCCTGGCCTCGATCCCGATGCTGGTCGGGCTGTCCAAGGCCTATCTCTATTTCGACGTCGCCTTCGTCGTCGTCATCATCTCGCTCTTGCTGCAAGGCTGGACGCTTGCCCCTGCCGCGCGCAAGCTGCACGTCGCGCTGCCGCGCGCCGAGCGCGGCCCGCGCCGCGTCGAATTGGATCTGCCCGGCCAGCTCGAGCAGCAGCTGGTCGGCTATCCGGTGCGGCCCAAGAGCCTGTATTTCCGTCGCGGCCTGATCCCGTCCTGGTCCAAGCCGACGCTCGTCATCCGCAACGAGAACATCCTGACGCCGACGGAAGCCGACCCGATCGCGACGGGCGACTACATCTATCTGCTGGCGCCGCCGGAAAAGGCCGAGTCGCTCGACCGCTTCTTCGTCGACATGCAGCCGAGCACTGCGCCCGATCCGCATCTGCTCGGCGACTTCATGGTCTCCGGCGAGCACACGCTCGCCGAGCTCGCGGAGATCTACGGCGTGAAGGTGAGCGAGGACGAGAGCAAGCTCACGCTCGCCGACTATTTCGACGTCCATCTCGATCGCGCGCCGAAGGAAGGCGCTGAGCTCGCGCTGGACGAGATCGTGCTTGTCGCGCGCTCGATTTCCGGCGGCCGCGTCAACGTCGTCGGCCTCCGCTTGCCCGAGGAAGACGAGACGCCCGCGCCGCTGACGCGCGCGCAGGCGCTGCGCAAGAGGCTTGCGGAGTTGTGGACCTCGGTCGCGGGGGTTTAGCGCTCGCGCCGTCCGCGTTCAGTTTGGCGGTACGGAATCAACCACAAGCTCGTCATTGCGAGCGAAGCGAAGCAATCCAGAATCGTTCCGCGGAGGCAGCCTGGATTGCTTCGCTACGCTCGCAATGACGGTGTTTGTTGAAGCACCATCTCTCAACGGCAGCATCTCAGCCCGCGGCAGTGGAACCCGGGGGCCAGACAACCGCCACCAAATCGCCGCATCCGGCGAAGATTTGCGCGGCCTCGTGACCGCGAAACCCGGAACGGTCCGCGGCTCCGCTCGTTTTAAGCCGCGTAACGGCTTGGACTGACAGGAGTATGCCAAATGCGAAAGTTCATCCTTCCGATCGCGATCGCCCTTGCACTCGGCGGAGCGGCGCCGGCGATGGCCTATGACACCGGCGACCAGATCTCGATGCAGGTCGCGCTCGATGTCGCCAGTGATCTCGGCGTCGTGACGGTCTCGCACACGAACTTCCTCGGTGACGAATGGGAGGTCGATGGACGAGACAGTGCCGGCCGCTGGATGGAGGTCTATGTCGACGCGAGCACCGGCGAGGTGCGCAACGTCGAGCGTGGCTGGTAGCCGCGCCTAAGCGGACCTGTAAGCCCGGATGGAGCGCAGCGCAATCCGGGAAATGCTTACACGCTGCAAGAACCCGGATTACGCTGCGCTCCATCCGGGCTACGGTCGCCTCACGTCAGCACCTTCACCCCGCCGAAACTCGTCACGCGGCCCTGCTTCAGCATCACGATCTGCGTCGCGAGCTGGCGCAGCTCGGCGGCGTCGTGGCTGACATAGACCATGGGAACGTTGGCTTCGTCCCGCAGCCGCACCAGATAAGGCAGGATCTCGAGCTTGCGGCCCTCGTCGAGCGCGCCGAGCGGCTCGTCGAGCAGCAGCAGGCGCGGCTTCGACAATAGCGCGCGTCCGAGCGCGACGCGCTGGCGCTCGCCGCCGGAGAGCTTTCCGGGGCGGCGGCCCTGCAGGGCACCGATGTCGAGCAGGTCGATGATGCGCCTGTGCTGGACAGGATCGGACGGCAGGCGGTTCATCCGCCGTCCGTAATCGAGATTCTGTGCGACGTTGAGATGCGGGAACAGCCGCGCATCCTGGAATACATAGCCGATGCGGCGGCGCCAGGCCGGGACATGGATGCCGGCCGCGGTGTCGTCGACGGTTTCGCCGTCGATCACGATGGTGCCGCGGTCGGGCCGCAACAGCCCGGCGATCATGTTGACCAGTGAGGTCTTGCCGGCGCCCGACGCGCCGAACAGGCCGATGGCGCGGCCTTCGCTGCTGAAGGATGCATGCAGCGAGAATTCGCCAAGCTGCTTTTCGATGTCGACGCGCAGCATGGTCAGTTTCCGTGCAGCCGCGCGGTGGCGCGGCGGGCGAACCACTCGGCGGCAATCAGCGCGCCCAGCGCCAGCACGATCGAGACGATCACCAGCCGTCCCGCCGCGGCATCGCCGTCCGGCGTCTGGATCAGCGAATAGATCGCCGAGGAAATCGTCTGGGTCTCGCCGGGAATGTTGGAGACGAAAGTGATCGTCGCGCCGAACTCGCCGATCGCCTTGGCGAAGCCCAGCACCATGCCGGCGAGCACGCCGGGCAGCGCCAGCGGCAGCGTCACCGTGAAGAACACTTTCCATGGGGCTGCGCCAAGCGTCTCGGCGGCCTGCTCGAGCCGGCGGTCGATCGCCTCGATCGACAGCCGCATCGGGCGCACCAGCAGTGGAAACGCCATCACGCCGCAGGCCAGCGCCGCGCCGGTCCAGCGGAATGCGAAGACGATCCCGAGATGGTCGGCGAGAAAGCCGCCGACGAGGCCGCGCCGGCCGAAGGTCAGGAGCAGGAGATAGCCGGTGACGACAGGCGGCAGCACCAGCGGCAGATGCACGAGTGCATCGAGCAGCGACTTGCCCCAGAAATCACGCCGTGCGAGCAGCCACGCCAGTGCGATGCCGAATGGCGTCGCCACCAGCGTTGCGATGATGGCGACCCTGAGCGAGAGCAGGATCGCCGTCCATTCGGCGGGGGAAATCTCAGACATCAAGCCGCAGATATCACGTCGCAAGACTTAAGTTATGGGACTGATCAGGAACTTGAAGCCGTATTTTTCCAGAATGGTCTTGGCCGCCGTCGAGCGCAGGAAGGCGAGATAGTCATTCGTCTCCGGCTTGGCGGTGATGGTCGCAGCGACCGGATAGATGATCGCGGGATGCGAATCCGCCGGGAAGGTGCCGACGATCTTCACACCGGGCTCGACCTTGGCGTCGGTGAAATAGACGATGCCGAGTACGGCCTCGCCGCGGGCAACCAGCGTCAGCGCCGCCCGCACGCTCTCCGCCATGGCGAATTTCGGCTCGGCCGCCTGCCACGCGCCGAGCTTCTCCAGCGCAGTCTTGGCATATTTGCCTGCTGGCACGGACTTGACGTCGCCGGTTGCGATCCTGCCGTCTCCGGCGAGCTTGGCGAGATCGAAACCTTGCGCGATCGTCACGCTGTCGATCCTGGAATCCTTCGGCGCGATCAGCACGATGCTGTTGCCGAGCAGGTTGACTCTGGAAGACGCGTTGATGGTCTTCCTGGCAATCGCGTAGTCCATCCAGTCGGTGTCGGCCGAGACGAACACGTCGGCCGGCGCGCCCTGCTCGATCTGCCTGGCCAGCACCGAGCTTGCGGCATAGCTGACGCTGAACTTGACGCCGGTCCTGGCGGTGTAGGCGGCGTCGATCTCGTCCAGCGCGTTCTTCATCGAGGCGGCGGCGAACACGGTGATGGTCTTGTCCTCGGCCGAGGCGGGCGAGAGGGCGGTGCTGGCGAGGATGAGGAAGGCAGTGAAAAGTCCTGATATCCGAAACATGGGATGCGCTCCGTGCGAGCTTGCGCGCGCAAGGCAGCACGCGCAAATCTGGCGTCGAATGGGTCGGATGCGACGGGCGGAAGCGCTGTTCCACGGTCCCCTTGGAACGGCTTACGGCCGGCGGGGATATCGCAGTAGCGAAGATAACAGGCCGGAGCCTCAGGTCAAATCTGGTTCGTCATCTCGGACCAGCGCGCCATAAGCACAACTGTCGTCCCGGACAAGCTTAGCTCCGGACAACGCGCAGCGTTGCCCCGAGCGGAGCGCCGATCCGGGACGGCGGTGGGTGAGGTGATAGCGTGCCCCTCACGCTACGGCTTCGCATCCGCCGCGTGCAGCACCGCCTTGCAGGCCGGTGGCATCTGCGCCAGCGTCATCGGTGGCTTCGGCTTCGGCGGCTCCGGCGGCGGCTTGGGGTGCAGCACCGCGTCGGAGAACCAGTAGGCGAGATCGGCGGGCTTGCAGCCTTCGTCCTCGGCCTGTGACGGCTGGCTCTCGCATTCGCCGGCGCCCGCCGGGCAACGCATGCGGATGTGGAAGTGGTAGTCGTGGCCCCACCAGGGGCGGATCTTCGACAACCACGCTCGGTCGCCCGTGGCCTCGCGGCACAATGCCCTCTTGATCGCGGCGTTGACGAAGATGCGCTGCACGGCGGGCTCCCGCGCCGCATCGCGCAGCACCAGCACATGGCCTGGCGTGAACACCCTGGAGTCGACGTCGAGCCGGTCCGGGCGCACCATCATCACCGCCGACATGTCCTCGCGCTCCTCGCGCGAGAGCCGGCGGTCCGGCATCGGCGTCAGCCAGATGTCGGCATCGAGACCGATCTGGTGGCTGGCATGGCCTGACAGCGCCGGCCCGCCGCGCGGCTGGGCGATGTCGCCGACCAGGATGCCGGGCCATCCCGCGTCCTTGTGCGCCTTCACGGCGAGCCGCTTGATCAGCGCGATCATGTCGGGGTGACCGTAGCTGCGGTTGCGCGACAGCCGCATCACCTGCCAATGGTCGCCGTTGATCGGAATCTGCTCCGCGCCGCCGATGCAGCCCTTGGTGTAGGAGCCGATGACATCGGCCGGTCCCTTCGACGGCAGCAGCTTTCGCGCGAACAGCTCCTTGGCGGCGAGATCGGGATCGTTCGGATTGGCGAGTGGCGGCAAAGGCTTCGGGGTGATGCTGCCCTTGTCCTGGGCCAGCGCGCCGCTGGCGCCCAGGCAAGCGGAGAGCAGGAGGAGGGTGATGCCGCGGCGACTCATGCTGACGTTCTTATAGCCCAAGGCTGCATCAGGGTTAAGAACCAGGCCGGCTACCGGCTCACGGCGTACTCGCCAAATCGCGTCTCGAGCCTGCGGTTTCTTAACGGTGCAATAACCGTATCCTGCATTGACCAAAATTCGTGCGCGGCGTGAGGGAAATCTGCAGCTCGCATGCAATCGCGCGCGATTTCGGAACAGATTCAAGCGCGCGCGCAATTTTGCGCCAGATCGATCATTGATCGCGGCGCTGGACTCAGTCTGATGGCGCCTGCCGCCGCGGCCGCGCCGCGCAAACAGGCAGCAAGCTCGGCCGCGCGCGGACCGCGGCCGGGCAAGATTACTTTTTTTTCAGACACTTGCCCCAACACTTGCGGCCGCTGGGCGCGACTGGGACGAGTGAAGTTGAGTTTGGGGTCTCGAAGAACAAAAAAGCGAAAGCAAAGCGTGCTTGCCCGCGCCGGCCAGAAGGCGCGCAAGCCGCGCTTCGCGCGCGCGCCGCGTGCTCTTTCCGAACGCGACGAAGTCCTGCGCAGCCGTGCCGAGGCGGAAGCCGCCATCGCGGAAGCGCGCAAATCCCATGAGCGCCTGCGCCAGGCCATCGACATTCTGCCGCAAGGCATCGTGTTTCTCGATGCCGAAGGCCGCTACGTGCTCTGGAACAAGAAATACGCCGAGATCTACAGCAAGACCGCCGATCTGTTCGAGGAAGGCGCGCGCCTCGAAGACACGCTGCGCATCGGCGTTGCCCGCGGCGACTATCCCGAGGCCATCGGCAACGAGGACGCGTGGATCGCCGAGCGCCTGCAGAAGCTCTATCGGCCCGGCGCGCGCCACGAGCAGAAGCTGTCGGACGGCCGCGTCATCCTGATCGACGAGCGCTTGACCGATGACGGCGGCGTCGTCGGCTTGCGCGTCGACATCACCGAATTGAAGCAGCGCGAGGCCTCGTTCCGTCTGCTGTTCGACGGCAATCCCGTGCCCATGATCATCTGCGCGCTGGACGACGAGCGCATCATCGGCGTCAACGACGCCGCGGTCGCGCATTACGGCTATAGCCGGGCCGAGTTCGAGCGACTGAAGATCCGCGCCTTGCAGGCCTTCGACAGCGAGCCGCCCTGGACCGCCGACCGCTGCAGCGAGGAGCAGGCCGGCCGCACCTGGAAGCACGTCAAGGCCGACGGCGCGCTGATCGACCTTGCGATCTATTCCCGCGAATTGACCTATGCCGAGCGGCCCGCGGTGCTGCTCGCGCTGATGGACATCACCGAGCGTAAGCGTGCCGAGGCGCGGCTCGCGTTCATGGCCCAGCATGATGGGTTGACCGGCTTGCCCAATCGCAGCCTGCTGCGGCAGCAGATGGACGAGATGCTGTTGCACACGCGCCGCAGCGCCGAGAAGGTCGCGCTGCTGATCCTCGGGCTCGACAATTTCAAGGCGGTCAACGACACGCTGGGGCATGCGGTCGGCGACAAGCTCCTGCGCGGCGTCGCCAAGCGGCTGCGCTCCACCTTGCGTGAGGAGGATGCGCTGGCGCGCCTCAACTCCGACGAGTTCGCAGTTCTGCAAAGCGGGTTGGCCCGGCCGGAAGACGCGGTGGGTCTCGCAAAGCGCCTGCTGGAGGCCATTGCCGATCCCTATCTGCTCGACGGTCATTCCGTGGTGATCGGCGCCTCGATCGGCATCGCGATGGCACCGGGCGATGGCGAAGATTCCGAGAAGCTGCTCAAGAGCGCCGACATGGCGCTGTCGCGCGCCAAGCTGGATGCGCGCGGCACCTTCGCCTTCTTCGAGGCTGCGCTCGATGCAAAGGCGCAGAGCCGCCGCAAGATCGAGGTCGAGCTGCGCGACGCGATCCAGAACGATGTGCTGCGTCCCTATTACCAGCCGCTGATCGACCTCCAGAGCGGCCGCATCACCGGCTTCGAGGCGCTGGTGCGCTGGCCGCATGCCGAGCGCGGCATGGTCTCGCCGGCCGAGTTCATTCCGGTCGCCGAGGACACCGGCCTGATCAATCCGCTCGGCGGGCTCATGCTGCGCCGGGCCTGCCTCGATGCCGCAGCTTGGCCCGACGATGTCCGCGTCGCCGTCAACCTGTCGCCGCTGCAGTTCCGCAGCGGCAATCTGCTCTCGATGGTGACGGACGCGCTGAAGCATTCCGGCCTGCCGCCGCGCCGGCTCGAGCTCGAGATCACCGAGACGCTGCTGCTGGAGAAGAGCGCGCAGGTGCTGGCGACGCTGCACGCGCTGCGCGCGCTCGGGGTGCGCATTTCCATGGATGATTTCGGCACCGGCTATTCCAGCCTCAGCTATCTGCGCAGCTTTCCCTTCGACAAGATCAAGATCGATCAGTCCTTCGTGCGCGATCTCGGCGCCAACCGCGAGGCCCAGGCGATCATCCGCTCCATCGTCAGCCTCGGCAAGGGCCTCGGCGTCACCATCACCGCCGAAGGCGTCGAGACCGAGGCCGAGCTGAGCTGCCTCCGCGCCGAGGGCTGTCACGAGGGGCAGGGCTTTCTGTTCAGCAAGGCCCGGCCGAATGCGGAGATCATCAGCCTGCTTGCCGAGCAGCGCGGCATCGATGGCGACGAGGACGCTGCGCTGGTGGCGTGAGTGGCGCTCCCGCGGAGCTGCTTTTTTGGCGTTCGCAAGTATCTCCCAATGTAAGGGACGCGCGGCTCTCTCGGTCAAGCTCTCCCGCTTGCGGGGACGCGCCACCCGTAAATTTCCCAAGTGCAGACTGCCAGCCGCAGTCGTTAAGTGGTGCAGGTCGTGGGACCGCACCATGAAGACACCGAAGCCAAAGCAATGGGCCGAGCAGGAGGTTCGACGGCTGGTCACGCTGGCCCGGCGGGGCGCTGGAGCAGCGGAGATAGCCGCCGAACTGGGCCGCCACGCCGGATCAGTCAGGCGAATGGCGCGAACGAAGGGAATATTGTTGAAGAAGTAGCCGCCGGGTGGGGCGCTGCCTGATCGACGAGGCGCGTGGACGGGGCCCTACAGCCCGAAGCCTCGGCCGATGTCCCGCATCCGACTGAGCGCAGCCTCACTATTGCGACCATAGAAGAGCGCGCGATCGAGCTGAGACAAAATGCCCATTCCGAATAGCGCTATAGCGATGCCTCTAATCATGGTTGTGGACCGGGTTTGAACGATGCTGCGAAAGTTCAAAACGGCCCTAGCCTGCAGGATGGGGTAACAGCCGGGGCCGGCATTCCCATTCCAATGTGCCGCAATCGGCGGCGGGCGGCACTCTTCAGGTTAGGCACGCAGAAGCTAACAAACTATTTTGTTTCGCACTCACCCCGTGAGGGCCTCGGCCGGTTTTGTGATACCAGGCTCTTGATCAGGCGGTGAGCCAACCGAGCAACGTTCGAAATGATCGACCGGCGCATCATTGGCCAAATGCTCCCAATATTCAGCTTCGGCGAGCAGCTTCCAACCTCGATCCGGATGACGCGCGGCTGTCTGACGGCACAATAGTGCCATCGCGCGCAGGCGACCCGCAGTGTCCATCTACTCCTCCCATTATTCTTGTTGGTTATTCTTGTTAATTGCACCCTATTTTCTTTTTTTGCGTCGGAGTCATTATGATTATGGCGCAAAACTAATTTTCACTTTTTGAAGCGCGTTTTGACTTCAGGACGGACGAAACCAGTTCCTCCTTTATGGCTGGACCGCATCGCGCACGGCGGGACCGCTGGTTCCCCCCATGGCAAAGAGAACGAATTCGTACTGACCGGCCGCGTTTAAGAGCCGGTTCGACCAACACTGTTCCGCAACATGGTCTGTACAACTTGTTCGACCGGTTGCGGCGGGATTCCAAGCTCGGAAAATCCTGGCATTCCCACCGACGCTGTGTTGTCGATGTGCATCAACTCCACCTGATTCCGTGTGATGGGTGGCCTTGGAAGCAGCTCCGAAATCCATCCCGCTACATGCCAAGCAGCAAATGGCACTGGAATGAGCATGGGGCTGCGGCCGGCTGCGTGCGCGACGGTTCTGAGAAGCTCTTCGTATGTGTAGATGCGAGGACCGGCGAATTCATACGTGATTGCGTTCGTTTCGGGTTTCAGAAGCGCTCTTGTGATCGCGTCGGCCACGTCGTCAACATAGGCCGGCTGCAATCTCGTCAATCCGCGGCCGAACATCGGATAGATCGGAAATCGGCGGAGCAGCTTGATGATGATGGTGAGAAACGCGTCATCCGGGCCGAACATTACTGCCGGGCGAACCAGCGTAGCCTCAGAGAATACCGCGCGGACAGCGAGTTCGCCTTCGCCACGCTTGCGAATATAGAGGGACGGCGAAGTGGCATCAGAGCCGATTCCGGAAACGTGGATGAGCCGCTCGACGCCAGCTCGATGTGCCTGGGCCGCCAATCGCCGGGCTGATTCCACATGCACGGAATGAAAAGTCTCCTGCCCGTGTTCAACGTAGAGACTGACCGTGTTGATGGCGCCGTATGCGCCATGAACAACAGCGGCTAGCGAACCCTCGTCGCGTAGATCGACGTTCACAGATTGGATGCGTGGGTTGTCGTGACCAAAAAGCTGTCTGCCTCGTTCGGGATGTCTTGATGCAATGCGAACGAGAAAGTCAGGCGTCCGGAGCAGGTGTTGAACAACGCGGCGGCCGAGAAATCCCGTTCCACCGAACACCGTAACAAGGCGATTATTTGCGGCCGCCATAGCACAAACTCGTACTGAGATCGTCTCAAGCAAGGCATGGCCAGCAGAGACGCAGGCTCGTCCGTCGTCTATTTCAGCGAGAGCGGCGCCTGGCAACGGCAGTCCGTTTCATCTCACTCTTGCCGAGTGCGCACCAAAATTCCTGAGGAAGGTGCGTGCGCGGGTCTATTCCTTACACACGGTCGCGGAGCTCAGTCACGCCTTCCTTCTGGGCGCAGTGGTCGCAGCAATAGTAGGTGCCGCTCTTTTCCAGGCCGTGTCCCACGATGCGCGTTCCACAATGCTTGCACGTTGGCGCCAAGGCATGAATTGCGCACTCGAAGCTGTCGAACGTGTGCGCCTGGCCGTTCATCACCACCTGAAAAGTCTTGTCATAGTCATTGCCGCAGGTTTCGCATGTCGACATTGTGCCTCCTTCACGCCGCGCGGCGTTTGCGAGTTTGAGCAGCCTTCTTGGCTGACCTGGAACGTTCATCGGCCGGTCGGCTGGCTGACGCTTTTCCGCCAAGCCTGCCGCCCTTGCGTGACGGGGAAGTGTCTTCTTCGGTGCCTCTGCCGGACCCGCTCGTCTTGCCGCCATGGGTTTCTTTGTTGACGGTCGCCCAGGCCCGCCGTTCGGCTTCCTTTTCGGGAACACCTCGGGCTTCGTAGCCTTGCTCGATGCGTTCGGCCTGTCGCTTCTGCTTATCGGTGTAGCTGCGTTTGTCTCCGCGTGGCATCACGACTCCCTCGACAAATATCGCTTTTTCCTGCTGCCCCTATTTGACGCCTGCTTTCTTGCGCATTTCGTCAATGAGCTTGGACGCCCCCGCCATAGGCGTCTCCTCGCGCTACGAACGGCGGAGTTCACCGATTGTTCCTATCCGACTGACTTGCTGCAGATCGTCTAGCGGCCAGTGTGCACCGCCCGGAGCGCCTTGTTCCGGAAAGCCGATCAGTGGGCCGTTTTCACCGACGACAACGGCCGCGCCAAAACCGTCCCCGTCCAGATCGGCCACCGCAACAACCGCACGACCGAAGTTCTCTCAGGCCTCGCCGCCGGCGACCGCGTCGCGCTGCACCCAAGTGACCGGATCGCGGATGGGATCAGGATCGCGCAGCGAGGCGTGGAGTAGGTACAGTTCGTAGGATGGGTAGAGCGGAAGCGAAGTCCATCGAACTTTATCCTCACAATCGAGCTAAGAATTGCCGGATGCTGCACCCGCCGTCCAGCGGTGGGTTTCGCGAGAGCTCAACCCATCCGACGCGCTAGGACCGGTCAGTGAGCAATCGCTCCATGATGATCGTACGTTCGTCGCCATAATAGCTGTCGCGCACGGCGTTGAACCCCAGTCGCGCATAGAAGGTCTCCGCGGTGACTGACGAAGGGACTGTCAAGGACGGGATGTTTCGCTCACGCGCAGTGCGCTCGATCGCAGCCATCAGCAGCTTGCCGATCCCGCGGGCCTGAACGTCGGGAGAAACGAAGACGGTGCGGACGACGCTTCCGTCGAGGCTTGCCGTTCCAACGAGGCGGCTGCCAATGGTGGCGACGAAAACAGTGCGTTGCCCGATCAGTCGGTGCACGGCGTCTGGGCCGAAGCTGCGCTCGACCCGTTCGATGATCTCCTCCGTATAGTCCTTCGCATTCGTCTCGCGCAGCGCACGCAAGATGACGGCGCTGATGGCCTCGGCGTCATCGTCGAGCGCGGGCCGGATGCTGCATTCCATGAATTGCTCCACCGAAGTCCTCGCGAATGACTGGATGTTGAGCCTGCCCATAGCCGCGGTAATCAGCGGGACATTTCAACGGCGTTTCACTCGATCACGTCGTCCGTCAGCACGAGAATGGTGGGCGGGATCGTCACTCCAAGCGTACGCGCAGTTTTGAGATTGACGGCCAGCTCGAATTTGGTTGGTAGCTGGATTGGCATGTTTGCAGGCTTTTGTCCCTTCAGAATCAGATCGACATAACCCGCAGCGCGACGAAAGAGGTCTCCGATGTCGGCGCCATAGCTGATCAGAGCGCCGGCGTGCGCGAACTCCCTCTGCTGCCCGATGACAGCGATCTTCATGTCGATGCCGATACGGCAAATTGCGTCCTGCATGGCGGCGGTCATGTAGTCGCGAATGACGATCACGGCGCTGCCGCCCGCGTCCGCGAGCACGTTGAATTGCTCGGCAACCGCCGCCGCCGACGCGCTTGTGAGTCCGAGGCGCACCGGCTCCAGCCCAGCGCGTCGTGCTTCCTCGACGGTTTGCGCGCCCCAGGCGCTGAAGGTCGGGTCCGTCGCATTGTTCAAGACGCCGATCCGCTTCAGCGAGGGCAGGATCTCCCGGATCATCTCGATGCGCTTGGCCGACATCTCCTCGCCGAACGCAGCGAAGCCGGTGAGACTGCCGCCCGGCCGGGCGAGGCTCTGAAACAATTCAGGGTCGCTTTGCACCGCAGGCAAGGCCACGGCGACAACGGGAATATTGGTCTTCCTGACGATCGCGCGTGCTGCGGCTGGGCCTGGCGAAAGCAGGACATCCACTTGTCTGGCCACCAGATCGTCGATCCATGCCAGACCACGCGAAACATCGCCGGCCGTCGAGTGGGCCTCGATGACGATGTTGCGGCCCTCCACATAGCCCAGCTCGACGAGCGCCTTCCGGAAGGGAACGAGCGTCGCATTGTCGATTTCCGGCGTGGCAAATCCGACGAACCCCACGACCGGAACGCGCTTTTGAGCAAATGCTTCGCGCGCCGATATAGCCGCCATTCCCAAGAAGCCCAGAAACTTCCGTCGCCTCATTTGACGTCTCTCGCGCCCCCAAAACTATCTGATCACAAGAGGCGATGGTGCACCAACAGAATCGGCATCAGAAAGGGCTTGGCAGAGGTTGGCTACCCGGCCAACGCGTAGCGACTTGTCCGCCGCAGCGCGTGGAGTGAAGCTTGTAGGATGGGTAGAGTGAAGCGAAACCCTTCCTACGAGCCTGCGGGCGACATGCTGACACCGTCTACGCCCAGTGATAGCATCCTTTCGTCATCGGCCTGCGAGGTTGTTCTCATAGGCGCACACGCAAGAACGTGTGAGGCAAGGACAATGCATTGGGGAGCGCTCTGCCGGCCGCGCGGTTGCCGCGGGTTTTTGTTACCCGTCATTGTCGTCTTCGTGCTCTCGGCGCCCCTGGCAAACGCACAGGACGGCCGAAGCTCGCCCGGCGATCCAGGGCCGGTCTTTTCGGATAGCGGTCCCGATGCCGATATCTACGGCGCGGCCGAGGGCTATCCGGTCGGCACGCGGGGAGCCGCCCCCCAGCTCGACAAGCTCGTCGGGGTCTACAGCCATTTCGGCGAGATCTACCCCTCGCGTCCGATCGGTCGCGCGACCGCGCCGTGGCAATTCAAGCGCGCGCCGGAGCCATCGATCGCCTACAGCTTTGGCACCGAACGGCTGAGCATCGCGGACTACCTCAAGCGCAACCCGGTGACGGGACTCCTGATCGCCAGGGACGACACCATCCTCTACGAGCACTATCAATATGCGCGGACCGACCACGACCGCTTTGTCTCGCAGTCCATGGCGAAGACGCTGGTGGCCATGCTGGTCGGGATCGCGGTCTCCGAGGGACGGATCAAGTCGATCGACGACCTCGTCTCGACCTACGTCCCCGCCCTTGCAGGCACGGAATTTGGCAACACATCCATCCGCGCCTTGTTGAACATGTCTTCGGGCGTCGAATTCTCGGAAGTCTATGATGGGCACGACGACATCGCCCGGCTTGGGCGGGCCCTGTTCGTCGACGCGCCGAAAGATCCCGCTGCCATCGTCGCGCAGTTCAACACCCGAACCGCACCGCCAGGCGCCAAATTCCACTATGCCAGCGTTGAAACCGAGATCCTCGGCCTGGTCCTGCGCGCCGCTACGGGCATGCCGGTTGCCGACTATCTCCACGACCGGATCTGGGACCCCATCGGCACCGAAGCGGATGCCTCGTGGGCGATCGACGGGAGCGGGCAGGAGATCGCCTTTTGCTGCTTCAACGCGACCTTGCGCGACTATGCGCGCCTGGCCCGGTTACTCGCCCATGACGGCGCCTGGGAAGGCCGTCAATTGATCCCACGGCAATGGCTGCTGGATGCAACGACCGTGCGGCCGGCGGACGGCCATCTCGCCCCGCGCGTGGCCACGCCCTATTTCGGCTACGGCTATCAGGTGTGGCTCCTTCCCGGCGAGCAGCGCCGATTTGCCCTGCTCGGCATCCGCGGTCAGGTCATCCTGGTCGATCCCGCGTCCAAGCTCGTCATGGTGCACACGGCCGTTCGCCAAAAGCCGTCCGAGCCGGGCGCGCTCAGGGAGCCGCTCGCGTTGTGGTTCGCCGTGCTTCAGCAGCTGGGACAATGATGAAGTGATGACGCCCGCCGGCGGCATACGGCCGCACCGTCGCGCGGTCGGTCGCGTTCGTCCTCTTGGCCGGTACTTGGCGACCGTCCGGTGACGGGCCCGTCAGCGCCGCGGCTGCATTGAACCTGTCCGGCTTCCGGGAGCACCAACGGCGCGTAAGTCCCGATAGCAGCGACGAGGGAAGGCGCGATGAGGACCCTGAAAGCATCGATCTGCGTTGCAGTCACTGCACTTGCCTTGAGCCTGTCGTTCGGCGCGCCATCCTATGCCGAAGAGGACGAGGCGGGCACGCTCACGCGGCAGATGAAGGAACTTTATCGGGCCGGGAAGTACATGGAAGCGCTGCCGTTGGCCCAGAAGTCGCTGGCCCTTCGCGAGAAGGAGTTTGGCCCTGATGATCCGCACGTCGCGATGCCGCTGAACGACCTCGGCACGATCCATTACAATCTCGGCCAATACGCCGTTGCCGAACCGCTGTACAAGCGCGCGCTGGCCATCCGGGAGAAGACACTCGGTCCGAATCATGCCGAAGTCGCAATGGTGCTGAACAATCTGGGCGATCTCTATCGCGCGTTAGAGCGTTACGCGGAAGCGGAGCCGCTTCTCAAGCGGTCGATCGCCATTAGCGAGAAAAGCGATGATCCGTCGATCGTGCTGGCGTTGAGCAACCTCGGCGCCGTTTACAGCAATCAGGGCCGGTACGATCAGGCTGTACCGCAGTTCAAGCGAGGCCTCGCCGTGCTCCAGAAAGCGCTCGGCCCCGACGATCCCGAAGCCACGGTGCTGATGAACAATTTGGCCGACGCTTATATCAATCGGCATCGCTATGCCGATGCCGAGCGGCTGCTGAAGCGGTCGATGGTGGTGACCGAGAAGGCGTTCGGCCCCGATCATCCCGACATCGCGCAGGCACAGAACAATCTGGCTGCGCTCTATGCGCGTCAGGGGCGCAGCGCCGAAGCCGAGCGGCTGTTCAAGCGGTCGGTGGCCACCTTCGAGAAGACCCTCGGCCCCAACCATCCGGATCTCGCCGGCGTTCTTGATAATCTCGCCGGTCTCTACAAGGATCAGGGCCGCTATGCCGATGCCGAGCAAGTCTTGAAACGGTCGATGGCCATTCGGGGGAAGACAAGGCCGATCTGAGCAGGTCGGCCCGGCCGGTCGGGACATCCTTGGTGTGAGGATCATCAGCGGATCGCGTTGAGGGGCCATGACGAAGCCTGCAAGACTGCTCCAACTTGTCGTCGCCCTGACGTGGCTCGGATTGTCTGCCGCAACGGCGGCCGGCGCCCCATCGAATGACATGTGGAGCGGCGCATGGACCTTCGAAATGGACCGCCAGGATCGGCCATGGCTCGTCTTTTCCGACCCGCGCGGCAAGACAATATTCCGCATCGGCTGCGGTTCGCATTTCGAACTGGATGCGGTCTATCCGGGCAACGCGCCGACACAGGAGCACACCGAGGCCTCGATCAGGATCGGCAACGGCAAGACGCAGATGGATTTCGCCGGCTTCACATATGCCGGTCCCGAATCGTTCCCGCCGAGCACCTCGATGTTCAACCAGGCGGACCTTGGTCATCCCGGGCTTGCCGATGATCAATGGCGGGTGCTGGAAGACCGCGTCCTCGATCTTTTGGGGTCCGGGCGGCCCCTGAGGGTCTCCGCCGAAGGTAAAAGCTACGTGCTACCGCCGATCAAGGCATCGCGGTGGCGCGCGCGTTTTCAAAAGATCTGCTGATGCTGACTGTGGCAGGGGCGCGCGCGCCTCAGGCCGCTTTTTTATCGTATTGATGGTTCGATCATGTCGGCATCGACGGGTCTCGATCGTCCTTGGATGGACATGTCCCGCACGAGCGGTGCATGGATCCCGCGCGGACGAATCGATGTCACCCCGGGCCGTCAAAATCGAACTGGAGCAATACCCATGAGGATCGCCGTCGAAACCTGCGTCGCAGCCCCCATCGATCAGGTCTGGCAGGCCTATACGACGCCTGCCGACATCGTGAAGTGGAATGCGGCGTCCGACGACTGGCATACGACCAAGGCGACGGTCGACCTGCGGGAGGGCGGAGCCTTCTCGTCGCGGATGGAAGCCAAGGACGGCAGCATGGGCTTCGACTTCGCCGGCACCTACACGAAAATCGTCGAGCAGAGGCGGATCGAATACGCCTTTGGCGATCGCAAGGCCGAGGTCGAGTTCGTGCCGGGCGCGAAAGGCGTTGTCGTCCGCGTCGTGTTTGATGGCGAAACGACGCACTCGGAGGAGCAGCAGCGGAGTGGCTGGCAGGCGATCCTCGACAATTTCGCAAGGTACGTCGAGGGGAAGCAGAAGATGCTGTGAGGTTGCGCCTACGCGAGCACGGCTTTCTTAGGGTGGGCAAAGGCGCGCGGAGCGCCATGCCCACCACTCTTCCCGACCGCACACAAGCGGGTGGACACGCTTCGCTTTACCCACCCCAGAAACCCATCCCGCTAAATGAGACCGATCTCACGCGGCTTTGGTCAACACGTCCGTCAACCAATCCGGCTCGACGATCATGACCGAGTGGCCGGACGTGGTGTTTTCGAGGACGGTCCAGGAGTTGTCCGCCTTGCACTCCGCTGCGGCCTTGTCCATGGCAGCCGCCTGGAATTTCGGCAGGCGGATGTAGGTTTTCTTGGCGACCTTTTCGCGCGCGCCCGAGAGTTTGACCGGCTGCAGGAATGTGCCGACGGGGTGTGGGGTGACCTTCGACAGGACCCAGGCCACATCCTTCGGATCGTTGAACGCATTCGGAGGAAGCGCCTTGGGAGCCGGACGGCTGATCGCGCCTTCTTCGATGGGGAAGGGAACGAGGTCCCGAAACGACTGGCCGTCCGCGGGCTTGAGTGCATCGACCCAGACGATGGAGGACACCCGGCTTCCGATCCGTTCGAGCGCGCCGGATGCCGGACAGCCGCCATACGAATGGGCAACGAGGCAGACGTCCGTCAGGTCTTCCCATTCGACGAGATTGGCGATGTCGGCAATGTGCGTGTCGAGGGTTATGTCCTTGTTCAGAAGGTGTGAGCGCTCTGCCAATCCGGTCAGCGTCAGCGGATACACGCGATGACCTTGCTTCTGCAGGCGTTCCGTGACTCGATGCCAGGACCAGGCGCCGTAATACGCGCCGGGAACGAGCACATAGGTTCTTTGTGTCGATTGCGCGCGGGCCGGACCGATGAATGCGCCTGATGCTATTGCTGAGGCCGAGCCTGCCGCAGCGCCAAGGAGTCTGCGACGCGTGATGCTTGAATGAATCATGAAATAACTCCGTTGGGTTGAATGATTTATACTTGAAATTATGCAGGTGCATGCCAGTGCGGGCTCATCCTAGCGCGCAGAATGGCTGGAGCGAAGCGAAACCCGTCAAGCTTCATGCTGGAGATCGGATCGAGCAAGAGTCACTAGATAGTGCGTCCGCCGCTGAGGGCGATGGGTTTCGCAAGAGCTCAACCCATCCTACGAGCTGCATGCGGACAGGCGCCTATCTCACACCCGCTGCGATGATGCCACTATACCCCTGTTTTGCCCGACGGGTCAAACCGATTTCGGTAAATCGAAAAACACAATTCCGCCAAGGGGGTGGCTACTGTGCATGGGGTTGTTTTCGCATTTTTTGCTTGCGGGCCTCGGCTAACAGGACCGAGCCTCGTCACACCCGAAGCGTCCCGCGCCTCGTCAGCTATCCACCTTCAGTGCGGCAATAAAAGCTTCCTGCGGGATGTCGACCTTGCCGAACTGCCGCATCTTCTTCTTGCCTTCCTTCTGCTTCTCCAGAAGCTTGCGCTTACGCGTGATGTCGCCGCCGTAGCATTTTGCGGTGACGTCCTTGCGCAGCGCGCGCACCGTTTCGCGGGCGATCACCTTGCCGCCGATCGCCGCCTGGATCGGGATCTGGAACATGTGCGGCGGGATCAGCTCCTTCATCTTCTCGACCATGGCGCGGCCGCGCCCTTCCGCGCGGGTGCGGTGGACCAGCATCGAGAGCGCATCGACCGGCTCGGCATTGACCAGGATCTGCATCTTGACGAGATCGGCCGGCTTGTAGTCGGTCAGGTGATAGTCGAACGAGGCGTAGCCTTTGGAGACCGACTTCAGGCGGTCATAGAAGTCGAACACGACCTCGTTGAGCGGCAGGTCGTATTTCACCATGGCGCGGGAGCCGACGTAGGTGAGCTCCTTCTGCGAGCCGCGGCGGTCCTGGCACAGCTTCAAGACGCTGCCGAGATATTCGTCCGGCGTGAGGATGGTCGCCTCGATCCAGGGCTCGTCGATCTCGGCGATCTTGACCACGTCGGGCATGTCGACGGGATTGTGGATCTCGATCTCCTGGCCGTCGGTGAGCTTCATCTTGTAGATGACGCTCGGCGCGGTCGCGATCAGGTTGAGATCGAACTCGCGCGACAGCCGCTCCTGGATGATCTCGAGGTGCAGCAGCCCAAGGAAGCCGCAGCGGAAGCCGAAGCCGAGCGCGGCGGAGGTCTCCATCTCGAAGGAGAAGCTGGCGTCGTTGAGGCGCAGCTTGCCCATCGCCGCGCGCAGCGTCTCGAAATCGTCGGCGTCGACCGGGAACAGGCCGCAGAACACCACGGGGATCGCCGGCTTGAAGCCTGGCAGCATCTCGGCGACCGGCTTCCTGTCGTCGGTGATGGTGTCGCCGACGCGGGTGTCGGCGACTTCCTTGATCGCGGCGGTGATGAAGCCGATCTCGCCGGGGCCGAGCTCCTCGACCTGCTGCATCTTCGGCGTGAAGAAGCCGACGCGCTCGACGTCGTAGGCTGCACCCGTGCCCATCATGCGCACGCGCTGGCCCTTCTTCATGGTGCCGTCGACGATGCGCACCAGCACGACGACGCCGAGATAGACGTCGTACCAGCTGTCGACCAAGAGCGCCTTCAGCGTGGCGTCGCGATCGCCCTTCGGCGGCGGCAGGCGGGTGACGATGGCTTCGAGCACATCGGGAACGCCGAGGCCGGTCTTGGCCGAGATCATCACGGCGTCGGAAGCGTCGATGCCGATGACGTCCTCGATCTGCTGCTTGACCTTCTCGGGCTCGGCCGCGGGCAGGTCGACCTTGTTCAGGACCGGAACGATCTCGTGATTGTTGTCGAGCGCCTGGTAGACGTTGGCGAGCGTCTGCGCTTCGACGCCCTGGCTGGCGTCGACGACCAGGAGGGAACCCTCGCACGCCGCCAGCGACCGCGAGACTTCGTAGGCGAAGTCGACATGGCCGGGCGTGTCCATCAGGTTGAAGATGTAATCCTTGCCGTCCTTGGCGCGGTACGAGAGCCGCACCGTCTGCGCCTTGATGGTGATGCCGCGCTCGCGCTCGATGTCCATGGAATCGAGCACCTGCTCCTTGCCCGCCATCTCGCGGTCGGAGAGGCCGCCGGTCATCTGGATCAGGCGGTCGGCCAGCGTCGATTTGCCATGGTCGATATGGGCGACGATGGAGAAGTTGCGGATGTTGGAAATGGGGACGGTCGTCATGGGCGCGGGATACCACTCACATCCCCGTGCGGCAACCATATTGCTGTATTTTCAGGGCCTTTCTTCACGCCAAGCTGATTCCACGGACGCCCAAAACGCGCTAGCAAGCGGCCCATGTCCAAGCCCATGTCGACGACCTCTCTTCCCACGGCCAGAGCGCGGGCGAAGACCCGCTTGAGCTACAACCGCTTCCGGGCCTGGCTGGTTGCCTGCGCGGTCCGCCCCGAGGCGGGCCTGTGGCTGGTGATCCAGCTCGCCATCCTGCACGCGGTGCTCTGGACCTTCATCCTGATCAATCTCAAGGCGGCGCAGGACGTTCACATGGACGTCGCAGAAGCCTATGGCTGGGGCCAGAAATTCCTCTGGGGCTACGGCAAGCACCCGCCGCTGTCGGGCTGGGTGGCCGGCCTCTGGTTCAAGGTGTTCCCGGCGGCGGACTGGGCGACCTATGCGCTCGCGATGGCGACGGTGAGCGTCGGCATGGTGATCTGCTGGTTCGTGAGCTTGCGCGTGGTGGATGCGCGGCGCGCGTTCCTGGCCGTGGTGATGATCGCACTCTACCCGATCTTCAATTTCAAGGGCTTCAAGTACAACCCGGACCTGCTCCAGCTCGTCACGTTGCCGCTCTTGGTGCTCGCTTATCTCAACGCATTCGAGAAGCGAAGCTGGCAATCCGGAATCTTGCTCGGGCTTGCCGGTGCGCTGGCGCTGATGACCAAATATTGGGTGCTGACCATGATCGGCGCCATCGGCCTTGCTGCGCTGATCCATCCCGACCGGTTGCGCTTCCTGTCGTCGCCGGCGCCGTGGGTGGCGATCGCGACGATGGTCGCGGCGATGATCCCGCACATCGTCTGGCTGGCGGATGCGCATTTCGTGCCGTTGACCTATGCCGGCGACACCTACAGCCTCCAGGACAAAACCCAGGTGCACCAGCTCGTCGCCGGCTACGCGCTGCATAATCTGGGCTTGCTGGCGTTGCCGGTGGCGATCGCGGCGCTGGCCATGGCGCTGGTGCGGCCTTGGGTCAAGCTGCTGCTGCGCGCGCCCTCGCGCATCGTCACGCGCGCCTGGGCGCGCGGCGCCAATTCCGGCGTCAATGTCCCGCAGGCGTTGAACGTCTGGATCATCCAGGTCATCGTCGCGTTCGGGCCGCCGCTCGGCGCGCTGGTGTTCAGCATCTACATGAAGACCGATTGGGGCATCTCGCTGTTCTTCCTGGTGCCGCTGGCGCTGGTCGCGATCCCGACCTTGCGCGTGCAGAGCACCGTGCTGTTCAACATCGCCGCGATCTGGCTCGTGCTCAGCGCCGCGACGCTCATAGCTTCGCCCTGGATCGCCGCGCGCGAGATGGCGGCCAATGCCGGCAACACCGCGACCTATGGCGCGCGCTCGGAGCTGGCGCGCGAGCTGACGCAGTCCTGGCACGCGCGCTTTGCCTCGCGCTGGGCCGTCGTCGTGGGGACGATGGAGACGATTCAGCCGATGGTGTTCTACAGCCCCGATCACCCCAGCCCGTTCACGCCGAACGAAGCCTGGGCCTCCGGGCTGACCTCGCTCGACGACGTCAAGAGATACGGCTTCATCGGCGTGTTCGATGCGACCGACGAACGCCTGCCCAAGTTCGAGAAATGGGTATCCGAGACCGCGCCGAACGCCGAGCGCATGGTGATGACCACGCGGCGCTTCACCCACGGCAAGGCCGGCCCGGCAATGAGCTGGAACGTCTATATCGTGCCGCCGGGGAAGTGACCGAAGGTCATTCCGGGGCGATGCGCAGCATCGAACTCTGGTGCTGTCGCACCATCCCGGAATGACGTTGGGGGTCTAAACCCCTTCCTCGTTGAACTTGCTCTCGACGAGCTCGGTGATCGCCGCGAGCGCGGCTTCGGCGTCAGTACCTGCCGCCGCCACCGTGATCGTCGTGCCGGGACCCGCGGCGAGCATCATCAGGCCCATGATCGAGGTGCCGCCGACGGTCTCGCCGCCGCGTGTCACCCACACCTGCGCGTCGAAGCGCTCGACCGCCTGGACGAATTTCGCCGAGGCGCGCGCATGCAGGCCGCGCTTGTTGATGATCAGAAGCTCCTTGGAGATCGCGCCCGCGGGCACGCCGGTCCCCGCTTGTGGCGCCTCGTCGCTCATTTGCCGGCGAGCACGCGACTGGCGATGGTGACGTATTTGCGGCCTGCTTCCTGGGCCATCGCGATCGCGTCCGGCAGCGCCCGCTCCTCGCGCACCTTGGCGAGCTTCACCAGCATGGGCAGGTTGATGCCCGCGAGCACTTCGACCTTGGGCCGGCTCATGCAGGATATTGCGAGGTTCGAGGGCGTGCCGCCGAACATGTCGGTGAGGATCGCAACGCCGTCGCCGGAATCGACGCGGTTGACCGCCTCGATGATGTCGCTTCGGCAGAGATCGGAATCATCCTCGGCGCCGATCGTGATCGCTTCGATTTGCTTTTGTGGACCCATGACATGTTCAAGCGCCGCCTTGAATTCGTCGGCAAGGCGCCCGTGGGTCACAAGTACTAGACCAATCATCGGAAAACTCCTCGCGGGCGCTTTTGGTGCACCGCACGAACGCGCCACTTTGACCATCCAGAGCCCCCGCGCAAGAGGGGATGTTGCGTATCTCCCTGAATATAGACGGATGGATAAGGGGAGCTGCGCCGGTCTATTCGGTCGCGATAGTGGGCTTCATATGGTTACCAATTCCCTTCAAACAATCGGCAGAAGGGTTAACGGAAGATGAACTCTTGGTAGTGGTCAAGGCCGCAACAACCAGGGGGAGGGGCGAATAGTCGCGGGGGACCGGGATTCGCGGTATTTCGACACCAGAAATGCTGGTTTTCAGGGATTCGGCCGCAGGCAGGCGCTCCGCATCCGCCGCGTCCAGATCGACCACGAGGCCGACGGTCGCATGCTCCACGAACTCGCAGCAGCGGATCCCCAGGCCCCGGATCTCGATCAGGCCAGCCAATGTCGGCGCGGGGCGGACCTCAATTTCGTGGCCGACTGTCGCAAGATGGACACGGTCATCACCGACCAGAACGGCTCTTTCGACCACACCAGCGCGTCCTGCCATGATCAAATCAAAGGCAAGTCGCGACTTGCCGGAGCCGGATGGCCCACGGATCAGCACGGCAAAATTCCCGACCTTGACGGCGGAGGCGTGAACGCTGGGCTCGCCGTCGCTCATAGCGCCGGCAGCCTCACCACGAAGCGCGCGCCGGAAACCGTCGGAGCGCCCTCGGCATCCAGCGGGCCAGGACGGTTCTCCGCCCAGATCCGCCCGCCATGGGCGTCGACGATCTGCTTGGAGATCGACAGGCCGAGGCCGGAGTTCTGGCCAAAGCCCTGATGCGGACGATCGGTGTAGAAGCGCTCGAAGATGCGCTCCAGCGCGTCGTCGCGAATGCCGGGGCCGTCGTCGTCGACCACGATCTCGATCTCGCCGCGCACGCGGCGGCAGGTGAGGCGCACCTTGCTGCCGGCTTCCGAGAACGATTGTGCATTGGAGAGCAGATTGGAAATCACTTGCCCGAGCCGAGAATCGTGGCCCATCACCGAGAAAGTGTCGGTCGGGCCGCGGCCCTCGAAGCGCGTCTCGACCGCGACGTCGTGGCCGAGCTTGGTTTCATTGGCGACGGACGCCAGCGTCGTCAGCAGGCGGCGCAGGTCGACCGGGATCGCGTCCTGGCGCTGCAATTCGGCATCGAGACGGCTGGCATCGGAGATGTCGGAGATCAGCCGGTCGAGCCGCTTGACGTCGTGCTCGATCACCTCGAGCAGGCGCGCGCGGCTGTTCTCGTTGCGCGCCAGCGGCAGCGTCTCGACCGCCGAGCGCAGCGAGGTCAGCGGATTCTTCAATTCATGGGCGACGTCGGCGGCGAACATCTCGATCGCCTCGATGCGGCTGTAGAGCGCGCTGGTCATGTCGCGCAGCGCGCCGGAGAGATGGCCGATCTCGTCGCGGCGGCGGGTGAAATCGGGAATCTCGATGCGCGCCTTGATGCGGCGGCGGACGCGCTCGGCGCTGTCGGCGAGCCGGCGCACGGGCCCGGCGATCGTGCTCGCGAGCAAGAGCGACAGCATGATCATGACGGCGGCGGCGACGCCGCCGACCTTCAGGATGGCGAGGCGCTCGGCGGTGACCATCTGGTCGATGTCGTCGCCCTGCGTCGACAGCATCAGGGCGCCGTGAATCGCGCGCGAGCGCAGCACGGGGACCGCGACCGACACGATCACCTCGCCGCGCGCATTGACCCGCACCATCGAGCGCTTCTGGCCCTGGAGCGCGTCGCCCACCTCCGCATAGCCATTGCCGTTCTCGGGCCCGAGCTCGCGATAGAGCGGCAGGTCGCCGCGGTTCAGCCAGGTGCGCACCGCGACCATGCCGCGCTCGACGATGCCAGGCTTCTCGGCCGGCGGCGGCAGGTCGTAGCGCAGCACGTTTTCGAGGTTGCGGCTGTCGAGCAGCAGGCTGCCGTTCGGATCGTAGATGCGGGCGCGCGTCTTGGTCGGGGAGATCAGCGTGCGCAGCACCGGCGCCACGCGCTCCGGATTGATCGGGAAGTCCAGCGGCGAATACTCGTCCGAGCCACCATAGGTCTCGCCCGGCTTGAGGTCGAGCAGCCTGTCGGGATCGATGGTGATGGCGTTGGTCTGCACCGTGGCGGAGGCCGCGATCGCGCCGGCGATGATCTCGGCCTGGACCAGCAGGCTCTGTGCGCGCGCGTCGATCAGGCCGGCGCGGAATTGCGACAGGTACAGGATGCTCGCGACCAGCGCGACGAGGCCGGCGAGGTTGAGCGAGACGATGCGGCGGGTCAGGCTCGAGAAGGACAGCGCAAAGAAGAACTGGCCGGCGCGTTTCAGCCAGTTCAGCGGTCGCCAGCCCTGCGGCTTATCATCAGTGACGTGCTCCGGAACGCCGGTGGATGCGACATCCCCGGCGCTCTGGTTTGGGTCAGGCTGCGTTCGGTCAAGCAATGCTTACGCCCGCGTTAGGACAGCTCGTGCGAAGGTCCCGCATCCTAGAGCGATCCTGGTTCCGATGGAACGAGAACCGGAGATGCTCTCGTCGTCGTAGAGGGCGCCCGCCGCCTCAGGCTTCCTTGAAACGGTAGCCGACGCCGTAAAGCGTCTCGATCATCTCGAACTCGTTGTCGACCACCTTGAACTTCTTGCGCAGCCGCTTGATGTGGCTGTCGATGGTGCGGTCGTCGACATAGACCTGGTCGTCATAGGCGGCGTCCATCAGTGCGTTGCGGCTCTTCACCACGCCCGGCCGGGTCGCGAGCGCCTGCAGGATCAGGAATTCGGTGACGGTCAGCGTCACCGGCTCGTTCTTCCAGGTGCAGGTGTGGCGTTCCGGATCCATGCGCAACAGGCCGCGGTCGAGCGCCTTGGCGTCGTTCTCCTTCGGCGCAACCGTCGGGTCCTTCGGCGCCGAGCGGCGCAGCACCGCCTTGACGCGCTCGACCAGCAGGCGCTGCGAGAACGGTTTGCGGATGAAGTCGTCGGCGCCCATCTTGAGGCCGAACAGCTCGTCGATCTCTTCGTCCTTGGAGGTGAGGAAGATCACCGGCAGGTCGGATTTCTGCCTGAGACGACGCAGCGTCTCCATGCCGTCCATGCGCGGCATCTTGATGTCGAGGATGGCAAGATCGGGCTGGGTGGTGCGGAAACCGTCGAGCGCGGAGGCGCCGTCGGTGTAAGTCATGATGCGGTAGCCTTCGGCTTCCAGCGCGATCGAGACGGATGTGAGAATGTTGCGGTCGTCGTCGACCAAAGCGATTGTGGGCATGAGCCTCTCTGCTTTCTGCTTTCCGTTTGGGTCGTGGCTTGAAACGGCGAGCAATCAGTGATGCGCCGCATACATGGGTGCCGAACTCGGCATTCGAACCTTGTCACCGAGCAATGCAAGCTGGGCTGAAGTGTGACCAAGTTCCACGAAACACGGCAGATTCGCCGCATCTCGACCCATAACCGGGCCCCCGTTTACCCGAAACAAGGCCCCCCATGCAACCACCTGACCCGAGAAAGCCGATGCAACCGACCCCCGATTTCGACCCCGGAAAGCTCGCCAAATCGCTGCTGCGACGGTCCCGGCAGGGCGCCCTGGCGACGCTGATGGCCGGCAGCGGCGATCCCTATTGTTCCCTGGTCAATCTAGCCAGCCACCCCGATGGCTCGCCGATCCTTCTGATCTCGCGTCTCGCCGTGCACACCCGGAACATCCTTGCGGACAGCCGGGTCTCGCTGATGCTGGACGAGCGTGCGGCCGGCGATCCCCTGGAAGGCGCCCGGATCATGCTGTCAGGTCGGGCGGAAGAGGCCGCTGCGGACAAGGATCTGCTCCAGCGACGGTATCTCAGTGCCCATCCGTCGGCAGACGGCTTTGTTTCCTTTAAGGATTTCTCTTTCTTCCGGATCCGGCCCACGGGAACCCATCTGGTCGCGGGTTTCGGCCGGATCGTCGATCTCAAGCCTGAGCAATTCCTGACGGACCTCACCGGTGCCGAGGACCTGCTGGCCGCGGAAGAGGGCGCCGTCGCGCACATGAACGCCGACCATCGCGATGCCATGAACCTCTATGCCACAAAGCTCCTCAGCGCCGCCGCGGGCGACTGGCGCTGCACCGGCTGTGACCCGGAAGGCCTCGACATGCAGGACGGCCAAACCACGCTGCGGCTGGACTTCCCGGAGCGGGTGACGGATGGCCCGTCGCTGCGCAAGATGCTGGTTCGCCTCGCTGGCGAAGCGCGCATGAAGGTGGACCAGGGCGCAACGCCTTGAACGCCGCCGCCCGTCCCTGCGACCCAGATCGTAACCGGTCCGGGTTGGCAGCGAGAGGGTTCATGACGCATCGTCGTTTGGCATTGGCCGCAGGTCTGGCACTCGCGATCACCACGTCATTTGCGCCGCCTGCTCTCGCCCAGAAGGCCAGTCCCGCCGCACAGGGCGCGCGGATCAACGCGCTCATGAGCGCCGGCAAATATGCCGAAGCACTTCCGCTCGCGCAGGCGATGGTTACGAGCCTGGAGAAGGGCAACGACGGTCGCGAACTGTCCGCCGCGCTCAACAATCTCGGCCAGGTCCATGCCGGCCAGGGCCGCGACGATCTCGCCGAGCCGATCTACAAGCGGGCCATCGCGCTGTTGGAAAAATCCCTCGGCCTCGACACCGCCTTGATCGCGCCGGAGCTGACCAATCTCGCCGCGCTGTATCAGCGGCAGGGCCGCTTCACTGAAGCCGAGCCGCTGTTCAAGCGCGCGCTGACCGTCAGCGAAAGGAGCCTGTCGCGCGAGCACCCCGATGTCGGCCGGGCCCTCAACAATCTCGCCACGCTCTATGTGAAGCAGGAGCGCTTTGCCGATGCCGAGCCGCTGTTCCAGCGGGCGCTCGCGATCTATCAGAAGGCAGCAGGCCCTGAGCATCCCGCCGTTGCGACCGTCCTGAACAACATCGGTCAGGTCGATCGCGACCTCAATCGCGACGCCGATGCCGAAGCTCCGATCAAGCGCTCGCTCGCAATCCGTGAAAAGGTGCTGGGGCCGGAACACCCCGACGTCGCGCGCTCGCTCAACAATCTCGCCGGGCTCTATCAGCACCAGCAGCGCGATGCCGAGGCCGAACCGCTCTATCGCCGCGCGCTGGCGATCCGCGAGCGTGCCCTCGGACCGGATCATCCCGATGTCGCGACGTCGACGAGCAATCTCGCCCAATTCCTGCAGGCGACGGGACGGACTGCGGACGCTTTGCCATTCGCGCAGAAGACGCTCGCCGCCAATCGTGCGCAGCTGCGTGTCGTGCTGCCGATCCTGTTCGCCGCGGGGCAGCAATCGCTGCTGGCAAGCGACAAGGCACTCGATGACGCGCTCGGTGCGATCCAGCGCGGCACGCAGTCTTCTGCCGCTTCTGCCGTGAACAAGCTCGCGGTGCGGCTCGCCGCCGGCAGCGACCGGCTCGCCGAGCTCGTGCGCAAGGATCAGGATCTCGCGGCCGAGTCCGAAGCGCTCGACAAGGCGATCATCGCTGCGGTGTCGAAGCAGTCCGCCCAGCGCGACGTCGCGGCCGAGCAGCGCAGCCGCGCGCGGATCGCGGCGATCGCGAGTGCGCGCAACGGATTGCAGAAGACGCTCGCGGTCGAGTTTCCCGACTATTCCTCGCTCTCCAACCCGCTGCCGCTGACGGTGAAGGACATCCAGCCGCTGCTCTCGGCCGACGAGGCGATGGTGATCTATTCCGTCGTCGACAAGCAGAGCTATGTCATCGCGATCACGCGCGAGGGCGTCGACTGGAAGGAAATCTCTCTCGGAGCGGACGCGCTGGCGCAAAAGGTGTCCGCCTTCCGCAAGGGACTCGATGTCGGCAAGGCGCGCGATGCCTCCGGCAAATCGGGCCTGTTCGATCTTGCGCTTGCGAGCGAGCTCTATGTCGCGCTGCTCGGCCCGGTCGAGGCCTTGACGAAGGACAAGCGCAACCTGCTGGTCGTGCCGTCGGCGGCGCTGACCGCATTGCCGTTTCATCTGCTGGTCACAGAGAAGCCGCAGGCTGCGATCCCGGACCGGCTCGAGGGCTATCGCGACGCCGCCTGGCTGCCGCGGCGTCAGGCCGTCTCGGTGCTGCCGTCGGTGATCAGCCTGAAATCGCTGCGCGCCTTTGCCCGCAGGGACCAAGACGTCAAGCCGATGACCGGTTTCGGCGATCCCGTGTTCAACCCTGCAGCCGAAGGACCTGCCGACCGGCGCGTCGCGAGCGGCAAGATCGCCACGCGCAACATCGCGACGATTGCCTATGCCGACTTCTGGCGCGGCGCAGGTGTCGATCGCGCGCGCCTGGCGCAGGCGTTGCCGCAACTGCCCGATACCGCCGATGAGCTGAACGCAGTGGCAAGGAACGTCGGCGCCACTGATGCCGATATCCATCTCGGACGCGATGCCAGCGAAACGACGCTCAAGCGTGCAGCGCTTGCCCAATACGGCATCATCTACTTTGCCACCCACGGCCTCGTTGCCGGCGACGTCAAGGGACTGGGTGAACCCTCGCTTGCGCTCTCCATTCCCGACCAGCCATCGGAGCTCGACGACGGTCTTCTGACCGCGAGCGAGGTGGCTCAGCTCAAGCTCAACGCCGATTGGGTGGTACTGTCCGCCTGCAACACCATCGCCGGCGACAAGCCCGGCGCCGAGGCGCTGTCGGGACTGGCGCGCTCGTTCTTCTATGCCGGTGCCCGCGCGCTGCTGGTTTCGCATTGGGCCGTGGATTCGGAAGCTGCGACCCGCCTGACCACATCGACGTTCGAGCTGCTCAAGAACGAGCCGAAGATCGGTCGTGCCGAAGCCTTGCGCCGCGCGATGTTAACCTATCTCGACGACGCCTCGTCACCGCGCAATGCTTATCCCGCGATGTGGGGACCGTTCGCGCTGATCGGCGAGGGCGAGGTACAATAGGAAGCTGCTATATGGATTGTGCGTCGCAATAACCGGAAGTAACGCGCAAACGCGCATTTGGTTGCGCGATCATTCGTACTTTTCTCGATGCACCTGCTCAGAGCTGACATGCGCGACGTTTGGCGCGGTCCTTGAATAAACCAAATCCTGCGGGATCAGCTTGGCAACGCCAGCGTTCATCAGTATTACGTCGTTCAGCCGAGGCCGAACGGCCCATGATCACGGTGACCGCGATGGCGCCAAACTTTGGTCGCGCTGAGTGTCGCGGGTTCTAGGAGGATTTTCTTCGTGCAAGAGACGGGCGTGCGCAACGGTGCCTTCGGCGCCGACAAGTTCGGCTTAAAGAATCTCACGCAGGTTCACTGGAACCTCGGTGCGCCACAACTCTATCAACACTCGCTCTCGGCGGGTGAGGCGGTGCTGTCTGCTGACGGCGCACTCTGTGCCGACACGGGCGAGTTCACCGGGCGCAGCCCGAAGGACAAGTTCACGGTGCGTGACGCCACCACCGACAAGAAGATGTGGTGGGCCGGCAACCAGTCGATCACCTCCGAGCAGTTCGAGACGCTCTACCAGGACTTCCTCAAGCACGCCGAAGGCAAGCGCCTGTTCGCGCAGGACCTCTATGGCGGCGCCGACCCGGCCTACCGGATCAAGACGCGCGTCTTCACCGAGCTCGCCTGGCACTCGCTGTTCATCCGCACGCTTCTGATCCGCCCCGAGGCGATCGAGCTGTCGACCTTCGTGCCGGAGCTCACCATCATCGACATGCCGAGCTTCCGCGCCGATCCTAAACGCCACGGCGTGCGCTCGGAGAACGTCGTCGCGATCGATTTCGCCCGCAAGATCGTCCTGATCGGCGGGTCTTATTATGCCGGCGAGATGAAGAAGTCGGTCTTCACCACGCTGAACTATTATCTGCCCGAGCGCGGCGTGATGCCGATGCACTGCTCGGCCAATGTCGGCGCCAAGGGCGACACCGCGATCTTCTTCGGGCTGTCAGGCACCGGCAAGACCACGCTGTCGGCCGATCCGAACCGCACGCTGATCGGCGACGACGAGCACGGCTGGGGCCCGAACGGCGTCTTCAACTTCGAGGGCGGCTGCTATGCCAAGTGCATCAAGCTGTCGAAGGAGGCCGAGCCGGAGATCTACGCGGCATCGACCCGCTTCGGCGCGGTGCTCGAGAACTGCGTGCTCGACGAGAATACCCGCGTGGTCGATTTCGACGACGGCTCCAAGACCGAGAACACGCGTTCTGCGTACCCGCTCGACTTCATCCCGAACGCCTCGCGCACCGGCCGCGCGCCGCAGCCGAAGAACGTGGTGATGCTCGCTGCCGACGCGTTCGGCGTGCTGCCGCCGATCGCAAAGCTCTCGCCGGCGCAGGCGATGTATCATTTCCTCTCCGGCTACACCGCCAAGGTCGCCGGCACCGAGCGCGGTCTCGGCAACGAGCCGCAGCCGGAATTCTCCACCTGCTTCGGCTCGCCCTTCCTGCCGCTCGACCCAAGCGTCTACGGCAACATGCTGCGCGACCTCATCGCCCAGCACAATGTCGATTGCTGGCTCGTCAACACGGGATGGACCGGCGGCAAGTACGGCACAGGCAGCCGCATGCCGATCAAGGTGACGCGCGCGCTGCTCACCGCCGCGCTCGACGGCTCGCTTCGCAACGTCGAATTCCGCACCGACAAATATTTCGGCTTCGCGGTCCCGACCGCGCTGCCGGGCGTGCCGGCCGAGATCCTGAACCCGGTCGACACCTGGAAGGACAAGGACGAGTTCGACAAGACCGCCCGCGCGCTGGTCGGCATGTTCCAGAAGAACTTTGCCAAGTTCGAGGCCCAGGTCGATGCCGAGGTGCGTGCGGCCGCGCCGGAGGTGAAGCTGGCGGCGGAGTAAGGTCGCCGCGATTGGAACGCAAAAGGGCGGCCGCGAGGCCGCCCTTTTGGTTTTCCTTCTCCCCTTGTGGGAGAAGGTGGCGCGAAGCGCCGGATGAGGGGTTCTCTCCGCGCAGCAATCGTTAGAGGATCGCTCGCCGAAACAGACCCCTCACCCGTCTCGTCGCTTCGCGACGAGCCACCCTCTCCCACAAGGGGAGAGGGGAAGAGCAGCTACGCCTTGAAATACGCAATCTGCGTCGTGGTCGCGAGCAGACGCCCGTTCGGCGACCACAACTCGCCGTTCTGGTCGCCATAGCTCTTGTGGAAGATCTTGGCGTCGGCCGTCGCCAGCACGTGCGTGATGTCTTCAGTCGCGAGCTCCTCGGCGTCGGTGTGAAAATACGTCGTCAGCGACACCGTGCCGAACGGCACCAGCTCGCGCCGCGCGTGGAAGATGCGGCCGAAGAAAGCGTCCGACATCGACATCAGCGACAGCATGTCGAGCTGGCGCGGGGTGCGGTCGCCGATCCAGATCTTCGAATAGGTGCTGGCGGGCTCGGCTTGCGGCGGGCCGATCCGCATCTCGCCCTCGACGAAGCGGAATTCATACTGGTTGGCCCAGGACGCCGCGATCTTCGGGAATGGCAGCGTCTGCTCGAACGGCTTTGCATCTGGATATTGCGCCACCCGGTGCTCCCAGGACGGCCGGCGTTCGACGAACACGGCGGTGGCGAGCGTTGCGACCTCGCCGCCGGCTTGGCTGAGCTCGACGCTCCAGTGCTGGCTGGAGCGGTTGGCCTTCACGAGGCGCACGTCGAGATCGAACGGCCCCTTGGCGATCGGCGCGCAGTAATTGACGGTGAGTGCGAGCGGATCGCCGGCGGCTTGCGGATGCTCGATCAGCGCGCGCAAGATGGTCGCGGCGGTGGCGCCGCCGAACGGGCCGACAAAGGCCCAGTAATCGTCACTGGTGTGCCCCTGCCAGCTGCTGTCACCGGCGGTGACGCGCGTGGCCTCGTCGAAGGGGTGCGGGAGTTTTGCGTGCATTGTATTCCTCGGTGCCTCCCCTACCGTCATTGCGAGCGCAGCGAAGCAATCCAGACTGTCTCCTAGGAAAGATTCTGGATTGCTTCGCTGCGCTCGCAATGACGGTGGTTGAGGTTGCGACGTCGTGTCACCGACGTCGCTTTGGGGATGACGACGATCATATCATCATCCCTCGCCAAGGATGCAATAACCTCGCAGGTAACGTCGTTTCCGCGCCGCGGAAAATCAGCCCGCGACGTCGCGTAAGTTCGGCAGCAGCGGCGTGGTCGGGTTGACCGGCACGTTCCAGATCTCCTCGGCATATTCGCGGATGGTCCGGTCGGAGGAGAACCACGCCATGCGCGCGACATTGAGGATGGAGGCGCGCGTCCAGGCCGGCGAGACCTGCCAGCGCGCATCGACCGCGCGCTGCGCCTCGTAATAGGAATCGAAATCGGCGCTGACCATGTAATGGTCGAGATAGCGCAGCGCATGCGCGATGGATTCGAAGCGGCCGGGGTCGCCGGGCGAGAACTCGCCGGCGCCGATCGCGTTGATGGCGCGCTGCAGCTTCGGCGAATTGCGGATCACGTCGGAGGCATCCAGCCCCTGCTTGCGCCGGATCATCACGTCGCCGGCCTCCATGCCGAAGATCGCGATGTTCTCGGGCCCGACATGGTCGCGGATCTCGATGTTGGCGCCGTCGAGCGTGCCGATGGTGATGGCGCCGTTCAGCGCCAGCTTCATGTTGCCGGTGCCGGAGGCTTCCATGCCGGCGGTGGAGATCTGCTCGGACAAATCGGCGGCGGGAATGATCACTTCGGCGAGGCTGACATTGTAGTCGGGCAGGAACACGACCTTGAGCTTGCCGCCGATCGCGGGATCGTTGTTGACGATCTCGGCGACGTCGTTGATCAGCTTGATGATCAGCTTGGCGTAGCGATAGCTCGCCGCCGCCTTGCCGGCGAAGATCTTCACCCGCGGCACCCAATTGCTGTTGGGGTCGTCCTTGATCGCCTGGTACAGCGCGACCGTCTCGATGACGTTGAGCAGCTGGCGCTTGTATTCGTGGATGCGCTTGATCTGCACGTCGAACAGTGCGCTAGGGTCGACCTTGATGCCGAGCCGCTCGCCGATCAGGCGGGCGAGCTGTGTCTTGTTGTGGTGCTTGACGCTGCGGAATTGCTTCTGGAATTCGACGTCGCTGGCGCGCGCCTCGATCAGCGAGAGCTGGGTGGGATCGTCGAGCACGGCCTCGCCGCAGGTCTCGCGCAAGAGGTCGGTCAGCTTCGGGTTCGCCAGCATCAGCCAGCGGCGGAAGGTGATGCCGTTGGTCTTGTTGGTGATGCGGCCGGGATAGAGATGGTTGAGATCGTGGAACACGGTCTCGCGCATCAGGTCGGAATGCATCGCCGAGACGCCGTTGATGCGGTGCGAGCCGACGAAGGCGAGCTGGCCCATGCGCACGCGGCGGCCGCTCTTCTCGTCGATCAGCGAGACCGAGGCGCGGAAGTCGATGTCGCCGGGGCAGCGCGCTTCGGCGAGCGCCAGATGCTGCACGTTGATGCGGTAGATGATCTCCAGATGCCGCGGCAGCAGCCGCTCGAACAATTCGACCGGCCAGGTCTCCAGCGCCTCCGGCAGCAGGGTGTGATTGGTGTAGGAGAGCGTGGCGACCGTGATCTTCCAGGCCTCGTCCCAGCGGAAATTGTGGAGGTCGACGAGGATCCGCATCAGCTCGGTGACGGCAAGCGACGGATGGGTGTCGTTGAGCTGCACCGCGACCTTGCCGGCGAGGCTGCGTAGCTGGCCGTCGGAGGAAAGATGCCGCTTCACCAGGTCCTGGAGCGAGGCCGAGACGAAGAAATATTCCTGGCGCAGCCGCAGCTCGCGGCCCGCCGGGCTCTCGTCGTTCGGGTAGAGGAATTTGCAGATCGCCTCCGCGCGCGCCTGCTCGGCGCTGGCGCTGACATAATCGCCCTTGTTGAAGGCGTCGAGCTTGAGCGGATCGGGCGAGCGCGCCGACCACAGCCGCAGCGCGTTGACGTGCTGGCCGCGCCAGCCGACGATCGGCGTGTCATAGGCGATCGCCTGCACGGTCTCGCCCGGATGCCAGATCGCGCGGTCGCGGCCCTTGTCGTCGACATGCTCGACGCCGCCGCCGAAATTGACGTCGTAGATCACCTCGGGCCGCTGCAATTCCCAGGGGTTGCCGAAGCTCAGCCATTCATCGGGATATTCCTGCTGCCAGCCTTGATTGATGATCTGGCGGAACAGGCCGTAATCGTAGCGGATGCCGTAGCCGATCGCGGGGATCGACAAGGTCGCCATGCTCTCCATGAAGCAGGCGGCGAGCCGGCCGAGGCCGCCATTGCCGAGCGCAGCGTCCGGCTCGCATTTGCGAAGCTCCGGCAGCGAGACGCCGAGATCGCCGAGCGCGACCTCGAAGATCTTCAGCAGGCCCATATTGTTGAGCGCGTCGGTGAAGAGCCGGCCGATCAAAAATTCGAGCGAGAGATAATAGACCCGCTTGCGCCCCGCATCGTAGCTGTGCTTCTCGGCGGTGAGCCAGCGATGCACGATGCGGTCGCGCAGCGCCAGCGCTGCGGCCTGATACCAGTCGTGCCTGGTCGCCATGCCGGCGTCCTTGCCGATGGCAAGGCGCAGCTTTGCCAGGATCGCGCCCTTGATCTCGGCCAGCGCGAGTTCGTCGATGGGCTGCCCGGGGGCCGGAAAACTGGGCTGGAACGATTGATCTTGCAAAGCCGTCACTTCCTAGGTCAAAAGAACTCTTACCAATCTACGCGTCCTGCCCTTGCACCGGAACTGTCGCCCGTGCGGTCGTGCACTGCGCTGGCGTAAATTTATGCAAGGAACGGGCCGAGTTGGGAACCCGGACGAGCACGGAGAAACCCGGGATTCGGTGCTAGATTAGGAAAGATTCAGCCATCAGTGTGGAGACGCCCCATGAGTCTGCTGACGCGACTGCTGATCGAAATCGCCACTGCGGCCCTGCTCGTCATCTGCATCAGCGTCACCACCGCGGCGTTTGCCGCCGGCAAATCCGGTCGCAGCGCCGACGGTCTCAGTTGCGGCTTTGCGCTCCCGCAGAATGCGTCGCCCGCAGCCCGCTGCGCCGCGATCAAGCGCCAATGCGGCGGCAAGTTCTACGCCAATGCCTGCGGCGACAAACTGATGTCCGCGGCCAGGTGAGCGCCCTGACGTCCAGCGAATTCAAGCCGCCTTGCTCTGCACCGCATCGCAAAACTCCGCGAGACGATCCGCAAGCCGCAGCGTTGCCGGGCTCGCATCCGGCGAAGCCATCAGTGCGACCTCGGTCTTGTTGATCGGCGCAAAGCCGTCCTTTGCCGTCAGCACGCGGTGGTCGGACTGGATCGCCATCTCCGACAGGATGCTCAGCCCCATGCCGGCGGCGACCGCGGCCTGGATGCCGGCGAGACTCGATGACGTGTAGGCGGTGTGCCAGGCGCGGCCCGCGCTTTCCAGCGCGTGGATGGCGCCGGCGCGATAGATGCAGCCGAGCGGAAAGCCGATCAGCGGCACTGACGACACGTTGACGTCGACCGGGTGGCTCTTGCTGGTGACCCAGTGCACCCGCTCCGGCCACACCGCGATCGCGTCCTTCGCTCCGGCCTCGCGCTTGTAGAGCGCAAGATCGAGCTCGCCGCGTTCGAGATCGCGGGCGAGGTGCTTGCTCTGGTCGGCGCGCACGTCGAGCCGCAACCCCGGATGCGAGCGCGAGAACGCGCCCAGCAGTTTGGCCAGCCGATAGGCCGCAAAGTCCTCGGGGATGCCGAGCCGGATCGCGCCCTCGCCATTGGGCTCGCGCAGCACGTCACGCGCCTCCTCGGCCAGCGAGAGCAGCCGCCGCGCATAGGAGAGCAGCCGCTCGCCGGCCTCGGTCGGGCGCACGTCCTTGCCGTCGCGGTGCAGCAGCATCTGGCCGACATCCTCCTCCAGCCGCTTGATCTGCTGGCTCACGGTCGACTGCGTGCGGTGAACGCGCGCGCCGGCACGGGTGAAGCCGCCGGCCTCGACCACCGAGACGAAGCTGCGCAGGAGCTCCAGATCGAGCATCGCCGCCTCCATTCGAAAATCCACTGATGCAGAGTTAATCATTTAATTTCCAAATGACAAGCGGCATCCCTAGATCGAGGGCCAGAAGAAAAAACATCCGAGAATGCCCTCATGTCCCTCGCCACCTCGCTTCCCGCGCCCCGCAGCCGCTTCAACACGCTGCCGCTCGCCATCGGCCTGTTCTGCCTGCTCTGGAGCTACGCCTTCGTCGCCGGCAAGATCGGCGTCACCCATTGCCCGCCGCTGATCTTGCTCGCCGCGCGTTTCTCGCTCGCGGGCATTTTGATCCTGGGTGCGACGTTGATCCGTGGCGAGGGCTGGTCATTGTCCTGGCGCGACGCCGCCATCTTCGCCGTGCTCGGCATCGCCAACAACGCGCTCTATCTCGGGCTCGGCTACACCGGGCTGCAATCGGTCTCCGCCGGTCTCGGCGGCCTGATCGTCTCGGCCAATCCGGTGTTCACGGCGGCGCTCGCTGTGCTTCTGCTCGGCGAAGGCATGGCCTGGCGCAAGGCGAGCGGCCTCCTGCTCGGCGTCATCGGCGTGACGGCGATCGTCTGGCACCGCCTGTCGGTCGGCACCGACAGCCTGCACGGCATCGTCTTCACGCTGGCCTCGCTCGCCTCGATCGTGGCCGGCACCATCCTGTTCAAGCTGCTGGCGCCGAAGGGATCGTTGTGGATCGGCAATGGCGTGCAGAACCTGGCTGCCGGCATCGTGCTGACGCCGATCGCGCTCACCTTCGCCGATGTCAACGCGATCGACTATACGCCGAGCCTGATCGGCGCCTTCGCCTTCCTCGTGCTCGGCGGCTCGATCCTCGCCTATTGGCTCTGGCTTCATCTCTTGAAAGTGTGTGGCGCCACCGCTGCCAGCGCCTATCATTTCCTGATGCCGCCGCTCGGCATGCTGTTCGCGTTCCTGGTGCTCGGCGAGCACATCGAGGCCCGCGATCTGCTCGGGATCATTCCGGTCGCGCTCGGCATTTACCTGGTGACGCGGCCGGCAAAGCCCGCCTCATGACAGGAGTACATCATGCCCGTTTCCATCACCCTGATCGGCGGTCCCACCGCGCTGATCGAGATCGACGGCTTCCGCCTGCTCACCGATCCGACCTTCGACGCGCCCGGCGCGTACCAGCTGCCGCATGTGAAGCTGGAGAAGACGATCGGACCTGCCGTGAGGCCTGATGCGATCGGCCCGGTCGATGCGGTGCTGCTCAGCCACGACCAGCACTCCGACAATCTCGACAATTCCGGCCGCGACTACCTTTTCAAGGTCAAGCGCGTGCTGACGACCGAGGCGGGCGCAAAACGCCTCGGCGGCCATGTCGAGGGCCTTGCGCCCTGGAGCACCGCGCATCTCAGGGACGGCGACGGCAGCACGCTGACGATCACCGCGACGCCCGCGCGCCACGGCCCCGCCGGCATCGAGCCGCTGTCGGGCGACGTCATCGGCTTCGTGGTGTCGTCGAGTCGGAAGGACACGCGTCCGGTCTATATCAGCGGGGACACCACCTGGTTCGACGGCGTCGCCGAGGTCGCGCGCCGCTTCAAATGCGGCGTGGTGCTGCCCTTCGCGGGCGCGGCGCAAACGCGCGGGCCGTTCCATCTCACCATGGACACCAACGACACCATTGAGACCGCGCGTGCCTTTCCCGATGCCATGATCGTGCCGCTGCACACCGAAGGCTGGGCGCATTTCCGCCAGAACAGCGAGGACCTGCGCAAGACCTTCGACGTGCTCGGCTTCGGCACGCGGTTGCGCCTGCTGGAGCCGGGCGTGCCGACCGTGGTCGAGGCGCCGTGAGCCTCAACTGTCATGCCCCGGCTTGACCGGGGCATCCAGTACGCCGCGGCGGTTGTTGTGAGAGCGAGCTGCTTAACGCCGGCCTCTGTGATACTGGGTCGCCCGGTCAAGCCGGGCGACGACGAGAGGAGAGAGTGTCGCGCCCCGGAATGACAGCGGCTAATCCTTCCTGAACACGATCGACGCCATCCATCCCGTCATCAGCGCCATGGCCGCTGTGGCGAGGCCGTAGATCAGCCCGTTCTGCCGCGCCGTGGTCGCGACGAACTGCTCGAAGCCGACCTTGACGATCTCGAACGCGGTCTCGGTCTTGCCGATGAACGCACCGTTCGCGAACAGCTTGATCTCGACCTCATAGGTGCCGATCGGCACCTCTGCCGGCAGCGGAATGCCGGTGCGGAACAGTGTCGGCGTCAGGAACGTCACTGCGCCCGCATCTTCGCGATAGAGCCCGCGCTGGGTGCGCAGGCGGATGAACGCCGAGCGGAATGCATCGTTCGGCACCACGTCGGCGTAATCGCCGCCGACGCGCTGCGTCAGCAGCACGTTGTTGATCCCGATCTGCTGCCGTCGCGCGATCTCGGGTGAGGTGATCGCATCGAATGGGCGGTTGGCGAACAGCGCGAGATAGCTCGGCACCTGCAGGAACTGCCGGTAGTCGGTGTTGATCCAGATGCCGAAGGTGCGCTCTTTCCGCCGCGTCACCATGTCGGCGCGCGGGCCCATCACGGTGACCACGAGATCGTAAGCCGTGCGGTCCGCCGGCGTGGTCGCATCCCTCTCGACCGAGCCGAACAGCACCAGCTCCTCGCCGGAATAGTTCGGCGTCACCGTGACGCGATGGTTGGAGACCGACACGATCAGCCGCTCGGCCCGCGCGGCGCCGCCGAGCAGCAGGACGAGAACGATGATGAGAAGCGTGCGCGTCATCCGCTCACTCCGAGCTCGCGGATGGTGAAGAGATCCTCGGGGCGGATCACCAGCTCGATCGCGAAGCGGACGCCGACCGAGAGGATCAAGAGGCCGAGCAGCAACCGCAGCTGCTCGCCGCGGATCTTCTGGCCGGCGCGGGCGCCGAACTGCGCCCCGGTGACGCCGCCGACCATCAGGATCAACGCCAGCACGGCGTCGACGAGGTGATTGGTCACGGCGTGCAGCATGGTCGCGAACAACATCGTGACCAGCGTCAACACCATCGAGGTCCCGATCACCGTCGAGGTCGGTACCCTCAGCAGATAGATCATGATCGGCACCAGGATGAAGCCGCCGCCGATGCCCATGATGGCGCCGATGAAGCCGATCATGATGCCGACGACCACGACCGGAATCACGGACAGATAGATCTTCGAGCGCTTGAACCGCATCTTCAGCGGCAGGCCGTGGATCCAGTTGTGCGTGCGCCGCGACGGCAGCGCGCCGCGCCGGGTCCGCATCAATGCGCGCAGGCCTTCGGAGAACATCAGGCTGCCGACGGTGCTGAGCAGCACGACGTAGGAGAGCGCGATCATCAGATCAAGCTGGCCGAGCGCGCGCAGCTGCGTGAAGGTCCACACGCCGAGGGTCGTCCCGGTCACGCCGCCGCACAAAAGAACACTCGCCAGCGCCGGATCGATCGCGCGCCGCCGCCAATAAGAGAGCGCTCCGGAAAAGGAGGAGGCCGCGATGTGGCTCGCCACGGAAGCGACCGCGACGGCCGGCGTGATGCCGATGAAGATCAGAAGCGGCGTCATCAGGAAGCCGCCGCCGATTCCGAACATGCCCGAGACGAAGCCGACCGCCGCGCCCATCGCCAGCACGAGGAAGACGTTGACCGGAAGATCGGCGATCGGGAGGTAAAGCTGCATTGAGGACCACGCTCCGGCGAGACCAGTTATCGCGGAATGCTCGCCGGACGGTCGGAACGATTGCCGCGCTCCTCAATAGCGGAATTCAGGGGCGGGCGGGACCGGGAATTTCGAGCGTGGTGAAGGGGCATGACGAGAGCGTGATGATACGCGATCGTCGCCACGATGGAGGTGCGCTCCCTCCCCCGCCTGCGGGGGAGGGTCGGGGAGAGGGTGTCTCCGCGGTGGGACTCCCCAAGAGGAGAGAGCCCTCACCCGCGCCCGCGGGACGATGCTCCGGGAGCGCGACCTCTCCCGCAAGCAAGCAGGAGAGGCGCACCGAGCCCGTGGCCCGCTTGATTCAATCTAATGCCGCTTAATGCGCGGCCGAGGCCGCGCGCTTCGTCGCGACTTGCTTCGGCGCCGGCTTTGCGTTTGCTTGCGGCGCGCTGTCCCAACCGCCGTTCGGGGTCGCAACGTTGACGGCATCGTCGGGCTGCGGCTCGGCGCTGAAAGTCTGGATCGCGAGCTTGGCGGCGGCGAGCGATTGCGGGTCGAGCCGCTTGGCGACGTCGTCGCGCTTGCCGGCGGCGTCCGCATCGCCCTGCGCGGCGGCCAGGCTGAACCATTTGTAGGATTCGGCGAGGTTCTGCTCGACGCCGATGCCGCGGGCATAGAGGATGCCGAGGTTGAACTGGCTGTCGGCGACGCCGCGATCGGCAGCCTTCCGGAACCACTGCGCCGCGCTCTTGTAATTGGCGCCGCGTCCGCCGCCATCGGCATCGAGCACCGCGAGATTGTGCATCGCCTTGGCGTTGCCGCGCTCGGCAGCCTGGGTGTAGTAGCGGCGGGCGATGTCGGCGTCCTTCTTCACGCCAAGGCCCTTTTCATAGAGCGTGCCGAGGCGGAAGATCGCGGGGACGACGCCGGCCTGCGCCGCACGGTCGTACCACTTCGCCGCTTCGTCGTAGTTCGTGGCGACGCCCTTGCCTTCCGCAAAGCGCACGCCGATCTCGTAGGCCGCGGTGGCATCGCCCTTCATCGCGGCGGTGCGCAAGCCTGGGCCGCCGATACCGTCAGGCAGTTTCTCGCTCGGCGGCACCTGGACGAGGCCGAGCTTGGCGCGGCTCGTGCCCGACAGCGCGCCGGTGACGTCGCTGCTGGAAGCAGGCGGCGGCACTGCCGCGGCAGGCGCTTGCGGGATTTCGACCGAGCCCGAATTACCGGAATTCGGAGTGGACGCCGGCGCGGTATTGTTCTGGGATTGCCGGCCGATCGGCGTCGGCGAGGTCATCGACGGCGTGACCTGCTCGGGCGTGGCAGGCTTGGTCTCGACCGGCGGTGGCGCGGCCTGCGGTGCCGGCTCGCTCGGAATGTTTTGCATCGCCTGCGGCGCCGGCGGCGCGCTGCCACCTTCGAGCAGGTTCATCGCCATCTTGAAGGTGCCGAGCACGATCACGACCACGCTCGCGCCGACCAGCAGCGAGCGAATCTTCGAGGTGATGGTCGAGCCACCTTCCTGGCCCTTCTCCTTGGCGCGGGCGATCGCGGCCTTGGCGCCACGGGCCGGCTTCTCGGGCGGCTGCGCGGCGGCGGCTTGCGCGGCGCGGCGTGCGGCCGCGATGAAGCTCGACGACGACACCGGCTCCTTCGGCGCGGCGGGAATTCCGCTGATCGCGCTCTCGGAGGCGGCGATGCGCTCCGACGGCGTGGCGACGCGTCCGCCCGGCCGTGTGCCCGGCTCGAGCGGATGATCCGGCGGCAATTCCGGCGCGAGCGCGGCGCGCGCCGTGTGCGGCTCCAGGATTTCGCTGATCGCGCGCGGCGGCAGGGGTGGTGTGGCTTGTGGTGCCGCCGGCACGGGTGGCGGCGCGGCGGGTGTGGCAGCGTGGAATTCGCGTGGCGCGGCGACGAAGGCGGCCTGCGCAGCTTGCGCTGCGGCGGGATTGGGCAGCTCAGGCTTCGGATCGTATTTCGGTGGCTGCGGCCGCGGCTCGCGCGCCATCGGCGCAGGCTCCATCGGCGCCGCCATCGGCATCGGCTGCGGGGCGGGCGCCGGCGGCGCGGTGCGCACCGCGCGCAGATCGCCCTCGATCATGGAGAGGCGGTCGACGACGTGGCCGAGCGCGCTGTGGACGGCCTCGAGCGAGTCCTGGGTGTGCCGGTTGGTCTCGGCCTGGCTGAAGCGGATGTCGGAGAGCTCGCGCTTGACGAGATCGACCATGCCGGAATCGGGCGGCGGCGCGGAGTTGCGACTCTCGGCCAGCGCGGCATAGGTCGCTTGCTGCCGCTCCAGGTGCCTGAGGATGTCGTGCAAGCCGTCCTCGACGCGGCTCAAATTGCCGTTGCGCGGATCGGCGGCGGCTTCGATCCGTTCCAGCAGATAGGACACGCGCTGCTCGAGATGGGCGAAGGTCGAGGCGGAATCGTTGCCGACCTGCATGCGATCGAAACGGTCCGACAGCGCGCGGATCGCGGCTTCCAGGTGCTCGGTGCTCTCGGATGGCTGCGGCCGCTCGCGGGTTTCGAGCGCAGCGGTGAGCGCCGCGATGCGCTGCTCCAGCACCGCAAAGCTGTCGCCATGGCCGGAGGCGCGGGTGATCTGGTCGACCTTGGACGACAGCAGCCGCACGTCTTCGGACAGTCGCGCGAGCGCCTCGTTGGACGCGACGTTGGAGACGATAGCGCGCAGCGCGGAGATCGCACCTTCGAGCTGCTGCACGGTCGAGGGATCGTCATTGGCACGCAGGATCAGATCGAGCTTGGCGCCGAGATTGCGGATCGCCTCGTCATAGCCAGTGAGCTGCTCGGCCGGCGTCAGCGTGCGCAGCACCTGCTTGATGTCGGACAGCGCGCGCTCGATGCCCGACAGCACCTGGCCGTCGGTGCCGTTGGATCGGGTCTCGTCGATGCGCCGGTGCAGCGAGCGGATCTCGTTCTCGATCGATTCGATCGCGCGCCGCGGCATCGCCTCGGTGATGGCGGCACGGATTTCGGCAAGCTCGCTGCGGAAAGCATTGATGGCCTGCTCGGTATTATCAGGACGCTGCAGCGACTCGATCTGGCTGGTGATCTTGAGCAGATGGCGTTCGAGCGAGGAGAAATCCGGTCCCGGCTGCGGTGGCGGCGGAGCATAGGCAGGCGCGGGCGGCGCGTAAGGATCTGCGGGTGCAAGCGGCGGCGCTGCGCGCGGCGGCATCTGCCTGGGCGTAAAGCCGTCGAGCTCGCTCTGGCGCGCGGTGATCTCGGCGACCGCGACGTCGAACGAAGCCGGGCTCAGGGGTGGTGAGCTGCGATAGACCTGCGCGGCCGCGCGCTCGACCGCATCGGCCTGGCGCTGGCGCGTGTCGGCCGGGGCGGGGCGTGGCGCCTGCGGCTGCTGCGGTTGTCGCTGCGGGCGGGAGATCTGCGACAGGCGCGCGTCGAGCCGCGAGATCGCGTCGTTGAGCTGGCGTGCGACGCCCTGCTCGCGCGAGACATCTTGGCGCGGGGCGGGTTTTGAAATCCGTTCGATCTGCTGGGTGATCGCGTCGAGCCGTTGGTGGATGTCCGCGACTTCGCGGCTTTCCTGACTTGGTCCTTGGCTCGGCATGTGTTGCGGACGCTGGTCGTAGGGTCCGCGAAAGTTCGGCGGGGCCGTGTCGCCGAGCGTGGAGTTCAGCCAATCGTTGAGCGACATGCCCGCACGACGCGCAGCAGCTTCGGCCCGCTCCCGGACGGATGGATCGATGCCGTCAACACTCCACGATACGCGCGAATTCATGACTCTGTCCGGTTCCGACTTCGGCGCCCACCCGGCACCTCCAGCCTCCCCACGCGTGCCGGTTGCAAAGACAATCGAATTTGGCGCGGGTCGTCTGCCTCGAAAACCGACTTTTTCCTGTTACGGTAAATAACGGGTTAAGGAATGCAGGCCCGATGTCTTAAAGTTGGGCGGGGGAGTGCCAGCCACGGAACAGGTGCGCTCCCTCCCCCGCTTGCGGGGGAGGGCTGGGGAGTGGGTGTTTCCGCGATGGGACAGTCCCCTAGAGGCGAGAGCCGTCACCCGACGCTTTGCGCCGACCTCTCGCCCTTGCCGTCCTCCAGCGTCACCGCCGTGGCCTTGCCACTCATCGCGCCGTCAGCGCCTCGCGCGCGGCTTAGCGGCCTGGCGGATGCAAGCGCGTGTCCAGTGCGAATGGCTCCTGGGATCTCTGCTTGTAGGCGCCGGCGACATTTGCAGCGATGAAGATCAAGTTCCAGCTCGCCGTCGAGACTACGCTTGGAATCACAATGAACCCGTGTTTTGCAAGCAGCTCATCCCCGAATGCCTGCTGGCCGGCACCTGGTATGCCCGGTCTCAGCCAACTGGGATTTGGAATAGTGCCGGGCTCGACCACGAAGACGCCGGCGGGATCAATGGTCGCGGACGTGATCACATGGGGCATCACGTCCAGCGCGCGAAATCCTTTATGGACGGCGACTTCGAGAATCGCTGTTGCGGGGTCGATCGAGCAATACACCGCGCGAACGCCTCTGCTGTTCCAGCGACCGCCGGCGAGAAACGCGCCCTCGCCACTGTCCCAGGTCGATGCATATTTCGATTGATCGAGACGACAGGCCACCAGCTCGGAGCCACCGAGCGCAGCGGGAAGCGGCGTCACGCGTAAACGCCGTATTCGAGCCGCGTCAGAAAGTCTTCGACCAGCTCGACGCCGGCCGGCGTCGCCAGCAGGTCAATCGGCTTGCGCTGATCGAGGCCGATCGCCGGGCGCTCCAGCCAATGTTCGGCTTCTTCCTTCGATCCGAAGATCGAAGTCGCCTTGGCCAATATCTCCGCGAGCTTCCAGGCGCGGCCGCTCTGTTCGGGGCTGAGCTGCCTGATGTTTTCCGCAGTATGGCGCTGATAGGTTCGGTGGCTCATTCCGATCGCCCTCGCGAAGGAATCGTCCCAGCGCAGAAACACGAGGTTGTCGACGAGATACACCAGCGCCTTGGATGGAAGACCGCTGACGAGAGCTTCGTGAGCCTCCAGCGGGCTCCGGGGCATCTTCCGGAATGTGGCGGTCCCTCCCAGAAGTCGGGCAACCGCTGCCAGCCGGGCCACGTCGGGGGATTGCGCAAGCTCGTTCATGGGCCAAGTCTCGCCACTTGTCGTACCCAATATGACAAGTGTCGCGCTCGCTTTCAAGTACCCGGGACTCGATGCCTAGCTGCCCTCTTAGCCCTTCCCCTCGCGTTTGCCATCTTCCAGCGTCACCACCGTGGACTTGCCGCTCATCGCCGAGAGCGCCTCCAGGGCCTCCTCGCAGAAGTCGGCGACCATCTGCTCGTGCCGAGCCCCTAAGCGGAGCAGGAGCAAATTGCCGAGATCGAGGCGTCCCTCCGCCGTGCCGTCGGGAAAACGCTTCTTCAGGATGCGTTCGTAATTGGCGTGACGGTCGCGATGGTGCTCCAGCCGGGCCATCAAATCGGTCCGCATCGGCTCGATGTCGATGCTGTCGAGCGCGTGCAGCCGCACCAGGAGGTCGTCCTTGATCGAGGGCGGCGTGCTCGGGCGCGCGGCCCAGTGCCGCAGCGCTGTTCGGCCTTCGGGAGTGAGCGTATAGATCAGTTTATTGGGCTTGCCCGTTTGCACGACCTCGCGGCCCTGGATGTGGCCGCGGTCGCGCAGCTTGGAGAGCTCGCGGTAGATCTGCTGGTGGTCGGCCTTCCAGAAGAAGCCGATCGAGGAATCGAACGTCTTGGCGAGCTCATAGCCCGTCATCGGACGTTCCGTCAGGCATGCGAGGATTGCGTCGCCCAGCGCCATGACCGGCCTCCCTGTTCAAGCTGATCCAAACCTGCTTGACTTTATGCGCATCGGCTCATATGCGTCAATGTGCATATGAGCGCAGCGCGCAGGCGGGCCAAAGGCCCGACTGAAAAAATCAGTGAACTCAACCACATCTCTACTGTGCATGGGGTTGTTTTCGCACTTTTGCCCTTGGCCTAGGGAGGCAGCTGAGAATGACCGGCCTCGATTCCTGGTACGCCTACATGAAGTCTCATGACCGCACCGCGCTCTGGGACCTCCTGCATCCCAACGCCATCTTCGAAAGCCCCGTCGTGCACACGCCGCAGCGCGGCCGCGACATCACTTTCAAATACCTCTCCAGCGCCGAGAAGGTGCTCGGTGGTCCCGGCTTCACCTATGTCGGTGAGTGGAAGAACGAGCGCGGCGCCGTGCTCGAATTCAAGACCATGATCGACGGCATCGAGATCAACGGCGTCGACATCATCAGCTTCGATAGCGAGGGGCGCATCACCCATTTCAAGGTGATGGTGCGTCCGCTCAAGGCGATCAACATGCTGCACCCCCTGATGGCGGAGCAGCTTGCCGCCGGCCAATCATAAGCCCAACATCATCCTTTCAAGGCCCATGCCGGGAGACCACCATGCCGATCTATAAAGCCCCCGTCGAAGACGTGAACTTCCTGCTCAACGACGTCTTCCAGATCGATCGCTACGATAATCTGCCGGGCTTCTCCGATGCGTCGAGCGACGTGCGCGAGGCGATCCTGGGTGAAGCCGCCAAGCTCGCCGAAGAGGTGCTGCAGCCGCTCAATCGTGTGGGCGATCTCGAAGGCTGCAAGCGCACTGAGGACGGCAGCGTCACCACGCCGAAAGGCTTCAAGGAGGCGTTCAAGCAGGTCGCCGAAGGCGGCTGGCTTGGCCTGTCGGCGCCGACTGAATATGGCGGTCAGGGCCTGCCGGTGACGCTCTCACAGGCGGTCAACGAATTCCAGATCTCCGCCAATATGGCGTTCTCGATGTATGGCGGCCTCACCATGGGCGCGACCGCGGCGTTGCTGGTGCACGGAAGCCCTGAGCAGAAGAAAACCTACGTGCCGAAGATGGTGGCGGGCGAATGGACCGGCACCATGAACCTGACCGAGCCACATTGCGGCACCGATCTCGGCATGCTCCGCACCAAGGCGGTGCGCCAGCCCGACGGCAGCTTCAAGATCACGGGCACCAAGATCTTCATCTCCGCCGGCGAGCACGATCTCGCCGATAACATCATCCATCTCGTGCTCGCCCGCATCGAGGGCGCGCCCGCCGGCATCAAGGGCGTGTCGCTATTCGTGGTGCCGAAATTCCTGGTGAACGCGGATGGTTCGGTGGGCGCACGCAACGGCGTCGTCTGCGGCTCGATCGAGCACAAGATGGGCATCCACGGCAATTCCACCTGTGTGATGAACTACGACAACGCCACCGGCTGGCTGATCGGCGAAGAGAACAAGGGCATGCAGGGCATGTTCGTGATGATGAATGAGGCCAGGCTCGGCGTCGCCGTGCAGGGCCTCGCACAGTCCGAGGTCGCCTATCAGAACGCTGTCGCCTATGCCCGCGAGCGCATCCAGGGCCGTTCGCTCACCGGTGCCAAGGCGCCGGACAAGCCGGCCGATCCGATCATCGTGCATCCCGACGTCCGCCGCACGCTGCTCTCGATCCGCGCCTTCAACGAGGCCGCACGCGCCTTCGTGATCTGGACCGCGCTGAAGAGCGACGTCGCCCACCGTTCCGAAGACCCCAGGGATCGCCAGGCCGCGGACGACCACATGGGCCTGATGACACCGGTGCTGAAGGGCTTCCTCACCGATTACGGTTTCGCCAACGCGGTGCAGGCCCAACAGATGTATGGCGGCCATGGCTATATCGCCGAGCAGGGAATGGAACAGTTCGTGCGCGATGCGCGTATTGCGATGATCTATGAAGGCGCCAACGGCATCCAGGCGCTCGATCTCGTCGGCCGCAAGCTGCCGCGCGACGGCGGCCGTGCCATCATGGCCTTCTTCGGCGAGGTCATGGCCTTCGCCAAGGAGAACGGCGGCGACGAGGCGATGAAGCCTTTCATCACCCCGCTCTCGACCTCGCTCGGCCATCTCCAGCAGGCCACCACATGGCTGATGCAGAATGCAATGATGAAGCCAGACAATGCGGGAGCAGCCGCGACCGACTACCTGCATCTCTTTGGCTTCGTCGCGCTCGGCTACATGTGGGCGAAGATGGCGAAGGTGACGAATTCCAAGATTTCCGAGAGCGGCGCGACGCCCTATCTCTCGACCAAGCTCGTCACCGGCCGCTTCTTCATGGAGCGGATGCTGCCGGAGACCGCGGCCAATCTCGCGCGCATCCAGTCCGGCTGCGCCACCATCATGGAATTGCCGGCGGAAGCTTTTTGAGCCTGCTTCCGCCGCCGTTTCCCAACAACTTTCAAACATCACATCAGGAGGGCGTCATGCCTGAGGCATTTATCTACGATCACGTCCGCACCCCCCGCGGCCGCGGCAAGCCGGACGGCGCGCTGCACGAGGTCACCGCGCTTGCGCTCGCCACCGTGCCGCTGAAGGCGCTGAAGGACCGCAACAACCTGCCCGAAGACTCCGTCGATGACGTCGTGCTCGGCGTCGTCGATCCGGTCGGCGAAGCCGGCTCCGACATCGCGCGCTTCGCCGCGCTGAAGGCCGGTCTCGGCGAAGCCGTGCCCGGCGTGCAGATCAGCCGCTTCTGCGCCTCCGGCCTCGATGCCGTGAACTTCGCCGCCGCGCAGATCATGAGCGGCCAGCATGAGCTGGTGATCGGCGGCGGCGCCGAATCGATGAGCCGCGTGGGCATCGGCGCCTCCGGCGGCGCTTGGCCGATGGATCCTTCGATGGCGGTGCCGGCCTATTTCATGCCGCAGGGCGTGTCGGCCGATTTGATCGCGACCAAGTATGGCTTCTCGCGTGACGACGTCGATGCCTACGCCGTGCAGAGCCAGCAGCGCGCCGGCAAGGCCTGGGACGAGGGGCGCTTCGACAAGTCGGTGGTGCCTGTGAAGGACATCAACGGCCTCACCATCCTCGCCAAGGACGAGCATATGCGTCCCTCGACGACGATGCAGTCGCTGGCGCAACTGCAGCCGTCGTTTACGATGATGGCGCAGATGGGTGGCTTCGACGGTGTCGCGATCCAGTCGCACCCGGAGATCGAGCGCGTCAACTACGTGCACCATGCCGGCAACTCGTCGGGCATCGTCGACGGCGCCGGCGCCGTGCTGCTGGGCAGCAAGGAGGCGGGCGCGAAATACGGCATGAAGCCGCGCGCAAAAATCCGTGCGTTCGCCAACATCGGCTCTGAACCGGCAATGATGCTGACCGGTCCGGTCGACGTCACCGAGAAGCTGTTTGCGCGTTCCGGCATGAAGAAATCGGACATCGACCTGTTCGAGCTCAACGAGGCCTTCGCTTCGGTCGTGCTGCGCTACATCCAGGCCTTCGACATCGATAATGCCAAGATCAACGTCAATGGCGGCGCGATCGCGCTCGGCCATCCGCTCGGGGCGACCGGCGCAATGATCCTCGGCACCGTGCTCGACGAGCTCGAGCGCACCAACAAGTCCACCGCCCTCGTTACGCTGTGCATCGGCGGCGGCATGGGCACCGCGACCATCATCGAGCGCGTCTAAGGGCAGGGAGCAACCAACATGTCGTACAAGAATTTCAAGGTTGAGACCGATTCCGACGGTATCGCGCTCGTCACCTGGGACATCCCGGGCCGTTCGATGAACGTGCTCGACGAGACCTCGACCAACGAGCTTGAGGCGATCGTCAAGGCGACTACGGCAGACGCCGCAGTGAAAGGCGTCGTCATCACCTCGGCCAAGGAAGCGTTCTGCGCCGGCGCCGACCTGTCCATGCTCGAGGGCATGAACCAGGCCTACGCCAGGGTGTTGAAGGAGCAGGGCGAGACCGCGGCGAACCAGATGCTGTTCGACCAGAGCCGGCGCTTCTCGCAGGTGCTGCGCTCGATCGAAACGTCAGGCAAGCCGTGGGCGGCCGCGATCAACGGCCTCGCGCTCGGCGGCGGCTTCGAGATCACGCTGTGCTGCCACTATCGCGTGGCGGCGGAGAACCCCAAGACACGCCTCGGCCTGCCTGAAGTCAAGGTCGGCCTGTTCCCCGGTGCCGGCGGCACGCAGCGCGTGCCGCGCTTGGTGCCGCCGCAGGATGCGATGACCATCCTGCTCAAGGGCGATCCTGTCACGGTCGAGAAGGCCAAGGCGCTGAACCTGATCCATGCCATCGTTCCCGCCGCTGATCTCATCAAGGCCGCGAAGGACTGGATCAAGGGTGGCGGCAAGGCGGTCGCGCCCTGGGACGAAAAGGGCTTCAAGCTGCCAGGCGGCCCGGTGTTCTCCAAGGCCGGCATGATGATGTTCCCGGCCGGCAACGCCATCTATCGCCGCGAGACCTACGACAACTATCCGGCCGCGCGCGCCATCATGAGCTGCGTCTATGAAGGCCTGCAGCTGCCGATCGACGCTGCGCTACGCGTGGAGTCGCGCTACTTCACCTCGGTGCTGCGCTCGAAGGAAGCGGCCGCGATGATCCGCAGCCTGTTCCTGTCGATGCAGGAGCTCAACAAGGGCGCGCGCCGTCCGAAGGACGTGCCGCCGACCAAGGTGAAGAAGATCGCCGTGATCGGCGCCGGCTTCATGGGCGCCAGCGTCGGCTACGTCTCGGCCCGCGCCGGCCTCGACGTCGTCCTGATCGACCGCGACCAGGAGAGCGCCGACAAGGGCAAGGCGCATGCGCAGAAGGTGATCGAGGACCAGATCAAGAAGGGCCGCGCCAAGCCCGCCGATGCCGAAGCGCTGCTCGCGCGCATCACGCCGACCGCCGACTACGCTGCGCTTAGGGATGTCGACCTCGTCATCGAGGCCGTGTTCGAGGACCGCAAGGTCAAGGCGGACACCTTCGCCAAGGCGCAGCAATATCTGAAGCCGGACGTGATCTTCGCGTCGAACACCTCGACGCTGCCGATCACATCGCTGGCCGAGAGCTTCAGGGATCAGGGCAAGTTCATCGGCATCCACTTCTTCTCGCCGGTCGAGAAGATGATGCTGGTCGAGATCATTCTCGGCAAGAACACCGGCGATGTCGCGCTTGCGACCGCGCTCGACTATGTCCGCCAGATCGGCAAGACGCCGATCGTCGTGAACGACAGCCGCGGCTTCTTCGCCAATCGCTGCGTCGGCCGTTACGTCGCCGAAGGCAACGAGATGTTCCTGGAAGGCGTGCCGCCGGCAATGATCGAGAACTGTGCCAAGATGGCCGGCATGCCGGTCGGTCCGCTCTCGCTGTCGGACGAAGTCGCACTCGATCTCGGCCTCAAGATCATGAAGGCGACCGAAGCCGATCTCGGCCCCAACGCCATCAATCCCGATCAGAAGAAGCTGATGGTGGAGATGGTCGAGAAGCAGGGCCGTCTCGGCCGCAAGAACAGCAAGGGCTTCTATGATTACCCCGAGAAGGGCAAGGGCCAGAAGAGCCTGTGGCCGGGCCTCTCCGCGCTGCAGCCGAAGCAGCTTGACCCCGATACGCTCGATATCGAGGAGCTGAAGCAGCGCTTCCTGGTGGTGCAGGCGGTGGAAGCCGCGCGCACGGTGGAGGACCACGTCATCACCGATCCACGTGAAGCGGATGTCGGCTCGATCCTCGGATTCGGCTTCGCGCCGTTCACCGGCGGCACGCTGTCCTATATCGACTTCATGGGCACGAAGAAGTTCGTCGAGCTCTGCCACAGGCTGGAGGCGAAATACGGCTCGCGCTTCACGCCGCCGAAACTCTTGGAAGAGATGGCAGCGAAGGGCGAGACTTTCTACGGACGCTTCGCGCCGAAGAAGGTGGCGGCCTGAGAGAGGGCTGTAGCCCGGATGGAGCGAGAGCGAAATCCGGGACAGCATATCCCCGGATGCAGTCACCCGGATTGCGCTTCGCTCCATCCGGGCTACGCAGAAACAAAAGGCCGGATCATTGATCCGGTCTTTTTCTATTTTCAATCTCCAGAACGGCGAGAATGCGCGGCCCGATACTGTCTCGTCAGCGGGATGGCCTTCCAACTGTCTTCGTCGCCCCAGCCACGCTCGCTTCGCCCTGGCACCGCTCTTGCTGATGATCCACCGGATGGCCCATTGGCATTGAAGGTGTCCCGCAATGATCCCCACGGTGTCTCAAGACAGCGCAGCCGGCGTTGCGTTAAGATATGCGCCCTTGTTGCTGCTGGGTCGGCCGTGGCCGCGCCGCAGGCTGCTCCGGCTGCGCAGAAAGATTCCTTCGTGGGGCGGCCTGGCCCTACTCGTCCTCGTCTTTGATATGGCGCTGGCCGTGCTTGCCTGGATCGCCGTCGATCTCGTCCTGCACTGAAAGCTCCCCTCTGTGCACGTAGAACGTCGCCGCCAGATAGGCGACCTGGCCGGCAATCAGGCAGCCGACGACGATTGGAACGCCGGTCCAAAAGCCAAAGCCTGAGGTCTGAAGGACCGTTGCGGCAAGGATCGCGGTCGCCGGCGAGACCAGCAACAGAGTCCAGACTCGGAAGAATAGCCCCGTCGCCAAGCCAGTGATTGCGCTCGCGAGCAGGAGGAGGAGTACAGTCGTCACAATAGGCTTTCCGGTCCGGCGGTCTGCGTCGTGTCCTGCGCTGAAGCTGAGCCAAGTGGATTGCTCTCACAAGGATGGTGATGTCCGCGGAGCGCACAACGCAGAGTTATTGTTAACCCCGACAATGCTCGTAAAATTGACGTCAGTGCGTCTCGAATCTTCTGATTTTGCGAATTATGCAGCAAGGGGCGGGATCATCGGGCCGGCTCTTCGTCGCCCCGCCTGTCGTGCCCCGCGAACGGCGGACCAAAGCTCTTGCGCGCCTCTTAAGGTGAGGAAATTCAGCTTGTGGTGCTCGGAACTGTCGCGGGCCGGCACTAGCGCCCCGGCTGAGGCCTGATCGGCGATCATCTGGACAATCACCGGGCCTTCGGTCACGATCTCATCGCTGTCGAGGCCCAGCGCAGGGACCTGGCCCCCAGGGGTTCAGCTTCAGATAATCCTCACCATTTTCGAGCCTCTTGGCGCCGATTCGACCTCGACCGACCAGCTCATCAGGCAGGCCGGCTTCCAGGAGCGCGATGTGGGGCAGCGGGCAGGCACCGGGCGAAATCGTACGGTCCTGGAATTTCCTCCCCCTGATGCTTGGTTCGGCCGAAAGAACGACTACATGCACCTGCTTGAAATAGTCAAGATTGATGCAGGTGCATCGAATGGAGTAAGAGACGGGCGACGAGCTTGAGCGGGACCATGAAACGCAAACCATCGACCGAGGCGACAGCCGCCTGGATCCGCCTGATGCGGGTGCAGAGCCGCGTGCTCGATTGCGTCGAGCAGGACTTGAAGAAGGCCGGCTTCCCACCGCTGGCCTGGTATGACGCGCTGCTCGAATTGTCGCGCGCGCCCTCGGGCGAGCTGCGGCCGGTCGAACTCGAGCGGCAGATGCTGATCCCGCAATATTCCACCTCGCGGCTGATCGACCGCCTGGTCGACGAGGGCCTCGCCTCGCGGCGCGAATGCAAGATCGACAAGCGCGGCCAGTTCGTCGAGATCACGGAAGCCGGCCGCGAGCTGCAGAAGCGGATGTGGGGCGCCTATTCGGCTGCGATCGAGAAATATGTCGGTTCGAAACTGTCGGATGCCGACGCCGTCAAGCTCAGCAGTCTGCTCGACCGCCTAGGCTGCTCGTGCGGCGAGATGAAACTGCCGCCCGCGGGCGTCAACGAAAGCATGCCGTCGCGATGATCGCGCGGCAAACCCGCTCGTCCGCGCAACCGGTGGGTTCGCGGACCATCCCTGTCACCCGCGCGCGTTCGGTCGAACCGCCTTTTGATTAGAGTTTGATATGGCGCGAGACCAGATCGACATGACGCCGCTGCAATCACGTGATGAGCTCGTCGCGTGGTTCGAGGCCGGCTGCAAGGCCCCGTCTGAATTCCGCCTGGGGACCGAGCACGAGAAGACGCCGTTCACGCTCGAGGGCCACCGTCCGGTGCCTTACGAGGGGGCGCGCGGCATCGGCGCGCTGCTCGAAGGCATGAAGCTCCTGCTCGGCTGGGAGCCGATCATGGAGAAGGGCAACATCATCGGCCTCTACGATGTCACCGGTGGCGGCGCGATCTCGCTCGAGCCCGGCGGACAGTTCGAGCTGTCCGGCGCACCGGTCGAGAACGTGCACCAGACCCAGAGCGAGTTGATGGCGCATCTTGCACAGGTGCGCGAGATCGCAACGCCGCTCGGCATCGGCTTCCTCGGGCTCGGCATGACGCCGTCCTGGTCGCGCGCCGATATCCCTGTGATGCCCAAGGGCCGCTACAAGATCATGACCGGTTACATGCCGAAGGTCGGTCAATACGGCCTCGACATGATGTACCGGACCTGCACGGTGCAGACCAATCTCGACTTCTCCTCCGAAGCCGATATGGTCAAGAAGCTGCGCGTCTCGCTCGCGCTCCAGCCGGTCGCGACTGCCTTGTTCGCCAATTCGCCGTTCACCGAGGGCAAGCCGAATGGCTTCCTCTCCTTCCGCTCCGAGATCTGGCGCGACACCGACAACGCGCGCGCGGGCATGATGCCGTGGGCGTTCGAGGACGGCATGGGGTTCGAGCGCTATGTCGATTACGCGCTCGACGTGCCCATGTATTTCGTCAAGCGCGGCGAGGAGTATGTCGACGTGTCGGGCTCCTCGTTCCGCGCGTTCTTTGACGGCCGCAACAACAACCTTCCCGGCGAGCGTCCGACGCTGTCGGACTGGGCCAACCATCTCTCGACGATCTTCCCGGAAGTGCGGCTGAAGCGCTATCTCGAGATGCGCGGCTCCGACGGCGGCCCGTGGGGCCGTCTGCCGGCGCTGCCGGCATTCTGGGTCGGGCTGCTCTATGACGACGCTTCGCTCGATGCTGCCTGGGACATGGTGAAGCACTGGAGCGCGCATGAGCGTCAGGCTCTGCGCGACGACGTGCCGCGCTTCGGCTTCAAGGCGCGGATCAAGGACCGCTATCTGTTCGAGATCGCCAAGGAGTGCCTCGTTCTCGCACATGCCGGCCTGCGCCGGCGCGGCCGAATTGACCAGCTTGGCCGCGACGAGACCCGGCACCTCGAGCCACTCGATCGCATCATCGATTCCGGTCGGACGCCGGCCGAGGAGATGCTGGAGAAGTTCAACGGTCCCTGGAAAGGCTCGGTGGAACCGGCATACGCGGAATACGCGTTCTAAACCAATGGGCTAACGACCAGGAATTGAGCGTTCATCGCCCATACAGGTTTGCGGCGATCAAATGACCGGCCGAAAAACCTGAGCGTCGTCAATAACTCGAAAGCTGTTCCGATGGGGAAGGGCCGTCTGTCCGGGGCCATCACGGCCAGCGTCGTGGCATGTGCCACGCTGCTTTCGCTCGCATTTCCGAGCGTACCGGCGCGTGCCCAGACGGCATTCGATCGGCCCGGCGGCGACTATTTCAGCACGCCGGTCACCTCGGGCGATCCCGAGGATTGCGCGCTGCTGTGCGAGCGTGATCGCCGCTGCCGTTCCTGGAGTTTCAACTATCCCGACGTCGAAGGCGGGTCGGCGGTATGCTGGTTGAAGAACACCGTGCCGGCGCGCGTGCCGGGAAATTGCTGTATCTCCGGGGTCCGTGGTGCCGGCGTGATCGAGCCGCGCGTCGAGGGCGTCGAGACGTCGATCGACCGTCCGGGCGGGGATTTGCGCAATTTCGAGCTCAAGGTCGGCGAAGGCGAGGAGACCTGCAAGGCCGCCTGCACCGCCGACAACAAATGCCGCGCCTTCACCTATGCCCGCCCCGGCTATACCGGGCGTGAGGCGCGCTGTTTCCTGAAGAAGGAGATCAAGCCGCCGCGAAGGAAGGCGGGATTTACGTCGGGCGTGGTGCGGTGATCGTTGTCTCGTGGGCAGCGCTCCTTCAGCGCTGCGCTGCAGAGCCGGGGCCCATGTCACTCAGCATCCGTTGCGACCTGGGTCCCGGCTCTGCGCCGCATCGTTTCACGATGTGACTTCGGGACACGAGAGCATCACTCCGCCGCGATCACGGTGAGCTCCGGCCACAGCGCCTTCCATCGCGCGGCCTTCGCCTCATAATTCGCGATGGAAAAATTCTGCGCTCGATTCGGCCGCACGACCAGCCTGGCGACGTCGTCGAAGCCGTGGGGCGCATAGACGTCGAAATCCTCGCTCGGGCGTCTCACTCCGATTTGCGTGTTCTCCGTGAGGAAGCGGTCGATACCATCAGTCGAGCGCGTCAGCGGCGGATAGGGCAGGCCATGCTTGTCGGGGTACCACAGATGTACCCGCGCCTGGTTGCGGATCTCGACCTTGGCGCCGAGATGCGCGAGCCGCGCATGCAGCCTGCGGATCACTCCGTCCTCCGCCTCCCATGAGGTATCGGGATCGAAATAGAACACGTCATAGTCGGCGATGCCGTGATCGACCGCGCGGCCGGTGAGCACGTTCCACACCGTCTGCACCAGGCAACCTGCGACCAGCCACGCATCCGGCAGCGCAAGTCGGTGCAGCTCGTCGAGGATCGCGGCGTTGACCGGATTGCGTAAGGCGAGCGCGAGGAATTCGTCCTTGCTCACCTTGCGGCCCGTCAATGCACGGCGGTGAAGAACCGCGCCAGCCTGAACCCGGACAGCCAGGTCCATACCGGCTGGCCGCGCATGCCGAGATCCCAGGAGCCGAGCACCGCATCCGCACGGCCGATCAGATTGTCGATCGGCAACAGGCCGACGCCGCCGGAGCGCAGCGGCACCCGGCTGTCGGCGGAGTTGTCGCGGTTGTCGCCGAGCACGAAGAGATGGCCGGCCGGCACCGTGACTTCCGGCGTGTTGTCGAGCGGACCGCTGTCGCGCATCTTGAAGATCAGATGCGAGACGCCGTTCGGCAGCGTCTCGACATAGCGATAAGCGGGCTCGCTGCCGCCGTGGTCGTCCTCGGCAGCGCCGACGCCATCGGGCTTCAGCTCGGCGGGGCGGTCGTTGATAAAGAGCTGGCCCTGGCGCATCTGGATGCGGTCGCCGGGCAGGCCCACGACGCGCTTGACCCAGGCCTGCGAGCGATCGCCGGGCCAGCGGAACACGACGACGTCGCCGAGCTTCGGCGTCTCCGCGAAGACGCGGCCGCTCTCGGGCAGGCTGATCTGGATCGGCAGCGACGAGGTGCCGTAGCCATAGGGGAATTTCGAGGCGAGCAGCGCATCGCCGATCAACAGCGTCGGCTCCATCGAGCCCGACGGCACGTAGAACGGCTCGGCGAGCGCGCCCTTGGCAATGAAGACCGCGGCGACGATGCCGGCGAGCTGCACGAGTTGCCCACCCCAGCCGCTGCTTTTGCGCTTCGGGGTGACAGTTGCTTTCTCAACGCTCATGCGCCCGTTCCACCCACCGTGATACGCTCCATCAGCAGCGATGGCTGGCCGACGCCGACAGGCACGCCCTGACCGTTCTTGCCGCAGGTGCCGATGCCGGTGTCGAGCGCAAGATCGTTGCCGACCATGCGGATGCGATGCAGGTCGGTCGGCCCGTTGCCGATCAGCATGGCGCCCTTGAGCGGCGCCCCAATCTTGCCGTTCTCGATCTTGTAGGCCTCGGTGCACTGGAACACGTATTTGCCCGAGGTGATGTCGACCTGGCCGCCGCCGAAATTCGCGGCGAAGACGCCGTTCTTCACCGAGGCGAGGATCTCCGCCGGATCGCGGTCGCCCGCGAGCATGTAGGTGTTGGTCATGCGCGGCATCGGCACATGGGCATAACCCTGGCGACGGCCGTTGCCGGTCGGCTTCATGTTCATCAGCCGCGCGTTCTGACGATCCTGCATGTAGCCGACGAGGATGCCGTCCTCGATCAGCACGGTGCGATTGGTCGGCGTGCCCTCGTCGTCGATCGACAGCGAGCCGCGGCGCGAGGCAATGGTGCCGTCGTCGACCACGGTGACGCCCTTAGCCGCGACCTGCTGGCCCATCAGGCCGGCAAACGCCGACGTCTTCTTGCGGTTGAAATCGCCTTCGAGACCATGGCCGACTGCTTCATGCAGCATCACGCCGGGCCAGCCGGCGCCCAGCACGACGTCCATCTCGCCGGCCGGCGCCGGAATCGATTCCAGATTGACCAGCGCCTCGCGCAGCGCGCCGTCGGCGGCCTCGCGCCAGGACCTGGTCTCGATGAACTCGGCATAACCGGCGCGGCCGCCATAGCCCTTGCTGCCGCTCTCCTGGCGGTCGCCCTGGCCGGCGACGACCGAAATGTTGACGCGCACCAGCGGACGGATGTCGCGATAGCTCTCGCCGTCGGGCCGCAGGATTTCGACGACCTGCCAGGTCGCACCCAGGCTGACGCTGACCTGCCGCACCCGCGGATCCTTGTCGCGCAGGTAAGCGTCGATCTCGGCGAGCAGTTTTACTTTGGTCTCGAAGCCCGGCGCATCGAGCGGATTGTCGTCGCCATAGAGGCGGACATTGGTATGCGGGGGCGGCGCCGAGAAGCTGCCGGAGTAGCCGCCGCGCACGGCGGCGACTGCGTCGGCGGCGCGAATCAGCGCCGGCAGCGACACGTCGGAGGAATGCGCATAGCCGACCGCGTCGTCCTTGACGGCGCGTAGGCCAAAACCCTGCGAGGTGTCGTAGGTCGCCTGCTTCAGCCGCCCATTGTCGAACATCAGCGCTTCGGTCTGGCTGTATTCCAGGAACAGTTCGCCGTCGTCAGCGCCCGAAAGCCCGCGCGCGATCTCATGGCGAACCTGGTCGCGGTCGAGATTGGCACGGTCGAGCAGGGAGGTTGCAGCAGGGTTGGTCATGCGTCCGTCCATTATCGGAAGATGTGGGGCAAGATAATGGTTTCGGACCGGTTCCGCGAGGGCTGGAGCGTCACATTACGGAAACGATAGGTGCGGCAGGGACATTTCGTTGAAACGCAGTCGCAAGGATCAATCCATCACCGTCACCCTGAGGCGGCCGCTTCTTCAGCGGCGCTCGAAGGGCGACGGCCCGGCTGCACCTCGGCCGTTCATCCTTCGAGGATCGCACGGCAGCGCGATCGCGCTGCCGAACTCCAGGATGACGGGATTGAGAACGTGCGACCGGGTATTGCCTACGGCAGCTTGTCATATCCCTCACCCAGCCCGTTCAGGCTGAGCGGGAAGCCGATGCCTTCCTCCGGCGTCTCGAAGATGATGAAGGTCGCGGTCTTGGCGCTGCGGAGCTGGCCGAGCAGCTTGTCTTCCAGGACGACCTCGGCGACGCAGCCGTTGGGCAGGCAGCGGACGAAGCCGGCGCGGCCGACGTCCTGGTTGTCGAGCTTGAGCCCGAGGCCGGAGGGCAACAGCACCCCGAGCGGGGCAACCACGCGCATCAGGCGGCTCTTCTGGTCGGCGGTCTTGAGCACGATCACGGTCAGGCCGGCATTGGAGCGGTCTTCCGCCACCACGCTCTGGATCAGGGCGCATTGCTCGGTCTGGGCGCCCGGCGGGGTGTCGCAGCGGATCTGCCAGTCGCCATGGACGGAGCGTACCGCGCCCTGCGCATGAGCAAGACCCGGAAGCGCCAGGAGGACGATCGCAGCCACGAGGGCGGCCAGCGCCGGGAGGCCGTTCGCCGGCCTTGCCATCGATCTCGAAAGCCCCATCGGGTCGGTCCCTCTGCTCGCCTGGGTCACTCGCACCCTGGCGGACTGATACGGGAATGACGGCGTCTTGAAGGCGATTCCCAAGCAAATTCCACGCCGCCCACGCCGCCATCGCCCGCTCGAATCAGGCCCCTGCGCGGCTGCCTGTCAGTGCCTAACGCGGGCAATTCCGCTGTCAAGCCGCCGCATCCCGGGAAGCGGTATTTTTGTCTGATGTTACTGGGAAATATCTTGCCGGCGATGGCTGGCAGACCAGGCTCAAGACTGCATTGCGATAGATCAAGAATTATGGTTTGAGAGGCTTGATTTCGCGTTCTAGCGATCTGGCCCCAATTCCTCTTAGAGGTATTCTTGCGTGGCGGTTTGTCGGACTGGCGGATCGAATAAGCGTTTCCCGGAAGCAGGGGAACGCACTTGGGGTGATTTCGTAAGGGGAGCGCGAACGGCATGAGGATGTCGATGGGTCGGGTGGGCCGGCAATTGCTGGGATTGGCCACCATCGCCTTGGTGGCGGCTGGCGTCACGCTGGCGACGGGCGGTGCGGCATTCGCCGAGCTCGGGCAGCCGGCGCCGTGGGAGTGGACGCTCCAGCAGTCCGGTTCCCCGGTGATGGACAACATCGTCTGGTTCCACAATTTCCTGTTCGTGCTGATCACCCTGATCACGCTGTTCGTCCTGGCGCTGCTCGTGATCGTGGTCGTCAAGTTCAACGCGAAGGCTAATCCGGTGCCGTCGCGGACCACCCACAACACGCTGATCGAGGTGGCCTGGACGCTCGTTCCGGTGCTGATCCTGGTCGGCATCTCGGTGCCCTCGTTCCGGCTTCTGTTCCTGGAGCTCGACGTGCCGAAGGCGGATCTGACCATCAAGGCGACCGGTAAGCAGTGGTACTGGTCCTATGCCTATCCCGATAACGGCAAGTTCGAGTTCGACTCGCTGATGGCGCAGGACAAGCAGCCCCGCCTGCTCGGCGTCGACAACGAGATGGTGGTGCCGGTCAACAAGGTGATTCGCGTCCAGACCACCGGCGCCGACGTCATCCATGCCTTCGCGGTGCCGGCTTTCGGCATCAAGATCGATGCCATTCCGGGCCGCCTGAACGAGACCTGGTTCAAGGCCACCAAGACCGGCATGTACTACGGTCAGTGCTCGGAGCTGTGCGGCAAGGATCACGCTTTCATGCCGATCGCCGTGCGTGTCGTGAGCGACCAGGAGTTCGCCTCCTGGGTCGAGACGGCGAAGAAGAAATATGCGAGCGGCGGCACCAGCACCTACGCCTCCGCGGCCGGCCCGACGCAATAGGCGTCGGGTGACGGCTTGAGGGACTGAAAGCGATAAAGGGCGGGACCTCCAAAGGTCCGAATGGGACGCAAGGCAGGATTTGAAAATGGCAACGAGCGCAGCGGCACACGGCGATCACGCGCAAGCCCACGGACATGACGAGCACGCCCATCCGACCGGATGGCGGCGCTACGTCTACTCGACCAACCACAAGGACATCGGCACGATGTACCTGATCTTCGCGGTCATCGCCGGCATCATCGGTGCCGCGATGTCAATCGCGATCCGGGCCGAGCTGATGTATCCGGGCGTGCAGGTCTTCCACGAGACGCACACCTACAATGTGTTCGTGACCTCGCACGGCCTGATCATGATCTTCTTCATGGTCATGCCCGCGATGATCGGCGGCTTCGGCAACTGGTTCGTGCCGTTGATGATCGGTGCGCCGGACATGGCGTTCCCGCGCATGAACAACATCTCGTTCTGGCTGCTGCCGGCGTCCTTCGCGCTGCTCTTGATGTCGACCTTCGTCGAGGGCGAGCCGGGCGCCAACGGCGTCGGTGCCGGCTGGACCATGTATGTGCCGCTGTCGAGCTCCGGCCATCCGGGCCCGGCCGTCGACTTCGCGATCCTGTCGCTGCATCTGGCGGGCGCCTCGTCGATCCTCGGCGCCATCAACTTCATCACCACCATCTTCAACATGCGCGCGCCGGGCATGACCCTGCACAAGATGCCGCTGTTCGTGTGGTCGATCCTGGTGACGGTGTTCCTGCTGCTGCTGTCGCTGCCGGTGCTCGCCGGTGCGATCACCATGCTGCTTACCGACCGCAATTTCGGCACGACGTTCTTCGCGCCCGACGGCGGCGGCGACCCCGTGCTGTTCCAGCATCTGTTCTGGTTCTTCGGGCACCCCGAGGTGTACATCCTGATCCTGCCCGGCTTCGGCATGATCAGCCAGATCGTCTCGACCTTCTCGCGCAAGCCCGTGTTCGGCTATCTCGGCATGGCCTACGCCATGGTCGCGATCGGCGGCATCGGCTTCGTGGTGTGGGCCCACCACATGTACACGGTCGGCATGTCATCGGCGACGCAGGCCTACTTCGTCGCCGCCACGATGGTCATCGCCGTCCCGACCGGCGTGAAGATCTTCTCGTGGATCGCCACCATGTGGGGCGGCTCGATCGAATTCCGCGCCCCGATGATCTGGGCGGTGGGCTTCATCTTCCTGTTCACGGTCGGCGGCGTCACCGGCGTCGTGCTGGCGAACGCGGGTGTCGATCGCGTGCTCCAGGAAACCTACTACGTCGTCGCGCACTTCCACTACGTGCTGTCGCTCGGTGCGGTGTTCGCGATCTTCGCCGGCTGGTACTACTGGTTCCCGAAGATGTCGGGCTACATGTACAATGAGTGGCTCGCCAAGCTGCACTTCTGGGTCACCTTCATCGGTGTCAACCTGGTGTTCTTTCCGCAGCACTTCCTCGGCCTGTCCGGCATGCCGCGCCGCTACGTCGACTATCCCGATGCCTTCGCGGGCTGGAATCTGGTCTCGTCGCTCGGCTCCTACATCTCCGGCTTCGGCGTGCTGATCTTCCTCTACTGCGTGATCGACGCCTTCGCCCGCAAGGTGCCGGCGGGCGACAACCCCTGGGGCGCCGGCGCGACCACGCTGGAGTGGACGCTGTCCTCGCCGCCGCCCTTCCACCAGTTCGAAGTGCTGCCCCGCGTGCAGTAAGCAATCCGCCGCGGCGCCCGTGACGGGCGCCGCGGCGCTATAACGAAGCGAGTAGATCTAAGTGTCCGTCCTCGACCATAACGCCATCGACGCCAATCCACGCATCTCCGAGGCGGAGGTCGGCGACTACATCGCGCTGCTCAAGCCGCGGGTGATGTCGCTGGTGATCTTCACCGCGCTGGTCGGGATGGCGATGGCGCCCGGGCATTTCCACCCCGTGCTGGCCGTCACCTCGCTGCTCTGCATCGCGGTCGGTGCCGGCGCCTCCGGGGCACTCAACATGGCGCTCGAAGGCGACATCGACGCCAAGATGTCGCGCACGGCGAACCGGCCGATCCCGCGCGGCCGCATCACCCGCCCTGAAGCCATGGCGTTCGGCATGACGCTCGCCTTCTTCTCGGTGATGACGCTCGGCATCCTCGTCAACTGGATCGCGGGCGCGCTGCTCGCCTTCACCATCTTCTTCTACGTCGTGATCTACACGATGTGGCTGAAGCGCTGGACCGCGCAGAACATCGTGATCGGCGGTGCGGCCGGCGCGCTGCCGCCGGTGGTGGCCTGGGCCGCGGTGACGGGCACGGTCGATGTCGAGCCGCTGCTGCTGTTCGCCATCATCTTCTTCTGGACGCCGCCGCATTTCTGGGCGCTGGCGCTGTTCCGCTCCGACGACTACGCGCGCGCCGGCATTCCGATGCTGCCGAACGTCGCCGGTCCCGACGCCACGCGGCTGCAGATCCTGCTCTACACCATCGTGCTGATCGCGGTCGCCGCTGCGCCCTGGGCGCTCGGCTATTTCGATGCGGTCTACGGCATCGTCTCGCTGATCCTCGGCGCCGGCATGTTGGTGCTCGCGATCAACGTCTATATGCGCCGCGAACGCAGCCAGTCGCTGCGCGCGACCCGCAAGCTGTTTGCCTTCTCGATCCTGTATCTGTTCGCGCTGTTCGCGACCCTGCTGGCCGAGGTCGTGTATCGGGCGCTTGCTCCGATGGTTGGGGGCGCATGAGGCAGGAATGGCTGACAAACCCGAGCCAGATGGAATCGTCCTCACCGAGGCGCAGCAGAAGAGCCGTCGTCATCGTTCGATCGCAATCGCGCTCGCGCTCGGCGTGCTCGTGGTGCTGTTCTTCGCCGTCACCATGGTCAAGGGGCCGGCAGTTCTAGTGCGGCCGATGTAGAAAACATGGATCACGAGCCGACCATATCGCGGGAGCAGAGCCGGACGGCCGCCAAGGGCCGTCTCGGTGGCCTTGGTTTCAGCGGTCTTGGTTTCAGCGGTCTTGGCCGCGACGCGCTGGTCGCCTCGATCTGCGGCGGCGTGGTCGCACTCATGGTCGGCGCCTCCTATGCGGCGGTGCCGTTCTACAACTGGTTCTGCCGCGCCACCGGCTTCAACGGCACGACGCAGGTTGCGACCTCGGCGCCGGCCAATGGCCCGATCGCGCGGAAGATCTCGGTGCGTTTCGACTCCAACGTCGCGCCCGGCCTGCCCTGGAAGTTCGAGCCGGAGCAGAGCGAGATCGAGGTCAATATCGGCCAGGTCGTGACTGTCTTCTACACGGTGACCAATCAGGCCGCGCGCACCACTGCGGGCCAGGCCGCCTACAACGTCGCGCCGCTGACGGTCGGCTCCTACTTCCAGAAGATCAACTGCTTCTGCTTCACCGAGCAGACCATGGCGCCCGGCGAGAGGCGCGAGATGCCGGTCGTGTTCTACGTCGATCCCTCGGTCGCCGACGATCGCGAGAACGACGGGCTGAACACGATCACGCTGTCCTACACGTTCTATCCGGTGAAGGATCCGGTGGTGAAGCCGCTCGCCGCCAGCGAGGACGACAAACGCAAGGGAAATCTTTGACCGCGGGGCTGACGCTCAGGCGGTTGGAAACAAGGGGATAAGTGCCTGATAGGCACGGGATTGAGGAGAGAGACGGAAATGGCCACGGCGCACACCAAGCATCACGACTATCACCTGGTCGATCCCTCTCCCTGGCCGGCCGTCGGCTCGCTTTCGGCTTTCATCATGGCGGTCGGCGCCATCGCCTGGATGCACCACATGTTCTCCGCGGCACCGATCGTGTTCGGCGTCGGCACCGTGGGCGTGCTCTACACCATGGCGAGCTGGTGGGCCGACGTGATCAAGGAAGCCCAGTACAAGGGCGACCATACCCGCGTCGTGCAGCTGCATCACCGCTACGGCATGATCCTGTTCATCGCCTCCGAGGTGATGTTCTTCGTCGCCTGGTTCTGGGCTTATTTCAACGCGGCGCTGTTTCCGGCCGATGCCGTCCACGCCACCCGCGATGCGGTGTTCGGCTGCGGCCTCGGCACCCAGCCCGGTGCCTGCTCGGTCCCCGGCACCTGGCCGCCGAAGGGCATCGAGACGTTCGATCCCTGGCATCTGCCGCTGCTGAACACGCTGATCCTGCTGACGTCAGGCACCACCGTGACCTGGGCGCACCATGCGCTGCTCGAGAACGACCGCCAGGGCCTGAAATACGGCCTGATCCTCACCGTTCTCTTGGGTGCGCTCTTCACCTGCGTGCAGGCCTACGAGTACAGCCACGCTGCGTTCTCCTTCGCCGGCAACGTCTATGGCGCGACCTTCTTCATGGCGACCGGCTTCCACGGCTTCCACGTGCTGGTCGGCACCATCTTCCTGCTGGTCTGCCTGTTCCGCGCCTATGCCGGCCACTTCACGCCGAAGCAGCATCTCGGCTTCGAATTCGCCGCCTGGTACTGGCACTTCGTCGACGTGGTCTGGCTGTTCCTGTTCCTCTGCATCTACGTCTGGGGACGCGGCGCCGAGACCATGGCCCACGCTGCGCACTGAGCCGTATCGAACCGATCAGAAAGGGCGGCCGGAGGGCCGCCCTTTCGCGTTCCGGCCGCCGGAAGTTTCGGCGGAAACTGTGATAGAGTCCGCCATCATGAACGACAGCGCCGGCACACCCCAGTCCGAAACCACCGTCCTGCAAAGCGCGATGCGCGGGCTTGCCTGCAAATGCCCGCGCTGCGGCCAGGGCAAGCTTTATGCGGGCTTCCTGACGCTCGCGCCCGCTTGCGACCGTTGCGGCCTCGACTACGCTTTCATCGATACCGGCGATGGTCCGGCGATCTTCATCATCATGCTCGCCGGCGCCATCGTCGTCGGCTGCGCGCTCGTGGTCGAGGTCAAGTACCAGCCGCCGTTCTGGCTGCATGCGGCGCTCTGGCTGCCGCTGATCCTTGCCACCACGCTGTTGCCGCTGCGTGCGATGAAATCGTTGCTGATCGCGCTGCAGTTCCACCACAAGGCGGCGCCGGGCCGGTTGGTCGATCGCGCGAAATGAACGAGCCTGCGCGCAAGGCCCGCGTGGCCGGCTTCGCGCTGTTCACGCTGCTCCTGGCCGCTGTGTTCGTCGCGCTCGGTGTCTGGCAGTTGCAGCGCCGGACAGCCAAGCACGAGCTCATTGCGGCACTCACCGAACGGCTTGCGGCGCCACCGACGTCGCTGCCGCCGTCCGCGCAATGGGCCGCGCTGAATCCTGCCCGCGATGAATTCCGCCGCGTCAGCTTCACCGCGACCTATGCAGCCCTGCCCGATGCGATGGTCTATTCCTCCGGCTCCGCGGTGCGCAAGGACGCTTCCGGCCCGGGCACCTGGGCGTTCCTGCCGGCGCGGCTTCCAGGCGGCGAGACGGTCGTGATCGATGCGGGCTTCGTCGAGAACACGATGCAGGACCGCGGTGTCGAGGATCGCGCGGTGAAGAAGCTCGTCACGGGCCAACCGGTTGAGCTCACCGGCTACCTGCGCTTTCCCGAGGCGCCAAGCTGGCTGACGCCGGCGGAGAATCGCGACAAGCGGCTCTGGTTCGTGCGCGATCATCTGGGAATCGCAAGCGCGCTCGGTTGGGGCGCGGTTGCGCCGTTCTATATCGACCTCGAGCAACCCGCGCCCGCGAACGGCATTCCGCGTCCGGGCCCACTCGAGGTGAATCTGAAGGACGACCACCTGCAATATGCTGTCACCTGGTTCACGCTTGCAGGCGCTGTGCTGATCGCCTTCGCCGTGTGGGCAAGAGGCCGGCGGCAGAGCTGAGCTCATGCAGATAGTTCGAGGGAACCCGGTATCGCCCGGGGTTTATTGTTCAGCGCATATTCACGAGTGTGGTCCTAAGCCGCCGGTGTTGTCCGCGGCAGACAGGATTGCGGCGTGAGCGATTTCGACCAGATGGGAATTATCGTGGATTGGGTGGACGCCTGCCGGAAGGGCGACCTCGCGACACTGCTCGATCTCTATACGGACGATGCGCAGCTCGAATGCACGTGCAACGGCACGCGGCGCTACCGCGGCCGGAGCGAGATCGAGGCCTATTGGCAGCCGCGGCTCAGCGCCTTCTCGTCGGCGGGTTTCGGTTTGGAGGAGATCCATCCCGTGCCTCACGGCATCGATCTCGAATATTCCATCGCCGGCGCGCTGCGCATTCAGGCCTCGTTCCGCTTCAGCCCGGATGGCAAGATCCGCAGCACGCTGTGCGAACCGGCGCAACAGAACGCGCATGATGGCTGCGCGTGTTAGCCTGATGCTGGCGCGTCCCGCGTCGTCTGTGCCGGAAGGTGGCAGTGCACGTAAGTTCGCTCATCCACGCGCAACAGGGACAGCGATCCGCTGAGCGCACGCACGCGCTCATGCATGCCGGTCAGGCCCCGGCCGAAGATGTTGCCCGCAGGAAAACCGCCGCCATCGTCGGAGATCTCGATGACGAGCGTCTCGCCGGCGACGGTCGCCAGCACATGGGCCTTGCTGGCCCTGGCATGACGTAGCACGTTGGTCAGCGCCTCCTGGATCACCCGATACACGGTCTGAGCCAACGGTCCGTCGATCAAATTCAGATCGGCATCGATCGCGTCCGTCAGGATGACGTGCGGTGCCTGCTTGCGAAAGTTCCGGAGCAGGGTCTGCACGCTGGTCGAAAGGCCCAGTTCCTCGATATAGAGCGGCCGCAGTCGGTCGAGGATCCGGCGGCTGGTCTGCTGGAGCGCCTCGACCGATTGCAGCAGGTCCTGTGCCGAATTGCCGAGATTTCCCACGGGCTGGGAGGCCTCGACCAGCGCGATCGTGCCGGCGCGTATGCTGAACAGCAGCGGTCCGAGCTCATCGTGCAGTTCGCGAGCGAGATCGCGCCGCTCGTCATCCTGGAGCGACACAAGGCGGTGCATCAGATCGCGATTGTCCTGGCTCAATTGCGCCAGCGTTGCAGCCAGCGCATTCGCCTCCTCGCAACCTTGCCGAATTTCCGGCGGACCTCCGACCGGAATCGGCCTGGTGTAGTCGCCCCGTCGTATTCGCGTAAGACCTTCGCCGAGATCTTGCAGGGGGCGCAGGACAGATCCCGCCAGAACATAGGCGATCGTGCCGGTGAGCACCATCAGCATGGCGATCAAGCCAGCGAGCGCGAGGAAGCCGATCCATTTCTCGAACAGTTCAGCAGAGAGGTCGGGCACGAAGACGACATCGCCGACACGCTTGCCGTCGATCATCACCGGGGATGCCGCGTTGATGTCGGGGATGCTGATCAGGTCGATGAACCATTGCGGCACGCCATGCCGCTTGCGCGGGTCGTCCTTCATTGGGCGGGCAGGACCCGCTTCCAAGGAGCGGAATTGGATATCAGAGGAGTTGTCCAACGAATGGACAAAGGCGTCGAGCGTCCGCAATGGATTGTCGGAAGCGCGAAGGGTATTGTTGAGCGCGGTTGCGATTGCACGGGTGGAACGCTGGCCGGGCTCGTTCTCCTCGGCGAGCTGGCCCCCTGCGAATATCTGGAGCAGCACGCCACCCAGGATCAGCGCCGCGAGAAAGCTGGCGCCGAGCGGAACAAACAGTTGCGTCCTGAACGAAAGTCGCTGCCACATTAGGTCAATTCTAACGCGCAGCCGCGGGTTTTGCTCTTTCCATTTATTCCCGCCGGTCTATGAGTCGAAAAACAAGAGGGTGCGCGATGCAAGATACCGCCAAGCTGGCGACCAGGGTCCTGATCGTCGACGACCATCCCGTGGTGCTGTCGGGTTGCCGCACCCTGTTCGCGTCCGACCATTCAATTCGCATTGACGAAGCGACCGATGCCAAATCCGGACATCGCGCTTATGTCAGCAAGCGGCCCGACGTCACCGTGATCGACATCAGCCTGCCCGATGTCTCCGGCTTCGAGCTGATGCGACGCATCCGCAAGGACGATCCCGACGCCAAGATCATCATGTTCAGCATGAACGACGATCCGGCCTTCGTGGTGCGGGCAGTCGAGCTTGGGGCGCAGGGCTATGTCTCCAAGGGCGATGATCCCCGGATCCTGCTGAAAGCGGTGCGCAAAGTGGTCGCAGGCGACAATTTCATCTCGCCGCAGCTTGCGGAAGCCGTGACGTTTTCCGGCGCGGCGATCAAGGCCAATCCGGCCTCGCAGATGACGCCGCGGGAGCTTGAAATTCTCCGCCTGCTCGGTCGCGGCAACAAGATCGTCGAGGTCGCAGAGGCGCTCGGCATCTCCTACAAGACGGTCGCCAACACCACATCCCTGCTCAAGCAGAAGCTGGGCGCCAAGAACCACTCCGACCTGATCCGGATCGCAGTGGAAATCGGGATGAATTGACCCTCCGCCAACGACCGAACCGGCTGCTCCAGGATGCAGCGGTTCGGTCGACGGATCGACGCCGCCGTTGGCCGGGCAATGCATGGACAACGGGCTGACACCCATCCGCGGACACAATGGGCCGAGGCTGCATTCGTTCCTGCGGCGGCCAACACAGCGGGAAAAAGCGGCATTTGGCGGCAAGACTTGGCCGTGTTGCAGGGGGCGGGGGCCGACGTGGGTCGGGAAGAAAAGGAACATTTTTCGGCACTCGCGGTTTTGTCCCTTGACGATTTCGTGACAGGCGACGAAAGCTTGCCGGAACAGTTTTGACGGGTCGGCGACCCCGACGAGGCAAACCGGTCTGCACACAACGACAGACCTTCCAAGAGAAGGGCTGCGGCAAATGCCGCAGCCCTTTTTCATTGGGCGAGGGGGCCGGAAGAGCGGTTTCCCGATGCCGCAAAACACTTTATGGTGGCTCAAAGCCTCTGGCTGTTAACAAGTAATTTCGTAAAAACAAAGGCTTAAGGATCGAGCTCCGGCTCGCCTCGCCTTTGGAGGGCAGTTTGACTCGTTATATCTCGACCCGGGGCGAGGCCCCCGAACTCGGCTTCTGTGACGTGATGCTGACCGGGCTTGCCCGCGACGGCGGCCTGTATGTGCCGGCGACGTGGCCACAGCTCCCGGCCGAGACGATCGCCGGATTCTTCGGCCGTCCCTATTGGGAGGTCGCCGTCGATGTGATTCGTCCCTTCGCCGGCGGCGAGATCTCGGACGCCGAGCTTGGTCGCATGGCGAACGAGGCCTATGCCACCTTCCGCCATCCCGCGGTGGTGCCGCTGCGCCAGATGTCGCCGCATCAGTTCGTGCTGGAGCTGTTCCACGGTCCGACGCTCGCCTTCAAGGACGTGGCGATGCAGCTGATCTCGCGGCTGATGGACCATGTGCTCGCCAAGCGCGGCCAGCGCACCACCATCGTGGTCGCGACGTCGGGCGATACCGGCGGCGCCGCGGTCGAAGCCTTTGCAGGGCTCGAGAATGTCGACCTCATCGTGCTGTTTCCGCACGGCCGCATCTCCGAGGTGCAGCGGCGGATGATGACCACGACGGGAGCGGCCAACGTCCACGCGCTCGCCATCGAGGGCACCTTCGACGATTGCCAGGCGCTCGTGAAGGGAATGTTCAACAACCATCGCTTCCGCGATGCGACCTCGCTGTCCGGCGTCAATTCCATCAACTGGGCGCGCATCGTCGCCCAGGTGGTCTACTATTTCACCTCCGCCGTTGCCGTCGGCGCGCCGGCGCGCGCGGTTGATTTCGTCGTGCCGACCGGCAATTTCGGCGACATCTTTGCAGGCTTCGTCGCCAAGCGCATGGGGCTGCCGGTGCGCACCCTGCGCATCGCCGCCAACGTCAACGACATCCTGGCGCGCACGCTGAAGACTGGAATTTACGAGGTGCGCGAGGTGCACGCGACGGCCTCGCCGTCGATGGACATCCAGATCTCCTCGAATTTCGAGCGACTGCTGTTCGAGGCCAGCCGGCGCGATGCGGCAGGCGTGCGCCGGCTGATGGAGTCATTGAAGCAGTCCGGCCGTTTCGTGTTGCCCGATGCGACGCTCGCCGCGATCCGCGAGGAGTTCGATGCCGGGCGCGCCGACGAGACCGAGACGTCGGCTGCGATCCGCGCCGCCTGGCGTGAAGCCGGCGAACTGGTCGATCCTCATACGGCCGTGGCGCTCGCCGTCGCGGACCGCGACACGACCGACACGAGGGTACCGAGCATCGTGCTCTCCACCGCCCATCCGGCCAAATTCCCCGACGCTGTCGAGGCGGCCTGCGGCCAGCGGCCGCAACTGCCGGCCTGGCTCGACGGTCTCATGACCAAATCCGAACACATGAAGGTGATGAAGAACGATCAGGCCGAGGTTGAGCGGTTCGTGCTGTCGGCCAGCCGCGCCGCAAAGCAGGGAGTTGCCGGATGAGCGTCGAGATCTCCAAGCTTGCCTCCGGCCTGACCGTCGTCACCGACGAGATGCCTCACCTCGAAACTGCGGCGCTCGGCGTCTGGGCCGGCGTCGGCGGACGCGACGAAAAGCCCAACGAGCACGGCATCTCGCATCTGCTCGAGCACATGGCGTTCAAGGGCACGACGAAGCGCTCTTCGCGCGAGATCGTCGAGGAGATCGAGGCGGTCGGCGGCGACCTCAATGCCGGCACCTCGACCGAGACGACGTCCTATTACGCGCGGGTGCTGAAGGCCGACGTGCCGCTCGCGCTCGATGTGCTCGCCGACATCCTCGCCAATCCCGCCTTCGAGCCCGACGAGCTGGAGCGCGAGAAGAACGTCATCGTGCAGGAGATCGGTGCCGCGCAGGACACGCCCGACGACGTCGTGTTCGAGCATCTGAACGAGCTCTGCTATCCCGACCAGCCGATGGGCCGTTCGCTGCTCGGCACGGCCAAGACGCTGCGCGCCTTCAACCGCGACATGCTGCGCGGCTATCTCTCGACGCATTATCGCGGGCCCGACATGGTGGTGGCGGCGGCCGGCGCGGTTGATCACAAGCAGGTTGTCGCCGAGGCCGAGAGACGCTTTGCGAGCTTCGAGGCGACGCCGGGCCCGAAACCGCAGTCCGCGCAGTTCGGCCAAGGCGGCGCCAAGGTGGTGCATCGCGAGCTCGAGCAGGCGCATCTGACGCTGGCGCTGGAAGGCGTGCCGCAGACCGACGCGTCGCTGTTCTCGCTCCAGGTCTTCACCAACATCCTCGGCGGCGGAATGTCGTCGCGCTTGTTCCAGGAGGTGCGCGAGAAGCGCGGCCTCTGCTACTCCATCTACACCTTCCACGCGCCCTACACCGACACCGGGTTCTTCGGCCTCTACACCGGTACCGATCCGGCCGACGCGCCGGAGATGATGGAGGTCGTGGTCGACATCATGAATGATTCGGTGGAGACGCTGACTGAGGCCGAGATCGCCCGGGCCAAGGCGCAGATGAAGGCGGGTCTCCTGATGGCCATGGAGAGCTGCTCCTCCCGTGCCGAGCAGCTCGCCCGGCATGTGCTCGCCTATGGGCGGCCGCAGACGGCACAGGAACTGGTGGCCCGGATCGATGCCGTCAGCATCGAATCGACGCGGGACGCGGCGCGTGCACTGCTGTCGCGGAGCCGGCCCGCCGTTGTCGCATTGGGCAGTGGCAGGGGTCTGGACACGGCGGTATCTTTTGCGGAAGGATTGACCCGGGCGCGCGCCAAGGCGCGGCTGCATTAGGAGCCGCGCTAGGGCGGGACCGCCCCGGAAAGCATCACCATGGCCCTGTTTCGCCTGCCATCCAGTGGACCCGCCGCCCTCGCGCCGCGCGGCAACGGGCTGTTGCTGCGCGCGCCGCAAATGTCGGACTTCCTGCAATGGGCTCATTTGCGTGAAACCAGCCGCGACTATCTCACGCCTTGGGAGCCGATCTGGCCGTCTGACGATCTCACCCGGTCCGGCTTCCGCCGCCGCCTGCGCCGCTATTCCGAGGACATTGCCGCGGACCGCTCCTATCCCTTTCTGATCTTCCGTGAGCTCGACGGCGCCCTGATCGGCGGCATCACGCTCGCCAACGTCCGGCGTGGCATCGTGCAGGCCGGCACCATCGGCTATTGGGTCGGGCAGCCCTACGCCCATCGCGGGTACATGACCGCGGCGTTGCGGGTGCTGCTGCCGACGCTGTTCGGCGAGCTCAATTTGCACCGCGTCGAAGCCGCCTGCATACCGACCAATACGCCGTCGATCCGGGTGCTGGAGAAGTGCGGCTTCTCCCGCGAGGGCCTGGCGCGCCGTTATCTCTGCATCAATGGGGTGTGGCAGGATCACCTGCTGTTCGGCCTGCTGCACGAGGATTTCCGCGGCTGAGCTGCCATCCCTCGTGCGGCCAAAGTCTCGATGGTGCCGCCCTGTTTGCTGTCCTATTCGCTTGCCTTATCGGCCTGCCTTGCTTGTTCGCCTTGGGTTCGCCGATTTTGGCGATATAACGGCGCGGGCCGGTAGATCGGCACGGATGTTGTGATGGAGTATGGGTGTCGATGGTGAAGGAGCTTCGGTCATCGCGGACGACGTTGCGGCGGGGGACGGCGGTCGCGTTGGCGTTGTCAGTTGCGCTCACGTCCGTCTCGCCGGCGGCGGCGCAGTCCTTGAGCGACCGCTTCAAGAGCCTGTTCGGCGGCAAGCCGGACGAGCCGGCCCCGCCCAATCCGGCGCCCGCGCCCGGTCAGCCGGCTGAAGACGACATGGATTGCCCACAGGTCACCGTGCGCTCCGGCGCCTCCACCTATGCGGTCGGTGCGAACGGCAAGCAGGCCGTCGGTAACGACATCCGCTTCCAGGCAACGATCACCAAGATGGCGCGCGAATGCGCCCGGAGCGGCGGTGATATCACCGCCCGGATCGGCATCCAGGGCCGCGTCATCGCAGGTCCCGCCGGCGCGCCTGCGACCGTCGAGGTCCCCTTGCGTATTGCGGTGGTGCAGGGCGGCGTGGGTGAGAAGGTGATTGCGTCGAAGGCCTACCGCACCACGGTCCAGATGTCGGAGGGCGGCAGCGTGCCCTTCACCTTTATCGCCGAGGATCTGGCCTATCCGGTGCCGTCAGCCGCGGTCGCCGATTCCTACATCTTCTATGTCGGCTTCGACCCGCAGGCGCTTTCGCCCGGGCCGAAGGGGCGGAAGAAGAAGTAGGGTGAGGCTCGTGCCCCGGACGCAGCGCAGCGCTTCTTGGGCGATGCGCTGCAGAGCCGGGGCCCACGCCTCGGCACAACTGGGTCCCGGCTCAGCGTCGCGTCATTACATGCCGCGCCGCGTCCGGGACACGAGTCTTTCAGGCAACAAAAAAGCCGGCGCTGATTGCGCCGGCTTTTTGATTGGTAAGGCCGAAATCTCAGTTCAGCTTCTGCCGAACCTCGTTGATGCCCTTGGCGAGCAGGTCGTCGGCGACCTGGCCCCTGACCGACTGCGACAGGATCGTCGAGGCGGCCTGGACGGCGGCTTCAGCGGCCGCGGCGCGGACATCGGCCAGCGCCTGGGCTTCGGCGAGCGCGATCTTGCTCTCCGCAGTCTTGGTCCGGCGGGCGACGAAGTCTTCCATCTTCGCCTTGGCGTCGGCTGCGATGCGCTCGGCTTCGGCCTTGGCGTTGGCAATGATGTCGGCGGCCTCGCGCTCGGCTGCGGCACTGCGGATCTTGTAGTCGGCGAGCACCTTGGCCGCCTCCTGCTTGAGGCGCGCGGCGTCGTCGAGCTCGGCCTTGATGCGATCGGCGCGATGATCGAGCGCGGTGATCGCCGTCTTGAAGATCCCGAGATAGCCGAACACGACCATCAGGATCACGAAGGCGACGGCGACCCAAAATTCAGGTTCGAAGAACATCTCGACTAACCCTTCAAGGACGCATCGACCGCGGCATTGACCGACGCGGCGTCCGGAACGACGCCGGTGAGCTGCTGCACGATCTGGCCTGCCGCATCGGCCGCGATGCCGCGGACGTTGCTCATGGCGGCTACGCGGGTCGAGGCGATGGTCTTCTCCGCCTCGGCGAGCTTGGCCGCCAATTGTTCTTCCAGCGCCTTGCGCTCGGCGTCCGCCTGCGCATTCGCCTTGTCGCGGGATTCGTTGCCGATCGCCTGCGCCCGCGAACGCGCCGAAGCGAGCTCGCCTTCATAGGCCTTCAGCGCCGCCTCGGACTGGTCCTTCAGCTTCTGCGCTTCGGCGAGGTCGCCCTCGATCTTGTTCTGACGCGCCTCGATCGCACCGCCGATGCGCGGCAGAGCGAGCTTGGACACGATCACGTAAAGCAGGACGAAGAAGATCGCGAGCGACACCAGCTGTGAAGCAAAGCTGCTGCTCTCGAATGGCGGAAAACCGCCACCGTGGTGACCACCGTCAGCCTCGGTGTGAGCGCCCGCCGCCGGACCTTTCGCGCCGCCATGACTCTCAGCCATGGAGTTCTCCTGTTGCTGTCACGCGCGCCGCCCCAGATTCTGGAACGGCGCGAAAAACGTCGTCCTCAGAGCGGAACGAACAGCAGCAGCAGCGCGATCAGCAGCGAGAAGATGCCGAGCGCTTCGGTCACGGCGAAGCCGAAGATCAGGTTGCCGAACTGACCCTGAGCGGCCGACGGGTTGCGCACGGCTGCGGCGAGGTAGTTGCCGAAGATCACGCCCACGCCGACGCCCGCACCGCCCATGCCGATGCACGCGATGCCCGCGCCAATAAGTTTTGCTGCTGCCGGATCCATTTTAGACTCCTTGGAAGAAAGATTGCGTTGTGGGTGGAAATTCCCCGGACCGCTCAGTGTCCCGGATGAATGGCGTCGTTGAGGTAGATGCAGGTCAGGATCGCGAACACATAGGCCTGCAGGAACGCGACCAGGATCTCGAGCGAGGTCAGCGCGACCGTGAGTGCCAGCGGCAGCACGCCGCCGACCCAGCCGATGGCGCCGAGCGAGAAACCGAGCATGGCGACGAAGCCTGCGAACACCTTCAGCGCGATGTGGCCGGCCAGCATGTTGGCGAAGAGACGGACGCTGTGGGAGACCGGCCGCAGGAAGAACGACAGGACCTCGATGAACATGACCAGCGGCAGGATGTAGCCGGGGACGCCGTGGGGAACGAAGATCTTGAAGAATTTCAGGCCGTTCTTGGCGACGCCGTAGATCAGGACGGTGAAGAAGACCAGCAGCGCGAGCGCCGCGGTGACGATCAGATGGCTCGACACCGTGAAGGTGTAGGGGATGATGCCGACCAGGTTCGAGACGCAGATGAACATGAACAGCGAGAAGATCAGCGGGAAGAACTTCATGCCTTCCGCGCCGGCCGTCGAACGGATGGTCGAGGCGACGAACTCGTAGGAGATTTCAGCGACCGACTGCAGGCGCCCGGGAATCAGCTGCGTGCCGCTGGCAAGCATCAGGATCGAGATGATCGCCACCGCCACCAGCATGTAGAGCGACGAGTTGGTGAAGGCGATCGTGTGATTGCCGATATGGCCCAGGGTGAAGAGAGGCTCGATGTTGAACTGGTGGATCGGGTCGATTTTCATCAGCGCGGCATCTCTTGGTCTGCCGGGCAATGCCGGCGGGTCTCGGTCTGCCGGCCGGGCCGGCCCGTACCGGCGAGGCCGGCACGATCATTCCTCTCCTGGTGGGACCAGCTTACGAACCACCGCGCCTGTTTTGACCCGCGCCCGCCGACCTCACCACATTCACCACGCCGGCGACGAAGCCCAGCAGCGTGAACACGATGAACCCGAAAGGCGACGTCGACAGCAAGCGGTCGAACCCCCAGCCAATCCCCGCTCCGACAATGACGCCGGCGATCAACTCCGAGGATAACCGGAAACCAAGCGCCATCGCCGAGGCTCTGGCCGCTCTGTCTCCCTCGTCACCTGCGGGTTGCTCGGTCCTGGTCCGGCGGTCGCGAATTTCGGACAACCGCTGATCAAGACTTCCGAGCCGTTCGGAAAGCGCAGCTTCCTCGGGCGATCTATCGCGATCTCCATTCTCGCCGTGCTCCGTGCCCTGTGTCATGCAACGAAGACCCGAAACGCCGCGGCTGAATGGAAATTACGCCCGCCACCCTCAAAAGCCGCGCGGACCATACTGATGGCCCATAATCAAGTCAAGCCAAGTCACGATTGCGTCGCTTTCGGTTATGTATTTGATTTGTCTTGCGATATTGGCGCGCGCGGCAGCGCTGCGCACAGCGTGACGCCGCACCGCAGCAGGTCTGCTCACGATCGGCGGATGCAGCTGTCCTTTCGCCGCATAGCCGGGATCAAAGAAGCCATCGCGTTCGTTGATTTCAGGAGCGGGTTTTTGGCGGCGGATTGCCCGTTGGGGTGTAGAATTGCACAGAGGCCGCAGCAGCGCCGTGGCGGAGACAGCGATGAGACCAGCGACGTCATCCACAGCATCATGGCTAGCGGCGGCTGCCGCGGTGATGGTCGTCAGCGGCGGCCTCGTGGCTGCGCAATCGGCGCCCGACGGCGAAAATGGTCGCTACAGCATGACGCCCATCCCCGAGGGCGTGCTGCGGCTCGACACGCGCACCGGCACGGTATCGACCTGCACCAAGAACGGCGCTGGCTGGGCCTGCTACGCGGTGCCTGACGAGCGCACCGCACTCGACGCCGAGATCGGTCGGCTCCAGGCCGAGGTCGAGAGGCTGAAGGGACAGCTCGCGGCGGGGCCGACGGTGTCGGGCAAGATCGACGAGGCGCTGCCGAAATCCGACCCGCTGAAGAAAGCCGAACCCAAGGTGGCCGAGGGCGAGCGCAAGATCGAGATCCCGCTGCCGAGCGACCAGGACGTCGATCGCGTGATGTCGTTCCTGGAGAAGGCCTGGCGGCGGCTGATCGAGATGGCCAACCGCGTGCAGAAGGACGTGTCGGGGAAGATTTGACGCGTGACGAGCTGCCGGCCTCCGGAGTTGAGGGATTTTTGATGACATCAGCCAAATCCGTCACACGCTCGGCAGCATCGTCCGTGCAAGTCACCACCATCTCATCGTCACTGCTGACCGTGCAGACATCGGGCCGCGGCTTCACCGATCTCACCAGCGACGCCGCGAAATTTATCGCCGAGGCGCACGCGCGCGAGGGCGCGCTGACACTGTTCATCCGCCACACCTCGGCCTCGTTGACGATCCAGGAGAATGCCGATCCCTCCGTGCTGGTCGATCTCACCACGGCGCTGTCACGGCTCGCACCGGAGAACGCTGGATGGACCCATGAGACCGAGGGACCTGACGACATGCCGGCGCACATCAAGACCATGCTGACGCAGACTTCGCTCCAGGTCCCGGTCCTGAACGGCAAGCTGGCGCTCGGCACCTGGCAGGCGATCTATCTCATCGAGCATCGCAGCCGCCCGCACCGCCGCGAGGTCGTGCTGCAGTTCATCGGCAGCGACCAATAAGCGCTCAAAACAAAACCGGCCGCGGAGACCGCGGCCGGTTCGTGTTGTCGATCGCTGCTTTCGATCAGGTCGCCTTGATGTCGACGTCCTTGGTCTCCGGCAGGAACAGGAAGCCGATCACGACGGTGATCGCCGCGAAGATGATCGGGTACCAGAGGCCGGCATAGATGTCGCCGGTCGAGGCCACGATGGCGAAGGCGGTGGCGGGCAGGAGGCCGCCGAACCAGCCGTTGCCGATGTGGTAGGGCAGCGACATCGAGGTGTAGCGGATGCGGGTCGGGAACAGTTCGACCAGCATCGCGGCGATCGGGCCGTACACCATGGTGACGTAGACCACGAGGACGAACAGCAGGCCGATGATCGCCGCCACCTGCGGGCGGAAGATGTCGAACGGATGCGCCATCTTCACGATCCCGGCGTCGCCCGCCTTCGGATAGCCGGCCGCCTGCACCGCAGCGAGAACCGCCGGGTTGCTGTCCTTGGCGTTGGTGTAGGGCACGTCCTTGCCGTTGACCACGACCTTCACGCCTGACCCGGCGGCGCCGTAGCTCGTCGAGTACTTGACGGACGATTGCGACAGGAAGGCGCGTGCGGTGTCGCAAGGCGCGCTGAAGACACGGGTGCCGACCGGGTTGAACAGGTCGCCGCAGCCTTTGGGATCGGCCACCACCTCGACCTTGGTCTGCTCGATGGCCTGCTCCAGCGCCGGGTTGGCGTTGGTGGTGATCATCTTGAAGATCGGGAAGAAGGTCAGTGCCGCGATCAGGCAGCCGCCGAGGATGATCGGCTTGCGGCCGATTTTGTCGGACAGCATGCCGAACACGATGAAGAAGCCGGTGCCCAGCAGCAGCGACCAGGCGATCAGCAGGTTGGCGGTATAGCCGTCGACCTTCAGGATCGATTGCAGGAAGAACAGCGCGTAGAACTGGCCGGTGTACCAGACCACGCCCTGGCCCATCACGCCGCCGAGCAGGGCGAGCAGCACGAGCTTGCCGTTCTGCCAGTTGCCGAAGGCCTCCGTCAGCGGCGCCTTCGAGCCCTTCCCCTCTTCCTTCATCTTCTGGAAGATCGGCGATTCATTGAGGCGAAGCCGGATCCAGACCGAGATGCCGAGCAGCAGCACCGACACCAGGAACGGGATGCGCCAGCCCCAGGCCGCGAAGTCGGCTTCGCCGGTCGCGGTGCGGGTGAACAGGATCACCAGCAGTGACAGGAACAGGCCGAGCGTCGCCGTGGTCTGGATGAAGGAGGTGTAGTAGCCGCGCTTGCCGTGCGGCGCGTGCTCCGCGACATAGGTCGCCGCACCGCCATACTCGCCGCCGAGCGCAAGGCCCTGGGCGAGGCGCAGCGCGATCAGGATGATCGGGGCTGCGATGCCGATCGTCGCCGCGTTGGGCAGCAGGCCGACGATGAAGGTCGACAGACCCATGATCAGGATGGTGACGAGGAAGGTGTATTTGCGGCCGACGATGTCGCCGATGCGGCCGAACACGATCGCGCCGAACGGGCGCACCAGGAAGCCCGCGGCAAAGGCCAGCAGCGCGAAGATGTCGCGGGTTGCCGGCGGATAGGCCGAGAAGAACTGCGCCCCGATGATGCCGGCCAGCGAGCCGTAGAGATAGAAGTCGTACCACTCGAAGACGGTACCGAGCGAGGAGGCGAGAATGACGAACCGTTCGTCCTTCGTCATCCCTCCCGCGCCTGCTTGAGATACAGCCATTGTCGACATGTTGAGTCGCTCCCCAAAAATACGTTCCCTCGTGCCCCAGACGTCCGGACGTGCCGGATCAACCCAGGCCTTGCCTGCAAGGTAACATCGGCGTGAAACCCGTCCCAATACGACTTTCGGCCTTGCGCACTGACGCGCGGCTGACAGTGCGGTATCGGGCGCTGCCGCGCCGCCCCAGGGATTTCCGGATTAACCCCTTTGCTGCAAAGGGATAATGTGCACTTGCATGCCACAGCCGCTCGGGGAAGAATTGACGCATCCCGGGATCTGTTCGCCGGCCCGGCGCGAACGACAGCAAGAGAACGATGAACGCTCCCTCGACCCATCTCGTCATCGCCGATGACCATCCCCTGTTCCGCGACGCGCTGCGACAGGCGGTGGCGGGCGTTCTCCCGTCGGCCAGGATCGACGAGGCCGGATCCTTCGAGGACCTGACCAAGCTCTTGGAACAGACCTCCGAGGTCGACCTGATCCTGCTCGACCTCTCGATGCCCGGGATCTCCGGCTTTTCCGGCCTGATCTATCTGCGCGCGCAATATCCGGCGATTCCGGTCGTGATCGTCTCGGCCTCCGACGACAGCGCCACCATCCGCCGCTCGCTCGATTTCGGTGCGTCCGGCTTCATCCCCAAGCGGTTCGGGGTCGAGACCTTGCGCGACGCGATCCTCAAGGTGATGGAAGGCGACGTCTGGGTTCCCGCCGACACCGATCTGTCGGCCGCGGCGGACCCCGACATGACGCGCCTGCGCGACCGCCTGGTGACGCTGACGCCGCAGCAGGTCCGGGTCCTGATGATGCTGTCGGAAGGCCTGCTCAACAAGCAGATCGCCTACGAGCTCGGCGTCTCCGAGGCCACCATCAAGGCCCATGTCTCGGCGATCCTGCAGAAGCTCGGCGTCGAGAGCCGGACGCAGGCGGTGATTGCCGCCGCCAAGATCGCCGGCGGCCAGTGGAGGCAGGGCACGCCGACGGGCTGAGGCGTTTGCTCGCTAAATCGCGGATATCCGGTCTTGAGGGCGAAGCGGAATCATTCGGCTCGTTCAGGCTTCGCCGGGTTTTGACCCTTAACGGAAATCGGGCGTCGCCTGATCGGAGTCACAAAATCCCGCTCAATGTGGTTTGCGACAAGGTGCGTGGTTTGCTCCCTAAATCGCGCGGGCCGTTCGCCACATGGGGTCAAGCTGAAGAACCCGGTGTCGCCTTCGAAGGATGTGCAGAGGACTCAGTCGTTCAGAGATGAGCACGCGGCAATAGCCATCCCATGATCTTCTGATACGGATCGCGACGACTGCGGACGAATGCGTTCTCGTTCTGCTGAGCGGCGGTCCTGGCGAATTCAGAAATCCCCTCCACAGACTCCCGTTTATCCTTCGGAAGCTTCGCCCATTGGCGAATGATCTTCCGGCGGGCTTCGCGTTGCTTTTCCCTTACGTCAGGCATCGGGACGCTCCTTGAAGAGGATTATTCCGGTAGACCTAGTTTTGCTTGGGCTCACTGGAACTTCAACGTCCAATCAAGAACCCTTAGCCCTCTTACAAGAACAATTTTGGTTCCTTCTCAAAGGCCGTATCCTGCGCAGGCTAAACCTGAACCAACCGATGATTAGGTGCCCAAACCAAGATTGGTACAGCTTGGTACACCCCAACTTGGTGTCCGCCTATACACGGGAGCGAGTCTCATATTGGCTTTGCAGGCCCGCCGCCCTAGAATTGCGGCGATCGCAGGACGGGCGAAATGCAGTATGTTTGCGACGCGCCGAAGGGCAAAACGTGGTTCCGTATCGAGACGGAAGGTGAAGCGGTGCATGAGTCGCGCCTGATGGGCCACACAGTTGAGAAATATTTCCGCCGCGAGCGGGAGAAGGCAGTCCAGTCCTGGCGTCCGGAGCGGCCCAACGCGATCGAGCGCGACATCGGCCTCGAGGCCCATGTACAGCGAGAGATGCCGCTTTTCCTCACGCTGCGCGACAGGGAGGGCAATGCACTGACTACAGCGATGCTGCCACCGGGCGGCAAGGACCGCACCGGGTTCCGGATCATCATCGTTGCCGCATCCAATGCTGATCCTTATCCTCAGCAGGACGCGGCCATCGCTGCACTGGGAGCGCATTTCGGTCTCACACTCGATCGCAACCGCTGCTTCCCCTACGGCCGCTAAGGAATGACAAGTATCGCCGCTTGATTGGAGCGATGTCGGCTCATGGCCCAAGCCGCCCAAAATGGATGGGCAGTGCATGTCTGCTCTGCCCACCAGGTTCAGACGTCGACTTGTTCTGCTTTTGCGACCGCGTCGTCTACCTCAATTCCCAGATATCGAACAGTGCTCTCGATGGTGTGCCCCAGAAGCAGTTGCACGGCCCGCAAGTTGCCTGTGCGCCACGTTAGGTGAGGAATCCCGCTTGAGAGCATTTTGGTCGGCAATGCGTGCCCTGCCAGATGCAGTGATGGATCGTGACCGCTGGAGGACTCATGACGCACTGCGTCGTTCGTCGGACGCCGTGTTTCGCTGAGGTGTGCGTCGAATCGGCTCATTGCGCTCGAGCGGTCGACGTGAACCCATTGTGTTTCGGAGAGCGCACGATGAAGGCCTTGCTGCTGCTCGTGTTTGCCATGGTTGTCGTGGCCCAGGAAGCGATCGCTCAGGACGCACCAAAGGACGCGCAATGCGTCCGCGAGCGCGTCGCCATGGTCGAAACCATCCGGGCATACGCCCGATCCGCCGCCAGTGCGTTGGGACAACAAGGCCTGTCGGAGAGTGTTCTTGAGGCCATGGAGCAAACGAAACGCCATCTTTTCATCCCCGGGCAACCTTGCTCCATCGCATACGCGGACAGACCGATGCCGATCGGTCTCGGGCAGACCATATCGCAGCCGTACATCGTGGCCTTGATGACCCAATTGGTCGAGGTCGCGCCCGATCACGTTGTGCTGGAAGTGGGGACGGGTTCGGGATATCAGGCCGCCGTCCTTGCGCACCTAGCGCGAAAGGTCTGCACCATCGAGATCATCCCGCAATTGGCCGAGACCGCCGCGAAAACATTAAGAGACCTCGCGTATGACAACGTGAGCGTCAAGCTTGGCGACGGATACGATGGCTGGCCCGAATGCGGTCCTTTTGACGCCATCGTCGTGACTGCCGCGCTCGGGCAGCCACCGCCGCCCCTGATTGAACAGCTTAAAGTAGGTGGCCGGCTCGTTATGCCGGTGGGACCCGGTTACACCACTCAGCAGCTCACGGTCGTCGAAAAAATCGCCCCCGACAAGACGACGACGCGCGCCGTCGCCCTCGTGCGCTTTGTCCCCTTTACGCGTTCACAAAACTAGCTCGCAAACGTCCCGTTCTTGCTGAGCCGGAATTTGTCTCGGTGGCTGGTGCGAATGCACGTTTGGAGCGGCCGCAATTGGCCCATCAGCCAAGTGGAAGTCCGACGATAGCCGCTTTTGCGCCGCTGTTGGCAGGCAAGCGGACATCGCGCGCGTTGTTCAAGAGTCGATCTTTTGAGATGCGCCCTGGACACCCCAAATCCTTGGGGTGCCCGCCGGGCAAAACAGCAACGGCTGGGTCAATCAGTTTGCAGCAAAATATTCCGCTTTACCGAAATTCTGATTTGTCGTATATGTCCCCGATCCTGATCCAGCGAAAAGGGGCGGTCGTACGTCGTCACGAACCGCGGATCGGGCTGCGGTGGACGCATGGCGCCGTCGCGGATGTGAGACGCAGGGCGGGGTGATGGATTGAGCCGAACCCCCGTGAGCGTTTCGCAAGCCGCGTTGTACGAACGGCGCTGCTGCGTACGGCAAAACCGTGTGGTCCTGGCCGTCGTTGCTACGGCCAAGTCTTGCGGAGGCGGCACTGGCGTCAACCGGCGCAGTGTCGGCGAATTCCGTGGGACGAGGGAGGCCAGAAGGAACTCGGCTCCCGGGAGAGCACGGCATAAGCCGTCCAACCACTGCGCAGGGAAGGCCGTGTGTTCGGCTTCACCTGTATGCTGCTGTGCGGTTCTTCCTGCGTGTGCATTTCGCGCAGCGGACCGTGGGTGCTAGGTCAGCACCCGGCCTTCCCCATAGGCGTTAAGTTTATTCTTGAGTGTTGGAATCACACGTGATTCCAAGGCGGGATGGCAGACGAATCGCTTCTGAACGAAGACTGGACGAGAGTGGTTACGCAGCTCGGCGGGGCTGCGCAGCTTGAAATAAGTGCGCGCCAGACGAAGGCTTTCGTGCGGCGGCGCCAAATTCCAGATGCGGTGTCGTTACTTCGGCTGATGCTGGCCTATTGTCTGGGTGAAAGAGGGTTGAGATCGACAGCCGCGTGGGCCGCTTCTGT
>NZ_AXAZ01000032.1 GCF_000473065.1 Bradyrhizobium sp. WSM1743
CGGTTCGTTGGCGCCACAGGGTTCGACGGCGTTGTGCACGTTGCCATCGAAATACTGGCACGACGAACCTGACAGCGCCGTTCGTCCGCACGAAGCCTTGGGGCTCACGGAGAGCAATCCGCCCTGCCCTCAGCTTTTCGCGCCCGACGCTGCTGCGTCCACCGCAAGCCCGGCTCGCGACAATGACGACCTCATGATCGCCCCTCAAGGATGAGCCGGGATGGGCGACACATACGACAATTCCGAATTTCGGTAAAGCGGAATATTTTTGCGCGAGCGCGTTGACAGGCGGCGACACAGCCCGGTCCCGCAAGAGGACTGCTCAAGCCGACATCGCCCCTTGCGCTCGAGCGGATCGAACGGGCGGATGATCTCAGAGGCTGTGACAAGGCCGGCGAGCCAGGCGGCACTGGTCAGCCCAATGCGCGTCACGATGGCGACTGTGAAGGCCCCCTCTCCGCCCAGGGCCGACGTTGCAGCCAGCAACGCGATCTCATAGACCGCATAGGCAGCGATGAGCGTGAGCGCCAATACCAGCGGCGTGCGTGGCAGCATGCGGAGCACGGCCGACGACGCTGCGGTCGCAGCGAGCGTGGCCGCGCCGATGACAAAACCCCAAGCGATTGTGCCGCCGTCGATGGGATAATGCAGCACGCCGAAGCCGATGGTCTGGTTCACGAGCCAGGTCCCGGTGACGACGAGCAGCGCGGGCCGCAGCGGCAGCATCGCGGCCGCGACGACGGCGAAGGCCGCGAACGGCGTCGCACAGGCGAACGCAAGACTTGCGAGCGCGCATGACGCGGTCAGCAGCGCAAGGCAGTACAGCGGTGAAAGGCGCGGCGCCACAAAATGAAGTCGACGAACGTCGGCATGAGGCGAGAGGAATTGACGAGGCATGGACGATCTCCCGGCGGCTACTCTAGCACGTTTGCGGAAGGCCGTTCTGCTGAAAGGAACCCAACGAGTTATGTCCGCCCTCGCGAACGTTGGGCCTGGGCCCAGGCGACAGCGACATCGTGTGGCGGGGCATCGACACGCTTGATAGGTGTCAATTCGCCGGAGGCGGAGACGATCGCGGTCTCTTCGCGGCGGCAGCGCGTGCAGACGAAGCGGACCTCGTGCGGGGACGCCGACCAGCTCGACCGCTTCACATTGGCCGCCATCGGCCAGGCATCGCAATGTGAGCACGACACCAGAAATCGACCGGGATCGAGCATACCCATTCCATCGGACTCCGCGTCCTGCCCGCCCCCTTCAATGATTGATCCATGTGAATCGTTCCGGTGCCCAAGCACCGCCAGCCTTTGACCTCGGGGCCGCTACCGGTTCCCCGCATCCGCAAGCGTCAGGGTCTCGTGGTCGATTGCGTTGCGACCTCACCGACCTCGTCGCGGGTTGCGATCCCTGCAAGGCAGAAGGCGGTCCCGCTCAGCGAGCCCCCTTGAGGGTGCAGGAGGTCGTGCAGGTGACCGTTGTGCCGCGGTCGCAAGCTTTGCAGGCGTTGACGCACTGGTTCATGTCGCGTGGATTGTAGCTGTAGCTTCGCATCGGACAGGTCGAATTCGTCGTGCCGGTGATGTCCTGCTCCTGATCGCAGGCCGCCGTCATGAGCGCGAATATGATCACAGCAACGAGGCGCATGGGATTGCCTGTCAGGCATGCCAAGTGACACTCGCGAGGCGCGCCGCATTGCAACGAACCCCGGCCTTCCCACAACGAGCGATCGCCGATCAGCGGCGCCCGCATGCTTCAAGGATGCGCGCCAAACGTTAAGAACGGATTGCAGACGGCTTAGGCCGCAGCCCTGTTCGCGATCGCGTGCCGCATATCTGCCGCCAGCTGGCGGTACTGCTCCGCGAGCCTCAGATAGAACTCGCGCTTGGTGCTGTCGGTGGCGAGCTTGGCAATCAGCTCGCATTCGGCGGTGAGCGTCTCGAACCGTTCGAGCCTGTCCTCAAGATGTGTCATCGGCGTGTCCCCATCTGACGCCTCAGGGACGTCAAACCTAAGCCCGGGAAATAGGTCACGGCGAACATCGTTATGGAGTAGCATCTTTTTTTCCGGACCGGCATGACGGACCGCAGCCAAGGCTATTTCTGCTCCAGCCGCCAGGCGCCATCCCAATTGGCATCCGGCGGATTGCGCGCGAACTGGGTGATGCGCCCGAGCATCGCGCGCGAGGGGCCGTCGCCAGGCACCGCCTCGAGTGCCGCGTCGAAGGCGGCACGTGCCTCGTCGAAGCGCCGGGCGCGATAGGCGGCGAGACCTTCGGCATAGCGCGTACGCAGGCTCACTTGCGCATGGGTGAGTGCGCCCGCTCTCGCCATCACCTCGAAGATCACCTGCGGGGCGCTTTGACCCGCGACCGCCAGGCGATCGATCTCGCGCAATTCGAGGCGCGATCCAATCGCATCCGCAGTCGGCTGCGAGATCAGGATGCGGGTGCCGTAGACCTTGTTGACCGCCTCGAGCCGCGAGGCGAGATTCACGGCGTCGCCCATCACGGTGAAGCTCATCATCAGCTCGGAACCGATGCTGCCGGTCAGGACCTCGCCAGTGGCAATGCCGATGCGCAGATCGCACGGCGCCGGCATGGCGCGGATGCCGAGCAGATCCGGCAGCTGCTTCTGCAGCGCGGGCACCTGGTCGGCCATCTCAACGGCGGCAAGCCCGGCAAGCAGGGCCTGCTCGCCCTCCTCGATGAAGGGTGGGCCCCAATAGGACATGATGGCGTCGCCGATATATTTGTCGATGACGCCGCGATTGCTTCTGATGGGAGCGGACATCACGGTGAAATAGTGGTTCATCACCTTGACGAGACCGCGCGGGGTCATGCCCTCGCTCATCGAGGTGAAGCCGCTCATGTCGCAGAACATGATGGTCATCACCCGGCGCTCGCCGTCGATGGCGACCTCCGGTCGGTCGATCAGCCCCTGCACCACCTTCGGGTCGATGTAGCGACCGAAGGTCTCGCGGATACGCTCGTTGCGGCGCAACTGCTCGATCATGCGGTTGAAGGCCGCAGCGAGCTCGCCGATCTCATCCTGCGTCGAGACGGTGATGGGCTTGTCGAACCGGCCTGCCTCGACCTCGCGGGTGCCGGCCAGCAGCAGCCGTACCGGGCGCGTGATGCCGCTCGACACCAAGAGCGCAAAGGCAAATCCGACGATCGCCGCGAGCAAGGTCACGATGCCCGAGATGATAATCGCCTGATGCTGGCGGCTGATGACCTGCGATGTCGAGAAGAAGACCTGCGTCAGCATGTCGGAGCGGATCGCATCGATCTTCCGGTTGAACTGGTCGCGCAGCACGTCGATGTGCTCGAGCGTGCCGCGGGCCTCGGTCATCTGCTTGGCGTCGACCTGCTTCAGGAGCTTCGCGTGGTCCTCGCTCAGGTCGCGGCGCAGCTCGGTAACGGCGGTCTCGATGCGGATATCGATCCGCCCCAGCGCAGCATTGTCGGAATACGTCCTGGGGTCGTCGATGATCGCGTTGATCAGCTTGCGCGCGGCCTCCGCCTCCTCCTCGATCTTGCGGTCCGAGGCCTCGAAGTCGCGAAGGCGCGCCGCATAGGCCTCCTCGTCCGACGGTGCCTCCATCCTGGTCATGACCATCCGCCTCAGCGCCAGACCCCGCTCCAGCGAGCGAATGTTGGCACGCGCCAGATGGCTGTAGGCCGGGATGTAACGGTTGGTGAGCTCGTCGAGAAGGACGCCGACCTGGCTCGACATCACCATCGACAGGATCGAGGTGACCAGCATCAGGACGATCAATCCGAGGGCGATGCCGACGATCTTGCGCCGGATCGACTGGTTGAAAATCGGCATAGGTGCGGAGGCAAAGGCTAAACGGACGAAAGCGAGGGAACTCCATACACCGGACTGGCCGCGGGAACACGTGCAATCTGGTCCTCTTGACGCGGTGAACCCGGGGCAACCGTCGCGCGAGTCCTCATCATTAACAAAGGTTAAAGCCGCCACCTCTTCCGCCATCTCGGAAGTTCCCGAGTTCCAATCCGTATTTTGCCGCATTGTTGCGACAGCTTGAGGATGCGACACGATGCTGATGCATCGTTCGATGTTTTGATTCGCAAGCCGCATGTCGTCGCGGACCTTGGTTTGTAGTGGTTTCGCAGGGGGGACCATCCAATGAACCAGTGCCTACGCTCGCTCGCGTGTGTCGTTGCCGTGGCCGCGATGGCCTTCCTTCCCACCGATCTGGCAGCGATGAGCAGTCACAAATCGTCCGCGCCGAAGAAGACGCATGAGGCGAAAGCCGGCAAGCACCGCCATGCCTCCGCCGGCAGAGCGCGACACGGCAAGCACGCCGAGGCCAAGCGCAAGTCCAAGAAGACGGTCGACGAGCCCGCGGACAAGCCGGCACCGCCGCCGCTGACCGGCGATCTCGCCGCGCTGAAGGATGCCATCGATCTTGCGCGCAAGGGCAAGACGGATGACGCCAGCGCGGCGCGCGACCGCATCGCTGACCCCGCCGGACAGAAGCTCGCCGACTGGTTCATGCTGCGCCATTCCGAGAGCACCGCGAATTTCCGGCGCTACGCCGCCTTCCTCGCCGTTAATCCCGACTGGCCGAGCAGCGCCCTGCTCCGCCGCCGCGCGGAGGCGCGGCTGTGGCAGGAGAAGGCCGACGCGCCCAGCGTGCACAAGTTCACGATGGATCGCCCGACCAGCGCCAAGGGCAAGTTCGCGCTCGCCCGCGTGCTGCTCACTGAAGGCGAGGCCGACAGGGCTGCGCGGCTCGTGCGCGAAGCCTGGCGCACCGACGAATTGTCGGAGCGCAGTGAGGAGGACGCCTACGAGGCGTTCCGTGATCTCCTCACGGCGGACGATCATCGGGCCCGCATGGACAAACGCCTCGGCGCCAAGGACTATGCCGGCGCAAGGCGCGCGGCCAAACGGCTCGGCGAGGATGCGCTCGCGATCGTGAAAGCCTGCGCCGCGGTCACCGGCAAGGCGAGCAAGGCCAAGGACTATCTCGATGACGTCTCCGCTGACGCCCGCCGCGATCTCGGCTACGTGCTGTGCCGCGCGCAATGGCACCTCCAGAAGGACCGCATCGACGACGCTGCCGAGGTGATCCTCGCCGCCGCACCCGACACCATGGCCGCCCAGGACACCGATGCCTGGTGGCGCGAGCGCCGCCTGCTCGCGCGCAAGCTGCTCGACCAGGGCAAGTCCAGGACCGCTTATGATGTGGTGCGCACGGCCGCGGTGCCGGAAAAGGAAGTCTATCGCGTCGACTACCACTTCATGTGCGGCTGGATCGCGCTGCGCTTTCTCGACGATCCCAGGACGGCGATGATGCACTTCGCCGCGATCGACGAGGGCTCGGCCAATCCGATCGCGCTGTCGCGGGCCCATTACTGGCGCGGCCGCGCCGCCGAGGCCATGGGCGCGATGGCCGATGCGCGCATGAGCTATCGGGCGGCGGCGCGCTATCAGACCGCCTATTACGGCCAGCTCGCCCGCGCAAAGCTCGGCCTCGACCGGATCGAGCTGCGTCCGCCCTCGCCTGTGCTGGCTTCGGCCGATACGCCCCCCGCGGACGAACGCGTGCGCGCGGCCGACATGCTCTACGCCATCGGCGAGCGCGACATGGTGTTCTATTACGCCGAGGATTTTGCCAAGGAGAGCACCGATGTCGCGGCGCTCGAGGCGCTCGCCGAGCTTGCCGGCCGGCGCAACGATGCGCGCGTGATGCTGGAGGTCGGCAAGTCCGCGCTGGCGCGCGGGCTCGCGCTCGACCATTACGCCTTCCCCACCATCGGGATTCCCGAGCACAGGCAGGTCGCGCCTGCGATCGAGACCAGCGTGATCTATTCGGTGGCGCGCACCGAGAGCTCGTTCGATCAGCGCGACAAGTCGCCGGCCAATGCGGTCGGGCTGATGCAGGTGACGCCGGAAGCGGGCCGAGATACCGCAAAACGCTTCGGCCTAACTTACGACTGGGACAGGATGGTCTCCGATCCCGTCTACAACACGCAGATGGGCGCGGCCGAGCTCAGTGCGCTTTTCTCGGAATATCGCGGCAACCAGATCATGGCCTTCGCCGGCTACAATGCCGGCCGCGGCCGGGTGCGCGAATGGGTGCAGGCCCGCGGCGATCCCAGGGATCCCAATGTCGATCCGGTCGACTGGGTCGAGCGCATTCCGCTGTCGGAGACCCGCAACTACGTCCAGCGCGTGATGGAGAACGTGCTGGTCTACCGCGCAAGGTTCGAGGGCAGCGGCATGGTCGCCGGCAAGAGCGACCAGCGCGTGGTCACGCACGAAGCCGGTGCAGCGGCACCGGTGGCGGCCGCAGCACCCGCTCCCTAGCCGACGCGCCGCCGGGGCTGGACGCGGCGCCTGCGGGGATGCGGTGCTGCGGCTTCCACGCGCGTGCAGTCGCGCAGCTAGCTGTCACCTCCTTCCATCGTGATCAGATCGCGGCTGTCCAAATATACGCCGGTCAAGGCTCTCGCGAAGGTCCAGGCGTTGATCGTGCAGCTCCAGCACCAGACGGCATTCAGGACCGTCAACGTCTCGATCATGCTGCCGGCGGCGAGCTCGACGTTGCCGGCGGCCGGCTCCGTCCGCCCGGGCACCGACCATTGCATCAACAACGTGACGAGCTCGCCGCGCCGGTAGCAATCGTAGTCACAGTAGCGGCGCTGTGTCCGCGCATGCCGCACATAGCCGGAGCCGAGAGACCGCGAGCATGTGCTGCACGTGGCCGCGTGCAACGGGGGCTCATGATTGACGAGCACGAACTTCATGAAACCGCTCTCACGCCATCTTTCGCGAGGGCCTCGCAGAACAGCGCGTAGCACTGATGGTCGCAGTAAGGCAGCCGGGTCGCGATCTCGCGGAGATAGCCGCCGCTGATCGGCTCGCAGCACTGCATGCACCAGGTCTGCCGGAACGGGGTCCGGCCGTTGACCAGCACGAACGCGAATCTCATGTGGCACCTCCCAAAGCGAAGCAGTAGACGCTGTCGAGCGGAGACAGTGCGGGCGGTGGAGCGCAAAGATGATTTCGGCCGTCCGGATTATCCCTGTTTCGCTCCACCTTTTGCGGTGGGATCAGAATGTATCTCCCGTCCTCCCGGCGCCGCGCATAGATCTGGCCGTCGATGTATTTGATATCGGTCGGATAGCAGTCGGCGCTGTTGCAACAACTGAGGCTCGGATTGTCCGGCATGTGCCAGGTCGAATAGAATTTTTCGTGCAGCGCCTGGTCCTGGGATGGATGCTGGCGATGAACGGCACCGTGTCCCGTCTCCTGTGCCTGGACCGTCGCAATGGAGCCGAGGAGAACCATCGAGCACAAGAGCTTGCATAAGCGGTTCAACGCAGGGGCTCCCGGATCAGACCTTCGGAACGAAGTCAGCTCTCCAGCCCGGCCTCACGCGACCTGAGCCTGGAACAACCACCGGCGGTCACGCTCGCGGCGTGTGCGGAAGCGATCGACGCACTTCTTGGAGCAGAGCGCGGTGCGCCACGAATAGTGGCGGATCAGGCCGAACTTGCCGCCGCACACCGCACAGCCGTTGATTGAAGAGCAGCGTTCGGACTCCGATAGGCGACGCGCAGGAAGTACCGATGTATCGCACATTGTTCTCTCCCTCTGTTGCTTGCTTTTGCCAGTTCGACCTCGCACGGGTCGTGAATTGCCGCGATCGCAGTGCGTCGAGAAATGAACCGGCCTGATGCTCGGTCGATGCCCGTCGGTGAGAGGCTTCGGCCCGCAGGTCTGAGACCGCTACCCGTACGACCGCTGCGATTGGCTGGTCGACACTCCCGATGATCATGAGGCTAGTCCCCCGGGCACGAAGCGCTCAATTGTACGGAGGTAAATCGCCGACATGACTAGGATTGGAGAAGCTATACCTAGGTTTGTCCCGTACTTGCCCGGGTGGACTCTTGCACCGGCCCGCGTTCAACGAGATGGCGCACGACGTGCGGACTGCACGGTCACCGCGAAAAACTTGCCCGGCATGGCGTGCTTGATGCGCCGCAATGGACAAGGCGGCGCGCAGTCCATTCCAAGGCGACCGTCGTAACCGCCCGTCCGACTTTGGCTGGAATTGCTCCTCCGGCGGCAACGTGCTCTACTCGCGTTCACGCAGAGAGCGCCGGGAGCGTCTGCGATGAAGCCGGGCCGGGCAGTAGCGTTCGGGAAGTCAGCCGCGCAATACCTCGTCGGCTGCGTCAGGCACACTGTTACTGCCAAGCCGCGCGTTGAGCCCGGTTACGCCGGTCTGCTGGAGGCGGTCAAGCAGTGGCAGCAAGTCTTCGAGCACAATCCGGTCATGTACTTCATGGTCGACCCGGCCGGAACTGTCATCAACGTGAACACGTTTGGCGCCGCGCAGCTGGGCTATACGCCCGCGGAGTTGATCGGCCGATCGGTGCTGGATGTCTTCTTCGAGGAAGATCGCGCCACTGTCCGCGCCTGTGTCGCGCTGTGCCTTGAGACCGTTGATCAGTCACATACCTGGGAAATCCGGAAGGTTCGCAAGGACGGCTCGATGCTATGGGTGCGCGAGAACGCCAAGGCCATGCTGCGGGCGAATGGCGGGCCAATCGTGCTGGTCGCCTGCGAGAACATCACCGAGCGCAAGCAAGCGGAGAATGCGCTGCGACAGAGCGAGGCTTATCTCGCCCAGGCGCAGGAATTGAGCCACACCGGCAGTTTCGGCTGGAAGGCCGCAACCCGCGAGATCACCTGGTCCAAGGAGACCTATCGCATCTTCCAATGCGACGAGGGGACCAAGCCAGAGATCTCCTTCATGCTCCAGCGGATCCATCCGGAGGACCGGCTCGCCGTGCAGCAGACGACAGGCCGGGCGGCGCGCGAGGGGAAAAATTACGATCACGAATACCGTCTGGTGATGCCCGACGGTTCCATCAAATACGTCCGAGCGGTGGCCCGGGCGGTGCGAGATGCCAGCGGTCACTTGGAGTTCGTCGGATCGGTCAGCGACATCACGGCGACCAAAGAGGCTGAGCGTAGACTTCGTGACAGCGAGCAGCGCTTTCGCGACTATGCCGAAACCGCCTCTGACTGGTTCTGGGAGACGGGGCCGGACCACCGCGTTACTCGGATATCGGAACACTCCGATACCAACACCGCCCCCGCGGGCCTGGTTGGGCACACACGTTGGGACATCGCTCCGGACGCCGATCTCGAACCCGACAAATGGCGACAACATCGGGCGGCGCTCGATGCCCACGTCGCGTTCCGCGACTTGGTATATCGCAGCAAGGACCGCAACGGTCAGCCGATCTACGTCCGGACCAGCGGCAAGCCGTTCTTCGACGCCGACGGCACTTTCCTGGGCTATCGCGGCGTCTGCACCGACGTAACCGCGGCCATCCGGGCCAATCAAGCCGAAGACGCGCTGCGCAAGGCCCAGGCCGAGCTCGCCCATGTCACGCGCGTCACGACACTGGGTGAGCTGACCGCTTCTATTGCCCATGAAATCAATCAGCCGCTCGCCGCAGTGATCGCAAACGCCGACGCCTGCCTCGCCTGGCTGCAGCGCAATCCGCCCGATCTCAAGGCGGCGCGCCGCTCCGTGGAGTGGATCATCGAGGACGGCAAGCGCGCCAGCGACGTGATCCGTCACGTTCGGGCGCTCGCCAAGCGTTCCGATATCGAGATGGCTCCGCTCGACGTAGGCGTGGTCGTGCGCGAGGCTGTGGCGCTCGTTCAGCGCGAGATGGCTAGCCACGCCGTGTCGGTTCGCATGGAACTGTCGTCGGCCCTGCCCAGGATCTTTGGCGATCGAATTCAATTGCAGCAGGTCCTGATCAACCTGATCAAGAACGGGATCGAGGCCATGGAAGGCATCGATGACCGCCCGCGCGAGCTGGCGATCCGTTCAGTGGCCGATGACAATGGCGCGGTGCTGGTGAGCGTATCCGACTGCGGCGCCGGCATCGATGAGCAGGCAATGGACCGCCTGTTCATGCCGTTCTTTACCACGAAGTCCAGCGGCATGGGCATGGGCCTGTCGATCTGCCGCTCTATCATCGAGGCCCATGGCGGACGACTTTCCGCCATGCCGAACGGGGAGCACGGAGCGACTTTTCAGATCACCCTGCCGCTCCATCGCGAGGACGCATCGTGACCGAGCGCGCGCAGCCTTCGCCTCCCAGGGAGGATGGCGATCAGCCGATCGTCTTCATCGTCGACGACGACGCGTCCATGCGCCGCGCGCTTACCAATCTGTTCGAATCGGTCGGCCTCAAGGTCGAAGCATTCGGCTCGGCGCCGCAACTGCTGCAGGCCAAGCCGCCAGATGTCCCCAGTTGCCTCGTGCTCGACATCCGCCTGCCGGGAGTCAGCGGTCTCGACCTGCAGGCCGATCTTGCCAAGGCAAATATCCATACGCCGATCATCTTCATCACCGGCCATGGTGATATTCCGATGTCCGTTCGGGCCATGAAGGGCGGCGCGATCGACTTCCTGACCAAGCCGGTTCGCGACCAGGACATTCTGGACGCGGTCCAGGCCGCGATCGAGCGAGACCGCAAGCGCCGCGACCTCAACAGGACGGTCTCGACCGTCAGATCTCGTTTCGAGTCACTGTCGTCGCGGGAGCGAGACGTATTGTCGCTGGTGACGTCCGGCCTGATGAACAAACAAGTGGCCGCCCGGCTCGGATTGGCTGAAATCACCGTCAAAATCTATCGCGGCCAGATCATGCGGAAAATGGGCGCGAAGTCGCTGGCCGATCTGGTGAGAATGAGCGAAGCACTCGGGATTGGGTCCAACAAGTCCGACGCACAAACCTAAGTATGAGTTTCCAATCGTGACTGGCAGGTCCACCTTGCGTCTTTATGTGTAGCCGTGGCGACGGCAAGCGTAATTCCCGGCGAGGAGCGGACGTCTTGTCAGTGGCTTCGGTCATCTCGGTGCTTGACGACGACCCTTCCGTTCGGGCCGCGATCAACAATCTCTTGGAATCGCGTGGATACATCGTCCACACATTCGCCTCGGCCGAGGAGTTTTTGAGCTCGACCGATTCGAATGACACCTCGTGCGTGATCGCCGACGTGCAGATGCCGCTGATGACCGGAATCGATCTGCTGACGCGGATGCGCGCGCAGGGTTCGGACACGCCGTTCATCTTCATCACAGCTTTCCCGGATGAGAGCGTACGTGTGCGTGCGCTCAATGCCGGCGCAATCTGTTTTCTCAGTAAGCCGTTCGCCGCCTCGGATCTGATGCAGTGCCTGAACCGCGCGCTGGCAGCAGGTCACGAAACCATTCAGTGAGCACGCGGCGGCCGGCAACCGCGGCGGCGACAGCGAGCAGGACAATCCCGCTTTCTCGCGAGGTGATCGCGTTCCGGCCTGCTCAGAATGAGTCGAAGGACCTGGCGGCGCAGCACGAGGCAAGCGCCGCCCGGTTCAATCCACCTTGATATTCGCCGCCTTGATCATCGGCCACCATTTGGCGATCTCGGCTTTCTGACGGGTGCCAAGCGCTTCGGGCGTGAGCTGATCCTTGGGTGTCATCTCCAGGCCCTGGCTTTCGAGCTGCTTCCTCACCGCGGGATCGTTCAACGCCTCCACGGCCGCGGCGTTGAGCTTGGTCACGATCTCTTTCGGCGTCCCCTTCGGCACCCACATGCCGGACCATAGCGTCATGTTGAAGCCCTTGAGACCCGCCTCCTCCGCGGTCGGAATCTCGGGCGCGGATGCAAGACGCTTGTCATCGGTGATGGCGTAAGCGCGGATGGTGCCGGCGCGGACCTGGTTGATGGAGTTGGAGGTCTGGTCGACGATGATATCGATCTGGCCGGCGATGAGATCGTTCAGCGCGGGCGCGGTGCCGCGATACGGCACGTATTGCAGCTTGATGCCGGAGACGCTCTCGAAATAGACGCCGGCGATGTGACTGCCGGAGCCCGCGCCGGCGGTACCCGCGGTCGGTGGCGACGGCCGCGACTTGAGCCACTCGATGAGCTCCTTCAGCGAGCTCGCGGGCACTGCGTTCTTGCTGACCACGATCATCGGGTTGCTCGGCAGCAGCACCACCGGCTCGAGGTCGGCGACGAGGTCGTATTTGAGCTTGTAGACGGCACCGTTGGCGACGTGGGTGCCGAGGTGGCCGAAGGAGATGGTGTAGCCGTCCGGCGGCGATTGCACGGCGCGGCCGACGCCGATCGAGCCGCCCGCGCCGGTGACGTTCTCGATCACCACAGGCTGCCCCAATGTCACCCGCATCCGCTCGGCAAGCACGCGCGCCATCGCATCCGACGGTCCGCCGGCCGCGAACGGCACGATGATGGTGATGGGACGCGAGGGATAATCGTCGGCGTGCGCGGCGCCTGCAACAGCGAGAATAGCAATCAGTGCAGCCCAGACGGCCTTCTTCATTGTCTTCTCCCCAGCGATGTCTTTTGTTTGTTCACCTCTCCCCGCTTGCGGGGAGAGGTCGAAAGCGAAGCTTTCGGGTGAGGGGGTACAGGTCTCACGAATATCCTATTCGCGGAGCTGGGCCCCTCAGCCCAGCCCTCTCCCCGTAAGAACGGGGAGAGGGAGAGATTTCTAGAACTGCGCGTAGTCGATCGGCTTGTGGCGATCGAGCGTGCGGGTAACCGGCGGCAGCGGATATTTCAGGCCGGTCGCGCAGTTGAACAGCATCACGCGATCGGTCTTGTTGACGCGGCCGTCGGCGAGGCTCTGCTTGTAGGCGGCGTAGGTGGCGGCGCCCTCGGGGCACAGCAAGAGCCCCTCCTCGCGCGCGACCTCGTTCAGCGCCGACGAGATCTTGTCGTCGTCGACCGCGATGGCAAAGCCCTTGCTCTCGCGCACCGCGCGCAGGATGAGGAAATCGCCGATCGCCTGCGGCACGCGGATGCCGGAGGCGATGGTGTGGGCGTCCTCCCAACGCGTCGCATGCTCGGTCCCGGCGTCATAAGCGCGCACCATCGGCGCGCAGCCGGAGGCCTGCACCGCGACCATGCGCGGGCGCTTTGAGCCGATGAAGCCGATCTTCTCGAGCTCGTCAAAGGCCTTCCACATGCCGATCAGGCCGGTGCCGCCGCCGGTCGGGTAGAAGATCACGTCGGGCACGTCCCAGCCGAGCTGCTCGGCGAGCTCGAGGCCCATCGTCTTCTTGCCCTCGATGCGGTACGGCTCCTTCAAGGTCGAGGTGTCGAACCAGCCGACCTTGGCCTTGCCCTCGCCGACGATCTTGCCGCAATCGTCGATATAGCCGTTGACGCGGTAGACGGTCGCGCCCTGGAGCTCGATCTCGCTGACATTCACTTCGGGCGTGTCGGCCGGGCAGAAGATCGTGGTCTTGATGCCGCAACTCGTCGCATAGGCCGCCAGCGCTGCGCCGGCATTGCCGTTGGTCGGCATCGCCATGTGCTTGATACCGAGCGCCTTGCCCATCGACACCGCCATCACGAGGCCGCGCGCCTTGAACGAGCCGGTCGGCAGGCGTCCCTCGTCCTTGACGATGATCTCGCCGCCGCCGAGCTTCTTGCCGAGCTTCGGCAGCCGGATCAGGGGCGTCGTCACTTCGCCGAGCGAGACGATGTCCTTGCATTTGCGCACCGGCAGCAGCTCGCGGTAGCGCCACATGTCGCCGGGGCGTTGAGCGAGTGCGTCCTTGGTCAGCGCCTTCTTCACGCCCGCGAGGTCGTAGCGGACGAGCAGCGGCTTGCCGGCTTTGGAGAGGTTGTGGACCTGATCGGCAGCGTAGTGATCGCCTTCCATCGCGCATTCGAGATGGGTGACGAAAGTCGGGCGTTCGATGGTGAGGTTGTCGTTGTCGTGCATGGGGTCGTCCCTCTTCTTGTTCTGTTGTCATTCCCTATTCGATCCCGTCACCCTGAGGTGCCGGAGCGAAGCGAAGGCCTCGAAGGGCGACGGGCCCCGCGGCTCGATCTGGGCCGTGCATCCTTCGAGGCTCGCCCAGCGGCGCAATCGCGCCGCAAGGCTCGCACCTCAGGATGACGGGTCGAGGACCGAACCGCCGTCCAATCGTCAAATATTCAACACTCGCCCATACGCATCCAGTACGGCTTCCTTCATCATCTCCGACAGCGTCGGATGCGGGAACACCGTGTGCATCAGCTCTTCTTCCGTGGTCTCCAGGTTCATGGCGACGACGTAGCCCTGGATCAGCTCGGTGACCTCGGCGCCGACCATGTGGGCGCCGAGCAGCTGGCCGGTCTTCTTGTCGAAGATGACCTTGACTAGGCCCTGGTCCTCGCCGAGCGCGATGGCCTTGCCGTTGCCGACGAAGGGGAAGCGGCCGACGCGGATCTCTCGGCCGTTCTCCTTGGCCTTGGCTTCCGTCAGCCCGACCGAGGCGACCTGCGGCTGACAATAGGTGCAGCCCGGGATCATGTTCTTGTCCATGGGATGCGGATGCAAGCCCTTGATCGCCTCGACGCAGATCACGCCCTCATGCTCGGCCTTGTGCGCCAGCATCGGCGGGCCGGCGACGTCGCCGATGGCATAGATGCCGGGGATATTGGTCTTGCCGTAGCCGTCGACGACGATGATGCCGCGGTCGGTCTTCACGCCCAGCTTTTCGAGGCCAAGATTCTCGACATTGCCGACGACGCCGACCGCCGAGATCACGCGCTCGAACTCGGTGGTGACGGGCTTGCCCTTGCCGTCGTCGATGGTGGCGACGACGCTGTCGGCCTTCTTCTCGAGTTTTGTGACTTTGGTCGAGGACATGATTTTCATGCCCATCTTCTCAAAGCGCTTCCGCGCGAGCCCTGCGATCTCCGCGTCCTCCACGGGCAGGATCTGCGGCAGTACCTCGACCACGGTGACGTTAGAGCCCAAGGTGTGAAAGAAGGACGCGAACTCGATGCCGATGGCGCCGGAGCCGACCACCAGCAGCGACTTCGGAATGCGGTCCGGTATCATCGCCTCGAAATAGGTCCAGACCAGCTTCTTGTCGGGCTCGAGGCCGGGCAGCACGCGCGGCCGTGCGCCGGTCGCGACGATGATGTGCTTGGCCTGATAGGTCCCCTCGCCTAGCGCGCCCTTCGGGCCCTCGACGTCGGACTTCTTCACCGTGACCTTGCCGGGCGCATCGATCGAGGCCGCGCCCCAGATCACGCTGACCTTGTTCTTCTTCATCAGGAAGCCGACGCCGTCGTTGAGGCGGCTGGAGACGCCGCGCGAGCGCTGCACCACGGCCTTCGGATCGAACGAGACCTTCTCCGCCGAGAGGCCGTAATCCTTGGCATGCTGCATGTAGTGATAGATCTCGGCGGAACGTAAGAGCGCCTTGGTCGGAATGCAGCCCCAGTTCAGGCAGATGCCGCCGAGATACGACTTTTCGACGATCGCGGTCTTGAAGCCGAGCTGGGCGGCACGGATCGCGGTGACATAGCCGCCGGGACCGGAGCCGATGATGATGACGTCGAAGGATGTATCGGCCATGGCGGCTCCCGTTCAACTCAAGAGGTCGTTGCGCCGCCGGAGCGGCGTTTTGAAATGATCGACCTGACCAGCCATTCGATGACGCAGATCGAGATCAGGATCGCAAGACCGATGAAGACGATCGGCTGGGCAATGCTGCGCGAGAGCAGCTCGCCGCTGAAGAAGGCATCGCGCAGAACGCCGGTGCCGAGCGGGCTGACGAGGATGATGATCGACAGCAGCATCGAGATCCAGGGCCAGCGCGTCGTCATGCGGCGGCTCTAGACCATCATCATCACAGGATTTTCGATCAGCTGCTGGAATGCGCCGATCAGCTCGGCGCCGAGTGCGCCGTCGATGGCGCGGTGATCGCACGACAAGGTCACGCTCATCATGTTCGCGATCTCGATCTTGCCGCCGCGCACCACGGGACGTTCCTCGCTGGTGCCGACCGCGAGAATCGTCGCATGCGGCGGGTTGATCACAGCGGTGAAGTGGCTGATGCCGTACATGCCGAGATTGGAGACGGCGGTGGTGCCGCCCTGATATTCCTCGGGCTTCAATTTGCGGGAACGTGCGCGCGCGGCAAAGTCCTTCATCTCGTTGGAGATGGTCGAGAGTGTCTTGGTCTCCGCTTTCCGAATGATCGGCGTGATCAGGCCGCCGGGCATCGCCACGGCAACACCGACGTCGGAATGGTGATGCTTGACCATGCCGCTTTCGGTCCAGCTCACATTGCAGTTCGGGATCTTCTGCAGCGCGACCGCCATCGCCTTGATGACGAAGTCGTTGACCGAGATCTTGTAGAGCGGCTTCTTCTCCTTGTCCTTGGGAGCAGCCGCGTTGATCTCCTCGCGGGCAGTGAGCAGCTTGCCGATGTCGCAGTCGATCGTGAGGTAGAAGTGCGGGACATTCTGGATCGACGCGGTCAGGCGCTGCGCGATGGTGCGGCGCATGCCGTCATGCGGGACAATGTCGTAGGAGCCCGGCTCGAACAGCGACAGGATCTGCTTGTCCGACATGGTCGGCGCGATCGCGGGCGCGCCTGACGGCGCCGCGGCAGGTGCCTTGAGGCCCTTGCCGGACTTGGCCTGCTCGACATCGCGCGCCACCACGCGACCGTGCGGGCCGGTGCCGGTGACCATTGCAACATCGATGCCGGCTTCCTTGGCGAGGCGGCGCGCCAACGGCGATGAGAACACACGGCCGCCATGGCCATTGCCCAGCGCGGCAGGAGCTGCAGCCTGCGGGGCCGGTGCGGCGGCAGGTACCGGTGCCGCCTTCGGTGCGGCCGGAGCAGGTGCCGGAGCAGCAGTAGGTGCCTCAGCGGCCTTGGGCGGCGCAGCCGAGGCGGTCGGCTTCGCAGCGCCCGCAGCCTTCACGTCCTCGCCTTCGCCGGCGAGCACCGCAATCACGTCGTTGACCGGAACGTCCTGCGTACCCTCGGGCACCAGGATCTTGGCAATCGTGCCCTCGTCGATCGCCTCGACCTCCATGGTCGCCTTATCGGTCTCGATCTCGGCGATGACGTCGCCGGATTTGACCTTGTCGCCTTCCTTCTTCAGCCACTTGGCGAGGTTGCCCTTCTCCATCGTCGGCGAGAGAGCGGGCATCAGGATGTTGATGGGCATGCTGACCTCAAGAAGAACTTTGCAAAACGTCGTCTCCGACAGCGAAGACGAACAGACCAGGTTTAGTTGCCGATGTCGCCCTGCCACAGGCGCTCATTGGCTGGGATGGAACGCCAATTCTTCATCATGGTGATGGAGCGGTCGTCGGCAAGGTCGATCCAGGGGATGCCGAACTTGTCGAGGATGTCTTTGGAGCCCTCGAAGGTGACGGATTCGCCGATCACCACCAGCTTGACCTTGAACAGCGCGAGCGCGCCGGCGCACATCGAGCATGGCGACAGCGTGGTATACATGACGGTATCGTGGAATTTGATCGCGCCGGCCTCGCGCAGGCAGCTCATCTCGCCGTGCAGGATCACGTTGTTCTCCTGCACGCGGTTGTTGTGGCCGCGAGCGATGATCTTGTTGTCCCGCGTCAGCACCGCGCCGATCGGCAGGCCGCCCTGCGCGATCGAGGCTTCAGCCTCGCGGATCGCCTCGAGCATGAAATCGTAATGATAGGATTCGATCGCCACTTTCAGTGTCCCTTGCCGCGCGGCGTCGTGGTGCCGGTGTCGGTGGGACGCTCGATCTCAGCCTGGAACATGTCGAGGATCCGGTTCAGCGCGTCCTCCTCGGTGTATTCGCTCTCGCGCGCATAGGCGCGCGCGGCGTGGCGGGCGAGATCTACGAGCAGGAGGCCCCACATGTCAGGCTCCTCGAAGGCGCGCTGGAATGCCATCGACAGCCCGCCGTCCAGCACGAACACGCGCAGGATCTCGACCGCGTCGTCGCGGGTCATGACGTCGGGCGGCAGTGGCTGCTCCTTGGGGCCCGCCATGGTCTACCTGTAGCAAACGGCTTTTGCGGCCTCGACGACTTCTGCCGCCGAAGGCAGCGCGAGCTTCTCCAGGTTCGACGCATAGGGCATCGGCACGTCCTTTCCGGAGACGCGGGTCACCGGCGCGTCGAGATAATCGAAGGCGTTCTCCATGATGCGCGCGGCGATCTCGGCGCCGACGCCGCTCTGGGCCCAGCCCTCTTCCACCGTGACGGCGCGGCCGGTCTTCTTGACGGAGTTGATGATGGTCTCGGTGTCCATCGGGCGCAGCGTGCGCAGATCGATCACCTCGGCCTCGATGCCGTCCTTGGCGAGCTCGTCGGCGGCCTTGAGCGCATAGGTCATGCCGTTCGACCAGGAGATGATGGTGACGTGCGTCCCTGCGCGCACGATGCGCGCCTTGCCGATCGGGATCACGAAATCGTCGAGCTTGGGCACTTCACCGGTGTGGCCGTAGAGCACCTCGTTCTCGAGGAAGATCACCGGGTTGGGATCGCGGATCGCAGCCTTCAGAAGACCTTTGGCATCGGCCGCCGAATAGGGCGCGACCACCTTGAGCCCCGGAACGTGCGAGTACCAGGCCGAATAGTCCTGGCTGTGCTGGGCGGCAACGCGCGCGGCCGCGCCGTTGGGCCCGCGGAACACGATCGAGCAGCCCATCTGGCCGCCGGACATATAGAGCGTCTTGGCCGCGGAGTTGATGATCTGGTCGATCGCTTGCATGGCGAAGTTGAAGGTCATGAACTCGACGATCGGCTTCAATCCGGTCATCGCGGCACCGACGCCGACGCCGGCAAAGCCATGCTCGGTGATCGGGGTGTCGATCACGCGCTTGGCGCCGAACTCCTGCAGCAGGCCCTGGGTAACCTTGTAGGCGCCCTGATATTCGGCGACCTCTTCACCCATCACGAACACATCGGCGTCGCGGCGCATCTCTTCGGCCATGGCGTCGCGCAAGGCTTCACGGATGGTCTGCGTCACCATCTCGGTGCCGGCGGGGACTTCCGGCTCGGGTTCGGCAACGACCTGCGGCGCTGGCGCGGCTTTGGGCGCAGGCGCTTCGGCCTTTGCAGCGGCGGGCGGCGCGGACTCCGCAGCCTTCGCGGCCGGTGCAGGTGCTTTCGCAAGATCAGCCGCACTCTCGCCGTCAGCGAGAATCGTTGCGATCGGCGTGTTCACCGCGACGTCGGCGGTGCCCTCGGGGACCAGGATCTTGCCGAGCGTGCCTTCGTCGGTCGCCTCGACCTCCATCGTCGCCTTGTCGGTCTCGATCTCGGCGATGACGTCGCCGGACTTGATCGGCTCGCCCTCTTTCTTCAGCCATTTGGCGAGGTTGCCCTTCTCCATCGTGGGCGACAACGCGGGCATCAGCACTTGAATTGGCATATCTTCTCCAAAAGAAAGCTTGCGCGCGTTCAGCGGTAAACGTCGGTCCAAAGCTCGGCGGCATCCGGCTCGGGATCATGCTGGGCGAAGTCGGCGGACGCGTTGACGATATCGCGTACCTCGGCATCGATCGCCTTCAGATCCTGCTCGCTGACCTTGGCGTCCAGCAGGCGGTTGCGCACCTGCTCGATCGGATCCTGGTCGTGGCGGACCTTCTCGACCTCCTCGCGCGTGCGATATTTTGCAGGGTCGGACATCGAATGGCCGCGGTAGCGGTAGGTTTGCATCTCCAGGATGTAGGGGCCCTTGCCGGCACGGCACCAGGCCGCCGCCTCCTCGCCCGCAGCCTTCACGGCGCGGACGTCCATGCCATCGACCTGCTTGCCGGGAATGTTGAAGGAGGCGCCGCGCTTGGAGAAATCCTGCTGGGCGGAGGCGCGCGAGACCGAGGTGCCCATGGCGTAGCGGTTGTTCTCGATGACGAAAATCACCGGCAGCTTCCAGAGCTCGGCCATATTGAAGCTCTCATAGACCTGGCCCTGGTTGGCCGCGCCGTCACCGAAATAGGTGACGCTGACATTGCCGTTGCCGCGATAGTGATTGGCGAACGCGAGACCGGTGCCGAGCGAGACCTGGGCGCCGACGATGCCATGGCCGCCGTAAAAGTGCTTCTCCTTGCTGAACATATGCATGGAGCCGCCCTTGCCCTTGGAATAGCCGCCCTGGCGGCCCGTGAGCTCGGCCATGACGCCGTTGGCGTCCATGCCGGTGGCGAGCATGTGGCCGTGATCGCGATAGCCGGTGATGACCTGATCGCCCTCTTTCAGGGCCATCTGCATGCCGACCACCACGGCCTCCTGGCCGATATAGAGGTGGCAGAAGCCGCCGATCGCGCCCATGCCGTAGAGCTGGCCGGCCTTTTCCTCGAACCGCCGGATCAGGAGCATGTCGCGGAGCGCCTTGAGCTCCTGCTCCCTGGTGAATTCCGGTGGCGAACCGCCGTCGGTCTTGTCCTGTGGAGTGCTTGCGGCGGCTTTCTTGGGTGCGGCCATAGGAATTCCGGGTCAGAGAAAACTTTCGCCCTCTCTAACCCAACTCAATCGCGCGCGAAAGCACCGCGGCGGCATGGCACGACTTTCATTATGCCGCACTGCAACGTGATCGAAATATTGGAAAATCTTTGGCGCTGATCGGGCAACAAATCGATGCAGGGCTGCCGCACTCGGAGATTCGTGACCACGTCAAGAAGGACTGACGTTTCCGCAGCATCATGGCCGGGCTTGTCCCGCCTGCGCGGCCGAAGCCGTTTCGGCGTGGCGAAGGCCCGGCCATCCACGCCTCGCCCCGCGGCACGAAGGACGTGGGTGCCCGGGACAAGCCCGGGCATAACGACCTCCTGAGTGCGACATCCTCGATCAGAAGAAGCCGAGCTTCTTCGGGCTGTAGCTGACCAGGAGGTTCTTGGTCTGCTGGTAGTGATCGAGCATCATCTTGTGGGTCTCGCGACCGACGCCCGACTGCTTGTAGCCGCCAAAGGCCGCATGCGCGGGATAGGCATGATAGCAGTTGGTCCAGACCCGGCCGGCCTGGATCGCCCGGCCGAAGCGGTAGCAGCGATTGGCATCGCGGCTCCAGACGCCGGCACCTAAGCCGTAGAGCGTGTCATTGGCGATCGCGAGCGCCTCCTCGTCGGTCTTGAAGGTCGTGACTGAGACGACGGGGCCAAAAATCTCCTCCTGGAAGATTCGCATCTTGTTGTGACCCTCGAACACGGTCGGCTGGACGTAAAAGCCGCCGGCGAGATCGCCGCCGAGCTCGGCGCGTCCGCCACCGGCGAGCACCTTGGCGCCCTCCTGCTTGCCGATGTCGATATAGGAGAGGATCTTGGACAGCTGCTCGCTGGAGGCCTGGGCGCCGATCATGGTGATGGCATCGCGCGGATCGCCCTGCTTGATCGCTGCGACGCGCTTCAGCGCCCGCTCCATGAAGCGGTCGTAGATGTCGGCGTGGACCAGCGCCCGGCTCGGACAGGTGCAGACCTCGCCCTGGTTCAGCGCGAACATGACGAAGCCTTCGATCGCCTTGTCGAAAAAGTCGTCGTCCTCGGCGGTGACGTCCTTGAAGAAGATGTTCGGCGATTTGCCGCCGAGCTCCAGCGTAACAGGGATGAGGTTCTGGCTGGCGTACTGCATGATCAGCCGGCCCGTCGTGGTCTCGCCGGTGAAGGCGATCTTGGCAATGCGCGGGCTGGACGCCAGCGGCTTGCCGGCCTCGAGGCCAAAACCGTTGACAATGTTGAGCACGCTAGGCGGCAGGATGTCGGCGATGATCTCGGCCCAGACCATGATCGAGGCCGGGGTCTGCTCGGCGGGCTTGAGCACGACGCAATTGCCGGCAGCGAGCGCCGGCGCGAGCTTCCAGCACGCCATCAGCAGCGGGAAGTTCCAGGGAATGATCTGGCCGACCACGCCGAGCGGCTCGTGGAAATGATAGGCGATGGTGTCGTGGTCGATCTCGCCGATCGAGCCTTCCTGGGCGCGGACGACACCGGCGAAATAGCGGAAATGGTCGATGGCGAGCGGCAGGTCGGCGGCGCGGGTCTCGCGGATCGGCTTGCCGTTGTCCCAGGTCTCGGCGATGGCAAGGCGCTCGAGATTGTCTTCCATGTGATCGGCAATCTTGTTCAGGATCGCGGCGCGCTCGGCGACGCTGGTGCGGCCCCAGGCGGCCTTGGCGGCATGCGCCGCGTCGAGCGCCGCCTCGACGTCCTGCGCGTCGGACCGCGCGATCTTGCAGACGACCTGGCCGGTCAGCGGCGAGGCATTGTCGAAATATTTGCCCGAGATCGGCGCCACGAACTTGCCGCCGATGAAATTGTCGTAGCGTTCGGCAAAGGGAACTTTGGTGACGCTGAGGAATTCCACCTTGTTCATTGATCACTCCCGATGTTTGCTGTTTGCGCAATTCGTCGCGTGGCCCGCGACTTGCGCCGACGATGTCGTGGGAGGTGTTGTCTGTCAGCCCGGCGGGAAGCGATGGCGGGGCCGACCTGTCGCAGTTCTGCGACAGTCGCACTGGCCCGCTACAAGCAAGGGGCGATTGGGGCGCCTGCGGTTTCCACATCGTCATTGCGAGCGCAGCGAAACAATCCAGAATCTTTCCGCGGAAGGACTCTGTATTGCTTGGCTGCGCTCGCAATGACGATCGAGGAGATAGCGCGGCTCAGTGGTTCAGCTCGAACCGCTTCAGCTTCCTGTGCAACGTGGCGCGGCTGACGCCGAGAGCCTTGGCAGCTGCCGAGACATTGCCGCCGGCGCGGAGCAGCGCGCGCTGCAACACCGCGCGCTGGCCGCCGGCAAGGTGATCGCGCGCGGTATCGCCGCCGAGAAGGTCGGCGGCAGGCACCGGCTGCAAGGCCCGGCCGGGCGCGATTCCGAGCGCCACCCGGGCGGAGCGGGTGGCGCCGATCACGAGGTCGTCCGCATCGACCGCAACGAGACCGCCGCAACTTCCATCCGCAGCTTGCGTCAGCACGATACGGGTATGGGCAAAAGCCTTTCGAAACAGGTCGGCCTCGATCCGCTTGGCCGCCTCGCCCGCCGCCAAAGCGATCAGGCTGGCGAAGGCGTCGGTGCGGTCGGCGCGGCAGGAGGAGACGTCGAGCACGCCCGCGAGCGCCGCTTCATGGTCGTAGATCGGAACGGCCGTGCAGCTCAGCAGCGTATTGCGGGCAAAGAAGTGCTGGTCGCGATCGATCGTCAATGGACGCTGCTCGACGAGGCAAGTGCCGATGCCGTTGGTGCCCTCATGCTCCTCGCTCCAGAGCGCACCGGTCCACAGGCCCCAAGACTGAAACGTCGCATCGTCCGCCACCGTGCCGCGACGATCGACCGGCACGCCATCGCGGTCGGCGAGCAGCACGCAGCAGCCGGCGGCGCCGACGGCCTGATAAAGCCGATCCATCGCGCCTTGCGTGGCGGCCAGAAGCGGCGCGATGCGCTCGCGCGCCTGGTGCAGCTCAGCTTCCGTCAGCCGCATCGGCGCGCTGTGGCCACCGGGATCGAGATGATGCAATCTCGAGGAACGGCGCCACGAGGCCACGAGCGCGGACCGAGCCGCCTGGCCTGACGCGATGGCGGCCTCGACGCGGGCCGCGTGATGCCGGGGCATTGACCCATTCACCACTGTTTCCTCCGGAGGGCAGTCTAGAACGTGCCGGTGCTGCCCGGTTGATCTGCGTCAACTTCGGCATGCACCATAGAAGCCATGTGCCAGCGACGGTGCTGCCGTCAAGGTGTCCGCCCGGTTCCGGGCTTACGACCTTCGCAGGAGCATCGGTTTCGGCAGCGGCTTTTGGTGCCGCTTTCGAAAGCTGCGGATGTGCTAATTCGCCGGGATCATCCGAACGAGATCGCGCGGATTGACATAATCGAGCTGGAAGCGCGCCCGCTCGTCCAGCATGTCGGGGTCGATCTTCTCGGACCGCAGCAGCGACACCCGCTGCTCGCTCCTGGCGCGCTCACGCTTGAGCTGGGCCAGCTCGCTGGTCAGCGCGATGATTTCCTGGTCGAGCTCCTGGCGGGCGTTGAGGCCGTATTTGCCGGTATAGGCGTTGATGCCGAAATAGCCGACGATCGCCGCCGCCATCGCGTAGAGGGCAAGACCGGTCAGGATCGATTTCAGGCGCGCGCGGGAGACCATCCTGGGAAGATGGGACAGGTTGGTTAAGGGAGTGCTAATTCCAAGATAGAGGTCATTCCGGGGCGGCTCGAAGAGCCGAACCCGGAATCTCGAGATTCTCAGGTGCGCAATTGCGCACCATAGTTCGATGCTCCGCACGCCCCGGAATGACGCCACCCTTTTAGCCTTGATGTTTCGACACGTGCGCAGCGAAGGCTTCGATGTATTGCAGCAGCACGGACTTGAGCGAGTCCTTGGTCAGGTTGCCGTCGGCGTCGAAGGCGTCGCCGATACCGTTGAGGTAGATCTCCGGCTGCTGGAGGATCGGACCGGAAATGCCCGGCAGGATGGTCTGCAGATGCTTGGCCGCGCTGACGCCGCCGAGCGGCCCCGGCGAGTTGGAGATGATGCCGACCGGCTTGCCGAGGAACGAGCTCTTGCCATAGGGCCGCGAGGCGACGTCGATGGCGTTCTTGAGAACGCCCGGGATCGAGCGGTTGTATTCGGGCGTGACGAACAGGACGCCGTTCGACTTCTGGAGCTTCTCGCGGAAGGCGAGCCAGTCCGCGGGCGGCGCGCCCTCGAGGTCCTGGTTGAAGAACGAGATGCCCGCCGGCGTGATGACCTCGAGCTTGAGCGAGCCAGGCGCGAGCTTGGCGAGCGCATTGGCGATCTTGAGCGAGAAGCCGTCCTTGCGCAGGCTGCCGGCGATCACGACGATATTGTAGGCCATTGAGTGTCCTTGAGGCTTGAGCGGGAATACCGGGAAAGCACTTAAGGCATCAGGGCCGATAGATGCAAGTGCATGGACTGGCTCGATTTGGAAACGCTGTGTTTCGCGAAAGTGGCCGGTAGCCCGGATGGAGCGCACAGCGAAATCCGGGGTCTTGCCACAAGCGACAGAGGTCCCGGATTTCGCTGCGCTCCATCCAGGCTACGATTCCAAAACAATCGGGCCGCCAAGCGGCGGCCCGAACGTTCGCGCAAGTCTGCAAATCAAATCAGATCGTCGGATTCCACGCCGACGGGATCAGGCGATATTTGGCGCCGTCCTTCTCCACATGGCCGACCGAGGGGAAGGCGAAGTGGAAGCCGATGACGGTCGCCTTCTCCGCTGCCGCCAAATCGTAGAACTTGTGGCGCGTCGCCTGCGCCATCGCGGCATCGTTGTCAAACATCACGTGCCAGTCCGGATTGCGCAGGAAGAATTCGGGGATGTTGGTGACGTCGGACTGGATCAGCACCTTGGCATCGCCAGAGGCGACCGCGAACGAGGTGTGCCCCGGCGTATGGCCGGGTGTCGCGATCGAGGTGATGCCGGGCGCGACCTCCTTGCCCCACTCGTACTTGGTCACCTTGGACTCGAGGCCGGCGAAGGTCTTCTTCACATTGGCGAAGTAGTTCTTCATCATCGGGTTGGACTCGGCCTTGGCGGCATTGTCCTCGCTGGTCCAGAACTCCCAGTCCTTGCCCGGCACCATGATCTCTGCATTCGGGAAGGCCAGCGCGCCATCGGCGAGACGGATGCCGTTGGTATGGTCGGGATGCAGATGCGACAGCAGCACGACGTCGATGTTCTTCGGGTCGACGCCGGCGGCAGCAAGGTTTTGCAAGGTGCGGCCGACCGCACCCTTGCTCGCCTCGAAATTCGCAATGCCGTTGCCGGTATCGATCAGCACGAGCTTGGAGCCGGTGTTGATGAGCTGCGGGTTGAACGGCACCCTGACCATGCCCTTCGGCATGTAAGCCGCCTCGCCTGCGGCCAGAGCCTCGTCCTTCGGAATGTTGGCGACGAACTTGTCCGGCATCGGGAAGGTGCGCGCGCCGTCATTGATCGAGGTGCACTCGAAGCTGCCGACCTTGTAGCGGTAGAAGCCCGGCGCCTGCGTCCCGGCTGGCGGCACTGAGGCGTTGGCAGTGATGGGGCCAAGCCCGGTAATGGCAGCCGCGCCCATGGCGGCCGCGCCTGCGAGCAGGTGACGGCGATTGAGATCGGTCATGGAAAGTCCCTTCTGAGCGCCTTGCGGTTTTTCCGCTTCAAATGGCGGCGGAATAATCTCCGGCTTCGCTCAGAAGGCAAGACCTTCCTTCGGTGACGTGCCGTCGCACATCAGGATTATTTATTTGGGTTGATGAGGAATTTTTCGCCGGTGGCGCGTTTGGCGTACACCGCGATGTTGGCGGGATCGAGCGCCTCGGCAAGCGACACCACCTTGGTGTAGTGGCTGGCGAAGGTGGTCTTCAGCTCGGACGCCACGCGCTGGCGCAGGCGGCCGATCTCGGCCGGACCGATCTTCTGAAGGAATGGCGTGAGCAGCCAGCCGCCGACGCCCCAGGAGAGGCCGAACGAGCGGTTCAGCTCCGTCGGCCGCGTGTCGAGGCTGCCATAGATGTAGACCTGCTTGTACACGTTGGAGCCGTAGCGGCTGTACTCTTTCGCGGTCTTGTTGGCCGCAACTTCCATCGCGGTCAGAATCTGGCTCGCCAGCTTGCCGCCGCCGATGGCATCGAAGGCGATGGTGGCGCCGGTCTCGACCAGTGCGTTGGTGAGATCGTCCATGAAGCTCGGCGCGCTGGAATCCACGACGTATTTGGCGCCGATCTTGTGCAGGATGTCAGCCTGCTCCTTGCTCCTGACGATGTTGACGAGGCCGATGCCGTCCTTGATGCAGATCTTGTTGAGCATCTGGCCGAGATTGGAGGCGGCGGCCGTGTGCACGAGCGCCTTGTGATTCTCCCGCCGCATCGTCTCGGTCATGCCGAGTGCTGTCAGTGGATTGACGAACCAGGAGGCACCGTCCGCCGCCGTGGTGCCCGCCGGCAGCTCCATGACGTCGCGGACCTTGAGCACGCGGTACTGCGTGTACATTGCTCCGCCGATCATCGACACCGTCTTGCCCATCAGCGCTTTCGCCGCGTCCGACGAGCCGGTCCGGATCACCGTGCCGGCGCCCTCATTGCCGACCGGCAGTGACTGATCGAACCTGGCCGCCATCGTCCGCATCGCCGCCTCCGGCATCGTGGCGGTGATGACCGGCATCTCCTTGGTGCCGGAGGCCTTGGCGGCCGCCATGTCGGCTGCCCCGATCAGGAGCCCGAGGTCGGATGGGTTGATCGGGGTGGCTTCGACGCGAACCACGACCTCATCATCGGCCGGCTCCGGCGTCGGGACGTTCACGAGAGACAATTCCAGCTCGCCGCTCTTCTTCAGCAGCGAACGCAGTTCCAGTCCCGACTTGCCGTCGCTCATTTCGATCCTCCCCTGTCCATCTTTTCCCCGGCCGAGGCGCCGGCTTATGCCAGCGCCTTCAGTGCCGCCTTGCCGCCGTAGAGCGCCTGCTTGCCGAGTTGCTGCTCGATGCGCAGGAGCTGGTTGTATTTGGCGGTTCGGTCGGACCGCGCAAGGGAGCCGGTCTTGATCTGACCGCAATTGGTGGCGACCGCGAGATCGGCGATGGTGGAATCCTCGGTCTCGCCCGAGCGGTGCGACATCACCGAGGTGTAGCCGGCCTTGTGCGCCATTTCGACGGCGGCCAGCGTCTCGGTCAGCGTGCCGATCTGGTTGACCTTGATCAGGATCGAGTTGGCGCGGCCGGTCTTGATGCCTTCGGCGAGACGCTTGACGTTGGTGACGAAGAGATCGTCGCCGACCAGCTGGCACTTCTTGCCGATCAGGTCGGTGAGCTCCTTCCAGCCCTCCATGTCATCTTCCGACATGCCGTCCTCGATGGTCACGATCGGATAGCGCGCGACCAGATCGGCAAGATACTTCGCCTGCTCAGAGATCGAGCGGGTCTTGGCCTCGCCTTCATAGACGTATTTGCCGTCCTTGAAGAACTCGGTCGAGGCGCAGTCGAGGCCGAGCATGATGTCGGTGCCCGCCTTGAAGCCGGCCTTGCCGATCGCGTTCATGACGAAGTCGAGCGCCGCGTCCGCAGACGGCAGATTCGGGGCGAAACCGCCCTCGTCGCCGACATTGGTGTTGTGGCCTGCCTTCTTCAATTCAGACTTCAGCGTGTGGAACACCTCGGCGCCGTAGCGCAGGCCTTCGGCGAAAGAGGATGCGCCGACGGGAAGGATCATGAACTCCTGGAAGTCGATGGGGTTGTCGGCGTGCACGCCGCCATTGATGATGTTCATCATCGGCACCGGCAACAGGCGCGCGGAGGTGCCGCCGACGTAGCGATAGAGCGGCATGTCGAGCGAGTTCGCGGCCGCCTTGGCGCAGGCCAGCGAGACGCCAAGAATGGCGTTGGCGCCCAGCCGGCTCTTGTTCGGCGTGCCGTCGAGGTCGATCATGATCTGGTCGATCTGGGCCTGCTGCTCGACGTCGAGGCCGCTCAGGGCCTCGAAGATCTCGCCATTGACGGCGCCGACCGCCTTGGTCACGCCCTTGCCGAGATAGCGGGCCTTGTCGCCGTCGCGCAGTTCCACGGCCTCATGGGCGCCGGTGGAGGCGCCGGACGGCACCGCGGCGCGGCCGAGCGCGCCGTCCTCCAGCACGACATCGACCTCGACGGTGGGATTGCCCCGGCTATCGAGAATTTCGCGGCCGATGATGTCGATGATGGCGGTCATGATGTCTACTTCCGTTCGTTAGGGCTGATCGGTGCCGCGGGTCTTACACGGGCCGCAAGCAAATGTGAACGCTTGGACGAGCCGCTTCGACTGACGCGTGAAGCGCCTCAGATTATGCTCGACCGCATCTGGTCCGCGTGCCCAACCTCAATCTGAAACAGTCGGGGTAACGCCATGAATCGCCGCCAGTTTCTCGCTTCGGGCGCTGCACTGTTCGCCGCCCGCCCAGGTTTTGCGCAGGAAGGCCCGTTCCGGACAAAATACTATCCCATCAGCCCGGGCATCGGCCTGCATGATCTCACGCCCGCCCCTGACGGCATGGTCTGGTTCACCGCACAGGGTAAGGGCCTGCTCGGCAGGCTCGATCCACGAGATGGCACTTTCAAGACCGTCAGCCTCGGCCAGGGCGCAGCGCCGCACGGCGTGACCATCGGGCCCGACGGCGCCCCCTGGATCACCGAGGGCGGCCAGAACGCGATCGCGCGGGTCGACCCCGGCGATCTCAAGGTGACGCTGTTCCGCCTCCCCGAGAAATTCGCGCAGGCCAATCTCAACACCGGCGTCTTCGACAAGCAAGGCACCTACTGGTTCACAGGACAGTCCGGTTATTACGGCCGGCTTGTGCCGAAGACCGGAGAGATGACGGTCTTCAAGGCACCAAAGGGCATCGGGCCTTATGGCATCACCGTGACGCCCAAGGGCGACATCTGGTACGCCTCGCTTGCCGGCAGCTACATCGCCAAAGTCGATCTTGCGACCGGCAATGCCGGCGTCGTGCAGCCGCCGACACCGAATGCGGGCTCACGCCGCGTTTGGTCGGATTCGAAGGGCCGGATCTGGGTCAGCGAGTGGAACAGCGGCCATGTGTCGGTGCATGATCCCGCCGACGGCTCCTGGAAGACCTGGAAGCTGCCGGGCGAACGCCCCCGCGCCTACGCGGTCTATGTTGATGATAAGGACAAGGTCTGGCTGAGCGATTTCTCTGCCAATGCCATCGTCCGCTTCGATCCTGCCACTGAAAAGTTCAACGTCTTCGTCAGCGACAAGGCGAATGCCGCCGTGCGCCAGCTCGACGGCAGGCCGGGCGAGCTCTGGGGCTGCGAGTCCGGCAACGATCGGATCGTCATGATCCAGACAATCGCCGCCGGTTGACGGCAGCGGCATTTGCGTCCATCCCGGCATCCGAAAACAGGATGTGACGACGATGGCGAAAAAGTCCCTTCAGCTCGGCCGCGCGGTCGAGTGGCCGCACACACCGGAAGAAGCCCAGCTCGACCGCGTGCGCAATCCGCAAAAGGGCACCGATTACCTGGTGCGCTTCACCGTGCCGGAATTCACCTCGCTCTGCCCGGTCACGGGCCAGCCGGATTTCGCGCATCTGATGATCGACTACGCGCCGGGTGCGTGGCTGCTGGAGTCGAAATCCCTCAAGCTTTACATCGCGAGCTTCCGCAATCACGGCGCCTTCCACGAGGACTGCACCGTCCTGATCGGCAAGCGCATCGCTTCCGAGATCAAGCCGAAATGGCTACGCATCGGCGGTTACTGGTATCCGCGCGGCGGTATCCCCATCGACGTGTTCTGGCAGACCGGCCGCGTGCCGAAAGGCCTGTGGGTGCCAGAACAGGGCGTCGCGCCCTATCGCGGGCGGGGTTGAGCCTCGGGCGTGAGCGCGCAATGCCGCGGGGCAAGCAAGCGTCGCAAGCGGTATCTATTCGGGCAGCCCGGCGAGCTTCAAACCGTCATAGAAGCGATTGCGCTCCAGCCAGAACGCCGGGTTGCGCGAGTACTCGGATGCTTTCAAGCTGCTGACAGTGTGGCCCGGACTACGTTTTTGATACTCGATCAGGTTGGCTTTGGCCTGTTCGCTGCGCCCGTGCAGCGCATCGATGGCGGCGAGCCATTGCCAGGCAAAGCCATTTTGTGGACTGCTGATCGTCGCCTGGCGCATATGCGCGTAGGCAACATCGTCGTGGTGCAGATGGAATTCGGCCATTCCGAGCGTAAAGTAGCCTCGGCTCACCTGCTCGGAGTCCAGGGGATCGAGACGGAGCGAGAGCATGACCGGCTCGGCGACCTCTTCCGGACGGCCTTGTTGCAGTTTCAGAAAGCCAAGTCGCTGGAGCGCGCGCGGCTGGTTCGGATAGAGCGCAAGCACGCGATGGATGGCCTGTTCCGCGTCATCGATCCGACCTTGCACGGACAATACGAGGCTGCGCACGTAGTTTGCGCGGGGATCATTGGGCTGGAGCGCCAATGATCGTTCGATCGCCTGGGCCGCAAGCGTGGTTTGGCTCTCTGGCGCCTCGCTCCATCTGGCCAACACCTCTGTGATGTAACTGAGGGCAAGTCCCGTCAACGCAGACGCGGAATCGGGATCTAGTTGCAGTGATTGCTCGAACAGAGCCCGGGCCCGCTGCGCCTCCGCCTGCGTGCGCATGCGCTTCAGCGAGCGCCAGCCCTGCAGCGTCGGATCGATGGCTGCGAAGGTGCGCCCGGCATAAGGCCTCTCAAAAGACGGTCCGGCCTCGTCGATGCGGACCTTCAGCTCATTGGCGATGCGTGCGGAGACGTCGCGCCGCCAATTCCATCCGGCTTGTTCAGCGTAGTCGAACCGACCCGACCACACCACTGCGTCGGTGGCACTCGCCTGCAGCTTCAGGGCGATCGAGACGGCTTCGCCTTGGCGCTGCACGCTGCCACTCAAAACATAAGCAACGTGCAATCGGCGGCCGAGCTGCGACGCATCGCTATCGGGCCCAGGCCCCATCGGAGGTCCGATCACGAGCGTGTCGGGCAGGCGCGAGATTTCGATCATGAGATCGTCACTAATGGCCTCGGCGAGGTCGGCGGCGTTTTCGCCGCCGACACCCGCGAGCGGCAAAATCGTGATCGTGTTCTTGCTGACGAGGCCGCCGGTTTGTCCCCGGTGTGGAAGCCCGAACCAGAGCGCGGCGCTAAGTGAGACGGTGCAAGCGATCCCGAGTGCAACCAGCCACGGCAATGATCGGCTGCGCGCCGCCACGAGTGGCGACGAGGCCTGCGTGCGGGCGGCATTCTCCCCGCCGGCGGGCGCATCAAGAGCAGGTGGCGCATCGAGGAACGTTGCGTCCAGCAAATAGCCACGGCGCGGTACGGTTTTGATCAACCGCTGATCGCCGCCCAGTGCCGCTCGAAGCTCGCTGATGCACTGGACCAAGGAATCGTCGGTGACCGCCACATTGGGCCAAACCGCGTCCGCCAGCTCATCCTTGCTCAACAGCCGGCCGGGATGACGGGCGAGATGAACCAGCAGCGCAAAGCTCTTCGGGCGCAAGGCGACCGGATCGCCGCGGACACGCAATTCGCCGCGCTCCAGGTCGACGTCAAAACCGGCGAAATGAAGCGTGCCAAGAGAAGGCCGGCGAGAAGCCGGGCTCAATTCGTCTCCACCAGCCGTGCCTGGTTTGGTTTTCGTGCCAATTTCGGCGTTCATTCGGCGCTCTTTCGGGTGTCGCGGCGCCAGCGCGCCTAATCTTTCCCACGGCGACGATGCCGTCGTCACGCTTGCCCGCAATGCTAATCCAAATCGAGGGGAATTGGCACGTGGGATCGGCCAAAGGGAGCCAGCCATGACCATGGACCGACGTTCGTTTCTCGGGGTGGCCGCCAGTACCATCGTGACCCTGGCGGAGACAGCGCCGAGCCCGGCCTCCGGCCAGGCGGCCCTGCCGCCGTCCCCTTCGGGGCGCGACCTGGCTTATGCTAATGTTAGCCAATTGCGAGCATTGCTCGATGCACGCAAGATATCGGCAACGGAATTGGTCGAGCACGCGATCGGCCGGATCGAGGTCCTTGATCCCCGCGTCAATGCGGTGGTCGTCCGTGACTTCGAGCGGGCCCGCGCGGCGGCGCGCGACGCGGACGCCGCGCTCACGCGTGGTGAGCGCCGGCCGCTGCTCGGAATCCCCATGACGGTCAAGGAGTCCTTCAACGTCGGCGGCCTGCCGACCACGTGGGGTTTACCGACCGGCCGCGATTGGCGGGCCGCCGAAGATGCTGTGGCGGTCACCCGGCTAAAGGCGGCGGGAGCCGTGATCCTGGGCAAGACCAATATCGCCTTATCCATTGCCGACTGGCAAAGTTCCAACCCTATCTATGGGACGACGAACAATCCGTGGGATCTCAAGCGCTCGCCCGGCGGCTCATCCGGCGGATCGGCTGCCGCGCTGGCGGCCGGCTATGTGCCGCTGGAGCTAGGGTCCGATCTCAGTGCTTCGCTGCGCGTGCCCGCGCATCTGTGCGGCGTGTTCGCCCACAAGCCCACCTTCAATCTGGTCCCGCAGCGCGGCCATGCGCCGCCGCGCTCGCCGGCCCTGGGGACCGATTTGACTAATGGAATGGGCGTCTGCGGGCCAATGGCCCGCACTGCCGCTGATCTGTCGTTGGCATTGGATGTCATCGCCGGACCGGATGACTATGAGGCTGCGGCCTACCGCCTCCAACTTCCTCCCCCGCGACACGATATGCTGAAGGAATTTCGCGTTCTGGTGCTCGACAGTCATCCTCTTTTGCCGGTGGCGCAGGAGATACGGGACACGATCGATCAACTCGCGAACCGACTGGCAGCGACAGGTGCGACGGTCGCACGATCCAGCTCGCTGTTACCCGACCTCGCCGAGTCCGCTCGCTTGCATACCCGCCTGGTGCGCAATTTCACCGCGTTCGGCCGCCCTCCCGAGTTCTTCAAGGAGATTCAGGAGAAGGTCGCAGCGCTGAAGCCGGATGACGACAGTCTGAAGGCCTGGCGGACGCGCGCGCCGCTGCTGAGTCACCACGAGGTGATGGCAGCGGAAATCGCGCGTGCCCGTCTGCGCCAGCAATGGACCGGTCTGTTCAGGGAGTTCGACGTGGTTCTCTGTCCGCCGTTTGCCGTGACTGCATTCGCGCACGATCACAGGCCGGATCAGGAGGATCGCACGATCGATATCGACGGCGCGCACCACCCCTATTTGTCCCTCATCGTATGGGCAACGCTCGCGACGCCGCCTGGCTTGCCCGCAACGGTGATACCAGCCGGGCAATCGAAGACCGGCCTTCCCATCGGCGTCCAGATCATCGGCCCCCTGTACGAGGACCGCACCACCCTTGCCTTCGCCCGATTGCTCGAACGGGAGTACGGGGGATTTACAAGGCCGCCGGATATAGCTCGATGATCAGCTCGGGCGTTCAGTGCTGCAAGCAGAGCGGACGTCGGTGAGCGCCGATGTGGAGTTCGAGACAGACCACGGGCGTGTCGGCAAGCACATCGGCGCTGCGGCTTCTCCCCGGGACCGAAGTTCTTACGCATCGGCGGCTACTGGTATCCGCGCGGCGGCATCCCGATCGACGTGTTCTGGCAGACCGGCCGCGTGCCGAAAGGCCTCTGGGTGTCCGAGCAAGGCGTCGCGCCCTATCGGGGGCGGGCTAGCTCGAGCCTGCGTTCACCACGCGTACCGCACCATGCCCTTGCCTGCGTAGGATCGCGTGACGCCCGAGAATTCGCCTTCGAACGTGCCGGCGGCCGACCAGCCGTTCAGCCACTTCTTCTCGACCGATCCCGTCACCAGTGCCGAGTCCGAGGCCATCGCCGCGCCGTTCACGACGAAACTCGCACCGGGCAGCGTCTGGAACGTGGCGCCAATGACACGGTCCGGATTGAAATCATGCGCCCAGGCAAGCCGCCCGCGCAGCGTGACGATGCCGTCGGCCTGAGCAAAGGCCTTATCGGTGCGCAGGCCGAGCTCGGTCCGGGTGTCGGTAACGGTTCTGGCGCCGTACGTCAGCGCAAACTGGCTGCTGCCAACGATCGCCTGCTCGGCGTAGGCCGGCAGGTCGAAGGTGGTGAACTGGGCCGACGCATAAGGCGTGAGACCGACGCCATGTGCCACGAAGCGATAGCCGCCTTCGAGCCGGCCGGAATATGTGTTGGCATCGAACTCGGCGCGCAGGCGGTCGACGCCGGCAACCGTCACCGTGCGATCGGTCGTGATATTCTGCCAGCCATAGGCCAGCGCGCCGGAGATGTAGGCTGGCCCCACGACATGCCGGAAGAACGCGCCGGCCTGGAACAGGTCCGACCGGCCGCCACCGAGCGCATTCGCCACGGTAAAGTTGGTGCCGCCGCCGGCAAGCGCGAAGCCGACCAGCGTATCGCGGGAGATGCGATAATCTGCGCCGACAGCGGTGCCGTAGAGGTTGCTGGTGGTGGTGTTCGAACCGATGCCGGTGTTTCCGTCGGTTTGCTGCGCCCCGCCGAACGCCGCTGCCCAGACGCTCCACCGCTGCTCGAACGAGGGCGCAACCGGCGCCTTGGTGTAGATCGCGGCAAAAGCATCGCGCTCGGTCTTGCTGTGACCTGCGCTCTTTGCCGCATAAGCCAGGCTCTCGTCGGCATAAGCGTTCGAAGCACCATCGGCGCTGATGGGCTCGCCGCGCCCGGCGATGAACGGGTCCGTCATCACGCCCATGAACTGGTTCATGGCATTGAACGTCGCCTGCTGGGGCGCGCTGCCCACCTCGCCAGAGAGCTGCGTCAAGCCGCTAGGCGTAAGGCCGCCGAACGCGACCGGGATCGTGCCGTTGGTGTTGAAATAATTGATGATCGCGTTGCCGACGTTCTGCTGATTGCCGTTGAGATTGCCGGACGGGGGCACGAAGTTCAGCGCAAGATTCAGATAGGCATGGGTGGTGTCATAGCTCAGCGTCGTGTGGAAGCCCGACGGCAGGCCGGTGTTCGCCACGATGGGATCGAAATGGCCGCTGATGCTGCCCGCATTCAGGATCGTGTACTGCTTGGCGACGTAAGAGCCAGCGACAAAATGCGCACCGACGGTGGCGCCGCCAAGTGTTGCGCTTCCCGTCACATTGGCAAAGCTGGAGGTTACGGGATCGACGAAAACACTGAACAGGGCCCCTGATTGCATCGCGAGGCTTGCCACGGTCATGGACGTTCCCGGCCCGCCCGCACCGCCCGGCGAGAAAATGCCACCCGCGGTGACCTGGAGCGCCCCCACCGTGCCGATGCCGGCCAGCGCTGCAGTCGCATTCACCGTGGTGAGGCTCGATGACGCCATCGAGCCATCGACAACGAGCGTGCCACCGTTGACCGTGGTCGTGCCCGTATAGGCGCTGCCGTCGCCCGTCAGGCTCATGATGCCGGAGCCGGTCTTCACGAAGGCGCCACTCCCGGTCAAGGATCCCGCGAAGGTCGAGGACGAATTGTCGCCCCCGACGGTGAAGACAAACGCGCCCGTATTCAGCTGGGTGCCGGCAACGCCTGCGAGCGAGCCGTAGGTCGCACCGCCGGAGGTCGAGTAGACATTCGCGCCGGCAACCGTCAGATCCACCCGTCCCGTGACGCTCCCGCCATAGGTGTTCATCGAAGCGAGACTGCCGGACAGTGTCGCGTTGCCGTTGATCGTCCCATAGAGCTGGATGTATCCGCCAGCGGCGTTGATCGATCCATTGATCGTCCCGGTGGGGTCGACGACAATATTGGCGCCGATGGCGTTGCTGATAGTGTTTGTCGCATTCAGCGTTCCCGTGACTCCGAGATTGCCGTTGTTGGTCACGTTCGTCGCATTGACCGCCCGGCCGGCATCGATTGATGTCGCGTGAATCATCGCATTGGACTGGTTGATCAGCGTCGTGACGGTGAGATCGCCGCCTGAGACAAAAAGGTCTGATGTGGTACCGGTGGTCAGGGTCCCGTTGACGGTGAGCGCACCGGTCACCGTGAAAGTACCGCTTTGATGGTCGACGTTGCCGTTGATCGTGCCGGCTGCGTTCGCGGTGCCGGAATTCGTCAGTCCGCCATTGACCGTTCCAGTCGTCGTGAAGGTGCCGCCGGCTGCGTTCGTCGTCCCGGCAGTCGTCGTTACCGTACCGCCGTTGGTGAAGGTGCCGGCGTTGTTGGCGATGCTGGTCGCGCTCAGCGTCCGGCCTGCCGAGACCTGGACCGCGGTGGCCGAGGTCGAATTGTTCGTGAGCGCCGTGATGCCGGTGAAGCTGCCGAACTGCACGGCCAGGGTCGACGTCCCGTTGTTGGTCACCGCACCATTGGTGGTGAGATCGCCGATCAGCGCGAAGGAGCCGCTGCCCTGGTTGGTGATGCCATCGTTGAACACGCCCCTCGCGTTGGCTGTGCCCGAATTCGTCAGCCCGCCGTTGACCGTGCCCGTCGTGTTGAAGGTGCCGGAATTGGTCGTGCCGCCGGTCGTCGTGATCGAGCCGTTGTTGAAGATCGTGCCACCGTTGTTGGCAATCGTGGTCACGGAGACGACGCCGGCGGGAATGTTGGAGAAATTGCCGGTGTTGGTGATGTCGCCGGTCAGGGTGCCTTGATTGCTGGAGATCGCACTGTTGGTCAGCGACGTGTTCAGAGTGCCGGTGTTGATGAAGGTTCCGGCGGTCACGCTGGTGGTGTTGAACGAGTTGGTGCCGGACAGCGTCAACCGGCTCGACCCTGCCTGCGAGATCGTGGCGCCCGTCATGTTGTTGCTGATCGAGATGAAAGTGCCGACGCCGACGGCATTGTTGGTGATGCCGCTGAAAAAATTCACCGCCTGACCGCTTATCGTGTAGCCCGGGGACGCAGCGTCGAAAATCCAGGACTGGGGTACGATGGGGCCAAGGGTAACGGTGACGGCCGTCGTGCCCGTGCCGGAAAAGGTCGCGGTTTCGCCCGCGTTGGCGGGGACGGTGCCTGTCGACCAATTGGTCGGCTCGTTGTAATTGCCGTTGTCGACCCCGCCGTCCTGCCAGACCTGCGCTCGCGCCAGGGACGGCAGCAATAGAACCGTCGCAAGAGCTGTGCCGGCCAACAAAGCCCTAGTTAAGACGGCCCCACGCGTGAGTCCAACCCCGCCTGCCCCGATCATTGAAATCCCGCTGGGCCCCTGCGCCACCCTCAATTGCCAGATAATCAAAACAGGAAATATCTAGCTGCTTCGCCACCGTCGAACCATCGACAACCGGTTTCGTCGCAGAATGAGTCGGCGATTTCCCCTGCGGTGTGATTGGAGAGCAACAGAGGGTTGCATATTTACCGGGCACCCGGCAAGATCGGACTGGAATTTCGGTCAGCCGTGAGGCGCATCAATGCGCCCAACCTCTAATATGCGCTCAGCAGATCGACCTTCGCGTTTGCCAGCACCAGCCGCCGCGCCAGGATCGCGGCGAGATTGCGCATGATCTTCAGCGACGTCTCCGGGTGCAGGCGGCGATAGTCGGCAAAGCTGTCGAGCGGCAGTTCGAGGCAGGTGATGGGCGTGTCGGCGAAGACGTCGGCGCTGCGGCTTTGTTCCAGGATCGCCATCTCGCCGAATTCCATGCCGGGGCCAAGCGAGGCAAGCCGTACGCCGCTGCGCAGCTTCACGCTGACCATGCCGCTCTGAAGAAAGAATAGCGAATTGGCGGGTTCGCCAGCAGCGATGATGCGCTGGCCGGCCGCGTAGTGCCGCGTGGTCGACAGCTTGACGATGGCGGCGATCTCGTCGGAGTCGAGCTCGGCCAGCAACGCCTGTTCGCCGAGATGTGCGCTCTCTTTGAAATCGGTGAAGCCGCCGAAACGGTAGATCACCTGGTCTTCGGCCCATTCGATGGCGTCATCGAGCAGCGCGAAGCGCCGCAGCCGGCGCGGCTCGGCCGTGCGTGCGGCGATCGCGGTCCACACTGCGGAGGTCTCCTCGAAGCCGGACAGAATGGTGGTAACGCCGGCGTTGCCGAGCGCGGTCAGCGTCTCACCGAGCAGCTCAGCACCGGCCGCGGTGATGTCGGGAACGCGGCGGAAATCGATGATCAGGAGCGGCGCGTTCGGCGGCTCGCTGGTGAGCCGTCGCGTGACATAGTCGATGGTACCGAAATTCATCGCGCCGACCAGCTCGAGAACGCGGATGTCGCGATGGCGCTCGTCGAGGATCTGCTGCTCATGGGGCTGACGGCTGCGGCGCGAGGAGATGCCGTAGATGTCATAATCCGCCATGATGCTGGTGCGGACGTCGGCGTTTCGGTTGAGCATGTGCAGGTCGAACCGCGCCGACAGCGCCTCGCAAACCTTGAGACCGCGTACGCTGTTGAAATGGTTGTCGAGCAGCGGCGAGAAGGTGCCGAGCCCGAGCTGCGAGGGCAGCGCCGCGACGATGCCGCCGCCGACGCCACTCTTGGCGGGAATGCCGACGCGATAGGTCCACTCGCCGGCATAGTCGTACATGCCCGAGCTCGTCATCACCGATAGCGTGCGCGCGACGATGTGCGGCGTGATCACCTGCACGCCCGTGACCGGATTGATGCCGCGATTGGCGAGCGTTGCCGCCATGACCGCAAGGTCGCGCGCGGTGACCAGGATTGCGCATTGGCGGAAATAGACGTCGAGCACGGCGTCGACATCGTCCGGCAACACCGCGTAATTCCGCAGCAGCCAGGCAATGGCGCGGTTGCGGTTGCCGGTCGCGGTCTCCGAAGCGTGCACGGCCTCGTCGACGCCGAGGTCGCGGCCGGCAAATTGGCTGAGCTTGGCGCGGACGCGCTCGAAAGCGCCCTTCCCGTCCACGTCGTAGATCAGGCCCGAGCAGGCGATCGCGCCGGCATTGACCATGGGGTTGAACGGGCGGTTGTCGTTGGTGAGCCGGATCGAGTTGAAGGCTTCGCCGCTCGGCTCGACGCCGATGGTGGCCGCGACGCGCGCCTCACCGACCATCTCCAGCGCCAGCGCGAAGACGAACGCTTTGGACACCGACTGGATCGTGAACGGCACGGCGCTGTCGCCAACCTCGTAGACATGCCCGTCGATGGTCACGAGCGCGATGCCGAAATGATCGGGGTTGGCGCGCTTCAGCTCGGGAATGTAGTCGGCAAGCTCGCCGGAATTGTCGGCTCGGAATTCGGCGTGGCAATCGGCCAGGAAACGTCGCAGCGGCGGCTTGGTGAGATATCCGGTCGAGCGGGGCGTGCCGGCTGCGCTGGCCGAATGGCTGGTCTGGACGTCCACGGTCTCACACCTCAATTTGCTCAGAATCGAAGCAATTCGTGTGCCATGTATACTGGGCCGACGGTGTCGTGGCGGGGAGCGACGCCCGCTTGGGTCACCGAAGCACGTCAGCGCGCATCCGCCGGTGCACGCGGCTTGAGCAGCCGGGCGCAGACGAGGCCCAGCACCACCATGATCGCGGCGCTCGCAAGCAACGTCGGCACCTTGCCGCCGTGCTGGAGGCCGAAGCCGTAGGCGAGCGGCCCCACCGTCTGCCCCATGAAGAAGAAGAACGAATGCAGCGACAGCGCGGTGGCACGCGCCTCGACCGAAAGCTCGCTGGCAAACACTTGCAGGCAGCCATGGGCCATGTAGAAGCCCCAGCCCATCACGATGAGATTGAGCGCCTGGATCTCCCAGCGCGGGCCGAAGGCGACAGCGACGAGCTGCGAGGCGACGAGTGTCATCCCTGCGATCATCATGCCTTTGACGCCGAGCCGCGGCAGCATGCGCGACACCGTCAGCGTGTAGAGCAGTCCACCCACCGCAAAGCCGGCGATGACGATGCCGGCGATCGACAGCGAGGTCTGCCCAAGCTCGAACAGGAACGAGGCGATGTAGGGAAACAGGCCGAGCACGCAGCAGCCTTCGATGAATACGGCCGAGTAGCAGACATAGGCGTTCGGATTGGTGAAGATGGTGCGATAGCCGGCCTTCAGCGCCGACAGGCTGGTCTTCGGCGGATGCTTGACCTTGGCGCCCTTGAAGCCGGCCGCAACGGCGATCGAGGCGACGATCACGAGCGCACCGAGCACCGCGAGCACGCCGCGCCAGCCGAGGAAATCGCCGATCAGGCCGGAGGCCGAGGCGCCGAGCAGATTTCCGGTCATGGCGCCTGCAAGCGTGCGGCTGATCGCGACCTGCCGCTTCTCGGGGCCGACGAGATCGCTGGTGAGGCTGAGCGCCACCGGAAACACGCCTCCGGAGCCGATGCCAGCCAGAATGCGGGTGACGAACAGCAACGAGAACGAGCTCGAGAGCGCACCGAGGATGTTGGCGAGGCCGAGCAGCGCGAGGCAACCGATCATCAGTCGGGTCTTGCCGAACAGGTCGGCGGCGGCGCCGATGATCGGCTGGATGATCGAGAAGGTGAAGGCGAACACCGCCGCAAAGCCGGCGGCGGTGGCGATGCTGACGCCGAAATCCTCAGCGACGTGCGGCAGCACCGGATCGAGCGCGCGCGCCGACAGAGCCGCGGCGAAGCTTGCGCCTGATATGACGTAGAGCGCTGCCGGCAAGCCGTGATCGTGCGGCCGCGCCTCGTCTTGCTGCATCAGCGCGGATTCTTTGCGAGCGCGTCGAACGCCATCAGCCTGGCGATCAGTCCCTCGAACTCGCGCAGCGGCACCATGTTGGGCCCGTCCGAGGGCGCGTGATCGGGATCAGGATGGGTCTCGATGAAGACGCCGGCAACACCGACCGCGACGGCCGCGCGTGCCAGCACGGGCACGAACTCGCGCTCGCCGCCCGACGAGGTCCCCTTCCCGCCCGGCTGCTGCACCGAATGGGTGGCATCGAAGATCACGGGCGCGCCGGTGGTGCGCGCCAGGATCGGCAGTGCGCGCATGTCGGAGACCAGCGTGTTGTAGCCGAAGGACGCGCCGCGCTCGGTGACGAGCACGTTGGGATTGCCGTTGCTCGTGATCTTGCTCACGACGTTGGCCATGTCCCACGGCGCCAGGAACTGGCCTTTCTTGACATTGACGACCTTGCCGGTCGCGGCCGCCGCCAGCAGCAGATCGGTCTGCCGGCACAGGAAAGCGGGTATCTGCAAGACGTCCACGGCCTGCGCCACCTCGGCGCATTGCGTGGCCTCGTGCACATCGGTCAGCACCGGCAGGCCGAGCGAGGATCGGATCTCGGCGAAGATCGGCAGCGACTGCGCCAAGCCCAGCCCGCGCGTCGCCGCCGCGCTGGTGCGGTTGGCCTTGTCGAACGAGGTCTTGTAGACGAGGCCGATCTTGAGCCGCGCCGCGATCTCCTTCAGTGCGGAGGCGACCTCCAGCGCATGCTGGCGGCTTTCGAGCTGGCAGGGCCCGGCAATGACCGAGATCGGCAGATCATTACCGAACTTGACCCTGCCGATGGTGACGACCGGCGCCGCTGATGTCGAAGAGCTCAAGGCAAATCCCTCGTTTCGGCGCGACCATAGCCGCCATGAGGGTCGGATCAACCCTATTAGGCCCGGGCCGTTCGAATATCAGGGTTGCGCCAGGGTTCCCTGCCCGCCGCCGCTACTTCACCGCCGAGAAGGCGGTCGGCGCCAGGATCTGGCTGACGATGTTGGCGACGATCTGGCCATCGGCCTCCGACTTCGCCCGCGCCTCAAGCCAGTCCGGGTCGGTCGCGAACGCGCCCCACTTCTTCTCGCGCTCGGCGAGCGAATCCCAGGCCAGGAAATAGGTCAGCTCCTGGTTGGATTCGCCGATCAGCGTGGTGAAGAACCCGGCCTGCTTGATGCCGTGCTTCTCCCAAATTTTCAGCGTGGCGGTCTCGAACCGCTTCAAGAGCGCCGGCAGGCGGCCGGGCACGCAGCGATACTGGCGCATTTCGTAGATCATTCATGTTTCTCCCTGAACAGGCCCGGGGGTTATAGCTGGCGACCCCGGCGGTGTCTTGAGCCCTACCCGTCGGCCCCCTGTGGCGTTCTGTGCATGGCTTGAGCTTCCGCCGCTGCATCAGACTCCCGCAATGCTGCCGCAATGATCGGGCCGCTACAAAGGCTCGGTTGCGGTTCAGGTGCCCTTACATGCGGATTTTGCTGGTCGAGGATGAAGCGGAGATGGCCGGCGCGCTGGCCTCGGCGCTGAAGCGCTACGACATGGTGGTGGACCACGCGCCGACGCTCGCCGAGGCGGAGGAGGCCATCTCCGCGGACGTCCATGCCGCGGTCCTGCTCGACCGCCAGCTTCCTGACGGTGATGGCCTCGCCTTGATCCCAAAGCTCCGCGCGCGCGCCGACGGCGTGCCGATCATCGTCCTGACTGCGCGCGGGGAGCTTGCCGACCGCATCGCCGGGCTCGACGGCGGCGCCGACGACTATCTGGCAAAACCGTTTGCCGTCGAGGAGCTGCTGGCGCGACTGCGGGCCGTGCTGCGCCGCCCCGCCGGCCTTTCCCCCGATGTCATCCACGCGGGCCGCCTCGCCTTCGACCTCAGTCATCGCGAAGCCAGCATCGACGGCCAGCCGTTCGAGCTGCCGCGCCGCGAGCTCTTGGTGCTTGAAGCCTTGGTCCGTCGCATGGGCCGGACCGTGCTGCGCTCGGCGCTGGAAGAGGCGGTCTACAATTTCGACGACGAGATCCAGTCCAACGCGCTCGACACGCATGTCTCCCGGCTGCGGCGAAAGCTCGCGGAAGCCGACGCGGGCATCGAGATCCACGGTATTCGCGGCGTCGGCTATCTCCTCAAGAAGCTGCCAGCCTGAAGAAGCTGATATGAGCAAACACGACGATCCCTATTGCCTGCGCTCGCGCTTGAGCTGGCGGCTGCTCTCGCTTCAGGCCGCGATCCTGGTCGCGCTGGTTGCAGTCGTCCTGGCCGGGCTTTGCGCCTCCGGCTTCGTGCTGGCCGAGCGCGACGAGGACCACGTCATCGATGTCGTCCAGCGCGCGCTCACGCGCGACGCGCAAGGTGGACTGGGCTTGCGGCCGACGGCCGAGCTGCAGCAGTTGCGCAGCGAGACGCCGGACCTCTGGTTCCTGGTGCGCGACCGGCAGGGTCGCTTCCTCAGCGAAGGCACCGTGCCGGCCGAATTTGCCGCGATCGGCGGTGGCCTCGACCAGATCAGCCAGGCGCGGCTCGGCTGGCAGCTGTTCGAGGACGATCCGCGCAAGCCGGCGGCGCGGATGAAGAGGGTCGACACCGATGTGGGCAACGTGCAGGTGATCACGGCGACACAAGGACGCCTGACCGGCGCCAAGGCACTGGTCACGACATCGCTTGCGTTCCTCGGCATCGCCCTGCCCGGCCTGCTCCTGATGGGAACGGCGACGTTCATCGCAACGCCCATGATCGTACGGCGCGCGTTCAGGGGGCTCGATACCGCGGCGGACGAGGCGCGGCGCATCGACATCCATCAGCGCGGCGCGCGGCTCCCGATAGAACGGATTCCGCTGGAGGTCGTGCCGCTCGTGACCGCGATCAACGACGCGCTGGCGCGGCTCGACCAGGGCTATGCCCGCCACAAGCGCTTCGTCGCGGACGCCGCGCATGAGCTGCGCACGCCGATCGCAATCCTGAACACGCGCCTGGAGTCACTTGCCTCTGGGCCGGACAAGAATCGCCTGCTGGAGGATGCCGCGCGGCTGGCGACGCTTGCCGAGCAATTGCTCGATATCCAGCGACTCGACCGCTGCGGCCATCCTTTCACGCGCGTCAATCTCGCCGCCGTTGCGCAAAGCGTCGCCGCCGACCTCGCGCCGCTGGCGATTGCCGCCGGCTACGAGCTGGCGCTCGATGCGCCGTCGACACCGGTCGAGACGATCGGCGATGCGGCGGCCCTGGAGCGCGCGCTGACCAATCTCGTGCAGAATGCGATCCAGCATGGCCCGCGCCGCGGCACGATCGGGATTCGCGTCGGCAGGCCCGCGAGCATCGAGGTCACGGATGAAGGCGCCGGAATTCCCGCCGATCAGCGCGAGCAAATCTTCGAGCCATTCTATCGGCTGGCGCCGCTCGATCGCGGTGCCGGCCTCGGCCTCAACATGGTGCGCGAGATAGTGCAACTGCATGGCGGCCACGTTTCGGTGGCGGACGGACCGGAGGGCGGCGCCTGCTTCCGGATGACGCTACCCGAAGTCAGGCAGAATTGATTCAATCCGCATTCGCTTCCCCCGGCGCAATGCTGTCGCAATGCGCTCCCGCAACACTGCATGCGTCGCACCTCCTTGGAGGTGCAAATCAAAATGCCGGAGCGCGCATGCCCAACGATTTTCTCTCGTTCTTCCTCGCCTGGATGTCGGCCCCGCGTCGGGTCGGCGCGGTCGCACCGTCGAGCGCGGCACTGGCGGACCTCATCACGCGCGAGATCGACGCATCGACCGGCCCCATCCTCGAGCTCGGGCCCGGCACCGGCGCGTTCACCTACAAGCTGCTGAAGCGCGGCGTGCGTCAAGAAGACCTCACGCTGGTCGAATACGGCTCCGATTTCATGAAGCTGCTGCAGATCCGCTTTCCCGGCGCACGCGTGCTGTGGATGGACGCGGCGAGGCTCACCACGCATCGCCTTTATGACGGCGCCCCGGTCGGGGCCGTGGTCAGCGGATTGCCTCTGCTCAACATGTCCATGCGCAAGGTCGTCTCGATCGTCAGTGGGGCATTCAGCTACATCCGCCCAGGCGGCGCCTTCTACCAGTTCACCTACGGCATGAGCTGCCCGGTGCCGCGGCCCGTGCTCGACCGGCTGGGCCTGCGCGCTAAACTGGTGGATCGGGCGCTGCTGAACGTCCCGCCGGCCGCTGTCTACAGGCTGACGCGGCGGCCACAGGTGAAGTTGATCACGGGATCGCTTGCGCCCGAACCGTCAGCGCGGGTGGCGTTGAAGCCGATGCATCACGCGCGCGACCACTCCGCCGCGCGTTGAGCCGTCAGACCAACCGGCTCTGCACCATCGCCGCCTGAATGAACGAGGCGAACAGCGGGTGCGGCTCGAAGGGCCGCGACTTCAGTTCGGGGTGGAACTGGACGCCGATGAACCAGGGATGATCCTCGTACTCGACGATTTCAGGCAGCACGCCGTCCGGCGACAGCCCTGAGAATTTCAGGCCATGCTGCTCGAGGCGGTCCTTGTAGGCGGTGTTGACCTCGTAGCGATGGCGGTGACGCTCGGAGATTTCGGTGGCGCCGCCATAGACCTGCGAGACGCGGCTGCCGCGATTGAGCGTCGCCGGATAGGCGCCCAGCCGCATCGTGCCGCCGAGGTCGCCCGCCTGCGAGCGCTTCTCGAGCTCGTTGCCGCGCAACCATTCCGTCATCAGGCCGACCAGCGGCTCCTTGGTCGGGCCGAACTCGGTGGAGTTGGCGTCCTCGATGCCGACGAGGTTTCGCGCGGCCTCGATCACCGCCATCTGCATGCCGAAGCAGATGCCGAAATACGGCACGTCGCGCTCGCGCGCGAACTGCGCCGCCTTGATCTTGCCCTCCGCCCCGCGCTGGCCGAAACCGCCCGGCACCAGGATGCCGTTGACGTGCTCGAGGAATGGCGCTGGATCTTCCTTCTCGAAGATCTCGCTCTCGATCCAATCGAGATTGACCTTCACCTTGTTGGCGATGCCGCCATGCGACAGCGCCTCGATCAGCGACTTATACGCATCCTTCATGCCGGTGTATTTGCCGACGATGGCGATGGTGACGTTGCCCTCGGGGTTGCGGATACGCTCGTTGATCTCTTGCCAGCTGCGCAACTCCGGCGGAATCCGCGAGGCGATGCCGAAGGCGGCAAGCACTTCGTCGTCGAGGCCCGCATTGTGATAGGCCTCGGGAACCGCATAGATGTTGTCGACGTCGCGCGCCTCGATCACGGCGCTTTCGCGCACGTTGCAGAACAGCCCGAGCTTGCGCCGCTCTTCCTTCGGGATCTCGCGGTCGGTGCGGCAGAGCAGGATGTCCGGCTGGATGCCGATCGAGCGCAGCTCCTTGACCGAGTGCTGCGTCGGCTTGGTCTTGAGCTCGCCGGCGCTCGGGATGTACGGCAGCAGCGTCAGATGGATGTAGACGGCATGATCGCGCGGCAGCTCGTTCTTGAGCTGGCGGATCGCCTCGAAGAACGGCAGGCCCTCGATGTCGCCGACGGTGCCGCCGATTTCGACCAGCACGAAGTCGTAATCGTCGTTGCCGTCGAGGACGAATTCCTTGATCGCGTTGGTGACGTGCGGAACCACCTGGATGGTCGCGCCGAGATAATCGCCGCGGCGCTCCTTGGAGATGATGTCCTGGTAGATCCGGCCGGTCGTGATGTTGTCGGCCTTGGTCGCAGGCCGCCCGGTGAAGCGCTCGTAGTGACCGAGATCGAGATCAGTCTCCGCGCCGTCATCGGTCACGAACACTTCGCCGTGCTGATACGGCGACATCGTTCCGGGATCGAGGTTGAGATAGGGGTCGAGCTTGCGGAGGCGGACCTTGTAGCCCCGGGCCTGCAGCAGGGCACCCAGTGCCGCCGAAGCCAGACCCTTGCCGAGCGAGGAAACCACGCCGCCGGTGATGAATATGTACCGCGCCATGGGACTTAACCTCTAATCCCCTAAATACGATTCGCCAAAGCGATTCGTATTCCGCCCCAAAGATTTTGCGGGCCTGTGGGTGAGCCAAAACTAAGAGTGGTGACAGTGCCTTGATGGGGATTTTTGATGCAGGGCGGTAGAAGCCGCCCTGCATGGCCCCTCTGCTTTATTGCGAGCGCGGTACCTGCGGGCCGGCGGGCGCCTGGTTCTGCTGCTGCTCGTCGACCTTCTTCAGCGAATCCAGGATGCCGCCCGAGGTCGGCGGCGCGATTGGCGATCCGCCGGCCGGCTGGGTCTGCGACGGCTGGCCGATGATCGACGACGGCTTGCGGTCGTAGCCGGCGTACCAGGACAAGAACAGGCTGGTGAGGAAGAAGCCGACGGCCAGGATCGCAGTGGTCCGCGTCAAAAGGTTCGCAGTGCCGCGGCTCGACATGAAGCCCGCGCCTCCGCCCATGCCAAGCCCGCCGCCTTCCGACTTCTGGAGCAGCACGGCACCGATCATGACGGCGACGATCATGAGGTGGATGACGATGACAACGGTCTGCATAATATCCTTCCGTCACAAGCGGGCGGCGCCTGAGGGCGGCCAATCGCGCTTCGCGGGTTTTCCTGAAGTTGCGCGGTGTTACACGATCGGGAGGGGTATTGCCACCCCCGATCGGGTCCGGATCAACGCTTTGGGTTAGCTAAGGACAGCCTTTGGCGATGGCAAGGAAATCGGCCGCTTTCAGGCTAGCGCCGCCGACCAGCGCGCCGTTGACGTTCTTGACCGCCATCAGTTCGGCTGCATTCGAGGGCTTGACCGAGCCGCCGTAGAGAATCCGCATCTTGGCCCCCTCGCCCTTGAACCTGGAGGTCAGGAGTTCCCGAATAAAGCCATGAATCTGCTCGACATCCTTGGCTGTGGGCGTCAGCCCAGTGCCAATTGCCCAGACCGGCTCATAGGCCACGACCAGATTGGCCGCGGTCGAGCTATCAGGCAGTGAGCCGTCGAGTTGGCCGCGCACGATGTCCAGGGTCTGGCCGGCGTCGCGCTGGCCTTGCGTCTCGCCGATGCAGACGATCGCCGTCGCCCCGGCGCGCCAGGCTGCCTCGGCCTTCTGCCGGATCAGCGCATCGCCCTCGCCGTGGTCGGCGCGGCGCTCGGAATGGCCGACGATGATGGCGGTTGCGCCCGCATCCACCAGCATTTCGGCGGCGATATCGCCGGTATGGGCGCCAGAGGCCTTGGGGTGGCAGTCCTGGGCCCCTACGGCGACCGTCTTACCACGTGCCTTCTCGGCGAACGCCGCAATCAGTGTCGCCGGCGGGCAGACCAGCAGGTCGGCCTTGCCGGCCACGTCTGCCGCACCGTTGAGCATGGCGTCGAATTCGGCAGCCTGGGCCTTCAGGCCGTTCATTTTCCAATTGCCGGCGATCAGCGGTCGGATGGCGTCGGTCATGTCGGAGTCCAGCAAAATGAGGTTTGTGCATGCGCTAGCAGAGCTGTCGCGGCAGTTCCAGACCTAGAGGCCTTTAACCGCAGGTCTCAAGTGGGACCTGAGGCAAGGTTGCGGGGGGAAAGCCGCCACTTTATGATGATCTATCAATTTGGTGACGCGCTTTTGCGGAATCTGCATTAAGACGCGCTCCGTTCCCCTCCTGACCAAACAAGTTGGACCAAATGCTTCGAGGAATGCGCAAGGCCTCATCAAACTGGCTCGGCAAGACCATTATGGCCGTGGTGATGGGCGTGTTGATCGTCAGTTTCGGCATTTGGGGCATCGCCGACATCTTCCGCGGGTTCGGGCAGTCCACGGTGGCCAAGGTCGGCAGCACGGAGATTTCGCTGAACGAGTTCCGGCAGATCTACACCGACCGCCTGCAGCAGATCAGCCGCCAGTTCGGCCGCCCGCTCACGCCCGACCAGGCGCGCGCCTTCGGCCTCGACCGCCAGGTGCTCCAGCAGACCATCGCGGAAGCTGCCCTCGACGAAGAGGCGCGCCGGCTCGGGCTCGGCCAATCCGACGAGCAGATCCGCCAGGTCATCATGAACGATCCCAACTTCAAGGGCGTCGGCGGCAATTTCGATGCCAACCGCTTCCAGGCTGTGATCCGCAATTTCGGCTATACCGAGCAGCGCTACGTCGCCGAGCAGCGCAAGGTGTCGCTGCGCCGCCAGATCACCGGCACGATCGGCGCCGGCCTGGAGCCGCCGAAGGCCATGATCGACGTGCTGACACGCTTTCAGAACGAGCAGCGCGCGATTGAATTCGTCAAGCTCGACGCCGCGCAGGCAGGCACCATCGACGCACCCTCGCCCGAAGCCCTCGCCACCTATTTCGAGGATCACAAGGTCCAGTTCCGCGCGCCCGAATACCGCAAGATCGCCTTCGTCGTGATCTCGCCGGAAGAGATCGGCAAGTGGACCGAGGTCTCCGACGAGGACGCAAAGAAGGTGTTCGAGCAGCGCAAGGACCGGCTCGGCACGCCGGAGAAGCGCCAGATCCACCAGATCGTATTTCCCAATGCCGCGGAGGCACAGGCCGCGCGCGAGCGGCTCGCCGGCGGAATGTCGTTCGAGGATCTCGGCAAGGAGCGCGGGCTGAGTGCCTCCGACGTCGACCTCGGCCTCGTGACCAAGTCTTCGCTCGACCCCGCGGTTGGCGATGCCGCCTTCAAGCTTCCGGCCGGTGAGATCAGCCAGCCGATCCAGGGCGCTCTCGGCACCTCCATCGTCAAGGTCGACAAGATCGAGCCGGGCATCGAGGCCGACTACGCCAAGCTTGCCGGCGACATCAAGCGCGAGATCGCGACCGAGCGCGCGCGCGTCAAGGTCAACGATCTCCGCGACAAGATGGAAGACGAGCGCGGCGGCGGCTCCAGCGTGATCGACGCGGCGCAGAAGCTCGGCCTCACCGCGGTGACCATCGACGCCGTCGACCGCTCCGGCCGCGCCCCGAACGGCCAGCCGGTCGCCAACATCCCGCAAGGCCTCGACGTGGTGTCGCAGGCCTTCAACACCGATGTCGGTGTCGACAACGACGCCATCTCGTTCAAGGGCGGCTATGTCTGGTACGACGTGCTCGCCATCACGCCCTCGCGCGACCGCAATCTCGACGAGGTCCGCGACCAAGTCGAGGCGCGCTGGCGGCAGGACCAGATCGCGACCAAGCTGAAGGCCAAGGCGACGGAGATGGTGCAGAAGCTCGAAGCGGGCGGCAAGCTCGCTGACGAGGCCGCCGCGCTCGGCGCCAAGGTCGAGACCGCGACCGGCTTCAAGCGCGACGACTCGCCCGCCGGCGTGCCCGCCACCGTCGTGTCGGCCGCGTTCCGCACAGCCAAGGACGGCGTCGGACAGACGCAAGTGAGCGGCGGCAGCGAGGTCATCGTCTTCCGCGTCACCGACATCGTCGATCCCGCGGCCGACTTTGCCTCCGACGCGGTCAAGAAGCTGAAGGAGAGCCTCGACCGGGCCCAGACCGAGGAGCAGGTCGCTTCCTACGTCAACAAGCTTGAAACCGACATCGGGACCACCATTAATCAGGCCGCCTTCGCGCAGGTGACCGGCGCGAACCAGTGAGTTGAAAGCACGCGATGGACGACCTGAAATCAATCATTGGAAAAGTGGCGACCGGCGCCAGCCTGTCGCGTGACGAAGCCGCTTCCGCCTTCGATGCCATGATGTCCGGCGAGGCCACGCCCTCGCAGATGGGCGGCCTCTTGATGGCACTGCGGGTGCGCGGCGAGACCGTGGACGAGATCACCGGTGCTGTTGCGGCGATGCGCTCCAAGATGCTGACCGTGACGGCGCCGCCCGATGCCGTCGACATCGTCGGCACCGGCGGCGACGGTTCTGGCTCGGTCAACGTCTCGACCTGCGCCGCCTTCATCGTTTCGGGCGCCGGCATGCCCGTGGCCAAGCACGGCAACCGCGCGCTGTCGTCGCGCTCGGGCGCCGCCGACGTGCTGGCTTCGCTCGGGGTGAAGATCGATCTCAAGCCGGAGCAGGTCGGACGCTGCGTGCGCGAATGCGGCATCGGCTTCATGTTCGCCCCCGCCCACCATCCCGCCATGAAGAATGTCGGCCCGACCCGGGTCGAGCTTGCGACGCGCACGATCTTCAATCTGCTCGGCCCCCTGTCCAATCCGGCCGGCGTGAAGCGGCAGATGGTCGGCGTGTTCTCAAGGCAATGGGTGCAGCCGCTGGCGCAGGTGCTGAAGAACCTCGGCTCGGAATCCGCCTGGGTGGTGCACGGCTCCGACGGTCTCGACGAGATCACCCTCACCGGCCCGACCTTCGTCTCCGCGCTCCACAATGGCGAGATCCGGAATTTCGAGGTGACGCCGGAGGAAGCCGGGCTCTCGCGTTGCGAGGCTGGTGCGCTCAAAGGCGGTGACGCCGATGCCAATGCGATCGCGCTGCAAAGCGTGCTCGACGGCAAGCCGAGCCCGTATCGCGACGTGGCGCTGATCAACGCCGCCGCCGCGCTGGTCGTGGCCGGCCGCGCCAAGGACCTCAAGGAAGGCGTCGTGATCGGCGCCCGCTCCATCGACAGCGGCGCGGCCAAGGCGAAGCTGAAGCACCTGGTCACGGTCTCCAACAGCTGAATTGCGCATGTCCGACATACTGACCAAGATCGAGACCTATAAGCGCGAGGAGATCGCGGCAGCGAAGCGGACACGTCCGCTCTCCGCCGTGGAGGCGCATGCCAAGGCTGCCTCCGCGCCGCGTGGCTTCCTGCGTGCGATCAAGAGCAAGCTTGCCGATGGCGACTACGCCCTGATCGCCGAGATCAAGAAGGCCTCGCCCTCCAAGGGTCTCATTCGCGCCGATTTCGACCCGCCGGCCCTCGCAAAAGCCTATGAGGCGGGTGGCGCCGCCTGCCTTTCGGTGCTGACCGACACGCCGTCGTTCCAGGGCCATCTCGATTTCATGGTGGCGGCGCGCGCGGCAACGTCGCTGCCGGTGCTGCGCAAGGATTTCATGTTCGACACCTATCAGGTGGTCGAGGCGCGCGCGCATGGCGCCGACTGCATCCTGATCATCATGGCAGCGCTCGATGACGCCGCTGCCAGGGATATCGAAGATGCTGCCATCGCCTGTGGCATGGATGTGCTGATCGAGATCCACGACCGCGCCGAGCTCGACCGGGCGCTGAGGCTGCGGTCGCCGATGATCGGCGTCAACAACCGCAATTTGCGCACCTTCGAGACCACACTGGCGACCAGCGAGGCGCTGGCACCGCTGATCCCCGGTGACCGGCTGATGGTCGGCGAGAGCGGTATCTTCACGCCAGAAGATCTCGCCCGGCTCGAGCGCGTCGGCATGTCGACGTTCCTGGTCGGCGAGAGCCTGATGCGACAGGCCGACGTCACCGCGGCGACCCGCGCACTGCTCGCGCGCGAGACGACGGCGCGCGCGACGGGCACCCGCTGACATGGCGCGCAAGCCTGCGAAGACGAAGGCGGCCAAATCCAAGGCCGGCCCCGCCCTCACCCATATCGGTGCCTCCGGCGAGGCGCGGATGGTCGACGTCTCGGACAAGCCCGCGACCGAGCGGCTCGCGGTCGCGGAAGGCCGCGTCGTCATGACCAAGGCAACGCTCGACCTGATCGTGTCCGGCAACGCCAAGAAAGGCGACGTGCTCGGCACCGCGCGCATCGCCGGCATCATGGCCGCCAAGCGCACTTCCGAGCTGATCCCGCTCTGCCATCCACTCGCGCTGTCGAAGGTCACGGTCGACATCGAGCCGGACGCAAAACTGCCGGGCTGCCTCGTTCGCGCCAGCGTGAAGGTCACGGGCCCGACCGGCGTCGAGATGGAGGCGCTCACGGCCGTCTCGGTCGCCTGCCTCACCATCTACGACATGATCAAGGCGGTCGAGCGCGGCGTGCGCATCGAGGGCATCCATCTGGTCGAGAAGCTCGGCGGCAAGTCCGGCCATTACCGCGCCTGAAGCGCGCTTGCTTCAACGAACCACTCTTGCGCGGCGCACATCGATTGCCTTTGTGCGCAGCCATTTACGTTGCGTTAACCGCGATTCCTAACTTTGCCTCCACACCGTTCCCGTAAACCAACGGATGTTATCGGGGCCAAGAATTGATCCTGAGGTGTGCACGGCAATGACCCAGCATGATGACGAGATTCGGCAGTCGCCTCTTTGACCAGGCCTTCGTGCGCAGCGGACCGATCCGCTGGCTGGTGGTAGGCGGCACGCTGCTGATCGCGGCCATCGCCATAGGTTCGGTCCTGATGGCGCAGAACTTCCGGGAGCGGGCGCTGCGCAACTCCGGCCGCGAGCTGGAAAACACCGTGCTGCTGCTCGCGCACCATTTCGATCAGCAATTGCAGGATTTCGCGGTCATCCAGAAGGATTTCGTCGATCACGTCCGCGCGATCGGCATCGCGAGCGCGGATGACTATCGCAAGCGCCTCTCCGGGCAGGACATCCATCGGATGCTGCGCTCGAAAATCGAGGCGCTGCCCTACATGGGCGGCGTCAACGTCATCGATGCCGACGGCAATCTGATCAACTCGTCGACAGCGTGGCCGGCCCCCAAGGTGAATCTTGCCGATCGCGCCTATTTCCGCACCTTCAAATACGACCCCTATTCGCCCGATGTCCTGATCGAGCCGCTGCACAGCCGCATCTCCGGCGCCTGGACCATCCTGATCATTCGCAAGATCGTAGGCCCGAACGGCGAATTCATGGGCGTGGTCGGGCGCGGCATCGAGCCCGCCAATTTCGAGAAGTTCTTCGAGTCCGTCGTGCTCGGCGAAGGCGCGACGATCTCGATGCTGCATCGGGACGGCACGCTGCTCGCCCGCTATCCCCATTCCAGCGAATTGATGGGACGGAATTTCAAGACCGGCCCGTTCGAGCAGCAGCGGGTCTTCGGGCTCGATCATTTCGCCGGACGCTTCATGAGCCCGGTCGATGGCGAGGACCGCCTGATCGCCTCGCACGCCCTGCCCCACTTCCCGATCCTGATGATGGCCACCACGACACGCGCGGCGGCCCTGACCGACTGGCGTGAGCAGATCGGCATCCTGATCTCGGTCGCCGCCTCTTCGGCACTCGCCATCGCCGGCGTGCTGATCGCGATTGTGCGCAAGCTGCTGGAGCAGCACCGCCTGTCGCGCGAACGGCTGACGCTGGAGAAGCAGCGTCTCGACCGCGCCGTCAACAACATGACCCAGGGCTTGCTGCTGTTCGGCGCAGACCAGCGGCTCGTGGTCTGCAACCAGCGCTACATCGACATGTACGGACTGTCGGCAGAGATCGTGAGGCCCGGCTCCAGCTTCCACGACATTATTGCCCATCGCAAGACGACCGGCTCGTTCACCGGCGACGTCGATCAGTATGTCGAACGCGTGCTGCGCGACATTCATGTACGCAATTCCATGGTGGTGGACACCGCGGACGGCCGCTCGATCCAGGTCCTCAACGAACCGCTCGCGGACGGCGGCTGGGTGGCGACGCACGAGGACGTTACCGAGCGCCGGCGCATCGAGGAGCGCATCACCCACCTCGCCCATTACGACGCGCTGACGGACCTGCCCAACCGCGCCATGTTCCACGAGCATCTGCGCCACGAGCTAGCTGCGGTCGGCGGCGGCGAACAGATCGCGGTGCATTACATCGACATCGACGAGTTCAAGGGCGTCAACGACGCGCTCGGCCATCTCGTCGGCGACGAGCTGTTGAAATCGGTCGCGGCGAACCTCCGCCGCTGTGCGGGCCCGGCGGACTTCGTGGCGCGGCTCGGCGGCGACGAATTCGCCATCGTCCAGAGCGCGGTGACGTCGCTGGACCAGGTCGACGAGCTCGTTGCGCGGGTCTTCGAATCCATCCGCAGGCCGTTCGACTGCATGGGCCACCATCTCACCACCGATGCCAGCATCGGCATTGCGCTCGCGCCGGAACATGGCACGGCGCTGGACCAGATCCTGAAGAACGCAGACATGGCGATGTACGCGGCCAAGTCGGCCGGACGCCGCACCTACCGCTTCTTCGAGCCGGACATGGACGCCAAGGTCCGCGAGCGCCGCCAGCTCGAGAGCGACCTGCGCCACGCCATCGTCCAAGGCGGGCTCGAAGGCGGGCTCGAGGTCTATTACCAGCCCTGCCTCGGCCTCAAGGACGATCGCATCACCGGCTGCGAGGCGCTGGTGCGCTGGCGCCATCCCGAGCGCGGCTGGGTCTCGCCGGCCGAATTCATCCCGATTGCCGAGGACACCGGCCTGATCAACGAGATCGGCGAATGGGTGCTGGCGACCGCCTGCCGCGACGCAGCAACCTGGCCCGACGACATCCGCCTCGCCGTCAACGTCTCGCCGGTGCAGTTCAAGAGCGGCACGCTGGCGCTGAAGATCATGGCGGCGCTCGCCGCGTCGAACCTGCCGGCGAGCCGGCTCGAGCTCGAGATTACCGAGGCGGTCCTGATCCGCGACGACGATGCCGCGCTCGCGATCCTGCACCAGCTCCGCGCCATCGGCGTGCGCATCGCGCTCGACGATTTCGGCACCGGTTACTCATCCCTGAGCTATCTGCACCGCTTCCCCTTCGACAAGATCAAGATCGACCGCTGTTTCGTCGACGACATCGTCCGCCCCGACGGCTCCGCCAGCATCGTTCAGGCCGTCGTCAATCTGGCGGCCGCCCGCCGCATGACCACCACGGCCGAGGGCGTTGAGACCGAGGAGCAGCAGCGCCTGCTTCGCACGCTCGGCTGCTCCGAGATGCAGGGCTATCTGTTCAGCGCCGCCAAGCCGGCCGACAAGATGCTGGAGCTGTTCGCGCTGCATCGCAGCCGGCTCGCCCGACGCGAAGGCAGCGAGAGCCGCCGCCGTGAGGCGGGTTAGGTCTTCGAGGCAGCGCCACAAACGAATTCGCCCGGGAGTGGTCATCCACGCCCGGGCGATTGTCTGGAGGTCGCAAGGAATTAGTTCGGAACCGCAGCCTTCGTCGCGCGCTTGGCGGCGACCGCATTCGCGGTGACGCCATGCAGGAAGTCATAGGCCGAGTGCAGGGCCTTGTCGTCCTTCTCTTCCGGCGGGACGTAGGACTGCGATCCGGTCTGCTCGGTGCCGTCGGCGGCTTGCAGATGCCCGCGCATCTGGGACTCCGCCATGGTGTCCATCCGGCCCTTCAGCTCGGGCGGCACGTCCTGGAGGATCTCGATATCGGGCGCGATGCCCTGGGCCTGGATCGAGCGGCCTGATGGCGTGTAGTAGCGCGCCGTGGTCAGCGCCAGCGCGCCATTGCCGGCGCCGAGCGGAATGATGGTCTGCACCGAGCCCTTGCCGAACGAGCGCGTGCCGATGATCGTCGCACGCTTGTGATCGTGCAGTGCACCGGCCACGATCTCCGAGGCCGAGGCCGAGCCGCCGTTGATCAGCACCACGAGCGGCTTGCCCTTGGTGAGATCGCCGCCATGCGCGGTGAAGCGCTGGGTCTCCTCCGGATTGCGGCCGCGGGTCGAGACCACCTCGCCACGCTGCAGGAAGGCGCTCGAGACCGACACGGCCTGGTCGAGCAGGCCGCCCGGATTGTTGCGCAGATCCAGCACGTAGCCTGCGAGCTTCTCCGGCGAGACCTGCTTGGAGATCGACGCGATCGCCTTCTTCAGCCCATCGGTGGTCTGCTCGTTGAAGGAGGTGATCCGGATATAGCCGATGTCGCCGTTCTCGACGTGGAAGCGCACGGGGCGCACATGGATGATCTCGCGCGTGATCGCGACATCGAGCGGCGCGTCCGCGCCCTTGCGCACGATGGTCAGCTTGGTCTTGGTGTCGACCGGTCCCTTCATCTTGTTGACCGCCTGCTCGAGCGTCATGCCCTGCACGGCCTCGCCGTCGATCTTGCTGATGAGGTCGCCGGACATGATGCCGGCCTTGGACGCCGGCGTGTCGTCGATCGGCGAGACGACCTTGACCAGGCCGTCCTCCATCGTGACCTCGATGCCGAGGCCGCCGAACTCGCCGGAGGTGGTCTCCTGCATCTCGGTCCAGGCCTTGGCGTTCATGTAGCGCGAATGCGGATCGAGCGAGGTCACCATGCCGGTGATCGCACCCTCGACCAGCTTGGCATTGTCAGGCTTCTCGACATAGCTGGCCTTGACGCGCTCGAACACCGCGCCGAACAAGTTGAGCTGGGAATAGGCATCATCCGCGCTCGCTGCCGCCCGTGCCGCCCATACTCCGCCGTGCGGGCTCGCTACCAGAAGGGTCAGACACGCTCCGGTGAGCGCGCCCAGGGGGAACAGCAGGTTTTTCCGCATGGATGAGGTAGCCTTTTGCTTGGCGGTTCTCTTGGGACTTGACTCTTGGGGCTTGGGAAGCGCCATGCAAATGGCGATCCAGCCCGCTTCTCACAATACCATTCCGGTTTCTTCAAGGCCGGGATGCCGTCCTGGCGGCTACGCCGGAGAAATCCCTTCGCCTTGGGCTAAACTTTTGGCAACGTTCCGAAACTGTGTCGCGCAAAGCGGAAACCGGTCGGGCCGTCCACGCCTCGCAGCTATGCGATTTTAGGATGGTTTTGGAGGACCAGACGCGATAGGCGATGGCGATAAGACTTCAAATTCTCGGGAGGACAACGATGAACGAAGCGCCCCGCATCCGGCCGGAACGGAACGTCGAACTCGGCGCCAGCAACGAGCCGTTCCAGAATCTGCACGAGTTCATCCGGAAAGCGCGCGCCAACCTCAATCAGAATGCCTGGGACTACATCGTCGGCGCCGCCGAGACCGAGACCACGATGCGCCGCAACCGCATGGCGCTGGACGAGATCGCCTTCCGCCCGCGCGTGCTGCGCGATGTCCGCAAGGTCGATGGTTCCGTCGAGCAGCTCGGCCGCAGGATGCGTCTTCCGGTCGTGCTCGCCCCGGTCGGCGCCCTCGAGATCTTCGATCCGGACGGCGCAGCAAGCGTGGCACGCGCCGCCGGCACCTTCGGTGCGGCACACATGCTGAGCTCGGTATCCGAGCCCGGCCTCGAGAAGACCGCCGAGGCTGCTCCCGACGCGCTGCGGCTCTATCAGCTCTATGTCCGCGGCGACGATGCCTTCGTCGCCGATGTCGTCAGCCGGAGCGAGAAGAACGGCTACGCCGCCTTCTGCCTGACCGTCGACACCGCCCATTACAGCCGTCGTGAACGTGACATCGCCAAGCGCTACGTTCGCGAGAGCCGCCTGCGCGCCACCGGCGGCGATTTCCAGAAGGGCCTGGAGTGGCGGACCGTGAAGATGATCAAGGACAAGTTCAGGATTCCGCTGATCCTCAAGGGCATTGCCACCGCCGAGGACGCAGAGATCGCAGTCGATCACGGTGTCGAATGGATCTACGTCTCCAACCATGGCGGCCGGCAGCTCGACCACGGCCCCGGCGCCATGCATGTGCTGCCGGAGATCGTCGATGCGGTGAAGGGCCGCGCCAAGATCATGGTCGATGGCGGCTTTTGCCGCGGCACCGACATCGTCAAGGCGATCGCGGCGGGCGCGGACCTCGTCGGCATCGGCCGGCTGCAATGCTGGGCGCTGGCGGCCGCCGGGGAAGCCGGAGTCACACGGATGCTGGAGCTGCTGGAGGACGAGGTGCTGCGCTGCCTTGGCCTCCTGGGCGCCACCTCATTCGCCGAGATCAACAAATCCTGCCTGCATCCGGCGACCGCCACCAACGCACCCAGCGTGTTCAGCGCGTTCCCGCTGTTCGACCATGAACCATACCGCTACTGAGTTGCTGATACTGAAGTGAAAAGCACGCAATGACATCGCTCACTCCCGGCAGCGCCGATGCGCTGCTGTTCGACCTCGGGCGCGTGGTGCTCGACATCGACTTCTCCAAGGCGATCGCCTGCTGGGCGGGGCATGCCGGCTGCCAGCCCGAAGCCATCGTCGCGCGCTATGTGCGTGACGAGGCCTATCGGCTGCACGAAGTGGGCAAGATCAGCGACGAGGACTATTTCGCCTCGCTGCGTGCCTCGCTCGGAATCGGCATCTCGGACGCGCAGTTCCTGGAAGGCTGGAATGCGATCTTCGCAGGTGAGATGCCTGATATCGCCGAGCTGCTGCCGCGCGCGGCGAAGCAGATGCCGCTCTATGCCTTCTCCAACACCAATCGACCGCACGTGGATTATTTCTCGAAGGAATATGCCGTCCTGCTCGGCCATTTCCGCGAGCTGTATTTGTCGTCCAGCATCGGCCTGCGCAAACCGGATGCGGAAGCTTTCGACCATGTCGTCGCGGCGATCGGCGTGCCGGCGGAGCGCATTGTATTCTTCGATGACCTCGCCGAGAACATCGAGGGAGCGCGGGCGCGCGGCTTGAAGGCCGTGCATGTCACGTCGCCGCGCGATGTCGGGAACGCACTAAAGGCGCTGGGCATCTGAGGCCAGCAGGTCGCCGCGAGAAAGCCCTGCGCGGCGGTTCCCGGAACTAAATTTTGCCCAAGATGAGGAACCCAATCACTTTGTGCATTTTTGTACTGAGTTCCCGGAACGGAATACCACCTTCCGGACTCAAGAGTCCGTTGGGACTTCTACATCGGATTCATCGACGTGCTGGGCAAAACCTATCTCACCAAGCAAGCCTCTCTCCTGCTTGAATTCGCTAAAACCACCTCGGATTCTGACCTTTCCGCCAAGCTGATCAGCAAGGCGGCCGACCTGAAATCGCAGGCAGATCCGCTGCCCGACAAGGATCAAGGTCCCAAAGCTCCCGACGTCACACACGACGACGGCCCGGACCGACCAAGCGGGAGTTGACCGATGCTGGCCGTGGCACTCGTCCTCCTCGTGCTCGCCATGGCCATCCTCGTGCCGGTCTGTCTCGCCTTCCGGATCATGCCCCGGCGGACGTGAGCTCCCTCCTCCACAGGGAGATCACGCAGGATCATCCTGCCTGCTGCTATGCCTCGCGCCCGCACTCGGCTAGAACTCTCGCCGCCCCTTTGCCGATGTGCTCAGCAGGAGTTTCCGCCCGTGGCCCTGATGCCGGTATCCGACGCGCTTGCCGCCGTGCTCGCCGGCACAGAGCCGCTGGCCGAGGAGACGGTAGCCCTCGACCAAGCCTACCATCGCGTGCTTGCGCACGACATCGCGGCGCGGCGCACGCAGCCGCCGGCAGCCATGTCGGCGATGGATGGTTATGCCGTGCGCGCGGCCGATGCGGCCACGATCGATTCCAGGCTGATGGTCGTCGGCGAGGTCGCAGCAGGTCGTCCGTTCGCGGGAAAGGTTGGCCCCGGCGAAGCCGTTCGGATCTTCACCGGCGGCGTCGTTCCCGAGGGCGCTGATGCAGTCGTGATCCAGGAGGACACGGTCGCCGACGACACGCACATTACGATCAAGGAAGCCGCGATTTCCGGACGGCACATCCGCCCCGCCGGCGTCGACTTCCGCGAAGGCGACGTGCTCCTGCGCAAAGGAACTCGTCTCACCGAGCGCGATCTCGCGCTCGCCGCCGCAATGAATCACCCGCATCTCGCCGTTTGCCGTCGTCCGAAGGTCGCGATCCTCGCCACCGGCGACGAGCTGGTGATGCCGGGCACCACGCCCGGTCGCGGTCAGATCGTCTATTCCAATGGCTATGCCCTGCACGCGCTCGCCCGCAGCGAGGGCGCCGAGACCATCGATCTCGGCGTTGCCGCCGATACGCTGGAGGCCACATCCGCCGGCATCCGCCGCGCCCGCGAGAGCGGTGCCGACATCCTGATCACGACCGGCGGGGCGTCGGTCGGCGACCACGACCTGGTCCAGCAGGCGCTCAAGGGCGAAGGCATCTCGATGGCGTTCTGGAAGATCGCGATTCGGCCCGGCAAGCCGATGATGCACGGACGGCTCGGCGCAATGCGCGTGATCGGCCTGCCCGGCAATCCCGTGTCATCATACGTATGCGCCTTCCTGTTCATGGTGCCGCTGATTCGCGCCCTGTCGGGCCGTTCGGTGATTCATCATCACCGCGAGCGCGCCGTGCTGGGCCGCGATCTCGGTGCCAACGACCAGCGCGAGGATTATCTCCGCGCGCGCCTGGAGCTGCGCGGCGACGGCACGCTCGTCGCCCTTCCCGTCGACCATCAGGACTCCTCTCTGCTTGCGAATCTCGCTGCGGCACAGGTACTTCTCGTGCGCGCAGCGTTCGCGCCGATGGCCGAGGCCGGCACGCCTTGCGAGGTGCTGCGCCTCCCCGTCTGAGCCGCGGGGCCACACGCATTCCGCGAGTTTCGCTCTGTTCACCATAAATTAAGCAGTTGCGGAACACATATCGAACATATAGTGTCCGTTCATGATTTGTTTCGAGGATGTAGCGGCTTATCGCTGAATTCATCGCCTCGGAATCGAACGACATCAACCGGGGGACTTTGGTCGAGATGTTGACGCGCAAACAATACGAGCTTCTGCGGTTCATCAGCGAACGTCTGAAGGAAAGCGGCGTGCCGCCGTCCTTCGACGAGATGAAGGATGCGCTCGACCTGCGCTCGAAGTCAGGCATTCATCGCCTGATCACTGCGCTCGAGGAGCGCGGCTTCATCCGCCGCCTGCCCAACCGCGCCCGTGCCATTGAGGTGATCAAGCTGCCCGAGCTCCAGGCCGCCGCCGGCAATCGCCGCGGCTTCACGCCGAGCGTCATCGAGGGCAATCTCGGCAAGGTGCGCACGAGCTCCAGCCCGCCTGTGGACGAGGGCGAGCGCCCCGTCGCGGTGCCCGTGATGGGCCGCATCGCGGCCGGCACGCCGATCGAGGCGCTGCAGACCCGCAGCCACACCATCAGCGTGCCGCCCGACATGCTCGGCTCGGGCGAGCACTACGCACTCGAAGTGCGCGGCGATTCGATGGTTGAGGCCGGCATCCTCGACGGCGACATGGCGCTGATCCAGCGCAACGAGAGCGCCGACACCGGCGACATCGTGGTGGCGCTGATCGACGACGAGGAGGCCACACTCAAGCGCTTCCGCCGCCGCGGCGCCTCGATCGCGCTCGAGCCCGCCAATGCCGCCTACGAGGTCCGCATTCTTCCGCCGAACCGCGTGAAGATTCAGGGCAAGCTGATCGGGCTTTACCGGAAGTACTGAGCGGTCCTGCGGTCGTTCGACACCCATTGGAGCGGATCAGTATCCGCTCCGGCTGGATGGTCTTTCCGGTTCTGCTCAGATTATCCGGCCCCTCCTCCGGCGCTACGTCCTCGGTACGCCGCGCGAAGCGACATTGCTTCGCGGCGTGAGCGTTCGAGGAGACGCCATGCGCCAGATCGTTTCATGGACAATCATTGCGGCGCTGATCGCAGCATCAGCGTCGCAAGTCGGTGCCACACAATCGCACCGCGTGCGCGAGCAATCGGCGACCCACGAGCATATCCGCGACGCGCGGGATGCAATCGCGCAGCCCCCGCAATCGAGCTGGCAATATTCGGGCTCGTCGGCGCCCGCGGGGCGCTGACATGCGCCTTCCAAATGCACAGACGTCCGCTTTGTTCCTATTGAACCCGGGAAAGATAATGTGATCGTGGCTTGCGGAGCCCAGCCGCAGATTTGCCTACAAACAAGCAGAGCGTTGCATACTTCCACCCTGATAGAGGCCTGCGCCTCCAAAGGAGTGCGGGTCGCTATCTTCGCATGAGGAGCATCCGATGTGTGACTATAGCCTGCATGCCGTCGCGACGCGCCCCGCCGAAGTCGGCGAGACGATCGTCACGACAACCTTCCGCGGCACCTCGACACGCGGCTTCGCCTCCGAAGCCGATCTCTCCGTCGCGGTCTGCCTGCTGCCGGGAACGGAGCTCGCTTTCGCCGACAACGTCCGTTACGACAACCGCTGGATCTGGACGCGCACCGTCAACTCCCGCGTCGGCAAGTTCGGCAAGATCGACCCGCACATTCCCGATCGCCATCATGACGCGATCGAATTTCCCGACGGCAAATACGTGCTGGTGACACAGCTCGTCGAAGGCCAGCGCGCGACCGTGCTGCAGTTGCCGGTGACCCAGCCGGTTGGCGAGCGCGAGCACAAGCCGCAGATCGTCGCTGACACGCGGTCCACGATCACGCGTCTGCCGATCGGCTGACGTCGTCGCCCCCGGCCGATGGGTCGAGGGCCAGGATTGAAATGCCATCGCCGGCCGAGGCCGGCGAGATGGTCTGGTTTGCGTCCTGCGGAATCCCGTCGGATCGGCATCCCTCGCGTCTATCCTCAATCGTCAGCCAGCAAGTCGGCCTCCGATGGCGTTGCGTCCCGGTTGCGGGGCACGGCCGTCTTCGGCGCAAGGCTGCCGTCGAAATCCCCCTCGCCGGCGCCGGCCGGCAGCCAGGGGCGGCTTGCACCTCTCGCCCTCACCGCCTGCACCGAGAAGCCCTCTCCGTTCTGCGTTAGAGCTAGCGCGCCCTGACTGGCAAGACGCGGCCGATCGACCACCATCGCCGCGCAATCGGGCGGTGCGGGCCGCGCCGTCACCACCAACGCGGCGCGGCTGCAATCATCAGTCAGCGCGTCGATGCGCAGAGAAAGCGCGACCAGCCGTCCGTCCGCAAGCGGCGCCACGCAGCCGGACTCGTCGCATGACACACCGCTCGCCAACGAGGCGTTGGCTGCATCGCGCGGATCGGCATCGGCGGCTAACCACTCCCTCAGCAGAAAGCCATCCTTGCTCGCGCGGATCGCATGCAGGCGCCCATCGCCGCCCCGGACCGCGACGCTCGCGCCATCCCCGGCAATCAGGATGTCGGGCTGTCGTACCGACAGCCCCCAGAGGATCGCAGCCAGCAGCACCAGGGCACCGGACCAGCGCAAGGGCGTGCGCAACAGGCCCATCACGATGATCCCGAGGCTGGCCCAATCAGCGGCGCGATCCCGAACGCCGGAATGCGGCCGACTGCGCCCGGCAGAGCCGCCACCCAGCGCGAGACCGCGACCATCCAGTCAATGCCGATCCCCATCAGCCCCCAGAACACGCCATCGAGCCCGAAGGGAGCCGCGAGCAGGCCCAACAGCCCGGCCGGCATCACGAGGGCCGAGACCACCGGCATCGCGCCGAGATTGGCGAGCACGCCGTATGGCGTCACGCGATGGAAATGGAAGGCGGCATAGGGCGTGGTCGCAAGCCCCGCGATCAGCGAGGCCAGGAACAGCATCGCGATCTCCCGGCCGCCCCACAGCGCGATCCGCGCCGTTGCGGAATGATCGGGTGATGCAAGCAGGTTCGGCATGCCGATCTGCACCAGCGCCACCAACCCGAGCGTCGCGGCGAAGGACATTTGGAAGCTCGGATGCACCAGCGCCTCGGGCGCGACCGCGAGCACGATCAGCGCGGCCACCGCCAGCGTTCGGAAGGTGATGGCGCGGCGATCGACCATGACGGCGATCAACACCACCGCAGTCATGAAGAACGATCTCTGCGTCGCGACCTCCGCGCCTGACAGCAGCAGGTAGAAGGCAGCCGCGACCAGCGCAGCGGCCGCCGACCATTTCTTGATGGCAAAGCCGGCCGCCAGTCCCGGGATCAGCGCCAGGAGCGCGCGGACTGCGAAGAAGACGACGCCGGCGACGACCGCCATGTGATAGCCGGAGATCGACAGCACATGGCCGAGCCCCGAGACGAACATGGCGTCGTTGACGGGCGCGGTGATCGCGTCGCGCCGTCCGGTGAGCAGCGCGGTCGCAATCGCGCGATTGTCGCCTTCGAGCGTTGAGCGGATGCGCGCGTCGATCGCATCGCGCAGGCCCTGCATGAAGGCCGCGTAGCGCAGCCGCAAGCCGCCGGCATCCGGCGGCACCGAAGCCGTGATCGCACCCATCACAAAGCCGGAGGCACCGATGCCCTGGAAGAACATGTCGCGCGAGAAATCATAGCTGCCGGGGCGCACCGGCGAGATCGGCGGCAACAGCCGCGCCTTCAATTGCACGAAGCTGCCGACCTCCGGCGCCGTGCCCTTGCGCACCGAGAGGCGGACGCGCTCGAGCTTGACGTCGCTGCGCTGCGCCTCCATGGCGCTGACGCGCAGCACGAAGCGATCAGTGCGCTCGCGGATATCGCGCGCTTCCACGAAGCCCGACAGCGACACCGAATAGAGCGGCTTGGCCAGCACGGGATGAGCGACGCGCGCCGTCTTCCAAGTCGCCATGGCAAAGCCGGCGACGACCGCCGCGAGCATGATGGCCGGCGCAAACAGCCGGCTCCGCCGCAACAGCACGGCGCCAAGCGCGAGAACGGCCGCCGTCGCGGCGACCACCCACAGCACCGGCTCATGATCGGCGGCGAAATAAAGCGCGATGCCGCCACCGAAGGCGACCGGCACCCACGGCAACAACCGACCCGGCCCCGCCTCGGCGCGGGCCCATTCGCGCAGTGTTTCGACGATTGCCGGCCAGACGCCAAAGCCCGCTGGCACAAAGCCGCCCGCCGGTGCGGCGCGGCCGACCGGCCACGTCCCGGCAACTCCCTGGGAGCGTACTGGCCGCCCCGGCTCCGCCATTCCCCTGCACCTTGCGATACGCGACGGGTGCGGAGGCTACTGGAAGGTGCGGCTGTGCGAATAGCGGTACAGATCAGGAACGAAGTCGGGCGAGCCCTACTTTTCCTCTTCCATGGTCACGGCCACCGCCGCCTTGGCGGACAGCCGGACCTTGTTGCCCTCGACATCGGCAACGAGCCCCTTGTCGATGAAGTGATGGTGCCCCTTGTGGCTGCCTTCCCCGCTGTCCTTCTTGGTCAGCTTGATGCGGTTGCCTTCGACGCGATCGACCGTGCCGACATGGACGCCGTCGGCGCCGATGACTTCCATATGCTCTGCGATGTTCTGCATGGGGCGGTTCCTTGTTGGACCCTCCACAACGCCTGAGAGGTCTTTCCGTTCGTTCGTGACCGATCGGCTCGATGGGCGATCGTTGCGTCGCGGCATGGGTCAGCTCGGTTCAGGTCGATTGAGCCGAAAGTCTCATAAGACGCCAGCCCCAGCGGGATTACACTGCTTCTCCGCCTCCCCGGCAGACGGGCAGGTTGTGATAGCTCGCGGTACCGAAGCGACCGCTGGAGCTCTTTCTCAGGTGGCTCAAGCCTCCCTGAGATTTGGCGTTGCGGACGCAACTCGCAATTCTCGCCTGTGGCGTCGCGCACCAAGCGTACTGCGCGAGCGAAGGGCGCTGAAAAGGCGCCAGGAGTAGCGTTTGAATTTGACAGGAGCAGCACATGGCAATTCAAGTACCAAGCGATTTTCGCCGCGTAATTGTTGCTGCGTCGGTGGGAAACGTCATCGAATGGTATGATTTCTATATCTTTGGCAGCTTGGCCGCAGTTCTGTCGGTCAAGTTCTTCGAGCAGTCCCACCCGGTTGCAGCCCTCCTCAGTACGATCGCGCTGTTCACTGCAGGATTCCTGATCCGTCCGTTGGGAGCTTTCCTCTTTGGATGGATGGGCGACCGGGTCGGGCGAAAATATACGTTCCTCATCACGCTGAGCGGAATGGGACTGGGTACGGGGGCAATCGGGTTGATCCCGACCTACCAGTCCATCGGTCTCACAGCGGCGTTCCTTCTATTCGGCTTGCGCATGATCCAGGGTCTGTGCCTGGGTGGCGAATATGGCGGCGCCATCACCTATGTCGCGGAGCATGTGCCGGATGACAAGCGCGGCTACTACACCGGCTGGCTACAGACCTCTCCGACTCTCGGCATCGTGGTGTCACTGGCCGTGATCATCCTGACACGGACCTGGTTCGGCAATCAGGCCTTCGACGAGTGGGCCTGGCGCGTTCCGTTCCTGGTGTCCTTCCTGTTGGTAGCCATCGCGATCTATATTCGGCTCCAGCTCCAGGAGACGCCGATCTTCCAGGAGATCAGGGCCCGCGGCCAGATGACCACGAATCCGTGGAAGGAGGCCTTCCTCAGCGCGAACGTCAAATTCATCGGGATCGCAATCGTGGTCCTGATCGGACAGGGCGTGGTCTGGTACAGCGGTCAGTTCTGGGCGCTGTACTTCCTCCAGCAGGTCTCCAAGGTCGACCCGCTGACCTCCGCCTATATCGTGGGAGCCGCGCTGCTGATTGCCACACCGAGCCTGATCTTCTTCGGCTGGCTGTCGGATCAGATCGGCCGCAAGCCGGTAATCCTGGGCGGCATGCTGCTCGCCGCGATCACGTACTATCCGCTGTATCTATGGCTGGGAGCGGTCACGCAGCCCGGCAACATCAACTATCCGACCGCGATCTTCATCATCTTCATCCTCGTTTGCTACGTTGGGATGGTCTACGGGCCGGTCGGCGCGTTCCTGGCGGAATTCTTTCCGGGCAGGATCAGGTACACGTCGGTATCGGTGCCATACCACATCGGCAATGGCTGGGGTGGTGGATTGGTGCCGTTCATCACGTCGGCGGCATTTGCCGCGACCGGAAGCATCGGCTACGCGTTGATCTATCCGATCGCGGTCCCTGCGGTATGCTTCCTGCTCGCGCTGTTCCTGATGCCGGAGACGCGCAAGATCAGCATCTGGCAGCCAATCGAGCCCAAAACCGCACTGTGACGTGATCGCCTCTCCTCCGGCCGCCATACGATGGCGGTCGGAGAAGAGTTGGCAGCCTCTCGTCTCAGCCGGCGCGGTGAGGCCAGTGATCGTGCCACCAGGCACTGAAGTCACGATCGGTCATCAGCTCCCAGCCACCGAGCAAGATCACCAGCAGGCCCGACAATACGCTGTTCGCCGTGGCTGCTGCCTGGTCATAGCCAATGGTCCAAGGCACCAGCACCAGCGCCAGGCCCAGCAGCATTTCGCCCCACTCTTCCAGGTACGACGGGATGACAAAGGCCTCTACGGCAAACAGCATGACGCCGAGCCCGAGCGCGATGGTGATCCAGACCGCCGCCCCGGATAAGCCGAGGACAAAGGATGACAGGACCAGCCATACGCCCACCAACAGGCTGGCAGCGTCTTGCCAATGTTGGATGCGCATGATGCTCACCTCCCTTCTGGTGGGGGCGCACCGATGATGAACCATCCGTCCGGCCTGCGTTGTGTTGCCGCGAGGGCCGGTCCAGGAGCCGGCGTCCAAGCCCGGCTGCCCCATGCCCGGAGAGGCCCTTGCGAGTGCGGCGCACCCGGATGCAGACTGTCGCCGCTAGACAGGTGTCAATGTCGACCGTTCCCGGTGGCGCGGACGTTCGCGCCCGGAGCAGAGGGAGATGACGCCATGCGAGAAATGGAAATCCACGACTATGCGCGGCAGTTGCTGGAAGCCCATGGCCCCAAGGCCATTGCGGAAGCCGCTCAAAACGCCATCGAACTCGAGCAGAAGGGCGAGCTCGAATTGGCAAAGACCTGGCGGCACATCGAAGATGCGATGAAGCTGATGCGCGGGCCACACCAAAGCTGACTGCCGGCGCGCAAAGACTTGCCTGACTGCGGCGACAACGCCGAACGTGGACCACAGTCCGTCGCGAGCCGCTAGGTTGCGGCCGAACGGCTACGCGATCTCGGGACGCTGACCTGGGAGCGAAGCCATGGTTGCGAAATGTACGACAGCCGAAGACCTCGTGAAGGCGATCACTGACGAGAAAGTCCAGATGATCGATTTGCGGTTCACCGACCTGCCGGGGATGTGGCAACATTTTTCCGTGCCCCCAAGCGCGGTGAATGCCGATGCGCTCAATGAGGGCATTGGATTCGATGGCTCATCGATCCGCGGCTTCCAGGAGATCCAGGAAAGCGACATGCTCGTCGTCCCGGATCCGACGACGGCCTTCGTCGATCCCTATAGTCCGGCCAAGACGCTGGTTCTCATCTGCAATATCCGCGACCCCGTGACCGGCCAATCCTATAGCCGGGACGCCCGCTACATCGCCCAGAAGGCCGAAACCCACCTTAAGGGTACCGGGCATGCCGATACGAGCTTTTTCGGCCCGGAGGCCGAGTTTTTCGTCTTCGACGAGGTCCGCTACGCACAGGGCATCAACTTCGCCATGCACGCAATCGACTCCAGCGAAGGCAGCTGGAACACCGGCACGGATGAAGGACCGAATCTCGGCCACAAGCCGCGCCCGAAAGAGGGATACTTTCCCGTTCCTCCAACCGACAGCATGCAGGCGCTGCGCACCGAAATGGTGCTGACGATGGAATCTCTGGGAATCCAGATCGAAGCCCATCACCATGAGGTCGCGACCGGCGGCCAGAACGAGATCGACATGCGCTTCACCACGCTGACCCGCATGGCCGACAATTTGATGATCTACAAATACGTGGTCAAGAACACCGCACGTCAGCATGGCAAGACCGCGACATTCATGCCGAAGCCGCTGTTCGAGGACAACGCTTCGGGCATGCACGTTCACCAGTCGCTCTGGAAGGGCGAGACCAATTTGTTCTACGACAAGGGCGACTACGCCGAGCTGAGCCAGCTCGCGCGCTATTATATTGGCGGGCTTTTGAGCCACGCCTGGGCGTTGTGCGGGCTCTGCGCCCCCACCACGAACTCCTACCGGCGCCTGGTGCCGGGTTATGAAGCTCCGATCAACCTCGTCTACTCCCAGCGCAATCGCTCCGCCTGCTGCCGGATTCCGATGTATTCGCCGAATCCGCGGGCAAAGCGCGTCGAGTTTCGGTCCCCCGATCCGTCCTGCAATCCCTACCTGGCCTTCGCTGCAATGCTGATGGCCGGCCTCGACGGTATTGACATGCGGATCGACCCTGGCAGCCCGATCGACAAGAATCTCTACGACCTCCCGACGGCAGAGGCCAAGGAGGTGAAGTCCACGCCGGGATCGCTGGACCAGGCGCTCGACGCGCTCGAGCGCGATCACGCATTCATGCTACGCGGGGATGTCTTCACCGCCGACGTGATCGAAACCTGGCTCGACTACAAGCGCAAGAAGGAGGTCGACCCGATCCGGCTGCGACCGCATCCTTACGAGTTCCATTTGTATTACGACATCTAGGGCATTCTTTCGCCTACCTCTCATACCAACCGACGAGGGTTGCCTCCGCGATCACGTGCTTGCGCGCCTCTCGCTCGATGTCGCCGCAGGATGCATTGGCCGTTGTCGGCAGGCCCTGTATCGAGAGGGCAAGCAGTCGGAAATGATAATGATGAGGCCCATGGCCATGCGGCGGACACGGGCCGCCATAGCCCACCTTCCGAAAATCGTTGACGGCTTGCTTCATTCTGGCGTTCTGCGCGGCGTTGATCGCAAATTCCGTGACCGCCGGCGAAATGTTGTAGACTGCCCAATGATGCCATTTGCCGGCGGGCGCATCGGGATCGTCGCAGAGCAGGACTAGACTCCGCGCCCCCTCCGGCGCGTCGCTCCATTGCAGAGGTGGCGAAAGATTTTCGCCATCACAGGTAAACCGTCGCGGAATTGCGGCACCATCGGCGAAGGCGCTTGAAACGAGTTTCATGGCTCTCTCCTCGATCCGATTGATGTATTCTAGCTCAATCCTGCCCGGTGCGGAATCCATCGCCGTCCCCTAAGATGAGGGCAGATGCATTTGGAACTGTTGCAGCAGACTTGTTCTCATGCGACCGCTTTTCCATCCTAGCCTAGTCAACGGTCGCTACGGCGATCCGACGGTCTATGTCGAAACGCTGTTCGAGAAGCGAAGTCTGCTGTTCGATATTGGAGAGATTGCTTCACTGGCGCCACGGAAGATCCGACGCGTCGACCAGGTCTTTGTCTCGCATGCGCATATCGATCATTTCGTTGGCTTCGACCATCTGCTGCGTTTGCTCGTCGGGCACGAGAAATCGGTACAGCTGTTCGGTCCGCCCGGCTTAGCCGAGCACGTCTTTCACAAGCTTCAGGCCTATCGCTGGAATTTGGTCGAAAACTATCCCTGCGATCTTGTTTTCGACGTCAGCGAACTTGGAGCGGAGAATTCCATCTCCACCACGCGGTTCCGGCTGAGGAAAGGCTTCGCGGCAGAGCCATCCGTCTCTCGCAAGACCATTGCGGGCGTACTCTGCGATGAACCGACCCATCGCGTGTCAGCCGCGATCCTTGAACATGGTACGCCCTGCCTCGCCTTTGCGCTGCAGGAGGCGGCCCATGTCAACGTATGGAAGAATAGGCTGTCGGAGCGTGGACTACCCGTCGGTCCCTGGTTGCTGTCGCTAAAGAAGGCCGTCGTCGAGCGTCGCGCGGAAGATCATTTGATACGTATCGAAGAAGCGGCCAAGTCGGATCGCCTCGTGCCGCTCTCAAGCCTGCGCGATCTTGTGACGGTCACTGCCGGCCAGAAAATCGCCTATGTGACCGATGTTGCCGACACGCCGGCCAATCGTGCCGCCATCGTGGCGCTGATTCAGAATGCAGACATCCTCTTCATCGAGGCGGCGTTTGCGGACGCGGACGCCGCAATCGCGAAGGAGCGGGCTCATCTGACCACCACGGCTGCCGGAGAAGTCGCACGGGAAGCCAATGTCCGCCGCGTCGAGCCTTTTCACTTCTCTCCGCGCTATGCGGGAGAGCAGGAGCGGATGCTGGCCGAGGTGATGGCAGCGTTCGAGGCATCTCGCGCCTGAGACTCGAAGAGGTTACGCCCGATGTTGACCCAGATCTATGAAATCTCTACCCCCGAAGAGGCGTCCGCACTTTCAGCCATCGGCGTCGACCATATCGGCGTGCTCGTCGGAGACGGCCAATTTCCGCGCGAACTGCCGATCTCGGCGGCTTCCAAGATCGGCGCGGCATGTGTACCGCCATCGAAATTCTCGGCACTGTTTCTGACCCGCGATCTCTCCTTGATTGCGTCGTGGGCGCGCGAGCTCAACCCCGCAATCGTCCATTTGGGAGCCAGCGCCGAACTGCTTTCCCCGCAAGATGTTGCTTCGCTCAAACGCATGTTGCCCGGGATCGTCGTGATGAGAAGCATCGCAGTGTTCTCCGAGGAAAGCGTCGCGATTGCCGAGAGCTACGTTGGCATTGCAGACTTTCTGCTGCTCGACAGCTATCGGTCCACGGACAAGCAGATCGGCGCGCTCGGCGTGACGCATGATTGGAATATAAGTCGCCGCATCGTGGACGTCGTCGGTGTTCCGGTCGTCCTCGCAGGCGGCCTCGGACCGGACAATGTCGCAGGAGCGATCCAAACTGTCCGTCCAGCCGGCGTCGACTCCAAGACGAAGACGGATCAGGCCGGTTCGCATGCCAAGGACCTGGAGCGAGTCCGCCGGTTCCACGAAGCGGCTCGGGCAGCGGCTGACAATCGCTTTCCGTCGGCCTAACATGAATCGTGTAGCTCTCTCCTGGAGGAGCGCGGCCATGGAACTCACCGTCGTACCCATCGTCAAGCCGGACGCGGCCAACTTCATCTTCGGTCAGTCGCATTTCATCAAGACCGTGGAAGACCTCCACGAGGCGCTCGTTGGCACGGTTCCGGGCATCCGCTTCGGGCTGGCCTTCTGCGAGGCCTCCGGCAAGCGGCTGGTGCGCTGGTCGGGCAATGACGAAGCGGCCCTCACCCACGCGCGCAACAACGCATTGGCCATCGGCGCCGGCCACACTTTTCTGATCTTCCTGGGCGACGGCTTCTTTCCGGTCAACGTCCTAGCTGCCGTGCGCTCGGTGCCTGAGGTCTGCCGCATCTACTGCGCGACGGCCAACGCCACGCAGGTAATCGTCGCGCAAACGGAGCTCGGCCGTGGCGTGCTCGGCGTAGTGGATGGCGCCTCACCGCTGGGTATCGAGACCGACACCGACATTGCGTGGCGGAAGGACCTCCTGAGGAAGATCGGCTACAAGCTGTAGCGACCGGATGAAGCGGTTGCGATGAGACGCCTCCGGCGCTAGATCAGCGCAGCCCTGGACGACACGTGGTGGCTCGCGATCTTCCAGTCGCCGTCTTCGCGCACGATCACCCAGGTGAGTTTGACCGAGAGCGGCGCGGCCTCTTCGTCGAGGTCGAATGATGCGATCGCGGCCATGTTGATCACATTGGGCACGACCTGAGCCGCAGCCACCTCGGAGAAGCCGACGCTCGGCTGGCGCCATCGCGGCAGACCATTGAAATAGTCCGCCACCCCATCCCTGCCCCGATAGAGCTTCGGGTTCGAGCCGAAGAAGAACGCATTCTTCGCGTACAGCGACGACAGCGCGGCCGCGTCGAGCGTCGCGAAGCCGGCGCACCATTTCGCGATGATGGCGGAAACGATGGCGTCGGCTTCGTTGCCCATGTCCTAGCTCATGCCTTCGCGACTTCCTTCGCGAACGTGTCGCGCAGTCCGATGGTACGCGAGAACACCGGCTTGCCCGGCGTCGAGTCCTTGTCGCGCACGAAGTAGCCCTGGCGCTCGAACTGCATCGGCTCGGTCGAATTGCTCTCCGCAACCGATGCCTCGACCCGCGCATCGGACAGGATCTCCAGCGAATTCGGATTAAGATCGGCCGCGAAGTTCGAGGCGTCCGGGCTCGGATTGGAGAACAGCTGGTTGTAGATGCGAATCTCCGCCGGCTTGGATGCCGCCGCTGGCAGCCAATGCATGGTCGCCTTGACCTTGCGACCGTCGGGTGCGTTGCCACCCTTGGTCGCGGGATCGTAGGTGCAGCGCAGCTCCACCACCTCGCCGGCCTCGTTCTTGATCACGCCGGTACACTTGACGAAATAGGCGTAGCGCAGCCGTACCTCGTTGCCCGGCGACAGGCGGAAGAACTTCTTCGGCGGATTCTCCATGAAGTCGTCCTGCTCGATATAGACCTCGCGGCCGAACGTGATCTTGCGCGTGCCGGCGCTAGCGTCGTCCGGATGATTGATCGCCTCGAGCTCCTCAGTCTGCCCTTCTGGATAGTTCTCGATCACGACCTTCAGCGGCCTCAAGACCGCCATACGCCGCTGCGCGGTGCGGTTCAGCTCCTCGCGGATGCAGAACTCGAGCATGCCGACATCGACCACGCTGTTGGCTTTCGCCACACCGATGCGCTTGACGAATTCGCGCAAGGCGGCCGGCGGCACGCCGCGGCGGCGCATCCCCGCCATGGTTGGCATGCGCGGATCGTCCCAGCCGGCGACGTGGCCGTCGCGGACCAGCTGGGTCAGCACGCGCTTGGACAGCAGCGTGTAGGTCAGGTTGAGCCGCGCGAACTCGTACTGGTGCGGTTCTGACGGCACCGGCAGCTTCTCGATGAACCAGTCGTAGAGCGGCCGGTGGTCCTCGAACTCCAGCGTGCAGATCGAGTGCGTGATGCCCTCGATCGCATCCGACTGGCCGTGGGCATAGTCGTAGCTCGGATAGATGCACCAGGCGTTGCCGGTGCGCGGATGGTGCGCATGCAGGATGCGATACAGCACGGGATCGCGCAGGTTGATGTTGGGCGAGGTCATGTCGATCTTGGCCCGCAGCACCCGCGCCCCGTTCGGGAATTCACCGGCCTTCATGCGCCGGAAAAGGTCGAGATTCTCCTCCAGCGTGCGATCGCGGAACGGCGAGTTCTTGCCGGGCTCGGTCAGTGTGCCGCGCGAGAGGCGGATCTCCTCCTGGGTCTGATCGTCGACATAGGCGAGGCCGTCGCGGATCAGCTGCTCCGCCCATTCGTACAGGCGCTCGAAATAGTCCGAGGCGAAGAACAGGTTCTTGCCCCAATCGAAGCCGAGCCAGCGCACGTCGGCCTGGATGGAATCGATATATTCCTGCTCTTCCTTGACCGGGTTGGTGTCGTCGAAGCGTAGGTGGCAGCGGCCCGGAAACTCCTGGGCGATGCCGAAGTTGAGTGCGATCGACTTGGCGTGGCCGATATGCAAATAGCCGTTCGGCTCCGGCGGGAACCGGGTCACGATCTCCTTGTACTTGCCCTGATCGAGGTCGGCCTGGATGATGTCACGAATGAAATCGCGCCCAACCTCAGCTGCCACCGGTTCTGTCATTACGAAAATCCTGTAGGGAAATCAGCGGTTCTTCTGCCAAATTCGCGTGGCCGCGCCAAGGGCTTAAGTACGGCCTTCAGCCATCCGCCGTCAGGCTTTAGTTATGTCCCGTTCCTGCTATACACCACCGCCTCAAATGCATAGGCCCCGCCAAGAATGTCCGATTCCGTCGTCACGCGCTTCGCTCCCTCGCCGACCGGCTTCCTCCATATCGGGGGTGCCCGCACGGCGCTGTTCAACTGGCTCTATGCGAAGAAGCACGGCGGCAAGATGCTGCTGCGGATCGAGGACACCGACCGGGAACGCTCCACGGAGGCTGCGATCGGAGCCATCCTCGACGGGTTGAAGTGGCTCGAGCTCGGCTGGGACAGCGAGGTCATCTACCAATACAGCCGCGCTGCCCGCCATCGCGAGGTCGCCGAGCAGCTGCTGGCCGACGGCAAGGCCTACCGCTGCTACGCCACGGCGGAGGAGCTCGCCGCGATGCGCGAGAAGGCGCGCGCGGAAGGGCGTACCCGCCTCTATGATGGCATGTGGCGCGACCGCGACCCGGCCACGGCTCCGAGCGACGTTAAGCCCACCATCCGCCTGCGCGCACCGCAGACCGGCGAGACCGTCATCGAGGACCAGGTCCAGGGCCGCGTGGTCTGGCAGAACGAGAACCTCGACGATCTCGTCCTGCTGCGCGGCGATGGCAACCCGACCTACATGCTCGCGGTGGTCGTCGACGACCACGACATGGGTGTCACCCACGTGATCCGCGGGGACGACCATCTGATCAACGCCGCCCGCCAGAAGCAGATTTACGATGCGATGGGCTGGGCGCTGCCGAGCATGTCCCACATTCCGCTGATCCACGGCCCGGACGGCTCGAAACTGTCCAAGCGGCACGGCGCGCTGGGCGTCGATGCCTACCGCGCCATGGGGTACCTGCCGGCTGCGCTGCGCAACTACCTGGTCCGGCTCGGCTGGAGCCATGGCGACCAGGAGGTCTTCTCGACCGAGGAGATGATCGCGGCGTTCGACCTCGCGAGCGTCGGCCGCGCGGCCGCCCGCTTCGATTTCGCCAAGCTGGAAAACCTCAACGGCCACTATATCCGCCACGCCGACGATCAATCGCTCGTGAAGATGTTCGAGGACGTGCTCGACCACGTCGTGCCAAGCCGCGACGAGATTAAGGCCAAGTTAAACGACACCACGCGGGCGCAGCTGCTCAAGGCCATGCCGGCCCTGAAGGAGCGCGCCAAGACGCTGATCGAGCTGATCGATGGCGCCCATTTCATCTTCGCCGACCGGCCCCTGGCGCTCGATCCCAAGGCGCAAGCGTTGCTGACGCCGGAGAACCGCAAGCTGATCGGCCAGCTTCATTCCGCGCTGGAGAAAGTCGAGACATGGAGCGGCACGGCAACTGAAACCGCGCTGCGCGCCTTTGCCGAGGAAAATAGTCTCAAGCTCGGCGCGGTCGCCCAGCCGCTCAGGGCGGCGCTTACCGGACGGACGACGTCGCCTGGTATATTTGAGGTTTTGGACGTCCTGGGGCGCCAGGAAAGCCTCGCCCGGCTTCAGGATCAGTCTACGACGTAAGTCGACCATGCGTGCGGCGATCTTGCAGCGCACATAGCAATAATATACCCATCTCCCCCGTACATTCTGGAACATCCGGCCTGCCCCCCATGATCTTCTAGGGGCCTCCGGCTCCGGCCCGTTTCACCACACATCGGGGACCTCTGATGGACGCAAAAGAAAGCCCAAAGACCGCGACGCTGACGGTCGGAAACAAGAATTACGATCTCCCGATCCTCAGCGGCAGCGTCGGGCCTGATGTCATCGACATCGGCAAGCTCTACGGCCAGTCCGGCCTGTTCACCTACGATCCGGGCTTCACCTCGACCGCAAGCTGCCAGTCCAAGATCACCTATATCGACGGTGACGCGGGCGTGCTGGAATACCGCGGCTACCCGATCGAGCAGCTCGCCGAGCACGGCGACTTCCTGGAGACCTGCTATCTCCTGCTCTACGGGAACCTGCCGACCGCCGCGCAGAAGAAGGATTTCGACTATCGCGTGACCCATCACACGATGGTGCACGAGCAGATGGCCCGCTTCTTCCAGGGCTTCCGCCGCGACGCCCATCCGATGGCGATCATGGTGGCGGCCGTCGGCGCGCTGGCCGCGTTCTATCACGACAGCACCGACATCAACGATCCCAAGCAGCGCATGGTCGCCTCCATGCGCATGATCGCCAAGATTCCGACGCTGGCCGCGATGGCCTACAAATACACCGTCGGCCAGCCCTTCATCTATCCGAAGAACTCGCTGCGCTTTGCCGAGAACTTCCTGAACATGTGCTTCGCAGTGCCCTGCGAGGACTACAAGGTCAGCCCGGTTCTCGCCGACGCGCTGGAGAAGATCTTCATCCTGCACGCCGATCACGAGCAGAACGCCTCGACCTCGACGGTGCGCATCGCCGGCTCCTCCGGCGCCAACCCGTTCGCCTGCATCGCGGCCGGCATCGCCTGCCTGTGGGGTCCGGCGCATGGCGGCGCCAACGAAGCCGCGCTCAACATGCTCTACGAGATCGGCACGGTCGACAAGATCCCCGAGTTCATCGCCAAGGTGAAGGACAAGAACTCGGAAGTCCGCCTGATGGGCTTCGGCCACCGCGTCTACAAGAACTACGATCCGCGCGCCAAGATCATGCAGAAGATGTGTCACGCCGTGCTCAAGGAGACCGGCCACGGCGACGATCCGATGCTGAAGGTGGCCATGGAGCTCGAGAAGATCGCGCTCAGCGACCAGTACTTCATCGAGCGCAAGCTCTACCCGAACGTCGACTTCTATTCGGGCATCACGCTGAAGGCGATGGGCTTCCCGGTCTCGATGTTCACCGTGCTGTTCGCGGTCGCCCGCACCGTCGGCTGGATCAGCCAGTGGAGCGAGATGATCGAGGATCCCCACCAGAAGATCGGCCGTCCGCGCCAGCTCTACACCGGCGTCGCCAAGCGCGATTACGTTCCGATCGACAAGCGCTAACGATCGGCCATAACGGCTTCGAAACGGCGTCATCGAAAGATGGCGCCGTTTTCGTTTGCGGGACAGGTCGCACACGCTGTCCATGCTGCCGCGCACAACAACATGTCGGCGCACCACACCGGCAAACGCTTGACAGCCGAAACGCTTCGCGCGCAAATTCTTACACTAAGTAAGAATGACGACAGGGATGGAAATGCCGGAGCAGCCGAGAAGTCGGCGGCAGACGCGCGCTGCCATTTTGACTCATTTGCTTCAGTCGGGCGGCTCCTTTCGCCCGCCTCTGGCCAAGGCCGTGCGCCTGTCGGAAGCGAGCCTGTCGCGCATCCTGTTCGACCTCAAGGCCGAAGGCCTGATCGAGGAAGTTCGGCGCCCTGCCCCTTACGTCGGCGGCCCGACTGGTCTCGTGTCACTCGACCGCTCGGTCGCGCTCGCAGCCGTCGAGCTGACGGCGCAATGGCTCAGCGTCGGCGTCGGCGGCCTCTCGGGCGAACTGCACTACACGGAGCGTCTGCCTTTGCCGAAGGCGCCCACCGTCGAAACAGTCGGCCGCGTGTTCAGCGAGGCGATGACATTGCTGCGCGATTGGACACGCCGCCGCCGCATCACCCTCGCCCAGATCGGCGTCTCCATTCCTGGGCTCGGCCGGCTCACAGTATCCGGCAACCCGATCATCCCCTGCGACGTCGGGCGCCTCAGTGGCATGATCGGCGAGATGTTTGCCGACGCACCGCTGGAATTCACCAATTCGGTCGTGGCGCACGCCACTTTTCACCGCTGCCGCACGCAAAACTATCCGTTCAGCGACACGCATCTGTTCGTCCTCGTCAGCCATGGCGTTGCCGGGGCCTGGATGGATGACCCGGCCGAGGCCGATGCCCTGCAACCGATCGAACTCGGCCACATGGTGTTCGGGCCTGAGGGACCGCGCTGCCGCTGCGGCCATCACGGCTGCGTCGAGGCCTATACCTCGCTTCCCGCTTTGGCCGAGCTCCTCGGCATCTCCGAGGCCGAATTGCTCCAGCTCGGAAACGAATGGGTGCACACGATCCCGCTCTCGGCGCGCGTGCGCCAGGAGTTGCGGCGGCGGTTGTTCCGGCTTGGTCTTGCGATCGGCAACACCCTGAACGTCAAGCCATGCGGAGGCGTCGCGATCAGTGGCTGGCCGTCGCTTCTCTCTGAAGAGGATCGCAAGGCGGTGGTCGATGGGATCGACGCCTGCCTCCTGGGCGGACGCAAATTAGCGCAAGTATCCCTCGCCTTCGTGCCGCCCTCGACCGGCAACGATCCGCAGGCCGCCCTCGCTTTCGCCGCCTTTTGTCTGGCCAGCCGTGGCGGGATGCCCGCCGCTTCGACGGAGGCTGCCTGAGATGGCTTAAGCCCGCACGGCCCGAACGCGCCCAAAAACTGCGTCAAGAACTGCGCAAAGCACTTCACACCGGGAGGAACCTGTCATGCCGATCACGACAACAAGGCGCCGTCTGCTCGCTGGATCTGCTGCCGCGCTCGCGTTGCCGGCATTTGCCCGCGCGCAAGGCGCGGTCAAGCCGCGCCTGACCGCGATCTCGCAATGGTCCGCGGGCAGCGATGGGGCGGCCATCACGGCGCTCGGCAAGAAGTTCGAGGAGAAAGGCGGTGTTTGGCAGCACTCGCCCGTCCCCGGTTTCACCACGGAGATGATGAACAAGCTGCGCGCTCAGATCATGGCCGGCGATCCGCCGGCCTGCTCGCAACTCAAAGGTCCCGAGATTGCAGCCTGGTCGAAGATTGCTCCGACCGTCGATCTCGACGCCGTCGTCGCGGCCGCCGGTTACGAAAAGGTCGTCGCTCCCGATCTCGCGCGATTGCACAAGCCGGCAGGCAAATGGATTGCGCTGCCGTTGCAGATCTACAGCACCAATATGTTGTTCCTGTCCAAACGCGCGATGGACAAGGCCAAGGCCGACAAGATCCCGGTGACCTGGGCAGACTTCAATGAGCTTGCCGAGAAGATGAAATCGGGCGGCGTCAACCATCCCGTCGCCAACGGTGGGACCCGGCCGGACGACGGGCAGAAATTCGAGGCCGCTCTGGCGGGCATCAGTCCCGCCGCATACCGCGCCGCCATCATGAACCTTGACAAGAAGGCTCTGGAGGGTCCGGAGATCAAGGCTGCGTTCGCGCAGGTGCGCAAGATCGCCGACTGGATGGACCCCAATGTCGGCGCCCAACATTTTTCGACCAACCTGAAGCGCTTCGTCGACGGCGACATGGGCATGATGATCATGGGCGGTTGGGCGCAGGGCGTGTTGCGCAATGCCGGTTTCAAGTTCGAGGACTTCATGATTGCGCCAGGCCCCAGCGACAACAGCAAGCCGGTGTTTCTGTTGAATGCCGATGCCTTCATCTTCTGGCAGCGCAAGGAGGCTGACCTGCAAGCCGGCCAAACACTGATGGCCCAGCTCGTCATGGATCCGGCGATCCAGACGATGTATTCGCAGATCACGGGATCAATCCCCGTGCGCACCGATGTCGATCTCTCAGTCGAAGGCTGGTCGGACGGTCAGCGGCGAACTGCAGCAGCTCTGAAAGACGCTATCGCCAGCAATCAGGCGGTCCTGAGCCTTGCGCACAACATGGCGCAGGAAAACGGAATGACAGCGGCGATGATCGACGTGATCACGGAGTACGTGAAGAACAAGACGATCAAGCCCGAGCAGGCGGCCACCCGCCTCGCCGAGGCCGTCGAGGGCGCACGTTGACCAATGCCGTCTTGACAAGACCGGGGCGGCCGGCGGCGACCGAATTGGTGCGCCGGCTGCCCGAATATCTGATGATCTGGGTGCCGCTGCTGCTGTCCGCCGCGCATCTCGTGTCGTTCTCGCTGTGGACGCTCTGGATATCGTTCACGCCGTCCACGCTGGTCCCGGTCTCGGGCTGGGTGGGCCTGCGCAACTACACGGCGGTCGCGGCATCGCGGAACTGGCAGATCGCCTTCGACAATTTGCTGCTGTTTGGGAGCGCTTTCGTGCTGCTGAGCGCGGCGACCGGCCTCATCCTTGCAATCCTGCTCGATCAGCGCATTCGCGGTGAGAACGTGCTGCGATCCATCTTCCTCTACCCCCTGGCGGTGTCCTTCGTGGTCACGGGCACGGTCTGGAGCTGGCTGCTCAATCCTGGCCTCGGGATCCAGAAGCTGGTCCACGACCTCGGCTGGACCTCCTTCAAGTTCGACTGGCTGATCGACCGCGACATGGCCATCTGGACCATTGTGATTGCTGCGATCTGGCAATCCTCCGGCTTCGCCATGGCGCTCTTCCTTGCCGGCCTGCGGTCCGTCGACGCCGACATCATCAAGGCCGCGCAGATCGACGGCGCGGGACCGGCTCGAATGTATCGGCGCATCATTCTGCCGTCGCTCTGGCCGATCACCATCACTGTCGTCGTGATCCAGTTGCAGTTCGCGATTTCGACGTTCGACCTCGTGCGCGCGCTCACCAACGGGGGCCCGGGAATCGCGACCCAGCTGCCGGCACTCGTCGTCTACGACCTGATGTTCCAGCGCAGCCTGCTCGGCCGGGGCGCAGCGGCGGCGGTGCTCATGTTGCTCATTCTTCTCGCGGTGCTGCTGCCATATGCGGCCTGGCGATATGTCCAGCGACGGCGGGCCGCCCATGGCTGACCGCAACTTCGCACCAAGCCGGATTTTGATCTATCTCGCCGTTTCGCTGATCGCCGTGGCTTGGCTCGCGCCGCTGGTCGTTGTGGTGCTGAACTCGCTCCGTAGCAACGAGGAGATCGCGCACGCCTCGATGATCGGCTGGCCGCAGCAATGGGCCTGGAGCAATTACGCCGCAGCCTGGAGCGGCTTCTGCGTCGCCGAGACCTGCGCCGGCATCCAGCCGTACATGCTGAACTCCGCTCTCGTCACGATTCCCGCGACGATTTTCTCGACCATGCTCGGTGCAATCGCCGGTTACGCCGTGTCGCTCTGGCGTTTTCGCGGCGACAACTGGATCTACGGCATCGTGACCCTTGGCCTGTTCCTTCCCCAGCAGATGCGCCTGCTGCCCTGGACCATCGTGCTTCGGGACATCGGTCTCATCAACACGCTGACCGGTCTTGTGCTGATTCACACCATTCAGGGGCTCTCCTTCACCACGCTGTTCTGCCGAAACTATTATGTCGCCATTCCCCATGAATTGATCAGGGCCGCGCGCATCGACGGGGCGGGCTTCTTTCGCATTTTCTGGCGCATCATCCTGCCACTCTCGGGTCCGATCCTGATCGTCACGGTGATCTGGCAGTTCACGCATATCTGGAACGAGTTCCTCTATGGCGTGACATTCACGACCGGCCAGCAGCAGCCGGTCACGGCGGCTCTGATCGCGCTATCTGCCGCAGTCGCGGATATCCCGCAGCATGGCGTACAGAGCGCTGCGGTGATCATCGCGGCCCTGCCCACTCTGTTGATCTATCTCCTCGGCGGCAAGTACTTCGTCCGCGGTCTCACCGCCGGGGCCGTGAAATGATGGATTTGTCATGGCAGCACTGAGCATTCGCGCCCTGTCCAAGCGCTACGCCAATCTGGAGGTGCTGAAGGGCATCGATCTCGACATCGAGAGCGGCGAGTTCACCGTGCTGGTCGGACCATCAGGCTGCGGCAAGTCCACGCTGCTCAACATCGTCGCCGGGCTCGACCGCCCGAGCGCGGGAACGGTCGAGATCGGCGGACGCGTCGTCAACGACGTCGCGCCCAAGGACCGCGACATCGCCATGGTGTTCCAGTCCTACGCGCTCTATCCCTCGATGACGGTGCGCCAGAACATCACCTTCGGCATGGAGTGCCGTCATGTGCCGAAGGCCGAGCAGGAGAAGGCGATCGCGAATGTGGCCAAGCTGCTCCAGATCGAGCCGCTGCTCGGCCGCAAGCCGTCGCAATTGTCCGGCGGCCAGCGCCAGCGAGTGGCGATGGGGCGCGCGCTGGTGCGAAATCCCCTCCTCTTCCTGTTCGACGAGCCGCTCTCCAACCTCGACGCCAAGCTGCGCGTCGAGATGCGGATGGAGATCAAGCGCCTGCACCAGCGCATCGGCGCCACCATCGTCTATGTCACCCACGACCAGATCGAGGCCATGACGATGGCGACGCGGATCGCGGTGATGCATCAGGGCAGCGTGCAGCAATTCGCCGACCCCGATACCGTGTACCGCTACCCCGCCAATCTGTTCGTCGCGCGCTTCATGGGCTCGCCGCCGATGAACACCATGCCGGCGCGGCTCGAGGCCGAAAATGACGGGCCGGTCGTCGTGATCGGCGCGGGGCGGCCCGACGAGCTTCGTCTGCGCCTGACGGGATACGACGCCGCAGCCCCCTTTGTTGGGCGAGAGGTGGTGTTCGGGATCAGGCCGGAATGTATTGCCGAGGGCAGCCGCACGTTTTCCAGCGATGCACCTGTCCTCGTCGAGGCGCCGGTGGAGCTGGTCGAGCCGACCGGTGCCGAGACGATGGTGTTGCTGCGGCTCGGGGGCGAGCCTGCGATGGCGCGGATCTCGCCGGATATCCGCCCGGCGCCCGGCACGTCCGCCGCCTTCGCGCTCGACACCCGCCGCATTTGCCTGTTCGACCCCGAGACGGAGCGCCTGATCGCATGACGAAGACGACCTATTCAGGCCTTGCGGGCCGCGTGGTGTTGATCACCGGAGGCGCCAGCGGCATCGGCGCTGCCTTCGTCCGCGCCTTCGCGGCCCAGGGGGCCCGGATCGCCTTCTTCGACATCGATGCGGACGCCGGCGAAGCGCTGGTGCGGGAGATAGCGGCCGCGGGCGGGACGGCGCCGCTGTTCCTGCCCTGCGATCTCCTCGACATCGATGCCTTGCGCAGCGCGATGGCAGAGGTTCACCGTTTGCTTGGCGATGCCGCCGTTCTCGTCAACAACGCCGCCAACGATCAGCGTCAGGTTCTCTCCGAGGTGACGCCGGCCGAGTTCGACTGGATGATCGGAGTCAATCTCAAGCACGTCTTCTTCGCAGCACAGGCGGTGGTGCCGCAGATGCAGGCGCGCGGCGGCGGTTCGATCATCAACATGTCATCGATCGCATGGATGCGCGGCGCGCCGGCGCTGCCGGTCTATGCCGCGGCGAAAGCGGCGATCGTCGGCTTCACCAACTCGCTGGCGCGGTCGGTCGGCCCCGACCGCATTCGCGTCAACGCAATTGCACCGGGCATGGTGATCACCGAGCGCCAGCGCCGGCTGTGGTATTCGGACGAGCGGGTCATCGCCGAGATGCGCGCGCGCCAGGCGGTTCCCGACGCGGTGACGCCCGAGGACATCGCCAACATGGCGCTGTTCCTCGCCTCCGACGAAAGCCAGCGCATCACCAGCCAGTGTTTTCGGGTCGATGGCGGACTTGCCTAGAGCGGGTGCTCATAAATCGTTTCGGGTCCGCTTTGCTGTCCGAGTGAGACGTCAAACACACACACCGATGCATGTCGGCCACGGGCCAATCGGCGCCTTGAGCGCAGCCTGCCTGATCGCAAGACGTGCCTTTTCGACAATAGCGCTTGGAACTAGGAAACCTTGGGAAGTTCGCGCGTTTAGGGGCCGGAGCAAGCCATGGAGGAGAACCATGCGAACAGCAATTCTCGCATTGATTGTAGTTGCCGGAAGCGCAATTGCCTTCCAAGCAACGGCCCAGCAGCAAAAGGCCGCACCCAGTGAGCAAACCAAGGAGGAGATGAAAAGTGACGTAGACCAAGGGCTCAAGGCTGGCGAGCCCAACGTGCAGATGCAGCGTGATGCGGACAAAGGGATCAAGACCCGCAACTCCGGAGAGTCCGGATACGTGGCCGATCAAGACAAGCCGGCCGCGTCTGCGCATCCTCCGGGCCGACCGGGAAGTGATCAGACCACGGGTTCGGGTGGCCAGACCAACACTCCGAAATAGAGCCCTTGGCGATGCGCTCTGCGTCTGTGGTGAGTTGTGTGGCGCCCAGAAGTGGCCAGCCTCAAGCTTCGCGTTCGGGCCTTGGGCTTAGCATGTCAACCTAGCCGCCGACCAAATGTCCCTTTCCGGGCCATAGGCGGCCGATTGCAGCCGAGCCAAGTGACTTCCGCTGTGCCGTCGCCAGCAGACGTTTATGAGGACACGCCCCAGCTCGTTCGCCGGCCCTTGCGGATCGTCGCGAGCACGATGTCGGCGGCGAGCACGCTCGGCGATTTGTTGCCGGTCGGCATGATCTGATCGAGCTGGGCGAATGCCTCGACCTGCTCTCGATGCGCATCAACGCGATTGCACCGGACATGGTGATCGCCGAGCGCTAGCACCCATCCCGACCAGCAAGTCATCACAGATGCTGGTCGCCCTTGGGCCCAGGCCGTGTGAAAATCCGGCGACTTGGGGCGCTCCGGCGCATTTCGTGGCCGCCGCGCTTCTCATTCGGTGGAATCGACCTCTTGTCATCTCAGTGGCAACCAGGCCGCCCTCACGCCTGCATCGCCTCCAGCAATCCGCCTAGGCCAACGATCATCATCACGCGCTTCATGTTGTAGGCGAGCACGTTGAGCGCCATCTCGGCGGCCACCTTTGGCAGCTTTTTCGTGAGAAAGTGCGTTGCTCCCATCCAACACTTCATCGTGCCGAACGGATGCTCCGCTGTCTGACGGCGGACACCCATTGCATTGGGGTTGTGGTCGAGCCGAGCCTGAACTTTCTCCAGAACGGCCTCGTGCTCCCAGCGTG